>JBCDHD010000012.1:0-164679 GCA_038750505.1 Bacteroidota bacterium | reverse complement strand
GGTCGGTATTTGCCTGGAGCGGAGTTTGGAACTATTGGTCGGTATCCTGGGCATCCTCAAATCAGGGGGCGCCTATGTTCCCATTGATCCTGAGTATCCAAAAGCCCGTATCGATTATATGGTGGAGGATTCCGGCGTAAAGGTCCTGCTTAGTACCACTGAGTGTTCGGCTTGCTTTTCAGACAGGGACGATCTGGAGCTTGTTCTGTTGGACAGCGATTGGAATAGCATTATCGGAAAACACGCGCTTAGAAAGCTAAAAAGAGTCGCTACGCCTAATGACCTTGCCTATGTCATCTATACCTCGGGTAGTACAGGACAGCCTAAGGGCGTAATGAATTCCCACAAAGGTGTATTAAATCTTCTTTTACACTTTAATAAGACCTATGGGATAATTGCAGAAGATGTCGTCTTGCAAAAGACCACTTTTAGTTTTGATGTTTCGGTTTGGGAATTACTGCTGCCTTTAATAAGCGGTTGTAAATTGGTTTTTGCACAACCCGGCGGTCAAAGGGATGTTGCCTATCTAAAAGGCATAATTGAGGCAGAACAAGTGACCATGCTTCATTTTGTCCCTTCCATGTTAGGGGCCTTTTTGGAGGGATCATCTACGGGCGATTGTCCCTCATTACGAAGGGTATTGTGTGGAGGAGAAGCTCTCACACTAGAACAAGCACGATCGTTTAGGCAGCTTTTCCCCAGTGTACGTTTTGATCATCTATACGGTCCCACCGAGGCAGCTATTGATGTTAGCAGTTGGTCAGTACCAGAGGATATAACCGAATTGACCAAGATCCCTATCGGGAGCCCCGTCTCCAATACGGATTTATATGTTTTGGACGCTGATAAGAGCCTTGTTCCTATTGGTGTAGTAGGCGAATTATATGTAGGTGGAATCCAGGTAGCTAAAGGCTACTTAAATCGGGAAGCCTTAACCAAGGAGCGCTTTGTTACCCATCCGTTTAAAAAAGGAGAACGCATCTACAAGACCGGCGATCTGGCCCGGTGGCTGCCCGATGGTACCATTGAGTTTATCGGCAGGAAGGATACCCAGGTCAAAATACGCGGTTACCGCATTGAGCTGGGAGAGATCGAGAACGCTCTATCCCTATTACCGGAAGTGCAGCAGTCCTGTGTCTTGGCGAGAGAAGATGGCCATGGCAATAAGCAATTAGTAGGCTATGTGGTCATGGAGGGTGAGCTGGACAAGGAAACCGTACAAGAACAATTACAACAAAGCTTACCGGAGTATATGGTCCCCCGTTTGTGGGTCCAGCTCGAGGAAATGCCCTTGACCAACAGTGGAAAGTTGGACCGAAAGGCATTACCTGAGCTAGATGCTTCTGCCCTGTCAACAAAAGCCTACGTGGCCCCAAGAACCCAAACCGAAGCGCAATTAGTAGAGATATGGCAGGAGCTGTTGGGTGTTGAAAAGGTGGGGGTACATGACAACTTCTTTGAATTGGGGGGCCATAGTTTATTGATCGTTCGGATGATCTCTAAAATCAAAAAGATATTGAACACAGATATAAAACTGACTTCGATATTCAAGTATCCCACAATTTCTGAGTTCGCAGCCAATATGTACTCAAAAAGTTCTTTTGAAGAAGATACTTTGGTTTCCTTGCAAAAATCAGGAAATCAAAAGGCCATATATCTGGTTCCGGAAATATCAGGAAGCATTAACAGTTATTTTGAACTGGCTAAATCACTAGAAAATGATCAACCGCTGTACGCATTTCAATGCCCTGGATTAGATGGAAAATCTAAAGTTTCAGACTCTGTAGAAGAAATGGCAGCCCTATTTATTAAAGAAATGCAAAAAGCAGATCCAAGCGGCCCTTACAGAATTGGAGGCTATTCCTTTGGAGCAAAGGTAGCTTATGAAATGGCTTTACAATTACGTGAGAAAGGGTTCGAAATAGATGAGTTATTAATTTTTGATGGAAAAATTGAGTTTAGAGAACCTGTAGAAATTATAGAAGAAGACAACGTGTTTCAAGATTTTTTAAGGTTTTTAATTAAAGTTTACGGTAAAGATTTTGATTGGACCGGTGTGGTTCTTCATGGCAAATCCATAAGCGAGCAAATTGAAGAAATAAGTAAACAAGTAGAGACACTAAATGAAGTGGGATTAAAAGTAATGTTTAATAATTACCAACTATCCCGGTCTTATAGACCCAAAACCGAAGAAAAATTAGAGACAAAAATTACATTATTTAAAGCAACAACTTATGAAAAAAAGGAAATAGACGGAGAAAAAGTGGTTAAGAATACCACTGCGTATGACTACGATTATGGGTGGAAACACTACACTACCAAAGAAGTAATAGTTCATTCCATTCTAGCTGATCACTGGACTATTCTAGATAAGCCTTCTATAGAACAGATCAAGGAATTCTTGAATGAACAAGAGAAGATGAGCATATAAAATGATTTTAAACAATACTTAGAAATACGAAATATTTAAAAAATAAAAACGATGGACACACAAAATATTGAGCAGTTACTAGGAATAAAAATGCTGTATAACGTCAAAGACAAAAATATATCGCCTTTAGATTGGGCGTATGAAAACAAAGAAGAAGTAAAAGCTTTTGTAGAAAAAAATGGGGTGCTTCTTATACGCGGTTTTGAGAATATAGAAGAAAATGACTTTGGCACCATACTTTCGCTGTTATTTGGTGGGGAACTTATAGATTATGCGTACCGATCTACCCCAAGGACCGAACTAAAAAATAAGGTATATACAGCAACGGAATATCACCATTCCGAATGGATTCCACAGCATAACGAAAAAGCGTATTCAAATAAATGGCCTTCCAGAATAGGTCTTGTATGCAAAATAAAGGCTAAAAAGATGGGTAATACACCAATTTCTGACAGCAGAATTGCGTATAACAAAATCCCAGCTGAGATCCGTGAAGAATTTGAAAGAAAGGATGTTATGTACGTTAGAAATTACTCTGATATTGATTTGCCATGGAAGGAAGTTTTTCAAACTGAAAAAAAGGAGGAAGTGGAAGCGTATTGCAAAGCAAATAACATTCAGGCAGAATGGACCCCGAACGGACTTAGAACCAAGCAGATAAATAAAGCTTCTCTTGTTCATCCTGTTACGAAAGATAAACTATGGTTTAACCAGGCACATTTATTTCATGTAAGCAATTTGGATAGTGAGTTAAGAGAAGGCCTAATAGCATTACTAGGAGAGGAGAATTTACCAAGGAACACCTATTATGGAGACGGCACTCCAATTGATCCGGAAGCCTTAAACATTATTAGAGAGGTTTATAAAAACACCAAAGTAAGTTTTGATTGGAAGGAAAATGATCTGTTGTTATTGGATAATATGTTATACACCCACGGTCGCGAACCATTTGAAGGGACAAGAAAGGTACTTGTGGGTATGGCAATAGAATACAGTGCATCTTTAAATTGATATTCTATTGCTTTACATCATAAAGTAAATGAAGTTAGTGTACAAAGCTTCCTTCTGCTATTATAGTTGTGTACAAATTCTTTTTTGTATTCAATTCTGGCAAGGTTGTTTTGTTTCGCTATAAATCGTTTAGGTCAAAAAAGAAAGTAACCCGGAAAAGCCAGGCTTTTACAATTAAAATACCCGAAGTTTTTCGGGTTACTACACGAATTTTCGGACTTATTTGAAAGCCTTCATTAAAAGCTTCCCAAAAAGGCTATATACATTTGTTTACCGCAGATCTATGATTCCTAAAGAGATAAATATATTTTATTCAAAAATAGGTGATCGGCCTATACCTAGTGATTGTGCTTTACTAAAAAACCTATCCGAAGCACTTTTGAGAAAGGGCAAGAACTATGTGAATTGGCAGGATAGGGAGCTTACCATTACAGGAAAACTCTTATTAATTGAAGGTTTAAAATTGTATGAAGTAGACGCGCAACGTCTTGAACAATTACAGTATACTACCTATGGGAGACCCTATTTAGATTTGGAATTGGATTTTAATATTTCACATTCAGGAGAATATGTCATATGTGGATTGGCAAAAGGAATGCGACTAGGAGTAGACATCGAAGAACGCAAAACCGTTGATATCAATTCTTTTTACAAAGTTTTTACTCCAAAAGAGTTAATTGCTATACGGTCTTCTAAAAAAACGGAAGAAACATTTTATAACTATTGGACAATTAAGGAGAGCGTTATGAAGGCCATAGGCAAGGGATTATCCATTCCTCCGGTTGAAATTGAGATTGATAGTGATCAACAAGCTAGTTATGATGATCAAATATGGTATGTCCGGAACATACAAATTGATGAGCACTATGCTTCCCATATTGCGACAGACTATAAGTACGTGAAATTAAATTATCATTGGATCGATTTTCATAGAACATAGCGGTTACCTACGCTGTTTACTGTATGGTTTATAAACTAGGAATATTTTATGTAGCTGTCATGGCTGTCTTGGTATTTGACGTATGGCATTCTTATTTGATGTTTGATACATTACTTTTAAATAGGACCCATGGTTCTTGATAAAACTGGCCATTTTCATTTATTTCGATCTAATAATTGTGATACAGATCAAGTTGTGAATTTTGACCAAAATACGAGAGGAATTTTAATAAAACTCTACGTCATTTAACCCTAATTGATCGAATTTGAACGGTCTGGAAAACAGCGAAGTTTTATTCTAATGTAAGTAGTTGTTTAAAGGGCTTTAGGGCAAAGCAGTGCATATCTTTTAGGATACTATCCACTCTAAGTATACAGAAACGACATGCAACAAAACTACATCTCAGTCCACGAGTTAATGCCTTTAAAAGTGTGATGCGCATTGATTTAGATAATATAGTTTTGTGCCGTGGTCTTGATATAGTACTCTAGGAACAAGGACTATTTAAGAAAATAGTATTAGGCCAAACCACTTACAAGGCATACTGCCCTAATTGTAGGGGTGAAGTTACCAGATGGCCTATTGGCTCTTAACGAAGAACTTACCACTACAGCCCGTCTTCATGAAACCATAGTTCCGATGTTACGATCGTTCAAAGGAACGGATCAATATTTCTCGAATCTTTTGTTTAAGTCATTCCCCCTAGAACTACCGTTTAAAGAAATCAGTATCCTGTCTTATTTTAAGGAAGTATCTATGTTTATTCTATTTGACAAGGCCCTTTCATGTTATTAATCTTTTGCCAAACCTAAAGGTTCTGTTAAATATTGCCCTTTTTTAAATTTATTCTAAATAAGGTTTGGAATTTCATTTTTCGAATTGTAGTTTTCAAAAAAAATGCGAGTACACTGCGTCACAATCTAATTACTTGCAGAAATGTAGCATGAGAATTATCCGGAATACGAATAACGGACGTAAAACTTTAAGTGCCCACGGCATTTTTAATATTCGAAACGTTCACGATTTCGAGCTACTTTATCGCCAAAGTCGGCTAAAGCTCTTCCGTATATCCTATAACTTGGTGGGTAATATTGAAATAGCTGAGGGTATTGTTCATGATGCTTTCTGCGATGTCTGGTCACGCAGAAAATCCCTGGAGATAAACACCTCTTTAGAGGCCTACCTCGTAAGGGCGGTTAAGTTTTCTTCTATTGACCACCTAAGGGCTAAGTCGGTTCGATTGAAAGCGAAGGAAGAACTTTTGGCAACCAGCCGGATTTCCCACAATGAGACGGAAGAGAATTTAATAGCCAACGATCTTAAATCTGGCATAGACCAATTGATAGGACAACTGCCAAAACGTTGCCAGCAAGTCTTTCGGTTAAAACGGGAAAAGTTTATGACCAATAAGGATATTGCCATAGGATTGAACATTTCTGAGAAAGCTGTTGAGAAGCATATGACACATGCAATCAGATTCTTAAGAGCGGGAATCAAAGGAGCCTTCACTTTTATTTTCTTCTTGGGGTAGGGTTTACCACCATCTTAAACGACATAAGGGTATAGTAACCGAACTGCCTTATGTTATGAAAATAACAGAACAACTCATAATCAAGTATTATTCCGGTAAATGTACGCAAGAAGAGCGGGTATTTGTTGAAAATTGGTTGGCATCATCGGAAGATGAGCCTTCGGAGCTTTCGGAAAAGGTGCTTTCTGAAATGGATGAAAGGACTTGGAGAAGAATACAACAAACCAGCAAAATCAGTTTACAAAGCACGGATAAGGACTATGCCCACCTGAAAAAGCGGGATCGATTCGATGCCAATAGCAATACAGGAGTTTCCAGGAAAATTCCAATGCGCCGCAACTTTTCCCGCATTTCGGTTGCCGCTTTCCTGGCAATCGGCCTTTTCATAGCTGTAGGAACAGTTGCTTTTTGGTTTATAAATCCATGGGACAAGCAACCAAAGGATATGGCGGTTTCCTGGGAAGGCCAAACGACCAAGAAATCAAAAAGAGGCGAACGTCCGACTGTTATTCTTCCGGATAGTTCTATAGTACATCTCAACTCGGAAAGTCTATTAAAATATCCCGAGCACTTTTCGGATACCCAACGGATTGTGTATTTGGAAGGGCACGCTCATTTTAATGTGGTCAGAGATCCGGATAAGCCCTTTATCATTTATACAGAGCACTCAAAAACTGAGGTTTTGGGAACTTCCTTTGATGTGAATACAAGCCACAGACCGGGAGAAACGGAAATCATCGTAACAAGTGGCAGCGTCGCTTTTTCTGAAAAAGATCAAACAGAAAACTTAGTGACACTTACGGTGAATGAAAGAGCCGTTCTAGACGCTAGCAAAAACATTGCTAAAAGTAAGGTCGATGCTAATATGCTCTCAGCTTGGACAGAAAATTACTTGATTTTTGATAACTACACCTTGGCAGAGGTTATAGGCGTACTTGAGCCCTGGTACGATATTCAAGTATCCGTTCAAAATACGCAATTAATGGTGCATGACTTTAAATTGTCTATGAAGGATCCATCCCTTGAAGCGATTATGGACGCATTGAGCTTTCTTGGAGAGTTTGAATACGAAATCAATAACAAAAGCGTGACTATTTACTGAAGGTTATCAGCATGACTTCCACAAAAACAATAGGTACGTTGGTATTCTATGTAGCTACTTCGGTTTTTGCTTTTGGGCAAGAAGGCCTGCTCAGTCAAAAAGTGACCATTCGCTTTGAGAATAGCACCGTGGCGGAAGCGCTCGAACAATTGATGAAGCAGACAAATACTACCATTAACTACCGACCTTCGGAGTTGCCAAAGCAGCGCAGGATCTCCAGGGATTTTCAACAGGTAAGAATGAGCAAAGTCATAAATGAAGTATGGGGTGATGCCTTTATCACATTACAGGTCAGCGGTAATGCCATATTAGTGAAACCCATGTCTGGTAAATCGGGAAAAGGAACAATACGGGGCAGGGTCTTGGATGAAAATGGAAATTCTGTACCCTTTGCTTCCGTATTTCTACAAAACACCGGCTACGGAACCGATACTGACGGAAACGGCAACTTTTCGTTTGCAGTGCCCCCAGGGGAATATACGCTCCTTGTAAGCATTTTGGGCTATCGGGATGGGGGTAAAAAAATCACGATTGAAGAAAATAGCCGGTTAAACCTCAGCATTACCATCACATCATTTGAAGAAGAATTAAAGGAAGTTGTTGTAGAAGGGAAATCCCAAGGGCAGGTAATACGAGAAGATCCTATTAAGGTAAATGTTATAGATGCCAAGGCATTTCAAATACAATCCGTAGGGGCCGCAGAGATGCTGAGGACCGCACCCGGAGTACTTGTACGGCGTACAGGAGGACTCGGAAGCAGTGCAAATGTAAATTTAAACGGACTACAGGGTAATGCAGTAAGGATCTACATAGATGGCTTTCCCGTAGAGTATCTCGGTGGAGGATACAACCTTAACAATCTACCAGGAGGTGTGATTGACAGGCTGGAGGTCTATAAAGGGGTAGTACCTGCAGATAAATCGATAGATGCCTTAGGGGGTGCGGTCAACATCGTTTCCAAAAGATTATACAATGACAAACTGGAGTTAAGCTATCAGGTGGGTTCTTACAATACCCATCGTGCTTCATTTTTAGCTAGCAAACAGATAAGCGATCATTTTGCGATTACATTGGAAGGATATTACAATTACTCAGATAATGACTTTTTAATGGGTAATGTACGAAACATTGTTATCGACTCTATACCCGATCGTTTTACAGGGGAACCCATACCATCTGCACGAGTAGATACCCTTGATACGGTAAGAAGATTTCACGACGCCCACAGGTCATCCTTTTTGCAGGTTGGGCTGCACTGGAACGACTTAAGCTGGGCGGACAAGCTATCCTTTAGTAGTAATTTTTCTAATCGGTTCGATGAGGTACAGACACTCAATATTGCCCAGGGTTTTGCACTTTTTGGTAGAACCGGTGAAACAACAGCTTTTAATCAGAGCCTGACCTATGCAAAGACTTTTTTCGATAAAAGGCTAGAATTGAAATACAGAGGGGTTATTTCCAATTCGGTTCAATCCGCAAGGAATAACAACTTAGACAGATTCAACTGGAATAGGGAATTAATACAACGGAATGTATCGGATTCTTTAAATACAGATACGGAAGGCCTTAACCATGCGCATCGGCTAGGTTTCATCTATACTATTAACAACAGGCACAGCTTAAGCATTAATAATTTCTATGCCAGGACCCGATTTTTCAGAAAAGATAATATTAATCCTTTCGTTGAGGTCGATGGTGAATTGATAAATCGAAACGAATTACCGTCCTTCTTTACAAAAAATATTGCCTCTATAGAATGGAGAAGCGATTGGTTCAACAAAAGGCTCACCTCAGTGGTCTTTGGCAAGCATTACTTCTATCGTGCAGAGACGGCATTTCCCTTTTCCGAAGGAGTTCCCAGTGTGGAGATAGAAGACCAAACCACAGGTTATGGAGGTGCGCTGAAATACGTACCAATAGATAACTTTTTTATTAGGGGCAGTTATGAGTATGCCGTACGAATTCCTACTGAGACGGAAGTGTATGGCGATTTCGTAAACATTGTATCCAATTTTGAGCTAAGACCCGAGCGTTCCAATAATATTAACCTCGGCATCACCTACGAGAAAGAGCTGGGCAAGCTATTCAGGATCAATACCTCTCTGGATGGTTTTATCCGGGATACCAAGGACCTCATATGGTTGACTCCCTTTGGTGCATTTCAACGATTTACGAATAATAGAGAGGTGAGGTCCCTAGGTATGGAGTGGAGTGTTAAAATAACAAAGGACCCATATTCGAACATAGAATTTAATCTAACCAATCAGGAACGCACCTATCAAGCATTTAATGGAGATGGTTTACGGTTTGAAGATCCGTCCTTTATCGGTTCTCGTTTTCCCAATACCCCATTCTTCTTTCATAATCTTCAGCTAAACTTTGGCATTAAAAGTTTGAAGAGCACACTCCCCAATATAGCACTGTATGGGTCCTGGTTTCATGTCCAAAAGTTTAGTATTACGGATGAAACAAGTAACGGGGAAATTCCACCATCCTCGCTTGTCCCAACTCAAAATGAATTCAATCTCGGTGTGGGCTATTTCTCACCGAATAATAAACTAAGCCTGTCCTTTCAGGTAAACAACTTGACAAATGATCTTGAACTCTTCGACAACTGGAGAGTGCCCAAACCAAACAGAAATTTTCAATTTAAAGTAAACTATCAAATATTTTAAAATTATGCACACATGTTTTTACTCACGATGGACAAAGAGGCCGTTTCTAGGTCTTTTGCTTGCAGGAATGTCAATCTTATTTATGGCATCCTGCAACGATGACGATGATGGCAATGGTACGACTCCACCACCAGAACCGGGGTTAGACCAATCCATCCGATTCTCACTTATAGACCCTGTAGGAGACTCCTTGGTTGTAAGAAATTTTGGCACATCGGAAATAGACATTTCGGGGTACCAGCTATGCCTTGGGCCCAATCAATATAATGCGATCAGCAACTACTCGGATATTGTAGGTGATTTATCTTTATCATCCAATGAAACCGTGACCTTAAAACTCGGTTCAGGGACGCAAAACGTAACCGCCCTTCCTGAGGAAAATGGTGGCTTGGGGCTTTTTGCTTCTGCCGATGACTTTAGTTCGTCCGACCCGGAACTATTGCTAGATTATGTACAATGGGGAGCTGCAAACCAAAACAGGGTAGACCAGGCAGTGACCGCAGGTCGGTGGGACGATGCGGCTAATTTCATTTCAGGATTTCCCCCTTACGCCTTTGCAGGTGCATCCGATGCGCTAGGTGCCTCTTCCTGGCAGACGCTAGACCCCGAAGACGCACAACTAAGAACAGGTTTTATCGTAATCGGAAGTACACCTAATAATGATTTTGTGGCCGAATACTTTAGCGAAATGCCTTCAGGAACAGCAGACCTAACAGATGGTGAAGTGTTTCCGTCTTTTGGGGTAAGAAATGTTTTCCAAAGTTATCTGTATAACAATAGATCCACGGACGGAACCGCTGGAATTGCAAGGATAAAAGTAGATGGGAACGGTGAAATTGTAGAAGATGCTGTTCTGCCCCTTACCGAAGGGGTTAACTCAATAGAGATTGCTAATGCGACTACTGGTCTTTTTGCGACCAGCGTTACTCCAGCACAAATAGGCGTTTTTAATCCCATAAGTATGGAGTTGGAAGGTCAAATCCCTATGAGCGACGCCGATCTACCCGGTCCACAACGATTGCGAAGTCTTTTACTACGGGGAGATGAAGTTTTTGCTTCTGTGCAAACAGCAGACCCCGATAATGTCCCTTATACTTCCAGCTATGCGCAATCTGCCGATTACCAAACCGGTCAGTTGACCGCAACAGGAGAATTTCCGGGTCTTGGTTCGCTTTTTTTGAATGCAGGTGGTGTAGATGAAAATGGAAATGTTTACTTTTTTGCGCTGGCAAGCCCCCCGGCTACCACAGCTAGTACAATACTGAGAATACCAGCAGGTTCCAATACTTTTGATCCTGACTATGAGTTTGTACCTGCCATCGCTGTTAACCCTCAGAATATATTATTACCATTTTCCAATAGATTCAATTACGTAGGAAATAATATTGCAGTGGCCTTGGCCGTTACGGTCATTCCGCAAAGTGTTCTGGACATTATTGCATCGGTCGGTGGAAACCCTGCAAATCTTACTCCTCAGCAACTTCAACAAATTCAAATTATATTATTTACAGAGGAGGTAGGCCAATGGATAAGTATAAATCTGGAGACCCAGGAAGCCGAAGTTATACAAGGAATTCCTAGCCTCGGAGGGTTTGAAGAGGTATTTTCTGTGGTAATTGGAGACGAGGTTTATATGTCGGTTAGAAGAGCATCAGAAAATGCTATTTATAGATATAATCCTGCTACGGGGACTGCAGAAAAAGCATTCGATGTAGTTGGCGGAGGAGGTGTAATTGGTTTGGTTGACCTGTCTCAACAATAGTAATTTAAACCGATCTTCTCGTCTTCAATGACGGGAAGATCTTTGGTTTTGTTTATCGTAAATCCTTACGAATGATCAGTTTAGGAGTTATATTTTTTTTCACCTCTGTATACCTGCTTTTTGCTGCAGCAAAAAGAGTGGAATATCGCAAAGGGGCATTTTCCCTTTATTGGGAATCGCAACCGCTACTCGCCAGAGGATTGTCTTTACTTCTAACGATTATAGGTACTATTTTGCTCACGTACAAAATTGGGGTTACAAATGCATTGCTGGCTTTATTGGTGGTTTGGCCCACTATAGCTTCTCTGGTATTGCTCTTTGCCCCTCTTTTTAAAGTAGGTAAGGTCTATATAGTGGTAACAGCACTGCTACTGGTATTTTTTGAACTAATTATTCTACCTGGTTTTTGAATCATGCCTGCAAATAAAAAGTATTTAGCTACATCCCGCTGGACAAGAACCAGCAAATTCTTAGCAGCCTTTTTGGGCGGCTTCATTGTCCTGATCTTTCTGGTAATGGCACTTTCAAGCTGGTTAAATCCCAAAGTAGTGGTCATAACAGCAATCTATGCAGGGTTTATAGTTTGGATATTTCTAATGCTTTTGGTGTACTGGATAAAAAAAGCCTGGGTGTCGTGGCTCATTTTTGCGGTTATTACCCTGGTGTCTGCACTATTTATGTATCTAGGAAATTAAAAATAAACTGATGGTTAAATACAAAAGGAGCTACAATGTATTTTTTAATGTTCATACCGTTTCGGGTATAACCATTACCATTGGCCTGTTTGTCATTTTTCTGGCAGGTGCGTTTGCCTTATTTACAGGGGAAATCAACAATTGGCAATATAACGAACGGAAGCATCCCTTTAGGACCGTCCTTGACTATGATCGCATTATTGAACGCGTAAAACAAGAGGGGTATACGACGAAAGGAAGAAGCTTTTTTATTGGCTATCGTGAGATTGGTGATTATATAAAAGTAACGGCAAAAGCGTTAGAGGATCCAAAGGAGGATAGGCCTACCGCAGAGAAAACCCTTGCTACTGGAAACAGGGAAGCAGTAGCTATGCAGCTTTCCCCGGAAGACTATACCTTAATAGAGAAAACCTCCGAGAAATCAGATCTTTTAGGTCATTATATTTTCCAGTTACATTTTTTCGACCAAATACCAGGCGCAGGGCTTTATTTATCCGGATTTGTTGCGCTGTTCTTTGGCCTATCTATCATTAGCGGTATCATTGTTCATTGGAACAAGATAGTCTCAAACTTCTTTACTTTTCGCATAAAGAGCAGTATTAAAAATCTATGGACAGATGCACATACGGCTTTGGGCGTTTTAGGGCTACCCTTTCAGTTTATGTATGCTATTACGGGTGCTTACCTTGGGGTAGCTACACTACTTTACGTGCCCATACTTTTTATTCAATATGGAGGGGATATTCAAAATTTTAGGGATGCTGTTAACCCCAGTCTAAAAATGGAGGACTTTCCCGCGCCGACGCAACAGAGAGATACAGTTAGTATAAATACGCTGATTTACCCCGATCTGGAGCCACTAAATCCAGATCAGATCAGCTCTATTGGTGTTTTTATCGCCGACTATCAGGAAAAACCGGGTAAGTTGACCCTGAACATTAGTTATACCGGGGAGACCCAATTTATGGCGGAAGCAAAAAAGATAATACGCCTGGAAGATGGGTTGGTCCTGCAGGACAAATCCAGGGATGACAATAGTTATACCTATGCTACCGGAGCCACAATCGGCAAGCTGCATTTTGCGCTTTTCGGAGGTTTCTTTATGAAAATCACTTATTTCGTTCTATCCATTATTACCTGTTACACGATTCTATCGGGTGTAATGATATGGTTAGTAGCACGAGAAAAGAAGGCCTACGCCAACAAAGCCAAATTCAACCGAAATATTGGCGCTATTTTTATTGGGGCTTGTATGGGATTATTTCCCGCCATTGCCCTCTTTTTCTGTTTGGCAAAGGTATTCCCTGATCGTTTCGGAATGATGTCGAATGTATTCTTACTATTTTGGTTAGCGTATACTATTTATAGTTACTTCATAAAAAGTCCTTTCAAGATAAATAAGCACGCGCTCTTGCTAGCCGGAGTATTTGGGCTTTTAATTCCTATTGTAAATGGTTTTCAAAGCGGGTTATGGTTTTGGCAATCATTAGGTCTCGGTTATCCTGATTCCTTCTTTGTCGATGTTGGCTGGTTGTTACTTGGAGGCCTTTCGGTATTCAGCGCAGTTGTAGCGAAAAGATTGGATAGCAAAAAATCAAAAAAGAGACTGGAAGAAATAGCACACTTAAAACCGGTGAAGGAAAGATCATAATGCTTGACTATTGAAATCTATTACAAGGAACGAAGAATGGAGAATAAAACTGAAATAAACCAGAACAAACTGAAAATTGTAAAAAAGGTCTTTTCAGATTATTTGGCGGCCCACGGCCATAAACAGACTGCGGTGCGTATGGCCATATTAGAAGAGATGTACAATCTGGACAACCATTTTGATGTGGATCAACTCCACCACTATCTGCGTTCAAAAAATTACAAAGTTAGTATGGCCACCATTTACAACAATATTAAGCTTTATGAGAATGCCGGGCTGATAACAAAACATCGTTTTGGAAATGGAATGGCACAATACGAAAAATGCTACTTTAGGGGAAACCATGACCATATAATTCTTACAGATAGCGGCGAGGTCATGGAATTCAGAGATGACCGGATAGATAAGATCAAAGAGACCATAGAAGAAACATTTGGCATTAAAGTAGATAGGCATTCGCTGTATTTCTATGGCAGATGCTGTGAACAGGAAAAAATCAACAAAGTTGGAGAGTCAAAGCCATTGAACGATACAAAATAGTTTCTTGAAAAATTAAAAAAAATAGTAGCGCTAAGGAGTACATCCCTGGATGCCTTCTTTTACCACCAAACGAAATGCAATATAATAGTTCGCAATAAGACCAACGCTATTCCGGTTGCGGCATCCGGACCGACCACCTCCTGCCCCTAGAACGCTATTGTCTTTTTATAGACCAGTATAGATTTAATTTTATCCCCCTTGAAAATCTGATCTTACTAAGGCTGCAAAATAGTATTTTACGCATATATGCCCAAATGGACATACGGAAAAGTTAGAGCAAACAGCGGGTGGTATTTGATTCGCTTATGGCCAGTTTTTCCTTGCCTTGTCTAAAGCCTATCATGAATGTATTGTTGGGTACTTTTCCCGGAAAGTACCTTGAGCAAACTACCCGGATAATTGGCAGAAACCTTCAAAGAACCGGAAATGTCTACAACGGATGGAAGGCCATTGCAGATCAGGCCACCGCTTTTAAAATAGCAGTTCAGTATGAGAAGCTGGATATGTGTGCCGGAATATATTTTTATTGTGTTCAAATATGGGTTTTTAATCCTGCTGCTAAGAAGTGTCCCCAAATACCTTAATTGGTAAGAAAAGAGTGGTTTTTCAGGATTAATTTCCCTTTTGTAACCCATCTCATTCTTGGTATCATTCAGTAGTTTCATTAATCGTCTTAGGACCTCTCTGCCCATACTTTAAGTGATCTTTTTTACTTGATTCACCCAAGACTAAACCAGATTCTAATCAACACATCAGAATATGAAACGGATGCTTTCATCGATTCAGAAGAGCGTTATGTTATCTCTTGCGCCCAAAAGATGGATGTATTTGAAGAATTAACAAATATTGGGTAGGTCACATTTGGGGCTTTCGATCGGAAAACCAGTATTTTAAACCCGCATATAGCGAATGAATGTTGAGGGGATCTAAATGTACAGGTACAACAATGCTCATGTATTCCTTTGCCAGAAAGATTTGGAAAAGATCACTTTTTACACCAAGTTGCAGAATGAACGGAAATGTATTGTATGATGGGCAATACCTAGGGGAGACCTTACAGGCCTTTCGAACCGATATGCTTTTGGTAAAAAGCACCCTACATGAGAGATCCGAGTCCAGATTCCATTGCCACACCAATGCCTACCTAAGCATTCTTCTTTCCGGGCTTTATGATGAGATGACCAAAGACACCTGTGATAAAATCTGTCCGAGCTATGTTATTTTCAGACCATCGCACTACCATCACAAAAATCGATTCATTACTCCTAAAACCAAGTGTTTGAACATAGAATTTAGTACTGAATGGTTTGATACAAAGGATGTGGGTTACCAACGGACAAATCTACAAATTAAGCATGTAGAGGATCATCCGCTGCTTTTACGTCTACTTATCGACTTTTTGAAATACGACAAAGTTGATTTTTTTGAAGACTTACTATTGGATTTGATAACCGGTGAAGAAAACACGGATACCGTATTGAGACAGCCTTGGCTAAGCAAGTTGGTTCATATACTGGACAATGAAATAGAAGTGGTCCATTCATTAAAGTCACTATCAGAACGTGTGTTTGTACATCCCAATTATATGTCCAGGGTGTTCAAGCAACATATGGGGGTAACGATCGGCAAATACCAGATAGAGCGAAAACTACAACATGCCACAAAAAAACTATTTATCAAGAAGGACTCTATTGCGGCAATAGCCTTGGCCAGTGGATTTTTTGATGAACCGCATTTTATAAGAACCTTTAAGACGTTTAACGGGATAACACCACATCACTTTAGAATGCTGCTAAATAGTTAATCTGGTACAACTTTAGCTTCTGGCTTGGGATTTATTTTGATACTAATTTGTCAATGACAAGATCGCAACATCAAATTCATTCCCATGAAACGAATAGTCTATTTACTACTACCGATCTTACTTTCAACATATGCTAAAGCCCAGCAACAGATGCCAACAATTGAACGTGCAAATGTAGCCTATGACCAGTTAGACCTGAAAAAATCATACGGGATATTGGAAGCCGTCCTCTCGATTGATACCCTGCAAGAGGAACAAAAATGCAGGGCCTTGAGAAAACTTGCCCATCAGGACTGGAAATACCATCAAAACTACGCTTTGGCAAAAGAAAGATTGATGAAAGCGGATTCCCTCGGTCGTTCCAAATACGATACCTGGATGCTTATTTCCAGAATTGAGAGGGAGTCCCATCATTTTAAAGAAGCCTTACACGCCGCACTATACGCCAGGGAATTGGCAAACTCCAACAATGCGCTAAACTTGGCAAATACAGAATATGCACACGCAGTATTCATGTTTTCAGTAGACCATTTGAACAAAGGCAATAGTATAGATACCATTTTACTGGCCAACACCTCTAAACTACTTTCCAACGTTTTGGAAACTGATGCGGGATTGCCAAGACCTTCCAAACTGTTGTTGGGTATCGCCTTGCTCAACAACGACGGTGAAAATGTATGGAAAGCCTGGAAGTCCTATTTTCAATTTCAGGATATCCAAAAGGTTAGCCCATATTTAACAGATCCCGCTGAACAACTAAATCAGGTGTGCTCCAATTGGAATGGAAACAAGCTGTCTGTAACGCAACAAGAGGTTTTATTGGATGCACTTGCATCATCGCGGTTCTATTTATTCATACCAGCTTATGTTGAAAAAAACAATGATGGATTACGTTATTATGGAAAAACAAAAAATGTCATTGCTTATTCAAAATACCTAGAAGACATTCAAAAAGAAACGAATGAATACTATCGTTTGATCGCAATAGGGGGCGAAAATGAAGATGGCTACATCACGTGGTTGCACAACAAAAAAGAAGAACTTTGGAACACGCTCACATTTACCGCAAAGAAAGAATACAGCGAGGCCAATTTCCTTGATGAAACAGAAAAGCATTTTGGGGCTAGAGGTTTTACGGGAGGTACCGGAAACTATAGTGGGTATGTTTTATGTCTTGGCCACATCGTAAATCAGGAGAAAGCAAAAGTGGCGCAGTATGGTTTTGAACCTGAATTTACCTACACCCAATTGGACATGATGGTCTCCAATGGTTTTTCCAGTTGGTTTTGGGAATATAAAAGTATTGGTGGATGGGCCACAGAGAACGAAATCATACGAGTAAGGGCGGCGTATTTAAACGGGCCGATCAATGCCTGGAAAATGGTCACAGATCCCGTGGAACGACAGAAAAAAGAAAGGATCATCGAAGATTTTTTAAACGGTACCTCTTCTGACCAACATAGGGTAGCAAAGGGTTTGGCTGTGAAACTAAAATTTGATGCATTGACAGGGCTATATGACCACCTATCCTCAACAGGGCTATTGGGTAACGATTTGAAATTGGCATTCTTGTCCAAATATGAACAATATCGGATGGAAGCCTCAATACTCGCTCATGAAGGTAGGCATAGTATAGACCAGAAGTATATGCCGAAGGAGTTTGAAGGTTGGAGCAATGAAGAACGGGAATTCCGAGCAAAACTCTCACAAATTATCTTTGCCCCAGCACCTAAATTGGAGCTATCGGGAATGGTAACAAGTATCACTGGCGATTCCGGACATATCTTAGCAAACAGGCGCATTGTAACTGTTGCTATTGAATGGATGAAGGTAAATAAAGAGAATATATCGGGATACTCCGATCAAAAATCAGCGTTTTCTCAAATGCATCTGCTTACCAAAAAGCAGATAAAGGAATGCTATCAACAAGCAGACCCAATGCACCAATAGCGACTTTAGCTTAGAATTTTGGTGTAGGGAACAGAAATTCGGTACGCAACTAAAGTTGCCCCAAAAATATGTCCAGTAGTAATCGGATTTTTATCAGGTAGTTATATAAAATATTGTAACCTGTGACCTCCTGCTGCCTTATATTTCTACTTTAAGACACAAAACAAAATAACCCCTTGAAAATCAAGGGGTTATTTTGTCGGGGTGGCAGGATTCGAACCTGCGACCTCCTGCTCCCAAAGCAGGCGCGATAACCGGGCTACGCTACACCCCGAGTACGTTTCTTGCGAAACGAAAATATCAAATTTCAATGCCTAAATTCCAAGTCATCTTAAAATTTAGACCGAGAACCGGGCGGAGTTATCCGCCGAAGTCGACTTTTTGGATTAAAAAGCCGGCCTTTGCCGTCTATGGCTCCGGCCGACGAAGGCGGAGAGACTGGGACTCGAACCCAGGCGACGGTTACCCGTCGACAGATTAGCAATCTGCTCCGTTACCACTCCGGCACCTCTCCCAATATGTTATGAACTTAGCTCTGAAAGACAACCTGTTCAACGATTGTCTTCTTATCATTCAAGCGGGTGCAAAAATACCGTTTCAAGGGCTACTTAGCAACAATTTTTTTAATTATTTGATCATAATCCTAATACGGATCGCAGGGAACCTCTTTTACCGTCTTCAGCAATTGCCTCCACTTCTAAAAGTACACTGTTCGTGTTGTCAGGGACAAGCAATTCTACAGATGCTTCTCCGTTCTCATCTGTCATTAATAATGGGTTCCAATACAAAGTTGAAGCGTTCCTACTCCTTGTAAGTCTTCTGTTTTGTGAGGTAAAATACTGCGTTACATCTACGGGCACCTGGAATCCTTTAAAAACGATCTGTGCCTGATCTCTATCCAAAAAGTCTGTTGAGTACGAGCCGTTTTTGGTGTAGATGAGTATAACGCCTCCGGACCCACGGGTACCATAAATGGCAGCACCAGGTCCAAAGAGGAATTCAATTCGTTCAATATCCACATATGGAACGATATCCATCACTTCTCGTAATGGGCTAGGTTCAAAAATTGAAAAACCAGTTACGGAAGAAGAAGCGTAATAAGAGTCTTGAGATAAGGGAAATCCGTCTATTATCCATAGCGGACGACCAGCCCCTGTCATAGAAGGTATGCTTAATGAGGGATTTAGATCCCCGATACCCGAAACATAGACTCCGGGGACACCCAAAAACAGCTGGGGTAAGGTTTTTGGTCGTTCCGGATCTTGATATACCACCCTACTCGGTTCTATACCATAAACGGAAGTGGTTACTTTATTTAGTTTTCGTTGTCCAACTAAGGTCACTTCTTCCAAGGGAATTAGGTTAGAGGGTGTAGCATTGAAGTTAAAATCTGACAAACGCTTTTGAGAGATCAGCTGTTCACTTTCCCGGATGGGGTTGACCATTGGACGTACATTTCCTTGATCCAGTTTTAGTTCTGGCAACTCATATTGATAGGGAATTACTTTTACCATTTGTTCCCTTATATTCTTACCGTCTTTTCTGAATGTCATAGTTACCTCACCCTCAAATTGGAGTCCGATCAGGGTAAATAAACCCTCCGAATTGGTCGCCACCTCCTGTACCTCAACATCTTTCTTCGTGTTCATATACACCTGAACGCTATCGTCAGTCAATAAAGCATTATTGAAATCGTAAGCCTGCCCATAAAATGCCAACCCATTTTGGATAGCGTATTTTATTTGGTCAGGCAACTCATTTTCTGAGGTTATGGACGATCCTTCCGGAACACGTTGTGCTAATACTTGAAGATCTTTCAAGTAACTCATCCCCCTTTTATCTTTGGCAATTGCAATAGTATTGGGGGTAGTATACGCGTCCTTAAGACGTACCATTAGCTCGGAAGAAACTGGATTACCCTCTAAATCGGATAGTTTTAAAGTATAGCGCATCTTTCGAGTACCATCTTCCGAAAGTTCAGCCACTTCAGTTAAACTAAGCTGAAGGTCATTCGCGCGGATATAAAGCGGTCGTTCTGCCCATGTTTGTCCGTTGATATCCACTAAAGCCAGGTTTAAAATCCCATGGGGAAGCCCTTCTTTTTTAATATCTAGCTCCACAAAATCTTTCTTCGTATCAAAAATGATCTCCGATCTTAAATAGTGCTTACCCGCTCTGGTTCCTTGTAGATAGTACGTCCCTTCGCGTAACGGTTTAGTAGCACCAATCCTAATTTGTACTTTTTTATCCTCTATAGTATTTGCTTGAAGTACGATCCCCGCTTCCAGGGGTTGTATCAAACTGATCTTTTGCCCGTTGGATTTTTCAAAATAGTAGTTTTTCCCTATATCAGGAACGAAAGTAAAGGTCCCCAGGCCATAGCCATAATCCACTACATTGGCCGCATTTATTCCTTCTTCGTCAACAATAACTCCGTTAATCGGGTTTCCGTTGTTATCGGATACAATACCTTTATTTTCAATACCTGCCACGAAGGAACCACTTTCTGAAAAAATGGCAACTGGTCCACTTTTCTCCTCTTCACGGCTATTGGAATCAGAAACCCAAACCTCCTTCAGCGGCAAAGTATCTTCCCCATAGTTTAACATCCAACGGGTATAAGCCCTTAGGTAATACTTGCCTTGCTCCATCTTCTTAGGTAGTGCCAGGATACCCTGGACCGCGCCCCCTTCGATTCTATGGTATTGGTCCATGACCAAATTCCCTTCACCATCCAAAAGCTCTACACGTAACACATCACTTGCGCTAACCCTTAGCTTTTTAGGCCCTGTAAGGATATACGCTTTGAAAAAGACGGTTTCTTTGGGCTTATACGACTCGGCATCTATATACAAAACAACCTGCTCACGCCATATAGCAAGAGAATCTTTCTGGCTCATCTGGTATCTGGATTCTGGCTCAGCATATGAATGCGTTTCAGCCCGGGGACCATGGTTTTGTGCCTGTACCTTAAAAAAACAGCTAAGAAAAAAGAAAACCGCTAAAAAAAATGCATTATTCATAGGGATGCTATTTTAAATCAAAAGCAAAGCTTTCAATACTCTTTAAAATAGTATTAATAATCCCAAAAGACAAGTCGTTTGCCAAATCTTTAACAAAACCGTACCGGCAAAAAACCAGGTTAAAACGATTTACTCCGGGTACTCTACTCGTAAATGGTAAATATTGGTAAGTTTCTTTTTTAGTACTTTCTTTATTACCTCTATTTCTTTCAAGGTAATATTTGCATTGATGAATTGATTCGCAGAAAGCTGACCTTGCACAATCTTTTCCACAAATTCGTCAATTAAGGGATAGGTTGGAGATTTCAGGCTTTTTGAAGCGGCCTCAACAGCATCGGACATCATAAGTATGGCGGTTTCTTTTGAGAACGGGATTGGGCCTGGATATCTAAATTCTTTGTCCGATGTTTCCGGATCCAGTTCTTGCTGCTTTTTATAGAAATAATACACCAAGGTGGTTCCATGATGCGTACGTATAAAATCTATGACCCTATCGGGAAGGTTATTTTTACGAGCCAGCTCAATACCATCAATGACATGATCGATAATGATTTTAGCACTTTCTTTTGCAGGTAGCTCGTTATGCGGATTTGCATTTGTGATCTGATTTTCAGTGAAATACACTGGTCGGGTCATTTTTCCAATATCGTGATATAATGCCCCTACTCTCACTAACATTGCATTGGCTCCCACTGCACTGGCTGAAGCTTCGGCCAAATTAGCTACCTGCAAAGAATGATGAAACGTTCCGGGAGCTTTATTCGCCAATTCTTTAAGTAATTTTGAGTTGGTATCTGAAAGTTCCAGCAGGGAGACATCCGAAACCAAACCGAAGATCTTTTCGTACAAATAGATCAACGGCTGTGCAAATAAGGTGATCATACCGTTCAACAGGAAAATCCCAAAGGTGATCCATTGAATATTATCCATATTCCCTTCGTGAATACTGTGAAAAGCAAAATACCCTATAATGTATATCAAGGTGATCTGACCCACGGAAATAAACAGGTTGGCGCGCTTGTATAATTCAGAAACCGTTAAAATGGTAACAATTCCTGCAATGATCTGTAAAAAAATGTACTCAAAACTATTGGGTACTACAAAACCCAGAATAAGGATAGTCAGTACATGAACAAATAAACCCAGGCGTGCATCAAAAAAGTTTTTCAGTATGAGGGGTAAAATACAAAGTGGGACGGCATACAAATAACGATCATTGGTTTTCACCACTAAAGTGGTAATAAACACCATTAACAACACATTGAAAAAAATGAAGGTCACCTTGTTGTTATTGGCAAATATCTCCGGGCGGTATTTTTTCAAGAAGAGAAATAACATGATCAGTACCAGAGCAACGAGAATAGTATATCCAAAAAGAATGAAATAGTAGTTGGTCCCCTTCCAAAGCTCGGATTCGTACTCCTCTTTAAGTGAAACCAGGATATTGTGATTGTCAGCTTCTACTACCTCCCCCTTTGCAATGATCAGTTTTCCTTCGGAAACCGTACCTCTTGTATACGATATTTTTGAGAGCTCTTCTTGTAACGCGCTTTCCGTCAATTTTTTATCATAAAAGACATTGGGTTGTAACGTCTGGTTCAAGACAGTAGCCAGCCTTGTTGCCATAATGGTATTCCCCAGACCGCTGGAAAGTTCTCGTACAAATGCACGGCTTTCTTCCAAATCTCGAACCTGGATGGGCCTAATGGAAATAGCTTCATTCTCAAAAATCAAGAACAACTTTCCTGAAGAAATATCATTTTCAAAAATGCCCAATGCGTATAGGGTATCCAAGATACCGCTACCAAACGCAAGAAGATCGTCTTTGTACTGCGACGAATACGTTCCGCCTGAAAATTGACTGTTGAACCTGGTTTTAAACGCAGTGCGTACATCTTCGGCAATAGCACTATCATAGGTATGATAGTTTGGCTTGTTTTCTTCCAGATCCTGTCGCTCCAGTGCTAGCTCAGCATCCGTTTTCTTTATAGAAAAATCAAAGGGAGCATATAAGTTGTCATATTGCCAGGGTTTCCCTTTTTGAAATTCATATTTAAACTTCCCTCCTTTAGGAAAGAAAAAAACAATTAACGCTATCGACAATACGTAAAGAAAATATTTGTAGATAAGTGATTGATTCTTGTAAAAATTGTCGAGCGACTTTCCCATCGAGTATGAAGACTTCCTCCAAAAATAGAAAATAAATGAGCAACCAATACGGCCCGGGGATTGCTATTAAAATTAGTATTTTCGTTCCAGTAAATTTTTAAAGTGCATGAAAGAAGTTGTTATTGTGGCTGCCGTTCGAACCCCGATAGGTAGTTTCTTAGGAGCATTATCTACTATTCCAGCTCCTAAATTGGGTGCTGTGGCTATAAAGGCAGCGCTGGATTCCATAGGACTTGCTCCTGAAAATGTAGAGGAGGTTATTATGGGCAATGTTGTTCAGGCCGGGACAGGTCAGGCACCTGCGCGACAGGCGGCTATTTATGCCGGTATACCCGATAGTGTGCCATGTACAACAGTGAACAAAGTCTGTGCCTCAGGAATGAAAAGCGTTATGCAAGCTGCGCAATCCATCGCCTTAGGGGATACTGAGATTGTAGTGGCCGGAGGAATGGAAAATATGAGTAGCATTCCTCATTATATCCACATGCGCAATGGACATAAATTTGGACCAAGTTCCCTCGTAGACGGAATGCAAAAGGACGGGCTGGTTGACGCATATGATGAAAATGCTATGGGTGTCTGTGCAGATGCTTGCGCAGAAAAATATCAATTTAGCAGGGAGGAACAAGATGCGTATGCCTTACAATCGTATTCGCGATCGGAAAGTGCCTGGCAAACCGGGAAATTCAAAGCAGAAGTGGTGCCGGTAGAGGTCCCACAACGAAGGGGAGAAGCAGTTCTTGTTGCAGAGGATGAGGAGTATAAAAATGTAAAAGTTGAAAAGATACCGCAATTGCGACCGGCCTTCTCAAAAGAGGGTACGGTAACCGCTGCTAATGCATCCACAATCAATGATGGAGCTGCCGCATTAGTACTTATGAGTGCAGAAAAAGCAAAAGCTCTTGGGTTGCGACCCTTGGCTAAAATTAAAAGCTACTCCGATGCTGCTCAGGAACCGAAATGGTTCACTACTGCACCGGCTAAGGCATTACCAAAGGCACTGGCAAAGGCAGATATTGGCATAGAAGATGTAGATTTCTTTGAGTTTAACGAAGCGTTCGCTGTAGTGGCACTGGCCAATATGAAACTGCTAGGGCTGGTGGACAGTAATGTTAATGTGAACGGGGGAGCCGTTTCCCTTGGACACCCCCTTGGATGTTCCGGAGCCCGTATTCTGGTTACCTTACTTCATGTGCTCGTTCAAAATGATGCTAAAATAGGAGCTGCTGCTATTTGCAATGGTGGAGGTGGTGCCTCTGCTATGATTGTGGAAAGACCTTAACGAGAAAACGATACATGGAATATGGACTTGGGCATCTAAGTATTGTTCCAATACGGCTATCTCCTGATGAAGATGCTGGGATGATCTCCCAAATTATATATGGGGATCATTTCAAAATAAAAGAATCAAGAAAAACCTGGAGCAGGATTCGGATAACTTATGATGGCTGCGAAGGATGGGTGCAAAACAACCAGATTACCCGGATCAGCGAAACTAACTTTCGTAAAATTGAACAACAAGATCCGATCTACAGCACCGATTTCATCACTCATGTCTGTACCAGGGATAATGTTTTCCTACCTGTTTTACTTGGCTCCCGAATAGATATTGTACCAATACTACAGCATACCATGGAGGAAGCTATGCCTGTAGCTACCGAAAGTTCAAAAAACAATCTGGTAACTACAGCACTGCTCTATCTCAATTGTCCCTATCTGAAAGGTGGGAAATCTCCTTTTGGTATTGACAGCTCTGGTTTCACCCAAATGGTGTATAAAATAAACGGGTATCGCCTTTTACGGACTACTGAGCAGCAAGCCACCCAAGGAGAACCCTTGAGTTTCATAGAAGAAAGTGAAGCCGGAGATATGGTTTTTTTTGACAATTCTGAAGGAAGTATTGACCATGTAGGTATTATTTTAGAAAATAACTACGTTATTCACTGCTTTGGTAGTGTGCGCATCGACCGCATCGACCATACCGGTATTTTTGACGTCCGGAAGAGAAGATACACCCACCAACTGCGGGTAATTAAAAAAGTGATATAAAAAAACCCGCCTTAAGCGGGTTTCGAATTCGTTTAATTTAATTGCTACGGACTTTATTCTCCCAACAATTTCTTGACACGCATGAAGTTTTCATTGTCACCAAGCGCCCCATAAATATTCTTCAGCTGAGACAATATCCCCTCATTATCGGTATTTGTCTTTAAAGCTTCTTCCAAGATCTCTGCCCCTTTAAGGAACAACTCATCCTTTTTCGCTTTAAGCTCATCGTACTTCTGCGCATCAGCTCTTGAAGTACCTAACTCATTCATATCGTCTATAAGCGAATTTCCTTCATTTACATACGAAGTGGAAAGGTTAAGTTGTGCATTTACATAGCTGGGATCTATTTCCAAAGCCTTCAAATAAGCAGCTCTAGCCTCTTCCAAGTTTCCTTGTTCCATATTGATAACGCCTATATTATACAATAAGTCGGGATTATCCGGTGCCATATCAGAAGCCTGAGCCATTAACTCTTTAAATTTATCCTTATCGCCCAAGGAATAGTAGAGATTCGCTTTGTTTAATATGAGGTTAACATCGCCAGGATTATTTGCGATAGCGTCTTCATAGGCTGCTAAGGCCTCATCGTTTTTTCCTTGTTCCTGATAGATCAGTGCAATATTCTTAACGATCTCCGCTTTCTTAGAAGGGGTCTTTTCTTCTTTAGGATCTTTGTGGGTCCCTGCTTTAACATAAAGATCCCGTGTAGTCTTGTCCAACTCTTCCACAGCTCCCGTTGCCACATTCACTGCCGTATATTTCAAAGAACTGCCATCGTAATTGATCGTCTTTAATTCCTCATAATAGGAAATGGCTTGGTCATACATGTCTGGCCCTCCATTTACGGCAGTGCTTGCCGCATAATACAAATAAACGGTGTCTGCCGGACTTAGTTTATAGGCCTGGTACAGCTTCGTTGCGCTTTCTGAAAACTTTTTATTGTTGCTGTCTTCGATAGCAGAGTTAACCAAATCCCCGGTCATTTGACTTAATTTTTGTTGGGCTTCAGCAGAATACTTTGCTTTACCACTGGCTTCCTCTATACTTACTACTTTTTGATACGCCTCAATGGCAGGACCAAACTCAGATAAGGTAGAATGTGCATTCCCCAACAAAACATAATATTGGGCTTGCATTCGTGCATCCGCCCCGTCAATGCTTCCTGCGGCGCCTTCAAGAGCACTTTTGGCTGCTGCAGCATCCCCGCTTTTTAAGGCTTTGGTGGCTGCCTTTATTTCATCCTTTTGGGAATACCCCGCCATTGAAATGAATAGGGCGAGTACTATTAAAAGTGTAGTTCTCATTTTATACGTAATTTAATTAGTGTTTATTGATTATTCGTTCTTTTCGCCTGTATCGGTATCAAGAGCCGTGCCATCCTCTTCATTCACCTCAATGTTTCTAAGGTCCACATCGTCTACGGCGTCTTCATCTTTCATAACTTTTGCAACGGCTGCAATGGAGTCGCTTTCTTTAAGATTAATAAGTTTTACCCCTTGGGTTGCCCTTCCCATTACTCGTAGATCTTCAACGCTCATTCGTATGGCAATTCCGGATTTATTAATTATCATGAGGTCATCGGTATCTGCTACGTTTTTAATGGCGACTAATCCTCCTGTTTTCGGAGTAACAGAAATGGTTTTAACACCTTTCCCCCCCCTATTAGTTACGCGATAGTCATCGATATTGGATCTTTTTCCATAGCCATTCTCAGAAACCACGAGAATATCCTCCTCAAAATTGTGAACTGAAACCATACCTATCACTTCATCCGTATCATCGGCCAAGGTAATACCACGAACTCCCGAGGCATTCCGGCCCA
Organism: Bacteroidota bacterium; assembly: GCA_038750505.1. Lineage (GTDB taxonomy): Bacteria > Bacteroidota > Bacteroidia > Flavobacteriales > Flavobacteriaceae > Croceivirga. The sequence continues at coordinate 137,524 of JBCDHD010000012.1, read as the reverse complement.
TCGGTCGGGTCTTACCTTCTTCAAAACGGATGGCTTTACCGGATTTTAATCCTAAAACGATCTGACTAGTTCCTGTTGTGAGTTTTGCTTCCAACAATTCATCACCATCTCTTACGGTAATGGCGTTGATCCCGTTTTGCCTAGGTCTGGAATATTGCTCCAAAGAGGTTTTCTTTACTACCCCTTTTTTCGTTGCCATAATTACATAATGACTATTCACATAATCCTCATCCTTTAGATCTTGTGTACAAATAAAGGCTTTAACCTTATCCTCCCGGTCGATATTGATAAGATTTTGAATTGCACGCCCTTTGGAGGTTCTGCTACCTTCAGGAATTTCGAAAACTCGCATCCAGAAACACTTTCCGTTTTGCGTAAAGAACAACATGTATTGATGGTTAGTTCCCACAAAGAGGTGTTCCAGAAAATCTTCGTTTCGGGTGGTAGAGGCCTTTTGTCCCACTCCTCCCCTATTCTGGGTCTTATACTCTGTTAACGGGGTTCTTTTGATGTACCCGGCATGAGAGATCGTGATCACCACCTGCTCATCTGGAATCATATCTTCAATACTGAAGTCCCCACCGGCAAAATCAATTTCTGATCTGCGTTCGTCCCCATATTTTTCTTTGACCTCAAGAAGTTCCTCCTTGATGATCAGCATACGACGCTCTTTTTTGTCAAGAATATCTTTTAGATCTTCAATGGTCTTGAGTAACTCATCGTATTCTTCACGGAGTTTATCCTGTTCCAGTCCGGTTAACTGCCGCAACCGCATCTCTACAATTGCCTTCGCCTGAATTTCTGTCAGTTTAAACCGTTCGATCAGGCTGTTTCTTGCGGCCTCAACATTTGCAGAAGCCCGGATTATGGCGATCACTTCATCAATATTATCCGAAGCAATGATAAGCCCTTCTAAAATATGCGCACGTTCTTCAGCCTTTCTAAGCTCATATTGGGTACGTCGGACCACCACCTCATGGCGATGTTCAACAAAATGCTGTATGAGCTCTTTGAGATTTAAAAGTTGTGGTCGCCCTTTTACAAGTGCAATATTGTTTACGCTAAATGAAGACTGAAGCGCAGTGTATTTGTACAACATATTAAGCACGATATTCGGGATAGCATCGCGCTTTAAAATATAGACAATACGCATACCTTTTCGGTCAGACTCATCCCGAATGTTGGCAATACCCTCTATTTTTTTATCGTTAACGAGGTCAGCGGTTTTCTTAATCATATCCGCCTTGTTTACCTGAAAAGGTATTTCGGTAACAATGATACACTCTCTGCCCTGGACTTCTTCAAAATGTGCCTTGGCGCGCATTACCACTCGACCTCTTCCTGTATGAAAGGCCTCTTTAACACCGTCATAACCATAGATCATTCCTCCGGTAGGAAAGTCCGGAGCTTTGATATATTTGATGAGTTCGTCAATCTCAATTTCACTGTTATCAATATAAGCAACAGTACCGTCCACGACCTCTGAAAGATTATGAGGCGGCATATTGGTTGCCATTCCTACTGCAATACCTGAGGCTCCATTCACTAAAAGATTCGGAATTCGGGTAGGCAACACAGTAGGCTCTTGTAGCGTATCGTCAAAATTGAGTTGATGATCTACCGTTTCCTTATCGATATCTGCGAGCATTTCCTCCGATATCCTGCGCATTCTGGCCTCGGTGTAGCGCATTGCCGCAGGGCTATCACCGTCAATAGACCCAAAATTCCCCTGTCCATCCACAAGCATATAACGCAGGCTCCATTCTTGTGCCATCCGTACCATAGTATCATACACCGAAGTGTCCCCATGTGGATGGTATTTTCCTAAAACCTCCCCTACTATCCTTGCCGATTTTTTATAAGAACTGGACGCCCTTACACCCAACTCATGCATCCCAAAAAGTACCCTTCTGTGTACCGGTTTAAGACCATCCCTAACATCTGGCAGTGCACGTGACACAATGACCGACATTGAATAATCAATGTAGGCAGATTTCATCTCATCTTCAATGTTGATAGGTATCAATTTTTCTCCTTCCGCCATCGCAAAAAATTACACTTTTTTGTGGTTAAAATATCGTGGCAATATACCAAAAAATGCCCCTTTTCATGCATCAGCACCGGACTTTATTAAAAAAATTATCAACACGAAATCTCTGCAATTTTATATGCGATAAACCGTTAAAAATTATGTAAAAGCTGCTATTTTTCGTCATTTCTTCCGACTTTGTCGAATATGGGTACGGTATTTGAACACCGTTGGAATACTTTTATTAATTTTAGTTCGATTATTAGAAAAACTATGGATGATAATTTTTCACCAAGGGTCAAAGATGTAATCGCCTACAGTAAGGAGGAGGCTTTGCGTTTAGGTCATGATTTTATTGGGACCGAACATCTGATGTTGGGCTTATTGCGAGATGGAAATGGGAAGGCGATAAACATTTTGGATGCGCTGGATGTTGATTTGGACCATCTGCGCCGAAAGGTCGAGATTTTAAGCCCTGCGAACCCCAATACAGGTTCCATACAGAAAGACAAAAAGAACTTACATCTTACGCGTCAGGCGGAGAGAGCATTGAAAACAACTTTTCTGGAAGCAAAGCTGTTTCAAAGTTCTTCCATTAATACCGCACATCTTTTGCTTTGCATTCTAAGAAATGAAAATGATCCAACCACCAAACTCTTACATAAACTTAAGGTGGATTACGATAATGTAAAAGAACAGTTCAAATCCATGATCACCAGCGAAGATGATTATGTGGATTCGCCCACCTCTGAATCGTTCTCCAGCGAACCTGAAGATAGTGGAGAATCAAAAGAAAGTTTCGGGAGTTCCAGTCAACAGAAAGGAAGCAAAAAATCCAAAACTCCTGTTTTGGACAATTTTGGTCGTGATCTCACCAAATTGGCAGAGGAAAATAAATTAGATCCCGTTGTTGGACGTGAAAAGGAAATAGAACGTGTTTCGCAGATACTCAGCCGAAGGAAAAAGAACAATCCATTGCTGATTGGAGAACCTGGTGTAGGAAAAAGTGCAATAGCGGAAGGCTTGGCTTTGCGTATTATTAACAAAAAAGTTTCCCGAATTCTCTACAACAAGCGTGTGGTAACTTTGGATTTGGCTTCTCTTGTTGCCGGAACAAAATACAGAGGCCAGTTCGAAGAGCGCATGAAAGCTGTAATGAATGAGTTGGAAAAGAACGATGATATCATACTCTTTATTGACGAAATACATACTATCGTAGGTGCCGGAGGCGCAACAGGAAGTCTGGATGCCTCTAACATGTTTAAACCTGCATTGGCCAGGGGAGAAATACAATGTATAGGTGCTACCACTTTAGATGAATATCGCCAATATATTGAGAAAGATGGTGCTCTTGAAAGAAGATTTCAGAAAGTAATGGTCGAGCCCACCTCTGTGGAAGAGACCTTAGAGATCTTGATGAACATTAAAGGCAAGTACGAAGATCATCATAACGTACTTTACACAGATGATGCCATTGCTGCCTGCGTAAAATTGACTAACCGGTACATGACAGATCGCTTTTTACCGGATAAGGCGATAGATGCTCTGGATGAAGCAGGTTCCCGTGTTCACATTGTTAATATGGATGTTCCCAAACAAATCCTGGAATTGGAACAACAACTGGAAGACGTTCGGGAATTAAAGAATAGTGTGGTAAAAAAACAAAAGTATGAGGAAGCGGCAAAGCTGAGGGACGATGAGAAGCGTCTTGAAAAAGATCTCGCCGCAGCACAAGAACGCTGGGAAGAAGAAAGTAAATTAAACCGGGAAACGGTCAGCGCAGATAATGTGGCCGATGTGGTAAGTATGATGAGTGGTATCCCTGTGAATCGAATTGCCCAAACAGAAAGCAATAAACTTGCCGAACTTCCGAAATTGATCAAGGACTATGTTGTAGGACAAGATGAGGCGGTTCAAAAGGTAGCCAAAGCGATACAGCGTAACCGGGCAGGCCTTAAGGACCCGAACAAACCCATAGGTTCTTTTATCTTCCTTGGACAAACAGGTGTTGGTAAAACCCAGTTAGCTAAGGTATTAGCAAGAGAACTATTTGATTCCGAGGATGCTCTTATACGCATCGATATGAGTGAGTACATGGAAAAATTTGCGATTTCCAGATTAGTCGGTGCTCCTCCGGGGTATGTTGGATATGAAGAGGGTGGGCAACTCACTGAAAAGGTACGGAGAAAACCCTATTCCGTGATATTATTGGATGAGGTGGAAAAAGCGCACCCCGATGTATTCAATATGTTGTTGCAAATACTTGATGACGGTTTTATAACTGATAGTTTGGGGAGAAAAATAGATTTTCGAAATACCATTATTATCATGACCTCCAATATCGGGGCCAGACAACTCAAAGATTTTGGGCAGGGTGTTGGCTTTGGCACAGCAGCCAAGAAAGCCCAGGCAGATACACATCAAAAAAGTGTAATCGAAAACGCGTTGAAAAAAGCCTTTGCCCCGGAGTTTCTGAATCGAATTGATGATGTGATTGTCTTTAATACCCTTGAACGTGAGGATATCCATAAGATCATTGGTATTGAACTGGACAGGCTTTACAAACGAATAAGGGAGATCGGCTATGATCTTACCCTTTCCAAAGCTGCTACAGATTACATTGCCGATAAAGGATTTGATAAGCAATATGGCGCAAGGCCGCTTAAACGAGCAATCCAGAAATACATTGAAGACGTACTAGCTGAGGAGATCGTAAATTCTAATCTGGAAGAAGGGGACAGCATTTTCATGGATTTTGATAAGAAAAAAGAGGAATTGACAATTAAAATTGAAAAGCCGGAACAATCGCCGAAAGCCAAGTCATAAAAACAATACGTTTAGTCGATTTGTTAAAAAGAGGGAAGTGGTAAACTTCCCTCTTTTTGTTTAACTATTGCTAATTATCACTTTTTCTTCAGTACGTTAACGATTTAAACGATAAATCTGCCTTTAATCTAAAATTTTTCAATTTGTTCAGCTACCCCAATACTTTCGTAGCAACACTATATATTATTGGGGATGAAATTAGGTTTTACTAAAAAACCTATAGTCGTAAAGGAATATCACTTAGACATAGGCACAGTAAAAGTATTTGATAATTTTATGGTAGCTACCTTCGATGAAGGGGCCACAATTACGTTGGAACGTGCCTACCAGATCATTGGCATTTCTGAAATACATTTCAGAGGTAAAAAATTTGGATATATCAGCCTACGAAAAAACTCCTATGCTATTGATCCTATTATTTATACCTACTTACGAGGTTTAGACAATCTTAAGGCGTTTGCAATAGTTTCTAAAAAGGAAATTGATATGCATAACTTTAAGATCGAAAAGCTGTTTTACAAGAAGAACATGGAGTTTTTTATCGAATACGAAAACGCCATAGTTTGGATCAAAAAACGGCTTAAATAGAAAGTAATTCTACTTCCCGATTTTATCATTCTTCATTTGAGCAACTCCCGAAAAGCAACGGCTATATACTGTACTAAAATTGATGCGGTTAGGGATTCGTAGCCTACTTTGTTAGCGGCAAGATCCCCGGCTAGTCCATGGAGATATACGCCAAAAATACTGGCCGACAGTGAGGAATAGCCCTGTGCGACCAATGCGGTAACCATACCTGCCAGGACATCACCGGATCCTGCGGTTGCCATTCCAGGGTTCCCGGTGGTATTCACATACCCTTTGTCCTGGTAAATGGTTATTGTATGTGCTCCTTTGATGATAATAACACAATCTAATTCCTTTGAAAGTTTTCGTGTTTTCTCCAGCTTTTGAAAATCATCTTCCCAGGAACCTATGAGTCGTTCCAATTCCTTTGGATGCGGGGTCAAAATGCTTTTTTGAGGTAGTTGGTGCAATACTTTTGGATTTTTGGCCAGAAGATTTAGCCCATCTGCATCAATGACCAAAGGAACTGAAGTTTCTTTCACAAAAGCCTCAAAAGCATGTTGCGTTTTAGGGTTTGTGCCCAAACCCATACCAATGCCAATGGTCTCAGGCGCAAAAGGGAGTGTAATTTTTGTAATATGGTCTTCTTCCACATCCGTTAAGACCATGGCTTCTTGCACCCCGGTCTGTAAAGGAAGATAACCACATTTGGGAACATATGTGGTTAATAATCCTACCCCCGTAGCTAAGCATGCTCGTGCAGCCAAACCTACTGCACCTATCTTTCCATAACTTCCCCCTGCTATTAGGGCATGTCCGTAATTGCCCTTATGGGAGAATTTTGATCGGGAAATATACCGGGAGGCCGCCTCAGTCTTGCCCACCAATTCATATGCGGTCTCTAGTTGCGACCAGTACTCCGGATCCAATCCAATATCTATTAGTTCCCATGCGTTTAAGAAGATTCCGGTATTAGGTAGAAAGAAAGGCAGTTTCGGAAATTGAAAACTCAGCACCTGACTTGCGTGGATAGTTGTATCTGAAGAAAAAACGGCTTTATGCATATACATCCCGGACGGAATGTCCAATGAAAGTAGGAAAGCTTTTGATAGATTCAAATGTTGAATTAGCAGACTCACCCAACGCTCCGGTGGTCGGTTCAAGCCAATTCCGAAAATAGCATCCACTACGATATCATCTTTATGGATCTCAGGCAGTTGCTGTTGGGCATCCAGAAACGCTGGCCAGAGCTTCCTTTCCTTAAGGCGATCCAAGTTTATGAGAAAGTCTTGCGATCGCTTTTCACTGTAATTCACTACATACACAGCAATCTGATACCCGTGTTCTAATAAGTGTCGTGCTACAGCTAATCCATCCCCACCATTATTTCCAATTCCACAAAACAGGTGGATCTTTATTGGATTTCCCTTTACCCTTTTATGCAGCCACTCAAAGACCCCGGTGGCAGCACGTTCCATTAACATATCACTGGAAATCTCCTGTTTCGCTATTGTAAATTCGTCAGCCTCGTAGATTTGTTTTGCGGATAGAATCTTCATTTGACAACGTTAATTAAGAAAATTTGACAATTTGATAAAAATTAGAGAACTATTTGAACTACTTGAACAAAATGCTACTTTTGGCGTAGTACAGTACGGATCCTTATGCAACTAAACTATTCGGACTTTTTATTTCGTTTCAATATCGCTCCCAGTTGTGTTATTACAACTACAACCGATATTACCCCAATGGGGTAATTTTTCTTCACATATCGTCCGCACATTGCCCTTATTTATCCTAATCGATTTCTTATGAAAGTACTGAAATTTGGAGGCACTTCAGTAGCCAATGCCTCTAATATTGAAAAAGTAAAAAAAATTGTAGCCAGCACAACTACATCAAAACAACTGATAGTTGTTTCCGCCTTAGGTGGCGTAACAGACCTTATCCTTAACTGTTTGGATTTAGCAGCACAGAAAGATCGGGCATACCAGGATCAACTGGCTGAAATAGAAGAACGTCATGTTACCACGGTTAAAGCCTTGTTTCCTTTATCGCGTCAGAGTGCGGTCCTAGGTTGGGTTAAGGGTAATCTTAATGAATTGGAAACCTTGTTAGAAGGTGCTTTCTTAATCGGAGAAAAAACCCCAAAGTTATCTGATAAGATAGTAAGCTACGGCGAATTGCTCTCTTCCTTTATTATTGCCACCTATTTCAAATCCGAAGGGTTGTCTGCTGTACTTAAAAATGGTAGGGAATTGATCTTTACGGACAATCAATTCGGAAAAGCCAATGTAGATTTCGAAATGACCAATGCTACCTGCCAAACCTATTTCAGTTCCTCTAAGGAAAGTATCACGGTAATTCCGGGCTTTGTTGCTACCTCTACTTCGGGTGATTCAACTACTCTGGGAAGAGGCGGTTCGGATTATACTGCCGCCATATTAGCTGCGGCCATAAATGCGGAAGAACTTCAAATATGGACGGATGTGAGCGGGTTGTACACCGCCAATCCAAGGATAGTAAGGCAGGCGAAAAGCGTACCTCATATTTCCTATGAGGAAGCTATGGAGCTTTCACATTTCGGGGCAAAAGTCATCTATCCTCCAACAATACAACCCGTACTTACTAAAGGTATACCTATTCGCATTAAGAATACTTTTGACGCTGGCCATGAGGGAACCTATATCGATAAAAACAAAAACGGAAAAGGGAAAACCGTACGAGGAATTAGTCACGTTGCAGGTATCAGCTTGTTATCCCTGGAAGGTCCCGGAATGGTAGGAGTGCCTGGGATATCAAAGCGCTTTTTTGAGACACTTTCCTTGAAAAGTATCAGTGTGGTATTAATAACACAAGCCTCCTCAGAACACTCGATATGTGTAGGTATTTCCGAAAATGACGTCGAGAATGCTGTAGCCGCTATTACTACCGCTTTTGAATTTGAGATAAGTACCCGTAAAATATATCCTGTGCTTGTAGAAAGCGATTTGGCAATTATCGCTGTTGTAGGTGATAATATGAAAAGCCATCAGGGTTTAAGTGGTAAAATGTTCAGCACATTGGGAAGAAACAATGTAAATATTCGTGCGATTGCACAAGGCGCTTCGGAAAGAAATATTTCGGCAGTAATACAAAAGGCCGATGTAAAAAAAGCCCTAAATACCCTACATGAAACCTTTTTTGAAGAGAACATAAAACAACTTAATCTTTTTGTTATGGGTGTCGGAAACGTAGGTAAGCGGTTCCTGGCGCAAATTAAACAGCAAGAAGAATACTTGAAAAAGGAGTTACAACTCAACCTTCGGGTAATTGGCATTGCCAACTCAAGAAAAATGCTTTTCGAAGAGCAAGGAATTCTCTTGGAAAACTGGGAGAGCGAACTGGACAATGGAGTACCTGCTAGTACCGAAAGTTTTCTTGAAAAGATTAAAAAACTGAATTATCGCAACAGTATTTTTGTAGACAATACGGCTAGCGAAGATGTCGCTGCCTCCTATACTGGGTATCTAAAAAACAATATCGCAGTAGTGACCTGCAATAAAATTGCGTGTTCTTCCTCTCTTGAAAATTACCTGCAGTTAAAAGCGCTCTCTAAGCAATATAGTGCTCCTTTTTTATTTGAAACCAATGTGGGAGCAGGCTTACCCATTATAGACACGCTAAAACATCTTATCGCTTCGGGAGATAAGGTTAAGAAAATACAAGCCGTACTATCGGGAAGTCTCAATTTTGTGTTTAACACATTTAATGACCAAACTACCTTTCACGATGTGGTAAAGGAAGCCCAGGAAGCGGGATATACCGAACCTGACCCCAGGATCGATCTTGGTGGAACAGATGTAATGCGAAAAATTCTTATCCTGGCAAGAGAAAGTGGATACATCCTGGATATTAGCGATATTGACAACAAGTATTTTTTGCCGGAAGAGAGTTTAAATGCTCCGGATATTGGTACGTTTTTCGCATCCTTAACCCGCTATGAATCCGATTTTCAACAATTGTATAAAAGTGCTGCAGAGCACCACTGTAGATTAAAATACGTAGCCCAATTTGAAAATGGAAAAGCAAAGGTTGGATTAGAAGAAATTCCACAAGGGCATGATTTTTATAACCTGGAAGGAAGTGACAATATTGTGTTGTTTTATACACAGCGTTATGCAAAGCAACCTCTTATTATCAAAGGTGCTGGTGCAGGTGCCGAAGTAACTGCATCTGGAATATTTGCAGACATCATTAGAATTGGTAATTTTTAAGCATGAAGGAAATTAGGGTATTTTGTCCAGCTACGGTTGCTAACATTTCCTGTGGATTTGATGTTTTAGGCATGGCCTTGGAAAATGTTGGCGATGAAATGGTGGTACGGAAAACGGCTACCAAAGGAATTCGTATTGCAGAGGTTACCGGCCAGGAACTACCACTTGAAACTACTAAAAACGTTGCCGGTGTCGCTGGATTAGCACTTTTGGGGCAAAGTGATGCGACATGCGGTTTTGAAATTGCGATACATAAAAGGATAAAACCGGGAAGCGGTATCGGCAGTAGTGCAGCAAGTAGTGCCGGGGTTGTCTGGGCAATAAACCAACTCCTTGGACAACCTTTTACCCCATTGGAATTAGTAAACTTTGCTATGCAAGGAGAGAAATTAGCCAGCAATGTTGCTCATGCGGATAATGTGGCTCCTGCCCTATTCGGAGGGTTCACCTTAATTCGAAGTTATACCCCCCTGGATGTGATACCATTGCCAGTACCTTCGGAACTATATGCTACAGTTGTACATCCTCAAATTGAAATTAAAACATCAGATTCCCGAAAGATCTTAAAAACAGGAATCACCTTGGAAACAGGAATAAAACAATGGGGTAATCTGGGAGGGCTTGTAGCTGGTCTTTTTAAGGCAGATTATGACTTAATCGGACGCTCTTTGGAAGATCATGTAGTGGAACCCGTTCGGTCGCTACTTATTCCTATGTTTGATGCTGTTAAGCACAGTGTAGAAAGTGCTGGCGCCCTTGGTATGGGGATATCAGGATCCGGACCTTCTATTTTTGCGCTTTCAAAGGGAAGTACAATTGCCAAAAGGGTAGCCGTTGCAATGGCCGAAGTGTATCAAAATACCGAATTGGATTTCGAAGTTCATGTATCCCCAATTGGTAACACCGGTGTTAAATCACTTTAATCAATCGCATGAAGTTCTACAGCCTTACCAATCCCGAACATCAGGTTAGTTTCAGAGAAGCCGTAATTAATGGTATAGCACCTGATAAGGGGTTGTATTTTCCGCAAAGGATACAGCCCTTACCTACCTCGTTTTTTAAGGAAATCGGATCATTCTCCAGACAAGAAATTGCCATGCAGGCCATGCAGCAATTTGTTGGAACCACCATTTCTTCCGAACGACTCTATGCTATTCTAGATCAAGTATTGGATTTTGATTTTCCCATGGTATCCCTTGAAGAAAATATTGCAGTATTGGAACTTTTCCATGGTCCAACTATGGCCTTTAAAGATGTAGGGGCACGATTTATGGCACACTGTCTGGGGCATTTTTCTGCGGGTAGTCAGGAAGAAGTGACCGTACTTGTCGCCACTTCCGGTGACACAGGAGGTGCAGTAGCTAATGGATTTTTAGGAGTACCAGGAGTACAGGTGGTCATCCTATACCCTAGTGGAAAAGTCAGTCAAATTCAAGAAAAGCAGCTGACAACACTTGGACAAAATATTACCGCACTTGAGGTTGCCGGCACTTTTGATGATTGTCAGCAAATGGTTAAAAAGGCTTTTTTGGATAAGGACATTCAAAAATCCAAAAGGCTTACCTCCGCAAACAGCATAAATGTTGCAAGATGGCTTCCTCAACTGCTTTATTTTCTTTTTGCTTTTAAAGAAGCAGAATCAAAAGATAAAGCAATTGTTTTTGCTGTACCCTCCGGAAATTTTGGGAATATCTGCGCTGGAATTGTGGCTAAGAAATTAGGGATGCCCGCACACCATTTTGTAGCAGCTACCAATAGTAATGATGTGGTTCCGCACTATATGGATACTGGAAAATACCAACCAAAACCGGCGAAAGCCACTATTTCCAATGCTATGGACGTTGGTGATCCCAGTAATTTTGTACGAATACTGAAACTTTTTGACAACGACTTTACCGTCCTTTCAAAGTACTTTTCCTCGTATTCCTTTTCAGATGAGGCCACTAAAGCTACGATGCAAGAGCTCTATACAACCTACGGTTATCTGGCGGACCCACATGGCGCTGTGGGGTATTTAGGCCTAAAGCAATACCTGAGAGACCATCCTGATTGCTATGGTATCTTTTTGGAAACAGCCCACCCCGTAAAGTTCCTACCTGTGGTAGAAGCAACCCTGGGAATTATTCCCGAAATTCCCCCTCAAATTCAAAAGGTAATGACCGGAGAAAAAAGCGCCTTGGCCATAGCCACCTATAACGAGCTTAAAACGTATCTATTAAAAAGTTGAGTTTTCCAAAAAAAGCAATCAACACTGCATTGTTTAAAAGATCATTAGCCATCTTAAGCAAGCCATTTTTAATTCGATATTTTTATGTCAAATTAAGGTTATTGTATGAAAGCTACTGCACTTACGGCAACCCATGAAGCGTTAGGAGCAAAAATGGTTCCTTTTGCCGGGTATCTAATGCCCGTATCCTATGAGGGTGTAAATGTTGAACATGAAACCGTTAGAAATCATGTAGGGGTCTTTGATGTTTCCCACATGGGAGAATTTCTTATAGAAGGCCCCCATGCGCTGGAATTGCTGCAAATGGTTACTTCTAATGATGCTTCAAAGTTAACCGAGGGGAAAGCCCAATACAGTTGTTTGCCAAATGAAACCGGAGGCATTGTAGATGATTTGATCGTATATCGGATAAAAGCGGAAACCTATTTACTAGTGGTAAACGCCGCAAATATTGAAAAGGACTGGGAGCATATTAGCAAATACAATGCTACAGTTAATGCCACAATGCGTAATATCTCAGACGACTATTCTTTGTTGGCCATCCAGGGACCAAAAGCCGTTGAAGCTATGCAGTCCCTCTCATCGCATGATCTGGCTGCAATACAATTTTACAATTGTATTGTTGGCGACTTTGCCGGTATTGAACATGTGATCATTTCGGCGACGGGATATACAGGGTCCGGTGGTTTTGAAATCTATTGCAAGAATTCGGAAGTAATCCAGGTATGGGAGAAAGTGTTTGAAGCCGGAAAAGCATATGGTATCCAACCTATTGGACTCGCTGCTCGCGATACACTTCGCTTGGAAATGGGCTATTGCCTGTACGGCAACGACATTGATGATACTACTTCCCCCTTTGAAGCCGGGCTGGGATGGATTACGAAATTCACGAAAGACTTTATCAATTCCGAAGCATTAAAGGACGAAAAAGAGCGTGGTCCTAAACGTAGACTAGTAGGTTTTACCTTAACGGAGAAAGGAATTCCAAGGCAAGGGTATCCTATTCTTAACGAGGAGGGAAAAGTGGTAGGAAAAGTAACATCCGGTACGATGTCCCCGTCTTTGGGAAAAGGTATTGGTTTGGGCTACGTACAAGACGATTTTACCGCTCAGGGCACTTCAATTCGTATCCAAATCAGAAAAAACCAAGTCCCTGCCGTTGTGGTTAAACCTCCTTTCTATAAAAAACAGTGAATGCATTACCAAAGTGTTCTTCGCGACATCTTCACGGAAGTAAATGGCAATAAAGAGCGCGGTAAAGTGGCGGACTATATTCCGGAGTTAGCGAAGATAGCGCCGGGTAAATTTGGTATGGCTTTAGTCGACGAAACAGGGACCCTATATTCCTGCGGTGATGCCCGGGAATTGTTTTCGATACAGAGTATTTCCAAAGTGCTCACGCTGTCGTTAGCATTTTCAATCTTAGGGAACGATTTATGGCAGCGTGTTGGAGTAGAGCCGTCAGGTGATCCGTTTAATCACCTTTCCCTTCTAGAACAAGAGCAGGGTATCCCTAGGAATCCACTCATTAATGCCGGTGCCATAGTAGTAGCAGATATCTTGGTATCGCATTTTGACAATCCAAAAGCCGCACTATTAGACTTCATCCGAAAAATTGTGGATGATACCGCCATTTCTTTTGATGAAAAGGTGACCTGCTCGGAGATGAAAACGGGATTTAGAAATTACGCGGCGGCCTACCTTATCAAATCTTTTGGAAATCTGGAAAATAAGGTAACGGAGGTGTTAGACTTCTATTTTAATCAATGCGCTTTACAGATGAGCTGTGAACAGTTGGTAAAAGTATTCTATATCTATGCAAACAGAGGAAAGTGTCTACAGAATAATGCTTATTTGGATTTGCAGCAGGTAAAACGAATTAACGCACTAATGCTAACCTGTGGTTTTTATGATGAAGCCGGAGAGTTTGCTTTTGAGGTAGGTTTACCAGGTAAAAGCGGTGTTGGTGGAGGAATTGTTGCGCTCTTACCGGAAAAATTCTGCATCGCTACATGGTCTCCCGGATTAAATACCAAAGGTAATTCCAAGCTTGGTATGGAAGCTCTTGAAAAACTTACTACTAAAACAGGACTGTCTATATTTTGAAAAAAAACAAAATTCTCATTCTTGGCGCAAGTGGCTTTATCGGCAACGCTTTGTACAAAGAACTGTGCAATTATTTTGACACCTACGGCACCTATTATTCCAATCCTACTTTTAAGGACAACGCCCACTTTTTTCGGTACGACCTGGAGGAGGACGATATTTTCCAACTTCTGGAACGCGTACGGCCAGATTATATTATTTCGTCCCTGAGAGGAGATTTCCCAGGGCAAATACAGGCGCACTTGCATCTTATGGAATACTTAACCAAAAAGGCATGTAAACTCTACTTTATTTCTTCTGCTAATGTTTTTGATGCTTACAGCAAGTTCCCATCCTATGAATTTGACAAAACACTTTCCGAAAGTATTTATGGGAAATTAAAGATCCGAATTGAAAACATGATGCTGAGAATGCCAGAAGATAAGGTTGGTATTCTAAGAGTCCCCATGGTATTTGGTAATGCTTCGCCACGTTTTAAGGAAATAAAGCACCTATTAGATGCTTACGAAGCCGTTGAGGTGTTCCCAAATCTGATTGTCAATGTCACCACGGTCGATAGACTAACCCAACAAATACACTACCTCATCAACCGGAGAAAAACGGGGATTTATCATTTGGGAAGCGAAGATCTGGTGCATCATGAGGATTTCATACGGGAGGTGATCAAAAAAATCGGCAACTACCATCCGCTACTAAAAAAAGTCTACACTACAAATGACGACCGCTATTTGGCTGCTTTACCCAAAGAAAATCGGCTGCCAAAAAACCTTCGTTTTTCCTATCAAGAAGTCATAGATCATCATCTTTCGGTGGAGTGAAATGCTTAATTTTAGGCATGGAAAAATTAAATGATACCCAAATAAACGAACAGCTCAGTGCTTTACAGGGCTGGAAGTTTCTGGATGGGTCTATTGCAAAATCCTTTCAATTCCAGGATTTTAAAGAGGCCTTTTCAATAATGACCAGAATTGCTTTTGAATGTGAACTACAGCAACATCATCCCAATTGGGAAAATGTTTATAATTCGCTTACCATTCGTTTAAACACCCACGATGTTGGCGGTATCACCTTAAAGGATATCGCATTGGCTAAAACCATTGAGACCATTGTTTCCAATTAATCACTCTTAAGAAGTTTTGGGATGTAGCGGCTTTTTTTAAATTTGGACGTTCCTAAGAATACAGTCACTATGGGAAGAGCATTCGAATTTAGAAAGGCACGTAAAATGAAACGATGGGCCGCGATGTCCAAAGCATTTACCCGAATAGGTAAAGACATTGTTATGGCCGTAAAAGAAGGGGGGCCAGATCCGGATGCCAATTCCCGGTTACGTGCCGTGATTCAGAATGCCAAGGCCGTAAATATGCCCAAAGATAATATTGAACGGGCTATTAAACGGGCGAGTGATAAATCTCAGGGCAACTACAAGGAAGTACTATTTGAGGGGTATGCCCCACATGGCATAGCGGTCTTAATTGAAACCGCAACAGATAACAATACCCGGACCGTAGCTAACATTCGCAGTTATTTTAATAAATGTAATGGAAGCTTAGGCACTTCAGGTTCGGTGGAATTTATGTTTGACCATACGTGTAATTTTAGGATCAATGGGGAAGGAATAGACCCGGAAGAGCTAGAACTGGAAATGATCGATTTTGGTGCAGAAGAAGTGTTTGTAGATGAGGATGGGATTTTGATTTACGCACCTTTTGAAAGTTTTGGTGATATCCAGAAAGAATTGGAATCCCGGAATATTGAAATCCTTTCTTCCGGATTTGAACGAATTCCACAGGTAACAAAAACGCTCAGCGAGGAACAGATCTTCGATGTGGAAAAGCTATTAGAGAAGATTGAAGAAGATGACGATGTTCAGAACGTCTATCATACCATGAAAGAATAACTTTACTAGTCCAGAGCGTTTAAACTGATTGGTCGTTGCAAACCAAACCTTTTTTGGATAATACCCGGTTGAACAGATAGAATACAAATAAGTTGTCGCCTATCGAATACAAAAACTCAGCTTTTTACGCTAAATAAATCCCTTTTCTCTGGCTTTTTGCAAAAGTAATTTGTCGCTATTCGCCCTCAGAAGATATTTTAGTTTTCGTTTTCGCCTTTCTATTGTCGGCATAGATAAAGGAATTAGGTTGGGTAGATTTTTCATCTTTTCACCTAAAGAAAGATAGTACAAAATCTTTCGTTCCAAATCGTCTATTTCAAAAGGCTCTTGAACAACTTGGCGGACGGTTTCGCAATAATAAGAATTACCTTCCATAATAACCGATAGCGCTTTTTGGAATATCTCCGGAGTTAACTTTGTTTTTAAAATAAATCCATTGGGATTTAGACGCTTTAGAATTACATGTAATCGTGTAATGTCGTTTAGCATGGTCAATACCAAAATTTTAATATCGGGAAAATTTTTGCGTAGCATTATTCCGAAGTCCTCGCCATCCAGAAACCTGTGATCCTGAGAAGAAGGTATCCTTATATCCAAAAAGATCAGATCATATGGATCCATAGTCGACCTTTTAATTTTAAGATACGCTTCATCGAGGCTATTTGCACTATCGATACGGCTAAATTTAATACCTTGAACATTTTCCAACGCTGCCCTATAACCGATAAGGGTCATAGGATGATCGTCCAACATAAGGATCTTTACTTGGGGTACCATTAAATACAAATTTAGACTTGTATTGTAGGAATAATCTTGATTTTTATTACTATTTATCTGTAAGTAATTTACAGAAATATTAGTATTAGCAGGCGCTAATGCAATGTTAAATATCTAACAATAGAAAGGATTTGATGGAAAAACAATCACTTTATGTTTCCATCCTTTACGAACTTAAAAGAAAATATCGCATCATAAGGGTGCCCAGACTACGGTTTTAGAATTCTTTTTGAATAGCTCCCTACGTACAAGGTTTAAACAAATATAACCGTATGGAGACCTACTGTGTGTTTAAAGTCATGACTTTCCCCCCAGAACGGATTTTACCATTAGGATTCGGATCTACATACTTCAAATCATGAATGAATAAAGGCTCTTTTATTCCCATTTTTTAGTTTTCTTTTACGTTGGTAAACTTTACGTTAAGTCTTGGTTATTCCTTAGAAAGGACTTAGAATTGAAGGAATAACCATCAACTGTATTGAAAGTATTTTCTTACTTTTAGCTAGACGATAAGGTTTTAGTACTATGAAAATCCGATTGTAATACGGACCGGCGGAGCCTTATTTATCCAAACCAAAATGTGTTTTGTGACCAATGTAGTTAGTTCCGATTGACATAGCGCATTTTATTCTCGAGACACTTTTTATTCAATTACCGATCTGCTGTTACTCGGAGCGGCGGAGCCATTGTTTTACCCCAAAATATATGATAATGAAAAATACCTATTCCGGTTGGCACGTTTTATATGTAAAGCATCAACATGAAAAGAAAATTCACGCAATGCTTGAAGAGTACGAATTTGATTCATTTCTACCAACAGTAACAACACTAAGACAATGGTCCGATAGGAAAAAGAAACTCATAAAACCCTTGTTTCCTTCTTATGTTTTTCTCAACGTTCGTTCCAAAAAAGAATTTCACAAAGCGCTTACCGTAAAAGGAGTATTTAAATATCTACAATTTGGAAAAGAATACGCAACGCTAAGAAATACAGAAATAGATAGGATAAAACGTTTTCTGAATTTGGAAGGTATTTCTGAGGTGGCGACCGTATCTCATATCCCTGGTAAAGGAGATCTGATGACTATAAACTATGGCCCTTTAAATGGTTTAGATTGCGAAGTAATCAAAACCAACAACAGAAATAAGGTTTTTGTTAGAATTGAATCTTTAAGGAGAAACATTACAGCAATAGTACCGAATCACTTTCTCACCAAAAGATTCAGTATGGGTAAAAAAAATTATAGCATGGTTTAAAAGCACCCATGTTTAGATGCAATACCCTTTTGAAATTCTTAGAAATATCCAGAAAGAATTGGAATGCTGAACGATTGAAATCCCTTCTTTCGGATGTAGACATATTCCCTAAGTAGCCAAAGCGCTTAGCTAGAGACATATTTCCGACGAGGAAAGATTAGAAAGGATTAAAGATGGTGTTCGGAGCATTCACTATGCAATGAAAACACAAAAGTAAAAAGGCAGCTTTTGAGCTGTCTTTTTACTTTTGTGTTAACTCGCTAATCATTACCGTTTTATTACTAACTGCTCGGTAAATGGAATACCTTTATTATTTACTGTTCGCACAAAGTAATTCCCTACCGGAAGGTCTAGTACAGGCATTTGATAGTCTCCGTTGCTAGTTTCCACATTTACTTCCCGTAGTAACCTACCATTACTATCAAATACCTGGATAGCTATAATATTTGTGGGAAGTTCAAAATCCATATTCACCGATTCAGAGGCCGGATTGGGATACAATCGCATGGTATTGGGTTGTGCATTTTGGGGAGGCAATATAAAGCTAAAGTTAGCAGTTAGCGCTGTTCCCATTTCCCCACTAAGTCTTTTACCACTATAAGGAGTGGCAGTAAGGGTAAAGGATCCTGGTCCAAAAGTTCTACCAAAATAATTCCCTCTATTATCCCCAAAAAGAGCAAAGGGATCCACATTCTCCGTGCGTGTATTGCTAAGGTCACCCTTAATTTCTAAAAATACACTCGCTACATCCAAAGTAGTATTTGCCCTAATATTTAGGTTAGTAGTGGGTAAATCTGTAAGCAGGAATACTACTCCGTCTGTTATTGGCCCAATATCTTCATTGGTATCTGCATTAACCAGAACAAGGCTGGTTACACTATTGGTTTCAACGATACTAAAATTTAAGGTTAAGGGAATACCTGTTTCCCCTTTTCTACCATTTTCCGTAAACGGGGTGGCTGTTATAGTGTAATCGCCAGACTCGAAGATTCTACCTCTATAATTTTCTCGGGAATCTCCAAAAATAGCATAGGGCACCACATTCTCTGTTCTCGATACACTTTGTGCACCGTCCAATTCCAAAAAAACACTTTCCGAATTGCTTGTAGCCTCAGCCACAATACTCAGGCTAGTTGTTGGTAGGGAGTTTCTGTCGATTACCATACCCGCTGTAATTGGAAAAAGGACAGTGTTATTTTCTGCGTCCACCAGGCTAAAACCGGTTATCTCCGGCAGATCGGAAGCCGTGGGATCAAAGGTCTTTACAAAAACACCATCATTCGCACTACGAAATTGTGAATACACCACTGTGATTTTACCTGTATCATCGACGGCTATTCCCTGCCCAAAAGTGGCTTCTTGTGAAAATCCAGCTTGGCCTATGGTTTCCCAATTTGTTCCGTTAAACCGCTTTACCGTAGCTTTGTCCATATTCCCACTATCTCTATACATCACATGGGGTGTATCTGTATTATCCAAGGCAATATCCACGGCATTGGTTATTTCATCCGAAAACGGGGAATTTCCCAGGACTTTCCAGGAAGTACCATCAAAATATTTTACTACCCCACGACCTGAATCTTCAATATCGCTATAGGCGGCGTATATTATATCGTTAGTATCAATAACAAGGGTTACACTACTAGCACTTCCATCGGAGATTATTCCATCTCCAAGAAATTCCCAGGATGTCCCATTAAAAAATTTGATCTTAAGTTTTCCAACATCTCCGCTGAATTCTCGTTCTACATAGGCCACGTAAGGTACATCGTTGCTGTCTAATGCGATAGTGGTAAATCTCACACCCCCAAAACCGTCTGAAATGGGTACAGCTCCAGCCTCTACCGGGTCATCGCCACCTATAGCTTCCCATCTTCCATCAATAAAACGATAAGCCACCGCACCATAAAAACTTACATGAGTGATATACGGAATATCGGTACTGCTAATAGCAATGTCAGGGAAGGCCCCCCGATTAAAGTGGATCGCTGAAGGGGCGCTCCAACGTGTACCATCAAAACGATATACAAATGGGTCGTCCTGGCCCGAATTATCTCGTGCTATTACGTACGGCCGATCCGAGCTATCCAAGATTATGTTGCTACTGCTATTCCCCAAATCGGTTCCAAAAAAAGGAGCTCCCACATACTCCCAGGTTTCCCCGTTAAACCGCTGTACGGAAAGTAGTTCCCATTGCCCATCAGGTTCGGGTTCGTCGTTAATATATACCACATAAGGCGTCCCTGAACTATCAAGCGTTATACCGGGAGCGAAGCCCTCCCCAGGGGAGATACTACCCTCCGGGCCCAGCGGTCGCCACTGTTGGGCTGTGGTGTAACTATAGAGAAGCAAAACAAATACAGTAAATACAAGTAATTCTTTATTCATATTGGGTGGTTATTTAATGATACATTAACTTTCCAATTGAGCAATCTGCGGTGTAGGTTCAGAGATAAAAAAATTACTAAGGGGAGAAGTACAACTGTTTCCCGGTGTACTAGCATAAAACTATTTAAAAAACTGTTTTTATCCCCTGTAATTTTTCAATTTTTTCGTGTTTCCTTCTCTTTTACTCCCATTTTTAATAAAAAAGGCAATTCAAAAGCTGCCTTTTCTATTTTCGAGTTGGCCATTTAATCCTTACCGCTCTATCACCATCTGCTCGATAAATGGCTCGCCTTTGTTATCCACTGTCCGTACAAAATATTTCCCTACAGGAAGGTCAAATACGGGCATCTGATAGTCTCCATTGTGTTCTTCCACTTTTTCTTCCCGAACCAGCCTACCGCTAATGTCAAACACCTGAATAGATATCAGATTTGTGGGGAGTTCAAATTCCATAGTAACCAATTCCGTTGCAGGATTCGGATACAATCGCATGGCATTAGGCGGTGCTGCTGATTGTGGTAGTGCAATACTAAAACTAACGGTTATGGCCGTCCCCTGATCACCTCTTAAACCATTCTCCGAATAGGGAGTAGCCGTGATACTAAAGCTTCCCAGCGGGAATAAACGCCCGAAATAATTACTTGCCCGATCTCCAAAGAGTGCGTAAGGAGCAACATTTTCGTTTCGGGAATTTACCAGGGGTCCTGTTAGCGCTAAACGTACACTCTCAACGTCCGAAGTAGCCTCTGCTCGAATATTTAAATTGGTAGTGAGTAGGTTTGTTTGTGCAAAGACCATTCCGTCGGTAATCGAACCAATATCTTCATTGGTATCGGCATTCACCAGCACAAAACCTGTAATCGCGTTCTGTGCAGTGGAACCGACGGTTATCAGTTGTATTGCCTTGTTTTCACATCCAGTGTTGGGATCAGTAAAGGTGTATTCAATTTCGTAGCTGCCAATACCAACAGCAGCTGGATCAAACATACTTCCACTTACGCCAGGACCCGAATAGGTTCCTCCTTCCGGGCTACCCCCAGTTAAGGGGAACGCGGCATCCGTATCTAACACATCAGCAAAAGGAGCGAGTGTAACTTCGGGTAAATCCGGATCTTCTAAGGTGAACGCTAAGGTAAGCGTATTCCCTGTACTTAGCTGTGTTACACTAAATACATAGTCACCCGCTATTAAAAAAGACAACGTAAAGGTGGTATCAGGTGCTGTCATTTCTATAGTAAGGGGTTCAGAAAAAGGTACAGGACCCTGTAAGTCAATTTCATAGAAACCCAAAGGACCCACCATTGTTCCTATAACCAGACCCTCATCACCGCCACAGGTTGTCGGTTGGTTCATCTCTGTAAACGAGATTTCAAAGTCAGGGGCAGGACCCGCTACGATTTCAAAGTTTATGGAAAGTGGTGTTCCCTGTACACCTCCCAGACGATTTTCGCTATAGGGCGTAGCCGTCAAACTATACATTCCTACTGGAAAAATGTTCCCTTTGTAATTTCCTCTTACATCCCCGAAAAGCGCAAAAGGAGCAGCACTTTCGGTTCTGGTATTCATCAATGGTCCATCCAAAACAAGACGTACGCTACCAATATCCTCCGTTCCATTAGCACGAATACTAAAATTGTTGGTAGGAAGTGCTGACAACACAATTTGCGTCCCATTGGTAAGTTCCAATAAGTCCTCTTCTGTATCAGCGTTGATCAAAGTAAAACTGTTTATTGATAGTGTGGGGCAACTTTGGCCGGCATCGTTAATGTTCCAGCCATAGCTATCAATAATGCTCTGCCGGGCATCCGCTGCCTCACAAAATTGATTTTGAGGAGCGCCAAATGGTACATTTTGCTGCAAGGCGGGCAGTTGGCTCCATCCGATTAAAATACGGTCATAATTCTCGTTAGAAAGGCCAGCATCTGTGAACATATCGGTCATGTTCTGTACCCCTGATATATTCCAATTGCCCAGATCTTGGTCAAAAGCAGCAGCTCCCCTAAACATTCCCGCCATAAAATCCATATTTCCCACATCCCAACCGCTAATGTTCTGGTTAAAGGAAGTAGCACTTCTGAACACTCCAGGAGCAAATCGAACTCCAGAAGTATTCCAATCCCCTATTGTTTCATTGGCGGTTAATGATAAACACCCCAGAAACATCTCAGATAATGCTGTTACTCTGGTAAAATCAGGAATATCCGTAGCTACCACATCCATATTTTCGCAGCCTGCAAACGCGAAAGACATTGATTTCCATCGATTACTACCCCATTGATTTACGGCTATAAT
Organism: Bacteroidota bacterium; assembly: GCA_038750505.1. Classification (GTDB taxonomy): domain Bacteria; phylum Bacteroidota; class Bacteroidia; order Flavobacteriales; family Flavobacteriaceae; genus Croceivirga. The sequence continues at coordinate 114,896 of JBCDHD010000012.1, read as the reverse complement.
TTTTAAATCATCTGGATCTTTCGATGGAAATTCGGAGATCCCTTCAAAACCATTAAAAAATATTCTTGGAAACTTTCCTGTAATTGCAAGGGTATACACACCTGGGGTTTCATACGTATGCGTAATATCTCCGGTTACTCCTTCATCAAATGAGCCATCGCCCCAATCCACAGTATAGTTGTAAACTTCTCTTGTGTTGGTTGGTATGGTAATTTGATTATCATTGGAAGGCCCTGGATTATCTGTTTTCCAGGTAGTAATAAAGGGACGTTCAGGGGTACAATCACTACCGGAATCATTGATGATCCAACCAAACTCGGTTATTAAAGTGTTTCTTTCCTGTTCTGCTTCGCAATACACCGCTTTATTGGCCCCTAAGACCACTCCCGATTGCAGGTTGGGAAGTTGTGACCAGGCTATTAAAATAGCATCGTAGTTTTCTCGGGTAAGGTCCGAATCATCAAAAGCATTGGAAAGATCTGTAACATTCGAAACATTCCAGGAACTAAGATTTTGATCAAAACTACTTTGACTGAATGCATGACTCATGCTAATGGCGCTTTCCACGTTCCAACCGGTTATGTCCTGATTAAAGAAGGTACTATTAAAGATAAAATCGAAGAATTGGACGTTGCCCACATCCCATGCTGAAATGTCCTGATTAAAAGAACTAGCCCCAAAAAGGCTGCTCATATTTACGACCTTACCCACATTCCAATCTCCAATAGCACTATTAAACGTGCTACTAAAAAACATAAAGGACATGTCCAGGACATTGCTCACATCCCATGAAGAAATATCCTGATCGATTGAAGATTTATCAAACATTCCTGACATATCGGTTATCGTACTCACATCCCAGGCATTAAAGTTCTCTACCCCATTAAAATTACCAAATTCCCGGGTACCTCTAGTGTCAAATGAATAATTGCAGAAAGAGAACATCGTTCTAAGACTGGTGACGTTTGATAAGTCAGGTTTATCGGAAGCTGCTACTGAAAGATTTGAACAACCCGCAAAAGCAGACTCCATAGACGTCCAGGGGTTAGTGCCCCATTGCTTCACGTTGAGAAGTTTTTTCTCATCACCACTAACCTCATCAAAACCAAAAGTGAAATCATTGAAATAGATCCTTGGAAATTGGCCAGTAATCGAAACCGTATAGGTTCCGGGAGTGGCATAGGTATGTATGATATCTCCTGTTACGTTGGTCGAGGTGGAACCATCGCCCCAATCCACGGTATAGTCGTATGTTTCCTCCGGAAAGGTGGGAATTGTAATTTGGTTATCTTCGGAAACTCCCGGATTGTCTGATTTCCATGTGGTAACAAAGGGCTGCAGGATAACCCCGCAATTGGTAGCCTCACCGTCATCATTTATTGTCCAATTGTAGGTATCTATAATATCCTGCCTGGCCTGCGCCGCCTCACAAAATTGATTTTGGGGTGCGTCCAGCATAACATTGTTTTGCAGCGCGGGTAATTGGCTCCAACCGATCAAGGTAGCATCGTAGTTTTCGTTAGAAAGGCCACTATTATCAAATAGGCCAAACATGCCTGTTACCTGGCTTACATCCCAATTACTCAAAGATTGATCAAAGGAAGTAGCGCCCAGAAAAACACCGAACATAATGGTAACCTGGGAAACATTCCAAGCGCCAATATCCTGATTGAACGACAATGCCTTCTGAAACGTCCCTCCCATTGTGATCACACTTCCGGTATCCCAGCCGGAAATATCCTGATTGAATTGCTCTGCCTCGTTGAACATAACAAATAGAGAGCTGACCCGACTCATATCCCAACTATTGAACGTACTATTCCCGACCAGCGACCTACAATACCGAAACATGCCCGTGGCATCCTGCATATTTGAAAAATCCGGAATATCCGTGGCTACCACATCCATATTTTCACATCCGGCAAATGCTGAATTCATCGTGGACCACTGTATATCCCCCCATTGCTCTACGGTTAATAGTTTTCGGGCATCACTAATAATTACAGCCTCTCCATTGTTATTAAAATGTATTGCAGGAAAGAATCCACTAATACGTACCGTGTATATCCCTGGGGTAGCGTATGTATGTGTAATGGATCCGGTAACATTTTCCGAAGTAGTCCCATCTCCCCAATCTACCTCGTAATTATACACCTCGAAAGGAAAAGTGGGTATTGTAATTTGATTTTCTTCGGAGATCCCCGGATTATCTGTTTTCCAGGTGGTGATAAAGGGTTGTAGCCCAGAGGTAGAGCAACCGGTTTGTTGGTCATTATCATTAATGGTCCAGCCCCAAGTAGTGATCAAATTTTGTCGCGCCGTTCCCGCCTGGCAAAACTGCTTTTCGGCAGCTCCCAAAACCAGATCCTGTTGGAGGGTCTCAAGATTGTTCCAGCCAATTAAAAGCCGGTCATAATTTTCATTGGACAATCCGGAGCCATCAAAAAGGGCCACCATACTTTCCACTGAGGAGACATCCCAACTGGATACGTTATGATCGTAAGTAGTTGCATTTCTGAGCATCCTGTCCATGCTACGAACCTGACTTACATCCCATTGGCCCAAAGATATATTGTACTTTTCCGCTTCCTCGAACAAACCTGACATGTCTGTCACCTTACCAGTATCCCAATTGGAGATATTGAAGTTCCCAGTCAAGTTATTACAGCCGGAAAACATATTTTTCATGGAAAGCACTTGCTCAAGGTTGGGCCTATCCTGGGCGGTAACGTCCATAAGCGAGCAGCCATTGAAGGCGTCTTCCATGGAGGTCCATCCAATATCACCCCATTGTTGAACGGTGCGTAGTTTCTCTTTGTCGCCGGTATTGTTAAAGTAGATCCTCGGGAATTCCCCTAGCAGAGTAACTGTGTAGGTTCCTGAATTTTGATAGGTGTGGGTAATCCCCCCTGCAACATTTTCTGATGTGGTATTATCTCCCCAATCCACGGTATAGTTGTAAGTCTCCCCTGGGAAGGTGGGAATAGTAATCTGGTTATCTTCGGAAACCCCCGGGTTATCCGTTTTCCAAACCGTAATAAAAGGACGTTGTTGGTTGGGTCCACAATTAAAAGCTTGCCCCAAATCATTAATGGTCCAACCATAGGTATCAATAATTAACTGTCGCTCTTCGACCGAAGCACAATATGCATTTTGTGGGGCATCCAATACGACCCCATTTTGTAAAGAGGGTAATTGTGACCAGCCGATTAAAATATTGTCATAATTCGCATCGGATAAACCAGAATTTGAAAACAAACCTCTCAGTTCAGTGGCATTCGAAACGTTCCAACCGGACAAATCTTGGTCGAAGGAGGTTGCATTGGCAAAAACAGAACCAAAGTCTGAGACGCTAGAGACATTCCACTCACTTATATCTTGGTTGAACGAAGAAGCACCTAAAAACATTAAAACCATCTGAGTAAGATTGTCTGTGTTCCAAACACCAATATTTTGATTAAAAAAAGTCGCCCTAGAAAACATAGATGCCATATCAGTGACATTAGACATGTTCCACCCACTAATATCCTGGTTGAACTTGGAACAATCACCAAACATTAAGCTGGTATCCCTTACAGGGGTCATATCCCAGTTTCCGAAGGAATCGTTCCCCACTAAATTGGAGCAACCTGAAAACATGGCATTCAAACTCCAAACAAGGGATAAATCAGGAGTATCGGTTGCTATTACATCAAGATTTTTGCACCTTGCGAATGAACTTCTTAAATCCTCCCAAGCAATATCTCCCCACTGCTCTACAGACAATAACTTCTCATTATCTTTTAAAGGTTGTTCGGATTCAAAGCCAAATTCCATTTTTGGAAATTGCCCTGTAATTGACACAGTATAGGTACCTGGGACTGCATAGGTATGGGTAATATCCCCAGTAACATTTTCCGAAGTAGATCCGTCTCCCCAATCAACGTGGTAATTGTATACAAGGGCAGGACCAAAGGGATTGGTATCCTTAACAGGGATGGTGATCTGATTGTCCGCAGAAGCCCCTCTATTATCGGTTTTCCATGTGGTTATAAAAGGTCGAAAAAGGGGTTGCGCGTTAATAGAAAAGTTGATCGTCAAAGCTGTCCCGGCTTCTCCTCTTAAACCCCTTCCGGAAAATGGGGTGGCGGTTAGGCTATAATTCCCCACCGGGAATTCTTGAGCGATATAGTTCCCTGAAATATCTCCGAATAGGGCATAGGGTGAAAAGCTTTCCGTCTTGGTCTGGGATAACGCTCCACCGAGTTCAAAGCCTACACTTTCCACTCCACCGGCAGTGTTTGCTCGAATATTCAGCGAGGTGGTAGGAAGGGCTGAAATGTTAATAGCCTGACCATCCTGGAGCTCAAATACATCTTCATTGGTTTCCGCATCTACCAAAGTGAAACTGTTCACTGAAAGTTGAGCGGTTAGCGGAGAAAACGAAAAAATAAATAGCGTAACGAAAAGTAACAGTATTCTCATAGTGAAGCTAGGTTATTCTTTAAGTACATCGAAAATAATCGGCAAAGCAATTTTTTCCATTTTAATTCGACAAAAAAGGAGGTTAGATCGAATAACCGTATCTTTCAAAGAGGAATCAATAGTAATACTTTATTTAACTACTTTCTAATACGATGGTCCTATGATAACCCGAATGAAAAGGCTTTATTGCCTACATAACTATTTCGTACTACTCGTTCTGATTACTACACAAAGTTTATTTTCACAACAGATGACCTCTGAAAAATTGATGGACATTATACAACAAGAAGCAGATACGGTAAGCCTACAGGGAAATCAAGCCCGATTTCTCTTAAACAATACCATGTTGATCTGTATTTATGATGAAAGTGCAAATAGAATGCGTATTATCTCCCCTATTGTAGAACGGGAAAAGTTAGGGGAAGATGAACTGTTGAACGCCCTTGTCGCTAATTTTCATTCCGCCTTAGATGTAAAATACGCGTTGAGTGATGAAATTATTTGGTCGGTCTATGCCCATCCATTACGAGAGTTAAGCGAAGCACAGGTTATTGATGCCATCCAACAAGTGTATGCAGCTGCTATTACTTTCGGGGGGAGCTATTCCAGTACCAACCTTGTTTTTCCTGGTAACACCCTGAAAAAAGAGAAACCTAAACCACCAAAGTCGCTTAAAAAGACCTGATTGGGTGTTAGGGTTAGCGGTTGGGTAAGAACGTATTTATTTCGATTACTCGTAGCTCCACTCAGGGATTCTGCCTTTGACACCTTTAAAGAATTGCCTTACTTTTCTAAAGTCAAGGTTTATATTATCGGTAGTCCATAGTGGTTCTGAAAATTTTACCTGCTTTTTTCCGTAATCAAAAGCGACCATAACGATGGGAACCTGCGCCTTTTTGGCAATATAGTAAAATCCGGTTCGTAAGGCCTTTACTTTTTTTCTTGTGCCTTCCGGGGCCAGTGCAAAGCGAAAGATTTCCTTGCTATCGAAAACATCGGCCACTGCGTCCACCATTTTTTGTTTTTTAGAACGATCTACCGGGGTTCCCCCCATCCATCTAAAAAACCATCCAAAAGGCGGTTGAAAAAGGCTTTTTTTTCCAATGTAATGGATTTCCCGATTCAGAACTTTACGAACAATTACGCCCAAGGGAAAATCCAGCCAATGGGTATGTGGGATTACAATTACCACACATTTTTTAACATCCGGGAATTCACCAACGAGTTGCCATCCCAACACCTTAAAATAAATAAATTTAGCTAGTGCGTGCAGCATCTAAATCTTTTGGTAGATCCGTTTTAACTGCTCAGGGCTGATCTTGTCTTTCCACTTTTTACCTAAAGCATTTTCCCATAGCGGTTCCATGGACAATGCGATTTGGACCATAACATCAAGTTCTCTATCCGATAGCGTACTGCAAAGGCCACATGGAAGTTGGATGGCGTGTTTTGCTTTCATTTTAAGAAAAAGGGCTACCCCTTCGGGATAGAACTCCTCCAGATGCTGAAAAACAACGCAATTCCCCAGGCCATGTTTGGTTCCTAGCATATACGAAAGGCCATAGCTAAGTGCATGCGCCACGCCCACTTGGGAGTAGGCGATACTCATTCCTCCATGCCAGGAAGCCATCATCAACTTTTCTTCGGCCTCCTTCTCCGATAGTGCTCCTAAAAAGACCTCTTTACATAAATCGAAGGCTTTTTCTCCATGACTTTGACTAAAGGCATTTAGGTAAGTCCCTTCCAGGGATTCTACACAATGAATAAAACAATCCATCCCGGTATAAAACCACTGGTCTTTTGGAACTGTTTTCAAAAGATCAGGGTCTAATACTACTTGATCATAGGTGGTGTAGTCCGAATTGATCCCCAGTTTTTTATCTGGTCCAAGCAATACAGCAGTTCGCGATACCTCCGCTCCGGTACCACTAATCGTGGGTACGCCAACATGGTAGAGTGCCGGCCGATTAACAAGGTCCCAACCTTGATATTTGGAAGAACTACCCCTGTTGTTTACCATAATTGCTACCGCTTTGGCAAGGTCTAAGAGCGTTCCTCCTCCAATGCCTACTATTCCTGAAGGAAGTTCTTCGAAATCCGTTTTTATCTTTTGCACCAACGCATCTACCTGGTCCGTTTTTGGTTCTTCATCGGCAGAGATATATATGATCTGATCATTGAATAACCAGGGAATCCTTTTTTCCAGGGCTTTCCCTTCAAAAAAATCATCTATCAAAAAAATGAAAGGAGCTTCAGAATTCCTGCGCTTTGGTAAAATAATATCTGCCAATTGATCAAAACTCCCTCTACCATAGATCACACGGGGTACCATCGGAAAATTTTTAAATTCCGTTGCGGCTCGCCGTGTGTTTTGTTTTGTTACTATGTCGTTCTCTGACTTCATTCTAATTCAAATACTTCAAAATGTCGCGAATAGCATTTACCTTAATATGACTATTCGTTTTTTCTTCTTCCTCACTTACCAATTCATGGGCCCAAGTAGTATGAAAAGGCACGTGTATCGCATTACCGCCCAGATTAATAATAGGAATTACATCGGACTTCAACGAGTTTCCTATCATTAAGAACTCTTCTATATGGATTTCCAAATGCTCTAAAAGGTTGCGGTAATTTTCTTCTTTTTTTTCGCTTAGTACTTCCACATGATGAAAATAGCGGGTTAACCCGGACCGTTCCAGTTTTCGTTCCTGGTCCAATAAATCGCCTTTGGTCAATACAATTAAGCGATACCTTTTCTCCAAATGCTGTAACACTTCCTCTACGCCGTCCAACAGTTCAACCGGATGAGAGATCATCGCCTTTCCCAATCTCAAAATTTCCAAAATAGTTCTTTGCGGAATCGTATTATTAGAGAGATCCAAGGCGGATTCGATCATGGACAACATAAAACCCTTAATACCATATCCGTAAAGTTCAAGGTTTTGCATTTCCATTTTGAACAACTCTTGATCTACTTTGTTTTTGGTCTCATAGCTTTCCAGAAGTTCAGCAAAACGTTCTTCCGTTGTTCTAAAATACGTTTCATTGACCCATAGGGTATCATCTGCGTCAAAACCAATAACTTTTATGTTGTCAAAATTTACTTCCATGCTTTACGGGCTCTTTCCAAATCTTCAGGGGTATCAATTTCTATGCCTGTTACCGAAGTTTCTACCATTTTTATTTTTTTACCATATTCCAAAAAACGAATGGCTTCAATTTTCTCTGCAGCTTCCAAGGCCAAAATGGGCAACTTTCTAAAATCCATCAATGCCCTTTTTCTAAAGGCGTACACTCCCTTATGCTTATAGTAATTGGCAGTTGCTTCCTTATTTCTTGGATAAGGGATGGGAGACCTGGAAAAATAAAGGGCGAAATTACGATTATCTACTACAACCTTCACCGTATTTGGATTAGAAATGTCCTCCCAGTCTTGTATAGGGGTCATTAAAGAAGCTAGATCGATTTCCTTTTGGGCATCCTGATGAAATACTTGTATGAGTTTTTCCAGGCTTTCTTTATCAATAAAAGGCTCATCGCCTTGTACATTTACCACCACATCTACATCTACATTTGCAACCGCTTCTGCAATTCGGTCACTACCGCTTTCGTGTTCCTCTTTGCTCATGATTACTTCTCCCCCGTTTTCTTTTATGATGTTGTAAATGATATCACTATCGGTCACCACGTAAACTTCATTAAAAAGACCCGTGTTTACCGCAGCTTTATACGTCCTCAAAATAACCGGTTCTCCACTTAAATCCTTAAGTAATTTTGCGGGAAATCGAGACGCTTGATAGCGCGCAGGGATCATTGAAATTATGTTCATCAGCAAATTTAATTATTGATTCTTGGCCGTAATTTCCGGTAAATCCGGAAAATAATTGCCAAAATAATAATTACCAGAACAGCGGCCAGCAGGGGAGCAAATATAGAAGCGGTAGAGACTACTACCGCAGTACCGGTTTCCACAGTGGATACGATGGGGTTGGCTACTCCTCCAGTGGTTGCTGTTGATGTAAGTCTTCCAGCAGCATTAGCGCCTTTGATAGCAGAAGCCGTCCCCCCTCCGGCGATAATTGCCAATGACCAGGTAACTACCGGTTCCAAATCAGCTACTGTAGACACCATAACCGCCGTACCCGCAACCGCTGCTAATGGCAATGCTATACTATCCAACACATTATCCACCCAAGGAATGAAATACGCGAATATCTCCACTACGGTGGCTATTCCAAAAGTAAGTACAGCAGCAAGACTTCCTATCCATTGCCAACTGGCATTCAATTCCCAAACTTCAAAAAATCCTGCCAAACTCAGCGCAAACAAGGGTAAGAATACCCGAAAGCCGGCAGAAGCAGCGAGACCCACTCCTAAAAAAATACTGATAACCGTTTCGGATGTCATACCTGGAGATTTTGACTAAATTTAAGTTATTCGTTTACAACAAAAAAATCGTCTTTAAAGCCTATTAAATACAATTGAGACCGCGCTCTGGTTATAGCAGTATATAACCACCTCAGGAACTCCTTGTCCATGCTACCTGTTAGAAAAGGTTGTTCCACAAAGACCGTATCCCATTGCCCTCCCTGAGATTTATGACAGGTGATGGCATAGGAAAATTTCACCTGAAGGGCATTGAAATAACGGTTGTTTTTTACACCAAGAAATCGTTTGTATTTTGATTTTTCATGTGCGTAATCTTTTGCTACCTCCAGGTATAATTGATTACCATCTTCGTAAGAGAGTGAGGCGGAAGCAGAATGTAAGGTATCTAATAGTAAAACGGTCTCAAAGGGTTTCTGGTCCGGATAATCTACCATTTGTACACGTACTTCCGCAAATTTAAACCCGTACAATTCCCGAATTGAAAATAATTCCAATATTTCAATAATGTCGCCATTGGCAATAAATCCCGCCCGGGAGGACGGAGAAAGCCAAAAATAGTTGTTCTTAACCACCATTAGGAAATCCCCAACTGCGATCTCGTTTTCCAAATGTAGGATACGCTGCCGGATATTTTGATTGTACAGGTTGGCCCTCTTGTTAGAGCGGACAATTATGGCTGTTTCCTGTTTTCCAACCTGAGTATACGCCTGGTCTATAGCTTCCTGTATTTCGAAACCATCCCTTAACCGGACGATATCTTGAAAGCCTTGATCTTCAAACTGAAATGCCTCAAAAAAATTACCCCGCAATTGCTCCCGGAGTCCAGTGGCATTAAAAAGTATACCGGAGTGCTGGTTTTGGCGCATAACCTCTTGTAATTCCATTTGGGTAACCTGAAGTTGATAACGAAGTTCCAGTTCCTCGGCAGCTAATGCCGGGCTCAATTCCAGCTTAACAGGGGGTAATTGGGCGGTATCGCCTATTAATAGCAGCTTACAACCATGTCCGGAATGGACAAATTGGATCAAATCATCTAATAAGGAGCCATTCTCAAACAATTTCGAGTCGGAAGGAACATCAGGGATCATGCTGGCCTCATCCACTATAAAAAGGGTATTCCTGCTTTTGTTTGGCGCCAGAACAAATTGAACGCCCCCTCCGGATTGCTTTTTGGGAAAATAGATCTTTTTATGAATAGTATACGACTGGGTCCCGGAATATCCGGACATTACCTTGGCAGCCCTGCCCGTTGGGGCCAGCAACATGGTTTTCATCTTGAGGTGCCACAATTGTTTTACCACGCAACCCACAATGGTAGTTTTTCCAGTACCCGCAAATCCTTTTAGTACAAAAAGTTGCCCCTTATCTGTAGCAGTAATAAAATGCGATAATTTTTGTAACGCTATATCCTGTTCTGAAGTTGGCGTAAAGGGGAAACCATCTACCAGTTTCCGATAAAAAAATCGAGGAGATTCTGAGATCATACTGCGCCAAATATAGCCATCATTTTTAGGGGGAAAACTTTCGTGATTCAAAAAAAATTGTAGATTTGTTGATAACCACTAAATCTAATTAACTCTTAAAAAATGAAGACCATTTTACAAATAGTTCTGTGGATTGTTTGCGTTGTCTTTGCTTATTTGATCTACAAATCAGTAAACGGCCCCATCGAATTTAAGAAAGTTCGCCAGGAACGATTCCAAGCTGTTATTGATAAATTGAAAGATATCCGGGATGCCCAGGAGGCCTACAAATCCGTAAATGGTAAATATGCCGGTAATTTTGAAAGCCTGGTAAAATTTGTGGATACCGGAAGTTATATCATTACACAGCAGCGTGATTCTTCTTTTATGCGCTTTGATAGGGTATACCAAATTGAGCTTCAGGTAGACACGGTAGTAGTAGATACTTTAGGATTTGTAAAAGTTAAAGATTCCTTGTTTAAAAATAGTGCTGCGTACAAAAGCATGATGGATGTTCCCTTTTCGCAAAACAGTGACAAATTTGAAATGAAGGCGGATATCATTGATAAAAGCGGATATCGCGCCCCGGTTTTTGAAGCCAAAGTGAAGAAAGATGTGGTACTATATGATCAACCTGGTGATTTAATGGCTCAGGAAAATGCACGGAATAGTGTAGAAGAAGTGAATGGAGCGTTTATAACCGTGGGGTCTTTGGTGGACGTCAGTACGAATGGAAACTGGCCGCCCATTTACGACAGAAGAAATAACGACTAAGATCGATACAAAGGAGCATATTCATCCCTATAAAAAATTGTCCATTCAGGTTGGCTTGAATGGACTTTCTTTTTGTATTCTGGATACCATAGGGCATAAAGTACTGCTGTCGGATAAGGTAGATTTTAAGACAGCATCTACCCCTTATCTTATGCTCAAAGCGCTAAAATCTTTAGTAAATACACATAAATTAACAGCACATCGCTTTTCGGAGGTTAACGTAGTTCATAAAAACCATCTGTATTGCCTGGTTCCCAAAACTTTATTTGACAAAAAAGAGTTAGCAAATTATCTAAAATTCAATACCAAGATCCTGGCTAGCGATCACATCGTATATGACGTATTGCCACACCAGGAGTTAGTTTGCGTATATGTGCCCTTCACCAATATTAACAATTATATCTTCGATTGTTTTGGAGCGTTTGAATTTAAACACAATAGTGCAGTGCTCTTACAATCTATGTTGCATCAGAAGAACAACAAATTAACGTGTTATGTTCATGTGGGCAAGAGGACCATGGAGCTTTTAGTTTTTGAAAAAAAGACCCTTCAACTCTACAACCAATTTGACTACAAAACCAAAGAAGACTTTTTATATTATATTCTTTTTACCTATGAACAATTGGGCTTGCCCGCAGAAGAGGTAAAATTAAAGTTATTTGGTAGTATCGAAGAGGACGATCGGCTGTTTGCAATATGCTATCAGTATATTAAAAAAGTAGTGGTGTTTATTCCCAAAAACCCGCCTTATGCTCAAGAAGAGTTAGAAGGCAGTTCTATTGATTTAACCTTGCTGAGCTCGATATAAGCGATGCGTATTATCTCCGGGAAACATAAAGGAAGGCGTATTGTTGCTCCTAAAAAATTGCCGGTACGCCCTACAACAGATAGGGCAAAAGAGGGATTGTTTAATATTCTTAACAACCTGTATTCTCTTGAAGGTATTGCAGTTTTAGACCTTTTTTCAGGTACCGGGAATATGGCTTTTGAATTTGCTTCCCGTGGTGCTCAGATGGTTACCGCAGTGGATGCGCACAAAGGATGTGCCCTATTTATTGAAAAGACAAGAAAGGAATTAGCAATGGAAATTAAGGTTGTAAAGTCCGATACCTTCCACTATTTAATGCGGCACTCCAGCCAATACGATATAATTTTTGCAGACCCGCCTTATACCATGAGCCTATCTGATTTTATGCGATTACCAGAACTGATTTTTACAAAAGATCTGCTCAAGGAAGATGGCCGTCTTATCCTGGAGCATGGATCACATACGGATTTGGATCGATCGCCTTATTTCCATGATAAACGCCAATACGGGAATAGTGTTTTCAGCTTTTTTACAGCGAACATTGCCTAGTACAACCTTTGTTTTTTCCTCACAAGGGTAGCAAAAAAAGCAGGCCATAAGCCGGATTCTGTTCCCCTCAGGAAGGGGCCCTTATCATTTATCTCGGGATCTGATTGCCCAAATCCTCTATCCGCCTACCCTCCAACTCGGCTGTGCTACCTCAAATGTTGGTTTACATGGCGTTGCACCACATAGAGTTTACCTGATTTCACTACAGCCGCACTGTACATACTTTCTGTTGCACTGGTCCTCACCTTTCGGTGGACGGGCGTTACCCGCTATGTTGCACTACGGTGTCCGGACTTTCCTCCTTATGTAGGAACCAGGGTATTGCGAAAACATTCTTCTCTCAACAGCCCTAATCCCATTACACAAAGCGATAAGGTGGCCTGCATTCTGCAAAATTACAGTAATTGTTAATAAAAAGCCGAACATCCTATTCTTTCCCAAATGCAATGCCAACGGCTATTTTTATATTTGTTATTGGGCGGAATTGTACCGATGGAACCATTTATTGTATCAGCTAGAAAATATAGGCCCCAAACCTTTAAAGATGTAGTAGGACAGCAGGCCATTACAGCTACTTTGGAAAATGCCATTGCCCAGAATCATTTGGCACAGGCGCTACTTTTTTGTGGACCCAGAGGAGTTGGTAAGACTACCTGTGCACGAATTTTAGCCAAAAAGATAAACCAGGACGGTACGGAAAAAGAAGATGAAGACTTTGCGTTTAATATCTTCGAATTAGATGCGGCTTCCAATAATTCCGTTGACGATATTCGAAGTCTTATTGATCAGGTGCGTATACCGCCCCAGGTAGGCCGGTTTAAGGTGTATATTATTGATGAGGTGCATATGCTATCGCAATCTGCGTTCAATGCATTTTTAAAAACGTTAGAAGAACCCCCCAAGCACGCCATATTTATACTGGCTACTACTGAAAAACACAAAATCATTCCCACCATTCTTTCACGTTGTCAAATTTTCGATTTTAAACGTATCACGGTGAAGGATGCGGCAGAATATCTCAAGTACATTGCGCAACAGCAGGGTATAGCTGCAGAGGACGATGCACTTCATATCATCGCTCAAAAGGCCGATGGTGCAATGCGTGATGCGCTTTCCATTTTTGACCGCGTAGTAAGTTTTTCCGGTAGTAATCTTACCCGGAAAGCGGTAACCCAAAACCTCAATGTCCTGGATTATGATATCTTTTTTGAGATTACCGATTTCATCTTAGCGAACGATATTCCCAAACTGTTGCTCCGCTTCAATACGATACTTTCGCAAGGTTTTGAAGGACATCATTTTATCTCCGGACTAGGATCCCATTTCAGGGATTTAATGGTTTGTAAGGATCCCGAAACGCATGTTTTATTAGAAGTTGGAGAAGGCGCAAAGGAAAAGTATACTATTCAGTCTAAAAAGGCGAGCCAGGAATTTTTATTAATGGCTTTGGAAATGGCGAATACCTGCGATCTGAACTACAAAATCAGCAAAAATCAACGGTTATTGGTAGAACTTACCTTGATGAAGCTTGCCTCGATTACGTTTACGCCTGAAAAAAAAAAGCATGAGCTCATAATTCCAGCTACCTATTTTAAAAGTACGGGATTTCAAAAAGCGCCGGGATATTCCATACAAGAAGAAGTAGAACCGGAAGTACACCTTGTTCAAGAGCCTGAACAGGAGGAATACGAAGCCACCTCACAAGAAAAACACACAAAATCCTCACCACCCGAATTAAGAGACCTCTCGCGTCGGGTTTCAGGGCTCTCTCTTTCCAGTCTTAAGGCTAAAAAAGAGCATCAGGCGGTAAAAAAATCAAAGCATTCCTCTGAAGACCTTCCCAGAAATAGCTTCACAGAAGAAGAAATGCAACAGCATTGGGAAGCGCTGATCCGGAGAATCGATTCGCAGGGAAAAAAAATATTGGCAAGTAATTTGGGGAGTGATGTTCCTAAGCTAAAAAGCAGCGAAACCATTCGGATAGAACTACCCAATAGTACGATGAAAAAGGAAGTAGAACGGGAGCAGGGAATGGTATTGGAATATCTCAGGGAAAAATTAAACAATTACACTATTGCTCTTGAGGTATCCGTAAATGAAGAGAATATGAAAAAATATGCCTTCACACCAGAGGAAAAGTACCAGAAATTAAAGGAAAAGAATCCGGCAATCGATTTACTTCGGCAAACTTTTGATTTGGATTTTTAAATCACCATTTTGGCCGTCGTTTTATTACCAGGGCGTAAAACAACATAATTACCGAAGAAAAAATCATCCCGAGAGCTTCCCTCCCTTTTTCAATGTTTACAATATCGCCTTCCCCTATAGTTACCCCTTCAAATTGCGAAGGCCAATTATAAATGCCAAAACCAAGGTAAAAACCAAATAGAAAAAGCGCCCAAATAAATTTCAACCGTCCTAAGGCAAATAATACAGATGCCAGAGCGGCTACTCCATAAAGCACATACCATCGGAAGGCATCGGGGTCATTGTATTGAACGGCTGCAGCCCAAACGAATAAAGCGGCGAGAACAAAACCTACTATTTTTAAAAAATTACTCATTGGTTAGATGATTTAATTATACTTTCCAAAATACGAAATACTTCTGTGGCGCTAATGATTTGTTCCGATTTATCCCAATTCGGGGCATCACTTATAAACACCGGCCAATCTTCCCGATCTTTTGGTACTGCACCGTGCGACCCTTTTATCAATTCGGCCTTTAAGGGGATCACATCCATAACGGTCCTGAAGCCTATTTTCTTTTTGATCAGTTTCCATAAGATCTTTGGAACCACAAAGGGGTCGGAAGGATCGGTCAACATCTCTACCGGATCATACCCCGGTTTTTTATGGATATCTACCATTCTTGCATAGTCCGGTGCTTTAGCATCTTGTTCCCAAAAATAGTAGGTAAACCAGGAAGAAGGCTCCGCAACAACTACGAAATCTCCACTACGCTGATGCGCCAGTCCGGCAGAATGCAAAGCATCCCCATACAATACCCTTGCTACACCGGGTATTCCCTTTAACAGGTCTCCAACAGCATCCTTTACAGCTAAGTCGTTTACATAGACATGGGCGATCTGATGGTCTGCCACAGCAAAAGCTTTACTAGCTCCAGGGTCTAGTAGTTCCAAACCTCTTTCTATCCGTACGTTAAGATAGCCTGCCTTTCGCAGTATACGATTTAAATGAACGGGATGATCTACATTCGTGATCCCATATTCGGATAGCAAAACAATGTTGGCCTGCTGTTTCCGAAAATATCCAACTAATTTTTCCACTACGGCATCAATTTCTTGCAAGTCCTTTTTTATGATGGAAAAATCAAGTCCGTGCCGTTGTAAATTATAGTCCAAATGCGGTAGGTATACCAAAGAAAGGGTAGGATTGTGCCATTGATCGGTTAATACCGCAGCATCAGCAATCCATTGACTTGATTTTATGGAGGTCTTGGGGCCCCAAAAATGGAATAAGGGAAAAGTCCCCAGTTCTTTTTGCAAGCGATCCCGTAAGCCTGCGGGATGTGAATATACATCAGGAATCTTCCTACCATCAGCCAAATAGTTGGGCCGCGGTGTAACACTGAAGTCTACAGTAGAATACATATTGTACCACCAAAAAAGATTGGCACAGGTAAACTCTGGCATGGTGGCCTGAAGCGTTTCCCAAAGCTTAGGCGCCTGCACTAACTTATTACTCTGCCGCCAAAATTTAACTTCACATGCTGTTTTAAAATACCACCCATTACCAACAATCCCATGAACGGCAGGCGTTTGCCCGGTAAGGTAGGTGGATTGTGCCGTACAAGTAACTGCCGGCAACACAGGAGATATTAACTGTGCGGATTGCTCTTCTAAAAAAGTCTTTAAAAAAGGAGTATGTTCACCGATCAAACGTTTGGTAAGTCCAACTACATTGATCACAACCGTCTTTTTCATACTAACTTTTCTTTAAGCCAATGAAGTTCCCGCACTATAGATTCTTTTATATCTAACTTAAGTTCGGGGGGTAGGACTTCCCAGGTATAGGTTTCTACCTCCAAATGTGCTGTTGTAGGATATTCACGCAAATGCGCTACCACTTTAAGTATATCTTCCTGTGTAGATTGCAAATAACCATATTCCTTCAAGAATATGGGAACATGAAAATGCGCACGTAGTTCGCTAAATTTGGGGTGCCTTTGCAATACATCCGGCAAATCCGGATAGGTGATCACGCCATTTCCCTTAACTTCAGTAACTTGATGAAGGTATGTAGGTTCATCAAACTCCGATAACATTTCCCAAACCTCATCTATGGCTGCTGAATTCCATACGATCTTCAGCGCTGCGCTAACTTGAATTTTACCTACCCTGATCCCATTTTTTTGTAATGCAGCAAAAGTGGTCTTTGGGTCTTCATAGGCAAGTGAGTAATGGCAAACGTCATAGCATAGGTTGATGTATTTCTTCAACAGAGATGCCACAGTTGAGGCATCCATCGCCCTACCGGCAAAAGCTTGATGTGCAGCTTCAACCAAATGCTTATTAAAAAACGACAGTACATCCTTCGTATTCTCTAAAAGTCCATCTGGTTCCGGTTCAATATCCAGATGCAAGTACTTTCCGGTTTCCCGTTCTAGTTCATACAAAAAAACCGCTATTTGGGCCATATGGTCCGCTCCAAGCCGTAACGCCTCCTTCCGTTCCTGGTCAGAACCATGCCAGTGCTTATAACTTATAGGAGAAGTAGAAATACCTCCGGAAATCCCGGGAGGTAATAAAAATACCAGTTGCTTAAAAAGTCGTTTAGTGTATTCCAGGCGTTCTTTTGTGGTCCAATCCGGAGTATGCACCTTATCTTTTACCCGTTCATGATGAAAATTCCCATAAGGAAATCCATTCATGGTAAATACGTATATACCATTCGTATCCAACCAGGTTTTGAACTTCTCTAAATTTTCAGAAAGCCCAAGTTCTTCGCTTGCGGTATTAGAAAGTCGTAGTCCTAAACCGAAATTGCCATTCGGACTTAGGTGTTGTTTAATAGCGGGGACATTTTCTTGAAGATGGTCAAAAGTAATTTTCCAATTCTCCCCAGGATGGATATTGGTACAATAGGAAAGGTGAAGGTGTTCGCGAATCAGCAAAATAGCTCTTCTTTTAGGCCACTTCTTACAATAATCGCCTTAGCCATTTTTTCCATATCTATTTCATGAACATCATACTTTTCTCCAAGTCCTGAGATCAGCGTTATGGTAAGCTCTCCGCCCAGATGTTCCCTAAATTCTTCCAATCCTTTTACCAGCTCTTCCAATTGTGCAACGGTATGGATAGGTAAGCTTAAGTTAAAGCCTACACCTGATAATACTTCTACTATTGTAAGTAAGGTCTTTTCATCGATCAGTCCGATAAAATGCGCATAGGTAACATCCAGGGCGATCCCCATGGCTACTGCTTCACCGTGCCGAAGCTGATAGGACGTCATCTGTTCAAGTTTGTGTGCTGCCCAATGACCAAAATCTAAGGGTCTGGAAGAACCACTTTCGAAGGGATCACCTCCCTGTGCTATGTGTTGCATATGTAGCTCCGCACATCTGTAAATTACCTGCGACATAGCCTCTGTATTTCGCTCTGCCAACTGCTTCACATTGCGTCGTATATACTCGAAGAAGACCTTATCTTTTATGAGCGCTACTTTTATGGCTTCGGCTATTCCGGATATCCAGTCACGCTGTTCAAGCGTTTTCAAGAATGTGAGATCGTTTACAATGGCAAACGGTGTTGCGAAAGCGCCTATAAAATTCTTCTTCCCAAATTTATTCACCCCGTTCTTCACCCCAACAGCAGCATCATTTTGTGCCAGGACAGTTGTAGGAATACGAATAATTTTTACACCGCGATGCGCCGTAGCTGCTGCATACCCGGCCATATCGATTACCGCTCCGCCTCCTACAGCGATAACAAAAGAATGTCGGCAAATGGATAGATCATTTATTTCCTCCAGTACGGTCTCCAATTGATTGTTGTCGTTCTTACTCGCTTCTCCTGCACTAACAAGAAGAATCTTGGTCAGATCCAAACTGCCGTTATACTTGGAGCAATACGCTTTAATATCCAAAATCAAATGCGAATAATGATCTAGTAGGCCTTTATCAACAACAAATAATAGTTTCACGGGCCCGGCTTGGTCAAAAGTTGCTATTAGATCAGCCAGCAAAGTATTACCGTGATCAAAAACCCCTTCGGTAAAATGCAGTTGATACTGGTGTTGAACTGTAAACGACTGGTATATGGGCTTTAGTAGAGTCATACGCAAAGTTAAGTAACCGCAAATATCCTGGAAAGCAAAATAGACAGCGGTAGTAATAAAACGATTAACACCCCTACTGTCCAACTGGAATGTGCTACGGCCATGGTAGCATCCAGCAAGATTAACGAAAGTACGCCAGCTTTTACAGCATTTTTAATTTGTAAAGGGCCGTTGTTCCGATAGGCAATTCGCAATGGAATAAAGACGGCAGCACCAAAAATCAAAAGAAAATAGAAGTATGCATTACCCACTGTTCCAAGACTGTGATTCAATACAATAACGAAGAGGATCACAAAAACATATAATATTCCCGCAAGTGCAATGCTTTTTTTGTTCTCACCATGCACCTCGCCCTGGCTCACACGAGTTATGGCAAAAATATAAAACACGGGGATTAGGCAATACAAGGCATTTGTGAAGCTCCCCAGATAGGCCATACCTAAAAGTAGATTTAGCCCTCTGCAGACGCCCATATTTAATGGCCCAAAAAAATGATGCTGTTTGGAAAATTTGTCATAGCTAACAATGGCAAGCGCTAATAGTACGGCAATGCCACCATGTAATTCGCCTACAAAAAAAGACAGGACCACCCCAAGTAGTAATAGTACGGTTCCAAAAAAAAAGGCGTCCTTTACAGGAACGATCCCCTTGGGAATAGGTCGTTCCGGACGTTCTACCTTATCGAGCGCTGCATCAAAAACATCGTTGAGCACCACACCGCCGGCATAGAGCAGCACCGATGCCAGCACCAATACAATGGCCATAGCATCTTCAAAGCGTAAAAAAGGTCCCCCGGACCCCTGTGCAAAAAATCCGGCCAATGCCAGTCCTGCTACGATATCAGCCGCAGCAGTGGGAAGGTTTGGTGGGCGGCATAACTGCAAATATCCTTTTAAGATATTGCCCATCAAACAATTTTGTCATTTTCTACTTTCGGCTGTTGCCCCCGTAATACGCTGTTATCATTAAACAGTAAACGTTGGTCTATCCCGGAAGCCTCTTCCCAATGTGAGGGCTTTATTTTTCCGGATTTTCCAAAGGTATCCAGCGCATTTTGATAACAGGTCTTAATGACATCCTCTTTCGCAATCCCCTTTTTCAGCATAAGGCCAGCAGTTTTAGGGACCGCAAGGGGATCACTTACCCCCCAATCTGCGGAACTATCCACAATGATATTGGTACTACCAAAACGTTCAACTACGGCTACCATACGTTCATTTCCCATTTTGGTTTTTGGATAAATAGTGAAAGCAGCTATAAAGCCGCGGTCCAAAACTTCTTGAACGGTTTCCTCGTTGTTGTGGTCTATAATGACCATTGCAGGATCTAAACCATGTTCCAGACACACTTCCATACTGCGAATAGTACCGGCTTTTTTATCCCGATGTGGGGTATGTACTTGTACCAACATATTAAATGCTTTAGCCAATTCTAACTGCTCTCGAAAGTATTTATCCTCTTCCGGGGTCTGATCATCGTAACCGATCTCTCCGATGGCAACCACGTTATCTTTATGAAGATATAAGGGTAGTAATTCCATGACCTGCTCCGCCAGAGGCGCATTGTTAGCTTCTTTCGAATTCAAACCTATTGTACAATAGTGCTTTATACCAAATTGACTGGCTCGAAAAGGTTCCCAACCCACCAGACTACTAAAGTAATCCTGAAAAGAACCTATTTGCGTTCTTGGCTGACCTAACCAAAAAGAAGGTTCAATGACAGCCACTATGCCGGCATTCGCCATTGCCTCGTAGTCATCCGTGGTTCGCGAAGTCATATGAATGTGCGGATCTATAAATTGTAATTTCTCTTCCATATCTATTTTATATTGTATTCCAGGTTAATCGTTGCTGTTCTAACGCTAATTTGTGTTGCGGATATTCTTGAAGTAACGTTTTTGCTTCCTCCAAGGCAGAATGATGACATACCAGTGCCGCCGCACCGTTTTCCGAAGGATTATCACTTTCAAAAAGCCGTTTCACATCATCCAGTAGTGCACCTTCAAGGAAATTTGACACCGGACGCCATATTTTCGGATCAATCTCCCGTGATGCCGCCCACCGTTCATGAGCATAATCGGATATAATCCTGGCCAACTCCTTGTTCGCCCGTGAGTCAGTTCCCGAGATCTTACTAAGATCCCTTTGCATAAAAGCTGCCTTCAGATACATTTGATTCCATTGTTGTTCATTAAAATAGTCTGCAGGATAGGGATTGTTTAAGGCAATCGCATCAAACACATCGGAAATATTTGTCCTTAACGCCTCTACGGCTGCATTTTTAAATTTTTCAGATTCCGGAAGTAGTACTAGATATTTGAGAATCGTTACTAATTCTTTGCTATCCGTAATTTGAAGCAATTGCTGCACTTTTGATACAAAAAATTTGCTATCCGATGCAATGGCCATGGCTAACAAGGTAATTCTACCCACCTCTAATTCGGTAGCCCCTCTTTCAACTAAAAATTGGGGAATTACTTCATTACTTTCAAGGTTCCACTGCCTCTCCTTGTCTTTCAACTTTGATCCGGATAAGCTAAAAGACATAAACAGTTCCCTGGAGGACTTCTCGCGAACAACCCGAGTTATTTTATCCAATAACCATTCCTCATCAGCAGTTTCAAAATACTGTTTTACAATATTCAAAAGCGCTTCTCCGGAAGCTTTACGTGGCATAGTAATTCAACTAAAATTTGTCCTGCACAAAGATAACTATCAATCTACCCATTATCGTATAATCCTTTGGGAATACTTGTATCTTTGTTCTACTCAGTACGTGTATTATGTTAGGATTAAAGCTACCGACAGACCCAAGATGGGTCAATATTGTGGAGAAAAATATAGAGGAGATTCTTACGGATCATGCCTATTGCGAGCAAAAAGCAGCAAGCACGGCCATTTCTCTTATCATTGGTTTCCCGGAAAAATCTGAGCTGGTAAAGGAGATGACGGCACTTGTCCGAGAAGAGATGGGACATTTTAATATGGTCCATGAAAGAATATTGGAACGGGGTTGGGTCCTGGGCCGGGAACGAAAGGATGAATATGTCCGCCAACTCATGCAATTCTTCCCAAAAGGCGGAAGCAGGGAAACCCATCTAGTGCACAAACTGCTCTATGCCGCATTGATTGAAGCGAGAAGCTGCGAACGCTTCCGTCTGCTTTCAGAACATATTGCAGACAGGGAATTGGCAGAATTCTATCGTAAGTTAATGGTGAGTGAGGCAAATCACTATACCATGTTTTTGAAGTTTGCACGGAAATATGGTAACACGGAAGAAGTGAACCAAAAATGGCAAGCCTTATTGTCCTACGAGGCAGAGATCATGAAAAATCTGGGTAAAAAAGAAACCATGCACGGTTAACTCACGCGTTGCTCTTGTCCAGGTAGTAATTGTACATAGCAAATTGTGAACGGAGTTTTTCTCCCGAAGTTTTTCGGTAGGTGTTGTCCTGCTCTTGGGAAAATACGCGCGCTTTAACATTATCCTTCCAGGAAATATCAAAGGTATCTATAAGCTCCTGTTTTACATCTTCATCGTAGATAGGACAGCCCACTTCTACCCTGTAGTCCAGGTTACGCGTCATCCAATCTGCTGAGGAAATATACACTTTCGGCTCACCTTCATTTCCAAAAATAAATAATCTGGGATGCTCCAAAAATTTATCTACAATACTGATTACCTCAATATTTTCACTCATTCCCGGGACGCCAGGTATAAGACAACAGATACCACGAATGATCAATTGTACTTTTACGCCCGCTCTGCTAGCTTCGTATAGCTTGTCTACCATCTTATAAGAGGTAAAACTGTTCATTTTGATCTTTACAAAGGCGTCCTTACCCACAATAGCATTGGCTATCTCATTGTCTATGAGCTTACCGAATTTGTTTTTGGTGTAGTGGGGGGAAACGATCAGATGCTTGTATTTATTGATTTTATAGGTAGTTTCAAAAAAGCCAAATACTTTATCCAACTCTCTTAAAATCCCTTCATGAGCAGTAAATACCGTATAATCCGTATAAATCTTTGCAGTTGATTCATTAAAATTACCTGTACTTATAAAGCCATACCGTTTTACCGTATTGCCTTCCTCCCGCTCTACCGTACATATCTTACTGTGTACTTTCAGGCCCGGAACCCCAAATATGAGTCGGATACCCTCTTGTTGCAACTTGTTTGCGTATTTTATGTTTGCCTGTTCATCAAATCTGGCCTGTAGCTCTATCTGAACCGTGACCTCTTTACCATTTTTCGCCGCATTGATCAATGCAGCAGCCACCTGCGAATTTTTTGCCAATCGGTATACCGTTATTTTAATAGAACGTACATACGGATCTAAAGCCGCCTCTTTTAAAAATTTGGTGATGTACGCAAAGGTGTGATACGGTGCATATTGCAAATAGTCTTTCTGTGCTATTCGTTCAAAAATACTACCTTCCAGGCTCAGCCCCTTTATCGGCAAAGGTTTAATTTTTTCATACAGCAAATCCGTCCGTCCTAAACTTGGAAAACCCATGTAATCTCTGCGATTGTGGTAGCGCCCTCCTGGAATTACGCTATCTGTTTCCTCAATATCCATTTTGTCCTTGAGGAAGCGAAGCGTGTCAATTTTGATACGTTTATCATAAACAAAACGCACAGGGTTGCTTACTTTTCTGCCTTCCACACTGGAAGATATCTTTTGGATAAAACTTTTGCTCAAATCATTGTCAATATCCAATTCGGCATCACGGGTTATCTTGATCATATGCGCCGAAATTTCCTTGTAATCGAACATCGTAAAGATGCTATCCAGGCAAAATCGAATAACATCATCCAGAATAATGATGTAGTTTTTTCCATCCTCTTCGGGAAGCACTACAAAACGGTCAATTCCTTTGGGAATTTCTATAAGCGCGTATTGGACTTCGTTCCGCTTTCTTAGGAACGTACCGGTTTCCTTGTTCAAGACCATACGAACGGCCAAATAAGCGGCTGTATCCTTTAATAGCGGAAATTCCCTAAGGTTATTTAAAATTATGGTGGTCAGTTCTGGGTTGACTTTACTTAAAAAATAACGCTTTACAAAGGCAGCCTGGGTTTCACTAACCTGAGTCTCATTTATGATAAAAATGTTCTCATGGGCAAGTTCTTTTTGGATCCCTTTCAGAATGTCCTGACTTTTTGATTGTTGCTGAATTACAATACGCGTGATTTCCTCTAATAAGTCCTTCGCTACCTCTCCACCTAAAACACTTTTTCCACTTTTACCCGCATCTACAATACGTTTGACCGTGGCGTAACGTACCTTAAAAAACTCATCCAGATTATTACTAAAAATTCCCAAAAAACGAAGTCGTTCAATAAGCGGTACTCTTTTATCTGCACTTTCCTGTAAAACACGGTCGTTAAAATGCAGCCAGCTAATCTCCCTGTTGATATATTCGTTTTTTGCTTTTGCCATAGTTATTCTCTCAATTCTTTTGGAAACACAAGTTTTCTGGTCTTACCTTTTTGAATATTCTTCCAATGGGTATTGTTAAATTCAAGGATGGCCATTCCTGAAGTGGGCAAATTCTCGAGATAGGCGTCTCCCATCATATTTACAAGATTGGTGAACGCATAATTGTGTCCAAAAATCAGTACTACCGAAATGGTATCGGATAAACTTTTAAGAAATTGGTTTACTGATTCTCCGGAGAAATCATACAGCTCGTCCGTAATTCGAAATTGCTCAAAATCATACTGCAACGATCTCAAAAAAATCAAACCCGTGTGTAAGGCCCTGTTAGCCGGACTTGAAAATGCAAAATCTATGGATACCCCTAAAGACTTCAGCTGTTGCGCCATTAAATGGGCATCGTTTATGCCGCGTTCTTTTAAAGGTCTGTCCTTATCTCCAACGGAATAGTCCCAGGACGATTTACCATGTCGCACAAAAATGACTGTTTTCATAGGCTAAGGTTGTAATCGCTCTATTTTCCAATTGTAATCCTCTTGTAAAACATACCGAATCCTATCGTGAAGTCGGTTTGGGCGTCCCTGCCAAAACTCTATAGAAAAAGGCTTTACGATATATCCGCCCCAATGTTTTGGGCGCTCTAGGATCTTACCTTCCGTGGTCTTTTCAAGCTGTTTCAGACGTTCTTCTAAAACTTCCCGAGACGCAATCACCTTGCTCTGTTCGGACACAATGGCTCCTAATTGACTACCTCTTGGCCGAACTTCAAAATAGCCATCAGAGAGATTCTCTGCAATTTTTTCTGCACTACCTTTTACAATGACCTGACGTTCTAAATTTGGCCAATAAAAAGAAACGCAAACCAGCGGATTCTTTGTGATAGCATTTCCTTTTTCACTTTGATAATTGGTATAAAAAATAAACCCCTCATACGTATATTTTTTCAACAATACGATGCGACTCTTAGGATACCCATCTAATCCGATGGTACACAAGGTCATAGCGTTTGGCTCATCTATTCCTTCCATCTCCTGTACTTCATAGAACCACTTCTGGAAAAGTTCCATAGGGTTGTTCGAAATAGCTTCTTCTAGCAAAGCACTTTTTTGATACGACTTACGGTAATCGCTTAAATCTTGTTGCATAGTACAAGTTTAGGGTACAAATTTCACCAAAAGAAGAAAAAACGGAAAATTCTCAAAATTCAAAACACTTTCCGTCATCGGCAAGTTCTACCGCCGTAAAAACCTCTTCTGCCTCCGTTTTAAAAGCTTCGATGGATTTATATCGTGTAGAATAATGTCCTAAGATCAAGGTGGTCACCCGGGCTTGTTTGGCAATTTGAGCAGCTTGTTTGGCCGTAGAATGTTTGGTCCTGCCACAAAGATGGGCTTCCGATTCTAAAAAAGTGGATTCGTGATATAAGACGTCTACTCCAGAAACATAGGGTACGATCTTTTCGTTGTAAACCGTATCACTACAAAAAGCATAGCTCTTGGGATCTCGGGGCTTCAAAGTAAGATTGCGATTGGCAATACGATCTCCATTTTCCAGGATCACATCTCTCCCTTTTTTGATGTTATTGAACTGACTTTTGTCTATCCCATACTGTGCTACAGCCGAAACATTCAATGGCCGTTCGTTGACCTTTTCACGGAAGAGAAATCCATTGGTATATATGCGATGCTCCAAGGGAATTGTAGTTACCCTGACCTGTTCATTTTCCAAGATTATTTCGGAGTTTTTACTCGATAATTCATGAAAAATCAGGGGGTAATTGGTCCAGGAATCCCCAAGTTTTAGGAGCAAGGTTATCCCCTCTTTTATTCCTTTGGGACCATATACGTGTAATTCTTTTTCCCTACCCAAAAGGCGAAAGGTGGAAATAAGCCCAGGTAATCCAAAAAAGTGATCTCCGTGCAAATGGGAAATAAAAATATGATTGATCCTGGAGAACTTAAGCTTATGTCTACGAAGTTGCACTTGTGTTCCCTCACCACAATCAATAAGGAAGTATTGATTCTTTATTTCAAGCAACTGCGAAGTAGGATGGGTAAACGCTCTTGGTGTTGCTGAATAACAGCCGAGAATGGTCAGTTTCATAGATCCAAATCCCGCTCTATTTCTTCCATTTCAATGATATCTTTAGCTTCCTGGAGGGTTGGGACGAGGTTAATTTCGTCCGGGACTTCTTCATAGGTCACCTTATCGGTTACCAAAACAAAGGACTTATTGCTGTTTCTATGGGTAGTGGAAAGCGTTAAAAACTCCAAAACATCACTTGCAGAAAGGGTATTGAAGGAAAAAAGATTAACAATAATATTATCGTGCTTTATTTTCGGGTAGGCGGCATTCAGGTTAGCAAGAAAGGTCTCCAAGGATGTATGTTCTTGAAATACTATCGTTGTAGTACCTTCCTTATCAAAAATCATAACTACTTAATTTTAGATGCCAAAAGATAAATGACCGCCATTCGTATAGCGACTCCATTTTCTACCTGCTCTAAGATAATAGATTGTCCTGAATCCGCAACATCGCTGGTAATTTCTACCCCTCGATTGATCGGACCGGGATGCATAATTAGTATTTCTTTATTCAGTTGCTGCAGTAAGGCCTTGTTTACTCCATATTGTTGCGTGTATTCTCTGGTAGTCGGGAAATAACTTACGTCCATTCGTTCGTTCTGTACGCGTAGCATATTCGCAACATCGCACCATTCCAAGGCCTTGCGTAAATTGATTTCCACGGAAACCCCCAGCGATTCTACATACTTAGGCAGCAAGGTTTTAGGGCCGCATACCTTTACGTTTGCGCCCTGTAATCTCAAGGCAAAAATAT
The DNA here is from genome assembly GCA_038750505.1 of Bacteroidota bacterium. Lineage (GTDB taxonomy): Bacteria > Bacteroidota > Bacteroidia > Flavobacteriales > Flavobacteriaceae > Croceivirga. The sequence goes on along the minus strand of JBCDHD010000012.1, from coordinate 87,869 downwards.
TAGACAAGGCTACTCTGGAATGTAAGATATCTCCAACAATGAGTACATTTTTTCCCTCCACATGACCCAGTTTCTCCCGAATAGAATACGAATCTAACAACGCTTGCGTGGGATGTTCATGCGCCCCGTCCCCAGCATTTACGATTGCTGCTTTAACGTGTTTAGACAAAAAGATACCCGCTCCAGGATTAGGATGTCGCAATACGACCATATCTACTTTCATAGACAGGATATTGTTCACAGTATCTATGAGTGTTTCCCCTTTTTTTACCGAGGATTGAGAGGCAGAAAAGTTGATGATATCTGCAGAAAGCCTTTTTTCTGCCAGCTCAAATGAAAGTTTTGTTCGTGTACTATTCTCAAAAAAAATGTTAGCGATAGTAATATCGCGAAGTGTAGGTACCTTTTTTATTGATCTGTTAATTACTTCTTTGAAGTGATCTGCTGTTTCAAAGATGAGCTGAATATCCTGTTTTGTAAGGTATTTTATGCCCAGTAAGTGATCTACGCTTAGTACACTCATATTTTATCCACTAAATACACCGCATCCTTACCATCATTTTCCTTCCACATGACGGTAACACGTTCATCGTTAATTGCATCTACCTGTCTCCCTCGGTAATTGGGCTGTATGGGAAGATGCCTGCTAAATCGCCGGTCAATAAGCGTAAGCAGTTCTATGGTTGAAGGTCTTCCGAAGGATTGTATAGCAGTAAGCGCAGCGCGTATGCTACGTCCGGTATACAATACATCGTCAATAAAGACGATCTTTTTATCCTCTACTAAAAAATCAATTTTGGTAGTGTTTGCCTGTAGGGGTTTCTCTCCTCTCCTAAAATCATCCCGATAAAATGTAATATCCAGGAATCCTAATTTTATTTCCTTGACCCGATATTCTTCCCGTAAAATTCTGGCAAGTCGTTCCGCAACAAAAATACCTCTTGGCTGTAACCCGATTAGAACGGTATTCTTAAAATCAAGATGGTTTTCCAGTAGCTGACAGGCAAGACGGTGAAGTATTATGTTAATTTCTTTGGCCGAAAGCAAAATTTTCTGACTCATGTAAACACTTCCATCTAAGTGGGCTACAAAAATAAGCATTTCCGTTTAACCCCATTTTAAATAAAAAACCCCGGAGTAGACCCCGGGGTTTTCAATAGAAAGACAACTAACTTTCTATTTCTTTTTGGAATCTGCTTCCATTTTGTCCTTTAAGGCTTGTAGTTGCGCATTGGCATCGCCTAGTGTAGGTGCAGTCTCTTCGGCCGAAGCAGCTGCCTTTTTCCTTGCAGAGCGCACATTCCGTTCTTCTTGCTCCCTGAAAATAGCTGTGTGACTGGCTACCACACGTTTAAAGTCTTTGTTAAACTCAATGATCTTGAATTCAACCGTTTCGCCTTTTTTCAATCTATTTCCATCTTCCTTTTCCATATGTCTTGAAGGAACGAACGCCGTGATGTCCTCATTCAAGACCACTGTGGCACCCTTGTCTACAATATCACTAACACTTGCTTTGTGAACGGTTCCCTCTCCAAACTCCTCCGCATATTTATCCCAAGGATTCTCGGTAGTTTGCTTATGACCAAGACTCAATTTTCTACCATCTACATCCAACTCCAAAACCTCAACCTCCAGGGTATCTCCCACATTTACAAATTCGGAAGGATGTTTGATCTTCTTGGTCCAGGAAAGATCAGAAATGTAGATAAGCCCATCGATTCCTTCTTCCATTTCTACAAAGACCCCAAAGTTTGTGAAGTTTCGTACAATTCCTTTGTGTCTTGATCCTACAGGGTATTTTGATGTGATATCTGTCCATGGATCCGGGCTTAATTGTTTGATCCCCAAAGACATTTTTCGTTCTTCTCTATCCAAGGTAAGCACTACTGCTTCTACTTGATCTCCTACACTAACAAAATCCTGCGCAGATCTCAGGTGGGTAGACCAAGACATTTCAGAAACGTGAATTAATCCTTCCACACCTTCAGCAACTTCAATAAAGGCCCCGTAGTCCGCAATAACAACTACTTTTCCTTTCACTTTATCACCAACCTGAATATTGTCTCCAAGTGCATCCCATGGATGTTTTTCAAGTTGTTTCAATCCTAATTGAATTCTGGATTTGTTATCATCAAAATCTAGGATAACCACATTGAGTTTCTGGTCCAACTCCACCACCTCATTAGGATGATTGATACGACTCCAGGAAAGGTCGGTAATATGGATCAGGCCATCTACACCACCAAGATCGATAAAGACACCGTAAGAAGTGATATTCTTTACAACTCCCTCTAGTACCTGACCTTTCTCCAACTGTCCGATGATCTCCTTTTTCTGTTCTTCGATATCCGCTTCTATCAAGGCTTTATGGGAAACGACAACATTTTTGAATTCATGGTTGATCTTTACCACCTTAAATTCCATGGTCTTTCCTACGTATTGGTCATAGTCCCGAATAGGTTTTACGTCAATTTGTGAACCTGGCAAGAAAGCTTCAATACCAAAAACATCCACGATCATACCTCCTTTTGTACGGCACTTTACAAAACCTTGTACTACTTCTTCCTTATCATGGGCATCGTTCACCCTGTCCCAAGCCATGATAGTTCTGGCTTTTCTATGGGACAATACCAATTGACCTGTCTTATCCTCACGGATGTCAATCAATACTTCAACTTTGTCTCCTACTTTCAAATCCGGATTATACCGAAATTCATTCAGGGAAATAACACCTTCAGACTTTGCATTGATATCAATGATCGCCTCCCGGTCTGTCATGTGTACCACGGTCCCTTCAACCACCTCTTCATCTGCGGTATCCACGAAATTCTCAGCAACTAACTTTTCAAATTCGGTTAGTTTGCTATCCTCTACCTTTTCAATACCCTCTTCGTATTTATCCCAGTCAAAATTTTGTAAAAATTCCTGGGGATCTTGTTTAGGGGTTTCTTCCTGTACCGTTTCGGTTTTTTCGCTAACTTCCGGAGTTGTGGTGTTAGCTTCCTGAGTTGCTTCCGTAGTTTCTTCAACTACTTCAGCGGCTTTTTTCTCTTCAGCCATTCGCTATGTTTCGTCGCACAAGACGCGACGAGTCATTTGTATTTTACAATTTGTAAGAGTTAGCGAAAAATTGTAAAAGATGTTATTATTTTGTTTATTCCCTTTTCTACCCTTACCTAATCGCAAAAAAGGAGTGCAAAAATACGATTAATTTAGTGTTAAACAAACCTTTACTCAGAATCTCTTGCTTTAATTCCCCAGTTAACTACAATTTAAGTTAAAGTGTGACTTTTATACTTATCTTGTTTCTTAATTATTAACCATTAAAATAAGAGAATACTATGAGCGCAAAAGCAAAATATCAGGCCGTACTGGATCTAGGCCAGGAACTGGGAATCCAAGGGGGAGACGTTTCCGAAGAAGGAGGCGTACTAAGCATTAAAGGTGAAGCGGCTACTCCATATGAGAAAAATATGATTTGGGATAAGATCAAAGCCATAGGTGGTGAAAGTCCTTCCGATATCAAGGCCAATATTAGCGTAACTGATACTTCAATCTACCACAAGCACACCGTTAAAAGTGGGGAATCTTTAAGCAAGATCGCTAAACATTACTATGGAGATGTTATGAAGTATACCCAAATTTTTGAAGCAAACACCAATGTTTTAAAGAACCCTGATATCATTCATCCTGACCAGGTACTGGTTATTCCCAATATTTAACGAAAAAAGCGCCTTACGGCGCTTTTTTATGTAGCAATTACCTCAAGCGATTTGTCCAATATTCTTTGAAACTGTTCTTCCGGACTCATATCGCTATTATTAAAAGGTATTGCATCTTCTGCTTTAACCAGTGGTGCTATCGCTCTTGACGAATCCAGTTTGTCCCTTTCCATAATATTCTTTAAAACCTCTTCGTATGTTACCCGTTCTCCTCGCTCCAATAACTCCTTAAATCGCCTGTTTGCGCGTTTTTCAGGCATAGCTGTCATAAAGAACTTTAATTCAGCATCCGGGAAAACTACAGTACCAATATCCCTACCATCCATAACCACTCCCTTTTCCTTCCCCATGTTTTGTTGCTGCTCTACTAATTTTTTCCGTACTTCCGGAATGGCTGCCACTTGACTCACATATTTGGAAACCTCCAAGGTCCGTATTTGACGCTCTACATTCTTATTATTCAAATGCATTTCAGATGCGCCACTATTCGGGTTGTATACAAAGCGAAGCTGAATAGTGTCCAGAGCGTTTATCAAAGCATCAAAATCGTGCGAGTTGTCTTGTATAAAACCCGATTGCAAGGCATGGAGTGTTACAGCCCTATACATCGCCCCGGTATCTACGTAAACATATTTCAAGGCTTTAGCCAAACGTTTTGCAACCGTACTTTTTCCGGTGGAAGAATGTCCATCAATCGCGATAACGATTTTTCGCATAGGCCAAAAATACCTAGAAAATACCTATAGTGCGGTTATAACTTTTTAGCGTTTTTTACTTTTCGCTGGGTCACGCCAATGGCAATGACATCCAGCATATCGGTCACGTAGTGGAACTTCAGTCCTTTTAGGTACTCTTCCTTGATTTCCTGAACATCCTTTCTGTTCTCCTCACTTACTATGATCTCTTTGATACGCGCACGCTTCGCAGCTAGAATTTTTTCCTTAATTCCCCCTACCGGCAACACTTTTCCTCTTAAGGTAATCTCGCCTGTCATTGCCAGGCTCCTTTTCACCTTTCGTTGCGTAAAAAGAGACACCAAAGAGGTTAGCATGGTAATTCCCGCACTCGGGCCGTCTTTAGGTGTAGCTCCTTCCGGCACATGGATATGTACATTGTACTTTTCAAATACAGTTGGATCAATGCCAAAAGCATCCGCATTCGATTTAATAAATTCCATGGCAATGGTAGCGGATTCCTTCATCACCTTACCAAGATTTCCGGTAATATTGAGGGTACCTTTACCACGGGATAATATGGATTCTATAAACAGGATATCGCCCCCAACACTGGTCCATGCCAGTCCCGTTACTACTCCTGCCACCTCGTTACTTTCATATTTGTCGCGTTCCAATCTTGCAGGGCCTAAAACAGCTTCAATTTTTGTATTGGTAACCTTTACTTCATACGCTTCCTCCGTAGCAATGTTCTTGGCAGCGTAGCGTACCATTTTCGCAAGCTGTTTTTCCAGCATTCTCACGCCAGATTCACGGGTGTACCCTTCTACGATCTTTTCAAGCTGTGGTTTGCCAATCTTTAGATCTTTAGAGGTAAGACCGTGTTCTTTTAATTGTTTGGGAAGAAGATGGCGTTTTGCAATCTCTACTTTTTCTTCAATCGTATATCCCGTTACATTAATGATCTCCATACGATCCCGAAGAGCTGGCTGGATGGTGCTCAGCGTATTTGCCGTAGCAATGAACATAACTTTGGAAAGGTCATACCCCATTTCCAAAAAATTATCGTAAAACTCGCTGTTTTGTTCGGGGTCCAACACTTCCAGCATCGCTGAGGAAGGATCGCCCTGATGGCTACTACCGAGTTTGTCAATTTCATCCAGAATAAAGACCGGATTAGAGGTACCCGCCTTTTTTATACTTTGGATAATACGTCCCGGCATTGCACCGATATAGGTTTTTCGATGTCCGCGAATCTCCGCTTCATCTCTAAGCCCACCCAGTGACATACGAACATACTCCCTGCCCAGGGCTTCGGCTACCGACTTACCCAAGGATGTTTTCCCTACCCCTGGAGGGCCATAAAGACAAAGAATAGGGGATTTCATATCATTGCGTAGTTTTAATACGGCAAGGTATTCCAGGATACGCCGTTTTACATCCTCAAGACCATAATGATCCCGATTGAGAATGCGTTCTGCGCGTTTTAGATCAAAAACATCTTTCGAATATTCATTCCAGGGAAGCTCTAGAAACAGGTCCAGATAATTTCGCTGTATGGAATATTCAGCAACCTGGGGGTTCATGCGTTGCATTTTAGCCAGTTCTTTTTCAAAATGCTCCTTGATCTTTTTTCCCCATAACTTGCCTTTGGCTTTTTCCTGCATTTCATCCACTTCTTCCTCATAGGAAATACCGCCCAACTCTTCCTGGATGGTCTTCATTTGCTGGTGTAAGAAATACTCTCGCTGTTGCTGGTCCATATCATGCCGAACCTTGGATTGAATATCTTTCTTCAATTCCAGTTTCTGCAATTCCAGATTCATATACTTTAACGTAGCCAGTGCCCGGTCCTGTAGACTATTGATTTCAAGAAGTTTTTGTTTTTCTTCAACATCCAGATTCAGATTAGACGAAACAAAATTTATCAAGAAGGAATTACTTTGAATATTGCGAATGGCAAAAGTGGCTTCGCTTGGAATATTCGGGTTGTCTTTAATGATTTTGTACGCCAGCTCTTTTATGGAATCAATGATGGCCAGAAACTCTTTATCGTCCTGTACCGGTCGTACCTCATGTGTTTCTTGAATTGTAGCCGTCATGTATGGGTCCTCGGTAAGGATCTCTGCTATTTCGAAGCGCTTTTTCCCCTGGATAATAACCGTGGTATTCCCATCGGGCATCTGCAATACCCTAAGGATTCTGGCTACCGTTCCCAAGGTATTGATGTCCTTAACGGCTGGATTCTCAACAGCCTCATCCTTTTGAGATACTACTCCTATTACCTTAGATCCGTTATTGGCCTCTTTAATAAGATTAATGGATTTATCCCTTCCCGCCGTAATTGGAATCACTACTCCGGGAAATAAAACCGTATTCCTGAGAGGAAGAATAGGTAAGGTTTCCGGGAGGCTTTCCCTATTCATTTCCTCTTCATCTTCAGGGGTTAACAATGGAATTAACTCAGCATCTTCATCCAATCCCTGAAACGACATATTGTCAATATTTTTTAATTTAACTACACTCATATCTGATATTCGGTCATTCTGTCATTAGCATCAACGTTGTGCGGTACGCTCTAAGAGAACAACTACCAAAAAACAATTGATTTACAGCCATTTAAGTTGTACTTGTATCCTTAAATCTCTAAGAAGGAACAATTCTTATGCCATTACACTCAAAAAAATAGATCAAAAGTGTAACAATTGTTAAATTTCATTATCTATACAGCAAACCATTCACCTTTTGAGCCACCAAAATGAAAATACTGACGCACTCTTGCAATTGTGTTTAGAAGGCAAACAAAGTGCACAGTTGGAAATTTACAATCGCTATTACAAAGCTATGTACAACACCTCGTTACGAATAGTAAAACATACGGCTGAAGCCGAAGATGTAATGCAGGAATCCTTTCTAAACGCATTCACCAAACTGCATACGTTTAAAGGAGACGTAACCTTCGGAGCCTGGTTAAAGCGCATTGTAATTAACAACAGTATTTATCATTACAGAAAGCAGCAGAAGAGTAGTGCTGTTGACTTGGATGAGGTATTATACAAGGTCGAAGATAATGATGGCGTTGCTTCGGACCATGATGGTTATACAGAACTAAAGGCTCAAAAAGTGATGGAAACCATGAAAAGTTTGAAAGACAATTACAGAGTTTCTTTGACCTTACACCTTGTTGAAGGCTATGATTATGAAGAAATTAGTGAAATAATGAACATTAGTTATGCGAATTGCAGAACTACCATTTCCCGGGCAAAAGAAAGCCTCAGAAAGAAATTGGCAATAACCATTTAGTTATGAAAAAGGACGAATTAGAAGAGTTATTTGGACGACTTGAAAATGACTTTGACTTTGAAGAGCCCAAGGCTGGTCATCAAGAGCGCTTCTTGAGCAAATTGAACCAGAGCAGAGGTGTGGTAGCACTCCCCGTAAGCAAACGAAGTTGGTGGAAGCCACTTTCCATAGCAGCTTCAATTGCCCTGGTAGCCGTTTTGGGATGGCAATTGGTTGATTCAAAACCAACGATTAAAGAACAGGTTGTTGAGATTGCCCCTGAGGTTTCCGAAACCGAATTCTATTTCGCCAGCCTGATCGAAGAGCAAGTGCAACTCCTTAAAAAAGAGGATGCACCCGAAACTGCCAAATTGGTTGCAGACACCTTGGCACAACTAGAAAAATTAGAAGCGGATTATACGGCTTTAGAACAAGAATTGGTTAATGGAGGAAACAGCAAATTATTGTTAAATGCCATGATCACCAATTTTCAAACTAGAATTGACTTATTACGGGAAGTGCTAGACAACATCGAAACTATTAAAACTTTAAAATCAGAGGATGATGCGAACTTTACTATTTAAATATTTATGTCTAACCGCAGTAATGCTGCCATTTCCCGGTCTCGCAGATAGCGGTGGAGGAATGAAGGGCAAGTATACCAAGGAAAAGACAATTAAAAAGGAATTTAGTGTTAATGCCGATGCTTTACTAAAGGTGAAAAATAGCTATGGCAACCTAAATATTACTTCCTGGGATCAGAATTCGGTAATGATCGAAGTAAAGATCAAAACGAATGGGAATAATGAAGAACGCGTTCAGGATCGTTTAGAAGAAATAACGGTAGATTTTGATACTAGTCAAAGCATGGTATCTGCCATTACACGATTTGGGAATCGGAATAATAATTGGGGGTGGAAATGGGGAAGACGGAATAATGTAAGTATCCAGGTAAATTACACCATAAAGTTGCCGATTAAAAATAGTGTTAACCTCTCCAATGACTACGGGAATATTTATCTGGATCGCGTGGATGGCCATGCCAAGATCAGTTGTGATTATGGTAAAATGGAAATCGGGGAACTACGTGGCAGAAATAATGAATTGCGTTTCGATTACACTTCGCGATCAACCTTTGAGTATGTGAACAGTGCTGAGATTATCGCGGATTACTCCGGATTTACGATTGAAAAGGCAGGAAATTTAGATGTAAAAGCAGATTACACCAATGCGGCTATCGATGAGATGGAGAATCTAAAATATGCCTCCGATTATGGTTCCATGGAAGTAGGTAAAGTAACGAATGTTGAAGGGGTTGGTGATTATATTGGGATTAAATTGGGAGATGTACATGGCAACGTAAGTGTTACTTCCGATTACGGTTCACTTAAAATTGCCCGAATGGGTTCGGATGCTGGCGATGTCAATATCGAATCCGATTACACCGGTATTAAGATCGGCTATCATCCCGAATATTATTTTGATTTTGACATTTCCACGGAATATGCCGGAGTCAACGGAATTGACGATTTTGAAATTCAGATAAGAAAAGAGAAATCGGGCGAAAAATATTACAATGGCTACCACGGGAATGATAATTCGGGGAATGTGATACAGATTAGAAGTGAGTACGGTGGAGTATCATTCTACAAAAATTAATAATCAAAAAACAATAACAATCATGAGAAACCTATATCTATTTGCCTTGCTACTACTTACAGTAACGGTACATGCCCAATGGGGTAAGAATAAGATCAAAGGAAACGGCAAGGTGGTCAGTATTGAACGTTCCGTTGGGGAATACGATCAAATTGCCTCAGCCGGATGGTTTGATATCGTATTAGTTGATGGAAAAGAAGGTACAATAACGTTAAAAGGCGAGGAAAATCTTTTGGAATACATCGAAACCGAAGTAAAAGATGGCAAGCTGGTCATTAAAAAGGAAAAGGGTGTTAATTTACAGTCCTCCGGATGGAAAAACGGAATAGTGGTCACCATACCGGTAGAAGAGATCAGCGCGGTAAGCCTGGCCGGATCAGGAGATGTTATTTCTAAAACCACCCTTAAATCAGATACTTTTAGGGCTTCGCTGGCCGGTTCCGGCGATGTGACCTTAGCAGTAGATACTGATGAATTCAAGGCATCACTTTCCGGTTCCGGAGATATGGATATTTCCGGTACTACACGATATTTCGGAGTCTCTGTAGCTGGATCAGGTGATATTCAGGCATTTGATCTTGTAGCGGATATTGTAGAAGCAAATGTTTCCGGAAGTGCAGATCTGAAGGTAACTGCAAATCAAGAAATCAAAGCTAGAGTTTCTGGTTCTGGTGACATTACCTACAAAGGAAATCCTGGTAAAATAGATAGCAAAGCTTCTGGCTCCGGGGATATTTCCAGCTACTAAACGAAAAACATTAACCCAATAAAGTACTATATCATGAAAAAAACACTCACATTCGTTATTGCAGCATTGCTGGTAACCTTGTCCCATGCCCAATGGAAGCGAGTTAAGGGCAACGGAAAAATAGTAACTGTTGAGCGATCCGTTGGAGCATACGACTATGTTGCCCTTGCAGGTTGGTTTGATGTAGAATTGGTAGACGGTGAAGAAGGCGAACTAACGCTTCAAGGAGAAGAGAACTTACTGGAGTACATCAAAACCGAAGTGAAAGATGGTAAACTTACCATTAAACAAAAGAAAGGGGTTAACTTACGGCCTTCCAGTTGGAATGAGGGCATCATTATTACAGTACCGGTAGAAAGCGTGGATGGGGTATCCTTATCCGGATCAGGGGATATCGTGAGCAAAACAACGCTTACCTCCGATAACTTTAAAACCTCTATTTCAGGATCGGGAGATATTACACTACAGGTAGAAGCTAAAAGCATAGATGCTTCCATGTCAGGTTCTGGAGATATTAATCTTTCCGGAAAAGCCACGGATTTCGAAGTTTCCGTTTCTGGTTCAGGAGATATAAAAGCGTATGACTTATCAGCAGAATTTGTAGATGCACAGGTTTCCGGTTCGGCAGATATTAGGGTAACAGCCAATCAAATGCTAAAAGCTAGAGTTTCCGGTAGCGGGGATATTAGGTATAAAGGCAATCCTAAAAAAATCGACACTAAAAGTTCTGGCTCAGGCGATATTTCCAGCTATTAGCAGCGCTCCCTGAAAAGCTAATCAACACTCATCAATCAAAAACAAAGCCCTGGCATTGGTCAGGGCTTTTTCCTTACTCTGAAAAGCAGAAAAGCCCCTATTAAAAAGAAAATACCAAGGAATATTGTAGCGTTGCGCATGCTTCCTGTTACCTGGGCAATAAAGCCATATAAAAATGTACCGATGATAATTCCTATTTTCTCGGCCACATCATAAAAACTAAAAAAGGAAGCCGTATCTGTAGTTTCCGGAAGAAATTTAGAATAGGTTGAGCGTGACAGTGCCTGAATGCCTCCCATTACAATGCCTACTAATGCGGCTGCTATAAAAAAATCGACTGGTGTCTTTAAAAAAAAGGCATAGATACAAAGGAACAACCAAAAGATATTTACCCATATCAGCGTGCTTATATTACCGATTTTTTGTGATAAAAATGCAGTTAAATACGCCCCGCCTATGGCGATTAGTTGTATAATTAGTATGCTGGCAATGAGTCCTATCTGTCTAAAATCGTCAGAACCCCATGCAATTTCCTCTTCGCCAAAATAGGTAGCGATAAGCATAATGGTTTGGACCGCCATGCTGTACGTAAAAAAAGCGCCAAGGTATCTTTTTAACCTTGTTTCGGATTCCAATTGCCTCCATACACTTTTCAACTCTCGAAAACCGTTTAGGATTATATTCCGACGCTCGCCTTCTCTTTTATATCCTTTTGGCAGATGCTTAAATGTATACTGACTAAAAACAGCCCACCACACCCCTACGGTTACAAAGGAATACTTCATCGCTTTTACGGCTGCGGGCTCTCCCGGGGCGTCTGTGATCCCGAAAAGATCGGGGTACATTACCATTCCCAAATTAACTATTAAGAGAATAACGCTCCCAATATAGCCTAGCGCATACCCATTAGCGCTTACCCCGTCCTGTTGCTCAGGAAATGCGATATCCGGCAAGTACGAATTATTGATAGCAAAGCTGACCCAAAAACCTACCAAACCAAAAAAGTAACAGGCCAATCCTATGTAAATGTGCTCCAGAGAAAACCAGTACAATCCGATACAGGAAGCCGCCCCCAGATAGCAAAAAAACTGCAGGAAGACCTTTTTGTTACCTAAATAATCAGCGATACCGGAAACTAGTGGTGTAATGATCGCGATACATACGAACGCTGCGGAAGTTACATAACTGATCAAAGGCGCTCGAGCAATCTCTCCACCAAAAACGGTTACTTTTTCTAATCCGGCAGTTCGAAATAACGCGCCATAAAATATAGGGAAAATGGCGGAAGAGATAACTAAACTATATACCGAATTGGCCCAATCATAAAAGGCCCAGGCATGGAGGAGTTTTTTGTTGCCCTTTAAAGCAAAAACTTTGGTCATCGCCCTAAAAATAAAAAAGCCGTTCGATATATAAACAGCTTTTAAAATATTTAAATTTTATTTATCGAAAAGAAGTGACCCCAAATTTAGCCGCTTCTTGTTTTGCGGCGGGTGCCCAATTCGTAAGATTTACAATTCTTGTATCATTAGAGGGGTGCGTGCTCATGAACTCCGGAGGCGCCTGTCCACCTTTGGCCTTCATTCTTTTCCATAATTCTGCCGCCTCATCGGGATTATAGCCCGCAATTGCCATAATTTGAAGACCAATACGATCCGCTTCTGTCTCATGGCTTCTGCTAAACGGAAGCATTCCTCCTATTTGCGAACCGACACCATAGGCCTGCATAAACGCATTTTGGGTTTCCGCAGACTCCCCACTAGTAGCAACAGCTACACCAACAGCCCCTATTTGCTGCAACGTTCCGGCACTCATTCGTTGTGCCCCATGATCCGCCAGAGCGTGTGCTACCTCATGTCCCATAACCACAGCTACTCCCGTTTCTCCCTGGCAAATTGGTAAGATCCCCGTATAAAACACAATTTTACCGCCAGGCATACACCAAGCATTTACCGTTTCATCATTTACCAAATTGTACTCCCATTGATAATCCTTCAAATATCCCGGATAGCCATTGGCATCTAACCAACGTTCCGCAGCGGTGGCAATACGTTGTCCTACCTGCTTTATCATCTCCGCATCCTTAGTTCCGGTGATCACATTGTTCTCAGAGAGGAACTGATCATATTGGGCAAAAGCCATTGGGAATATCTGGCTATTACCATAAAAATTAAGCGTTGACTTTCCAGTAAAAGGATTCGTTTTACAACCAGCGATCATTGCTATCACAAAGAAAGTACACACCATTTTTTTCATACTACTATGGTATTTTACAGGGTTTATTCTTAGAAAGTTACAAAAAATTATGCTCCAAAAACGTGAAGTTCCGTCATATCCTTACTCACCTCGATAGAAGCATTTCCATCGTATTTCAGGGTATCCAGACCCACCTCTTCATTGTCTACTTCTATTTTTCCAATTTTAAAAGGAAGGCCATGGAATTGTATTTTGAACGTCTCATAGGAGGTGGTGAAGCTTCCATCCTTAAACTGCTGAATAATTAGTTCATTATCCTTACCCCTTAGCCTAAAATTCCGGAGGCTGTATCTCCCCTTTTTGTGATCAAATCCTTCCAATTGATCTTCGTAAATAGTAGATTTTTCGGTTCCCGATTTGTAATACACATCAATTTTTAATTCCGTTATGTCCTTTTCCCCAACATACTGCTGAACCGGATATTTTGGAATCATAGCCCCTTCTTTGATAAACAACGGAATTTTATCTAAGGGCGCTGAGACCCACTTTTCCACCTTGCCGTTTATCAGTTCTTCCGTCCAATAGTTATACCAGTTCCCTTTTGGGATGTACATTCTCCTTCCCTGAGCATTTGGTTCCTGTACGGGACAAACCAAAATATGTTCGCCAAAAAGGAATTCATCCGTCCTAAAATGGGTCTGTGGATCTTCCTGGTCATAATACACAAGAGATTGCAGCATGGGTATACCGTTGGTCACATATTTATAGAACGTGGTATAGAGATACGGAAGTAGCTGATATCGTAATTCGATATATTTCCTAACGATATCTGTAATCTCTTCCCCAAAGGACCAGGGTTCCTGATCCCCATGATCTCCACTGGAATGGACCCTGCAGAAGGGATGAAAGACACCCAGTTGTATCCAACGTGCAAATAATTCTCCATTTGGCTGCTCCGCAAACCCTCCAATATCCGAACCCACGAATGAATAACCACTCATACACATCCGCTGCATTTGTACATTGGCAATCCAAAGATGTTCCCAGGTAGCAACATTGTCCCCTGTCCAGGTAGCACAATACCGTTGAGTTCCTGCGTAAGCAGCTCTGGTTAGTACAAAAGGTCTTTTTGGGAAGGTAAACTTTTTCAACCCGCTATAGGTTGCCCGCACCATTTGCATACCATATACATTATGCGCTTTTCTATGGCTACACGGGTGGCCATCGTAATTATGCCGAACATCCAGGTTGGCCGTTTTTGAAGGGACTTCCATCACCGCAGGCTCGTTCATATCGTTCCAAACTCCATGCACACCCATTTCGGCTATCATTTCCTTGTAGAGACCCGCCCACCATTCACGTACTTCCGGGTCAGTAAAATCCGGAAATTTACAATCTCCCGGCCATACTTTTCCTTTGAAATGGGGGCCATCCGCACGTTTGCAGAAAAAATCGTTATCCATGGCCTGCTGGTAGACCCAATACTCCGGATCGATCTTTAGGCCAGGGTCTATCATAGTCACCGTTTTGAAACCATCTGCTTCCAACTCGGTGATCATTTTTTTTGGATTTGGAAACCTCCTATGATTCCAGGTAAAGCAACGAAACCCTTCCATATAATCAATATCCAGATAGATAGCGTCACATGGGATCTCAAGTTTACGGAAGTTAGCCGCTAACTGCTTCACCTTTTTCTCAGGATAGTAGCTCCACTTCGATTGATGGAAGCCTAAGGCCCACATCGGAGGGAGCTCAGGCACTCCGGTAAGATCTGTGTAGGCCTCAACCACTTGCGAAATTTTAGGCCCGTAAAAGAAATAATAGTTCATTTCTCCCCCATCTGCCCAAAACGTAGTAAGGTTTCTACGATCATGTGCAAAATCGAAATAGGATCCAAACGAGTTATCGAAGAAAATGCCATAGGCTATATCATTGTGTAAACCAACATAAAACGGAATTGCTTTATACAACGGTTCCTGATCTTTCCCATATGCATACGAGTCCGTAACCCAGTTCGTTACGCGTTTACCCTTTAGATTGGTATGGGAGGCCTTGTCCCCCATGCCGTAGAAACTTTCACCCGATTGGGTAACCTTGGTCATTTTTACAATATTGCCACCATAATCATAATTTTCCTCCCAATAAAACCCCGTTTCATCTTCGTTGATAACATTATCGTCCAGATCCACGATTTGGATCTTTAGATTACTCTTATCTATATAGATCCTGATCTTTGAGGTCTCAATTACGTATTCCGGGATCTCATCCTGCACTTCAAGTTTATTATATCCTGTAATGACCTCCTTGCTTATGGCATACGAAAAATCAGGTTCAAAAACATATTCAGTTGCATATCGAAAACGTACCATGCTATCTCGCATGACGGTAATTTCCAAGATTACACCATTTTGCGAGGTAAAATAAAATTTATCATTATCCTGCTTAAAGTCCACAACGCGATTGGGAAAGAGATTTCCCCGCCGCTCCAGTTCAGTATTGGTAATCATATATTGGAACTATTTAGTATCCGCAAAAAAAGCATTTTCACTTGAAATAAGGAAAACATATTGTTAACAAGTACGATATTATAACGTTATAGTTAGGGTAATACTACTTATAAATTAGAATACTTAAGGGAGGAAGTGGTACTTCAATAGCGTATTCCCGACCATTCCAAGGGTTTTGTGAAGGTCTCACCGTTTTCTTTCCTACACCAGAACCTCCATATTTTGTAGCGTCACTATTAAAAAGTAGTTTCATTTGTCTTTTAGTGGAAACCCCAACGCGATATTTTTCACGGGCCACCGGCGTAAAGTTTCCAATAATCACAAGATCGTTGACCGGATCATGTCCTTTGCGGGTATAGGTAAGTACAGAACTCTCAGAATCGTTCCATTCGATCCACTCAAAACCTTCCGGACTAAATTGTTTTTCATACAGGGCAGGTTCTTTTCGGTAAATCGCATTTAGGTCCTGAACAACCTTTTTTATGCCTTTATGAAAATCATAATCGAGTAAATGCCAATCCAGGCTTTGTAGAAAATTCCACTCGGAAGTTTGACCAAACTCACCACCCATAAAAAGTAATTTCGCTCCAGGATGGGTGTACATATAACCATATAGCAGTCTAAGGTTGGCAAAACGTTGCCATTCATCCCCAGGCATACGATAGATCAGGGAGTTTTTCCCATAAACCACTTCGTCATGCGAAAAGGGAAGCATAAAATTCTCGGTGAAGGCGTAGGTCATACTAAACGTAAGATCATTTTGATGATACTTTCGATATACTGGTTCCTTTTTAAAATATTCCAAGGTATCATGCATCCAACCCATCATCCATTTCATGCCAAAGCCCAATCCTCCGTGGTCCACCGGTCGAGACACTCCGGTAAAGGCCGTAGATTCTTCCGCAATGGTTTGAACGCCTCTGAAACTGGCATAAACTTCAGTATTCATTTCGCGGATAAACGACATGGCTTCCAGATTCTCATTGTTTCCGTACATATTGGGTTCCCATTCCCCATCCTCCCGAGAATAATCCAGGTAAAGCATAGAGGCAACTGCATCTACACGAAGGCCATCAACATGAAACTCATCCAACCAAAAGATGGCATTGCTTATCAGGAAGGCCCTTACCTCATTTCTTCCGTAGTTAAAAATAAGACTCTTCCAATCGGGGTGATACCCTTTGCGCCTATCCGGATGTTCATATAAGTGGGACCCGTCAAAGAAACCAAGGCCATGGGCATCCTCCGGAAAATGAGAAGGCACCCAATCCAATAGTACACCAATCCCTGCTTGATGGAACTTGTCTACCAAAAGCTTAAACTCCTCTGGTGTCCCAAATCGCGAAGTAGGCGCAAAATACCCCGTTAGCTGATATCCCCAGGAGGGATCAAAAGGATATTCCATGATCGGCATAAACTCAATATGGGTAAAGCCCATTTCTTTTACATAGCCAACCAGTTCTTCGGAAGCTTCAACATAGGACAAGGCCTCCCAACCCCCTTTCTTCTTCCAGGAGCCAAGATGTACTTCGTAGACCGCATAGGGTTTATCCAGGCCATTGTAGTTTTCCCTCTGCTTCATCCAGTCGTTATCTCCCCATTGGTGTGCAGCTTCCCAAACAACTGAAGCAGTTCTGGGAGGTTGTTCACAAAAACGGCCAAAAGGATCTGCTTTTTCCGTAACCATATCATTATGGTTCGAAACAATCCTGTACTTATAGACTTCCCCTTTTTGTATGCCAGGTATAAAACCTTCCCAAATGCCACTGGAATCCCAGCGCACAAACAACTCGTGCTCCCCACCTTGCCAGTGATTGAAGTTGCCAATCACGGAGACCGCTTTTGCTGAAGGTGCCCAAACAGCAAAATATACACCACTCTGACCATTAACTTTGGTAAGATGGGCCCCTAATTTATGGTATAGTCTAAAGTGTTTTCCCGCTTTAAAGAGATCAATATCAAAATCAGAAAAAAAACTGTGTGAAATTACCTTGGCCATGATAGTTGGATACATAGTGAATTACAATATTAATCATCTTTTATCAACCGAAGACATACTACAGCTTAAAGCAATTGCTAATTTTTGGAACGCTTTTTGATTTTACTATACTTGTTACAACTTTAGAAGCATAGATCAAATCGAAAAATCAATTCTCATGAAAGAAATCAAATTACTATTCGGAATATTTGCTATTGTTCTCTTGGGCGCCTGTGAGGGACCTGAAGGAGTTCAAGGACCTCCCGGAAGGGACGGATTAGATGGACTCGATGGTCTGGACGGTGTAAATATCTTAGGCCAGGTCATAGAAATTGAAGGGACCTTTGCCCCCGAAAACGACTATTCTATTTTCTTTGAATTTCCACAAACAGTTGAGGTCTTTGAATCCGACGCTGTCCTTGTATACTTGTTGTTTGAACAAGTTGAGGATCCGGATGGTGGAGACCCTATTGACGTTTGGCGATTACTCCCACAAACCCGGATCTTAGATCCAGGACTGTTATTGTACAATTATGATCATACCTTCCTGGATGTAAATATTTTTCTGGAATCCGATTTTGATTTGGGCCTATTGCTTCCCGGAGACACAGATAATCAGGTGTTTCGTATAGCAATAGTACCGGCAGAGTTTACGACCAGTTCTGATATCGATATTTCCAATCTGGATGAGGTGATGGGTGCTATGCAATTTGACCCCCAAACGATCAACAGAATATCCCAGTAATACTAAAAATAAAACAGGAATGGCCTCGCTCCCAAATTGGGGGCAGGCCTTTTCCAAGGTTTTAAAGTACCTTTGAAAGGAATTGCCAGGATTCCCGTCCAAATTGAAAAAGAAAAATATGGGAAAAAACATTGGCTTGTTGGCCTTAGTATTGCTTAGCGCTTGCAGAGGGATTTCTCAAGAAGATGCTACAGCCTTGTCGACAACGAATGAAAAAGAAATCGATTATCCCGTTTCAAAAACAGATGCCGAATGGCGTAGGGAATTAACGGATATGGAATACTACGTCTTACGAAAGGCGGCAACGGAAAATCCTTTCACCAGTGACCTTTTGGACAACAAGGAAAAAGGAACTTACATCTGTGCCGGGTGTGGAACCGAATTGTTTAAAAGTGAGCACAAATACAAGTCCGGAACCGGATGGCCTAGTTTTTTTCAAGAGATTGAAGGGAATGTGGCCTATAACGTGGATTATAAAATTGGTTATCCCAGAACAGAAGAACACTGTGCTAACTGCGGAGGCCATTTGGGGCATGTTTTTAATGATGGCCCAAATCCAACCGGAAAGCGACATTGTATTAATGGCGTAGCGCTAGACTTTATACCCGACGAAAATTAAATCGTACATGAAAAAATACGGTGTTGAAAAAACCGAAGCGGAATGGCAAGCGGCGCTTTCCCCCGAAGAGTATTATGTTTTACGTCAGCAGGGAACAGAACGCCCCTTTACCGGTACCTATAACCTTCATTTTGAAAATGGGGATTATCATTGCAAAGCGTGCAATGCAAAGCTTTTTGAAAGTGGTCATAAGTTCGAAAGCGGATGCGGCTGGCCTTCCTTTGACCAGGCAGTTCCCGGGGCGATTGAATACATTCGGGATACCTCTCATGGCATGATCCGAACAGAAACCCGTTGTGCCAACTGCGGTAGTCACCTGGGCCATGTTTTTAATGATGGTCCCAGAGAAACTACTGGCCAACGGTACTGTATCAATTCCGTGAGTATTGACTTTGAGGCCAAGGAAGAACAGTGAATTTTGTACAAAACTACCTGGATAATGTAATTTTCGAGTTTAACCGCTACAAGAACTACGGCGATGTGACGTTTGCTCAATTGACCAGCCAAGAATTGTATTGGCGCCCCTCAGTTAATGACAACAGTATTGCTATTATTGTGAATCATATGGCAGGGAACATGGTGAGCCGTTGGACCAATTTTCTTAGCGAAGACGGAGAAAAGGCATTTCGCCATAGGGATCGCGAGTTCGAAACCCCACCTACTCAGGCAAGAGCGTTGTTTTCCCTTTGGGAGCAAGGTTGGACTACTCTTTTCGATGCGCTTAAGGAATTAAATTCTTCCAATTTTGATAGCCAAATAAAAATACGAGGGGAAATCCATACCATTCCTGAGGCGGTCAACAGGCAACTTGCGCATTATTCTTCCCATGTAGGACAAATAGTTTATCTCGGGAAAATGATCAAGGGGGCGGATTGGCAAAGCCTTTCCATTCCCAAGGGACAATCGGAAACCTTCAATAAAAAAATGTTTGGGAAAAACTCCTGACTCTTCACTAAATTTGCACTCCGTTTAATTAAAACACGAAAACATGAGCAAGTTTGACGTCATTGTTTTGGGCAGTGGTCCCGGAGGTTATGTTGCTGCGATAAGGGCTTCACAATTAGGTTTGAAAACCGCAATAGTAGAAAAAGAGAGTTTGGGTGGGGTATGCCTAAACTGGGGGTGTATCCCAACTAAAGCTTTGCTTAAATCAGCTCAGGTTTTTGAATATCTAAAACATGCAGAAGATTATGGGTTAATCGCAAAGAAGGTGGAGCATGATTTTGATAAGGTGGTAGAAAGAAGTAGAAATGTTGCCGATAGCATGAGCAAAGGCGTACAATTCTTAATGAAAAAAAACAAAATTGAAGTGCTTAGTGGTTTCGGAAAACTACTCCCCGGCAAAAAAGTAATCGTTAGAGGGGAACATGGAGAGCCCGCGGAGTATTCTGCAGATCACATCATTATTGCCACAGGTGCCCGCACCAGGGAACTCCCCAGTTTACCACAGGATGGTAAAAAAGTGATAGGCTACCGCAAAGCAATGACTTTGGAGAAGCAACCTAAAAAGATGATTGTAGTGGGAAGTGGGGCAATTGGTATTGAATTTGCCTATTTCTATAACGCTATGGGCACGGAGGTAACTGTTGTAGAATACCTCTCTAACATAGTCCCGGTGGAAGATGAAGAAGTATCCAAACAACTGGAACGCAGCTTCAAAAAATCCGGAATAAAGATCATGACCTCTGCAGAGGTGACCAAAGTAGATACTTCCGGAGAAGGTGTCAACGCAACCGTAAAAACCGCTAAAGGAGAACAGATCCTGGAAGCAGACATTTTGCTCTCTGCCGTAGGTATCAAGACAAATATCGAAAATATCGGTTTGGAAGAGGTTGGGATAGCGGTAGACCGCGATAAAATTTTGGTGAATGACTATTATGAAACCAATATTCCGGGATACTACGCTATAGGGGATATCACCCAGGGACCTGCTTTAGCGCATGTTGCATCCGCAGAAGGTATCCTATGCGTTGAGAAGATTGCAGGCATGCACGTTGAACCTCTTGATTACGGCAATATCCCGGGATGCACCTATTGTATGCCAGAAGTTGCCTCAGTAGGACTTACGGAAAAACAAGCCCGGGAAAAAGGGTATGAGGTAAAAGTTGGCAAATTTCCTTTCTCTGCCAGTGGAAAAGCG
The DNA here is from genome assembly GCA_038750505.1 of Bacteroidota bacterium. Classification (GTDB taxonomy): domain Bacteria; phylum Bacteroidota; class Bacteroidia; order Flavobacteriales; family Flavobacteriaceae; genus Croceivirga. The sequence continues at coordinate 66,843 of JBCDHD010000012.1, read as the reverse complement.
AAGGCTAGTGGAAATTCCGAAGGTTTTGTAAAAGTTGTTTTTGATGCTAAATATGGTGAATGGCTGGGTTGTCATATGATTGGTGCCGGAGTAACCGATATGATCGCAGAAGCTGTCGTAGGAAGAAAACTGGAAACCACCGGACATGAAATTCTTAAAGCAGTGCATCCTCACCCTACTATGAGTGAAGCGGTAATGGAAGCTGTTGCGGCAGCCTATGATGAAGTTATTCACCTTTAAGAATCATAACCTTGCTCACTCTTTTTCGCGCCTGCGCAATCCTTGAAGGTATTTCCTATATCGCATTGTTTGGTTTTACCATGCCGCTTAAATATTGGGCGAATATTCCGGAGCCTAATAAATGGGCTGGTTATGCCCACGGCATTCTATTTATCATCTTTGTGGTTTTTGCCGCAGTTTTTTGTTGGGTTCAAAAGTTAGGAATTAAACGTTTTGTTATTTTTTTTATCGCTTCGCTCCTACCCTTCGGTACGTTTTACGCAGATAAAAAGTACTTAAGAACGTCTACTTCCTAGTTGGTCGGCACTTCTCTGAAGGTGTAGATTGCCCCATCAAAAAAAGCGCAAACGTAGAGCTCCTGGTTGCTGTCCGTGCCAAAAGAGGCTATACTTAAGCCAGAGGAAGATAATAGTTGATTGTTGCTACCATCTGTATCTAACGTCCAGATCCGGCCACTAACAAAGTCGCCATAAACATATTTCCCTTGTAAGGCGGGTAAATTGTTGCCTCGATATACATATCCTCCGGTAATTGAAAGATCTCCGTTATTACGGCCATATTCGAAGATAGGTGCAACCAATCCAGCAGTATCACAATCTCCTGAAAAGCAGGACGTCCCTTCAAACAACTTCCAGCCAAAGTTTCCTCCGGACGCAATGATGTTGATCTCTTCAAGGGCGCCTTGTCCAACATCGCCTGTCCATAGGGCTCCTGTTTGCAGATCAAAACTCATCCGCCAGGGATTGCGCAGTCCGTAAGCAAAGATCTCTTCCCGAATATTGCTGTTCCCTAAAAAAGGATTCGTTGAGGGAATACCATAATTTAACCCGTTGGAGGGATTATCCACATCAATTCGTAGTATGGTACCCAACAAATTTGAACGATTTTGGGCATGATTGTCAGGGTCCCCGGCACCTCCACCATCACCAATGGCTATGTAGAGCAAACCGTCAGGGCCAAAAGCTAACTGCCCCCCGTTGTGATTGGTCTCAGGTTGCGGTATATCTATCAAAATCTGTTCAGTGGCAACATCGATAGTATTGGCACCGGGATCTGCTGTAAATCTTGCGATACGCGAGGTTGCTGTATTGGGGCTATAGTGCACGTAAAATTGACCGTTCAAGGAAAAATCGGGATGAAAGGCCAAACCCAATAGACCTTGTTCACTCGCTGTAGAAAGATTAGCACTTATGTCTAAAAAAGTAGAGAAGTCTGCCACGTCCCCATCATTGGGAAATACCTGTATCCTTCCTCCTTTTTCGACTACAAATATGCGATCCGTACCATCGTTAGGTGCTTGTAGATCCAGGGGTTGATTAAACGAAAGCGCAGGAAAAGCATTTACCAGAGCTATAGCTGTTGCTACAGGGTCTTCATTATTGGTTTGACTTTGGGGTGTTGCATCATCATCTCCGCAGGAAATGGTTCCTAGCACCACCACCACCAACAATAGGTTACTAACTTTCATTTTCATTAGATAAGGGGTTTTTATAGTAACGAAATAAAAGGGCTTTTAGTTTGTTTGGAGGATTATCCAAGAAAGCTTAAAACAGCTAAATCATAACTTTGTAAACCGAAACCCAGGATCACCCCTTTTGCCCCTGGTGACACATACGAGCTATGGCGAAATTCTTCCCGGGAAAACGTATTGGAAATATGCACCTCTACCACCGGAGTAGTGATGGCTTTGATAGCATCGCCAATTCCAACCGAGGTATGCGTATACGCCGCTGCATTTAAAATAATACCGTCGTAGGTATAGCCAACTTGCTGAATTTTGTCAATTAACTCCCCTTCGATATTGGATTGATAGTACTCCAGCTCTATTTCCTGGAATTTTCCTCTAAGCAGGTGGAGATACTCTTCAAAGGTTTGATTTCCATATACTTCGGGTTCCCTTTTCCCAAGAAGATTCAAGTTAGGGCCATTAATTATGATCAATTTCATAGACTAAAAATACACATTATTTAAAGGCATAAAAAAGGGGGCTAAGCCCCCTGTAGTATAGTATATATGACAAAGGATTAGTCAAATCGGTATCCTCCGCCAAAAGTAAGGGTGTTGATATCAACCAAATCCCCAAAATCACCCCCTCGGCTGATCTGCAACCCATAGCGGGCTTCTACGAACCAATTACTATCAATGTTATATGCGCCTCCAAAAGCTAGGTCCAGGCCAAACTCGCCATCTGGTAGGTCTTCCAGGAGATAATTGATTTGAGGCCCCGCCTGAATACTGAATTGATCATTGATGATGTACTTTCCCATGATGGGTATGTACAACGAGGTCAAGTCATCCACGATACTAAAGAGCAGTGAGGGTTCAATATCAAATTGTTCGCTTACTTCAAAATTGTAGCCACCTCCAAAATAGACCCCCAGCTCGCTATCATCGCTATCAAAAAAACCAGGAGTATCAACATTAATGGTAACCAGGTTAAACCCAGCCTTAGCCGCAAAGCCCTCCTGGGCGGAGGTAGCTAGGGTTAGACTTATAGCCAATACAGCGGTAATCAAAACTTTTTTCATGATATCTGTTTTTCAGTTGAAATGTAAAAGTACAAAATGCATCAGTTGTCCAAGTAAAAACGGAAGCTTTAGCTCCCGTTTCCTATGGTTAAGGCACCTTAAATTATAGAAATATTGTAAAGCCTATAAGTGCTTGAAAAACGCTATCTGCCTCATCCTCATCAAGAGTGAAATTATAGCGCAATGCCGGTTCAATGGCCACGGTTTCTCCCAGAAAAACGGCATACCCGCCTTGTGCACCCACCCAATTGGCACTGTTACCATCGCTTGAGATTCCGGTGAAATCCAATCCAACCGGGATTTGACCATTGATGTAGTATTTTCCACCAAGTTTGTATACCAGCACTCCGTCGCTAAACTCCCCGGCGTCCCCGTAGCCCAATCCTACCTTTAGCGCCAGATCGTCTGTGACAAAATACCCTCCTTCCGCTCCAACAGACCAGGAGGTATTCCCATCTACTGAACTCAGGGAAAAGGCAGTATTTCCTATGGCTAGTGTTCCGGTATTGACCTCAACTAGCCAGGAACCTTCCTCAGTTTGGGCAGTAGCCATAAGTGGCACCGCAAATAATAGTACAATAAAGAATGCATGTCTCATGAGATATGTTTTTTAGTTGTGATATCTCAAAACTAAGAAAAGACTTACATACTTTAGGTATAAACCTTTATTGTGTTAAAAGAAGCCAGCTAATTCGAAAACAAAAATACCGCACCCACAGTCACTGTAGACCAGGTAAAGTTATCCGTACTTATCCCGGTATACGAAAAATTTAGCGCAGATGCATCGGACAAATTAATCGATAGCGTAGGTCGATAGTAGAATCCATCTTCCGTAAAATCGTTTAGACCAAATGCATAGCCCACATCTCCTCCAAGATTTATGGTTCGGGAGGGATAGAATCGGAACAAGGCGGCGGCTGGTAAATAGATGGTATCCTCTCCTCGTATTGTTATAGGTTCCGGACCAATATCTACCGTAGAATCCAATCCGAAGAAGTAGAGCAAACTTGTGGTGAGACCTACATCAATTTTTCGCGATACGCCCCAGTGTTGATACAGGTCTAATCCTACTCCAATATTTGAAAGATCAGAAGCATCGCCTACAACTATAGATCCGTGAAAGCCTGCCTTGAAAAAAGAACGGTCTACGTATTGTGCACTTGCTATCCCAAAACAGAATAACAAAAAAAGGAAGAAAAGGTTTTTCATAATAGAAGAAAATTTGGTTGTTAAGGTTGGTTATTGATTGCTCAGTTATTTGTAACACAACGCAATTTTTAAGATTTTAGTGGAAACACGGATGTTTACTTTTAGTTTTCTGTAAATGGATTGGGATCAGGCACTAGTAGAATACCAAAACTACCTAACTATAGAAAGAGGGTTGTCTCAAAATTCTATCATCAGCTATTCGCTGGATGTTAAAAAGCTAATTGCATTTCTAAAACAACATGAAATTAAAGAGGATCCGGTCCATATCTCAAAGGACATTTTGCAACGGTTTATTTATGAGACGGCTAAAACGGTTAACGCCCGTACGCAGGCAAGAATTATTTCTGGTCTAAAGGGCTTCTTTACCTATTTGGTTTTTGAACACCATCGCGAAGAGCATCCAATGGATCTTATCGAAACACCAAAGATTGGGAGAAAACTACCCGACGTGCTTTCCGTAGAAGAGATCAATGCCCTAATTGCAGCAATAGATCTGAGTACCCCCCAAGGGGAACGCAATAGGGCAATGTTGGAAACCCTTTACGGTTGCGGACTTCGAGTATCAGAGTTAATCCAATTAAAACTTTCGGATCTCTATTTTGATGAGGACTTTATAAAAGTAACAGGAAAGGGAAACAAACAACGACTGGTACCTATCAGCGATATAAATAAAAAGTACATTAACATCTATCAAACGTTAGTACGTCTGCATCATCCTATTGCTGAAGATCATGCGGATATCCTTTTTCTAAATCGTCGTGGAAAAGCGTTAACAAGGGCAATGATCTTTACAATTATTCAACGTTTAAAGGAAAAAATAGGGCTTAAGAAAAAAATTGGCCCACATACCTTTAGACATTCTTTTGCAACACATCTACTGGAAAATGGGGCAGATTTACGAGCAATTCAACAAATGATGGGCCATGAAAGTATCACAACTACCGAGGTATATGTGCATGTAAACCGAAAACACCTTGCAGATGTTGTGGAGGCTTTTCATCCCAGGTTCCAAACTTGACAAAGTTCTGCCACGTATCGTTTCAATCCCCTAAATTTGCCTTTTTTGTATCGTAAAGAAATTACTTAAGAACATGGGTAAGAACAGTAAGCGTAAGTTGGGAACTACATGGTCCACTGACCGCGTGCTAAGTGTTTCCGCTTTTTTTATTAGTGTAATTTCCTTGCTAGCATTGCTTTACCAGTCTTATTTGGCAAGAGAAGAAAACAAACTGATGCAGAAGCAACATAGTGCTTCTGTTTTGCCCTATGTTACCCAGTGGTTCGATAATTCCCCGGGGGAGCACAATATGGTGATTGCAAACCAAGGAATTGGACCTGCTCTGGTAAAAAAACTAACCATTACAACCAAGGACCAAAGTTTTACTAAAACGGATGATTTTTTTAGGTCCTTATCAAAAAACGGCACCTTTCTGGATTCCACAAACTATTTATACAGTACACTTGCCGAAGGTGTATTGATCCCGGCAAATAGCGTGGTTGAAATCGCCTCCTTTGATAACGAAAATGATTTCAACACCTTTCTGGAGTATTTGTACCAAATACAGTTCGACTTTTTTATCGAGTACGAAGATGTTTATGGCGCGCGTTGGTTGCTGCAGTACGATCAGGAAGTACCCCAAAAAATAAAATGAGTACCCGCTATTCAATTCAAATAAGCGTATTGATTACTTCAACTGGGGCTTATACTTTTTCTTATACGGCCGTATAATGAGGCGTGCCTCCCTATCGAACTTCACATAGTTGTATACCCAGTTAACAAACACTACCAATCGATTGCGAAAACCAATTAGAAAATACAGATGAACAAACATCCACACAAACCAGGCAAAGACGCCTTGAAATTTGAATTTTGGCAAATCGGCCACGGCTTTATTCCTGCCGATGGTAGCCATGCTCCCTTTATCGCGATATTGAAAGGGTTTAAGCGGTTTTCGCTCTAGAAGACGCACCAAGTTCTCTCCAAGGTTCTCCCCTTGTTGCATTGCAGGCTGCGCCATCATTGGGTGTCCAAAGGGGTAATCCGATGATTCCATTTGGGCAACATCACCTATGGCAAAAATATGCTCAAACCCATTGACTTGATGGTACTCATTTACCAACAGTCTTTGGGAACGGGAAAGTAGGTCAGCGGCATCCAGTCCCTGCAAAGTGACCGCCTTCACTCCAGCAGCCCAGATTAATGTAGCCGTCTCAAAAGCGGTCTCTTTATTTGTTGTGGCTACTTTGCCATCGTAACGTTCAACGCGAATATTTTTCCAAACATGTACGCCCAATTGTTCTAAAAAATCTTCTGCTTTTTTAGAAGCTATTTCACTCATGGCAGGGAGAAGTCGGTCAGCACCTTGTACCAAATTTATTTGCGCCCTACGGGTATCTAAATCCGGATAATCCTTAGGAAGTATACCTTTTTTAATTTCGGCAAGGGCTCCGGCAAGCTCTACACCAGTTGGGCCACCTCCTACAATAACAAAATTCATTAGCGCTTCCCGCTCATGATAATCATCAGTTAGTAAGGCCTGTTCAAAATTCTCCAGAATTAAGCTTCTCAAGTTCAACGACTGGGGTATCGTTTTCATCGCCATACTATTTTTTTCCAGTTCCCCATTTCCAAAAAAATTCGTCTTTGTTCCTGTAGCCACCACCAAATAGTCAAATTTTAACTCCCCAATATTGGTTTGTATACTATTTTTTTTCGCATCAACTGCTAAAACCTCAGCCAATCGAAAATAAAAATTGTGATATCCCTGAAGTACTTTCCGGATCGGATACGCAATGGAATCCGGCTCAAGGCCACCAGTGGACACCTGATATAACAAGGGTTGAAAGGTATGGTAGTTGTTTTTATCCATTAAAACTACCTGAAACTCCTGCTTGCTCAATTTTTTTGCAAGCGCTATTCCTGCAAAGCCTCCCCCAATGATGATTACGCGTTTAAAGCTAGACTGTGGTATGTTCATGAGTATTGGAAAATACAAAGGTATGGATTAGCCGATCGCCAAGTGATATCCCTTCCCATTTTAGTAGCGCTATGTTTCCACAAAGCAACCCTTTAAACGTTTAAGGTCCCAGCGTTATACGGCATACACAAACGCATCAATGATCCCAATTTCTTTTTCTACCCCTAAGTTGTTGTAATTTTAGGGTTATATGCTTGTACTACAACGGACCCTTTGAAAAACTAATAAAAATCTATTTTGGGCTATTGTTGTAACAAACCCAAGAAAACCATTACTAATTTAAAAACACTACCAACCATCTGTGGACAAAGATCTGGAACATCAATTTGTTACGGCGCTTGAGAACAATCAAAATATTGTTCACAAGGTGTGCAGTCTCTACACGAATGATAGGGACTCCCATAACGATCTTTTCCAGGAAATAACAATACAGCTTTGGAAGGCCTATCCAAAGTTCAGGGGAGATGCTAAGTTTAGCACCTGGATGTATAGAGTTGCATTAAACACTGCCATTACGCTTTATCGCAAATCCAAAAAAAGGGTACGTACCCAGGACTACGATTCCGTAATTTTTAAAATTAAGGCCGACGAATACGACGATACCCAAGAGAAACAATTGAAACTGATGTATAATGCCATACGGCAATTAGGAGATATTGAAAAAGCTTTGGTCTTCCTTTATCTGGAAGACAAAAACTATACGGAAATAGCGGAAACCCTTGGTATAACTGAGGTAAATGCCCGGGTGAAGATGAACAGGGTAAAAAATAAGTTAAGAACCATCTTAAATCCTTAAGGTATGATGGACGAATTGGAACTTTTAAAAAAGGACTGGCAACAAAAAGAAAAACAGTTGCCAAAACTAAGCTATGATGACATCTACAAAATGCTCTGGAAAAAGTCCAGTTCCATTGTGAAGTGGATCTTTTACATCAGCGTAGCCGAATTCATTTTTTGGATTGCCATTGGATTGATTCCCATACAAACGGAACAACTTAGTGGTAACGGTGTAAAACTATTTGAACGGATAGAATTCTTTCTGGAACTTGTGAGTTACCTCGTAATTCTCTTCTTCATGTTCAAGTTTTACCAAAACTACAAGAAGATCAGCGCCGCGGACTCTGCTCGTGGCCTTATGCAAAGGATCATCCTTACAAGAACCACGGTGATGTACTATGTTTGGTTCAATCTTGGGCTTTTTGCTGTAATGGCGGTAGTCGTATTTTTTGAGACCCTACTTTACGGAGAAAATCAAGACCTGGTAAGTAAAGTAGCAGAAGCGGATTATAGTATTGCGTTGTGGTTCCTGGTGGGATTGCTGGTATTGGCGGGTATTGCCTTTTTTGCTCTTTTGTTGTGGTTGTTCTACCGTTTACTCTACGGTATTCTGCTGAAACGATTAAATGACAACTATCGGGAACTCAAAAAACTAGAGGTATAGCCTAATCCCCGCGATAGCTATACCTTCGTTTTTGGTGATCGGCTTCGTAGGCCGCCAGTTCTTCCTGTGGAATAACCCGTAAAAAGGAAGGATGTTGCTCTATTGCGTATTCTAATTTTTCAATGATTTGCTCCACAGATTCGTTATCATAATCAATTTCCAGGGGTTTTTTAATGATCATGGACTGCAGAATCCCTTTCTTCTTGATGTATAGCCCTTTTTTATCGAATGACCTTCGAAAACCATCGATAACTACGGGCACTACAACAGGTTTGTACTTTTTAATGATATGTGCAGTGCCTTTGCGGAGAGGTTTCCAGGGCTTGGTGGTCCCTTGTGGGAAGGTAATCACCCATCCGTCTTCCAGGGCTATTCCAATATTGGAGATATCACTAAATTTCACCTGACGATTCACCTCCTGGCCATCGGCACGCCAGGTACGTTCTATACTTATTGAACCAGCATAAGCCAACACTTTGGTCAACACGCTTTTTTTCATGGTTTCCTTAGCCGCTACATAGTAAAAGTTAAGCTTAGGCCGCCATAAATACAATAAGTTCTTAATACTATCTTCTCTACCACTTAGTGCGGCATTAAACACGTGGAACATAGCTACCACATCGGCAAAATAGGTTTGATGGTTGCTGACAAATAGTACATTTTTTTCGGGAAGACCTCGAATAATATCCGAGCCCTCGATTTCCAAAGTATTGAACCCTTTGTATCGGGAATGGGTTATTAACCCCATAATGCGAATGAGCCATTTTTTAAAAAAAAGATTGTGACCAAATGGGGTAGTTTTGAAAAGATGCATACCGCTTGAATACGGGTAAATGTACAAAATAGGGGCTAAAGCACCTTTTCGATCAAATCTTTAATCTCGCTTACCATCATTGCCGTAGCACCCCAAACGGTATAACCGTTTAGTTTAAAGGCAGGTACACGTATTTTAGTGGCATAGGAAGTAGATAAACGTTGCATTATTAGATTATCGGGATTCATAAGGTCCGTAAATCTTACCTCGATCAACTCTTCTACTTCAATGGGATCTATACTAAAGGATGGCCTATCTTCCAACAGGGCGATAAAGGGCTGTACCAGGAAATTGCTGGGAGGGATATAGACCGTGCTTAATGACTTCACAATTTTGATATCCGCCGGTGGAATACCTACCTCTTCATAGGTTTCCCGTTTGGCAGTTTCCTCAAGATTCAAATCTTCATCTTCAACTTTCCCGCCGGGAAAACCCACCTGATTTGAATGTACCCCGGGATACTGTTTGCGTAACATAAACAGCAATTTTGTAGTCTGATTTGGTCCTGGGTAGAACAACGCCAGGACGGCAGCCTTTTTGGCGTTTTGGAAGGTAATTGCTTTGTTTTCCCTCCATTTTCGTCTGGCCTCCGGTTCCATCTTGTAATGGGAAGCATCGCCCGGCAAGGGCAGATTTTCTATTTTTATGATCTGTTTACTGAAATTATCAAAATTCATGCGCTATTCAAAGTTCGCATTTCTCGCGATTTTACCCCTATTTTTTTTCATTTGCTGTAGAGATGCTTCCCAAAAGCAATCAAATACCTTGGAACCGGACGCTACGGCTATTATCAATCCGAAGGATTCCCTCGTATCTGAAGAGGAAAAAAAGGAGTTGAAGGAGTCCCCAAAAGAAAATGATTTCGTCCTTAATGAAGAAAATGCCATTGATTTCTTCTTTGAATATGCTAAAGAGGCAAACCAAAACAAGGTACGACTCACCACAACCCTGGGAAGTTTTACCATCCAACTTTACGATAATGTACCCTACCATAAAGCAAATTTCATTTATCTAACAAAAAACGGATACTTTGATAATACCCAATTTCATCGGGTAGTGCCAGATTTTATTATTCAAGGGGGCAATTCCGATGATCGTGAGACCAGCAAAAAACGACGGGCAATAGGACGCTATCTACTACCGCCAGATACCCGAAAGGGGCACAAGCATCACCGTGGTACGGTTTCCATGCCCAGTAGCGAACGGGATAATCCTCATAAACTGGCTTCTCCATACGAGTTCTTCATCGTTGTAACACAGCCGGGTTCCTATCATTTGGATGGAGATTACACTCCTTTTGGTAGGGTAATAGACGGGATGGATGTGGTAGACGAGATCAATAAGGTCCCTATTGACCAAGGGGAGTGGCCTATGCAAAATGTATATATCCTAAAAGCGGAAATACTTTAACCTTGCTGCTCCTTGTAAATATTGGGCAAAGCAATACCAAATTTTACAGCAAGCAGGCGAACAGCAATAATGACTACTATTGAAGTAATATAGCTATAGGTTTCCGGTGAGCCAAGAGCGACTAATGCGAAGTATACCATCCCACCGATAATACAAGCCGTTGCGTAGATCTCTTTTCGAAATATTACCGGAATTTCGTTACATAAAATATCCCGGATAACGCCACCAAAACTGGCAGTCATCGTTCCCAAAGCGATACACATTATAGGCAAAAGTCCTGCTTGTAAGCCCTTTTCAATACCAATTAGGGTAAAAAGACCAATCCCCACAGCATCAAAGAAAAACAGTGATTTCCGCAAATATTTTAGCTGCCCCGAAAACAGGATCGCAAAAACTACCGTCACTAAAATGGTAATCATATACGTAGCATCGCGCATCCAAACCACCGGGGTATTACCAATTAAGAGGTCACGGAGCGTTCCCCCTCCAATAGCGGTTACAAAAGCTATAATAAGTACCCCGAAGAGATCGAGTCGCTTTTCCAGGGCGACTAAAACCCCGGAGATAGCAAACGCTATAGTACCTAAAATATCAATGATTTGATAAAACATGTCCTGGCTATTGTAAGGGTCACCTTATTTCTGAGTGTAATAATTGTAATCTTTAATAACAACGTCTACAAAATCAATAGGTTTTAATGAGGTAGTCACGTCCATTACTTCCTTCAAGCGTTTGTCCAGAGAAACAATAATATTGTGATTCCCATTGCGCTTGGCCTTTTCGTAAAGTTCTTTTATTGTCTGTATTTCAGCATCTTTAAAAACGGTAACTTGTGGAAAGCTCGGTTTATAATCTACTGGTAATTCTTTGAGTAAAGTATCTTTTAATGAAACTCTTTTTCGCTCGCTAATTACAGTTGTACCCGCTGCAATATCACCGATGCGCTGTCCATTACCCCGAATTAAAATAGTTATTACCGCAGCCGCACCTGAGGTAAGGCTTACATCAATAATCCGCAATATCCAACGAACAAAATAATTGCCAAAATTGGGTTTGGAACCATCCAGCTTCACCACCCTCAAGTTCATGAGTCCCTTACCAATGGTCTTTCCATCTGTAAAAGTCTCAAAGAGCAAGTAGTAGAAAAATGCTGGCAGAGTAGCTACAAGATACAACGCCCAAAGGTCTTCAAAATCCACATCCAAATACACCAAGAGCAGTACAACCAGAATGGTATAAATGGTAATTACGATACTATCAATAATGTACGCCAACATGCGTTCCCCCAGATTAGAACTGTTCTGGTCAATGGTGACATTTTGAGCGGTTTCTATTTGAAATTGGTTCATTTTTTGGTTTCTTTACCAATAAAGGCGCTAATTTAATGCGAGAAGCCGCATTCGTAAAGCAAAATAAAGATAAATGGGTTGCGTTCGAAGAAGCTTTGGATAGTAAACGGAAGCTCTCACCTGACCAACTTTCTGATCTTTACATAGAAATCACGGATCATCTTAGTTATGCAAAAACCTTTTATCCGAATAGCAACACCCAGTTCTATTTGAACACAATTGCCTCTCAGGCCCATCAAAAAATCTATAAAACCAAACGGGAATCCAACAACCGTATTGTAGGCTTTTGGAAAACAGAATTCCCAACAATGTTTGCGGCACATCACAGGGAATTGCTGATCGCTTTCCTCGTTTTTGGGTTTTTCTGCCTGGTGGGTGCATTTTCCGCAGCGAATGATGGCGACTTTATTCGCTCTATTCTTGGAGATGGCTACGTAAACATGACTTTAGATAATATTGAAAAGGGAGATCCTATGGCAGTTTACAAACAAATGGGAGAATTCAATATGTTCTTAGGAATTACGATCAACAACATCAGGGTAGCGCTTTTAGCCTTTGCTTTGGGTATTTTTTTAGGTGTGGGAACCCTATGGGTTTTGCTAAGAAACGGTTTGATGTTAGGGAGTTTTCAATACTTTTTTTACGACAAAGGACTTCTTTGGGAATCTGCCCGGACTATTTGGATCCATGGTACCATGGAGATAGCTGTGATCATTATCGCAGGATGTGCCGGATTGGTTATGGCAAATGGCATTTTGTTCCCCGGCACATATTCACGTTTGGTGGCTTTTAAACGCGGTGTAAAAAATGGTTTGAAAATTGTTATCAGCACCATTCCGTTTTTTATTCTTGCCGGATTTTTGGAAGGTTTTGTTACCCGACATACCGAAATGCCAGACTGGCTTGCCATTTCCATTATTCTGGGCTCTTTAAGTCTTATTATTTTTTATTACGTTATCTATCCATACCAACTGAACAAAAAACAAGGGGATGCAGCAAAAACCATATATTGAGTTTAAAAAACAAAGAGAGCTTGGTGAGATTCTTACCGATGCTTTTAACTTTTTGAAATTTGAGTTCAAACCTTTCTTTGGAACGCTATTGAAAATTGTTGGACCCTATTTATTGGCTACCATGGTTTTTTTAGGGTTTTATTTCTATTCCTTTAATGGCCTATTGAATTTTAATCTCCAACCCCAATCCAGAGAGATCAATCCCATTTTTATGCTAATAGCGGTTTTAGGCCTTATTATTTCGGCAATTGCGATGTACGGCCTAACTCAGGCCAGTGTTTTGTACTATATCAAATCCTACTCCGATACTAAAGGAGCGGTGGTTTATGATTATGTTCGGCGAGAAGCCTACAATAAGTTCTGGAACTTTATCGGGTTGGCTTTTCTGGTTGGTATTTCCCTTTTCGTTGGCATTATGCTTTGTATTATCCCGGGAATTTATCTCTATCCCCCATTAATGCTTTCTTTTAGCATTATGGTGTTCATGAACAAAGGTATTGGCGATTCCTTTCAATACGGATTTACCTTAATAAAGGATAACTGGTGGGTTACCTTCGCCACACTCTTAGTTCTGGGCATTATTATCGGAATTATCGGATATGTCTTTCAGATTCCGGCAGTGATCTATCTTTGGGTGAAAATGGGTGTATTTTCCGGGGAAATGGATGCGGAAAGTATGGGCGGGGTCTTTGATCCTGTATACATTATTCTTAATGTCTTTGCCTATATGGTACAATTCATACTACAAACCATTTCTTTGGTAGCTGCTGCTTTTATCTTCTTTCACCTGAACGAAAAAAAGAACTTTACGGGAACATTTGAACGTATTCAGAATCTCGGTAAAAACCAGGATACTTGATGTACAAATTCCTTATTCCCTTTTTAGTACTCCTAATCGGAGGTCCTTGCCCTGCGCAACGGGATACAATAGCTCTTAACTATGACAAGCAACCGCTGGAAATTGTAGAAATCAAAGAAGCCGATTTGGTAGAATACAGAGCTGATGAGAACTACAATTACGAACCAGAGGTAGTGGATAACTCCTGGTGGGAGGGCGTAAAAAATTGGTTGTACAACATCCTACGCCGCTTTTTTGAGTGGCTCTTTGGGGTGGACGCCGCGCCAAAGTATATCGCCGTTTTTTTTAAATATATTCCTTATTTGTTGCTGGGTGTATTGCTATTTCTTTTGATCCGTTTCCTGATAAAGGCGAACACGAAGAATATCATTTTCTCGAAAACCAATCCAAACCTTGTGGTACTTTCCGAAGAAGAACGCATCTTAAAAACCGAGGACATCCAAGAGCTGATAAAAAGGGCTTTTGAACAAAAAGAATACCGCCAGGCCATCCGGTATTACTATCTCTATCTACTAAAGCTCCTTATGGAAAGGGATTTAATTGATTGGCAATTGCAAAAGACCAATGATGACTATTTACAAGAGCTATCCCATTCTACGCTACAGCCCCTCTTTAAAAAAGTAACCACATTATATGATTACATATGGTATGGCGAATTTGAAATTGATGCCAAAGGGTATGAGATGGCCAGAAACCAATTCGATTTGTTAAAAAAGTCTATTGCCACCAATGTTTAAGACAGGGAAATCATATATAATCGTAGGTGGGATTGCGTTGGCGCTCTTACTGCTTTACGAGTATAACAAACCTAAACAAATCAATTGGTTCCCTTCCTATGTGGCCACACACAAAATACCCTATGGCACCAAGGTGCTTAATGAAGTACTACCAGCATTATTTTCAAAAACACAACAGGTGTATAGAACGCCCTATGAGTTCCTGTCTAAAAATGACACGATAGCAGGGAGTTACGTTTTCATAAACAACACTATTAATTTTGGCCCAACGGATTTAGACGAACTGCTTTCTTGGGTTACCAAGGGGAATCATCTTTTCCTGGCTGCAGAGTCCTTCGAAAATAGTCTCCTGGATACCCTCCATTTGAAACTCTCCAGTATTTATGATAACAATACAGTAAACCCAGTTTTCAGACATAGCCTCACAAATTCCT
This sequence comes from Bacteroidota bacterium, assembly GCA_038750505.1. Classification (GTDB taxonomy): domain Bacteria; phylum Bacteroidota; class Bacteroidia; order Flavobacteriales; family Flavobacteriaceae; genus Croceivirga. Next base: position 51,831 of record JBCDHD010000012.1, on the reverse strand, counting down.
CCCTAAAAGGAAATGATGCGTCATTTGAGAAAGACTATTACTCTGCTATTTTTCGGGATATGGATACTGTCAATACCCTAATTTTAGGGGAGGTTGCTGTGCGTAACGATAGTACATCCTACGAGGCTAAAGGTATTAACGCGGTGCAGTTACCCTTTGGAAAAGGTAAGGTTACCTGTACCCTATTTCCGGAAGCATTTAGCAACTATTTTATTCTTAAAGCGGAGAATCGTAATTACACTTCCGGCTTGTTAAGCTATTTGGACAATGAAGAGATCATCTATTTAGACAATCACCACAAAGCAGGTAAGACCTTTTACACCTCTCCTATGTACCTCTTTCTAAATACAAAGGAGTTGAAATGGGCGTATTATTTGGTACTTATAGGCGCTTTGTTATATATCATCTTTGAAGGCAAAAGAAAACAACGGGCGATACGGGTTATTACACCTTTAAAAAACCAAACTTTGGCTTTTACCCGAACTATTGCCGACATGTATTTCGAGAATAATAAACAGCGTGAGATCGCAGAGCACAAAATTCAATATTTTTTAGATTTTGTACGCAACACCTTCTACCTATCTACAGAAAAAATCGATGGGCAGTTTTACCATAACCTGGCGTTGCGAAGCAATCATACCAAAGAAGAAATTGAAGAGTTTTTCTTGATATTTCAAGACATTCAAAAAAGAACCGAGATCACCAACGCCAAGTTGGAACAATTAGAACGCATAATTCAGGATTTTAAAGCGAAAGCAGATGGAAAACAATGATTTAAATTTTAGTAGCAGAATTCCGTTAGAAGAACTCAATGCCACTGTTCATCAGATAAAAGAGGAGCTAGGAAAGGTTATCATTGGTCAACACAACTTCATTGAATTGTTATTGGTGGCACTTTTAGTGGAAGGTCATGTTCTTATTGAAGGAGTACCTGGAATAGCAAAGACCATAACAGCCAAGCTCTTTGCGAAAACATTAAAAACCAATTTCAGTAGGATTCAATTTACCCCAGATTTGATGCCTAGCGATATTTTGGGGACCTCTGTGTTCAATGTAAAGGAATCCGATTTTGAGTTTAAAAAAGGACCCATTTTTTCCAACATAATCCTCATTGATGAGATCAATCGTGCTCCGGCAAAGACCCAGGCTGCCTTATTCGAAACTATGGAAGAACGTCAGGCGACCGTAGATGGTACTACCTACAAAATGGCGAACCCATTTATGGTTTTGGCCACCCAGAACCCAATAGAACAGGAAGGGACGTATGCGTTGCCCGAAGCACAATTAGATCGGTTTATTTTCAAAATAAAGGTGGAATATCCTTCGGTAGAAGAAGAAATACAGATCATCCAAACCCATCATGAACGTAAAGCTCAAAAGCCAGAAGCGCTAATAAAAGCCATATTACTCCCTAAAAAGCTACAGGAGTTTAAGGAAAAGGTTCACAATATCATTGTCGAGGCCAAGATTGTAAAATACATAGCAGAAATCGTTGCCAAAACCAGAAATCATCCTCATCTATATCTTGGTGCTTCTCCCAGAGCATCCATAGCTGCCCTACATGCGGCAAAAGCATTTGCTGCAGTAAACGGAAGGGATTTCGTTATTCCGGAGGACGTAAAAAGAGCGCTTACCCCAATTTTAAATCATCGTATCATACTTACTCCTGAGCGAGAAATGGAGGGGATTAGCACAGAAAGTGTAATTGGCATGATCGTAGAATCCGTTGAAATTCCCCGATAATGTACCTGTTACGGTCGTTGTACCTGCATAATCGATTTTTTAGGTATATTGCCATTCTGGTAGCCGGATTCGTATTATCCTATTGGTTTGCCTTTCTCTATCCCTTATGCTGGCTCTTCGCTTTTGTAGTGTTAGCACTTTTTTTTGTAGATCTCTATTTGTTATTTATCACAAAAAAAGGGGTTACCGCCAAGCGGGATTTACCACAGAAGCTATCCAATAGTGACCTCAATACATTGCGGATCATATTTCAATCGGAATATCCCTTCCCAACAGAGATTGAACTGATCGACGAGCTTCCCGAACAATTTCAAAAACGGGACTTTCTATATCGCACAAAAATTTCCGGAGGGCAGAATGGCATTTATGAATATGCTGTGCGTCCGGTAGACCGGGGAGAATACCTCTTCGGAAATTTGAATGTTTATGTATCCTCTCCCCTAAGGATCGCAAAGCGGCGGTTTACGTTTGAAAAAGATAGAATGGTTCCGGTGTATCCAAGCATTATTCAAATGCAGCAATACGATTTTTTAGCCATAAGCAATCGGCTCTCCGAATTAGGTTTGAAAAAAATTCGGAGAATTGGACATACTCAGGAGTTCGAACAAATTAAGGAATATGTAGTGGGAGATGATTTCCGCACTATAAACTGGAAGGCCTCGGCAAAGAAAAGGCAACTGATGGTAAATCAGTATCAAGACGAAAAATCCCAACCTATCTATTCCTTAATAGATTGCAGTCGTGTAATGAAAATGCCATTTGACGGTTTAAAATTGATGGATTATGCGATCAATTCGACCCTGGCTTTTTCAAATGTTGCTTTAAAACGAAACGATAAGACCGGGATGCTGACCTTCTCAAAAAAGGTTGAAAATTTTGTCCCGGCACTGCAAAAAATTACCCATCTCAATACCATTTTAGAAACACTTTACAACATCAATACGGACTTTAGCGATTCCGATTTTGGCCATCTCTATGCCCATATTAAACGTAAGATCACCCACCGAAGTTTGTTGTTGCTCTATACCAATTTTGAACATATTTCAGCACTTAGGCGGCAGCTTCCTTATCTGTTGGCCTTGTCCAAAAAGCATTTGTTAGTAGTTATTTTTTTCGAAAACGCAGCGTTGGAAAAACTGGTTGCCGTAAACGCCGAAGACTTACAAAGCATTTATCATAAAACCATTGCGGAAAAATTCATATTGGAGAAACGTTTGATGCAAAAAGAATTGAGACAATACGGAATACAGACCATTCTCACCAAACCCGAGGAACTAACAATTAACACCATTAACAAATACCTGGAAATTAAGGCCAGGGGGTTACTGTAATTAGTCCAGGATCAAAAGCTCGAAAGGAACGGATAGCGCAGTTAAAGATGGGGTCGGGTGTACCTTTAGTAAAGCTTCAAGTCGTTCAACTTGAGCATACCGCTCTGTTTCTTTGTTGGCGGTAATGCTGCTCATTTGCTTTTCCTTCTTTTTCTTATGGTCGGTAAAGATATCTATGGTAAAACCCACCGTAGTGCCCCCCAGTATAGTTGCCAGCAAATCGTCATTATCCCATCCGTTAGGACGCTGACTGGAATCTACCGCTTCTTTACCGATACCAATAAGCGCACTGCCACCGATAGCCCCTGCAAAGGTCCACCAGCGATTTCCATCAGATATCTGTTTGGCTATTCCCGCACCCGCAAGGCCATAAAGATTTCCTCCCAAAAAGTGCAACGCTTTGTCATTCTCTACCTGTGCGCTGAGCCCTTGAGCAAGAAAAAGGCAAGTAGCTATGAAAAATAACTTCTTCATTTTGCGCAAAGATAACCAAGTATAGATAAGCTGTTTAAAAAATCGATGAAATGCACACTACGATCAATTGCCCAATTTTACCTTTCAGAAGCTAAGAAAGTAGGTATCGAGAAAAGACAATACGCTAAGATTCTGACCACAATTGCCGCTCCAATTCAAATTCATGCATCAACTGATCGGTAACCTCAGTTGCGGGCATAATAGCATGTATTAATGCGGAAACCTGACCAATTTCCAATTCCCCTTCTTCGAGATCCCCTTCAAACATACCTCTTTTGGCCCTGGCCCTTCCTAAGAGCTTTTTGAGGGTTTCTGCGTCGGCTCCTTTAGCGTAAGCTTCCTGAATATCACGGTAAAATTTGTTTTTCAACAAGCGTACAGGAGCCAACTCTTTTAACGTTAAGTGGGTATCTCCTTCTTTTGCCTTTACCACTTCCGCTTTAAATGCAGGATGAGAAGAGGCTTCCGGTGTAGCTACATAACGGCTTCCGATTTGAACACCATCTGCTCCTAGTACCATGGCCGCTAACATTTGCCGACCTGTGGCAATCCCTCCAGCGGCTATTAACGGAATAGCAATTTTTTCTTTAACCGCCGGGATCAGGACCATAGTTGTAGTTTCATCCCTTCCATTATGCCCACCAGCTTCAAAACCTTCGGCAACTACAGCGTCAACACCAGCTTCTTGTGCTTTTAATGCAAATTTTACACTGCTAACTACATGGACTACCGTAATTCCATGCTCCTTTAGAAAGGGGGTCCAGGTCTTAGGATTCCCGGCCGAAGTAAAAACGATCTTTACCTCTTCTCTGACTATAATGCGCATCAACTGATCGATGTCGGGATACAGCATAGGAACATTTACTCCAAAGGGTTGCGCTGTTGCTTTTTTGCATTTTTGAATATGCTCTTCCAGGATGTGAGGATACATACTACCTGCACCCAGCAAACCCAACCCTCCTGAATTGGACACAGCTGCTGCCAATCGCCAACCACTAGCCCAAATCATTCCTGCCTGTACAAGGGGATATTGAATACCAAAAAGCTTTGTAATCCTCGTTTCCACCCCAATTATGCAATTACCCCGGAACCGAGAAGTTCATCGTTAGTATACCAAGCTACAAATTGCCCTTCGGTGATTGCCGACTGTTTTTCGGCAAAATCAACATAAAGTCCACCATTTACTCGATACAACGTAGCCTTTTGAAGCGGTTGCCTGTAGCGTATCCGAGCCATTACTTCGAGCTGACCATCCACGGCTAGCTTCAAATCTTCACGAATCCAATGGATTTCATGTTCTTTCACAAAAAGTGTCCTCCGGTATAATCCGGGATGATCCTTACCCTGCCCCGTGTAAATTACGTTGTCCTCTACATCGGTATCAACAACAAAAAGAGGTGCTTTGGTACCCCCAACGTCCAGACCTTTACGTTGTCCTATGGTAAAGAAATGGGCCCCGTTATGTTCCCCGACTACCGCGCCGTCTTTTCGGTCATAATCTGGTTTCTTAGCCTGGTATTCTAATTCTTCCAACTTAGAAGTAAAGCCAATGGTGCCGTTGGCGTAGTGGTCAGAAGTAGTAGGAACCTCAATGATTACCCCCTTTTTCGGTTTAAGTCGCTGCTGTAAAAAATCCGGCAATCGTACTTTTCCAATAAAACATAAACCCTGAGAATCCTTCTTGTTAGCGGTGATCAAACCTTGTTGCGCTGCAATTTCCCGAACCGTTGGTTTGGTTAATTCCCCAATCGGGAAAAGCGTTTTGGATAATTGTTCTTGTGAAAGTTGACACAAAAAATAGGACTGGTCCTTATTCCCGTCAATTCCGGACAGTAGTCTAAACGTTGTGGTACCCTCCTCATTTCCAATCCTGCCTTTTCGGCAGTAGTGCCCGGTAGCGACATAATCTGCCCCCAAATCCAAGGCAATCTTAAGGAAAACATCAAATTTTATCTCTCGGTTACACAATACATCCGGATTGGGAGTCCTCCCGTTCTCGTATTCGTTGAACATGTAATCTACAATGCGCTCCTTGTACTCACGACTTAGATCTACAGTTTGAAAGGGTATTCCGAGTTTTTCGGCAACGATTAATGCATCATTACTATCCTCCAACCAGGGACATTCATTGGATATAGTGACCGAATCATCATGCCAATTCTTCATAAAAAGCCCTATAACATCGTAGCCTTGTTGCTGTAACAGATAGGCGGCAACGCTCGAGTCAACGCCACCGGAAAGCCCTACTACCACTTTTGTTTTCACCCTATTCATAGCAGGCAAAAATACGAAATATTGCGCTGTTTTAGTATCTGGTTCAGCCAGACCGTATCACAGTATTTAGGGTTGCCCTTGTACTGAACTAAGGTCATATTTTAGTATCCGGAACAATTCAACATTATTTTCCGGTGTTGAGCAATGAACTAAGAAATGAAATTCAACCTTAACTGTCTTAAGTTGCCTTTTGCATACAGTGAAGATTACAGTAGCGGTCCTACTTAGAAAGTACCCTATACTGAAGATCCGTCAGAATAAGATGCTGATACAAATCGGTTTTCTAACAGAAAATACCAATCCAACTGTAAGAAAAAAATTAAAGTGCAGCCCGATACAGGCTTCTTTTTTTCGATTTTCTATTAATTTTGTTAAACTTTTACAAAAAAAAGTAAAACAAAAGCAACCTCCTTCCTTTTGTTTAATCTTCAGATTGTTTTATCAAAACAGACAATAAAAGGTATAAAATCACAAAGATTTGCTTAAAACTGCAGAATTATTGCAGAATCTACAAATCAAGTGCTACCGCGGAATATACTGTACTTGTTTATTGGTAAAAAAGAACAATTAAACATTTTAACTTAAAAACTATTGAAAATGAAAAATCTCCTAAGGTGGCATAGCTACGTTTTGTTGGCTATGACAACCCTACTTACCTTTTCGTGTTCAGATGACGATGAAGGTAACGCCTTGGACAACGAAGCTGCCACCGCTATGTCGATTGTAGAAACTGCTCAAAATACAGATGCACTTAGTTCTTTGGTAGCAGCATTAGCAAAAGCAGATGAAAATGAAAATTCCGATTTAATTGGCACGCTCAGCGCGGACGGTAGCTTTACTGTTTTTGCACCCACTAACACTGCTTTCACCAATTTACTAGCTGAATTGGACGGCTTTGATTCATTAGATGACTTTGATACTGAGGAGGAACGGGAATTACTAGGGTGGATCTTGCAGTATCATGTGGTCTCTGGGATTGCAGCAGCCTCAACCGATTTATCCGAAGGACAGGTAATTGAAACCGTACAAGGCGAGTCGGTAACCATTTCTCTGGAAGACGGTGTTTTCATTGACGATGCTACCGATGTGGATGCTGAAGTAATTATCCCAGATGTGCCCGCTTCCAATGGGATCATTCACGTTATTGACAAAATACTATTACCTCAGGCAGTAATCAATGCACTTAATCCCCCGCAAGATCTCGTTGACCTTGTAATTGCCACAGATATGCTTTCCTCTCTGGAAGCTGCGGTCATTAAAGCTGGTTTAGTCGAAACCCTACAAGGAGATGGTCCTTTTACGGTTTTTGCACCAACCGACGATGCATTTGCTGGTCTATTAATGGCTTTGGGAAGTGATTATACTTCTTTAGATGATTTTGATACGGAAGAGGAAATTGCCCTGCTACGGGATATTTTATTGTATCATGTACTTCCGATACAAGTTTTAGAAGCAGACCTTACAGAAGGTGAAGTGCCTACAGCATTGGAAAATAATGCTATAGCTATTATTCCTCAAAACGACACCTTTGTAATTGGCGATGCTTCCGATACCAATGCCGGAATACTGGCACCGGATAATGTTGTTACCAATGGCGTTGCCCATATTATTGATAAAGTTTTGTTACCGCAGTCCGCTATCGACTTTTTAGCTACTCTGGAGCTGCAGAACATCGTGGAAATAGCAGTAGCGACAGATGATTTAAGTTTATTAGTTGAAGCACTGACTACGGCCAATGCCGGATTGGTTGAAGCACTAAGTGGAGAAGGACCTTTTACGGTGTTTGCGCCAACTAACGCGGCATTTGTCGCTTTACTTGATGTCTTAGGGGATGAGTACAACAGCCTTGAAGATTTTGATACGCAGGAAGAGTTGGATCTTTTGGTAAGCATTCTCACCTATCATGTGGTTCCCGAAGTAGAGGCTTTTTCAACCGACCTTACCGACGGACAGCAAGTTACTACGCTGAATGGGGCAACCCTAACCATAGGCGTGAACAGCAATGGTGTTTCGGTTCAGGACGTAACGGATGACGCTGCCCATGTAGATATCCCGGATGTGGATGCAAGCAATGGGGTAGTTCACGTTATTGACAAAGTTCTATTACCTCAGGAAGCAGTGGACTTTGTTACCCAGCTTAACATGAAAAACATTGTGGAGCTTGCCATTGCTACGGACGATCTAAGTCTCCTGGTTGATGCACTAATTCAGGCCAACGCCGGTTTGGTAGAAGCCTTGAGCGGAGCGGGACCGTTTACAGTATTTGCCCCGGACAATCATGCTTTTGAAGAATTACTTGATGTATTGGGTGACGACTATCATAGTCTAGCGGATTTTGATACTCAGGAAGAGCTCGATCTGTTGGTCAGCATTCTCACCTATCATGTGGTTCCCGAAGTAGAAGCTTTTTCAACCGACCTTACCGACGGACAGCAAGTTACTACGCTGAATGGGGCAACCCTGACCATAGGGGTGAACAGCAATGGTGTTTCGGTTCAGGACGTGACGGATGACGCTGCTCATGTAGATATCCCGGATGTGGATGCAAGTAATGGCGTGGTCCATGTGATTGATAAAGTATTATTACCTCAGGAAGCCATTGACTTTGTTACCCAACTCAACATGAAAAATATAGTTGAGTTTGCTATAGCAACCGACGACCTGAGTCTTTTAGTCGATGCCTTGATCGCAGCTAATGCCGGTTTGGTCGAAGCACTAAGTGGCGATGGGCCTTTTACTGTATTTGCACCCGACAACCACGCTTTTGCTGAATTGCTTGAAGTTTTAGGTGATGACTATGATAGTCTGGCAGACTTTGACACCCAGGAAGAGTTGGATTTGTTGGTTAGCATCCTTACCTATCATGTAGTCTCCGGTGTGGAAGCATTCTCCACAGATCTATCCAATGGACAACAGGTTACTACCCTTAACGGCGCAAGCCTTACTATAGGTGTAAATGGAAATGGGATTTCGGTCCGTGATGTTACCGATGATCCTGCGCATGTTGATATTCCCGATGTAGATGCGAGCAATGGAGTGGTACACATAATAGACAAAGTGTTATTACCACAGGAAGCTATTGATTTTGTTGCCAAACTCAATATGCAGAACATAGTGGAGCTCGCTATTGCCACCAACGACCTCAGCGTGTTGGTAGAAGCCTTAATACAAGCCAATGCAGGTTTAGTTGAGGCGCTTGGGAGCCCAGGACCTTTCACAGTGTTTGCTCCGGATAATCATGCCTTCGAAGATCTATTTGATCTTTTAGGGGACGGATTCCATAGTATATCGGATTTCGATACCGACGCGGAGTTGGCTATTCTTATAGACGTTCTTACCTATCATGTTGTATCGGGTGTTGCCGCATTCTCAACAGACCTTTCAAATGGTCAAATGATTCCTACTTTGCAAGGAGAAAGTGTTACGATCTCATTGAATGGTGGGGTCCAAATTAAAGATGCCACAGATAGCAATGCCCAGGTTGTAGGGGCAGATAATGCCGCTAGTAATGGTGTGGTTCATATTATTGATAAGGTTTTATTACCACAATCCACTTTGGATGCACTTACCCCTCCACAACCCAATATCGTAGAATTAGCACAATCCATAGGGGATCTTAGTATTTTGGTAGAAGCCTTGATCCAGGCAGATGCCGGTTTGGTAGACGTGTTGAGCAGTGATGGTCCTTTTACCGTTTTTGCCCCTGATAATCATGCTTTTGAAGAATTGTTCCAGCTATTGGGGTCTGACTTCCACGACATTTCAGACTTTGATACTCCTGAAGAAAAAGAACTATTGGCTACGGTGCTAACCTATCATGTGGTAGCTGGCCAAGCCTTCTTTAAAGATGATTTGGGTGCTATTCATGAAGTTACCACGGTTCAGGGCGAAACCATAGGAATCAACATTAGAAATAATGGGGTGATCAATCTGGAAGATAAATCCGGTGACCATACCCAGGTAACGACAGAAGATGCTGCAGCCAGCAATGGCGTGGTACATATCGTTAACCAGGTGTTACTACCTCAAGAATTTTTAGACGCGCTTAATACGCACTAAAAATGGCTTGTAAGAGGCTACTGTCGGTAGCCTCTTACTTTTATTTTTTGTTAAACTTTTATAAAAAAAGATAAAACAGAAGCAACCTTGTGTAATTTTCAAACTCTTAAAAGCGTTTAATCTTTATACCACTATTGTGGTATATCAATTGATCTATTTTGAACAAAACACTGATTTTTGGTATTCTTCTTCATTGTATAGATCAATTTTACAATTAATTTTTGTCTAATATAAAAGTGTTACAATTAAACAAATTTGACTTAAAACAAGTGACTATGAAGTATTTTTTTAAAAAAACCCTGATTTTACTAACAGCTCTGATCACCCTTTGGTCGTGTTCAGATGATGACGACAATGGCAGTGAGCCAATGCCAGCAGAAACTACAGTTGTAGACCTTGCATTAGATACTGCAGACCTGAGTATATTGGTTGACGCACTAACAAGAGCTAACCTGGTAACTACCTTACAAGGCGATGGGCCTTTCACCGTTTTTGCTCCGACGAACACGGCTTTTCAAGCTTTTTTAACCGCAAATAATTTTGCTTCCTTAGACGACGTTCCGGACGATCTTTTAACGGATGTACTTCTAAATCACGTTGTTTCCGGTAACAATCTTTCTACAGGACTAACTACCGGCTATATTAGCAGCCTTTCAACTGCCGGTGCGGAAGGTAGAAATTTAAGCCTGTTTGTTAATACCGCGTCTGGTGTTGCTATTAACGGGGTAGCCACGGTTACTTCCGCAGACAATACCGCGGACAATGGCGTGGTGCATGTGGTAAATGCTGTAATAGGACTTCCCAATATTGTAGATCACGCTGTAGCGAATCCTGCACTATCCGAACTTGTAGGGGCCTTAACAGCGGACGGCAATACTACGTTTACCGATCTGCTTTCCGACCCTGCTACGGATTTCACGGTATTTGCGCCTGTAAATGATGCTTTTACTGCATTCACTAATCCAAATAGTAATGATATTAATACCATTCTTTCCTATCATGTAATTGCCGGAGGTGCTGAATTCTCTGATGAACTAGCCAATGATTATGTTACTCCTGAGGCAACAAATGGCGATGGAGACGCATTGAGCCAATACATTAATGTAGATGATGGCGTAGTTATAAATGGTGGAAGTACTGTAGCCATTGCAGATGTTGTAGCTACTAACGGGGTAGTACATGCTGTAAACGCTGTTATCGATTTACCCACTGTGGTGACTTTTGCGGTTGCAGACCCTGCTTTTAGTTCTTTAGCAGCTGCACTTACCACTGATGGTCAACCTGATTTTGTAACGACCTTATCCGGTGCCGGACCATTTACCGTATTTGCACCAACTAACGACGCTTTCCAGGCGCTACTGGACAGCAATATGATGTGGGATGGATTAGGTGATATTGATTCTGGTTTGCTAACCAGTGTGCTGGAGCATCACGTGGTATCCGGGAATATCCGTTCAATGGACCTAACTCCAGATGGTGATACTTCAGCGCCAACCTTGGAAGGAGACAACATTACCATTACGCTTCCCGGTACAAATGACAACATTGCCGATGTAACAGACGGGGCCGGTAATATGGATATCGGAATTATAGCCGTAGATGTCCAGGCGAACAATGGAGTAATTCATGTATTGAACAAAGTATTACTTCCGGACACCAACTAGTCCAATAGTTTAGAAATAATAAAGAAAGGAGCTCTATTTCGGGCTCCTTTCTTTTGCAGTTTTGTTAAATAATTGTAAGATTTATCTGAATATTATGCAGTTCATCGATATTCTTCAGAGCCCTTAATTTTATTGAGGTTTGCAGTTCATCGATGCGACATCAATAGGGGATATTTTACCATACAAAATACTGTACTTGACAACTATTAATTTTTTGTGAGGGATTTGAGCCCCATCTTTGGAGTCCCGAATCTTTCCAAACTATATCTATTGATGGTGAAGACTTCCCCGCTAAGCGGGGAAGTTCTTTTTTAAAAGGATTCCCCTTATTCGCTTATTCAAAGTCTTCCAGTGTTCCAATGACCTCATAGCCTTCCTCGGTTTTGGCATATAGGGTATCATACAGTTCATAAGCCGTCATATCTTCCAGTAGCACTTCCTCAACTCCTTCCGGTAATTCCTCAATCAGCGCTCCCTCTGGCGGCGCAACCAACTCATAGGCATTGTCCAATTCTCGGTAGAACACACCTTCAGCATAAATATAGGGATTCCCACGAACCGACAGACGCACCAAACTCCCCGAAAGGGTAGCGACCCTAAATCCTCTTGGGGGTAGCTGCCTTATATAGACCCCACCACGTCGTACATAGTAAACCCCACGTACCGGATAGTAATTTACATTTCTGAACACTACGGCCCGGGTACCCACAGGGAGGGTTCTGTAGGTTCTAAACCGGTTTCGCCTATGAATGCGTCTCACCTGCCGTCGGGTAATTCTGCGAACCTGTCGTTTATTCGCATTCGTGGTAACTACCACCGTCCTTCTGTTTCGTCGTACCTGGGCTTCACTCGCTTCAGGAGCCAGCCATACAAAAAGCAAAAGGGGAATAATGAATCGTAACCTTTTCATGGATCTGTGTTTTAGTACTATGACTTATCATCCATAAAAAGGTTTAAATCGAATTTTACTTTCTTCGACCTGATCTTTTTTGCGTTTCGGCCTCCTCCATCATTTCACGCATTTTTCGTTGAAAGCGATTCTCCTTTTTTGGCTTTTTCTTGTTTTCCTGAATTTGAGCGTGAATTTTATCCTCGTTAAGAATGTAATTCTTGATCACCAACATTATACCAATCGTGATCAGGTTGGAAATGAAGTAGTACAAACTTAACCCACTGGCGTAGTTGTTAAAGAAGAACAACATCAACAAGGGAGACAGGTACATAATGAATTTCATATTGGGCATCCCGGGTTGTTGTTGCATTTGCATGGTCTGCCCTGTAGTCAATGTCATGTAAAAGAAGATAGCTACCGACGCAAGTATAGGAAATAAACTTACATGATCTCCATAAAAAGGGATGTTGAAGGGTAGATTAAAAATCGTATCATAGGAACTTAGGTCCTCTGCCCATAAAAACGATTTTTGTCTTAATTCGAAAGAGGTGGGGAAAAACATGAAGAGTGCATAGAAAATAGGTAGTTGAAGCAGTGCCGGTATACAACCACTCATAGGATTTACACCAGCTTTGTTGTACAACTTCATCGTCTCCTGTTGCTTCTTCATAGCATTATCCTTGAGCCGCTCATTGATCTCGGTAATTTCCGGTTTCAATACCTTCATCTTTGCCTGGGACAAATAGGACTTATAGGTAACCGGGGACAATGCCAATCGCACTACAATGGTCATTATAATAATGGCGATCCCATACGGGAGAAAACCACTTAAAAATCCGTAAAAAGGGGTAAAAACATGACGGTTGATCCAACCAAAAATCCCCCAACCGAAAGGAATAGAATCCACTAGTCCGAGTTCTTTGTAATCATCCAGTATCTTTACATCAGTAGGACCATAGTACCAGTACATCTGCTGAGCGAGTTCTCCCCCCGAAAACTCCAGACTAGTTTGCGTGGCATACTTCTTGGTAAATTGCTGTTCCTTGCTTTCGGCCTCTACTAAATTTTCAGAGGTGAGTGCAACAGTCGCAAAAGGTTTATCTGTAGCAAGTATGGAACTAAAAAAGTGTTGTCGGTAGGAAAGCCATTTTACTACTTCCTCAGTATCTTCGTCTAATTCGCTGCTCTCGGAAAGTTTACTGATCTTACCCCCATCATGGCTATACGTAAGCCGGGTATATCGATTTTCGTATTGTACGCTTTTGTTGTGCCGAATCCCTTGGAGTTTCCAATGTAACTCTACCGGTTTTGACGTATTGAGCACCTCGCTAAGTCCCTGAGATCGGATGGTAAAATCTAATAAATACTCGCCGGGTTTCATCTCATAGCGGTATTCCAGGAATTGGTTAGCGGAAATTTTGGCTTTCATAGACAACACCTGGTTGTCCCCATCCGTAGAAAGATAGGGTTCAAAAAATAACTCCTGACTTTCCAATACCCGGTTATCTGAAGTAGAGAAGGTTAATCCGAAATCTGCATTTCCCTGATTCACCAGATATACCGGAACAGAATCAAAGGTTACAAAGTTCTTCATCCGGGCGTTCACAATCTGTCCTCCACGATTAGCGACCTCAAGGTAAAGCACATCGTTCTCCAGTATTGTTGTTCCCTCATTTATCTGCGTAAATCCAAATGCCCCGACGGATTGCCGATAGTTTGCAACTGATGAGGAGTCTTTCTCATTAACTGGCGTTTGGGAAGCTATTATCGTTTCCTGAGGGATTTTGGGTTGCGCTTCCTCTTGTTGTGTAGTTTCTTGCTCTTGTTGTTCTTGCTGTGCCTTCTGTGCCTCCAGCTCTTCGGGAGAGGGTTGTCTCAAATACATCCAACCCAATAATATCCCAAAAATCAATACGAACCCAATTATCGCATTGAGGTCCAGTTTCTTCTCTTCCATGAAAACTATTTAGAAATCAGTTTACTATCCTTTTCAGCCCGCAAAGATATATCCAAATTGATTGATTATGCCAAACTGGCATTCGTTTGTTTTTGCTTCTGCGTTAAAACGGCTTTTACAAAGCCTACAAATAAAGGATGAGGGTTAGCCACAGTGCTCTTATATTCCGGGTGATATTGTACCCCTATAAACCAGGGATGGGCAGGTAGTTCAATAATTTCTACCAGCCCGGTTTCTGTATTTAATCCCGAAGCCACTAAGCCTCCGGCTTCCATTTCAGCTTTATAGGTATTGTTAAATTCAAAACGATGCCGATGCCTTTCGGAAATTGTATCTTGATCGTTATACACGTAGCGCACCTGACTCTGTGGTTGTAGCACACAATCCCAGGCACCAAGACGCATTGTTCCCCCCTTATTAACTATGGATTTTTGTTCCTCCATCAAACTAATTACAGGAAAAGGGGTTGACGCATCCATTTCCGTAGAATTTGCATTTTCCATTCCCAGAACATTTCGTGCAAATTCAATTACCGCCATTTGCATACCCAAACAAATCCCCAAAAAGGGGATATCATTTTCCCTGGCATATCGCACCGCCATGATCTTTCCTTCAATACCCCGCTCACCAAAGCCCGGTGCTACCAGAATACCATCTAAACCCATTAGCTTTTTGTCGATATCTCTAGCCGAAAGATGTTCGGAATGGATAGGACGTACATTGACTTCTACTTCATTGGCCGCTCCGGCATGTATAAAGGATTCAAGAATAGATTTATACGAATCTTGAAGTTCTACATATTTGCCTATTAATCCAATGGTCACTTCGCTTTTTGGATTTTTATGACGGTGTAAAAATTCCTGCCAACTTGCCAAATCAGGATCAAGGGCGTCCGATAGCCCCAATTTTTTTAATGTCACCTTATCTAAACCTTCTTCTTGCATCAATAGCGGAACGTCATAGATAGTTGAGGCATCAATAGATTGGATTACCGCCTCCTTTTGCACATTACAAAAGAGGGCCAGTTTTTCCTTTTTTTCCTCTGAAATATTATGCTCTGTTCGGCAAACTAAAATATCTGCTTTAATCCCACTTTCCATGAGGGTTTTTACAGAGTGTTGCGTGGGTTTGGTTTTTAACTCCCCAGCTGCAGACAAAAAGGGTACCAAAGTAAGATGAATTACAATACCATTGTTTTCCCCCAATTCCCATAACAGCTGTCGTACCGCCTCAATGTAGGGCAAGGATTCAATATCCCCCACAGTACCCCCTATTTCTGTAATAACAATATCATACTCGCCACTATTGCCCAGTATCTGTATGCGTTCTTTAATTTCATTGGTTATATGCGGTACCACCTGGACCGTTTTTCCTAAAAATTCGCCACGACGCTCCTTTTCAATAACACTTTGATATATCCGTCCTGTGGTAACATTATTGGCCTGGGAGGTCCTAACATTCAGAAAACGTTCATAATGGCCTAAATCCAAATCCGTTTCTGCACCATCATCCGTTACATAACATTCTCCATGTTCGTACGGATTAAGGGTACCAGGATCAACATTAATATACGGATCTAATTTTTGTATGGTAGCTTTGTATCCTCTTGCCTGTAGAAGTTTGGCAAGAGAGGCTGCAATTATCCCCTTACCTAATGAAGAAGTTACGCCACCCGTAACAAAAATATACTTGGTCTGTGCCATGATTCCCTTTCGTTGTTACGGGACGTAAAGTTACAACTATTGATGGGAAAAAAGAGACTATTCTCGTGGAAAATCTTTTTGTAATTTTCGTAGTAGCGACTCCAAACCATTCGACTTTATTTCCAACATAGCTTCAAGATATTTTCCTAGTTTGCCCTTTGGAAATCCACGTTGCCGAAACCAAACCAAATAGGCTTCCGGCAAGTCTACTAATAGCCGGTCTTTGAATTTTCCAAATGGCATTTTATAATGTGCCATTTCCAAAAGTTCTTCTGGCTTAGGTTGTGTTTCCATTTCCTATTCGAAAATACTATCTTTCTAAATACAATTTTTACCAAATGAAGCGAAGAAATTTCATTACCAACACTGTCGCGGCAACGGCAGGCCTGGCCGGCACCTCTGCTATGTCCCAAAAGACAACAATTACTGAAGAATTCACACTTAAAGGCAACATAAATCACAGTGTATGTCAATGGTGTTTTGCTTCCTATCCTTTAGAAGAGTTCCTGGCTATTTTAAAAGATCTAGGCATTACAGCCATAGATCTTATTGGACCAAAAGACTGGCCGTTGCTCAAAAAATATGATATCCACTGTTCTATGTGCAACGGAGCGGAAATTAGCCTTACCGAAGGTTGGAATACCCCCGATTATCATGAACAATTGATCAAGAAGTATTCCGAGATTATTCCCAAAGTCGCGGATGCAGGGTATACTAACCTTATTTGTTTTAGTGGAAACCGAAGTGGCCTAAGCGATTACGTAGGCCTGCAAAACTGCGTTGAGGGCCTCTCCCAAATCCTTCCATTGGCAGAAAAAAACGGTGTGGTGATCCAAATGGAACTCTTCAACCAAATTAACCATCCGGACTATATGTGCGACAACACACCCTGGGCGGTAGAACTTTGCAGGCGCTTAGATAGTGATCATTTTAAGCTCTTGTACGACATCTATCATATGCAAATACAGGAAGGTGATATCATACGCACAATACAAACCTATCATCCCTATTTCGGCCATTATCATACCGCTGGAGTTCCCGGTAGGAATGAAATTGACGAAACACAGGAATTGTATTATCCTGCCATCATGAAGGCTATTCTAGAAACAGGATTCACCGGTTATGTTGCTCAGGAGTTTATTGCTACCTGGGAAGACAAGATTGCGGCTTTAAAAGACGCACTTGCTCGGTGTGATGTCTAAAACACCACATTGTTTAAATCAACTCGGGCTATAAACAGATCGAAAACGGAATAAACCGCATGGAGGTTACTGTGCAGTAATCTGGCTTAGCGCCTCTGATATCCTTTGATTCCAAAGGTTTTGCGCTTCTTTATTTCGGGAGAAGTTCGTTTCCCAGTCATAACGATCCTGAAATTCGGAAAGTTCTTTTAAAATTTCCTTGTAGATGGTGCGTACTTCGGATTTTACGTTCTCCGTAAACGCCGTTCGTTGTAGCCGAAGACGCATTTTTCTGGCAAAAAGCTCTGAAATATCAAAATGCAACTGTTCGTGCTGCAAAACATTGGCGTCGCATACTTCGGGACGGTACCAGGATTCATTGGGATAAAAAAAGGCCGTTACTTTAAAATCCAGTTGTACCTCATGATGAATGAGATTCGCTTTGTACTCATAGCTAATTCCACTGGCAGTTGTGGCTGCTGCTGCGGCATCGGGAGGTACGGGACCTTTAAAATCCTCCCAGACCAACTTTTGTTGGGCATCCCACGCAATGGATTCTTCAATTTCTTGTGCTTTTCCCAAGCTCCAAAAAAAGAAAACGACCAGTACTATGCCTATCCTTGAATCCAATTGTAGGTAATTACCTTTTCTATATCCGGATGTAAGCTGTAATGTATGGGACAGGTATTCCCTGTCCTTTCCAAAATGACCCGGTGCTTTTTGGAAACATTTGCGGGTAATTGTAAATGCACTTCAATCTTTGAAATACGCCGGGGATCGCTAGCCATGTGTTTCGTAACTTCGGCAGTAGCACCTTTAAGTGCTACTCCCAGATCCCTGGCTTTTATTCCCATTACCGTTATCATACAGCTCCCCAGTCCGGTCGCTACCGTATCTGTTGGCGAAAAAGCGCTTCCCAAACCGTTATTATCTATTGGCGCATCGGTAATGAATTCATTACCGGATCGCAAGTGCGTACATGTAGTTCTCAGCTCCCCGTTGTAGGTTACTCTTGATGTCATTGCGTATCCAATTGGTTTATTCTCAATTTCTCATACTTCATAAGATAGGTCGCCTGATTAAAAAATCCGGACGACCAATCATTATAATAATTAAACCGGTTTCCCGTGTATTCTGTTTGTCCAATTATTCTTTCGGTTTCAAAAAGATTTCTTTTGTACGCTACTTTTAGCAGTAGATCCATAGTAAGATCAAATCCTCGAACAGCATAACGGTCCGGAAGATGACCAAACTTCTTTTCGTAGGCTTTAGTGAACGCATTGTCTTCTATCATTCTATAGGAGGAGGGAAACGTAAACTTTAAATTGGACAAATGCGGCCGAGACACGGCCTCTGCTTCAAACGCGGGGTTGTAATTGGTGGTGAACATTCGTACCGAAATTTTTGTACCTATCTCATCCTCAATATTGGAAGCATTTAAAATAGAACTAACACTTGCGGCTAGATTGGGCCGATCGGTTTCCACAAACACCCAATTTTCTTCTTGTTCAGATAGCATAGTTTGGAAATCTACCAGGTGGAGAGATCCATCTTCACTCATCTTGGCTACTCTTGCCATTGGAAATCTACTCAAAATAGAATCCTTTGCCTCCTGATGTTTTTCATCAGCAATAACAATTAAGCTTTCCGTAGTGCGATTCGCTTCTACATAGTCCAAAATACGTTCCCGCATTACCGCATCCTGAGGATTAGAAAAGAAGACATTGGATAGGCTTAATTCGTTCTGGGAAGCAAAAGGAGCAATAACGGGAATATTATACGTCTTGGCTTGCACTGCAATTTCTCCGAGCAAAGTAGGATCTACCGGGCCTAGGATAGCGTCTATGCCCATCAGGGGCTGTTGCGAAAGCAGGGCCTTAACTTTATCAATACTCCGCTCGGTATCAACAATTTTAACCGAAGCAGAAATTCCTAGTTTTTTAATAGAGTCCAGCGCTACCAACGCACCGGAATACAAACCCAAGGCATAGGTAATGTCCCTTCTTGAGGCAATCTGCTTTTCGGTTCTTTCCGCATTACTAAAATTGATACGATCCAGACGAAAGGGAAGCATAACCATTAGGTTAGGTTGGATGGTACGATCCAAGCTGTCCAGCAAGTTGATTTGATCCAAAACCAACGCATTTTTTACTTCCAACCCTTTTGTTTTTGCTTTTGGAAGCTTTAGTACCATACCGGCTTTCAGGCCGTTTTCAAGTTCCGGATTTAGTAAGAAAAGGGAATCCCTGGTAAGATTCAACTGCTGTGTTAGCCGGAATATATTTTGTTTTGGTTTTACCTCGTAAAAAATATAGTTATCCGTGTTAATTTCCTCCTCCTTTGGTTTTTGTTTCGGGAGCCGCAATACCATTCCTTCCTTAAGTCCCCCGGCCTCTGCAATTTCCGGGTTAAGTTTTAGTATGGAATCTACCGGTATTCCATAGTTCTGCCCAATACGGAATAGTCCTAATGCTTTGGGCACAGTGTACGATTCAAACAAGGCAACCTCTTGTTCTTCCAAACTATCTCCTTTTGGACGTGGCAACTTCAATTCCTGTCCTATGGCAAGGTAATTCGAATTTTCAGGGAGCTCCGGATTTAGTGCTAATAAGCTATCTACAGTGATCCCATACTTATTAGCAATACTCCATCGCGTTTCTTTCGGTTGTACCTGATAGCTCTCAAAATCAAGTGGTTTTTCTTCTTCTATCTCAGGAAATTTAGGAATTTGTAATACCATTCCTTTTTTTAATGGTTCTGAGTAGAGTTCTGTATTATATCGTTTTAGTTGCTCTTCGGTTATCTCATATTTTTGGGTTAATCCAAATAGGGTTTCTCTTTTGCGGACCCGATGTCTTGTAAAACCAATTGGGGCTATTTGTTCCTCCACAACTTCGGTCTCTTTGGACACCGTATTTGGATTCCGAACAGTTCCGTTACCATTCGGTCCAACAGGGATAACAAGGAGGGTATTTGGTTGTACCTCTTCCACTTTTTTGATCTCAGGGTTCTCCTGTAAAATGGAATATGGCGTAACGCGGTACAACTTTGCAATGCTGTACAGGGTTTCCCCTTCTTTAACTGCGTGCGTTACATACCGCTGTTGTGCGTAGGAGTTTATTGTACATCCGAAGAAGAAAGCAATCGAAAGGATTGCGGCTTTTATTATGTTTTTCATTCCCATTCTATAGTAGCAGGTGGTTTAGAACTGATGTCATACACCACTCTATTAACGCCTTTTACCCTATTAATTATTGCATTGGATACTTTTTGTAAAAATTCATAGGGTAAGTTCACCCAATCCGCCGTCATACCGTCCGTACTTTCTACTGCTCGCAGTGCGACACATTTCTCGTAAGTCCTTTCATCTCCCATGACCCCTACACTATTTACGGGCAAAAGCATGGCCCCGGCCTGCCAAACCTTGTCATAAAGCCCATATTTTTTTAATCCCGCTATAAAGATCGCATCAACTTCCTGTAATATGGCCACCTTTTCTTCCGTTATGTCGCCTAAAATACGAATGCCTAAACCAGGTCCTGGGAAAGGATGCCTTCCCAAAATACTTTCAGACATTGCAATACTTCTGCCTACGCGTCTTACCTCATCTTTAAATAACAGATGCAGTGGCTCAACTATCTTTAGTTTCATATAGTCTGGCAGTCCCCCAACATTGTGATGACTTTTTATCGTTGCCGAAGGTCCTCCACTAGCCGAAACAGATTCTATCCTATCCGGATAAATTGTTCCCTGCGCTAACCACTTGGCGTTTTCCACTTTATGGGCCTCATCATCAAATACTTCAATAAACACCCTGCCAATTATTTTCCGCTTTTGTTCCGGGTCTGCCTCTCCTTTCAAAGCGCCCAAAAAACGTGCCGAAGCATCTACTCCTTTAACATTAAGTCCCATCCCCTGATATTGCTCTAAAACACTGTGAAACTCATTCTTACGTAACAGACCATTGTTCACAAAGATGCAGTGTAGCTGATTTCCGATTGCCTTATGCAACAGCATGGCAGCAACACTACTGTCTACTCCTCCGGAAAGCCCCAGGATTACGTTATCTTCTCCTATCTTCTGCTTCAATTCTTTTACGGTACTTTCCACGAAGGCATCGGGCGTCCAATCCTGTACCAAGCCGGCTATTTCTACCAGAAAATTTTTCAGAATAGCAGCGCCCTGCTTCGTATGGTATACTTCCGGATGAAATTGAATGCCATAGGTGTCTTCTCCATGAATACGATAAGCCGCTATTGCAACATCCTCAGTGCTAGCCAGTAATTGCCCGTTTTCCGGAAGTGTTTTAATCGTATCGCTATGGCTCATCCAAACCTGGCTTTCCTCTGCAATTCCTTGCAAAAAGGGTTCTCCAGATCGAAACTTAGAAAGATGTGCTCTGCCATATTCCCGGGTGGCGGATGGGGCAACCTCCCCTCCGTAGCTGTGTGCCAAATACTGCGCCCCGTAACAAATACCGAGTAAAGGAATTTCCCCTTTAATCGCTGAAAGATCGGGTTGAGGAGCGTCTTCAGCCCGCACCGAATACGGAGAACCTGATAAGATAATCGCTTGATAGAGCGATAGATCTTCAGGAGGATGGTTATACGGTTTAATCTCGGAGTAAATATTTAGTTCCCGAACGCGCCTGGCGATTAATTGCGTATACTGGGAACCAAAATCAAGGATCAGAACTTGGTTTTGCATGGGCAAAAATAGCAATTTGACCTATTTGCCAAAGCATCTTTTTGGGTATATTTATTCGTAGGTATAGAAAAGCAATTTTATGAAACATCTTACTGCAATCATCTTCGGAATCGCAATAGTTTTAGCTGCCTACTTTTTGGGAACGGCTTATGTTGACAGAGCTAACCCACCCCAGATAATTTCGGTTACCGGTCTGGGAAATGAGAATTTTACCTCGGATCTCATCGTCTGGGAGGGAAGATTTTCAGCCTTCAGCCCCGTACTGACATCCGCTTTTGAACGGCTGAATCAGCAGAAAGAAATTGTGCGCGACTACTTGGTTTCCAAAGGTATTGCGCAGGAAAATATCATTTTCAATTCTGTACAAACACAGGAACAACGAGACAATCGATACGAGAATGGAAATTATGTAGGAAGTATTTTTCGTGGGTATGAACTTTCCCAAGCTGTACAAATTGAAGCTACCGATGTTGCTAAAATTGAAGCAGTAGCACGGGAGATCACAGAATTATTAAACAAAGGGGTACAGTTTAATTCTTCCCCACCCCGCTACTATTACACCAAATTATCCGATCTGAAAATTGAAATGATCTCCAAGGCTACTGAAGACGCCCGGCTCAGAGCTGAAAAGATAGCGGAAAATGCCGGTGGAAGATTAGGTGAACTTATTTCGGCCCGCATGGGGGTCTTTCAAATAACTGGACAAAACTCTGGTGAAGATTACAGCTGGGGCGGCGCCTATAACACTTCCTCAAAAAATAAAACAGCATCCATCACAATGCGATTGGAATATCAAGTAGATTAGTTAACTAAAAGACGGTATTCCGTTGGTGTACGTCCGGTACTTCGCTTAAATTGCTTATTAAAATGCGCTAAACTGGAAAAGCCGGTATCGTAGGCAATTTTGTAAATGGGTTCCCGCGTATTTTGGATTTGATTGCAAACATGAGAAATTCGAAGTTCGTTGATGTATTCCACCACGGTTTTGCCCAATGTTCGCTTAAAAAAACGGCAGAAAGAAGCGTTGTTCATTACAACGAGGCCAGCCAACTCCGAAATTGATAGATTCTCTTTATACCGTTCATGGATATAATTGCACACTTTCAATATGCGATCTTCTTGATGTTTTTTATGTACCATTGTATACCCGGAAGAATTTAGCGATATGATATTTTGATGCTCACAGAAGGCATCCAAAAGAGCAAACAATATCAAAAGTTTCTTCATACCCTTAGCTGCTGAAAGTTCCAGCAACATGGTTTCTAAATCCGTCTTTACAATCCCTTTGAAAAAAAGACCTTTCGTAGATTGCGCTAACAATTGTTCTATTCTGTGGAATTCCGGCATACCCGTGAAGCGATCAAATACATTAAGATCGAACTGCACCACAAAAACCTCCATGTTCTTTTCTGATCGATTGAATTGCTCATCCGATATCCAGGAATGGGGCACATTGGAACCAACTAAAACCAAGTCACCATCATCAAAATCTTCAATACTTTCACCAATAATGCGCTTACCCCGCCCTTGTTTGACAAAACAAATTTCAATTTCAGGATGATAATGCCAGTGAAATCCAAAAGCCGGGGAGCTCACCCAAAAGTCCACAAAGGAATTTTCAAGTGATTTAGAAGATAATTTCTGAAAATCTGCTTTCATCTAATCCTAAATTCTACAAATGGAACTCATCTTGCTCAATTTATGCAAAAATAGAGTTATGTAATGCAAAAATTGAAAAAATAAACCTGGTTTTTTACCGATACATTTGAAAAATGCGCTTTTGATTATGAAATTCAATATCATCTTACTCTTTATTGCCCTTTCTTTACTAGGCTGTAACGAAAAAGAATCCGTTGCACGCTATACCTCGTGGCAATCAAGTCAGACGGAAGAAAAAATCATTCGGCAGACCTTACAAAACTTTGAAAAAGAATATCCCGAAGTCCCCTACCAATTTCAACCCATTCCCGGAAACTATACCGAGAAATTACAGTTGATGTTGGGCACAGGCAAAGCTCCCGATTTATTTTGGCTAAAAGGGGATACCTCACCCGCTTATATGAGTTTCGACGTTTTAGAACCGCTTGATCCATATTTAGAACAGGACATCGATTTTGAAGCCAACGATTTCTTCCCGGTATTTCGGGATGCCTTTAAATACAGGGGTAAAAACTATGGCATAGCAAAGGATTTTAACGCCTACGTACTTTTCTATAACAAGACCATGTTCTCGGAAGCCGGTCTGGATACCGTGCCAACAACCTGGCAAGAATTATACGATTTTTCCAAAAAGCTCACTAAAGATAGCGATAGGGATGGCAAAATAGATCAGTTTGGCTTTGTCATCGAACCTTCCATTGATATTGTTATGCCTTTTGCTTACCAGAATGGCGCAGAAATCGTATCGGACAAAGGTGAAATTAAAATCGGAACTCCTGAATTCATCGAGGCCACCGAATTTATGATGTCGTTATATCGCGACGGGATTGCAACTATTCCACCTGATTTAGGTGCAGGTTGGATGGGCGACGTATTTGCGAGAAAACAATGTGCCATGATCATCTCCGGGGCATGGTTAATTCCCTATCTAAGGGACAACGCACCGGATTTGGAATATGGTGTGGTAGAACTTCCGAAGGGCAAAAAGAAAGCAACCTTGGCTTTTTCCGTGGCTATGGTCATTCCCAAACAGAGCAAACACAAAGAGGATGCTTGGAAATTGCTTTCCTACCTCAACGGAAAAGAAGGTATGACTACCTGGACGGAAAGCGGTATTGCTTTACCAACGAGAAAGAGTGTTGCAGAAAAAAATGGATTTTACAATGACAGTATTTATAGCGTGTTTATGAAGAGCGTTGATTATGCCAAGCTATACAAGGTAAATATGCAAGAACGCTGGTATGATGAGAGTCAATCTGCCATGCAAGGTATTTTTTACAAGAAAAAAGACATCGGTAAAACCTTGAAGGAACTCGCTGTGAATCTGGAAAAATATACACTGGAATAACATGAAATTTAAAAGCAGAAAAAAGGAGCAGTTTTTCTGGGGATATGTGTTTTTAGCTTTTCCCCTTTTGTTGTTATCCACATTTGTCTTCTTCCCAATCGGATTTGCTTTTGTTGTCAGTTTTTTTGACTGGAACTTGTTAATCCCGGATAAGCCTTTTGTGGGCTTGGGCAATTATATAGAACTATTTAAGGATCCGGTATTTATCAAGGCCATAAAAAACACCATCATTTACACCTTAGGAGTTGTTCCGGTGCAGACCTTGTTATCCTTATTTCTGGCGTTTATCATGAATCAAAAAATACGGGGCAGGGCTTTTTTCCGAACTGCATTTTACATCCCGGCCATAACCTCATCAGTAGTGACCTCAATCATTTTTGTGTGGATCTACAGTAAACCAGGACTATTGAACTATTTGTTAAACTCCGTCGGAATTACATCCAATATCGATTGGTTGACCAACCCATTAACTGTTCTGCCTTCTATAATGATGCTGAACATATGGACAACCTCAGGGTATTTTATGGTTTCCTTTCTTGCCGGCCTACAAAACATTCCTTCCAGTTTATATGAAGCAGCAAAAATTGATGGTGCCAGCCAATGGCAACAGTTTTGGAAAATTACGGTACCCATGGTACGACCGGTGACCTATTTTGTGGTGATCATGAGTTTGATCGGGTGTTTTCAGGTATTTGACCAAATTTTCATCATGAGCAGCGGTGGGCCTGATAATGCTTCTACCACCATGTCGTATTTCGTTTATCAAAATTCATTCAAATATTTCAGGTTTGGTTTTGGAGCTGCCTCAGCCGTCATACTGGCCTTATTGATTTTTGCTACCACGGTGATTCAAAAAAAATATTTCCCCCCAGATGCCTATTAATAATCCGTTTACTCATTTACGTTACCCAATGCAATGGAAACAATAAGCCGCACATCGACTAGTCAATCGGAAGCAAACGCAAGTGGGAAAACGACCCGTGCGGAGTTACATCGTCCCCAGTATCACTTTACGCCAGGGAAGCACTGGATGAACGATCCTAATGGCCTTATTATGTTCAACGGCATGTACCACCTCTACTACCAATACAATCCCCATGGAAACCAATGGGGGCATATGAGTTGGGGCCATGCAACCAGTAGCGATCTGGTGCATTGGGAAGAGCAGGCCGTGGCTATTTCGGAAAAGGAATACATGATCTTCTCTGGCACAACTGCGCTAGCATCAGACAAACAAACACTGATTGCCGCCTTCACTTCTTTTGACCACGGTCTGAATGCAAAGGGAGAATTGATCGCCAAAGCGCAACATCAAAGTATTGCAAAAAGTAATGATGGTGGATATTCCTATCAAGAAATAGCTACAAATCCTGTTTTAGATATCGGTTCCAAGGAGTTTAGAGATCCGAAACTGTTTTTCGATGACAAAACACAGAAATGGAACATGCTGGTAAGTCTTTCCACAGAACGTAAAATTGCTTTTTACCATTCTGAAGATCTTGAAAAATGGAAGAAAGTCAGTGAATTTGGCCCCTTGGGAAACATAGACATGGTGTGGGAATGTCCGGATTTTTTTGAACTCCAATTACACGACAACACTACAACAAAATGGATCCTGACAGTTTCCGCCGGACATCCACAGAACGGCTATCTGGGCGTCCAATATTTTATTGGAGATTTTGATGGCACTCGATTCGTTCCAGACAAATTGCCCTATCCTTTATACCTGGATCATGGAAAGGATTTTTACGCAGGAATTACATTTGCCAACACCGGCCGGAAAAACTACGCCACCATGATGGCCTGGGTCGGCTCGCACATCTACAGTGCGGATACCCCAACTGATGTTTGGAAAGGAGCCATGTCGCTTCCCAGGGATTTGTTTCTTACTGCAACCAAAGGGGGCTATCGGCTACAAAGTAAACCTCCACATTCTTATTTGGCCTCCTTATACGAAAAACCTTGGGGACGTAAAGGATTACAATTGTATAACGGGATGGTTGAACCGCCATTCAAATCAAAAAGTTTTATGGCTCGTTTACTTCTAAAAAACAAGGGGTCCGGAACAGCGGGAATCAAATTTCATAGATCAGAAGAGTGTGAAACTGTTGTGGGTGTTGATTTTGCAAATAATGAAGTCTTTCTGGACAGGACAAAAGGTGCTACCAAAATATTTGATCCGAAATTCCCCGGAAAGGACTTCGTGCCCACAGATGCCTCCTGGCAAACCCTACAAATAGATCTTTTTGTAGACCATTCCGTTGTGGAGGTCTTCGTGCAAAAGGGAGAGTATTGTATCACCAATTTGGTGTTCCCGGACGAAAATTGCAATACGATAAAGTTGTTTTCCGAAGGTGGTATGACCTTTTTTGAAGAATTCGAGATAAGAAATATTAAAAGCATTTGGAAATGAAAGGATTAAAGATCCAGAAGATCGTTTTTTTTATCATCCTTGGCATTGCTACGCTCATCTACATTGGACCATTTCTCTTTTCATTGTCCATAAGCTTTAATGCGGATAAGAACGTTTTTGACTGGCCTATAAAGCTATTCCCTGAGACCTTTACCTTGGACAATTACAAAAATGTTTGGAACGAACTTCCTTTTGGCAAATGGCTCTTCAATAGTGTTTTAGTAACCATAGTGCAAACGGTAACCAATGTTTTCTTTTCGGCCCTTGCAGGATTTGCCTTTGCACGACTCGAATTTAAGGGCAGAAAACTAATTTTTGGATTGTTGTTAAGCAGTTTAATGATACCCGGTATCATTCTATTGGTACCTAAATTTATCCTATTAAATGAATTTCGATTAATCAACAGTTATGCGGGTTTGATTATCCCAGGATTAGTAGGTGTTACCAACATTTTCCTTATGAAGCAATTCTTTGAGACAATCCCAAAAGATTTGGAACAGGCCGCTTTGATTGACGGCTGTTCCTATTTCAGAATTTTTTGGCAAGTGTTTCTTCCCATATCAAAACCGGCCCTTGCTGCTGTAGCAATATACACCTTTCAGGGATCCTGGAACGAATTCCTTTGGCCTGTTATTGTTACCTATACCGAGGACATGTATACCCTGCCACTTGGAATGGCAAGCTTACGCACGGAACTACTAACAGACTGGCCATTACTTATGGCTGGCACCATATTGATATCATTGCCAACTTTGGCCATCTTCATCATATTCCAACGCTACTTTGTACAGGGCGTTGCCAGTTCAGGATTAAAAGGATAATCAAAAAGACTAACAAAAACGCATGGCAACTATTAACATTAACCATTTAGAAAAAGTATACCCCGGAGCAGATAGGGCAACGATTCAGGATACTAATCTGAAAATAAACGATAAGGAGTTCATTGTTTTAGTGGGTCCTTCCGGATGTGGAAAGTCCACCCTGTTACGAATGATTGCCGGACTTGAGGAAATTACTTCAGGGGAACTTCATATTGATGACGAGCGAATGAACGAGTTATCACCAAAAGACCGGGACATCGCAATGGTATTCCAAAATTATGCCTTATATCCTCATATGACTGTTTTTGACAATATGGCCTTTGGATTAAAACTTAGAAAAATACCAAAGGATGAGATAAAACAAAAGGTGGAGCATGCCGCTAAAATCCTAGACATTACCCATTTATTGGAGCGAAGACCAAAAGACATGTCGGGAGGCCAACGGCAACGCGTGGCCATTGGACGTACTATAGTTCGGGATCCCAAGGTTTTTTTATTCGACGAACCTTTGTCCAATCTAGACGCTAAGTTACGAGTGCAAATGCGGGCAGAAATCAAGAAACTCCATCGGGAGCTGAACGCCACGATAGTTTATGTTACCCATGATCAAATAGAGGCCATGACTATGGGTGACCGGATTGTCGTCTTAAAAGAGGGTATTGTGCAACAATTTGATACTCCTATGAATTTGTTTAATAATCCTCAAAACAAATTCGTTGCAGGTTTTATTGGCAGTCCTGCTATGAATTTTATTGAAGGGAAGGTCGTTATGGAAAAAGAGGCGAACTTTAAATCAAAAAACTTGAAATTCGCAGTACCCAAAGATTTGCGTCCTTGTCTAAAACCTTATGTTGGCAAAAAGGTTATTTTCGGTTTTCGCCCGGAATATATTTATGATAAAGCCGTAGAAAAAAGCAAACGGCTTTCCGAGAGTATGGAGATAGAGGTAGACGCCCTGGAACCCATTGGGAGTGAAACGTTTGTTTATTTCCATTTCAGTGGCAACCCAGCCCATAAATGCTGTTTCAGGAGCAACTCTCAGTATGCCTACAAGGTAGGTGATAAAATCACTATAGGGGTGAACATCGACCGACTTCGGTTTTTTGAAGCGGATACGGAAAATCGAATAATGTAACTATTTACTATTGAAATATTTATGAATTAACCCGAAAGCTTCACCAGCTATTCGGGTTTTACATTAAAGCAAAATATATGAGCCAAAACAATACGTTGATGTCCTATGATCAAGGAAAAGGAGACCTTAAAAATTGGATCGTTGCGGAGACCGATTTCAAGAGAACCTATCAAGGCAAGGCCGAAGTGGTAATGAGTCTTGGCAATGGGTATCTGGGCATCCGAAGTTGTACGGAAGAAAGCTATTTTGGTCAGATTAGGAACATGTTCGTATCCGGAACTTTTAACAAACCCGGAAAGAACGATGTCACGGAACTGCCAAATGCTGCGGACATGATAGGGATTGATATTTTTATTAATGGCGCACTCTTTAGCCTTGAAAAAGGGAATATTTCTAACTATAACCGTTCCTTGAACCTCAAAACGGGAGAACTCATCAGAACATTTACCTGGTCGTTTCTAGGAAAATTCTATACTTTTTCTTTTCGCAGATTTGTGTCCTTCAAAGACCCGCACCTCATTTGCTCCGAAATAAAGATCACCCCTTTAGATGATATGGCCGAAATACAAGTCAAATCAGGGATAAATGGTCAGGTTACCAATAGTGGTGCGCAACATTTTGAAGAGGGAGAGAAACGAATCTTTGACAACGCTTATCTTCAAATGCTGCAGGAAACTACAGCATCAGAAATTACTTTTGTTCAAAATACCTATCATGATTTTTCAGATT
This sequence comes from Bacteroidota bacterium, assembly GCA_038750505.1. Classification (GTDB taxonomy): domain Bacteria; phylum Bacteroidota; class Bacteroidia; order Flavobacteriales; family Flavobacteriaceae; genus Croceivirga. Next base: position 21,741 of record JBCDHD010000012.1, on the reverse strand, counting down.
CTGAAGGGGAAATAGCTTCCCGTTTTGAAATGGACCGTAGAAAAGTAGTGATGCTATATGAAACCTCCTTAACGAAAGGGCAAACCCTACATTTCTACAAAATTTCCAACATCTACACTACTCGGGATAAGGAACTACAGGACAAGTCATTGGAAGAAATCCGCACCCTTTCTATTGAAAGCTTAAAAAAGCAATCGAAAAAAGGGTTTAATGCTTTATTGGAGGAAAGTGCAAAAGCCTGGGACACCTATTGGGATCGTATGGAAATTTTGGTAGAAAGTGATACTAACTATGACCAACTAGCCATCCGTTTTGCACAGTACCATTTATTGGCCATGGCTCCAAAACACGATTCCCGCATGGGAATTGGAGCCAAGGGACTCTCTGGTGAGGGGTATAAAGGGCATTCCTTTTGGGATACTGAAATTTTTCTTCTTCCTTTTTTCAGTTACACTTTTCCTGAAATTGCCCGAAACCTTTTGGAATATCGCTACAATACTATTGATGGCGCCAGGAAAAAAGCCAAAGAAAATGGGTATCGGGGTGCTATGTACCCCTGGGAATCTGCATGGGCGGATGATGGCGAAGTAACTCCGGTATGGGGTGCTGCAGATATCGTGACGGGTAAAGCCACCAAAATTTGGAGCGGTTTTATTGAACAACACATTACCTCCGATATTGCTTTTGCGATTTGGCAGTATTATAGGATTACGGCTGATGAGGCGTTCATGGAAAAATATGGTTACGAGATACTATTAGACACCGGCATTTTTTGGAGCAGCCGTTTGGAATGGAACGATGAAAAACAAGAATATCACATCAACAATGTAGTAGGTCCCGACGAGTATAAGGAACATATTAACAACGACGCCTTTACCAACCATACGGCCCGATGGTGTATGGAAAACGCGCTGCACTATTATGATATTCTCAAAACCAAAAACGAAGTACTTTTTGACGCCCTGAATAAAAAACTGAATCTCGATCGGGAAATAGCGGAGTTGCGGGAACGTTTTGACAAGGTATACCTCCCACAACCCAATACAATGAATGTCATCCCCCAGGATGACACCTATCTGAGTTTGAAACAAATTGATCTCACCAAATATAAAAACCAAAAAAACGTTGGGTTAATCTTTCAGGATTTCAATTTAGACCAGGTCAATCAAATACAAGTTAGCAAGCAAGCTTCTGTGGTAATGTTAATGTATCTGTTGGAACACAAATTTAGCCATGCCATCAAAAAAGCAAACTATGAATATTACGAACCAAGAACTCTGCATGATTCCTCGCTAAGTTTATCTACCCACGCCATCCTAGCGGCAGATATCAACAATTTACCATTGGCTTATCAGTTATTTGAACGGGCTGCGCAAATCGATTTAGGACCCAACATGAAAACCTCAGATCATGGTATTCATGCAGCTTCACTTGGAGGAATTTGGCAAATCTTAGTTTGCGGTTTTGGAGGGTTAAGAATGATAGATGGAAAGTTGAGAATTAATCCTAAATTGCCGCCGGAAATCAAAACCATTTCCTATCCTATAAACTGGAAGGGTAACCTATTGAAAATTAAGGTTGCCCAGGCAAAAGTACATATAACTAATCACGGGAAAAGGCCTGTTTCGGCGACTATTTTAGGTAGGGATCTGACGATAGAAAAAGAAATTACAGTAAGTAAGACGTAAAAAGCACTATGATTAAAGGATTTATCTTCGATTTAGATGGAGTCATTACGGATACTGCCGAACAGCACTTCCAAGCCTGGAAACGATTAGCCGATGAAATGGGTTGGGATTTTGACAGGGAGGTTAACGAAAAATTACGAGGTGTCTCCCGGATGGACTCCATAAACATTATTAAAGAACACAACAAGGCCGAAGTAAACGCAGATAAATTGCTTGAGTTGGCTACCAAAAAGAACGCATACTATATTGACAGTTTAAATGAAATTACGCCTGAAGATTATCTCCCAGGATCAAAGGAATTGCTAACCCACCTTAGACAGGAGGGATTTAGAGTAGCATTGGGTAGTGCCAGCAAAAACGCAGCCAAAGTACTTCAACGACTAGGCGCCACAGCTTACTTCGATACCATAGGCGATGGAAATAGTGTCTCAAAAAGCAAGCCAGCACCTGATATTTTCCTCTACGCGGCGAAAAAACTCGGACTCAAACCGGAGGAGTGTTTAGTGTATGAAGATGCTGAAGCAGGAATTGATGCCGCTAAAGCCGGCGGCTTTCACGCTGTGGGTATTGGTCCCGAAGAACGGGTTGGACATGCGGACATACGTTTTGATTCCATGGCTGAGGCCACCTTGTTCGAGGTTAAATCGCATTTTGACGAGTTGTTTTAGAGAATTCCCTACTTCCGTACTATTCCGCCAAGATATCGGATACATATCTCCCTTAAAACCGCAGGCATAGAAAAGCAGGTAGCGTAGGTAGTACGTGAACCTACAAATAGAACGGACAAACTTGAAAAATTCTCAGATAACGCAATTTTATACAAAAACTACTGTCCAAAATAGTAGGGGGAAATAGCGGTGGTAGCAATAGACAAGCAATGTATTCCTCCGTATCATAAAAGAGACGTTTTAAATTACTTGTACAGTTTTATAAAGGCTTTGGACTACTTTGTTTCGTGTCTTTATAAATGTTTATCTATCAGAAAGTTGGTTTTAAATACCTATTTTTAAAAGGTAAACTAGCCACGATGAAAACCCGTCTTACACTTCTTATATCTGCATTGTTATGTTTTACCATTTTAGATGCTCAGGAAGATAAAAAGCTAGATAGCTTGCTAAGCGTTTACGCTACCCAATCGGATGATACTACCAAAGTAAAAACACTACATCAGCTCTTTATTCATTTAAGACATAAAGATGCTCGGCAAGCGTTTACTTACAACAAAGAATCCCTATCACTTTCAAAAAAACTGGGCTACCCATTAGGAGAAGGCACAGCATATTTGAATTTGGCCTACTACTACCGTTTTCTCCCCAATGTTGATTCAGCAAGATTTTATTTTGAAAAATCTGTCAGGATCCTGAAAAAAAATACCGAGAAAGAACGTTGGTGGTTTACATTGAACGAATACGCCACCTTTGAAACCTTACAAGGAAATTTTAACAAAGCACTATCCCTTGCTGATGATGGTATGCAAATCGCTTCAGAATTAAAAAGTGGTACAAGGCTGATCGATAATTTACAGCGAAAATCTACCATATACATGGATACTGGAGATTTCAAAATGGCTATGGAAACTGCACTGGAAGCTTCAAGAATTATTGATACACTAGTCGTTCAAAACCCCAAAAGAAAAGCAATTGCTTTGGCAGACATTGGCAGAATAGAGATGCTTAGAGGAAATTATGAGCGTTCTTTGGAACCAATGCAGGAATCTCTTGGAATCTTTGAAAAACTCAACGATGAAGTTTGGATAGCTACCGTTCTAATAGAAATAGGCAATTTGTATTGGTATCTCAAAGACTACGATAACTCCCAAAAAAAATACGAAGAAAGTTTAGAGATCAGCTACCAAATGAAGCGGGATGATTTTGTGGCAGCAAATCTCGCTAATCTTGGCTTAATCTTACAGGACAAAAAACAGTATGGAAAAGCAATTGAATATCTGGAGAAAGGGAATACAATCGCAAGAAAGATCGGATCTATTAACAACGTAATCATTAACCATAACGATCTGGGCACAGCCTACTTTTCGAATAGGGACTACCTGAGCTCGATAAAAAATCATAGCGTGGCTATACGATTAGCCGATTCTATTGCTGCTTTGGACATCCTGGCGGATGGGTATTTTGGACGCTCCCAAGCCTATGAGGGTTCCGGAGACTATGCAAAAGCCCTGTTAGATCAAAGAGAATTTCAAAAAATCAGGGACAGCGTGTTCAACGAAAACAAATCCAGACAAATTGAAGAGCTAAAAACACAATACGAGACCGAAAAAAAAGAACAACAGATCGCCTTGCAGGAAAAGGACATTGCGGTATTGGAAAAAGAGGCACAGATCAGTTATCAACAAAAACTCCTTTTAGGAGGAGGTCTAGGGTTTTCTTTAGTGGCCCTTGGTTTGGGCTTTTATGGTTTCCGGCAAAAAATAAAAAGAAACCGCCTGGAAAAAGAAAAGATCAATGCGGAACTGGCTTTTAAAAGGAAAGAATTGACCACGCATGCCCTACAGCTCGCCAAAAAGAACGAAACACTAGAAGGATTAAAACAAAAAGCGAACGCTCTAAAGGAGGCAGACTCCGGCAATACAGGATATCAACAATTGATCCGTGCGATTAATTTTGATCTACAAGACGACAATAATTGGGAAAATTTTGCGCGTTATTTTGAAGAGGTCCACAAAGACTTTAATAGCAAGGTGAAAACGAAATATCCACAAGTTACCTCAAATGAATTGCGTTTGTTAGCGCTTTTAAAAATGAATTTATCCTCCAAAGAAATTGCGAACATTCTTAATATCTCCCTTGATGGAATTAAAAAGGCCCGATACCGTCTTCGCAAAAAACTGGATATCACTACGGAAGATTCCTTACAAGATCTGGTATTAAGTCTGTAAAACCGCTATTTACTCCTAAAAATTAACGAATTAGGTGGGTAGTGTCATCTATTGACAATTCCGTTTGGTTTTAACCACATAAGGACTACACGTAATACGACAGTTCACACAACAGCCGCAATCAGTTTTAAACTACAAAGCAAAAGGAAACAAAATCTGGGCAGGGTTTTCCGCTGCAGCTCTTCACCAGGATAGATCTGAGGGACCTTGGATAATCCATCAGGGTAAGCTCGATCTAACAAATGTAAAAGCCCCGGGAACCACTCCGGGGCTTTCTAATAAAATCAAAACCAACCTAAACACATGAATTAACTAACTCATTATTTTTAAAAGGTTAACTACCTTTTCATAGCAATTTGTGTATATAACAATCCAAGGGTACTTTACCCTACCTTTTTTTTGAATTATTTTTAAAAAAAATCGATTTTGGAGCAATTAATTTTTCAACAGATTAGAAATGAGCTTATTAACGGAAGTGTGAAAAAGAAGCATCCCTTTAGGTTTTTTACTTTTGGAACAACTTCCGGAGACAAACCAATGCTCAGAACGGTGGTCTTGCGCAAAACATATCCCGATTTACGATTGGAATTTTATACCGATGAGCGTTCTCAAAAAGTGGAACAAGTAGTAAAAAACAACCAAGTTGCCGCTATTTTTTATCACCCAACCAAACTTTTGCAGCTACAAATAGCTGGAAGCGCTAATATCATTAGCGATCCGGAAAGGATATCCGCTCTTTGGAAGACCATTCCAGAACATGCTCAAAAGGACTATACCACCAGCTCTGCTCCGGGCGCTCAGATTACAACTCCGGATCGGGTAGAATATCTAAGAGGAAATCACCATTTCTGTATTGTAGAAATCATACCCGAAACTATTGAATATCTGAGACTAAAGCGCCCCAACCACATTCGGATAAAATTTCAAAAACCGAAAGGGGAATGGAAAGGGGAATTCTTAGTCCCGTAAAATCAAAAATTCCATTTTCAATGGATCCAAAACGCGCTTTAGCATAGGGATGAGTTGTGCTCCATATTCGAGATAAAGCTCGGAAAAATTAAGTTGGCGTTCCTGAAGAGATTGATTGGGAAACAATTGGTTCTGTAGCGTAGTTAATCGGACAACATGATCTTTAAGCTTTCTTTTTTGCGCCTTGAGCAAGCGCTTTTCAAGGGTATCTAAGCCTTTCTTTTGTTTTACTTCCTGCGCTTTCACCGCCCCCAGGAAAGATGCATCCGTTGCTTGCGCAAGCTCATAAAGTGCTTCAAACTGGGTTTCCAATGCTTTTTTTTGCGGAGTAAAATCAATCGCTATATTGGAAATTTGCCGGATTTTCTTGTTGATAAGACTGGACTGTTTTAGAAACAGATCGGCCACACCCAACTGCATTTTATTCAACTTTTCCGTATTTTTTTCTGTGATTATCAAGGCCGAATTGCGCAATAACAAGGTGGGAAAAGTGATCTTCATGCTCTCAAAGTAGCTTTTCAGCTCAAGCCAATAGGCCAGCTCCCCTCCTCCCCCGATGTAACAAAGATTAGGTAAAACAATTTCCTGGTATAGAGGTCTTGCTATTACGTTGGGTGAAAATCGTTCTGGAAAATCCTCCAATGTTCTAACCAGTTCTTCTCTGGAAAATTGTAAGGAGGTTCCATTAACTTTAAAACTACCCTGCTCTTCTACAATGCGCTCCCGTACACCTTCTAAGAGATAAAAATAGTTGATCTCCCGTGGGTTCACCTGAATAGCATAGTCTTGAGAGACAGCAGAAAGTTCATGGGCGGTTTCGGTGACCTTGTCATACGGTAAATGATCAAAAATATCCTGCTTAGCATAGGGGACCAAAAGCTGTTTCAGAGAGCGATCATCACCATCTACAATTACTAATCCATAGTTCCCGAAAAGACTATTTGCCAGATATCGGGTAGCCTCAGAAAGCGTTTCGTGATTTAAATACGCCTTTTCAAAAAGAGATAATAGATCCCTGGCATTATCAGAAATTCCAACCTGATTCCTAAATACGTTCGCAACTTCCTCCAGACCTGTTGTGGAAAGCCTACCTACTGCACCGGAAGCATTAAGATTCCAACGAATTTTTTGTCCGCCAAAATTAAAATAGTTGATCTCTTCAAAGTCATGATCCTCTGTAGCCATCCAATATATGGGAACAAAATTGTACTCCGGGTATTTCTCCTTAAGGAGTTCTGTTAGGTTTATGGTGGAAATGATCTTGTAAAGAAAATACATCGGCCCCGTAAAAAGATTTAGCTGGTGGCCGGTAACCACAGTAAATGTCTTCGTTTGTTTTAGCGATTCTATATTTTCCAGTGTTATTGAAGTAGCACGCAATCCTTCATATTGCTTCGATAAGGCATCCCCGAGAACAATCCGATATTCCGGAGGATAACTATTGGTTTTCTCCTCTAGTTGTCCGCGAAAACTATCCAGTGTAGGGAATCGATTAAAAAAAGGAGTCAGTGTTTCCTGATTATCTAAATAATCGCAAATTAGTTTCGAAAAATATCCAGTGTTCCGAAAAGGGATACAATCTATTTCCATTCAAAGAAAATCTTGCTAAAGATAAGCCTATCCCCCATTTGAAATCCTAAGAATTCGTTAATTGCCTGGAGAAGGATTTTATTGTTAGCTTTGACATTCCTTGAAACCAGACCTCTATGAACCGATTTTTACTTCTCTTTTTTTTTGGAATTCCAGCTGTTTTATCCTCTCAAAATCTGAAATCGCCTACTGCTTTTTTAGGGTATGAACTAGGGGAACAGTTTAGTCGTCATCATCAGGTAGTAGACTATTTTGAATATGTAGCCAATTCAGAAAAGACCCGTGTTAAACTGGTAGAATATGGGCAAACGAATGAGCGAAGACCCTTGTTATTAGCCTTTGTATCCTCGGTAGAAAACCTGACAAATTTTGAAACTATTCGTGAGGAACATTTAAAATCACTACAAGGGCAAGGAAGCTCCGACAAAGCCATAGTGTGGTTGAGCTATAACGTACACGGCAACGAGAGTGTTTGTACTGAGGCGGCTATGGAAACCTTGTATGCCTTATTAACTACGAAGGCCTCGCTATTGGAAAATACGATTGTCATTATTGATCCAAGCCTTAATCCTGATGGACGCGATCGTTATGTTAACTGGTACAACCAGTATAAAAACACTCCTTTCCAGGTAGATCCTAGCAGTAAAGAACACCATGAAGGTTGGTTAAGCGGTAGAAGTAATCATTATATGTTCGATTTGAACCGCGACTGGGCCTGGCTTACCCAGGTCGAAAGCCAGCAACGTATCAAAGTCTATAACCGATGGTTACCTCATGTTCACGTAGATTTCCATGAGCAAGGCCTGAACAATCCCTATTATTTTGCGCCGGCGGCAGAACCCTATCACGAGGTGATCACTGATTTTCAGAGAACATTTCAGGGGACCATCGGCAAAAATCACGCCAAGTATTTTGATGCTAATGGCTGGTTTTACTTTACCAAAGAAGTGTTTGATCTGTTTTATCCTAGCTACGGAGATACCTATCCCACGTACAATGGTGCTGTAGGAATGACCTATGAACAAGGCGGTAGTGGACGCGCCGGTCTCGGGGTTATTACGAAGATAGGTGATACCCTTACCTTAAAGGAGCGAATAGCCCACCATTTTACTACAGGGATCTCTACTGTAGAAGTAGCATCGCAAAATGTGCAAAAATTAAATGAAGAGTTTAAAAAGTTTTATCAAAACAAGAACTACACATACAAAAGCTATGTTCTGAACGGGGATAAAGATAAGATTGACGCGCTTACAGAACTGTTAAAAAAACACCAGATCACTTACGGTTTTGGAAAACCCGGTACGGTTAAAGGTTACCAATACAGTTCGGGAAAAAACGGGAGCTTAACCACGGGAGAACATACACTTGTAGTTTCAACGGATCAACCCAAGGGAACACTGGTTAAAGTTTTGTTTGAACCTAGCGCCAAACTAACGGATTCCCTGACCTATGACATCACCGCTTGGTCGCTGCCCTATGCTTATGGTTTAGATGCTGTGGCAACGACCAGTTTGGTTGAGAGTAAGGAAAATGCTCCGAGCACAGCAGTTGGCAATTTTAGTAGTAGTGCCTATGCCTATCTTACCAACTGGAACAGCATGAAGGATGCCCGGTTTTTGGCAGAATTATTAAAAAGTGGGATCCGGGTACGGAAATCGGATGCTCCTTTCGTAATAGATAATAGGTCATATGATCGCGGTACCCTAATCATTACTGCCGGTGATAATCAAGAGATGAACAATTTCAGGACCGAGCTGGCACAGATAGCTGAAAAACACAACAAAGAAATTACGGGTGTGGCTACCGGTTTAGTGGATGAAGGAAAAGACTTTGGTTCTGCGTACATCCAGATGATCAAGGCACCAAAAGTAGCTGTTTTAGCAGGAGGCCCAACCTCCACCTTACGGTTTGGGGAAATCTGGCACTTTTTCGAACAACAACTGTATTACCCTTTAACCGTTATTGATGCGGACTACGTTGATACCATAGACCTTTCCCAATACTCCGTCCTTATACTACCAGGCGGTAGGTACTCCCGATATTTTAATGAAGAAAGGTTGGAAAAAATTAAGGAATGGGTTGGAAAAGGTGGAAAATTAATAGCCCTTGGGGGTGCCATTTCGGGAATTGCCAAGGAAGATGGATTTGAGCTAAAAATTGAAGAATCCCAAAAGGATACTTCAAAAACACAACCGATGCCTCATCAAAATCTTCAACGAGAATCGATGAAAAATGCAATTACGGGCGCTATATTTAGGGCACAGGTAGATAACACACATCCTTTAGCCTATGGCTACGGCAGTACCTATTTTACCTTGAAACTGGGCAGTAGCGCCTATAGCTATTTGGATCGGGGTAATGCGGTATACCTCTCAAATAACACCGGACCGGTCTCTGGTTTTGCTGGAAGTAACGCAAAAAAGAAAATAGAGAATTCTTTGGTATTCGGTTCGGACAATTACCGCCGGGGAAAAGTTATCTATATGGTAGACAACCCTTTGTTCCGAGGGTTTTGGGAAAATGGGAAGTTGTTCTTTGCCAATGCCCTGTTTATGGTAGATTAGGAAGAATTTGAAAGGGACATAGCTACGCATCCATTTTTAAACGAAGTAGGGCCTTGTGAGGGCGAAGTAATTTCCCTTCCAAAGTGTTATGGTTGTTTTGCCGTTTTGTAAGGAATTGAAAACTTTAACAACCTATCTGCTATATTGTTAAAGCCTGTAGAATTAAAAATCCTCTTTTGTTTATTTCTTAAATTTATAATAGTGCAGCAGCACATTAGATAAAAATTAATCGCATTAGTCATGAAAAATAAAATAGTCCTATCGGTTGTCGTGGTTTTCACCTGTGCAATATGGAGCAGCTTTGCTATCCAGCAGGTACAGGAAAATTACACCGAATACAAGGGTGAAATACTACAAGAGGGTAGTAATAAACCTCTGCCCCTGGCCTCCGTTTCAATTGCGGATACCAATATTAGTACAGTTTCCAATGCAGAAGGGGAGTTTCTGCTTAAAGTACCACAATCGTATACGAATTCGGATGTAATCATTTCCTTTTTAGGGTACGAAAACAAAACTATTCCCTTAGCTGAGCTCGATAAAGAGAACAATCGCATCTATTTGCGAATTTCCGTTACACAATTAGAAGGAGTTAATATTAATGCTCCTAAAAATGCCGAATCTCTCGTTAGGGAGGTAATGAGCAAAAGGGGGGATAATTACCTGAATGATCCCACTGTGATGACCGCCTTTTATCGGGAGACCATAAAGAAACGACGAAAAAATGTCTCTTTATCTGAGGCTGTGGTCAATATCTACAAAACGCCGTACTACTCTTCCAAAAGAGATGCCATGCAGCTATTCAAAGCGCGGAAAAGCACGGATTATAGCAAATTGGACACCGTGGCTTTAAAACTTCAGGGAGGACCATTTAACACCCTTTACGTGGACATTATGAAATATCCTGAATTCATTTTCGCGGAAGGTTCTATTGATGAATACCAGTTTACTTTTGATCGTTCCACGTATATAGACAATACGTTGATCTATGTCATTTCTTTCAATCAACTGGAAACTATTAGGGATCCTCTCTATCGCGGGCAGTTGTATATCGATGTTGAAAACAAGATACTGACCAGCGCTATTTATACGCTTAACATTACCAATAAAGAGATTGCCGCCCGCCTGTTTGTGAGAAAGAAGCCTGCAAAAGTAGATGTTTGGCCCACAGAAGTATCCTACAGGGTAGACTACAGGGAAAAAAAGGGGAAATGGTACTACGGCTACAGCAATGTGCTCATGGAATTTAAAATAGACTGGAAAGGGAAACTCTTTAATTCCGTATATAGTATGGCAGCAGAAATGGCCGTTACGGACTGGAAGAAAAATACCTCTGGAGAAATTCCTAAAAATCGGGAGAAAATTAAAAAATCTATCATCCTTAACGATGAAGCGCTCGGATTTTCTGATCCGGATTTTTGGGGAGAATACAATATCATTGAACCGGAAAAATCAATTGAATCCGCTATTAAAAAGATACAGCGACAACTGCGTAGGGCGAACCGAAATGGAAGTTCTGCAAAACCTTGATAACCCTGAGGTCGTACTAAAGAAAAAATCCCCTTTACGGAGATTTTTTTAGTCTTGAAATGCCAAGATCGTTTTCCTGATAATTGCAATACACTCATGAAGCTGTTCTTCGGTCATTACCAGAGGCGGAGCAAAACGAATGATATTACCATGGGTAGGCTTGGCAAGCAAGCCATTGTTCTTAAGTGCTACGCAAATGTTCCATGCTGTGTCGCTATCTTCTGTGTCGTTTATCACTATGGCATTTAACAATCCTTTGCCGCGTACCAATTGTACTAAAGAGCTCTCCGCGATTAGTTTTTCCATTTCCTTTCGGAAAATTGTTCCTAATTGCTCTGCGTTTTGAGCGAGACGCTCTTCTTCAACCACTTCTAAAGCCGCCATAGCCACCGCACAAGCCAAAGGGTTACCTCCAAAAGTAGAGCCGTGGTTCCCGGGACGTATCACCTCCATTATTTCATTTCTTGTAAGAACGGCAGATACTGGATAGACCCCTCCTGAAAGCGCTTTTCCTAATATCAGAATATCGGGTTTAACATTCTCATGATCACAGCATAGTCGTCTTCCGGTACGTCCAATTCCGGTTTGGACTTCATCTGCAATACATAAAACATTAGCCTCCTTGCATATTTCATAAGCGTTAGTTAAATATCCGGTATCCGGTACATTAACCCCTGCTTCTCCCTGAATAGGCTCAACCATAAAAGCTGCTACGTTCGGGTCTTGTACTGCTTTTTGTAAGGCAGCAAGATCGTTGTAAGGAATTAATTCATAACCTGGCATAAATGGTCCAAAACCTTTGGTACTCGTTACGTCAGTGGAAGAAGATATGGCCCCTAAGGTCCTACCCCAGAAATTACCCTCTACAAAGACAATTTTCGCCTTGTTTTCTGGAATTCCTTTTACTTCATACCCCCATTTTCTAGCTATTTTAACTGCGGTTTCTCCGCCTTCAACACCAGTGTTCATAGGTAATACCTTGTCATAGCCAAAATAATTGGTAATGAATTGAGCATATCGCCCTAAAGTGTCGTTGTGGAATGCCCTTGAGGTAAGCGTAAGTTTTTGTGCTTGATTAAGTAAGGCATTAATAATTTTTGGGTGACAATGTCCTTGGTTTACTGCGGAATAAGCAGAAAGGAAATCATAATACTTTTTTCCTTCTACGTCCCAAACATAAACCCCTTCCCCTCTACTCAATACAACAGGTAAAGGGTGATAATTTTGAGCGCCGTACTGGTTTTCCAACGCCATAGCATCCTGCGAAGTAAGTGTGCTAACTACTGCCATGATTCTAAATTTTTAAAATAAGACTTTCGTTATTCCTGCTGCACCTTTTTCCTTTCGAAGTATCGAAAATTCAGCGTAGGAGAGAAATCATCCCTGAGATAGTACAAAGTTAAAAATATTTATAAATGCCCGATAATTGACTTACCCTTTGTCCCGGTTTTGCGCCAAAACAGAAATCTGAAGCTCTATCCTTTTTAACTCCCGCAAGATATCGTTCTTATCCATTTGCATCCATACATATAGTTTCATCATAGCCATAAAAATCATACATAAAAAACCAGCAGATGACCACATCAAAAGATCTTTGATCGCTTTCGCGTTAAAAAATTCCACCAGACAGTATACAAAAGCGACAAAGAAGAGGAGATGCATTATATTCATTAGAATGGCGAGCCATCCCATTTTGCTTTTATAAACCTCTCCAATTTTTCCCAATAAGTCCTTTTCTTCCAATTCTTCATAAAATACGGCCTCTTCCCGACTAAGACTTTCTTTAATTAATTCATCTATCTTTTCTACTTCTTTTTTCATTTTTCCGGTTTTTTTAATTCCTCTTTAATTTTCTCACGAGCTCTAAACAATCTTGTTTTAACCGTGTTTATTGATGTTTCTGTTATTTGACTTATTTCCTTTAGACTGTATTCCTCCAAATAAAATAACTTCAATACGATCTGATGTTCAAGAGACAAGGTTTTGAAGACCTCCAATATTCTGCTGATCTTCTCATCTTTTGTTGTATTCTCCTGGAATTCTTTAGGCTGATTTTCCCAAAATATACTACTCACTTTTTTTTCAAAGGTTGCTTTCTTTTTTTTGGCATGGATAGCTTTTCTACCGGCAATAGTAATTGCCCAACTGCCAAAACTATGGCTATCCCTTAGCCTATGTATTTTGGCAAGAATGGTGTTCCAGGTATCTTGTGTAATATCCTTGGCAAGCTCCCAATCCCGTACATAGCGGTATGCATGAATGCATACCTTTTTATTCCAACGCCTAACCAACATATCCATCGCCTTCTTATCCCCACCCTGATAGGCAATGACCAACAACGAATCCACTATTTTCTCCGGACGACTCATAGTACTAAAAGTAAGACGTGGTTTTGGTAAAAAGGTTCCCATCTCGGAAAAGTGAAAATCCTATTTTTGCGCTATGCGAAAAAAGAAGCGCTATTTTTTTGAAAAACTACAGGTGATAGATGCGGGAGCAAAGGGGAAAGCCATTGCTAAAGCTCCTGATGGCAGGGTGATCTTTTTATCAAATGCTGTTCCCGGTGATGTGGTTGATGTGGAAATCTTTAAAAAAAGAAAAGCGTACTACGAAGGAAAAGCCATACTTCTTCATACCCTATCAAGAAAACGGAGCAATCCGAAATGTGAACATTTTGGAGTATGCGGTGGCTGCAAATGGCAACACATGGCCTATGAACACCAATTGTTTTACAAGCAACAAGAAGTAGAAAACAACTTAAGACGGATAGGAAATCTTGAATTTCCTAAACCTGCTCCTATAATTGGCGCTAAGGAGCACTATTTTTACCGGAATAAAATGGAGTTTTCCTTTTCTAATTCCCGCTGGTTATCTGAAAAAGAAATTCGTTCTAATAAAGCGGTTGAAAATCGCAATGCCCTGGGTTTTCATATTCCGGGTATGTGGGATAAAATTCTCGATATCAAAAAATGTTATTTACAGACGGACCCTTCCAACGCACTACGCCTGGAGGTAAAGGAATTTGCCAACGCGAATGGGTTGTCTTTCTTCAATCCAAAACAACACTCAGGCCTATTGCGAAACCTTATGGTCCGTATTTCATCTACTGGAGAAATAATGATACTTATCCAGTTTTTTGAGGATAATTCGGAAAAAAGGTCGCTTCTTTTAAATCATTTAAAACATCGATTTCCGGATATCACCAGTCTTCAATATATTATTAACCAAAAAGCCAATGACACTATCTATGACCAAGAAGTAATTTGCTACTCCGGTAGGGATCATATTTTTGAGGAAATGGAAGGGCTCCGTTTTAAGATTACTGCAAAATCATTTTATCAAACCAATTCGCAACAAGCGTTCGAACTATACAAGGTGGCCAGGAAGTTTGCCGGATTATCTGGAAAGGAAGTCCTCTACGATTTATATACAGGCACGGGGACTATTGCCCTTTTTATGGCAAAACAGGCAAAGAAAGTAATTGGCGTAGAAGCTGTACCTGAAGCCATACAGGATGCCTGGGAAAACGCTCGGATGAACCAATTGCGCAACGTAGAGTTTATAGCCGGGGATATGAAAGCTGTATTTACCGATAGCTTTATTACTAAAAAAGGAATTCCGGATGTGGTCATTACGGATCCCCCCAGGGACGGTATGCACAAAAAAGTTGTTGAACAATTGTTAAAAGTTGCGCCAGAAAAAATCGTTTATGTAAGTTGCAACAGCGCAACCCAGGCACGGGATCTGGCCCTGTTGGATGAGCAATATCAAGTGTTAAAAGTACAAGCCGTGGATATGTTCCCACAAACCCATCACGTAGAAAATGTAGTACTTTTACAAAAAAGGTAGCCCAAGTTTACGAATGAAACGATTGCTCCTCCTCTTGCTTTTACTTACGATTGTTCAATTTTCTTCCTGCGAAAAAGACGATATCTGTGTTGAAGGGGATACTCCCCTACTAATTATAGGTTTTTTTGATTTTGACGATACCACAGCCTCTAGAAATACGCCCAGGCTTCGCGTCAGAGCATTGGAACCCGATACAATAATCAACACGTTTAATGATCGCACCAATAATGATAGTATTGCCCTTCCGCTTCGTATAGACAGCAATAGCACCGGATTTGTTTTTATTATTAATTCCAGAGATGATGCGGACACTGGAGAAGCACTGGGTAACCGGGATACTTTGCAGTTTAATTATGAAGTAACTGAACGATTTGTTTCACGTGCATGTGGTTTTGTAGCGAATTATAACAGTCTCGACACTATAAGACAAGTAGATCCTGAGGGGGACTGGATTAGACGAATAACCGTTGTGGACACCAATATTGTGAATTCAAATGCAATACATGTTAAAATCTTTTTCTAGGATATTTCTATTTCTTTGGACAGTGGTGTGCCTTGGACAAAATGAAGCGGTCAGTCCTAAGCAGAAAGACACCATCACCCGAAAATACGCCTATGGACTTCGGATAGGCATCGACTTAAGCCGGCCAGTACTTTCATTCGCTGATGATACATATACGGGTTTTGAGATAGTAGGTGATTTTCGATTGACTGATAAATGGTTCTTGGCTGCAGAACTCGGGAATGAAGATCGCACCCAAGATGAAGATCTTTCCGGTGATGTACTCTATGAATACAACACCTCTGGTAGTTATATTAAGGCCGGAGCAGATTATAATACCTATTCTAATTGGTATGGTATGCGGAATCAGATTACTGTAGGAGGACGTTACGCCTTTAGTACATTTAGCCAGACCCTGAACAACTTTAACTTTTACAACAGCAATCGTCTTCTTAGCCCTGAAGGTCTTGTGGTTGGCAGCACAGAAGAAATCCAATTTGAAAGCCTGACCGCCTCTTGGTTAGAATTTGTGGTAGGCTTAAAAGCCGAACTTTTTGCCAATATCTACGTGGGTATGAGTATCCGGTTAGGCCATCTGGTAACCAATACTGATCCGGACAATTTTAGAAATTTATGGATCCCCGGATTTAATAAAGTTACGGAAAATAGTAAGTGGGGCGTTGGGTATAACTACTCACTTTCCTATTTCATTCCGCTCTATAGAAAGGTTAAGAAGAAAGAAGAGACCCCTACTACGGAATAAAGAAAAAGAGAAACATACTGCCTAATACATTTTATAGCCACAACAAGAACATCATTTTCTGTGCTAGTTACTTCTTTGTTCTTCTACCCCCTTCATACATTTCAAACCCGACTAAGCGGGATTCTAATTTCCCGTTAAACAGCTTTATTTTATGGGAAGGACGTAACCCTACATGTTTTAAGGCCTCTAAGTTAGATGTAATAAACCAGGCCATAGATCCGGGATAACCTTCTTTTAAGGTGCTTCCAATATGATCATAAAAGGTGGGTATATCAATGGGAAGCCGTTCGCCATAAGGAGGATTGAATAAAATATGTAAAGGACCTTTCGTAGACTTTTGCGTGCGAAAAAAATCTTTCCTATCAACACGTATATATTCCGAAAGATTGGCATTTTCTATGTTTTCCTGCGCCTTACGTACCGCAGAAGGAGCCTTATCATATCCTAGAATGCCATGATGAAATTCACGCGTCTTGTTAAGACTTGCGCTCACTATTTTCTCAAAAAGTGCCACATCAAAGTCCACCCAATACCGGAAAGCAAAATCAGTGCGATTTATGTTTGCAGGAATATTACAGCTTATCATAGCTGCTTCGATAAGAATAGTTCCGCTTCCACACATAGGATCCAAAAAATCCGTTTGACCGGACCAACCGCTTTGGAGTAATAATCCTGCGGCCAGCACCTCGTTAATAGGGGCTATATTAGTAACTACACGATATCCTCTTTGATGTAATGAAGTTCCTGAGCTATCCAAGGATACGGTTAAATCATTGTTTTGTAAATGGATGTTAATACGTACCTGGGCTGATCGGGCGTCTACATCGGGCCTTTGATGCACAACTGCCCTGAATTTGTCAACTACAGCATCTTTGGCTTTTAAGGAAACGAACATTGAATTCTTAAATAGCTCAGAATACAAAGTAGTGTCAATCGCAAAGGTGGTATCCGGGGTAAAGATTTTCGGCCAGTCTAAGCCGTATATCTGCTGATATAACTGCTTTTCATTAAATACCTTTCCCGAATGGATTGGCCGTAATACTTTAAGTGCCGTTCGAAGGCATAAATTTGCTTTGTAGAGAAAACCCAGGTCGCCCTCAAAAGTGACCATTCGGTTGCCTTCTTTCACATTCCCTGCTCCCAGGTTTTTCAATTCCTTAGCCAATATGGGTTCAAATCCATACAGTGTTTTCGCCAACATCCTGAAATTCTCACGCATTGTTTACTTCTTGCCTTTTCCAAAAATACGGTAATTTTATCCCTCCAATCTAAACCGATAGATGCACTATATTTTATTGATCTTTGCTGTATTGGGTAGTTTTTTTTTGGTACTTCTTACCAAGCCTAAGAATCCTCAGAGTATACGGTTGTTACTGACATTTAGTGGGGCATTTTTACTAGCACTTACCTTTTTTGAACTACTCCCGGAAGTATACAGCACTAAAAGTCCAAAAATTAGTACCATTTTTATTCTACTTGGGGTACTCTTGCAGGTATTTCTCGAGTTTTTTTCAAAAGGAGCGGAACATGGGCATATGCATTTGGAGCTTTCGCAAAACAGATTTCCTTTGGTCCTTTTTTTAAGCCTTTCACTTCATGCGTTAGTTGAAGGCGTCCCGATATCAGAAGAAAACACGATTATTTATGGAATTTTATTGCATAAAATACCCGTTGCTATTATCCTTTCTATCTTTTTGGTGAATTCAACGTTAAATCTTGGATTAACTTTTCTTTTCATACTTTTTTTTGCAGGAATGACCCCATTGGGCAGTTATTTGGTTTCTGAAAGTGAAACTATTTTGGCAATTAAAACACCGCTAACAGCTATCGCTATCGGGGTATTCCTGCACATTTCAACGGTAATCCTTTTTGAGAGTGGCAAAGCACACGCCTTTGACCTTAAAAAACTACTTGTAATCATCCTGGGATTTGGGCTAGCGTATTTTATATAATTGGGTTGTTAGCCAAGTCAACGATTTTATCTGTTCCATTGATAGTTACATAAACCAATGGTATTCACTAATTGATTTATAAGTAGCTATAATTTTACGGACAATGACAATTAAGTTTACTAAAATACTGATCATCAAGACAGTGTCAGAATAGCCGTCCTTTTAACAGCTCCTTTCCTAGCCGCACAGGAATTTAATGTGAGTAGTTTTTGACATGAGCAAGTTTACTATTCTTTAGTCTATAGATAAAAAATTTACATGATAGTTCAAATTTCTGTCAGAAATTGCCGTTGTTTTTTTAAGTTTAATAAAAAAGAATTTATGAAACACCTGCCGTTTGTCATCATTGTTTTTGTTTTGATTTTATCTTGTTCCTCCGACTCGGAAAATACAACCCAGGAACAGCAAGACACAACTGCACCTACAGTAGCTATAGCAATTGCCGGATTTGATGATTTGGATAGTGCCGAGCCTATAGTTGTAAGCGGTGAAATTCGGATTGCCATAGCTGCCGAGGATGCCAATGGAGTTGCCAAGGTAGAGGCTTTTATCAACGAGGAAAAGGTTGGAGAAGATACCGCCCCACCATTTGAGATAACAGCGGATTTGACCGGCTTTGATTCTAAAATTAACTCAGATCAATTCAAGCAATACACTTTGCGTATTGTTGCTACAGATAATTCCGGAAATACAGCACAATTAGAACAAGCCATTCAGATAGATAATGAATTGCCTATGATAACTGAAGTTTCTTTGGAAGATGGAGCCGTAATTAATGGCGACATAAATCCCGTAACATTTTCTGTTATCGATAATCAGTTGCTGAACCAAGTAGTTGTTTTTGTAAATGATATGATAATTGCCGACATAGAGGATGAAAATTTCGAAGCCAACATTAACACCTTAGAGCTTCAAGATGGTAGCAACACCTTACGGATAGACGCTATAGATTCGGCGGAAAATAGGGCCACCTATCAATCTAGTTTTGTTGTGGACAATTCAGGACCGGAAATAACCATCTCCAATGTGATCCAAAATCAGATCTTGGATGAGCCCATAAACCTCATACCTTCCGTTTCTGACAAATATTCGGAAGTAGTGTCCTTCGAAATCCAATTTAGGGAAGCGTTACTGGCGAGTTATGAAAACGGTACTGCCATTTCATATGAATTTCTCCCAGATACCTTTGACGTTGGAGAAGGAGTCCTCGAATTAACAGGTACTGATAATCTTGCCAATACCACAACAGTAAGCATTCCTGTCGAGATCTTGCGCTTATTGTTGAAAGTTTCAATTCCTGAAGACTACTTAAGTTCCAGTAGTCCTGCACGGCATTTCGTATTTACCAATGACCAGGAAGGAGCTGTGATAGATGTTAAGGAGGTACTGTTTGAATCCAGAGAAATCGAAATGCATTCAAAAACTGAATTTAGTAATGAGCAACGCTTCTCGGTTACCTTCGCCTCTTTAGTCAACGGCGGCAGTTCATATTTATTCAGCATGCAGGATCTTACCCGCCAGGTACCCGGTACCTTACAACTGGAAGTGCCAAATCGATTTGCTAGCAGTGGATCAAACTTTTATCCTATTACGGGTTTTGACAGCACTACCCAACTCAATTGTTTCGGCAGGGATTATTCTTTTTCCTCAGATGCTGAAGGCAGAACCCTTCTAACTACCTTCATACCAACGAATCATGGTATTGAATCAGAGCAGATATACATCTACGGGTTTAATCCCACAAATAACTTCTACAATTACCAATTAATAGATAAGCAAATCCCTGAAGGATTTACTATTGATTTTGCTGATTTTACCACAGAGGGCCTGGAGGAGAGGCAATTCAACACGGTTCCGGGAGATATGCTTACAACAAACTCCAGCACTTTAAGGTTATTCGGGTACGATAGTCAAGAGGCTTTCACCAATGATATTTATGCTACGCTCTGGAGTTACAGCTACGGCAGTGGTATTCTCTCTACATACAATTATACGCTGAATACGAACTTTTATGCGTATGCTCATGAGATAACCGTTGGCAACTATCATTCCCAGGGAAATGGAATTCCTGAAGAGGTTTTAAATATTCCGGATTGGTCTATTGATTATACGTTTGAGAATAATCTGGTGATGCTTTCCAAATCTGGAATCGGACATACCAACGGAGAGGTGTTTTTAAACGGAGGTTTCGAAAGTGGAAATCCATACACCTGGAATGTTGTGTTTAACAGTGATAGGAATAGTGTGTTGTTACCACGTATTCCGAACGAACTAAATAATTTTCCGGTATTTGGACAGTACAATAATGCTAATTTGCAAATAGAAAGGGTGGGGCTAATTAAATATGAAGCTATAAATAGCTATCCCGACTTTATCAATAACATTATTAAAGAGAATAACTATTTTGAGCGTTCTGCTCCGCGGTTTGAAAGCATTTTCAATGCTGTTAACGGTGGATACCAGACGTTCCGAAATTCAAGCGCTAATTTCCTTTTTAATCCTTAATCCGATAAAAGATGTTGTATCAAAAACCAGTGGCTTATGGCCCCTCCCAGTACAAAAAAGTGCCAGATTAAGTGATTGTACGGAATAGCTCTAATGGCGTAAAACCCTATTCCCAGAGTGTAGAATGCGCCACCTGAAGCTAATAGTACAAGACCTACCTTAGAGGTGTTTCGGATTAAGAAAGTGAGATCTATTACGATTAACCAACCCATTATACCATACAACAATAAAGAAAACACCGGAAATCTTCCGGTAAAAAAGAGTTTTAGTATAGTGCCAAAAAACGCGATGCCCCAGACCAGGAAAAGTAACAAGGTACCTTTGGAATCCTG
Organism: Bacteroidota bacterium; assembly: GCA_038750505.1. Classification (GTDB taxonomy): domain Bacteria; phylum Bacteroidota; class Bacteroidia; order Flavobacteriales; family Flavobacteriaceae; genus Croceivirga. The sequence goes on along the minus strand of JBCDHD010000012.1, from coordinate 604 downwards.
CAATACCAGCAGACAGACAGGAGTATAGGTTCCCGCTATTAGGTAGTAGATACTAATATGATCTAAAACTCGAAGTCTACGCTTCCATTTTGGGTGAGACATAGCGTGGTAAAATGTTGAAGCTGAAAACAAAAGAATTACCGAAACTCCATAAATTATAATAGGCCACTGTTTTGGACCTCCAATGGTGTCTTTTAAGAGTAAGAATAAGCCAATTACTCCCAGAACTATCCCAATTGCATGCGAGTAGGCATTCCATTTTTCCTCTAATAGTTCTTTTGGGGAATTCACCTTGCAAAAATAGAAAAAGTGCCTTCACGAGTAATGAAGGATGCTCAAATCCCGTAAAACATAACAAGGAAGGGGGTACCTACCCGTCTGTAGGGATGCCGTCTGAACAAAATTATTCTGGCGGGTAGTTTGTAGTGGGCGGGCTCCGCCACCAAATCTGGAAACAAAAAAAGGCACCCATCATAGATGATGAGTGCCTCAAATCACGTAGAACGTGACAAAGAAGGCGGCGACCTACTCTCCCACCTGGTGTGGCAGTACCATCGGCGCTGACGGGCTTAACTACCCTGTTCGGTATGGGAAGGGGTGGGCC
>JBCDHD010000011.1:0-173106 GCA_038750505.1 Bacteroidota bacterium | reverse complement strand
TGAATGATATCTGCAAGGTACGGATCAGGACCACCAAGCCATTGATGATTGATCCTTACCGGGAGAACAGGACAACAGGAAGTATTATCCTGATCGATGATGCTACCAATGAGACGGTGGCCGCAGGGATGATCGTTTAATGTTGACAGATTACTTTTTAAATATTTCTTTTGTGCTATTGATTGATAATTTTAGGCTCCCCTAAGACAAGATCTTTTATGTTAAGATGACAAAACTAGTACTAAAAACAATAGCTTTTTTTGCCCTTGTACTACTCGGTGTAAGGATTGCAGAGCCCTTTTTCATTAAGGAAAATAGGTTTAACTACGCTAAATATAAGTTCGATAAACTTGCAGATACCACAAACTTTGGAATACTGTTTTTTGGCAGTTCTAAAAGCTATTGCGCATATAATCCGACCATTTTCAAATATTATTTAGGAACTAATTCCTATAACCTTGCAGGTCAGGGGCAGGTGCTTGAGGTAACTGACTTTGTCTTAGAAGAAGCGTTGAAATCAAATAGACCAAATCTAATAGTTGTTGATTTGTCCTATGGAATGATACGTTTTAAAGAAGAGGATACGGATAGTGAAAAAAGAAAGTCATATCAGCTAAAGATTTTTGATAACTACGGGATGTCCGTAAACAAAATTAGATATCTATCAAAATTTTTCGAAAATACCGATTTGGTATACTTGTCAAGCCCAACAATAAGAAACCATAGTGCATGGCCCGATATTTCCAAAGGCTATTTTAGAACGAACTATCTGCATGACAAGAATAACCTGTTCTTGGCCAATAATGGCTATATCGGGACAATGCACAAAATGTCAAAAAATGGCTTGAAATTGGCAGACGAAATGAAATTGGGATATGATGTTTTGAAAAACAGGAGGAAACTGAAGGTAGACGATAAGGAACTGAATCTGATCAAAAGAGTACATAACAAAGCCAAGGCAAATGGTACAAAAGTCTTATTTGTCACCTCTCCTTCAATACAAGGATTTACCAGACATTTATCATTTTACGAAGATTTGGAGGAGCATCTTAAGCAGTTCGGTATAAATTATCTGAACCTTAACAAGCACTATTACGAAATCGGTTTAACCACTTCAGATTTTAAGGATATTCTTCATCTTAATTTCTATGGCGGCTTTAAAACTTCTAGCTACTTATCAAAATATCTGGCAAAGCATTATATGTTTGAGTCAAGTGCGAAAAAAAATATGCTTGATAATAATGTTACCTACAACTTGCTTTCCAATATTAATTACACCAATAAGATCCTTAAAACAAAGTTCGTCTTTAATGAGTCGGTCATAATAGATGAAATAGGGTATTTTAAGGAGACGGAAGACCAATATTCCTTTGTCTTCTCGGTAAGTCCAGAATCAAGTAAGAATCAGTTAGGGAATTTTAGGGGCTATATAAGGTATTTTCGAAAGGAGGTAAAGGAAGAAAATAAAAAAGTGACCAGCTTTCCGATAGAAATAGTTGAGATTGATAACAATAGATATTTTTTTGCTAGAGTACAGATTAAGGATGTTTTACTACCTAAGTTTGATGTTTTCTTTATTGATAACACCACCAAAACGCCATCGCAATTTTTTACCCTAAACAACCTAGCGATAAGTTCAAACCAATTCAATACGGATGTATTTTAAAAATATGAAAAACATCATAGCACTGAATTTTATGGAGCAACTTGCTTGTCCTTTTAGAATACCTGAAGGCAGAGTTCTAGATCGGCTTACTTCAAGACTTGAAGTCCTTTTAATGGTCAAGAACTTTACAACTGAAATCCCATCACAAAGACAAATAGTGTAATCTTATTTCTAGCTCATAAATGCTTTTTAACTCCATAGATTTCGCAATTTTTTTTCCGATTGTATTTCTTTTAGTCTGGATTTTTTCGAACAGATTAAACCTTAGAAATATCACCATTCTAGTGTCCAGTTATGTTTTTTATGGATGGTGGGATTGGCGATTTTTGTTTTTAATAATTATCAGTTCTATAGTTGATTATTTTGTTGGGCTAGCTCTTTACAAAACCTTAAATGGAAAAAAGCGAAAGACGTTATTATCACTTAGTCTTTTCGTGAATTTGGGTTTTTTGATCTATTTCAAATACGCCAATTTCTTTATTGAAACCTTTGTGGACTCTTTTAGGTTGTTTGGACATCAACTAGAAGTATCTACGCTTAACATAATACTTCCCGTTGGCATCAGCTTTTACACCTTTCAGACACTGAGTTATACTATAGATATTTATAGAAAGCAGTTGAAACCTACTAACGATGCGCTATCTTTTTTCTCTTTTGTTGCCTTTTTCCCTCAACTAGTTGCAGGCCCAATAGAACGCGCATCTCATCTGTTACCCCAATTTTTTAAGACTTACAGGTTTAGTTATGAGCAAGTAAAATCAGGATTATTATTAATGGCTTTTGGGTTATTTAAAAAAATGATCATTGCGGATAGGGCCGCCATAATAGTCAATCAGGTGTACAACAACCCGTTAGAGCATTCGGGACATGAAGTTATTTTAGCTACTGTTTTGTTTGCGTTTCAGATATATTGTGATTTTTCAGGTTATTCAGACATAGCTATTGGGGCAGCAAGGACAATGGGATTTGACTTAATGAAGAATTTTGATAGCCCATATTTCTCCAAATCCATAACTGAGTTTTGGAGACGATGGCATATTTCACTATCTACATGGTTTCGTGATTACGTTTACATTCCCTTAGGAGGAAATAAAAAAGGGCAATACAGAACGTATTTAAACTTGTTCATCGTGTTTGTGGTAAGTGGATTGTGGCATGGCGCTGCAATGACTTTTGTAATCTGGGGCGCAATACACGGTGTTTTTATCGTTATTGAAAAAGCCATTGTTTCAATAAGAACCCGGATGTATGGTAAAAGAGAAACCAACGGATTAAATTCTTTATTAGGAGTTCCATTTACTTTTTTTATTGTTTGCCTTGCTTGGATTTTTTTTAGGGCCAATTCCCTAAATGATGCGGTTACCATAGTTCAAAATTCTGTTAAAAGCTCAGGTGCTAATATATTTGAACTAGCTTTGGGCAAGCCAGAATTGATCTTATTATCAGTTATGATTCTCCTGCTGATCACTGTAGAGGGTATTGATAAAAAAATCAGAATATACCCCTTATTCAACAGATTGTATTTACCGGTGAGATGGACATGCTATCTGCTTGTCGTTTTTTGCATTCTGGTCTTTGGAGTTTATGGAGATGATGTTGTTCAAGAATTTATTTATTTTCAGTTTTAAATGGCAGCAATATTAACCTTATATCCGTTAACACCACCACTCCTAAAGAGAAATTTCCAAGCGGAAGAAAGAATACTTCTGATAAGCCCATATTGAGGATTGTATGCTGAAAAAAATAAGAAGAGAAGTAGCAAAGGTCAACCAAGACAAGCATCTTAAGGAACTTCTTAAGGGTAGCTCAAATGCTCTTTTTGCAAAGCTTTTGGGGATGGTGTTTGGTTATGTGTCAGTATTGTTTATTTCAAACATCTATGGGTCTACTGTATTAGGAATGTTCTCTATTTGCCTAACAATTTTGAGCATTGCCACTTTGATCCCCAAATTTGGTTTTGATACCGCCCTAATTAGGATCTTAAATGAGGTTAAAGAAAAAGGGAACAGAAAAGATTTTTTTTCAATTTTAAAGAAAACATCGCTTACAATTTTATTCTTGTCAATAGTATTCTCTACAGTACTTTTTTACATTTCAGACTTTTTGGCCTTAAAAGTATTCGATAACCAGGAATTATCCACTTACATCAAATCAGTTTCTTTTGCAATTATTCCAACCTCCTTATTGGTGGTCTCGAGCAGTTTTTTTCAGTCCATAAAAAAAACACTTTTACACATCCTCTTTCAAACTGCACTCATAAATATTGTATTTGTTTCTTTATTGGTCATAAATCATTTTCTTTTTTTTGATCAACACAAAATAGCGTTGTTGTATGCTATTGCAATTTATGTTTCTCTGGTGTTATCCTTAATTCTGCTTTTCAGGTTTTTAGCTAAAATTTCTTTTAAATCAGATTGTCATTTTGAGATCGATCTGAAGAAAATATTGGGAATTTCTTACCCCATGTTGCTGTCTAATTCTTTTGCTTTGTTCTTAGGCTGGATCAACATTTTACTTTTGGGGTATTTTATTTCTGAATCTGGAGTTGGAATTTACGATTCAACGGAAAAGCTTGCGGGCCTAACAAGTGTTTTTTTAATTGCTATTAATACTATAGCTGCGCCAAAATTTGCGGAAGCCTTTGCAAGAAGGGATTCTTTAGCCCTTAAAGAAGTTGCTCAAAAATCGGCAAAGCTAACTTTTTATACCTCTGCTCCAATACTTTTTATCATTGTGATCTTTGGTAATTTTTTTTTGGGTCTGTTCGGTGATGAATTTGTAAAGGGATACTGGGTGCTTTTTTTTTTATGTCTAGCCAAATTTACAAGTGCAATATGTGGATCCGTAGGTTACCTACTGCAAATGACAGGTTACCAGCTTATTTTTCAAAGGGTTATTTTTCTTGCTGTCCTACTTAATTTTAGCGCATCATTTTTTTTAATTCCTTCCTATGGTTTCGTTGGAGCCGCTATTTCAAAGTGTCTTTCAGTGGTGTTCTGGAATGTTGTTTTGGTAATAATTATCAAAAAGAAGTTTGGCTTTTGGACAATTTATATTCCATTTTATTCAAAAAAAGGGTTTTGAGGGGGTAATTGAAAAATTGTTGTCTTTGCAATGGTTGTACTTTGATTTTTAATTGCAAGTTTGCAAAAAATTAGCGTACACCGTCACAAAGTGCAAAAAAGTATGTCGAAGCCAAACTTTTTGATAGTTGGAGCAGCCAAGTGCGGAACCACTTCTTTAGCAAAGTATCTCGATTTACATCCGGAAGTTTTTATTCCAGAGATAAAAGAACCGAGATTCCTAATTGCAGATGCACTAAAGAAAGTATCAAAAAGAGATCCTTCGTATAATTATATAATAAAAAATTCCATACTAAATCCTAATGAGTACTTCAACTTATTTGCTGGAAGAACGGAAAATGCGATAGGCGAGGGAAGTGTGCATTATTTATACCATTATGAGGAGGCAATACCGAATATTGTAAAGCATTTAGGGTGGGAAACAAAGATTATTATCCTTCTTAGAAACCCTGTGGATCGGGCAATTTCAAATTGGAAATATCAGGATAAGGACTTTGTAGATTTCAGGTCTGCACTGGACTTAGAGGATCAGAGAATAAGGGAAAATTATAATTCTTTTTGGTATTACAAAAGGCTAGGATATTATTTTGAACAGGTTAAAGCGTATCAAGATAATTTCACCGATGTTAAAGTAGTCCTTTTTGAAGACTTTATTTTGAAAACAGATGAGGTAATGCGAGAAATGTTCGCTTTTCTTGAGGTGAGTGTTGATTACACGATTGACTCCTACTTACAACACAATAAGACCTCAATGACTGTGGTTCCAAAAACAGGCTTTTTAAAGGCATTATTTAAAAATCAAAAAGGTATAAATTTGTTCAAACATTTGATCAAATTAAACTTAGTCCCTCGAGTATTTTGGACAAATAAAAAGGAATTAGTTAATGAAAATGACCGACTATTCCTCAAAGAGACGTATCACAATAACATAAAGAAAACAGAACAATTAATTCGTCAGGATTTATCCAGCTGGATTTAAAAATTAAAAGGAAAAAATGAAAGAAATTTTTTACTTCGGGCACTGTTGGGCAGATAACATTGGAAATGCATTCATTGATTTTGGGATAAACTATAGTTTAAATACCGCATTAGAAGGATACGATTTTAAAGTCCACAACATATCCAATGTACAACCCTATAATGACTTTAATTTCAATTATAGATCTCCATTTAACATCTTAAGTGGAGGGAGAAAGAAAAATGATGAAATATTTGATTTAAGAATGCATACTAAACCTGATTTAGTTGTTTTGGGGGGATCTTTATTTGATGTTTTTTGGTGCAAAGTACATGCTAGGTTTCTAATGTGGTTAATTGACAAACAAATCCCGGTAATGGTCCTAGGAGGGGGGGGAGGTAATAACTATAGCGTTGAAGAATTAAATTATGTTTCAAGTTTTTGGAAAAAGATAAATTTTATCGGATATATTGCTCGTGACGAAAAGGCACATGGCAATTTTGGGAAATATGCAAAGATTTCATTTAGTGGAATTGACAATGCCTTTTTCTTAAACGAAGTTTTTAGACCGGCTAAACTGGATATTGAGCCATTTGTGATCAACTCCTTTGATTTGACCTATCCAAGGATCATTCAAGATGGTTATGATAAGGTGATTAAACTTTCTCATAGATTATTGGATGTAGATAGTTTTAAATCCTTTTTGAAAAGAAGATTCAAGGCGTTTAAAATTGCAAAGACATATGATTTAATAAGTGACTACCCAGACGATTATTTAAATTTATATGCAAACGCCGAAATTACCCATTCAGATAGGGTTCACGCTTGTGTGGCTGCATTGATCTTTGGAAATAAAGCGCAGTATTACGACAAATCCGATAGGTCATATCTTTTTGATCGTGTACAGCTCTCTGAAATAAGAAATGGTCCGGTATCGTTGGATATGGAATTTATCGAAAAGGAGAAACAGAATCAGCTACAAAATATCAAAACCATCGCGAGTCAAATTTTTGAATAAAAGAGGCAATTTTATCATTTTCAAGCTATCGAAAGAGTCGAGAAAAAATTTAGCATCCCTAAAACTAAGGTTCTAAAACTTGCTTTTCTTAGTAATGTTATTTACATATTCCTATTCTTTTTATTTACGCCCCAGGGGATAACTTTTGAAAAACTATCAATATCGATTTTTTTGTTGTTTTCGGTAATCGCCTTTGCGTTACTGGTTATAACAAACATTAATAGTCTAAAACACATTCCAAGTGTCTCAAATGCGGTTTTTGTGCTGTTGGTTTTCTGGAGCGTTTGCATTGTAGTAAGAAGCTTCACGTTTCAAATTCAAGATTGGGTTACAAATTTTGGTAATGTTTATATGGCCTTAGCATGGTTTACCCCTGCTCTAATTGTCGTTGGACAAAAGGTCGAGAATTGGCAGGTACTATTTCAGGTCATCTTTTTCATGCTTAAAATAATGCTGGTTTCCATGTTTTTCTTGCCATTTTATGTAGGGGATAAACTGCCTACGGAATGGACATGGTTAATAAGAAGTATCAACTTTTTGATAATCATTGGGATAAAGAGATTTAGATTTCAAGAAAAAGCGCTGCTTATAGCAAGTTTTTTTGTCTATATACTGATAGCGATAGAAACACAGCAAAGAATAGAATTTGTTTATTTATTCATTGTGTTCCTATTTGTCTTTGTTGACAAGTTAAAACCTGCAATTGTAAAGCAAGGTTTTTTTAAAACATTGATTTTCAGTTTTCTGATAGTCGTTTTGCTAATATTTACATATGGTTATGAAAACATCAATATTCTGGTAAACACTGTTGTTGAGTTTAAAGACACGAGAACTTTTCTTTTTAAGGAGCTAATGACCGAACTTAATGGAACAGAAAAGATATTTGGAAGAGGGTCTCTTGGCATGTATCACAGCGATTATTTTGAGAGGACTATAGAATATTACAAGATGATTGGAGCGAAAAACTGGATGGCTGATGACCCGGATAGAATTACTATTGAAGTAGGGTATTTACAAATGATCCTTAAAGGGGGCTTTCTCTTATTCTTCCTACAATTTTTTATGATGTTTTATTCAGTATATCTTGCTTTATTCAAATCTAGAAATAAGTTCTCTCGACGTTTGGGTATTTTTGTCTTGATAATTTCGGTACTAAGCATAATATCCTTTAGGCCTGCTTTTACGCCGACATTTATAATTTTGTGGATTTCTATAGGAACTATTTTAAATAGGAGAAATAGAAATTTAGAAGACCAAGAAATAGAAAAATTAATAAGTATTTATTAATTGAAAAATACACCCTTAGTTAGCATTATTACCGTGGTTTTTAATGGGGAAAAGTATCTTCAGCAAACCATTGATAGTGTTTATCAGCAAACATACAACAATATTGAATACATAATCATCGATGGAAAATCTACTGATGGTACTTTGGATATAATTAAGGCAAATGAGGATAAAATAAGCACTTGGATCTCGGAGGAGGATAACGGGTTGTACGACGCCATGAATAAAGGCATTGGAATGGCGAAAGGAGAATTAATAGGAATTATCAATAGCGATGATTGGTATGAAAAGGAGGCTATTCGATTGGTAGTAGATGCCTATATAAACAATAGGGAGAAACAAGTGTTTCACGGGGATAGGTTTGATATAACAGAGAGTGGGGAAAGAAGACGTTACAGATTTAATCCTTCAAAATATAAATTTTTATATTATTCAATGACCTATAATCATCCTTCGATGTTTTTCCATAAAGAGGTTTATAAAAGATTTAAATACAGCACTACTCTTAAAATTTATTCCGATTATGAATTAGTACTAAAATTGTACTTGAAACAGCCAGAAACCTTTTATTATATCTCTCGAACGTATGTAAACTACCGACTTGATGGGTTAAGCACACAACAAAGCATATATGGAAATATTAAAGAAGGAGCTACTTCCAGGTTGAATGCCGGTTTAACATGGCTTCATGTTTTGATTTTTATGTCGGTAAAATCAAGCTTTTTAGTCTTTAAGAAATTAATTCGCTTGTTCAGCATAAAATAATAGTAATGCAAAGATCTCATGGCCGAAAAAATACTCCTTATACTCCACTACCCGCCTCCAGTCCATGGAGCTTCAATGGTTGGGAATTACATTAAGCAAAGTGATAAGATAAATTCTTTCTTTAATACCAAATACATCAACCTAGGAACGACAAAATCGATTAAGAACACTAAGAAAATAACTGGAAACAAACTCATTCATTTTTTCAGGCTAATTGTTACCTGTACAACGACTAATTTTGTTTTTAAACCAGACTTAATATACCTAACACTTAGCTCCAATGGAATCGGTTTCTATAAGGATGCCATTCTTGTTTTTTTACTAAAACTGAGAAGGGTCAAACTAATCTATCATCTCCATAACAAAGGAGTTAAAGAAAGACAACATAGAACGGTCGATAACTGGCTTTATAAATGGGTATTTAAAAGGGGAGAAGTAATTTTATTATCTAAAAAACTTTATCCAGATATTGAAAGATATGTAGCCGAAAACCGAGTTAATTATTGCCCCAATGGAATTCCCGAGACAAACTTTGAATCTGATCCGAAAGAGAAAAATCAACCTACTGAAATATTATTCTTGTCGAATTTGATTAAGTCAAAAGGAGTAATTGAGCTTTTAGAGGCATGTAAAACTTTGGAAGATAATGGAGTAGATTTTCGTTGTACTTTGGTTGGAAGTGAAGGAGATATATCTAACCATGAAGTGAATGAAACAATAAAGTCCTATGGATTGCTGAAAAAAGTGGAGTATGTCGGGAAAAAGTATGGTAAGGAAAAGCATCAATTCTTTAATAAAGCAGATATTTTCGTTTTCCCTACCTATTATCCCAATGAGTGTTTCCCGCTGGTTTTATTAGAAGCACTGCAATATAGTTTACCAGTGGTAACGACAAATGAGGGGGCGATAGAAGAAATAATCGATCATAATCAAAATGGTTTTATAGTAGAGAAAAAGAATGTTTTGGATTTAGCAGAAAGACTGGAATTTTTGACTCAAAACCCTGAAGTTAGAGCTTCCTTCGGGCAAAACGGTCTTCTAAAATATAGGAAATGCTATACGATTGAAGTTTTTGAAGATAAATTGCTTTCAATACTAAGGGCCCAATTCAATTGAAGTTAATAGTTCAAACCCCTAAGATGTTTAAAATAACAATTGGATTTCATGTGTCAAAATGAAGTGAACACATCTAGATTAGAGATGAAGCCTATCGAGTTCAAGGCAATCCGAGATTTTGTTTTCAATGATGCACCATTTTACCTTATTCAACGTTGTATTTTTTTATTTATCAACCGAATTCGGATGAAACAGTCCTACTGATAACTTGAAATTTTTTGCGGCTAAACAAACAATGCGTTGGAATAAAGTGGCAGCGGAAAAAATGATTAAATCAAAAGATTAAGATTGGTTTTTAACATAGACGAGTTAAAGCTCCGACACAAGGAAGAAATAAAATACTGAGGTCTCGAAAAATACATGGAAACTTTGAAAACAGTAAAAATAGAGTGCTACAACATTTTTGCTTCTACTCTAGATACGATTAGTGTTAAATCAAACGAAAAGAGCATAATCAACACGATTAATGCACATTCATATATTGTAGCGAAAAAGGATCTCGAATTTAGAAAAGCATTAATTGAAAGTGACGTTCTATTGCCAGATGGAGAAGGAATCACGTTTATGGCAAAAATCCTAAAAAAATTAAAAATCAGTAAAATTGCAGGGGCAGATATACATGACTATCTACTTAGAATTTCTGAGGAAAAAGGATTGAAATGCTTTTATCTTGGCTCAAGTGAATCCACCCTCGAAAAAATAAAAGCAAAACATGGGGAGAAATATTCTAATATAGAATTCAATTTCTTTTCCCCACCGTTTAAATCTGTTTTTAGCCCTGCGGATAATCAATTAATGATAGATAAAATTAATTCTATTCATCCGGATGTGTTGTTTGTTGGAATGACTGCTCCAAAGCAGGAGAAATGGGTTCATGAAAACAAAGAAAAAATCAATGCAAAAATAATATGCTCTATCGGAGCAGTCTTTGACTTTGTAGCTGAAACTAAAAAGAGAGCCCCAAATTGGATAATTAAAAATAAGCTGGAATGGTTGTATAGAAGTTTTACCGCCTGGAGGCTAACAAAAAGATATATGTATTCTACACCCTTGTTTTTAGTGGAGCTATTTCGTTTGAAGTTTTTCGCAAAGAAAAATGACAAGTAGATGCTAGATCTGGCTGGAAAAATACATGAGCTTTACAGGGCAAAGGACTTTTCCTTTTTGGTTCTGATACTGAGCTTTGTTCTATTGCCGCTGTCGATAAACCTTAGCTCTTTAGCCCTTGTAGTGGCAATAGTATTAAAAATCCTCCAAGCCTTTTTCCATAAAGAAAGCGCATATCCCTCTAAAGCCTTATTAATTTCGAGCGCAATTGGCTTGGGTCTTGTCTTTTACATTTTCATCAGATCGCTTTTTTTGGAGGATTTTACATTGGTTTTGCGTTCCCTTGAAGAAAATACCAAATACGTCTTATTTTTCTTAGCGCCTTTGCTGATAAGAAAAGATGATTCTAATAAACTTCTGATTGTCGGTTTTTTCTGGGGTGTAATAGGAAGTGTAGTCTTCGCTTTTTCTTATGCTATCATTACTGGTGTAAAGTTTGATCGAGAGGTTTTTTTACACCTGTTCGGTATTCATCATACCTATATCTCGATGTTTATGGTATTTCTTTTGAATCCTATTTTGGGAAGAGAGGGAAATACTTTTCCGCTGGTTGGGAAAATCACGGTTGCGATGGTTTTTTTCTATACCATTTACAATTTAGATAGTAAAGTTTCAATGGCAGTGTTCATTGTTATTCTGATAGTACATCTGATTTGGTATTTGAACAAAAAGAACTTTTTTATCTACTTCTTACTTTTTCTGGTAGCCTTATTTGTTTTTATTAGGTTCAATAACAAATCGGGTGTAGATTACAGAATAGCCCTTGATTATAGAGTTGAAGTATGGGAAGCTTCTATAGCCCAAATTAAAGAGAATGTTTTTTTTGGTAGCCTTGAAAAAGATGAAAAACAACTTCTTAACTATCAACACTTTTTAAGCGGGAAGTATTATTTTCTGGACAGAGATATAAATAGTCATAATCAGTATTTGTCTGTACTCCTAAAATTTGGAGTTTTTGGATTTCTTTTTTTACTAAGCTATGCTATATTTTTTTTGTTCCACTTGAGAAAGAATTTTCCAAGTATCAAATCAAGAGAGGCCTTTGGATTTGTGATGATCATTACATTAATCTGTTGTATTGAAAATATTTTTGATAGGCATCATGGGATTGTATTTTTTACAACGTTTTACAATTATTATATTGTTTTATTTACAAATGAATCCATTTAGTCTTGTTTTCCCAGTTACACTATTCCTTGTTGTAACGCTAAATTCGCAAGATGCAACTATAAAAGGAACAAATTTTCCTGTAAGAGACTTTTTTATAACTAACGATTCAATTTTTTTGATCAAAGAAAGGCACTTGGCGGTTCTTGACAAAGAGAATAAATTGAAGGATTTGCATTTTATTGGAGGTTACGGGATGAAGATTTATGATCTTGCAGATAATACCATTTTAACGGTTTCAAATGAGTTGAGAAGAGATGTTTCCTCCGTTCGGTTTTACGAAAAAGCCAGCCAAACAATTAATGATGTTTATTATTATAAGGAAGGAAATTTTTTAGATTTTGTTCTTGTTCCTAAAGACAGTATGTTTCTTTTTTCTACAAGAAGAAAAAAGATTGTTGGTGTTCACTACAACAATAGGCCAGCATTTAAGAAAAGAATTGATTTTGAATTAGGTTCTTTCTCGAGAAAAATTAAATATGAAAACGGCATACTATATTGTGTAACAGACAATGGTGAATTGTTTCAATATGTAATCGCATCCAATAGGCTTCAAATGCTATTCAAGACGAATGGGATCTTAACAGATTTCCAGCATGATGATGGAGTTTTTTATATTTCAAACATCGAAGGTAAGGTTATCAAACACAACATAAGGACGAAAGTTACCGTTGAGCTTTTAACACTGAAAAACGATTTTGTAACAACCAGTTTATTAGATAATGGGAATTTAATTATTGGAACTTGGGAGGGGGCTATATATTATTTGTCTCCGGATAATCCGGAACCTCAAAAAAAGAGAAAGATCCACAAAAAGGCGATTTATAGAATAGTAAGACTTAATGAATTTTTCTATTCTTCTAGTTTAGACAAGACATTAAAAAAGTGGACTATGGAGAATCATACAGTTTTAGATAGCGCAGGGAATTAATGGATATAAATAAATACAAATTCTGGTTTTTTTACCTAGCAGTATATACGCTTCCTATGTATACGAAAATTAACAATGTCCTTTTAGTGGTTTTCGTAGTGCTCGGGTTCTTAGAATTAATAATTACTTCTAAAAGGCCAAGTCCCAAGGCTATTTTACTTATAGGTTGGCCCATTTTGATCTTTTTTGGATTGGCTACTCTTGCTTCATTTCGCACAATTGAATTGCAATCATTTAAATTTCTGGAGAATCACTGGTCCTTATTATTTATTCCAATTGTAATGCTTTCCGAACCTAAGGGTTTCTCAAAAAATAGAAGAAATATTTTTCTGGCACTGCTCTTGGGATCTTTATCTACACTACTTATTTGCTATGGCCATTTAATATGGCAAATAATCACGGAGCAGAGGGCCTTTAACTATTTAGTGAGCACAGTAGGGCATAATTTTACGGCAATAGCGGATACACATCCTACCTATTTAGGACTATTTGTAATCACGGCAATGTTTTTTTTAATACAGGACAGGACCTTTCCTGTAACAGCCAAATACGTAATCCTCGTTTTTTTTTCGATTGGACTAGTACAATTGGCAAGTGAAATGGCATTGCTGATTTTTTGTTTAGTTTTCTCTTATATGGTGGTACATAACATGATGAGACAAAGGAACCAGTTAATAATCTTAATCCTGGGAATCGCACTTTGCATTTTTGTCTTCTGGAGCTTTGGAGGGAAGTATATGAGCAGTCAGATGTTTACCGTAGATTCTATATTGGATGAAAAACGAATTGAAAGATGGGAAGTTTCGTATCAGATTTTTAAAGAGCACCCTTTTTTTGGAGTAGGCTTTGAGAAAATTGAGCATGCTCGCCAGATAAAATATCAAGAAGGAGAGTTTTCTCTGGCGGCTCAAAATGACCTGAATGCCCATAATCAGTTTTTGGAATACCTAAGTGTAAATGGAGCTATTGGGGGATTTGTTTATGCTATTGCTTTTGCTTTCCTTTTTTTCTTAAGTGTCAATAGGAGGGATCATTTGTTCACCTTCCTATTTTTTTCTTTTATTCTTGCTAATCTTACCGAATCTATGATGGTACGAATAAAGGGGATTGAATACTATGCAATTTTCGCTTCCCTTTTTCTATGCTCATTTGAAACATTTAATGATGTATTTCTTAATGAGAAAGCGCGTGAGAAATCCGGAAAACAAAATAATATAAGCCGTATGGTAATTGTTAAAAATGATGTCTTAAAAAATGGGTAACGAAGGTCAAAAAAATTAACTGGAATAAAATCACTAAAATGATGGGGTATATATAATCCCTTAATTGTATTTGAACCCATGTTCTTCAACAAAGGCAAATATTTTGATGTAATAACACCTATGTCCTATGTGGTGGATTTATTGGTCATTAATCTGTTTGCCTATTTCTTGCCTATTAACTTTCAAAATCCTTTTCTTTTCCATGGTTATATCTCCTTATGTTGGATAATTGTTTCGGTAAGAAGCGGATTTTATAAAGTCCATAGGTATGCAAAAGTTGCCTATGTTTTAGGCTTACTTTTCAAACAGTTTTTACTTTTTTTTCTAATTCTCTACGCCTTTATTGGGTTTTTTAAGCAACCGGAGATAAGTAGATTAGCTTTAGGTCAATATTTTGTATTTGTTTCACTTGCAATATTCACAATTAAATTTCTCAACTATGTCCTTTTAATGCGGTTTCGAGAGCGTATCAAGGGAAATTTGAGAAATGTAGTAGTGGTTGGGAAAAACAAGCAGACCGATCAGTTGATTCAAGTATTCCGGGAGCGAACAGAATACGGGTACCAATTTAAGCGGCAATTCTTCCGGGATGGAAAATCTGAGTTCAACATTGAAAAATGCTTGGAATTTATTTTAGAAGAAGGAATTGATGAAATATACTGTTCCGTTTCCGAATTAAAGGATAAAGACACGGTACAACTTATCAATTTCGCCGATAACAATTTAAAAACACTCAAGTTTATACCGGATAACAAGAATATTTTTGCTAAAAAATTAAAGTTCGAATATTACGATTATATTCCTGTTCTATCGCTTCGTGATATCCCACTTCATGACCCAATTAACGCGTTTACAAAAAGGAGCTTCGATATTATTTTCTCCTTGATAGTTATATTGGGACTACTTTCCTGGCTAACCCCCTTGCTAGCAATTGTTATTGTTCTGGAATCGAAAGGCCCAGTTTTTTTTAGACAGACCCGGAATGGAATTGATAATCAGGAATTTTATTGCTATAAATTTCGCTCTATGGCTCCAAATGTTGATGCCGATGAGCAATCTGCTCGTAAGAACGATATGCGAGTTACCAAAGTAGGCCGATTTATTAGAAGCACCAGTATTGATGAATTGCCGCAGTTCTACAACGTTTTTTTTGGCACAATGTCCGTAGTTGGCCCAAGGCCTCATATGGTGAAACATACTAACGAGTATTCCTATAGAGTAGATAAATATATGGTGCGACACTTCGTAAAACCAGGAATAACCGGTTTGGCCCAAGTGAGAGGATATCGAGGTGAAATCGAAAATAATGCGGATATTCAAAATCGAATAAAATTTGACATCTTCTACATTGAAAACTGGTCGTTGTTTTTAGATTTAAAAATAATTGTGCAAACCATTTTAAATGCTTTCAAAGGGGAAGAGAAAGCATATTAATCTCTATTCACCTAAGAAATAAACACATCGTCAAATATAAAACCGCTTCTTGGAGGTAAATTTTAATTTTGACCAATATCAGAAACCTTAAAGTTAATAATGAAACGAACACTGATAACCGGTGCAGCCGGGTTCCTGGGATCACATTTATGTGATCGATTTATTAAGGAAGGACATCACGTGATAGGTATGGATAACCTTATCACCGGAGATCTTAAAAATATTGAACACCTTTTTCAGTTAGAGCAGTTCGAATTTTATCATCACGACGTAACCAAGTTTGTTCACGTACCCGGAAAGCTGGACTATATTCTTCACTTTGCATCCCCGGCCAGCCCAATCGATTATTTAAAAATTCCTATTCAAACCTTAAAAGTAGGGGCACTGGGCACTCATAACCTGTTAGGCCTAGCCAAAGAAAAAGACGCTCGCTTTATGATTGCCTCTACCTCAGAGATCTATGGAGACCCCTTAGTGCATCCGCAGACTGAAGAATACTATGGTAATGTTAACACGATCGGTCCAAGAGGAGTATACGACGAAGCAAAACGTTTTCAAGAGTCCATAACCATGGCGTACCATCGTTTTCACCGACTGGAGACGCGCATTGTTCGCATTTTTAATACCTATGGCCCAAGAATGCGTCTGAACGATGGAAGGGTTATCCCGGCGTTTATGGGACAAGCGTTACGAGGAGAAGACCTTACGGTTTTTGGCGATGGCGCTCAAACACGATCTTTTTGCTATGTGGAGGACGAAATTGAAGGGATCTATCGTTTGCTAATGAGCGATTATACGCTGCCAATGAATATAGGCAATCCTCATGAAATTACCATTAAAGATTTTGCGGAAGAGATCATAAAATTGACAGGAACAGACCAAAAAATTGTGTATAAACCACTTCCTAAGGATGATCCCTTGCAGCGTCAACCCGACATAACCAAAGCGAAAGAAGTTTTAGGGTGGGAACCGAAGGTGGGCCGAGAAGAGGGAATGCGGAAAACCTTTGAATATTTTAAAACGCTTTCAAAGAAGGAATTGGAAAAAACAGAACATCGCGATTTTACCGGGCGTAACAAGAAGTAGCTCCATAAGTTTGGTACATTTGCCAAAATTCGTGGGATGAATGTACTAATACTTGGATCAGGAGGTCGGGAGCATACCTTTGCCTGGAAGCTTAAACAAAGCAAGCATATCAATGACCTTTTCGTGGCTCCAGGCAATGCAGGGACCGAAAGTATTGCTACCAACCTTGATGTCGACATATTAGATTTTAATGCGGTTAAAAGCACCGTAGTGTCCCATAACATTAACATGGTAGTAGTTGGTCCGGAGGCTCCTCTGGTAGCGGGAATACATGATTTTTTCCTTTCAGACGAAACCTTGAAAAACATTTCGGTTATTGGCCCGCAAAAAGAAGCGGCTACATTAGAAGGTAGTAAAGCGTTTGCAAAAGAATTTATGGGGAGACATGCGATACCGACAGCAAAATATCGAGCTTTTACCCAAGACACCCTTGAAGAAGGCAAGCGTTTTTTAGAAAAAATGAAAGCTCCTTATGTTTTAAAGGCAGATGGTCTAGCTGCTGGCAAAGGGGTGCTTATTTTGAAGGATTTAGGCGAGGCACAAAAGCAACTCGAAGCAATGTTGCTGCATTCCAAGTTTGGAAAGGCAAGTGCTACAGTGGTTATTGAAGAGTTTTTGGATGGGATAGAGTTAAGTTGTTTTGTGATAACAGATGGGGAACATTATAAGATATTACCTTTTGCCAAGGATTACAAAAGAATAGGTGAAGGGGATACCGGACTAAATACAGGAGGCATGGGAGCAGTTTCTCCCGTTCCATTTGTAGACGAGGTATTTGAACATAAAATAGAAGAACAAATTGTTCGCCCAACCGTTGCTGGTTTAAAGAAGGATGGAATCCCGTATCAAGGTTTTATTTTCATAGGTTTGATAAAGGTAGGAGATCAGCCAAAAGTGATCGAATACAATGTTCGTATGGGGGATCCGGAAACCGAAGTGGTTCTTCCCAGGATAAAAAATGATCTTTTGGAAATAGTACAAGCCGTTGCTGCAAAGCAGTTAAATACAATAACATTGGAAATTGATTCGCGTACCGCGGCAACCGTTATGCTGGTGTCTGGCGGATATCCGGAAGCATATGAGAAGGGTATGGAGATACAAGGCCTGGAAAATGTAGAAAATGAATTACTATTTCATGCCGGAACGCTGAGAAAAGAGGGTAAAGTAGTAACTAATGGAGGACGGGTAATCGCTGTCTCATCATTGGGAGGCACCCAACGAAAAGCTTTAACTGAGGCAAACAAAAATGCGGAAAGAATTCACTTTACCGGAAAGTATTTCCGGAAGGATATAGGGTTTGACCTATAAGTAGGAATGTGAAGAAATACTTTTGTCCTCTTCTCCATTGTCGTTGAATATTTTCAATTGTCCCATCCAATAGATCATGGCTATGACACCTATAATACAGAACAACCAATTTATGGTGTTAGAAGTCCACCAGTTTTCCATAAAACGGAAAGCATCATAGGGCAAAAAAAGATAATTTACAAACAAGTCTTCTATACCGTAAAAAAAACTGCTCATCTGGATTATATTTACTTTACAAAAATAGTAAAAGCCGTTTAATTGACCCTCTGAAAATATGATTTCGAATTTTCTTAGCAGGACAAAACCTATAAACTATGCCTTTTTGTTCGGGTCGGTTTTTTTGTTTTTTTGGCTTTTTATTGTGCTGGAGAAAGGTTTTGATCTCTTGGCCGTAAACCTTATAAGTACAGCATTGGGAATCCTTGCTTTGATCGCAGGGATTTATTTGTTGGGGCAAACGTCAAAAGAGAATAAGTTAACAAACGCAAATTCTTTTGCAATGTTCTTTTTTGTGGCTTTAATGATCACATATCCAAGGGTTTTTACAAGAACAGATTTGATCTATTGTAATTTACTTTTGATCGCATCCAGCTATAGAGTTTTAGCAATTAAAAATGGTAAAGGGATTAAAGAAAAGATCTTTGAAGCCTCACTTTGTGTTTTAGCAGCAAGCTTTTTTTATGAATGGGCCCTGCTGTTTTTTATACCGATTTATGCTACGATGTTCGTTTTCGACGTCAATAAAATACGTCTTTGGCTAATGCCTTTGGCGGCTTTCGTGAGTATAGCGCTAATAACGTTTACGGTTTTGCTTTTAGTAAATAACACGGCGTTTTTTTGGAATCACTTCCAATATCACATTCACCTTGAAGCGTTCTCAATTCCAAATTATGGGGTTTTTCTATACTTGTCGCTATCACTGGTTTTAGCAGTATTTGTGTTTTGGAAGCTTGGCTATAGAAGACTTGGGCGCACGCTATCGCTTCGGATCATTTTGATTTATCTTTTTATAGCCATACTCGCGGCCCTATTCACCGGAAGCTCCCTGAAAGAAGAAATAATGTTGACCTTCTTTCCCGTTGCCATCTTTTTGGGAAATTTTGTAGAGACTATTCGAAAGGACCGATTTAAGGAACTTTTTTTAACCTTGGTTATAGCATTACCCTTGATTAGTTTTATTTACACCCAACTTCAATAAGTTATCTTTGTAAAAAAGTAAAATGTTTAGCGATAAAGCCATTGCCATATTTAAGGAAAGCATAGCTGAGTATCACGTACTCGATACCGTAGACCAGCCCCTTGTCAATCCCTATGAGAAAACCGCTATTGAACATTTGCTATATACCAAAAATTGGATCGATACGGTGCAATGGCATTATGAAGATTTGATCAGAGACCCTAAAATAGATCCTGAAGCGGCACTTTTGCTTAAACGAAAAATTGATGCCAGTAATCAGGACAGAACTGATTTGGTTGAGTATATCGATAGCTTTTTTTTGAAAAAATATGAAACCGTTCAGGCGAATTCTGATGCCGGAATTAATACTGAAAGCCCTGCATGGGCAATTGACCGCCTTTCCATTTTAGCATTGAAAATTTTTCATATGCAAGAAGAAGCTGAGAGAGAAGATGCTTCCGAGACGCATAAAAGATCGTGCACCGAAAAATTAGCGGTTCTGTTGGAGCAACAGAAAGATCTGGCAACAGCTATTGATGAACTTCTTGAAGACATAGCATCTGGAAGAAAATATATGAAAGTGTACAAGCAGATGAAAATGTATAATGACGAGGAATTAAATCCAATATTACGTGCCCAAAAAGGCTGATCACAAAAATATCCTTGTTATTCGACTTTCAGCTATGGGGGATGTTGCTATGACAGTCCCGGTCTTACTTGCACTAACCCGGAGATATCCAGGACTTCATATTACAATAGCAACCAAAGCCCATAACGCTCCCATTTTTACCGCTTTAGTGAACGTTAGCGTCATTCCTGTGCGGGTAACAAAGGAGCACAAAGGGATTCTCGGACTTTTAAGGCTCTATAAGCAACTAAGGAAAACTCCTTTTGATGCAGTAGTAGACTTACATCACGTACTTCGTAGTAATCTACTGGTGACCTTATTTAAGCTTAGCGGGATAAGAACGGCCCAATTGAACAAAGGCAGAAAGGAAAAAAAAAGACTCACAAGAAGTAAGAATAAGGTTTTTCGCTCTCTACCGCATACTACTGAACGTTATGCGGCGGTTTTTTCGAAGTTAGGATTAGCAGCAAAGCCCGGAACTTCTAATTTATTACCGCGAATACCACTTTCTCAAAAGATGATCTCCCAATTGGGCGAAACAAGATCAATTAAAATAGGGGTAGCCCCTTTTGCCGCCCATTCCAGTAAAATGTATGACCTGAAATTGATGGAAGATGTGATCCGAAGCGTGATGGATGGCGTAGACTGTACGATTTTACTTTTTGGCGGAGGGAAAAAGGAAGTCAATGAATTAGAGAACATGGGGCTAACTATGGGCTCCAAAGTAATAAGTTTGGCGGGAAAAGTTCGTTTTGCGGAAGAATTGGCAGTCATTTCCAACTTAGATCTAATGCTGGCTATGGATAGCGGCAACGGACATTTAGCGGCCAACTATGGCGTTCCTGTTGTTACTATCTGGGGGGTTACCCATCCCTTTGCGGGTTTTTCCCCATATCGGCAACCTATTGAGAACGCATTGTTACCAGATAGGAGCATATTCCCACTTATCCCTACTTCTGTCTACGGGAATACGTATCCTGAGTCGTACAAAAATGCGATTAATTCTATACCTCCGGGGGCTATTGTTGAAAAGATTAAGGAGGTGTTAAATCGTAACTCCGGTAATTAAGCCATAAGTGTTTTAGAAATAGCGTAAAAGTAATACCGTAGCTGATCCATGTATTGATCGGCCAGTCGACGAGAATCTCCGTTTACCATTTGCATTCGTATCCCCAGGTAAGAAGAAATGATATAGCGGGCTACGCCTTCGCAATCCACATTAGTGCTAACATAATTATCCAATTGACCTTTCCTCAACAGGGCGGTAAGATTTACTTCCCATATTTTAAGAATATCGTTAAGACATTTATTAATTCTGGGGTGTTCCCTATTAAATTCATTGATAAAATTCCCTAGAAGAAATCCTTGGTCATCTGTACTATTTACGGCTTTTTCCAGCTCTAATCCTATTTTGTTTAACACCAAGGGAAATGGATTTTGATTCTGAGAAATTGGTTCAATAAGAAGCTCAAAGGTATTGTGGAGGATTAGATTTTGAGCAATACGGATAAAAAAATCTTCTTTAGAAACAAAATAATGCGTGAAGGCATTTTTTGAAATAGATAAGGTAGTGCAGATATCGGAGATGCGGGTACCCTGATACCCTTTTTTGTTAAAGAGCTCAAGTCCCTTGGCACACATAAAATAAAGCGCCTTTTTGTCCTCTAAAGTAGATTGCATAAGATTTGGAATTAAGAATACCCGTTTGGCGGTATTTGATACAAATCTATTGCCACTACAATGTAAGATAAATCTTATAAGTCAAAGAACACTAAAAATCGATGTAAGGATCGATTGGCGCTCTTAAGGTACTTTTATCGAATTGCTAATACTTCATTTATCGGTAAATAAGCACATCTTATCCGAACCACTACGCTACAGTTCCTTGACAGCTGCTTCCAGCACCGGCAGTACAACCATAACAATGTTGCGATACGATAATATTTCGGTCATTTAGAACATCCTCGTTATAATCTTTAATGTGCTTTACTTTACTGGCCACTTTTAATCCCAACATCTGATTAAAATCACAATCGTATAACCAACCATCCCAGCTAACGGATATAGTATTGGTACACATTACACCACTAACTGCTGCGGGATTATAAGCGTCGACAAGGGCGTACATATAGTCTTCGTAGTTGTCTGAGGCGATGAGGTAATCCAAAAACCTTGAAATAGGAAGGTTGGTAATGGCAAAAAGACTATGAAAGTGTATTCCAAAATCTTCCAATAATGCGTCTTTAAAATCTTTTTCCAGTGCCGCCTGGTCCCCTGGCAGGAATGCACCTGACGGATTATAGACCAAATCCAAGCGTAAGTCACTTTCGGGTCGGCCATACCCTCTTTTATTCAATTCTTTCAATGCTTGTATAGATGCGTCAAAAACACCGTCCCCTCTCTGTTTATCTGTTTTTCCTCTAGTGTAATGGGGTAGCGAAGAAACTACGTGGACATTGTGCTCTTTAAAAAAATCCGGAAGATCTCTAAATTTTGGGTGCGCCATGATAATGGAAAGGTTGGACCGGACGATGAAGTCTTTGATCCCTGCCTTGGAGGCTTCTTCCACGAACCATTTAAAATTAGGATTCATTTCTGGAGCTCCACCGGTCAAATCTAGGGTATGGGCTCCAGTATTGCGTATTACTTCCAGACACATTTCCATAGTGTCTGTTGTCATGATCTCTTTTCGCCCAGGCCCGGCATCTACATGACAATGTTCGCAGGTAATGTTACACATATAGCCTACGTTAATTTGAAGGATTTCCAGTTTGTTTGGGCGTAAAGGAAATAACCCAATCTCCGCTATTTTGTCCTTAAAATAAGGAAGCTCTCCTTCTTCGAAAATACCGCCGTTCAAGATTTCAAGTTGCCGGTTTACCGAAGCTAACTCACTATTTCTGGAATGCAGGGTTTTTGTTTTGGGCTTTTTCGCCTTTTTTATTTGGTGCATTATGCTTTCCACGCCTACATACTTAACTTGTTGTACTTATTCATCATCTGTACCCCATGCACCAATGAAGCTCCGCCTTCAATGGCAGCCCCAGCATGCACCGCTTCCATCATTTCTTCCTTTGTAATTCCTCGCTGAAGCCCATCTTTAGTGTAAGCATCTATGCAATAAGGGCATTTGACAACATGGGAAACCGCTAATGCTATTAGCGACTTTTCCCTTGCACTAAGTGCTCCTTCCTCAAAGACCTTTCCGTAATAATCAAAAAATTTTGTGCCGAGTTCTTCACTCCATTCCGTAATGTTGCCGAATTTTCTAAGATCAGCAGGATCATAATATGAATTTGCCATAAAATTGTAGTTTACACCGCATGTATGAACAAGCGGTGGGTTTAAATTGTTAGTAGAAAAAAGAATTATATCCGGAGAAGTAATTCAGGGGAGCCTTTGTTGTGAAGGGATGATAAAAAACCATTGGCTAGAACAGATGGTACTGATAGCGATAGGACTTCGGTTTTACCTGCTAGGTGTTTTAAAATGCGATATACTAGTAACGACAAGGTTTTTGGTCCTCGCAATAGTACATCAATATCTTGTAGATCATCTAAATCGCTAAATCTAGGAAGCGTATATAGTGTCCCGTTATGTTGTAAAACAGCGGTTATTTTTCGGAATAAGGTAAAATGTTGCCAGGGTAGGCCTAGAAACCGGGTTTGGTCAAACTGGGTTTTGGGTAAACCTAGCAAGTAAAACCCACCGTCTTCGCTTGGACCTAAAACAGTCTTACCTTGCTTAAGAAGTTGATAGGCTTCCAACAAATGTCCGGAGGTCAAGTGTGGCGTATCATTACCAATAGCAATAACGTTTTCAAAGCCCTGGTCGTACACCCACTTTAAGGCAGTAGTAAAACGCTCCCCGAAGTCCTCGCCTTCTTGTAGCTGTTCATTGATATGAAAAAAAGGGATACCTGTCTTATTGAGTTTGCCCAACATGTCATGGGTAAGCGCATCAAAAAGGGGCTCGCTTTTCCCAATCTGTTTTCGATGTTGATCTACTTTGGCCGAGTTGGCAAAAAATAGTATTGCAGTGCTATTTCGTGAGCAAGAAGACAATGGTTTTCGTTAGTAATAATAAACTTGAGACAAAAGGTACAGTTTATGTCTGTAAATTTGGCATTTACTTACAATAATATTTCCATAAAGCCTATAATTTTGATGATATAACCGATGCAGAACTATGGGAACGGAAAATCAGGACAAAACAATCGGATTGGTGCTTTCCGGAGGAGGTATTCGGGGAATGGCACATATAGGATTGATCAAAGCGATGCAGGAACATGATTTAACGGCACAGGTAGTGGCGGGAACAAGTGTCGGTGCTTTGGT
Organism: Bacteroidota bacterium; assembly: GCA_038750505.1. Lineage (GTDB taxonomy): Bacteria > Bacteroidota > Bacteroidia > Flavobacteriales > Flavobacteriaceae > Croceivirga. The sequence goes on along the minus strand of JBCDHD010000011.1, from coordinate 148,776 downwards.
AGGAGCGTTATACGCGAATGGTAATAGTATTGAAGATATGCTTCAGTTTTTTAAAGACACGCCCTTATTTCAATACAGTTTTTTTACGTTTAATAAGCCTGGATTGCTAGATACCGAAAGGTATTTTAAAATTTTCAAGCAGTATTTCCCCGCAAATAGTTTCGAAGCGTTGCACAAAAAGCTCTACGTAGTGGCCACAGACCTAATGAACGGTAGAGAAGTGGTTTTTTCGTCAGGAGCATTAATTCGTCCCCTTCTTGCTTCTGCAGCCTTGACACCTGTTTTTAGCCCGGTAGAAATAGACGATATCCTTTTTTCAGATGGGGGTATCATGAATAATTTTCCTAAAGAGTATATTGAAAAGGATTGTGATGTCTCCATTGGCAGCAATGTCACCATTGCCGGAAAGTTACAAAAGAAAGATCTGAAAAATTCTTGGCAGTTGGGCACTAGAGTTACGAGCCTTGCTATATATGCTTCAAGTATAGGGAAACTGGAAACCTGTGATATTTTTATTGAGCCTACGGAACTGGAAAAGATTGGTGTTTTTGACAAAAAGAATATTGAAAAGGCGTATACCATTGGATATGATCACGGGAATTGGGCTATAGAAAAATTTCTTTCTAAGGAATCCCAAGAGGACATTGCGACTACCAAATAAAAAGAAGTCCCCATCCCTTAGCGATACCACTTTTTAAATAAAAGCGCTGGAATCGATTCCTAAGTAGAAAACAGAGAAGAGATAGGGATTACCTCAAGGTAAAAATACGTGTTAAATACGCTGCGCTACGTGGTAGTAGGATTTTAAACGTCGTCAAAGTCCACTTTCAAAAAAGACGTTAACGGATGGGCCTGGCAAGTAAGAATAAGCCCTTCGGCCACTTCACCATCTGTTAAAATCTGATTTTTTATCATTTCGGCCTTACCCGTTGTAACTCTGGCAATGCAGGAACTGCAAACACCACCTTGACAAGAGTAAGGAGCATCGATATCGTTTTGCAATACGGCATCAAGAACAATTTCTTTTTTATCCATAACCAATTCATGCTCTTCATCATCCAACAGCACTACAACATTCGTTTTACCTTCCACTTCCTGGGCTATAGTATCTTCTGTCTCGGAGCTGGTAAAGAGCTCATAGAGTATTTGGTCTTCCGGGATATCATTTTCCTGAAGTGTTTTGGAAACTACATCTATCATGGCCTCGGGCCCGCAGAGGTAAAACAAGTCAAAGTGATACGCTTTGAATCTGTTTTTCAATATGAGATTTACCGTAGAGCGCTCAATACGTCCGAATAGGGCCTCTGGCGCAGTACTTCTGCTATAGACCCATTGAATAAAAAAACGTCCCTCATATTTCTCCTGTAGTGCTTTTAAAGCATCCAGATACATGGTGTCTTCTGGTGTTTTATTACCATAAACGAGTACAAATGTATTTTCCGTATTCGATTCCAAAACCGTTTGGGCGATACTCATGATGGGAGTAATACCACTTCCTGCTGCAAAGGCGCCAACGGTTTGCGACGCCTCTGTTAGCGTAAAAACAAATCGTCCTTCCGGCGGCATTACTTCAATGCTATCACCAATGGCGATCTCATCGTTGGCGTAAGTGGAGAATACCCCATTCGGAATTTTCTTTATACCTACCGTTAGTTTACCAGAAGAAGGTGATGAAGAAATAGAATACGATCTGCGAACTTCCTCTCCGTCGATCGCTTTGGAAAGTGTAATATACTGTCCTGCCGTAAACGTAAATTGTTCCTGTATTTCAGAAGGGACTTCAAAAGAAAGTGCTACAGCATTTGTTGTAAGTTGCTCCACTGCCTTCACGTGCAACTTGTGGAAATTGGGCATAGCAAAAATTTCTGCAAAACTAAGGATTGTAGAAGAAAAACAGCTTAGATTGCCATTGTTGTACAAGGAATTGTAACAAATCCTTTATTTTCGATACTAATCTCAAAAAATTGCACCAACCATGTTTAGAAGATTTGTAGGGTTGCAATGGAAGGCTTTCTTCCGTTCCGCATCCTTTGGCAAAAGTCTTGGTATCAAGATTTTTATGGCCTTTATGGGTATTTACCTTCTTGGTTCTCTAGGTATTTTGGGAGGTACGTTATACTTCATCTTGCGGAAATTGGTTCCATCAGAAGGTCCGATGTGGGTCCTAAACCAATTTTTGATCTACTGGATCCTTGCCGAATTGTTCTTTAGATATTTCATGCAGAAGTTGCCGGTTATGGATATCAAACCGCTTTTGATCAACAATATCCCGAAATCAAGTATCATACATTACATCTTGGGCAGATCAGTCCTTTCAGGATTTAACCTGTTTACGCTTGTCACCTTTGTCCCTTTCGCCATTGTATTATTGGTTAAGGGATATCCCGCTGCCAATGTTCTGTTATGGTTACTTGCCTTGGTGGTATTGACACTATGCTCCAATTTTCTAAATTTCCTAATCAATAAAAGTGATATAGCCCTTGGGGTAATTGTAACGCTCTTGCTTTCATTTTGGGGATTGGAGTATTTCGGATTGCTATCTATCCGGGATTTTTTTGGCCCTATTTTTAACGGACTCTATGCGTACCCTTTAGCCATTCTAATTCCGTTTGCTATTTTGGGCATCCTCTATTCTTTGAATTTTCAATATTTAAAGAATGTCCTCTATTTAGATGGGGCGCTTCGCGGTAAGGTGAAAGCAGCTAAAGCTACTGATCTGAGCTGGACCAAGCGCTTCGGGGAAATGGCACCTTTCCTTCAACTTGACTTGAAATTAATATGGCGCAATAAAAGGACCAAAGCACAGGTTTGGATTTCTCTTCTCTTTGTTTTTTATGGACTTATTTTTTATACCCAGGAGATCTATGCCGATATGCCGCTGATACATGTCTTTTTAGGCATTTTTATGACCGGTATTTTTCTCTCCAATTTTGGGCAATTCATTCCCGCTTGGGATAGCGCTTATTACAGCATGATGATGTCGCAGAACATTCCATTACGGAAATATCTGGAGTCTAAGGCACTATTAATTACGGTGAGTGTAGTGGTAATGTTTTTTCTCACCATACCCTATGTCTATTTTGGATGGAAAATATTGGCTGTAAATATTGCCTGTGCTATCTATAATCTGGGGGTCAATATTCCGGTGATTTTATTTTTTGGTTCATTTAACAAAAAGCGTATCGAACTGGATCAAAGCCCTTTTGGTAACATGCAAGGAACAAGTGCCGTTCAGTTTTTGATCATGCTCCCGGTTTTAGGAGGTCCAATTGTATTATTTACACTGTTCAATTATCTGGTTTCCTTTGAAGCTGCAGTAGCAGTTTTAGTGGTATTAGGGGTACTGGGTTACGCGTTCAGAAATATGCTGTTGGATAGAATTACTGAAGAATATTCAAAGAAAAAACACATTATGTTGGAAGGGTTTAAACAAAAAGAAGGATAATTAATTACTAATCTAAGATACACTAATGATAACAGTTGATCAGCTTACCAAGAAGTACGGAGGGCAAGAAGTACTACATATTGAACATTTGGAAATTGCTAAAGGACAGAGCTTTGGTTTGGTTGGAAACAACGGTGCAGGAAAGACGACCCTTTTTAGCTTATTGTTAGACTTGATACCGCCTACAACGGGCCATATCCACAATAATGAAGTGCAAGTGAACAAAAGCGAAGCATGGAAGCCCTATACCACTGCGTTTATTGATGAATCTTTTCTCATCGGTTATCTTACCCCGGAGGAGTACTTTTATTTCATCGGAGAGTTGCGGGGACGAAATAAAGCAGATATTGACGGCTTATTGAGCCAATTTGAAGACTTCTTTCACGGCGAAATCCTTAAGCAGAACAAATACTTGAGGGATTTATCTAAAGGGAACCAGAAAAAAGTAGGGATTGTAGCTAGTTTTATAGGGAATCCCGAAGTGGTTATTTTGGATGAGCCTTTCGCGAATTTGGATCCTACTACTCAAATCCGATTAAAAGCAATTATAAAGGAACTTGCCGCTAAAGAAGAAGTTACGGTTTTGATCTCGAGTCATGACTTGATGCATGTAACCGAAGTGTGTGAGCGTATTGTTGTTCTTCACAAAGGTGAAATTGTAAAGGATATCCAAACCTCAACGAAAACTTTAAAAGAGCTGGAAACATTTTTTGCAGGATAAAACCATAAAGAAGCTGTTATCAAAAAATAATTTTCAGAGTGATCTAGGAACCCTCCGGGAGCACGAACAAGCTCTTTGATAACAGCTAATGTTCCAACGCTATTTTTAACCCTTGGTGGTGTAGAAGAATTCCTCTCGGATTATCTTTCCGTCGGCTACCTCATACAGACAAATTTCCTCCATGGCCTGCCGGCCGCCTTGTTTAAAAGTTGCGTCCATTTTCATCCGGCAAGAGAAAAAGTTGTCCGCCACCAATGGATCAGACACCTCATTTCCATGAAATTCTTCTACCATATCGTTAAAATAGGCGGCTTTTTTAATTACTTCCTGAAAGCCCTCTACTCGTTCCATAGGAGCCCCTTTGGGTTCAATACTTACAATACCTTCACCATATAATTCCTTCATGGCGGTATCAAATTGTCCTGTTCTACAATAGTCGACCAATTGGTCTGCAACTTCTTGTGTTGTCATGAATACGTGTTTTATGATTAATAAATAAACTTGTTCATATAAGTGCTTCGTTGAGGTAATCGTTCAGCGGTTTTATGATCTGTAAATGTTCTAATATCGCATCGGTTAGTGCATCAGAACCGTAAAATGGGGCAAGCGGGAATTCCGTAAAAGCGTAAAACTGCTTATGGTAGATGAGATCCGTTTTTTCAGCTGCCGGTAATAGCGTTTTCTCCAATCGTTTTGATTTTTCTCCTTGAAGTCTTCCGAAGGTTTCTTTGAATTCGGATGATGCTACAATTTTGCGAAGTCTTCCGGGATGGGCCGCGATATGGAGCCGTACTTTTTTAAGTTTTGAAGGCTGTAGCATAAATAAACCGCCGCCCACATGTACGTTTGCAGCATCTATCCCCAAATAATACCCGGGAAGTTCTGACTTTCTCCCTCCTGGAGCGCATCCTGCCTTGAGTATGGTGGTATAGGGAGATTTATCCTTAGTAAACCGGATATCCCGGTTAATACGAAATAATGCCTTCTTAGGGTCAGGAAGGATACGAGGGTCCCAATCCACAAGATTTGGTAGTATTTCGTCCAAAAGACGGAGAAAAGGGGCTTTAACATCTGTTGCATACGCTTTCGTATTGGCATGGAACCATTGCTTTGTGTTGTGTTGTTCCAAGCCTTTAAAAAACACGCTAAATCTTTCGGTGATCATTGTAACATTTTAGAATAAGACGATTTGTTTCTACCGTATTGGACACCTTTCCTAACTACCGCCATTTTTGGCAAGCGTATAGGCCAGTTTAGCCATGGAAGGCCAGGCATCCTTAACACCAAAATCCACTTCATACCATCCCGGAAGAGCGCTTTTGGTTGTAAAGGGGTTAAACTCGCAAACCTTAACCTCCAACGTGTCCAATGGAAAAAATTTTCCCAGTTTAATGACGAGTTTCTGTTTTCTGGAGAGGAAAGCAAAAACCTTTCCGCGATAATGAATGGCAGGTGAACGCATCATTTTTCCTTCCGTAACTTCAGCATAGTTGTCACAAAGGGTTTGGCAGATGTTCTGAAAGTACGCTAGTTCCATGCTTCTCAAAACTACAACAGCATCGGACAGAACAATAAGGGGAAATACGCCACTTTAGAGGGTTGATTGTGCCAAATAGTATGATTATCTTGTGTACAAACCCTAAGCCATGAAACATGTAAGTATTTTAGTGCCCAAAGGTGATGCCATATTGAGCAGCATTGTGGGCCCCTACAAGATCCTTATGGCGGCCAATCGATTTTTACAGCAAGCGGAAAATCAAAAAAGCAACTTCTTTGATATCCATCTGGTTGGAGTAGAGCACAATTTCTCACTTTATAAAGGCGCTTTTAGTATTCATTGCAATGCTACGTTAAACCGGATTAAAAAAACAGATCTGATCATTATTCTGGCCTTACGTCCGGACAACCTTTTGGAAGATTTGGAAAAAAATAAACCGTATATCCCGTGGATTTTACAACAGCGTTTACAACATAAAGCGGAAATAGCCAGTATGTGTATCGGAGCATTCATTTTGGCCCAGACGGGCTTGGTCAACGGAAAACAATGCGCCACACATTGGGCTGCTATGGATGTTTTCCGTCAACTATTTCCGGAAGTACAGTTGGTTTCTAATAAAGTAGTTACCGAGGAAGAAGGTATCTACACTAGTGGAGGAGCCTATTCTTTTTTAAACCTTATGCTACATCTGGTAGAGAAATACTGTGGCCGGGGGGTAGCGGTTTATATTTCAAAGTTTTTCGAGATTGATATTGATCGTGATAATCAGCATCAATTTGCCATCTTTCAGGGACAAAAAGACCATGAGGATGAAGCGATTCGTCAAGCACAACGCTACATTGAGGGGAATATCACGAACAAAATATCGGTGGAGCAGTTGGCTGAGAAATTTGCGATTAGCCGGAGAAATTTTGTAAGAAGATTCAAGAAGGCTACGCATAATACCCCCTTAGAATACATTCAACGCGTAAAAATTGAAGCAGCAAAACGGAATTTGGAAACCACACAACAAAATGTAAACGAGATGTATCAGGTAGGGTACTCTGATGAAAAGGCCTTCCGCACAGTGTTTAAAAAACATGTGGGGCTTTCACCTTTGGCGTACAAGGCAAAATACAATCGAGGAAGAACACATTTTGAAAGTACAACCGCATGGTAATATTTCAAGATGGGACCGTCAAATGGAGCCCAATTTGGCTATAGTGGCCCTATTGTAGCTTGGTTTTTATTTTGCCCAGGAGCTTGTAGTATCGATTTGGGAAACGTTGACCGTAGCGATGAGGACTTTTCCAAAGCTTTCCGTTTTATTTAGGAACAATTCGTTGCACCTTGAGCGTCTTATGAATTGAAGAATTCCATAAAATGAAGGCACATAGCAAAAAGAGCAGTATTCTTTAACGATTAGAGGCCACAGTATTGAAACCAACACGTATGTAACAGTAGTTGTTACTTAGGTGTTCAAAAAATCCTATGAAATTCCATATTATTGAACCTGGATAAGAAGTAATAAAATGGTTTTGCCTCCCTTGTTTTGATTATGTTTTTTCGATTGGTACGGTGCTTATTTTTTCTACCCTTAGTGCTAATAGGCCAGGTGCCTATTCCCCCATTTGAAGAGGTGATCATTGCGAATGACGATGGTTTGAACTCCTGGTTGATGATCGAACAAATGCATCAGACCAGCGATGGTGCCTTTTGGTTTTTAATCAATGAAGGGATTTACCGTTATAATGGGGTAAGGGCCGTCAATGTATCAAGATACCTATCGTCGAACTCCAAACACAGGCTCAATGACCAGCAAGCCACCTGCTTTGCCTTTGACACGGATGAGGTGCTATGGTTGGGCAGAAGAAAAGGGCTTTTCAAAATCAATTTGAAGGATAACACCATCGATAAAATAGTTTTGGATGAGCCATTGCGCACATTCGATCACAGAAACTATATTTTGCAGATAGAAGAACACCGAGACACCATGTATATTGGCACCGCCAATGGTTTGTATTTGGTCGATCGCAAAAGTGGGGTCAAATTAAAAAGCTATCTAAACGATGGGGAAGTGCCCGAGCGCTACAGGGAAAGTACCAAATCGGTTAAATCCATCTATCCAGACATTGAGAAGGACGTCATTTGGGTAGCACTGATGGACGGATTGTATCGGTTATCAAAAAAAGGGGATTTCAGCGAACGATATACCATCCCCGAAAAATGGGCAGATTCACTTTCCCACAACTTTTTTAGAACGCCTCTTGTAAAAGAAAACATATATTTCCCGTCCTGGGGCCTGGGAATGGTCGAGTTCGATTTTGACGCCAAAACCTTTGCGCGTTATCCCACCTCTGAGGTATTTCCCCAAAGCCATGATTATAATACCATTCGAAGTGCGATTCCCATAAATGATTCCTTGGCCTTTATCAATGCCTCAAGAATTGGAAACGGGTTTTTTAATCGCAACACGCAACAATATTCATGGTTGCCTACCCTAGACGAAATGCGGCAAACTTGGGCCACCCACCTCTATTTAGATGGTGACGGTTTTATTTGGAGTGCGCAGACTGGAAAAATTTTTCGAGGTACACGACCGGTGAAGCGTGTTATTGAAACCTCGAATCCCATACTCGATATATCAGCAGTTTTTGTGAACAATAAGTTGGAGCGCATTCCAGCGCTAACAGGGTATGAAGGGATTGAACTGAATGAATATCAAAAAAGGGTGCAACTGGAATTTACAGTGACCAAACCACACCTGTATGATACGATATCCTATGAATATCAATTGGGTAATACGGCTTGGAAGCCTATTGCGACCAAAAACTATTTGGAGTTGACCCTGGGCACAGGACATACCCCTATTCGAATACGCGCCCAATCTAAAAATGGCGCAATTATCGCCCAGAGCCAAATGGATATGTCCATAGTGATCCCATTTTATAAAACCTGGTGGTTTTTGGCCATCGTTGCCCTATTTCTAATGTTGCTCACCTACCTTTTGGTCAACTATCTTAATAAGAAATCGTTGATTCGAAAACTAGAGGAACTTGATATGGTAAAGTCCAGGTTCTTTAACAACATCTCCCATGAATTTAGAACCCCATTGACTATTATGGCCACGCCATTGCAACGGCGCCTAAACCAACCGGGTATTGATGCAAAAGACAAGAGGGAATTTGAGCTGATGTTAAAAAGCAATAAACGCCTGACCCATTTGGTCGATGAACTATTGGAATTGTCCAAATTGGAGTCTGGAAAGGGCAAACTGCGGGTCTCAGCGTTGAACATCACCACCTTTTTAAACGCCTTGGTAGAACCTTTCCGGTACCAGGCCGAAAGTAAAGGCATCGATTTTAGCCTAGTTAATGAAGTCTTAGAAGAAACGATATGGTGCGACGGGGAAGCCCTGCTAAAAATAGGGGCCAATCTACTTTCGAATGCAGTGAAGTATACTCCTGAGGGGGGCTACATAGGCGTAAAGGCAAGAATGGCAAAGGGTACGCTGTACCTAAGAATAGAAAATACAGGGGTGTTACTTTCAAAAGAGGAACAAAAACAGCTGTTCAATCGTTTTTATCAAACCAACCACAACAACAATGGGGTGGGTATAGGTTTGGCTTTGGTAAAAGAATTGGTCGAATTACATAGGGGAGAAATACAGCTTGATGGTACGTACACGACAGGTACGGCTTTTGCAGTACGCTTACCCGTTGCGAAGTCGGTATTTAAAGATGCTGAAATAGCAAACGATAGGGAATTTATTCCCCATGAGATTGATGTTGCTGGGGAGGTGGCGGTAACGGCCGGCAATGAAAAGGAAAGATCACACCGACCGTTGTTGTTGTTGGTTGAGGATAATGCCGCCTTAAAGGCGATATTGATAGGAAGCTTAAATGGGATGTACACTATAGAGGTAGCCAAAGACGGCGTGGAGGGTGTAAACAAGGCGCTGGCACAAATTCCGGACCTCATAATTTCTGATGTCATGATGCCAAAAAAGAACGGTGTTCAATTGACCAGAGAATTAAAACAGCATGAATTGACCAGCCATATACCGATTATTTTATTGACGGCAAAAGCGGGGGATGAGAATGCATTGGCCGGCATTCAAAGTGGTGCTGATGAGTATATCATAAAGCCCTTTAACAATGAACTGCTACGATCAAAAATTGCCAACCTGCTTATAATTCGCAATACGATGCGTGATCGGTATAGCCAGGAAATCATACTAAAACCACAAGATATAGCGGTAACTCCCCAAGACGAGCTGTTGTTGGAACGTGTTCAAAAGGTATTGAACACCAATTTGACCTCACCAACCTTTTCAACAGAAGATTTTGCCAAGGCGTTAGGCTTTAGCCGTATGCAGCTACATCGAAAGCTAAAAGCCTTGACGGGCCTTTCCGCAACAGAGTTCATACGGTCGCAACGCTTGAAATTGGCCGCTCAACTTTTGGAAAAATCTGATGCCAATGTATCTGAGGTATGCTACCAAATTGGCTTCAACAACCTCTCTTATTTCGCCAAATGCTTTAAAGAGGCCTACGGGGTATCTCCTTCTGCCTATTCCAAGAAGGGCTAGAACGGTCCATTTGTACCCAAAATCAAGCAGATGATACAGCATGTTACATAGCTGTTCAAGTTGGTTACAATTCTGGCATTCTTCACTTTCTCAGCACACTACTTTAGTGCTGATGTTTCAAAAGAAGAAACAACCCAATGGCAAAAAAAGAAACATCATACCGAGGTGCGGTACCACCTGTTCCCCATGTAAAAATTGACCTTCGCCTGGATGCACTTAAAGCGGGGGAGTATACCCTTCGCCTTTGGGATAAGAATACGATTATTAAAACAGTTCACTTTAAAAAATGATGTAAAAATGAAAAGAACAGCACTACTGGTTATGATTTGCTTTGGAAGTACTTGGTATTGTGCCAATGCTCAAAGTACTAAAACAGAATCAACGAAGGATTCCCTGGTTAAAAAACAGGACAATTTTCTGGATTTGGCCTCCAAGTCCCTAACGGGATTGTTGGGAGATAGTTTGCAGGGCAACCCCAATGGTATCACCGAGGGTATAGCGTTTTTGGAGCTCTTGGAAAAAACCGAATTCTCGGAACAGGAAAAGGAAGAATACCGAAAGGTATATATCGGACAGTCCCAAGGGCTGACCAAGAAGCAAAAAGACTCTTTGGACAGGGTGTTTTTCCAGAAAATTTTAGAAAAAGAACAAACCAAAATAGATGAAAAACCTTAAATCACATAGTCATCTTTTCATTTGGGTGATTGTAGTACTGATGGGGTACGGTTGCTCTAGTGACGATAATGGAGGTGCTGCCCCGCCAGGAGAGGAAAGTATGCCCCCCAGCCCTGCCCTAAGTATCACAAATCTTGATGCCTCGGTGGCCGAGAATCCAGAAAACGGGGCAGTGGTGGCGCAGTTTGCAATCGTACAAGAGAACCTTACCGATGCTTTGGTTGTTGAACTGCTAGAGGTATCCCGTATAGACGCGGTAATAGTGAACAACCAAGGGCAATTAGTAGTGGCCGATGCCACGGCCTTTGATTTTGAACGGCGCGAGATCATTAGTGGGCAGGTACGTGCCAGTTCAGGAGCCTTGCAGCAGACAGCCACATTTACGCTCAACCTTACGGACGAAGCTGAGGCCGCTGTACCCTTTATCACACGGTGGCGGTTGGAAACCACTGATTTAACGATACAATTACCATTATACGAAGGGAGTACAGAAGACCCTACGGAATATGATTTTCGAGTGGATTGGGGCGATGGTAGTGAAGAGGGTCTGGTTACTGCATTCGATGATCCAGATGCCAGCCATACCTATAGTTTTGGCGGAGTGAAGACGGTGACGATCACTGGCAGGCTAAAGGGTTTTAATTTCGGTGAAACAACTGCGTCAAGAAATCAATTCGCGGATGTCTCCCAATGGGGCGATATGGAATTGGGCAATGCAGGTGGCCATTTTGAGCGATGTAGGAACTTATTGGGGTTTACTGCTACGGACACCCCGATTCTGAAGATGGTAACGAATATGGAAGAAATGTTCCTGTTAGCCCAAACGTTTAACCAAGACTTGTCCTCCTGGGACGTTTCTTCGGTAACGAATATGAAATGGATGTTTTTTGATGCTGGATTCTTCAACCAAGACTTGTCCTCTTGGGATGTGTCCTCGGTAACGAATATGGCTCTTATGTTCCGCGGCACATCCTTTAATGGCGATATTTCAAATTGGGATGTATCCTCGGTAATAGATATGAGTTCTATGTTCAGTGGGTCACCTTTTAATGGTGACATTTCAAATTGGGATGTATCCTCAGTAATGGATATGAGTTCTACGTTCAGTGTGTCACCTTTTAATGGCGACATTTCAAATTGGGATGTTTCCTCGGTAACTGATATGAGCGGAATGTTCATTAGGTCATCGTTTAATGGCGACATCTCGAATTGGGACGTTTCGAATGTAACTGAAATGGTACAAATGTTCAGTGGGTCATCTTTTGATGGTGACATTGCGAATTGGGATGTTTCTTCGGTAACGACTATGACAGAAATGTTCGCGGAAACCGATATGTTGAACTTGGATTTATCATCTTGGGACGTTTCTTCGGTGACAGATATGAGTTATATGTTCTTGAGATCATCTTTTAATGGTGACATTTCAAATTGGGACGTTTCTTCCGTGACAGATATGGGATATATGTTCTTTGAATCCGGTTTTAATAGCGACATTTCAAATTGGGATGTTTCTTCGGTGACAGATATGCTTGTTATGTTTAGCGGTGCCGACTCGTTCAACCAGGATTTGTCTTCTTGGGACGTTTCTAGTGTTACGGGAATGGACGGCATGTTCCGAAACTCGGCTTTTGACGGAGACCTCTCGTCTTGGGATGTTTCCGCAGTAACTGGTATGAATTCTATGTTTTCTGGAGCCGCCTCGTTCAACCAAGATCTGTCGGCTTGGGATGTTTCTTCGGTAACAGATATGAACTTTATGTTCGCTGATGCCGACTTATTCAATCAAGATCTGTCCTCTTGGGACGTTTCCTCGGTAAGAACTATGGGTCTTATGTTCTCTAATGCTGTCTCGTTCAATCAAGAGTTGTCGTCATGGGATGTTTCCTCGGTAAGAACTATGGGTCTTATGTTCTCTAATGCTGTCTCGTTCAACCAAGATTTGTCGTCATGGGATACCACTAATGTTGAGAATTGTGAAGATTTTTCGGTTGGTTCTGCCATGGTGCCCGAACACCTACCGACCTTGGGCCCTTGTTTTGGGGGCTCATAAGTGAATTATTTACAAACCAAAAAATGGTTAAAAATGAAAATAAATAGCATCATTATAATAGTCCTTTTGGGGACCTTTTCGCTTTCGGCACAAGAAGCGTGTTACACCTATTTCCCCAGTGATAGGGGCAATGAATGGTCGTATACCTATTACGACAGGCGTGATCGATCGACGGGTAGTTCGTTACATACCATTACCGTAGAAAACACCGGTGGGTTGACGGTGAAGTCCATCAGTTTTGACAAAAACGGCGAACCTTTGGGGTATAAAAATGAAGACGGTACCCTACAAGTGCTCGAAGTAGACTATGAGGTATTCTGTATCAATGGCGGGCTGCATATGCCCCCGGAAAGTGTGACCCACTCCTTTACAGAACTGTTCGAAGGGCTTGAGGTTGAGGTTTCTGGCGATAACTTTTTGGTCAGCAGCAGTACCATGAATGGCGAGACCGTCTTACCAGATTACCGCATAAAAATGAAGGTAAACGCGGCTGCCTTAAAAATAGAGATCAGTGTTTCTGATAGAACGGTAACGGGCAACGAGACCATAGTGACCCCGGCAGGTACGTTCGAATGTGTCAAGCTCGAACAAAACACGAATACCAAACTGGGGTTTATCACCAAAAACCATAAAACGACCACTTGGGTGGCCCCAGGCGTAGGCATGGTAAAAAGCGAAACCTATAACAGGGGGGGCAGAAAGGTTTCGACGATCCTACTAAATGCTAAGAATTGGTAGCATGAATACGTAAAGGAATACCCTCAAATGAAGCGAAAGGCAAGGCCTTTGAAAATAACTGCACTTTATCGATGACGTCGATACTAAATGCAGCTTTTTTAAGTTATCCTAGTTAGGAAAGATTTTGATTTTTGAAGCTTCATTTTAGATTTTTAGTTACCACCCTCGGTACATTGCTCTTGTGTTTAGGCTGTTCTACCAAAAAGGACGCCTTTATCAACCGCAATTGGCATGCGTTAAATACCAAATACAACGTACTGTACAATGGGAATATCGCTTTCGATCAAGGAAGAGAAGAGCTCAAAAATTCCTATCGCGATGATTTTTGGGAAGTGCTCCCCGTGGAACGTCTTCAAGTAACCGATGAAATTAAATTGGATTCAGAAGACAACAACCCCAATTTTATCATTGCCGAGGAAAAAGCAACGAAAGCCATACAAAAGCGCAGTATGGATATTGAAGATATAGAACGCAATCCTCAAACCGATGAAGCCTTCTTACTTTTAGGCAAGGCCCGGTATTTTGATCAGCGCTACATTCCCGCTTTGGAGGCCTTTAATTATATTTTGCGCAAGTACGAAAAAAGCAATAAGCTTAACGAAGCGAGTATCTGGCGGGAAAAGACCAATATGCGCCTGGACAATCCGGAGTTGGCCATCAAGAACCTAAAGCGATTACTCAAATTTGAACAGTTGAAAGATCAGGAATATGCAGACACCCATGCTGTTCTTGCCCAAAGCTATCTCAATCTAAATGCTCCGGACACGGCAATTCAACAATTGAAGATAGCCCAGGCCTATACGAAAAAGAATGAGGAACGAGGGCGTTACCTTTTTATTATCGGGCAATTATACAATCAACTGGATTTTAAGGATAGCGCCAATTATGCTTTTGACAAAGTGATAGCACTGAACAGAAAATCCCCCAGGGTGTATATGATCAATGCGCACTTAAAGAAAATCCAAAATACCGCGATCACTCCGGAAAATCAGGAGTTTCTTTTAGAGTATCTCACGGAGTTGGAAGAGAATCGGGAAAATCGCCCTTTTTTGGACAAGATCTATCACCAAATTGCAAACTATCATCTGGAGAATGTATCGGATAGCCTTGCGTTGGCCTACTACAACAAGTCACTTAGAGCCACACAGCAGGACCGAAAACTGAATGCAAAAAATTACGAGATCCTAGGAGAATACAATTTTAACCGAAAAGACTACAAAACAGCGGGCGCCTACTACGACAGCACCCTTACTAATTTGGTGGTAAACACCAAGAAGTATCGCCGGATCAAAAAGAAGTTCGATAATCTTGAGGATGTTATTGAATACGAAGAAATAGTACAATACGCAGACAGTGTTATTACCATTTACCAAATGCCGGAAGAGGAACGCGTTGCTTACTTTGAAGCGTATATTGATCAACTAAAAGCGAAAGAAGCTGCCCTGGAAGCAGAAAAAGAGAAACGAGCGAGTGCGGGCTATGCTGCTTTTTCTCAAACACAAGGCGGCAAGGAAAATAAAGGGAAGTTTTACTTTTATAATATTACTAGTTTGGGGTATGGGAAGAACGATTTCAGGACCCGTTGGGGAGAACGACCCTTAGAAGATGATTGGCGTTGGAGCAATAAAACACGAATAGCACCCTCCGAGGCTACGGGGGAAATAGTTGCCGAGCAATCCGGGCAATTACTTTCCGAAGAAGAAAAATATTCCGTTGACTTTTATTTGGCACAAATTCCTAAAGAACAAGACGTTGTTGATAGTCTGGCAACAGAACGCAACTTCGCTAATTATCAGTTGGGATTGATCTACAAGGAGAAATTTAAAGAAAATCTGTTAGCAGCTTCCAAACTAGAGGCAGTATTAGCCAATACCCCGGAAGAGCGCTTGGTACTTCCTTCAAAATATAATTTGTATAAGATCTATGAAGAAGTAGGAAGTCCACTTGCACAGGAAATGCGGGCAGATATCATTGTCAACCATCCGGACAGCCGTTATACGGAGATCTTACTGAATCCACAGGCAGTTTTGGCAAACAACTCGGATAGCGCAGAAGCGAAATACAATGCACTATTCAAGTCGTATGAGGCACAACATTTTTTGGAAGTGATAACGCGGTCCGAGGAACTCATTAATACGTATACCGGAGATCCGATCGTACCCAAGTTAGAAATGTTGAAAGCCAACGCTATTGGACGGCTACAGGGCTTTGAGCCCTATAAAGAAGCGTTGAACTATGTGGCCCTTACCTACCCAAATAATCCGGAAGGCAAAAAAGCGGAACAGATAGTGGCAGAGCAACTTCCTAAAATGGAGTCCAAGGAATTTTCTCCCGAGGAAGGCAGTGTTGGAACGGGAAATTGGAAGGTTGTCTTTCCTTTCAAAAGAGGAGATGAAATACAACCGGAAAAATTGAAAAAACGATTGGAAGAGGCTATTGAAGACCTACGGTATAAAAATATCGTTTCTAAGGACATCTACAATTTGGAAAACCAGTTTATTGTAGTACACGGTTTTAGATCTAAGGACTTTGCACTAGGCTTTGCCGAACTAATAAAAAAGAATAGAGACTACCGTATTAAGGATGAGAATTTTGTAGTTTTGTCGCAGAACTACCAGACCATCCTAATTCATAAAAATTTAGACGCCTATATGGCACAAATGTTAACCCCAAAACCCTGAACTAAAATGTTTTCAGACAACAAAAAACCACGACCTATGGAAAACTTCGGCGGACAACCCAACAGAATAGAAAAAAACACAATCATTAAGGGGAATATTACCTCCGAAGCAGACTTTAGAATTGATGGCAAACTTGAAGGAAATGTAAAAACTTCCGGAAAGGTAGTAATTGGAAAAGATGGCCTGATAAAAGGAAAAGTAGAATGTGTTAATGCGGATATTGAAGGTAGTTTTAACGGAGAGCTTTTTGTTTCCGAGTTGCTTTCCCTTAAAAATTCAGCGAGAATAGAAGGTACGGTAAACGTGTCAAAATTGGCTGTAGAACCCGGAGCAAGCTTTAATGCTTCTTGTACCATGGGAAAAGGGACGGCTCCCGCTCCTTCCACGCATAAATTGCAGCCTTCCAAAGTAAATGAACCCGCAAAAGTCTCCTAAGAAAAAAGATCCTATAAAAAATGCTGTAGCCCTTACAGGCATTGCTTTTGAGATGGGCGCAATCATCTATTTGGCTGTCAAAGGAGGCAACTGGTTAGATGCACATTACGAGACTGAAAAAAAATATTTTACCGTTATAGCCACACTCTTGGGTGTGGCTATTTCAATTTGGGTAGTTTTGCAGCAATTGAAAAGATTGAACAATTGACCCCTTCTGCCAAACTCTTGATCTCTTTTTTTGTTACCTCCTTGGTCGTCTTATTGCTGGCCTTTTTGGTTCATGGGTATGCTTTTAACACCACCTTCGGCGCAATGCATTTATTACAACCGGCTTACAGTATTAACTTCCTGCTGGCAGCAGCTATTTTTGTTGGACTTTACGCTGCACGCCATAAGCTTAAGAACGCACTTGGCTTTGTATTCATGGGGGGTAGTTTTGTGAAATTTGCCGTCTTTTTCGTGGTTTTTTACCCAGCCTATAAGGCGGATGGTGAAATTCAAAACGTAGAGTTTGCCGCCTTTTTTGTGCCTTATGTTTTGGCGTTGATCGTGGAAACGTATTTTGCATCAAAAATGTTGAATCAGATGTCTGATTCTTGATTTTAACACTTCCTTCCAAATCACTTAAAATAAAGCAGTAAAGCTTTTCTGATTTTAATGGAATGACTTACATTTGCACCGATTTTTAGAGACCGTTAGTTCCAGCGCAATGCGAAAAACGTTTTTGAAGAGTTTTCTTCTTTTTACTGCCCTAATTTTAAGTCAAATTTCCTTCGCCAAAGAAAAGGAGGAAAAACACGGGGAAGAAGGTCATGGAAAAGACCTCCAAACAGAAATTAAAGAATACATATTTCATCACCTACAGGATTCCCACGATTTTTCTTTATTCTCTTACACCCAGGATAACGGAGAACACAAATATGTTGGATTTCCGCTTCCGGTTATTCTGTGGGACGATGGAATACAGGTTTTTTCCTCATCCAAATTTCACCATGGCGAAACCTTGGCGGAAGTTGATGGTACTTTTTACAGATTATATCATAGTAAGATCTATAAAACGGACGCAGAGGGGACCATCAACTACGATGAGGAACATCATCCGACAAATGTAAAACCATTGGATCTTTCTATTACCAAGAATGTGGTAATGATTATAATTACCGGTCTCCTTATGATCTGGTTATTTTCAAGTCTGGCGAGATCCTATACCAAGAATGATGGCATACCAACGGGTGTGGGGCGCTTCTTTGAGCCTATAGTGCTATATATTAGAGACGATATCGCCCGGCCAAATATCGGCGAGAAGCGATATAAAAAATACATGCCCTTTTTGCTAACCATATTTTTCTTTATATGGTTTTTAAACATGTTTGGTATGACACCGCTTGGGATTAATGTTACTGGTAATATTGCGATAACAACAGCGCTCGCGATACTTACCTTCCTTATTACAAACTTTACAGGAACCAAGGATTATTGGATGCACCAATTCAATCCACTGGGGAATGCGTTGCCCTGGTATGGTAAAATACCGTTGTATATTATTTTAGTCCCAATAGAATTGTTGGGGTTGATTATTAAGCCTTTTTCACTCTTAATCCGACTGTATGCTAATATGCAAGCAGGTCACATTGTAATAGGTAGTTTGATAGGGTTGATGTTCATTTTTAAAAGTTGGATCGGAAGCCCTTTGTCTTTCGGCCTGGCTTTCGCAATTATGTTGATTGAAGTGCTTGTGGCCTTGCTACAAGCTTATATTTTCACCATGTTAAGTGCTTTATACTTTGGATTTGCTTCCGAAGAACACGAGCACGATCATGGTCATGATGATGAGTCAGAGTTGGCGCATTCATAAAAAGTAGAATTTTTAATTTTTAAACTAGATAGACATGGAAATTCCAGTAATGGTAGGTGCAGGTTTGGTAGTTATCGGTGTTGGTATGGGTATTGGTCGTATCGGTGGGTCCGCAATGGAAGCTATCGCTCGTCAGCCAGAAGCATACGGTAAGATCCAGACAGCAATGTTAATTGTTGCTGCATTGATTGAAGGTATTGGTTTTGCTGCTCTTTTTGCGGTATAATCAGTCATGTAAAGGTAAACGGCTGCAACGGTTGGTTGCAGCCCTTACTTGTTAAAAATTAAAAAGAAAACAAATAGACATGGAAAAATTATTGGAAGAGTTTTCGTTAGGGCTGTTTTTTTGGCAAACCCTGTTGTTTCTTTTGCTGCTATGGCTGCTTTGGAAGTTTGCATGGAAACCTATATTGTCTGCTGTTAACGATCGGGAAGAGGGCATTAAAAATGCGCTTCAGGCCGCTGAAGATGCGAAAAAGGAAATGCAAAATGTAACGGCGGACAGTGAAAATCTTTTGAAAGAAGCGCGTGCGGAACGCGAAAAATTGTTGAAAGAGGCGCGCGAAATAAAAGAAAAGATGATTGCGGATGCTAAAGAGCAGGCGCAGGTAGAGGGAGATAAAATACTAAAGCAAGCCCAGGCTACTATAGAAAGTGAAAAGAAAGCAGCAGTAGCGGATATCAAGGAGCAGGTAGCAACACTTTCAGTAGACATCGCCGAAAAAGTGCTTAAAGCAGAACTGGCCGACAAGAAAAAGCAGCTAAAAGTTGTTGAAGATATGTTGGGGGATGTAAAATTGAATTAATACGGCATGAACGAGAGTAGGGCAGCCATTCGATATGCAAAAGCAACCTTGGATTATGCGGTGGAAAAGAAAGCCGCAGAAAAGGTAGATGTTGATATGCGTAATGTGGCAGAAACCATTTCGGGCAACAGTGAACTTCAACAACTGTTATCTAGCCCAATTGTAAAAACCGAGATAAAGAAAAACACGCTACTAGCGATTTTTAAGGGAAGCAGTACAATTTCACAAGGGCTCATAACTACCTTGGCGGATAATAAGCGTATCGATCTACTGCAAGAAGTGGCTTATAAATACATTATCCAGTACGAGAAGCTGAAAGGAGAAGATGTCGCCACGGTTACTACGGCCGTACCACTTACAGCAGCCTTGGAGAAAAAAGTACTGGCTACAGTAAAGACGCTTACCGGAAATGCCGTATCCCTTGAAAATAAAGTAGATGAAAGTATTGTGGGGGGATTCATTTTAAGAGTTGGCGATTTACAATACGATGCCAGTGTGGCAAACAAACTGAATACATTAAAACGAGAATTTACAAATAGTCTATAAAATGGCGGGAGTAAAAGCAGCTGAGGTTTCAGCAATATTGAAAAAACAATTATCAGGTTTTGAAGCAACAGCTTCCTTAGACGAGGTAGGTACCGTACTTCAGGTTGGTGATGGTATCGCAAGAGTATACGGATTGTCAAACGCCCAATACGGAGAATTGGTAGAGTTTGATGGAGGTATGCAAGGAATCGTATTGAACCTGGAAGAAGATAATGTTGGGGTTGTATTGCTAGGCCCATCTAAAGAAATTTTGGAAGGAGCTACTGTAAAACGAACGCAACGCATTGCCTCTATTAATGTTGGAGAAGGAATTGTAGGACGTGTTGTAGATACGCTAGGTACCCCCATAGATGGAAAAGGGCCGATATCCGGGGAGACCTTTGAAATGCCCTTGGAACGCAAAGCTCCGGGAGTAATCTATCGTCAACCGGTAAATGAACCATTACAGACCGGAGTGAAAGCGATTGATGCCATGATCCCTATCGGAAGAGGACAACGTGAGTTGGTGATTGGTGACCGCCAAACGGGAAAAACAACGGTATGTATAGACACCATTTTGAACCAGAAAGAGTTTTATGATGCTGGCGAACCTGTGTATTGTATCTATGTTGCCGTAGGCCAGAAAGCCTCAACTGTTGCAGCTATTGCAAAAACCTTGGAAGATAAAGGAGCTTTATCATATACCACTATTGTTGCAGCCAATGCTTCTGATCCCGCGCCTATGCAGGTGTATGCTCCTTTTGCCGGGGCGGCGATAGGTGAATATTTTCGTGACACCGGTAGACCGGCATTGATTATTTATGATGACTTGTCTAAGCAGGCGGTTGCCTACCGTGAGGTATCTCTTCTTTTGCGAAGACCTCCGGGGCGTGAGGCATATCCTGGAGATGTCTTCTATTTGCATTCCAGATTACTGGAGCGGGCTGCCAAGGTAATTAATGATGACGCCGTAGCTCAGAATATGAATGATCTGCCGGATCCTTTAAAAGACAAAGTGAAAGGAGGAGGTTCCTTAACAGCGCTTCCTATTATTGAAACGCAAGCGGGCGACGTATCCGCGTATATCCCAACCAACGTAATTTCAATTACTGATGGCCAGATCTTCTTGGAACAAGACTTGTTTAACCAAGGGGTTCGTCCTGCTATTAACGTAGGTATCTCGGTATCACGTGTCGGGGGTTCTGCGCAGATTAAATCTATGAAAAAGGTAGCAGGGACATTGAAATTGGACCAGGCACAGTTCCGTGAATTGGAAGCATTTGCCAAGTTTGGTTCGGATTTGGATGCCGCTACTATGGGTGTTATTGATAAAGGGCGTAGAAATGTGGAAATTTTGAAGCAAGCACAAAATGACCCTTTTACGGTGGAAGATCAGGTGGCGATCATATTTGCAGGCTCCAAAAATCTCTTAAGGGATGTTCCTGTCGATAAAGTAAAAGAATTTGAACGCGATTTTATAGAATTCTTAAATGCGCAGCATAGAGGAGTTTTAGACACCTTGAAATCAGGTCAGCTTACTGACGAGGTAATCGAAACCCTGACAACGGTTTGTAAAGATCTAGCGAGTAAATACAAGGCTTAAATTCCGGTCATTCTTCCGCCCTCCTTAAGGAGAGGTAGGAAATCAGGAATCACAAAAGAGAAAAATGGCGAACTTAAAAGAGATACGAAATAGGATTGGTACGGTAAAATCAACAATGCAAATTACCGGGGCCATGAAAATGGTTTCTGCGGCTAAGTTGAAAAAGGCTCAAGATGCCATCACCGCTATGCGTCCTTACGCCAATAAGCTTACGGAACTGCTACAAAATCTTAGCAGTAGCCTGGATGGTGACATTGGAGCAAAGCACACGGAGAACAGAACGGTAAATAAAGTACTTGTTGTATCCATTACTTCCAATAGAGGTCTTTGCGGTGCCTTTAATTCGAATATTATCAAGGAGTCCGTTTCACGCTATCACGGGAAATACGGAGGGAAACAAGTAGACTTCATTACCGTTGGAAAGAAAGGCAATGATATTTTAGGGAAGAAGTTCAATATCATAGCAAATCATAGTGCGATTTTTGACGCGCTTACCTTTGAGAATGTTGCGGTGATCGCTGAGGATTTAATGGCGAAGTTTGTTGAGGGGGAGTACGATAGAATTGAACTGATCTACAACCGATTTAAGAATGCGGCTACTCAGATAGTGACTACGGAGCAATTTCTCCCCATACTTCCGATAGAAGGCGATACAAATGCTAGCTCGGATTACATTTTTGAGCCCTCAAAGGCAGAGATTGTGGAACAACTGATCCCAAAATCGTTAAAAACTCAGCTATACAAAGCGCTTCGTGATTCTTTTGCCAGCGAACATGGTGCGCGTATGACCGCAATGCACAAAGCAACAGATAATGCCGGTGAACTAAAAGATCAATTAACGTTAACCTATAATAAGGCAAGACAAGCTGCGATCACGGGTGAAATATTAGAAATTGTTTCGGGAGCCGAGGCATTGAACAATTAATTCCGGATCCAAGACATGCTGTTATACCCTATAAAAAGAGCCTCACGTTGTGGGGCTTTTATTTTTAGATGAAATCAAAGAAAACCGCCTTACTTTTTATTTTCATTACCATTTTGGTAGATGTTATTGGTGTTGGTATAATTATCCCAATAATTCCGGATTTCATTATGCAATTGACCAGAGAAGGAAATCACAAAGCTGTTATCTATGGCATGTGGTTAACAACAGCCTTTGCCGGAATGCAATTCTTTTTTTCACCAGTACTTGGTGAGATATCTGATCGCTACGGCCGAAAACCTATTCTTTTACTTTCGCTTCTAGGCTTGAGCGTTGACTATTTGGTACATGCGTGGGCGCCAACGATTACCTGGTTATTTGTAGGCCGTTTTTTAGCGGGAATAACAGGAGCAAGTTTTACCGTAGCATCAGCATATATTGCTGATATCAGCACTATGGAGGAAAAGGCAAAGAACTTTGGTATAATTGGGGCAGCCTTTGGACTTGGTTTTATTATCGGGCCAGGGATCGGGGGATATTTCGGTGAAATTGATATTCGCCTACCTTTTTATATTGCTGCCGGACTCACCTTTGCTAATTTTTTGTTTGGATGGTTAGTAGTTCCGGAATCCTTAAGCCAAGAAAATAGAAGGCCTATTAGTTATCTAAAAATGATTCCCGGAATGTCGCTTGCAGCACTCCGAAATTATAAGGGTGTGCTGTTGTTGATCGCAGCCTTTTTTACAGCCAACCTGGCTGGGCAGGCGTTACCGTCGGTCTGGTCCTATTTCTGTATTGAAAGCTTCGATTGGAATCCAAAACAAATTGGGGTTTCCCTGGTTGTGGTTGGACTTTTGGTAGCTTTTGTCCAAGGGTTTTTAGTGGGTCGTGCCATTGCGTGGTTTGGAAAGCAAAAAGTAGTGACCTTTGGCTTCTTACTTTGGACATTGGGGATGTTCCTGTTTTCGCAAGCTTCTGAACCCTGGATGCTCTATGCCTTTTTGATACCGTATGCTCTGGGAGGAGTAGCAGGCCCTACGGTGCAAGGTATAATTTCGAATCAGGTTTCCGAAAAAGAACAAGGGAACCTTCAAGGTTCCATAACCGGATTGGTAAGCATTACCGCTATCCTGGGACAACTGGTTTTCGCTCCTGTGTTCTATTTCTTTATCCGACCAGGGACTAGCATATACTTTCCAGGCGCTTCCTTTGCCTTGGCTGCGTTTTTACTACTGATCGCCTTTATTTTGGCTAAGATTGCTATGAATAGAATAGCGATTAAATGAAATGATGCTATTATTTTTTTATTTATTCCGGAACTGAGTGTAACATTTTCAAAGTTTTGAATCAAAAGGAAAAATGATTCAAAACCTAAACAAATGAAAAAAGTTAAGCACCCCCTAGCATTACTGATGATTCTCCTTTCTATTGTGCATCTGAATGCACAAAACAGTGCCTTTGAAGTACGCGTTGTAGGAAAGGGTGAACCCTTGTTATTTTTCCCAGGATTTACTTGTACGGATCAAGTTTGGGAGGAGCAGATTAACGAACTTTCCAAGAACTATGAGTGTCATCTGTTTACCTTCGCCGGATTTGGGGAAGTGGCCCCTATAGAATTTCCTTGGTATCCCAAGGTGGAAAATGCAGTCCGTAATTACGTTGTATCTAAAAACCTGGAGGATGCAATAGCTATCGGCCACAGTTTGGGAGGCACCTTGGCGTTATCCTTAGCGGCTAAACATACACTATTCAAAAAACTGGTTGTTGTAGATGCTTTGACCGCTACCGGGGCATTGCTATTTCCCAATTATGACAGTGAGACCATGGTATACGATAGTCCTTACAATAACCAGATCCTAGAGATGGAAGAGGAGGAATTTGAGAATATGGTAGTGGGAATGACCTCAGGAATGACCGGTAATGCGGTAAAAAGACAGCAGATTGTGGAATGGATGAAAACAGCAGACCGAAAGACATACGTCTTCGGCTACACAGACTATTTGAAAGTAGATTTAAGAGAAGACGTAGCCAAAATAAAAATACCGGTCATTGTTTTAGCTGCTACACAACCCTTTGGGAAAGATAGGGTAAAGCAGACCTATCAAGAACAATACAAAAATCTTACGGATTATGAGCTAAGGTTTGCGGAAGGGGCCGCCCATTTCATCATGTTCGATCAACCGGAATGGCTTTTAGAAGAACTTAAATCTAGCCTTCAATAGCGAATGAAGGAATTCGAATCTGACTTTAAACGTATCTATGAGGAAAACTATGCCCGGGTAATGCGCATATGTATGGGATATGCCTCCGGGGATACCGAATTGGCCAATGATCTTGTCCAGGAAGTATTTATCAAGGTTTGGAGCAACCTAAACACCTTTAAAGGGCAAAGTAAAATTACGACATGGATCTACAGGATAGCAGTCAACACGTGCTTGATGAACTTAAGAAAAAATAAAACCAAACCATTTACGAATGTTGCATTGCAAGAAGATGTTAGGGCCGAAGAGCAAAGATCTCATGAAAAGGAAAGACAATATCACGAAATGTACAGATGTATCAGCATGTTGAGCGCTACTAATAAAGCAATTATCATGATGGAACTAGAAGGACTTGCCCAAAAGGAAATAGCGCAAATCATAGGTTTACAACATGAAGACATCAGGACCCGAATACATCGAATCAAAAACCAACTCTCAAAATGTGTAGATCATGGATGATTTTGAACGATTAAGAAATACGTGGAAGGAACAACGCATAGCCGAACCATCGGAAGCTGGTTTTACACGGTTAAAGAACAGAATTAAGTACGTTACCAAAAAGCAAAAAATGGGTAATGTCGTTTTATTGAGTACTATAGGTGTTCTCCTGCTATTCTTTTTCTACATCGATGCTATAGCCTACAGCGATGTTGCTTTGGCTTTAGGTGCTATGATCCTGGCTTTAATGGTTAGGGTCCTTGTGGAGTTTTTGAGTATTAGGCATTTAAAGCGCCTATCAATAGCCATAAATATTCAAAAGTTTAAAGGAAAGCTGAAAAACTATTGTAAGGGTAGAATATGGGTACATACCGTTGTAACGCCTATTATATTAGTTATCTATTGTTATGCCTTTTGGACGCTATTGCCCAATTTCAAGGCCTCTTTGTCAAAGGGGTTTTACCAGTATATTGTGGTGTCTTCATTGGTCTTACTGGTGGTGTTTTCCTTTTTTATTTCGTTTCAGGCACGCAAGGAAATGAAGGTACTGAAAGAACTAAGAAAATGATTCATAGGGTTTAGGCCTAAGACCCTTTTTGCTTCAAGGGAGAGTCGATACTGTTCTCCAGGTGTATGTCAATATATTTTTGATTGAGCTCATCAGAATCACCATAGTTTTTTCGTAGTTCCTCCAGCTTTGTTTTGAGCTCCGCAACGATCTCGGCATATGCGGACTGGCCATATACATTATTGACCTCCAGCGGATCTTTCTTACGGTCGTAGAGTTCCCACTCGTCAACATCATAATAAAAATGCGCTAGTTTGTATTCTTTGGTCACTATACCATAATGGCGTTTTACCTGATGCACAGCAGGATATTCATAATAATGATAATACACTGCATCTCGCGTCCATTGCCTATCATTTGACCTTAGAAGCGGCATCAAACTTTCTCCTTGCATGTCCGAGGGAGCTTCAATACCAGCAGCCTCCAATAAGGTTTGAGCAAAATCCAGATTTTGTACCATTTCGGCATTGGTAATTCCCGGTTGGATAACATTGGGCCAACGTACCAATAGTGGGGTTTTGAAAGATTCATTATAAATAAATCGTTTATCGAACCAACCGTGTTCTCCCAAGTAAAACCCCTGGTCCGAGGTGTAAACGACCAAAGTGTTTTTCGAAAGCCCATTTTCATCCAAATAATCCAGCACGCGACCTACATTATCATCTACAGACGAAATACAGGCCAGATAGTCCTGCATATAACGTTGGTATTTCCAGCGCATTTTGCCTTCCTTGGACAGTGTTGGCCAGTTTTTTTCAAAATCCTGGTTGATTTTGTCTAAAATAGGTTCATATAAGGCCCTTTGCGCTTTAGTTAGACGTTCAGTATAAGGTCCATGAAAGCCATTGTCGTATTCAGGAACAAACGGCTCCGGTTGCATTTTTTTGGATAGTTCCGGGCGAATTTTACTGTCGTGATTGTACATCATATCCGTAAGAAGATGCATCTCTGCAGTTCGGGCAG
Organism: Bacteroidota bacterium; assembly: GCA_038750505.1. Classification (GTDB taxonomy): domain Bacteria; phylum Bacteroidota; class Bacteroidia; order Flavobacteriales; family Flavobacteriaceae; genus Croceivirga. The sequence continues at coordinate 122,022 of JBCDHD010000011.1, read as the reverse complement.
CGGCACCTCTGGTCGTATAATCATCAAAGAGGGTCTTGGGTTCGGGGAATTTTTTAGTCAAAAATTCCTCGAACTTATCTGGCCTCGGCCACCACGGTCGATGGGGTGCTTTATGCAAATACATAAGCATGAAAGGTTGTGACGGATCTCTTTCTTTTGCGATCCAATCCAACGTTAAATCCGTGATAATATCGGTAACATAGCCTTCAATCCTCGTTGTATCTCCATGCGTTGTTATAAAATCGGGATTGATGTAGTTGCCTTGCCCGGGTAAAATCATAAAATCGTCAACACCTTTTGGATTGTTGCCAAAATGTAGTTTGCCAAACATGGCCGTTTGATACCCCGCCTTTTGAAAGAGTTCCGGGAAAGTCACCTGTGTAGTGTCAAACGGGCGAGAATTATCGGTTTTGCCATTGATGTGCGTATGCTTCCCGGTTAAAATTGTTGCTCTTGATGGAGCACAGATGGAATTGGTAACACATGCATTCGTAAAGCGTATACCCTCTTTGGCGATCCTGTCAATATTTGGGGTAGAAAGCAAATGATCCTGATAAGCGCTTATTGCCTGATAAGCATGGTCATCAGACATAATAAAGACAATATTAGGTCTTTCAAAAGCCTCTTTTTTGGAAAAGTCTTGCTCCTTACAAGAGGCGCAGATCAGGATCAAAATAAAACAAGGAACAACGGTTTTAACGAAGGACATCGGTGCGGTCTTTGCACCTTAAGATAACAAAATTGTAATTCCGTTTAGGAATTCATTTTAGGTTTGGCACTAAAATTGGTTTTATATCTTTGATAGGAACGAAAAAATAAACGCATGAAATCCGTTTTATATATGATACTTGTATTGACATTGTCATTCTCTAGCTGTTCTTCTCAGAAGGGAATAGTGAGTGAACCTCCCTTAGAGCTGGGCGATGCCACCTGCCAGTCCTGGAAAGGCGGTAGAGCGGAAAGTGGATCGGGGATGTTGCTTACCGTTCCGGTTTCAGGAGCGGATATGGAACAAATACAATTAAAGCGCGCGTATTTCAGAGGAAAGGTAACAGAGGTTGCTCTCGAAGATAGTAAAGACGGTTGGCTAATAAAGGCGAACTTCTTAAACACCAATTTTGAGAAGCCAGATATTATCATGGATGCGGATCCCAAAAAAGAAGTCGGTAATCGTCCTCCCACTCCCAAGGTCAAGTTTCCTTTTGAGCTCGAACAGGATCAATGTGTTATTAGTTACATGGACGGGGATCAGGAAAAGTTCTTTAAGATTGAAGGTGTTCAAGAGAAAAAACCGCTCCTTTACCAGTAGTTTATAATTTAACTACTTTTATAAAAAGTATACCCCGGAGTTACGCTTCGGGGTTTGTTTTAATATAGTTTTCCCTTGAGCCCGCTTAAAAGACTATTTGAACAGACCTTTATTTACGGTTTAGCTACAGTATTGCCTCGTGTGCTATCCGTACTGTTACTTCCCTTGTATACTGAGGTTTTTGAAAATGCCGACGGCTATGGCGAATATACCAAAATATATGCCTGGATAGCTATTTTTAATGTAGTGCTGGCTTACGGTATGGAAACGGCTTTCTTTAGATTCTACTTGAAGGAGAAAAGTAAATTTTCTGTAATAGCCACCTCGCTAATCTCTCTTTTGTGTTCCACCTTGCTTTTTGGGCTATTAGCACTGCTATTTAAGGAACACCTAGCGCACCTTACGGGTATCAAGGTAGAATATATAGAGTTCACGATTTTTATTCTTGCCCTGGACGCCCTTGCAATTGTTCCATTTGCACTCTTAAGAGCAAAAGAAAGGCCTATGCGTTATGCTGTGTTGAAGTTGATCAATGTAGGGATTAACCTGGGCTTCAATGTGTTCTTTTTGCTACTACTGCCGAGGTTGGCCCAGGATGACCAAGGGTTTTTTAAGCAGCTCTACCAATCTGATTTTGAGATTCCGTACATATTCATTTCGAATATTATGGCCAGTGGTATCACTTTATTACTGGTGAGCCCGGTCTATTTTCGCGTGAAGTATTCGTTTGATCGTGTGCTGTGGAAACGCATGATGAAATATGCCATTCCGGTAATGTTCGCAGGCATCGCATTTACCATTAATGAAGTTTTAGATAAGATTTTGGTAGCAGAAATGGTCTCTGATGCCGAAGCTGGTAAATATGCGGCATGCTACAAGCTGGCATTATTTATGACGCTGTATGGAACGGCCTTCCGCTTAGGAGTAGAACCCTTTTTCTTTAGTCATTCCAATTCCAAAACTCCGGAAAAAACATACGCAACAATAACCACGTATTTCGTCATTTTAGGAAGTTTTATTTTGCTTTCAGTTGTGGTTTTTGCCGATCTGTTAAAAGTGCTTTTCGTGAGGAATGAAGTGTATTGGGAAGCTATGGAGGTGGTTCCCATAATATTGTTAGCCAGTTTTTGTCTGGGGATTTATCACAATCTGTCGGTTTGGTATAAAGTAACCGATAGGACAAGATATGGTGCTTACATTTCGTCTATAGGCGCTGTATTAACGTTAATCATCAACTTTGCTCTTATTCCAGTAATGGGATATATAGCCTCCGCTCTGGCCACGTTAACAGCCTACGCAACAATGATGGCACTATCGTATTATTTTGGCAGGAAATATTATCCTATCCCGTATAACCTTCGCAAGATCCTGTTTTATGGAGGAATTTCCATAGGCTTCTCTATCCTTTCATTTTATGTTTTTAATCGAAACTTAATCGTAGGCACCCTGTTCCTTTTTGTATTTTTGGGGCTGATTTACAAATTGGAAGGGGATAACCTCAAGCGTATTTTTTTGAAAAGTGAAAGTTAAAATCATTAATAAATCCGGAAATCCTTTGCCTACCTATGAAACCAAAGGTGCTGCAGGGGTAGACTTACGGGCAGATATCCTCGAATCAATACTTTTACAACCCCTTGAAAGAGCTATTGTGAAAACGGGTATTTTTTTAGAACTACCCATTGGATATGAGGCGCAAATACGGCCGAGGAGTGGACTGGCCGCAAAAAAAGGGATTACGGTATTAAATAGTCCTGGAACGATTGATGCAGATTATCGTGGAGAGCTAGGGGTAATTCTTGTTAATTTATCCAATGAGGCTTTTACAATTGAAAATGGAGATCGTATTGCACAGATGGTCATTGCAAAACATGAAAGAGCAGATTGGGTGGAGGTTGAAGAACTTAACACTACCACTAGGGGAAGCGGAGGATTCGGTAGTACAGGAGTAAACTGACACCTAAAATCTCCAAAATATTCTGAATTACGTAGATCAAAATACATGAAGATTATTGTTCCAATGGCCGGAAGAGGGTCACGTTTACGACCCCATACGCTAACAGTACCAAAACCCTTAATACCTGTTGCAGGGAAACCCATTGTGCATCGATTGGTTTGTGATATTGCCAAAGTGTTGGGAGAACCGATTGAAGAAGTGGCCTTTATCTTAGGAGATCCGGCATTTTTTGGAGATGATATCGTGGAACAGCTACAACGTCTTGCAAAGGAAATTGGTGCAAGGGCATGCATATACCGGCAAGACCAACCTTTAGGTACCGGACATGCTATTATGAGCGCCAAACCCTCTCTTACCGGACCAGCAGTAATAGCGTACGCGGACACCTTAATCCGTGCCGATTTTGACTTGGACAAAAATGCGGATAGTGTAATTTGGGTAAAACAAGTACCCAATCCTCAAGCCTATGGTGTTGTAAAACTAAAGGACGGCAATCGAATCGTGGAACTGGTCGAAAAGCCTAAGGAATTTGTATCGGATCTTGCGGTAATCGGGATTTATTACTTCAAGGAGGTAAGTGTCCTGAGAGACGAGTTGCAGTATGTTCTGGACAATAATATTGTCCGTGGGGGGGAGTACCAGATCAATGATGGTATCAAAAGGATGATGGCAGATGGAAAGGTGTTCGTAACCGGAGAAGTAAAAGAATGGATGGATTGTGGGAACAAGGAGATTACGGTAGATACCAACCGAAGAATGCTGCATTTTTTGGAACAGGACGGTGAAAAGTTGGTCTCGGATTCTGTAATTAAAGAAGATGCAGAAATCATTGCACCCTGCTATATTGGGGAAAATGTAGTCTTAAAAAAAGCTACGATAGGGCCCTATACCTCTATTGGGGATAATACAGTGATTGAAAATGCAATCGTTAAAAATAGTATAATACAAAGTAAGACCATCATCAAAAATGCGAACTTAGAGAATGCTATGGTGGGCAATTATGTGAAGTACAATGGTAATTTTGAGACAATTAGCATTGGAGATTACTCCGTGTTAGAATAATTGTCCTTGGAAAGCGGAGTCCAGCGGTTATACAATGGGAAACAAAGATCTGGGAAATTGAAAAGGGAGTCCATATGGTGGTATTCGTTGGTGTTGTTGGTAGTAACAACCCAAACATTTCATGCGCAGGAGAATCAGGAGATCCAAATTGAGCAGAGCTCAGAGGTGTTTTTAGAAGAATATACCGATCAGTTTCAAGAGAAGTTCTTTGAGGCTTTAAAACAAAAGGGTATTCAAAACTATGATAGGGCAATCAACCTCTTATTGGAATGCAAGCAGATAGATCCGGACAATCCAACGGTTGCGCATGAGCTGGCTAAAGCGTATACGCTTGAAAAACAATATGCCAATGCAAAAGCGCAAGCCTTTGAAGCCTTGCGTTTAGACCCGGACAACTATTGGTATTTAAATACTTTAGTGGGTGTTTTGGAGGCCCAAGGTGAAAAGATAGAAGATCACAAGGATATTATTCCTTTTACGGAGGTAAGCTTTCAAAAGCATTTGTCGCTTATCTACTTTCGTACAGGGAACTATTCCAAAGCACTTACTATGCTCAGTGATCTGGAAAGCTCCAATTTTACGCAAGGGCTGATCAGAAAAATTAATGACTCCCTTGCGGTGGCATCATCCGAAAAACAAGGTGAAGCGATAAACAGCAAAGATGATCCTAACGTAGATACCCAACTGCTCGATTATAAGAAAGAGACAGAGCAATTGTATCTAAAAGGAAAATTCGCTGAATGTATTGTTTTGGCTATTGAGGCCAAAGAAACCTATCCCTTACAACCCTATTTCTACTACTTTCAGGGCGCCGCGCTACTTATGGAGGGCAAGGTTAAAGAAGCGATTTCAAACCTGGAAGAAGGACTGGAATATGTATTTGATGATGATTTTTTGGCCAATAAATTTTACAAAACCCTTTCTGAGGCGTTTACTAGAATAGGGGATCCTTCCAAGGCCGCTATGTATGCCAATAAAATTAAATCAGGTTCTTGATGGTTGTACTTGAAAAATTTATATGTCGGTTATTGCCAATCTTTCTCTCAATTGGAATGTTGTTAGGCTGTAAGGGGAAAAAATCGCTGGTTTTGGGCGAAGTAAATACCTCACTGACCACAAAGAGGATCATCCAAAATCACTATTCCAAAGCTTTAGATTTTAGCACATTAAGTGGAAAAGTGAAAATTGATTATTTTGATGGTGACAAAAAGCAAGGGGTAACGGTAAGTCTGAGAATGAAAAAAGGAGAGGCGATTTGGATAAGTGCACCTCTTGGCATCTTTAAGGCCTACATCACCCCAAATCGGGTTTCCTTTTACAACAAATTGGAAGGAGAGTATTTTGATGGGGACTTTGATTATCTAAGTGATTTACTCGGCACAGCGATGGATTTTAAGAAGATGGAGAACGTATTACTGGGAAATACGGTATTAGATCTGAGAAAAGCAAGATACGTTTCGTCAGTGTCCCAGGATAGCTATATGCTACAACCTAAAGTACAAGAGGATAGGTACGACGTCTTTTTTGCTTTGGAACCACAGTTTTTTAGAACCAGCCAACAACAGGTGTTACAACCAGATAAGAGGAGAGAGCTAACCGTAGCATATGTGTATCAGGATATTGACGGGCAGGCTACCCCAAGCCAGGTGTTTATTGAGGCCTTTGACAAAGCCGAAAAGACGAGCATTCAGCTGGATTTTAAAAATATTGAATTGAACAGAACATTGAATTTTCCCTATAAGATTCCAAAGGGTTTTAAATCTGTAGTTTCACGCTAAGATAATGGCCAGAATAGTCCTACCTCCATTTTTGGTTCTCCTAATCCTGTTCAGTGGAACGGTATCATTTGCGCAATCCAATGAACAGAAAGCTTTGGAAGCCAGACGCACTGCACTTCAAAAAGAAATTGCAGAAATGAATCGGCTGCTATCGGAAGAAAAAAAAGAGAAAGGGAATGTTTTGGAGCAAATGGAAGCTTTGGATCAAAAGATCAATGTACGCCAGGAACTGATTAGGGTTACCAACCAACAATTTAATTTATTGAACCGTCAGATCAACGCCAATGTTAGAAGTATTTCCAAACTTAGGAAAGATTTGGAGTTGTTGAAGGAAGATTATGCCAAGCTCATTGTTCACGCCTACCAAAACCGATTAAACGAAAATCGATTGATGTTTTTATTGTCCTCAAAAAACTTCTTTCAAGCCTTTAAACGATTTCAATACATAAAGCAATATGCGAATCACCGAAAAAAGCAGGGAGAAGCAATTCAAACAAAAACAGCTGAATTGGTAGGCCTGAATACAGATCTTATTGAACAACGCAAAGTAAAAAATGAATTGTTGAAGGAGAATCGTTTGGCGAAGCAACAACTGTCTAAAGAAATTACTACGCAAAAGGAATTACTAAAGACCATTCGTGCCAATGAAAGCAAATATGCCCGGGTTATTGAAGAAAAGCGAAAGGAATCAAGAAGGATTGATCGGGAGATTGAGCGACTCATTCGAAGCGCAATTACCACTTCTAACAAAGCTTCAGGGAGTTCTAGGACCACGAGCTTTGCACTTACACCAGAGGATAAATTATTAGCCTCTGATTTCATTTCCAACAAAGGAAAACTGATTTGGCCGGTTGAAAAAGGAATAAAAAGCCAAGGTTTTGGGGTGTATGCAGATAAAATATACCCGGGGATAAAGCATCAGAATAATGGCGTTACTATCACTACCAATAAAGGAGAAAAGGCCCGGGCTATATTTGAGGGGGAAGTGGTAACGGTAATGACCGACAAGATTGGGCGAAAAGGAGTGTTCATAAGACATGGGAATTATATAAGTATGTACTGGAATTTAGCTAACAGCTATGTACAAAAAGGGGATAAGGTAGCTGCTAAGGAAGAGCTGGGCCAAATATATACCAATCGGTTTAACGGTACTACCAAACTAAAGTTTTATCTCTATCAGGATAGTAAGAAATTGAATCCTGAAAATTGGATCTACAAATTATAAGGAATGAAGACAATTACCGATTTAAAAGGTGCTTTTAAGTTACGCAACGGGGTAGAAATGCCCTATTTTGGATTAGGGGTATATCTTTCCAAAGATGGGCAGGAAGTAATAAACGCAGTAAAATGGGCCTTGGAGGCCGGATACCGCCATATTGATACCGCTTCTATCTACAAGAATGAAGAAGGCGTAGGAGCAGGGCTAAAGCAGAGTGGCGTGCCTCGCGATGAAATTTTTGTCGTAAGCAAAGTATGGAACAATAATCAAGGTTACGAGGCTACCCTTAAAGCATTTGACGAAAGTCTAAAACGATTGGATCTAGAGTTTCTGGATCTGTATTTAATTCATTGGCCGGTTGCCGGGAAATACAAGGACACCTGGAAAGCGCTGGAAAAGATGTATGATGAAGGAAGGGTAAGGGCTATTGGAGTAAGCAACTTTATGCAGCACCATCTGGAGGATGTAATGCAGGATTGTACTGTAGTTCCCATGGTAAACCAAATGGAGTTTCATCCCTTTCTTGTACAACAGGATTTGATTGATTTCTGCAATAAAAATACCATTCAGTATGGGGCCTGGTCCCCAATGATGCAAGGAAAGATCTTTGGAATGGAAGAATTTAAGGTCCTTTCCGAAAAGTATGGGAAATCCATTGCACAAATCGTGCTCCGTTGGGATCTTCAGAAGGGGGTAGTGACCATACCGAAATCGTCAAAAAAGGAACGTATTCTTGCTAATGCAGATATTTTTGACTTTGAACTTGCAGAAGAAGATGTACAGCTTTTGGATGCAATGCACCGCGGAAAACGTTTTGGCCCAGACCCGGACAATTTCGATTTTTAGGTCAATCTATAAATAACGCTCTGAGCTCCGTAGCTTCCTTAGGTTGCATTTTTCCAGCAAGTACGAGGCTTAGCTGTTTTCTTCTAAGTGCAGCGGCAAAACGCTCTTTTTCCAATGCCGTTTCCGGCTGCAATGGAGGAACCTCAGTAGGATTCCCGGTTTCGTCAACGGCAACAAACGTGTAGATTGCTTCGTTTGCTTTACTGCGTTCACCGCTTATACGATCCTCCATCCAAACATCTAAATACACTTCCATAGATGTTCGGAATGCCCGTGAAATAGCCGCTTCCACAGTGAGAACGCTTCCCAAAGGAACCGAGCGGTTGAAGGCAACGTGGTTAACCGAAGCTGTAACTGTAATTCGTCGACTATGCCTTCTAGCTGCAATACTGGCGGCACGATCCATTCTAGCCAATAATTCACCTCCAAACAGATTGTTTAAAGGATTGGTCTCACTTGGTAAAACCAGGTCCGTCATTATTGTACGAGAGGCACTTGGGGTTTTTGCTTGCATCATATTCAATAAAGGTAGGAAAGAGTTCTAAGTCGGTTAAAATAAGAGCGCTTATTTTTTTCGCTCAGAAAGTATCCAGGCATCTTCGGAGATCGTAGTTCTGATATGCCTGTAAAACTTAAGGGCAGCGATACGATCAGAAAAGCTAGCATAGGCTACTTGATGTAGGCCAAAGGCGTTAGTGCCCACGTAATACGCTTGGTATCCTTGTTGTTTTAACAAGATAATTTTTTTATCCGCGTTCTGTCGTATTCTAAACGCACCGGCAATAATATGGTGCTTAACTGTTGTTTCCTTTTTTGCGATATTAAGCTGAAAGGCAGGAAGTTCTAATGGAGTGCTTTCAAAAAAAGTAGCTTCCTGGATATGGCGGGTCACCTGTTTCTGAGCCTCTTCTACTACCAACAGTTGTTGGTTCTTGTTGTGTGTGTAAAACTGATATGCACTTATACTACAAGAGATCGTTAATAAGACTATTGCAGCATATTTCAGAAAAGGGCGCAATCCATAGGTTTCACGTTTTTCCGGAGTGATACTGAAGGGGACACGTTCCTCTAAAACCACTACGTCTTCCTTTAGTTTTTCCCTAGAAATTGGTGATATGGAAAAAGTGCTCAAGCCAAAAGAGCTGGTTAAATAGTTGATCGTTTTTTCCGGAGAAAACAATATCTTTTCTTCTTTTCCCACCCATAATTTTCCGATGCCATCCAATAGCAGTGTTTCTCCCTCCTCTAACTTAGTGGTCCATCTTTTTACTTCTTGTTCTACTTGTTCCATCAGAACATCATAGGTCAACTTTTTGGCATGCGCAAGATGGGAGATAAGTAACCCATCGTTAGTGCTTAACCGCTGATTGAAGGATACCAGTTTTTTAGGAGGAGAAAGTACGTGATTTTTTGGATCGATCTGTGCAGAGACAGTATTTACTAAGAAAGCACCAAAATTTGGTACTACAACGCAATTGTGTCGATAGAGCAGTTCTGCGATATAGTGTTCCAGTTGCATAACCGCAAATATTTAAAAAAATGGAGGGAGAACTAATAGTCGGAGTAACTTTTTATTAACATTTGATTTTTGGTATTTTGTGGAAAACTTTTGGTAATGAGCGTGCTTCCTGATTACGAATTAACTGCGCTATTACGTCTCCAAAATACAACCAACGTGGGAGATGTAAATGCTAAAAAATTAATGGAACATTGCGGGAGTGCTGCACAGGTATTTAAGGAACGCAAGGACCTACTACTAAAAATAGAGGGGATAGGCTATAATACACTTTCGCAGCTTCATGATGCTACTCATTTGAAGGAGGCAGAACAGGAATTTGAGGCAATTAACAACCATGGAATAGAATATTGCTTTTTTAAGGACAGCGACTACCCTAAATTGCTAAAGCATTGCGTGGATAGTCCCATTTTATTATTTCGTAGAGGGAATATTAATTTACAAGCAAAGCGGGTAATTAGTATTGTTGGTACCCGAAAAATGACTCGATATGGTCAACATTTCATTGAAGAATTTATTGCAGAAATAGCCCCTTTAGATCCTGTTATTGTGAGTGGATTTGCCTATGGCGTGGATATTTGTGCGCAAAAGTTGGCTGTGGAACATGGCCTGCAGACTGTGGGCTGTCTGGGACATGGAATACGCCATATCTATCCTAAAGCACATGAGAAATATATGCCAGGGATTGAGCGTAACGGAGGGTTCTTTACAGAATTTTGGAGTGACGTACCCCCAGACCGGGAGAATTTCCTGAAGCGGAACCGGATTATTGCGGGAGTTAGTGAAGCTACGGTAGTTATTGAATCTGCAGAGAAAGGGGGGAGTTTAGTTACTGCCAATATTGCACATAGTTATAATCGTGATGTTTTTGCTGTTCCCGGAAAGACTTCTGATAAAAATAGTGTAGGGTGTAACAACTTGATTAAACAACAAAAAGCGCATATGCTAACATCGGCGGCAGACTTAGTATACATCTTAGGGGGAATATGGGAAAAGGACAAGGCTACTCCTGTACAAAAACAACTATTTGTACAGCTAGATGCTACAGAACAGCGGATCTACAATTACCTTCAAACCAATGGAAAGCAACTATTAGATACCGTAGCCTTAGAATGTGGATTTCCTATTTTTACAACTTCATCCACCTTGTTGAATATGGAAATGAAAGGGGTTATTCGACCCTTACCCGGGAAGTTGTTTGAAGCGATCTAATACCCCACTTTTTCCCGAACTCTTGCCAAAACACCAGCGCCTACTTTTTTTGCTTTTTCGGCACCTTTTGCCAAGGCCTCGTCTACTTCATTCAAGTGATTCATATAGTAATCAAAACGCTCACGGGGTTCATCAAATTTTTGCAGGATCAACTCGTAAAGTGCTTGCTTGGCATGACCGTAACCGTAACCTCCACTCAGGTAGTTCGCAGACATATCTTCAATTTGTTCTTGGGAAGCTAAAATCCTATACAGCGCAAAAACAGTATCTTTTGCAGGGTCTTTCGGTTCTTCTATTGGAGTACTATCGGTTACAATACCCATAATTTGTTTCCGGAGTTTTTTATCGGCCTGGAAGATATTGATGGTGTTGTTCTTGCTTTTGCTCATTTTGGCGCCGTCTGTTCCCGGGATATACATTGTATTTTCCTGAATTTTCGCATCCGGCAGGACAAAGGTCTCTCCAAACGTATTGTGAAACCTCGAAGCAACATCCCGGGTCATTTCTAAATGCTGCAACTGATCTTTTCCAACAGGGACCACTTCTGCATCATAGAGCAAAATATCTGCTGCCATTAACATAGGATATACAAATATCCCTGCATTTACATCCTGAAGCCTGTCTGCCTTATCCTTAAAAGAATGGGCGAGGGTTAACCGCTGGTAGGGAAAAAAGCAGCTTAAGTACCAAGCCAATTCTGCAACCTGAGGGACATCACTCTGCCGATAAAAAACGGTTTTTTCAATATCAAGCCCAAATGCCAACCAAGCAGCAGCAGTGGCATATGTATTTTTGCGCAACTCTTCCCCATCTTTTATCTGGGTAAGGGAGTGCATGTCTGCAATAAATAAAAAAGAATCGTTAGAAGGGTCCTCTGCCATGCGAATTGCTGGAACGATAGCGCCCAGAATATTTCCTAGGTGTGGGACACCCGTACTTTGAATGCCCGTTAAGATTCTAGCCATGCTAAAAATTAAACGATAAAAGTAACAATCCGATGGGTATAAAAAAAGCTATTTTTGAGCCGTGTTTTTGCTGATTAAAAATATTGGTCACACGCTTTACCGTATTTGGTTTTACGTATTAGTAACAGTTCCTATTCTGGTTTTTTCTCCGGGATTGTTATTAACTACACTTTCGGAAAAAAGCTATGCGCAATTCTATTGGTTGGCCCGAAATGTTTGGGCCAAATGTATCTTATTTGGAATGGGTTGTTGGCCAAAGCTACAAGGGAACAATCCAATGCAAAAAGGGAATAACTATATGCTGGTGGCCAACCATACCAGCATGTTGGATATTATGTTGATGATGTATATAAGTAGGAATCCTTTTGTGTTTGTAGGAAAACAGGAACTTGCTAAGATCCCGGTCTTTGGGTTTTTCTATAAACGAGTGTGTATTTTGGTGGATAGAAAAAGCCCGAACAGCAGAATGCGGGTATACAAAAGTGTACAAAAGCGTTTGCGGCAGGGATTGGGTATTTGTATTTTCCCGGAAGGGGGGGTTCCGGAAGAGCATATCGTATTAGATCATTTTAAAGATGGTGCTTTTAAGATGGCCATTGCTCATGGGATTCCTATTGTACCGCTGTCTTTTCTGGATTGTAAAAAACGATTTCCCTTTCATTTTTTCAATGGAGGGCCCGGAAGGTTACGGGTAAAACTACATCCCATTATTGAAACGCTTAATTGCGAAAAAGAACAAGCAGCAATACTAAAGGCGGCAGTGCGAAATACAATTCTTAATGACCTGGAGAATGACGCAAGGTAGAATGGTAGTAAAAATAAAAGCCCTACGCTACACCGCAGGGCTTTTTAGTATGCCGCCAGAGCGGCTTACCTAACCAACTTCTTACTAAAACCTGTAATTAAGCCCACTATACACCCCAATGGAATAGGGTCTGAAATTTCCAGCAGTATCAGAAAAGGTGTTCAGTTGATATTTGAACATTGGCTCCACGTTAAACTGCACTTTAGGCGCAATTTTGTAGTTAAAACCAACCCCAATATTGGTGCTGAAATTTAAGCTATTTACATTATTGGCCTCCCCCATTTCCGTGATTAGATCCTCAGATTCCAGGCTTACCGTATTATCTATAAGGAATAATGAACTTACTCCGCCAATGATATTAATACCAAGTTTTTTGTCCACAAGGGCATAATTGAGCTCCATAGGGACCTCAACATAACCCAATTGTTGTACCATACGTCCTTCAAGTGGGGCAATTTCTCCGGAAGTTACCTCGATATTATCACTAAATGCTGCCACGCTGTTAGCCTTAGGCTCTACCACTAGGTTTCTAGAGGTTTGTGCGTAATTGATGTTATCAATAAGTTCATTAGTAGATGTGGTCAAAGACGAGGAAAAAACAATGTCATTCGTATCATAACCAAAATCTACTTTGTGAACACCAGATCGGATGCTTAGCTTCTTGCTAACATTGTACGCTACTGTTACACCGTAGCTTAAATTTATTTTTCCAGATTTTGAGTTGGGCGCGAAGTTGGAATGGATAGGAGAACCTTCCCCAAGAGAATTAAAGTAAACCGGAGCAAGTGTAGCACCCATGGACCAGCGGTTTTTAGGTGCTGCCATAGCTATTACATCTTTTTCCAACGCTTCTTGATCTTCAATAGCCTCGTAAATAGATTTTTTATTCTCATCGTCACCTTGTGCGATGGCCGCTTCTTCCAACTTCAGTTGATCCCCATTTTGGGTGTTTTTTGAATTTTCAGGCAGTTTGTTATGCTTATCAGTATCTGTACTAGCTACTTCCTGTCGCTCTTGAGTAAATTGCTGCTCCAGAGGTACAGCCGCTTTGTTTTCGTTAGTACCCTCCAACGTTTCTGAAGTTACTGCCATCTGATTTGAGGAGACATCCGTTTTACCGTCGTACGTATTTCTTGGAGAAGATGTGATGCCTGAGGGCCTATCCTCTTTTTCAGAACCCATTTCCTGAGTATCACCATCCACGATCCGGATTGCATCGATGTTACTTCCCGGAGCTACTATTTTTTCAGTATCCTTTAGCGCATCTTCAGGAGTGGAACGTTTCTGCTGAAGTTCTGTATCTACTACAGGAAGGTCGGTCTCCTTGGTATACTCAAAGGGGTTCACGATATAGAGTAGAATAGCCAGGAGCGCTGCCGCTCCTCCCAGTTGCCACCAAATAGGAATTACCCGCTTCTTCCGCTTTTTATCCAAAGAAGCATTTATTCTCTCCCACATGGAGTTATCTGGAACCTCTTGGAAGTCGCTGAACTTTTCCTTAAAAAGGTCATCCAAATTATTCTTTTTCATCTCTTTAGGTTAAGCAATATTTATATTTTCTTTTTCAATTTTTTCTTTTAAGATCATCCTTGCCCGAGCCAAATTGGATTTAGAAGTACCCGTAGAGGTTCCAAGCATTTCGCTGATCTCTTTATGAGAATATCCATCCAGTACGTACAGGTTAAATGTTAACCGGTACTTGTTTGGAAGTTCCTGGATAAAACTCAACAACCGTGACAAACTGATAGGCGCGTCGTGAGTATCTATATCCACTTCCTCTCCCACATTCTCACTTACTACATCCAAATGACGTTCTTTCCTATATTTTTGAAGCACTGTATTTACCGTAATTCTTTTCATCCATCCTTCAAAAGAACCTCTACTGTTATATTGACCAATTTTGTCAAAAATGGTCATAAAACTATCATGAAGGTTGTCTTCTGCCTCTGTCTTATTTCTTGAATATTTCAAACACATCCCGAAAAGAACCCCCGAATATTTGCGGTAGAGTTCTTCCTGTGCCTTTCTATTCTGCTCTTTACAGCGTTTTATGAGTTCTTCGAGACTCAAAATTGTTGGTTAGATACTTTTAAATTATTGAATAGTTTCTACAGGAACTTCATATTCCAAAAACTGCGGTGTTCCTTCGGCATCATTCCCTGCGTAAAAACGAAGCAGGTACGTACCATTAAAAATTGCCGTGAGATTAAAAGCAGAAGACAAAGTATCATCAACTGTGCTACAATCATCGTTGGTCAATACCGAACCAATAGCAACGATATTTAGTACGCCTCCTTCCTCCTCTGTAACGTCGAATCCTTGGAAAAAAGTGCAGCTGTTAGTTCTAAGGATCGAAACGTCAATCATATGAGTACGGTTTAAGGTAAAACTGTCAGGAACATCGGCCCCAGTGATCTCCAGGGGCTCAAAATGAAAATTTTCCCCTGAATCCAATTCACAACTGGAAAAGAGAAAAATGAGAATAAAACCTACAGTAAAGTATGTCCACCTTTTCATAATTATCACTGTAATTGCTTAATACAGATGCTTTCTTGGGCGGTAGGTTGCGTAAATGAAAAAGGAGTACAAAAGCAGCAAGAAAGCGTTATTCTTTTAAAACGGAAATGGCTTCTTTTATTTTTCCTTCCAGTTCTTCCATAAGTTCCGGGTTATCCTCTAATAAGGCCTTAACTGCGTCTCTTCCTTGCCCAAGTTTGGTATCGCCGTAACTGAACCAAGAGCCACTTTTCTTAACGATCTCATAACCAACACCTAGGTCAAGGATTTCACCTACTTTAGAGACACCCTCTCCATACATAATATCGAACTCTGCCGTTTTAAATGGAGGCGCTACTTTATTTTTCACAACCTTTACACGCGTCTTGTTTCCTAGAACTTCTCCATCCGTACTTTTTATCTGAGTAGATCTTCTAATATCCAAACGAACTGAAGCGTAGAATTTTAATGCATTCCCCCCGGTGGTTGTTTCAGGATTTCCAAACATGACTCCGATTTTTTCCCGAAGTTGGTTAATAAAGATCACCGTGCAATGGGTCTTGCTTATCGTGGAGGTCAATTTACGTAGTGCTTGTGACATCAAACGTGCATGGAGCCCCATTTTAGAGTCACCCATTTCCCCTTCAATTTCACTTTTTGGTGTCAACGCAGCAACTGAGTCAATGATTACAATATCAATAGCTCCGGAACGAATAAGATTATCGGCTATCTCCAATGCCTGCTCTCCATGATCGGGTTGGGAAATAATAAGATTATCAATATCTACGCCCAGTTTTTTTGCGTAAAAGCGATCAAAAGCATGTTCAGCGTCTATAAATGCCGCAATGCCGCCAGCTTTTTGCGCTTCTGCCATAGCATGCAGGGTAAGGGTAGTTTTTCCTGAGGATTCAGGGCCATAGATCTCTATTACCCTTCCCCTAGGATATCCTCCGACTCCCAAAGCCAAATCCAAACCTAGTGATCCGGATGGGATTACCTCTATGTCTTCAATTACATGCTCCCCCATCTTCATAACGGCGCCTTTTCCATAGGCTTTATCCAGTTTATCCAGGGTAAGTTTTAACGCCTTGAGCTTTGCGTCTTTTTCGTTACTCATTTCAAAAAAATTAGAGAACTAAAATACCATTTCTTTGGCACTTTAATAGGGTCACGCAACCTTTTTAAAAACTGCTTATCCTATATATAGCTAATTCAAATAATTTTCTTGGGTTCTTGCCTCACTACAAGATTTGGACCCAGCAAATGAGTTGTTTATGGAAAAGAAAAGATAGCTGGTCCTAAAGCATCCTCACCCTGAGGATGCTTTTTTATTATCTATATTTGCCCACAATTTCTAACATTCTTTCAACTTAAGATTGGTATAGCATGCAACTGTACAATACGTTAAGTGCAAAGGAAAGAGCCAAGCTCATTGAGGAGGCAGGGAAAAATCGCCTGACCATTTCTTTCTACACGTACGCACATATAGGTAATACGACTATTTTTCGGAACCATCTCTTTATCCATTGGGATAGCTTAGAGGTTCTGGGCCGTATTTATGTAGCAACTGAAGGTATAAATGCCCAACTATCCGTTCCTGTAGAAAATTTTGAAGCGTTTAAAACACATCTGGATAGTATTTCTTTTTTAAATAATGTCCGATTAAATATTGCCATTGAACAAGACAACAAATCGTTTCTGAAACTAAAAATTAAGGTCAGGAAAAAGATTGTAGCGGATGGTTTGAACGATGCTACTTTTGATGTAACGAACAAGGGGATACATGTAGATGCCAAACGGTTTAATGCCTTGTTAGAAGATCCCGATAGCGTTGTAGTAGATATGCGCAATCACTACGAAAGCGAAATAGGGTATTTTAAAAATGCTATAACACCCGATGTGGATACGTTCAGAGATTCTCTGGATTTGATCGAAAACCAACTGGCAGAACATAAGGAGAGCAAAAAATTAGTAATGTACTGTACCGGTGGCATACGTTGTGAAAAGGCGAGTGCTTATTACAAGCATAAAGGGTTTAAAAATGTGTTTCAGTTAGAGGGCGGAATAATTGAATACGCCAGGCAGGTTCGTAAACAAGGGCTGGAGAACAAATTCAAGGGAAAAAATTTTGTTTTTGACCACCGTCGGGGAGAACGGATTTCAGATGAGATCATATCGCAATGCCACCAATGCGGAAACTCCTGTGATACCCATGTTAATTGTGCCAACGAGGCATGTCATTTATTATTTATTCAGTGTGAGGCCTGTGCTGAGCGAATGAATAACTGCTGTTCGGAAACGTGTAAGGAAACTATAGCATTGCCTTATGAAGAACGTAAAAAACGTAGAAAGGGGCAAACGGTAAGCAATAAGATCTTCAAAAAAGGGCGTTCAGAAGTTCTAAAGTTTAAAAAGTAGAACAGGCGCTGTTCTTAAATTTGGCTATCTTTACTCCAATTAGATTACGAACCCCGATCAGGAAATTCATAGTAATTGCCTGATTCAATATATTCAATATGGGATGTAGCAGTTGCTCGACTGGTAATGGGGGGCAACCGCGAGGCTGCAGGAATAATGGTGCCTGTGGGTCAGATGGTTGTAACAAGCTTACCGTTTTTGATTGGCTTGCTAATATGTCGCTTCCAAATGGTCAAACTCCTTTTGACTGTGTGGAGGTGCGATTTAAAAATAGCAGAAAAGAATTTTACAGAAATACCGAAGGGCTTTCCCTGGCTATGGGAGATGTTGTTGCTACCCAGGCAAAATCGGGTCATGACATAGGAATTGTCTCCCTTACCGGCGAATTGGTTAAGGTCCAAATGAAACGAAAGAAAGTGGCAATGGATGACCCTGCCTTGCCTAAAATGTATCGTAAAGCTACACAACGAGACATCGATATTTGGCAAAAGTGTAGAGCCAAAGAAGAAGAAATTAAAAAACGCTCAAGAGAAATTGCAATTTCTTTGCAGTTGGAGATGAAGCTAAGTGATGTAGAATTTCAGGGAGATGGATCTAAAGCAACCTTCTATTACACAGCTGAAGATCGTGTGGACTTTAGACAACTCATAAAGGATATGGCCAAAGCCTTTGGCATACGCATTGAAATGCGTCAGATTGGCTACAGACAAGAAGCACAACGTTTGGGTGGTATAGGTTCATGTGGGCGAGAACTTTGTTGTTCTACCTGGTTAACGGATTTCAGGTCAGTAAGTACCGCTTCTGCTCGGTATCAACAGTTGGCCTTAAACCCACATAAATTGGCGGGACAGTGTGGAAAACTAAAATGTTGTCTGAATTACGAATTAGACATGTATCTTGAGGCACTCAACGACTTTCCTCCTACAGAAAGCAAATTGGATACAAAAAAGGGAATGGCATTTTGTCAAAAAGTGGATATTTTTAAAGAAACACTTTGGTTTTCTTACAAAAATGACCCTTCAAATTGGCATGCCATACAAAAGTATCAGGTGCTGGAAGCTCTAGCGGTAAATAAAAAGGGTCAAAAAATAGAAAGTCTTGAGGCGTATGGGCTGGAAACCGATACGGCAGATGCATTAAACTTCGACAACGGTATAACCCAAGACAGCTTAACGCGTTTTGATACGCCGAAAAGAAAGAAGAAAAAGAGAAATAAAAATCGAAAGAAAAGTGGGCAAAAGCAGCAGGTGGTCAAAAACAAATAGCCATGTATTGCTACTTCTGGTAATGATCTGTGGTGTTTCTTGTAATCAAGAGCTGGTATTTTCTGAGTATACAGCCCTAAAGAATGGTATTTGGCAACAACAAGACAAAATCTCTTTTGAGTTTTCAGCTCCGGATACTACTGCGCGGCACCATCTCTTTGTAAATATTAGGAATGATAATAGCTATGAGTTTAGCAACCTGTTCCTGATTTTGCAGTTGGAAGCTCCGGATGGAAAGATTGTCATTGATACCTTAGAATATGAAATGGCGCTCCCGGATGGTACATGGTTAGGCGAAGGCGCTGGAAGTGTTAAGGAAAATAAGCTTTGGTACAGAGAAAACATCAATTTTCAAGACTCAGGCGTATATACTTTAGCTATTCGCCACGCGATGCGTAGAAACGGTGATGTAGATGGAATTGATCAGCTAAAAGGCATTACGGATATTGGGCTTCAAATTGAAAAAGCAAATTAAAAATGACGGCTAAAAAACCCCTGAAAAAAAGTTTCGGTAAATTCATTAAATGGTTTTGGATCGTTTTTGGCTCAGGCATCCTTTTTGTGATCCTGATCTTTTTATTGGCTTCTTGGGGAGTTTTTGGTGAGATGCCTGAATATGAGCATCTGGAAAATCCTAAGACCAACTTGGCCACGGAGTTCATCTCTTCAGATGGGGCGACCTTAGGGAAATTATACTTGGATGATAACCGAACTCCGGTCCGTTTTGATCAATTGCCCGAAAACTTAGTAAATGCTCTAATTGCTACCGAAGATGCCCGTTATTACAATCATGCAGGCATTGATGCACGGGGTTTTTTAAGGGCATTGGTCTATTTGGGAAGAAAAGGTGGTGCAAGTACAATTTCGCAACAATTGGCCCGCCAGTTATTTATTGGTGCCCGGGACAAGGAAAGTACTACAAATGCCATTCTGCAAAAAATCAAGGAATGGGTGTTGGCTACAAGGTTAGAAAGGCAATACACCAAGGAAGAAATTATTGCGATGTACCTAAATCAGTACGATTTCCTATACAACGCCGATGGTATCCGTTCGGCAGCACGTATCTATTTTGGTAAGGAACCAATAGACCTTAGAACCGAAGAATCAGCGGTTCTAATTGGGATGCTTAAAAATTCCTCCTACTTTAATCCTATCCGCAGAAAGGAATTGACGAAAAATCGAAGGAATACGGTTTTGGGGCAGATGGCCAAATACGATTACATTTCTCAAAAGGAAAAGGATTCGTTGCAGGACCTGCCTATGAAGATAAATTTTAGCCCGGAATCGCATCGTGAAGGCCTCGCTACCTATTTTAGAATGTACATGCAGCGATGGTTAAGTGATTGGGTGGAGCAACATAAGAAGCCTGATGGTTCCGAATACAATATTTACTTAGATGGGTTAAAAGTGTACACTACCATAGATTCTCGCATGCAAAAAAATGCGGAGGAGGCTGTGGAAACCCATATGAAACGGCTGCAAGCGGAGTTTTTTGTGCAGAATACCGTAGAACGCAATCCAACCACACCTTTTGTCGGTTTGGAAGATTATGAAATAGATGTAATTCTTGAACGTGCAATGAAAAACTCTGAACGTTGGAGAAGTATGAAGCGAAAAGGGGTTGCCGAGAATGAGATCAGGGCTTCTTTTAGGCAAAAGGCAGAAATGACGGTATTTGATTGGAATAGCGATTCCTATGAAAAGGATACGCTAATGACCCCTTTGGATTCTATTAAATACTACAAAACCTTCTTACGAACGGCTATGATGTCTATGGAGCCGCAAACCGGGCATGTTAAAGCCTGGGTAGGAGGGATAGATTACAAACACTTTCAATATGACAATGTTATTCAAGGGTCCCGACAGGCCGGATCTACGTTTAAGCCCTTTGTTTATGCAGCTGCGATAGATCAATTGCGGTATTCACCATGCGATTCCTTACCGGATTCACAATATTGCATTGAGCCGTTGAAGCATGGTAACCCCGAGGCCTGGTGTCCAAAAAACTCGGACGGTAAGTATTCCGGCGATATGAAAACCTTGAAAAATGCACTGGCTAACTCCGTTAATACAATAACCGCACAGTTGATCGATAAAGTGGGACCGGGTTCTGTCGTTGAAATAGCGAAGAATATGGGGTTGTCCAGAGAGATTCCGGAAGTACCTTCCATTGCTCTGGGGACACCGGATTTCAATGTCTATGAAATGGTTGGGGCCTATGGCACATTTGCCAATCAAGGCGTATATGTAAAGCCAGTTATGATCACAAGAATTGAAGATAAAAATGGCACCGTACTTTACGAATATGTTCCCCAAACCAAAGACGTATTAAGCAAAGACGTTGCTTACGCCATGGTCAATTTAATGGAAGGGGTAACAGAATATGGTTCTGGTGCCAGGTTACGACACACCTTCAATACAAACAACACGGTTTACAAGGAGGTTGTTACAGGATATCCCTATGAACTAAATAATCCTATTGCTGGAAAAACCGGAACTACCCAAAACCAAAGCGATGGCTGGTTTATGGGAATGGTCCCTAATCTGGTTACCGGAGTTTGGGTAGGAGGAGAGGAGCGGGCAACGCATTTCAATCGCTTGCGATATGGGCAAGGTGCCTCCATGGCTTTACCCATATGGGCGTTGTACATGAAGGCGAACTATGCCAACGAAGATCTAGGGGTCTCCCTGGAAGCATTTGAAGAACCGGATGAACTATCAATTAATGTAGACTGCACTAAGATTTTAGAGGAAATCAGGGAAGAGACGGATACGGAGGATGATCTCGATGATTTGGATTTTTAATAAAGCACCTTATGATTAACAAAAGAGTGGCTGGCGTGCACGATGCCCTGCTAGGGGTATCGGATAATATGACGTTTATGCTGGGAGGGTTTGGCTTATGTGGTATTCCTGAAAATGCGATTGGAGAATTAGTGCGTTTGGGCATAAAAAACATTACCTGTATTTCGAATAATGCTGGAGTGGACGACTTTGGATTGGGGTTGTTATTGCAAAAGCGACAAATAAAAAAAATGATTTCTTCCTATGTAGGGGAAAATGATGAATTTGAAAGGCAAATGCTTAGTGGTGAGCTAGAAGTAGAACTTACCCCCCAAGGCACCTTAGCAGAAAAGTGCAGGGCAGCTCAGGCAGGATTTCCTGCATTCTATACCCCAGCCGGATATGGCACTGAAGTAGCTGAAGGAAAGGAGACTCGTGAGTTTAATGGTAAGATGTATGTCTTAGAACAATCCTACCAGGCCGATTTTGCATTTGTCAAAGCCTGGAAAGGAGACGAGGCGGGAAATTTGATTTTTAAGGGAACAGCGAGAAATTTCAATCCCTGTATGTGTGGCGCCGCTAAAATTACGGTTGCCGAAGTTGAAGAACTCCTCCCTGCAGGTAGCTTAAACCCCAATGAAATCCATATCCCTGGAATTTTTGTACAACGTATTTTTCAGGGAGAACACTTTGAAAAAAGAATAGAACAGCGAACCGTAAGAAGTAAAGAAAATGCTTGATAAAAACGGGATTGCCCAGCGAATTGCCAAGGAAGTTAAGGATGGCTATTATGTGAATCTCGGTATTGGAATACCTACGCTAGTGGCAAATTTTGTCCGAAGCGATATAAGCGTGGAATTCCAAAGTGAGAACGGTGTTTTAGGAATGGGACCTTTTCCATATGAAGGAGAGGAAGATCCGGATGTAATTAACGCAGGGAAACAGACCATTACCACACTGCCCGGAGCGTCTTTTTTTGATTCTGCCCTGAGTTTTAGTATGATACGCGGCCAGCATGTACACCTTACTATTTTAGGAGCTATGGAAGTTGCGGAAAACGGGGATATTGCCAATTGGAAGATCCCTGGAAAAATGGTAAAGGGAATGGGAGGCGCAATGGACCTTGTAGCCTCTGCGGATAACATTATTGTGGCCATGATGCACACCAATAAGGCAGGTAAATCCAAACTGCTGAAAAAGTGCTCCCTGCCATTGACAGGTGTAGGTTGTGTAAAAAAAGTAGTGACCAATTTAGCTGTAATGGATATAAAGGAGGATGGTTTTCATCTTTTAGAGCGGGCACCAGGAGTTACGGTAGAACAAATTATGCAAGCTACAGAAGGGAATTTAGTCGTTCCTGAGCAAGTACCGGAAATGGTACTCTAGCCAATTAATAAAGCTAATATTTCGACTTGAAGAAGGTTGGCAACAGGAGAAGAACACTTCACAACAAAAACTTTAACGGATTAATAGTGTTTCTTAGCTTTGAAATGTTAAAAAAAATTCCCAAATTAACCCCGATAAAACGAATACCCCATGATTGCTGAATTTAATCCTGAACCTGTAGCTGTTGAAGAAGAAATACAGGTGTACCACAATGACTTTTACAGTGGTATTTTAAGATTGGTTAGAAAACTATTTATGCTGTAAATCCAATCGTCAAACACAAAACACTAGAAGCCGATTTTTAATCGGCTCTTTTTATTTTGGGTATACGGTAAATGTATATACTTTGGACAGGCAGGCTTGGACACCCTTGTCCATGTTGCCAGAAGCACTTTTAGGCAAGCTTCCATAGTGCTAATATGCTCAAAGATTTCCAAACCTATTTGAAAAAGGTATCTTCCGAAGAAAAAATAACAGAAGAATTGTTAGAAAAAACTCAGTTTTTTACCTTGTTGCACATAGTACTGCTATCTTAGGATAATTTAAATTGAAGGAGTATCAGAGGCAAAGTGCGTTTTGGAAAGCGATTGGAAGGGTGTCGGATCTGATTCATATAGTTTCCGACGCACAGGGACGGGGAATTGGAGGGTAAATCCTGCAATTTGTAATGGATTTGGTAAACCGGAAGAAAAAGAAGCAGGTATGGCTAGGGGTTTGGGGATGTAGTACTGCGGTTTTTCCGATTTTAAGGACGTAGGGTATTGAATACATTTGGAATAGACACCTACGCTATTGGGAACAACAAACCAACCGATTGGACATTAAAAAAACAACGATATGAACACTAAGTTTTTTCTTCTGTTCCTGCTATGCTTGGGAACGAGCCATCTTTTTAGCCAGGATATCTACTTCCCGGAGAGAAACGCTTCCTGGGAACAGATGGAAGTAGCTACGGCCGGATTTAGCCGGGAAGCCTTACAACAAGCAATTCAGTTCGCACAAGACAATGAATATTCCGGAGCCAGGGATTTAAGAAGAGCAATTTTAAAGGGTTTTGAACGCGAACCCTACCATGAGATCCTAGGACCGACGAAAAAGAGAGGAGGTCCAGCGGGGATGCTACTTAAAGATGGATATGTAGTTGCACAATGGGGTGATGTAAAGCGGGTGGATATGACGTTCAGCGTAACAAAAAGCTTTTTGTCTACCGTTACAGGGCTAGCTGTGGATAATAGACTTATTGCAGATGTCAAAGACCAGGTAGCTCAATATGTTTGGGATGGTACATTTGAAGGAGAACACAATGCCAAAATAACCTGGGAACACTTATTACAACAAAATTCAGATTGGTCTGGAGCACTTTGGGGCATTAAAGATTGGGCGGATCGTCCCCCAACTGAAGGCGGTGTAGACGATTGGAAATATCGCGTTTTGAATACGCCGGGAACCGTTATGGAATACAATGATGTTCGTGTTAATGTTCTTGCCTATTCGCTGACCCATGTATGGCGGAATCCGTTACCCAAGGTATTAAAAGAAAACCTAATGGATGTAATAGGTGCGTCCACTACTTGGCGTTGGTATGGTTATGATCATGCCTGGACCACAATTGACGGGATTGAAATGAAATCGGTCACAGGCGGAGGGCATTCCGGTGGAGGGATATTTATTTCCACGGAAGATCTTGCCAGGTTCGGATTGCTTTTCATGAACAATGGTGTTTGGAAAGAAGAAAATGTGATAAGCAAAGCATGGATAAAAAATGCGGTAAGTCCTTCAGTGCCCAATGTGAATTACGGCTATATGTGGTGGTTGAATCGGAAAGGGAAACGGCATTGGGAAGGATTATCAGAACGTCTTTTTTATGCAGCCGGTTTTGGGGGTAATTTTGTTGTAGTTGATCAGGAAAATAATCTGGTAATAGTTACGCGCTGGCTGGAGCCTCAAAAGATTGGTGATTTTTTACAACTATTGTATGGGGCAATGAACTAAATGCCCGCTACAGCTCTAACATTTTGTCCAGATGAATAATATCTCCCTCAGCCTGTAACTTGGTGGCAATGGCATTTTCGAATGCTACGTGAATCAATAGGGCAATTGCTTTGGCATTGGATTTGGTTAGGCTATTTGTTCTATACACAACATCTCGAATTGTAGAAAAACTGACATTACTTCTTAGCGCAATGTTGGCAAGATCGTCTTTGGAAGTTGTCCTTCTTAGAATTGTAGATAATCGCTTGCTGATGGGCTTACCATAGTCTTCTTTATTGAACATAGTATCACTTCGAATCGTTAAGGAGTATTTTTGGGTTGAAGGCATTTCAATGGCATCTGGATTTTCATATTAAACTTTTTCCGTACATGTTCTATATTTGTTTGTAATTGAATTACAGAAAAACGTCTTTTTTTTGCGCTCTACTATAAATATATGCAAAAAAATTACATAAATATATTCATGTGCAAACCATAAAGCATTTGAGGCGAAAAAAACGGGTACGACAAAGTGACCTGGCTGAGGCTATTGGGGTTAGTTTACGTACTATACAGTTGTATGAAAGGAAAGATGCTAATATCCCTATTAAGAACCTTACCAAGATCGCGGACTACTTTGATACGACCATAGCTGAGCTTTATATAAAGGAGGTAAATGAGTCTGGAGAACCTTATCTTACAACCAATGTTTTTTCGGGTAGAGGCACATTCATAAGGCATTTATCAAATGGTAAAGTATTAGTGAGGACACCTTTAGTTCTTATTGAAAAACAAAAAGCCTTTTTAGAAAAATACGAGCTTTCTGGTTTGGCGGAGACGCTTCCGCAAATGGAATTTCTAGTAAACACTGCCTTTCGGTCGAATCATATGGCCTTTGAAATAGGGGGAAATTCTATGGACGATGGTACAGTGCAAGCCATTCCTGCCGGAACTTTGGTATTAACCCGTGAAATAGAACCAGCGGAGCTAGTCACAACTCCCAAGGAATTTCTAAACAAATCATTTGTTTTGGTAGGCAGAGATAGAATTTTCTGTAAATCAATTACAGCTATTTCCAAAGAAAAACAAACCGTGTTATGCCATAGTCGTAATCCCTCCCCGGAATACAAGGACTTTACCATCCCTATTTCCCAAATTCTGGGCTTTTATCAAGTGATAAAAAAGCAATTGTAGTCCTAATTTTTTGGAACAACACTGTTTATCTGGTAGCGGTAAAGAACGGGTTGAGGTGGCTATAACCACCTATGCTTATCATCCCTTGATCGTTGCTGATAGAAACTCGCGATTCATTCGCGCAATGTTTTCTAAGGAGATCCCTTTGGGGCATTCCACCTCGCATGCGCCAGTATTGGTGCAATTTCCAAAACCTTCCAGATCCATTTGTCGCACCATATTTCTCACTCTATCTGCTGCTTCAACTTGGCCTTGTGGTAATAGCGCGAATTGGGAAACCTTAGCGGAAGTAAATAGCATAGCACTGGCATTTTTACATGCCGCTACACAAGCTCCACAACCAATACAAGTAGCTGCATTGAACGATTTGTCTGCCATTTCTTTTTTAATTGGAATGGCATTGGCATCTACGGGAAGACCAGAAGTGTTTACCGAAATGTACCCTCCGGCTTGTTGAATACGGTCAAAGGCCGTTCTATCTACAATCAGATCTTTAATTACCGGAAAAGCCTTCGCCCTCCATGGCTCAATGACAATAGTGTCTCCATCGTTAAAACTTCGCATATGAAGTTGACAAACTGTTATTCTGGACTCAGGGCCATGCGGCTGTCCGTTTATCATCAAAGAACAGGTTCCGCATATACCTTCACGACAATCATGATCAAATTCTACAGGCTCTTCTCCCTTGGAAATGAGTTCTTCATTAAGTACGTCTAACATTTCCAAAAAAGACATGTCCTCTTCAACACCATCCAGGATATAATCTACCATTTTCCCTTTGGTATCAGGATCAGTTTGTCTCCAAATCTTTAAATATACTTTCATAGCAGTTTTATTTGTACGAGCGCGTCTTCAACTCGATATTTTCGTAAACCAGGTCTTCTTTGTGTAATTTTGAATTACTAGGTTTACCTGTATATTCCCATGCCGCGACGTATTTAAAGTTCTCATCATCACGTAAGGCTTCACCTTCTTCTGTCTGATATTCTTCTCTGAAATGACCTCCGCAGGATTCGTTCCTATGTAGAGCATCCATGGCAAACAATTCTCCGAGCTCAAGAAAATCAGCTACCCGGCCCGCCTTTTCCAATTCCTGATTTTTCGCATCTGCTCTTCCCGGGATTTTAACGTTTTCCCAGAAATCCTTCCGCAGTTCTGCAATTTCTTTCATTGCCTCCAGCAGATCGTTTTCATTTCTGGCCATTCCGCATTTGTTCCACATAATTTTACCCAGACGTTTATGATAATGATCTACCGAGTGGATACCATTTGCAGACATTAGTTTTTGAATACGCTCAATTACGTTATGTTCTGCTTCTTCAAACTCAGGACTATCTGTGGAAATAGGGCCTGTTCGAATATCATTACTAAGGTAGTCTCCAATAGTGTAGGGCAATACGAAATACCCATCTGCCAAACCTTGCATTAAGGCAGAAGCACCTAAACGGTTTGCCCCGTGGTCACTGAAGTTGGCCTCGCCAGCAGCATAACAGCCTGGAATAGTGGTCATTAAATTGTAATCTACCCATAACCCTCCCATGGTATAATGCACTGCCGGATAGATCATCATTGGGGTTTTATAGGGATTCTGATCTACAATCTTTTCATACATCTGGAAGAGATTACCATATTTTGCCTCTACCACTTCTTCTCCTAATTTTCGTAGGGTAATGTCGTCGGGATTTTTCATCCCTGAAGTCAAAGCTTTTTCTCGGCCATAACGCATAATGGCAGCATCGAAGTCAAGATATACCGCCTCACCGGTTTTATTCACCCCATAGCCAGCATCACATCGTTCTTTGGCAGCTCTGGAAGCTACATCCCTGGGGACCAGATTCCCAAAAGCAGGGTAACGTCTTTCCAGATAGTAATCTCGATCTTCTTCAGCAAGTTCTGTGGGTTTTAATCTACCTTCTCGGATCGCCTGGGCATCTTCTAAGTGCTTTGGCACCCAAATTCGCCCATCATTTCGGAGTGATTCGGACATCAAAGTAAGCTTCGACTGATGGTCGCCGGAAACCGGGATGCAAGTCGGGTGAATTTGAGTGTAACAAGGATTAGCGAAATAGGCTCCGCGTTTGTGCGCTTTCCAGGCGGCCATGACATTGGCGCCCATACAATACGTAGATAGAAAAAATAAGTTGCCATACCCTCCGGTTGCCAAAACCACCGCATGGGCTGCATGCCGTTCTATTTCTCCGGTAATTAGGTTTCTGGCTATGATCCCCCTGGCTTTTCCATCAATCAAAACCAGGTCTAACATTTCATGCCTGGTGAAAGATCGAATTTTACCTCGTTGTATTTGCCGGTTCATTGCCGCATAAGCGCCTAGCAACAATTGCTGGCCGGTTTGCCCTTTTGCATAGAACGTTCGGGAGACCAATACCCCTCCAAAAGACCGGTTATCCAAAAGCCCACCGTATTCCCGGGCAAAAGGGACCCCCTGTGCAACACATTGGTCTATGATATTGGTAGAGACTTCGGCCAGACGGTAAACATTAGCTTCTCTGGAACGATAGTCACCCCCTTTAATTGTGTCGTAAAACAGGCGATAAACACTGTCTCCATCCCCTTGATAGTTCTTAGCGGCGTTAACCCCTCCCTGGGCAGCAATAGAGTGTGCCCTTCTTGGTGAATCCTGATAACAGAAAGTTTTTACGTTATAGCCTAATTCTGCCAGGGTAGCGGCAGCAGAACCTCCTGCAAGGCCGGTGCCAACTACTATAACGTCTATGTTTCGTTTGTTGGCAGGGTTAACAAGATCGATCTCGTTTTTGTGCTTGGTCCATTTATCCTTTAAGGGTCCACCAGGGACTTTTGCGCTAAGTCCTGTTGTTTTTTTCTTACCGGTAACAGTTGGATTCTCAACTTGAACACCTGAATTAATTTTCTTTTCCATACCTAATGTATTATAGGATTAAAATGGTGATAGATAGCAATAAATGCAAACGCTAAAGGCACTAGTACTGCAAACCCCTGGGCAAACTTTTTGAAACCAGCCACATATTTGTTATTTAGCCCCATAGATTGAAAGGAAGAAGTGAAGCCATGCCAGAGATGTAAGCTTAACAAAACAAAAGAAATCACATATAGTATTGTCCTCCAAAATGGAGCAAACTTTTCTACCGTTTCTGCATAATACCTAGTAGGATCTTTTGGATTGACATTTACATATTTGTAGGCCATTTCGTGGATCCAAAAATCGTAAAAGTGAAGCCCTAAAAAGGCTAAAACAACCAAACCGCTAAATATCATATTTCTAGAGGCCCAAAGCGAATTGGCATTACCCTTAAATCTCACATAAGAGACCCCTCTGGCTTTTCGGTTTTGTATTTCTAAAACAAATCCCATTACAAAATGTACCACAACTCCTATAATAAGAACAGGTTGGATAACAAATTGCACTAGAGGATTATATCCCATAAAATGAGAGGCTTCATTGAAGGTATCCGGAGAAATAACAGATAGGAGATTAAGGCTAACGTGGATGACCAGAAAAGATATCAAAAAAAGGCCCGAAAGCGCCATCACATATTTTCTCGCTAATGAAGACTTTAGCATACCACTCATTTGTAGATATTTCTACAAATTTACGGCACGATCAATTTTTTAACAAGTTTTCAACGAATGACCCTTGCTTATTTAGAAGCATTTTAAGCAAGCCCAGGTATTTGTTTCAAGCTACATCCCATAAATATACCAAAAGAGTCGTAAATCCTAAACAGAATAGCGAAGGGATAGACAAAACGAACTGCTATTGACTAAGTAATTCTATTTTTTTTATCGCTAATGGTACTACGTATCACTTTGCTCCATTTTTAAATGAAAATACGCTTCCTTTCTTTAGATATACCCTTCACTGGAAAGAGGATGAGCCCTTTAGGTAATACTCAAAACGATTAGAAGTCAAAGAATTCATTTGAAATGAACATACCAAATTCTCCTATAACGGTTTCTAAAAACTCTGGATTGAAGTCTACTCGGTACCATTCCCCGCGTATCGTTGCTCCTTCATCACTATTATTGCTTAACGTACCTATGTAGAGGATATGTTCGTCAATTTCAGGAACAATAAACGGATCTGGTAAGGGGCAGCCAGTACTAAAACGCAACTCGATTACATTTTCATTGTTTGACCAGACCCCAACGCCCGCCGGATCTTCCACACCGATATTTCGTAAGGTTATACTACCGTCGTTGTTGAATTCAAATTGCTTATCGAGGGAAACAATCATGGGGGTATCGTCACTAAAGCCAGGTTCATCCCAACCTACCCAATAGGTCCCTGCTAAGGTACTTTCAATAGTCAATGACACTTCTGTACGGGTTCTGGAATTTTGAGCTACCACTACAATGGGATTTTCCCCTAGGGCAAGTGCTTTTTCCCACGTTAGAACACCCGTATCAGTGGCTATAGAGACACCCGTTACAGGCTCTTTAAGAGCGAATGTCCCTACCTCCCCATCCCACGCTACCATTGGGGGCAAACTTTCACCAACCGACTGAAAAACAATCTCTAAAACTTGAAAGTCATACGCCACTTCTATTTTAGATTCTTCATCGTTACTGCAAGCTGCTAATACCAGAAATGTCAGTACTAACGCTATTTTCACTACTAAATTTTTGATCTTCTCCATTTCGAGCTTTTTATTATTCAATTGCAAAGGTGATGTCCAAACGGTACTGGCATTCATCCGCAGGCCGATCGTAGTAAACAGAAGTCTCTATAGTTTTGCCCCATTGATTCAAGATATCTTCCACTTTAATGATTTTACCCAGTTTTTTACCTATGGCGTTGGCGATCGCTGTTCCTCTGGCTCTGGCTTGATCCAGCGCCAACGTGGTTAATTTTTCGGTTTCCTTAGCATCAATAACAATACTGCTGACCACATAAATACTTTCGACACCCAGCGGCCGTATTTTCATAAATTTTCGCATGGTGGTCATGGAAGTGGTGGTAAAAGCGTAAACCAACCCTTCCTTCTTTTGACCCAAAGTTTCATACCCAAAACCATTAGGACTTTCCTTTAGCTCACTAAAAACAAATCCTGCTTTTTCAAGCTCTTGTTTGTAGCGCTGTTTTAAACTCTCGAGGGTCATTACTTCTGTTGGCAGGCTGGAATACCCCGATCCAACCGTGATGGTTGCTTTATACAATGGCGATGCATCTTTATGGATGACATTGGCGCTAATTTTTAGCGTTGGTTTTTCCTGTGCTTTTGCAATCAGGCAAAACAGTAGACAAAGGGTTATATAAAATGATTTTCTCATAGTTTTTGTTTTTCGATTTTTAATATGGAAACTGGGCTGTTCCAATTATGGTATTGGCCTAGTTCATTACCCAAACATCACGTTGGAATCCATCTGCGGAAAGCCCTGCAATGACCCAGAGTCTTTCACTAAAAGCAACAGCAGTGTGATTTCTTCTTGCTGAAAAAGGGCCTTCTTCAACCACTTGAATCCAGGTTGAACCATTGTCGCTGTACCAGACGTCATTTTTCATTGCAACATCGCTCATCCCTCCAATAACCCATAGTTTATTGCTAAAAACGGTTGTGCTATGGGACGTACGACCCGAAAAGATTTCCGTTGCCAGTACTTCGGTCCAATTGCTTCCGTCATTGCTGTACCATATATCGTTGAACCTATTGGAAGAAGGTGCAGCACCCCCAATAACCCAAATTTTGTTATCAAAGACTGTGGAGGTGTGCCCAATTCTTGGGGGAAAGTCAGCATCTGCAGTAGCCTGAATCCAGTCGATACCATCACTACTGTACCAGATATCCTTGTTCAGTTCAAAATCATTTTCCGAACCCCCTATGATCCATATTTTTCCATCAAATGCCACACTGGTATGATTTGATCTTGGGGGAAAGTCTGCAGCAGCAGTGGCTTGGATCCAATTAGCTCCATCCTCACTATACCAGACATCATTTTTTCGTTCTCCGTCAAACCCACCAATTACCCAGATTTTTTCATCAAAAACTACTGCGGCCTGGCCTGTTCTCTCTGAAAATTGTGCTGAAGGTGTGGCCATTGTCCAATTTTCCCCATTGCCGCTGTACCAGACATCATTTTTTCGCGCTCCATTAAAAAATCCCCCGATGACCCACATTTTGTTGTCAAAAACGACTGAAGAATGCCTATCCCTTTCTGAAAACTCAGCAGCCACGGTTACTGCGGTGCCGAGGAAATTAAGACTTCGGGTGGTGAATCTGTGAATGTTACTTTGTGCTTTTTGGCCTAAGGGATCGGTAGCCACCACGTTCCAATAATACTCAGTAAGGAGTTCCAACCGCTCTTCTATCTGTAACGTGGTTTCTGGGATACTACCCCGTACTAAACGCGATGGATTTTTCGCTTCATCCAAAAACAATTCATAGGTAATGTCTCCGCCCTCAGGATTTTTGGCTGACTCCCAACGGAATGTAGGTAAGACATCAATATTAGTTGCCCCATCCTGTACTTCAAGAAGGGCAAAGGGCAATGGTGGGCCGTTCTGTTCCATTTCAAATGAAACGGAATCGTCATTTTTCTGACAACTCATTAGAAATGCGGCGAAGAGCAAAACATATATCAAACTACTTTTGTCCATATGGTTTCGATGTTTTAGTAATGTACTACCCAAACGTCATTTTTGGTTTGATTTTCGATGCCGGCAACCACCCACATTTTTTTGTCCTGGACAACAGTCGTATGGGCAGCCCGGTTAAGTGCAGTATGTTTTAAGGCCAGCTTCCAGCTCTTTCCATCTTCACTGTACCAGGCATCAGCCATTTTGTTGGACTCCGTATCAGCTCCGCCAATAACCCATATCTTATTGTCGTAAACCGGGGAGGTATGCCCACTTCTCGGCAAGAAAGCTGCGTCCGTAGTGACCTGAATCCAATCCATCCCGTTTTTGCTGCACCATACATCGTTTTTTACACTAAACTTGTTTGAGAAACCAATTCCTTCTTTTCCGCCTACCACCCATATCTTTCCGGCATAGACAAAAGAAGTATGCTCAAATCGAGGTGAAAACGATGCATTGGCGGTAGCTTGGATCCATAGGGCACCATCTTTACTATACCAAACATCGTTTTTGGCTTTCTTATCTTGGTCAAGACCACCAATGACCCAAAGTTTATTATCAAAAGCAACTGTAGTATGGCTAGATCTTTTGGAAAAACTGGCTTTAGCCGTTACTTCTTGCCAGAACATACCATCTTTACTTCGCCAAACGTCATTTTTACGATTGGGAATTTCGTTTCCACCAATAACCCATATTTTATCCTTGAAAACAGTTGTAGTATGTGAGGTTCGTGGAGAAAAGTGTTTGGACGCCAGGGATTGTTTCCACAATGCACCGTCTTTACTATACCAAATATCGTTTCTTGCGTTTCCACCGATACCTTCGTATCCGCCTGTAACCCATATTTTGTTCTTGAAAGTGACTGAACCGTGTCCTTCTCTTTTTACAAATTGGGCTTCTTCCGTAACAGGCGTAATCTGCAATGTTTGTGCTACAGATTGAACACCGGACGTAAAAGGGGTGACTTGTAGCGCTGTAGTTACCGCATCGGGCTTTTCACATGAAAATGAGACGAACAACGCTAAGGCCAGGGTATGTTGAATTGTTTTTATCATCTTTTACTGGGATAACAGGGGGAACTTTGGGGCTGTTTACTCAGGAATACTAAAAAGCGCTACAATTTCACCATAGGTCATTTTGGAGTAATCGACCGAAGATTTGCTACTTGCAGGATTACCTCCTGGAATAATTACATAGCGATATTCTGTAAAAAAGGTAAACACATTGGTACCGCCATTCAGCGTATTTACGCGAATCTGTAAGCCTGTGCCACCGGTAGTATCAAATAAACCGAAGCCATAATATTCATTTTGTGAGGCCAAGATGAAGGGTAAAGGGTAGATACCATCAGTATCCGTGTCTAGATCACGCTGCCCATACACCAAAACTACATCGGTTACAGGATTAAGTTCTGAGGCTGAAAATACCTCCAGCCCCATTAGATTGGATGCTTGGGGACCGTCTAGCAGGTAATCTACTGTAATCCAATCGGAATAAATCACATTGGCCGTACCGGATTCACCTTGCTCACCTTGTTCTCCTTGCGCTCCATCCTGCCCCGGCTCACCTTGAGGTCCTTGTGGCCCTTGTTCACCTTGTGGCCCCTGTGGTCCGATGGCTCCGTCCTCTCCGTCGTCAGAACAACTTAACACAATTGCCACTAGGACAAGTAGACTGATAATTTGTTTTGTGTTTTTAACTATTGTTTTCATTACTTCTTTATTTAAGATTTATAGATTGAAATTAAAATGGCCAGGCGTTAAGACGTCCGTGAATTTTGAAAGTCAAAGAATACGGACGAGAAATTTGAACCCGGGAAGTGTTTATCTATTCGGCTAACCCAAAACGGGTCCTAAATGCTTCGTAGGTCATTTTTTGAAAATCTGTGGTTGCTGTAGATTTTAAGGGCAATAGCTTTTCGCTGGGGACTATGACCACCCTAAAAGCTGCATCAAAATTGGGATTGAAAAATATATCTTGTAAGGGTGCTAACTGCAATGCGGTAACTCTTAACCGGGTTGTTGTACCCTTGGCACCTTGTAAAAGTTCAACGGAATAACTTTCCGCGTCCAGCGGCAGGGTTACGGGCAAGGAGAAAATATTATTTCGCCGGGCGTAAACAAGGATAACATCCTTTTCCAGATCAAAAAATTTGTTGTGTATCAATGGTAGGTCAAAGATTTCCGAACTGTTTTGGCTACTAACTGGAAATTGGGAAGGGATCCATTTTGAATACAATACCGAGCTGTTGCCCTCAATGGTAGTTTTGAAGGTCAAAAATGCTTCGTTAGGAATTTCTTCAACATCATTTTCTTTTGAGCAAGAGACCCACAAAATGCTGTTTAGGATAACGATGGCTAAAATGTATCTGATCCTATTCATAGTACTGTATTTTATCCGAAGCTATAAGGCGCTCTTTACTAAAGCGTCCCATATCTTTCACTTCAAAATAGTCAGGACACCAAACGGTAACTATTCTTATACTGCAAAGGAGTTAAACCAGTATGTTTTTTAAATGCAGTATAGAAGGCTGATTTTGAATTGAAGCCTGCTTCCAAACCTACCGATACAATGGTATAATTTGCAAAAGCCTGAGAGTTAAGATGGTGTTTTACATCATCTACTCGATATTCATTAACAAAATCGATGAAACTCTTGTTCAATAAAGTGTTCATCATACTGGATAAATAGCAGGCAGATATGCCTATGGCTTCCGCGGTTGAGCTTAGGCTCAAGTAAGGGTCACGGTACATCTTTTTGAAGCGCATCAACGTATCGAGTTTTTTAAAGTATTGATTCGCTTTGGAGAAAGATCGCTTGGATTTTTTTCTGATTTCCTTGATTTTTTGAGCGCACAGCACAGCGATTATTTTAACCAAATGAAGATGTCGCTCTGTAAAAAAATATTTATTAGGGTGTTCTGAGTCAATGATCCCGAACAATTCTCCATCTATAAGAATAGGGACGCACAGCTCTGAAAGTCTTTTCTCATCGTCAACAATGTATCGCGGGTCATTTGAGGTATCGCCAATACACTCTGCTTTTCCTTTTTGGGCAACATCACCTACGATACCTTCTCCTAGATGTATAGCAATGCGATTATAGATTTGGGTACCTATAGGATTTTTAGTGCCGAAGGCGGCCCGTTGTACTAGTACATGCTGTTGGGGTTGGTATTCATAAATAACACAATCGACAAAACCTAAGTTTTGTATAACATTTTTTGTAATGTCCCACAAAACATCGTCTACCGATTCTTTGGTGTGAAGCGATGAAGAAAAAAAGCTAATTGCTTTAATTTCATCCAAAGCGCTCCTAACAATTTTGTTTTTCATAATTCAAAGTTTAGGTTGCCAATATGTTGGCGAATAATGGTGTTTGAATCATGTGTTGCGTTGGTAGATAGACTTGACGTAAGCCGATATCAAAAGTCTGGGATAAGCGCAAAAACGTCTTGTGATTTTGTTCCAAATCCTTGGAGTATTATCACATATCAAAAAGATCAGAGTTGGATTATTGTTCCATAATCCGATATAAAAGGAAGTAAAAAAAATTGATAATCAATTAGTTGCGTGTTGCGCTTGGCGAATGACCAAAAAGCTTGGTGTATTGACGTGAAAAGTAAGCAGGATCCGAATACCCTACTTCATAGGCTATTTCGGATATATTGAGATCGGATACTCTCAAAAGCTTTTGGGCTTTTTGCAATCGTATTTGCTGTATGATATTTGAGGCTGAAAGACCAGTCAACGCCTTTAGTTTTCTATGTAAATGTGTTCTGCTTATGCCCAGCTCCCGGCAAAGGTGATGAATACCAAAATTAGCGTCTGATATATGGCGATTAACAATCTGCTTTATCTTCTGAAGAAATTCTTCTTCTTGCGAATTGATCTCTTTTTGCGCGCTTGCCCAATAGTCGGGGGACTGGTATTTTTTACGCAACTTTTGTCTAAGCTCTAGAAGGTTTTTAAGCTGTACGCTTAGCTCCCGTTCGTCAAAAGGTTTTTCGAGATACACATCTGCACCAGAATGAAGCCCCTCAATCTTAGAATCCATATCGGTCTTTGCGGTAAGCATTACAATGGGAATATGGCTGGTAGTGGCATTTGATTTGACTTCTTGACATAGCTCATGGCCGTTCTTTTCTGGCATCATCACATCGGTAATCACCAGATCTGGAATGGTTTTAAGAATATCTTCAAGACCATTTTGACCGTTATAACTAAGGGTAATTTGGTAGTCATTGCTAAGAATAGAAACTAAGTAATTGGCGATGTCCAAATTGTCCTCAACAATATGTATCAATGGGGTATGTTTCCAATTATTATGAGGAATAGGTGGGTTATCTGAGATTTCCTCCGATACCTCTTTACCAATAGCAAAGGGCTCAACATCGTAATCCGCGTTGGTCATAATTGGAAGCACTACTTTAAAGGTTGCTCCTTGGTTGAGTTCGCTTTCAACAGTTATTGAACCTCCTATAATTTCAACAAGTTCCTTAGTAAAGGACAAGCCGATTCCTGTTCCTCCTTGTTGCCCACGGGCCTGGAAAAAGCGATCAAAAATGCGCTTCTGATCCTTATGAGAAATACCGATCCCGTTATCAATTACAGAAAAATGGACATCCTTGTCTTTTGTTTTTATTTCGAGATAAATATCGCCACCAACAGGAGTATTCTTTATTGCATTCGAAACAAGATTGGTAAAAACATGTTTAATTTTTTCCTTATCGAAGTCCATAAGGAGTTTTTTTGGCGTTGACAAAAAGTGGAGTCGAATCTCCTTTGCATTTGCAAGCGATTCGAATGATTGTAGTAGGTACTTTAAATAGGTGATAATATCTCCATTAACAAAATTAACCTGCAATTTGCCGTTATCCAGTTTTGAGAGGTCCAGAATCTGATTGATGAGATGATGTAGGTCATTTGCATTTTTTTGTATGGTCAATGCGTTTTTTTGTATTTCTTTTTTTCTAGAGGTCTTTAACGTACCCGAAAGGCCGTTGATGATTGTAAGTGGTGTTTTTAATTCGTGGGCAATGTTGTTGAAAAAGTTAGTCTTTAGCGTATCAAGCTCTTTTAGTTTTTGATTTTCTGCGCTTTGTAATTTTCTTTTCAGCTGATATTTATGAGCAATATATAGCAAAGACGACAAACATAACGCATAAAAGAGATAGGCCCACCACGCTCGCCACCATGGGGGATGAATCACGAATTTTGTTGAAATAACATCGTTCTTGAATGCTAACTCAGGATTAACAGCCTTAACTCTTACAGTATACTTCCCGGGTTTTATACCGGTAAAAGAAATTTGTCGTGAAGTCCCATTCGATTGCCAATCCTTATGAAGGCCGTCAACCCTATACGCATATTTCGTTTTTGTAGCTTGGTGATAGTTCAGGGTGGTATAATGGAGATCAAATGAATTATCGTTGTAATTCAAGTGAAAGTTCTCGGATGCTTTTAAGGATACCGCCGCAGTTTTCTGATCGTTATTTGAATGAATTAGGGCTTTGGTAAAAAAGAAATCCACTGCAGGTTTGTTGAAACTAGCAAATCGTTTAGGATCAATGATTTGAATACCATTGTCGCTACCAAAATACAATAAGCCTTCAGGACTTTTATAGGCAGATGTGAGCAGAAAATTATTGCTTTTTAAGCCTTCATTTTCTCCGTAGAAAGTAAAGGTCTTCTTTAAGGTATCAAAGCGAAAAAGGCCATGACCTACTGTGCTTCCCCATAGGTTCCCAAAATCGTCCTCGGCCAGTCCCATGATTTTTTCATCCAGTAATCCATCTTTTTTTAGATATCGGGTAATGTTGAAATTATAGGGATCAATAGCATTAAGGCCAGCATCGGTACCTACCCAGATCGTACCATCCCTGGCTTCCAACAATACGGTGGCCAGTCTGTTGCTAAGACTTTTGGTATCGCTCGGGTCATGACTGAAGTTTTTGAAAACAGGGACTTCACCCATTTGATAGGTATGAGGTTCTTCCAACAGGTAAATCCCGGATTTTAAGGTAGAAAGCCAAAGTCTGTTTTTAGAATCTATCATAAGGTGAACTCTCGGATTGTGCTTTAGTGTAGGGATCTTATCTGTAAAATAGCGATCAAAAAGACCATTTCCCGGGTTGATCCGTATTAACTCCGCATTGGAGGTGGCCCAAATAGTACCCGCCAGGTCCTCCGCTATTGTCCATGAAAAAGAAATGTTGTCATAGCTGAGAACTTTTGTTTCAAGAGAGCCTGGATCTATTTCGTAGAGGTCTCTTCCAATAGCAAAAAGACTTCCTGATCTGGAACGGATCATCCCATGAATTTTCTTGGGTATTATGGTTTTAGGTTTTTCAGAGGCAGAAAAACTAATGAGGCCCTCATTTGCAGCCACCAACAGTTTATCATTGACCTTTAAAAACTCACGAACATCCGTAAGTTTTGTACCGGTCAAGACGGATTTTATGCCGTCGAATCTATTGGAGAAGGTCGATTTTAGCGCTAAACCCTTATTTGTTCCGATCCACATGTTTTCATGAATATCTTCATAAAAACACAGCGCCCGTATTTGCGTGTTTTTTTCCCCAAAGAGCGTAGTGTAGGGTTGGAATTCCGAGGAATCACGTTCTTTATTGACAATAGTTATGCCCTTTTGTCCTCCGATCCATAGCTGTCCTTTCGAATCCTCATAAATGGGGGTGTCTGAAAACAGCAAGGATACTAAACGGTCAATTTGCTGTATCAATTTTGTGTTCCATCGTCCCTTATGCTCAGAGAATTCTATTAATTCGCCTTGTCTCAACCCATAAAACCTATATTGTGAATCAATGAAAATTCTTTTGATATCGTTTACTTCAAAAGCGATAATTTCTTTTGGGTGGTTTTGGGGATGCACCAAGCTATAGATGGCGGTCGTTGTCAGAAAAAAAAGCTGTCCATTCCAACCTTTGATAATATCAAATACTTTCTTTTCAAATACAGGAACAAAAGTATCCTCAGCAACATTTTTTCTGAAAAGACCATTTCCAGATGCTACGTAAACACTACCATCTGACAAGGTCATTACTTTAGAAATAGAGGTCACTACATCCGTGTTATAAGGAATTACAAAACGGATCAGGGAATCTTTCTCTATGCTGAATTTGTTAACACCACCATAATCGATACCAAGCCAGAGTTCATTGTCAGTAGAAAGGGATAAAGATCTGATCCAATTGGCTACCGGGCTGTTAGACGCTTCGGGATTATGAGTGAAGCTTTCAAATTCATAACCATCAAATCGATTGAGCCCGTATTGGGTCGCTACCCATAAATAGCCCTTTTCATCTTGCGTGATATCGGATACCCAATTGTTAGAAAGGCCATCATTGGTGTCCCATAATTGCAGATGTGCTTGGCCGTAACCAGAAGCTATGGTTAGGAAGATGCAAAAACAGCAAAGTATAGACTTAGACATGACAGAATGTACTTCCTCTTTATTTTTAAAGTTAAGTCTATCCGTCTTTTTTGTCCTAACAGAAGCGAAAAATTTCGCAAATCGTCGTCTATTGCTTATGACTGTCTTAAATTTAACGATATTCTGCTTTCAGCAGAGGTCAATTAGGCGTACATGAATATTGCCCTTCTTTCTGTCAGTTTAAATGTGCACTCTACCCGAAGGATCGCGCAAGAAGCGCAAAACTTAGGGCATTATGTAGAACTAATAGACCACACCAAATGCTCGGTTAAATTGGGCGAGGGAAAGCCCAAAATTTTTATTGGGGCTGAAGATATTACCGAAGAGTTTGACGCGATCATTCCGAGGATTGGCACAAAAGTTACCCGACATGGATCGGCTATTGTTAAACAGTTCGAGATGAACGGTGTATTTAGCACTGCACGTTCTTTGGGGATTACCCGGGCAAGGAATAAAGTGAGAACACTACAAATAATGGCGCGAAAAGGGATCCCGATCCCGGAGACGCTATTTTCAATTAATCCGGATAACATTGAGGATCAGATACGGCTGTTAGGTGGCCCACCGGTAATTATTAAACTTCAGGAGGGCACCCATGGTTTA
Source organism: Bacteroidota bacterium (assembly GCA_038750505.1). Taxonomy (GTDB): domain Bacteria; phylum Bacteroidota; class Bacteroidia; order Flavobacteriales; family Flavobacteriaceae; genus Croceivirga. The sequence goes on along the minus strand of JBCDHD010000011.1, from coordinate 81,213 downwards.
GGAGTTATCTTGGCGGAAAGTAGGAAATCGGCAAAATCCATTATAGACACTTTTTATAAAATGGATACCAGTATTTTGTTACAGCGGTATGTGGAAGAAGCTAATGGCGAAGATCTTCGATTAATTGTTGTTGGCCATAAAGTGGTAGCGGCGATGAAACGCAGGAGTGACCTGGATGAGTTTCGATCCAATGTGCACAGAGGAGGCGAAACGGAGCATATCTCTCCCACCCAAAAAGAAAAGTTAATTGCTTTGAATGCCTCACGATACTTGGGGTTAGGGGTTGCCGGGGTAGACTTAATACGTTCTGGCAAGGGCCCATTACTTCTGGAGGTGAACGCTTCTCCGGGATTAAAAGGCATTGAAGCGGCTTCTGGTGTAAATGTAGCCAAACATATTATTGAGTTTGTGGAAAAGAATGCCTTTAGAAGAAGAAAATAAAACGATAACAATTAATGGAGCTGTGGTTCCTCCGGGAAAAAGTAAATTACTTCGGATCGAAATTGCGCGATTACCAACAGGAACGCTTATTGATATTCCGGTTCATGTATTCAATGCGAAACGTCCTGGGCCTATAGTATTGCTACAGGCCGGCCTGCATGGTGATGAGATCAATGGGGTAGAAACCCTAAGGAGGATGTTGGAGCATAATGATTTTGATATTATAAAGGGTACCGTAATGGTGGTTCCTATACTTAACATTTTTGGATTTATCCATTTTTCCAGAGACGTACCGGATGGTAAGGATGTTAACAGAAGTTTTCCAGGAAGTAAAACAGGCTCCCTGGCCGGTAGGATAGCGTATCATTACACCCAGCAAATTTTGCCCCAAATCGATTTTGGCATTGATCTTCATACCGGGGGTGCTCAACGTCACAATTTCCCACAGGTACGATATACCGAAGACGATCCACAAAGCAGAAAACTTGCGCAACGCTTTGCTGCTCCGTTCCTGTTTTCCTCCAATCTAATCAGGGGATCTTTTCGAAAAACTGCGCATAGGATGGGAAAATCAATTATTGTTTATGAAGCTGGCGAGAGTATGCGTTTTAACGAAAAGGCTATTCAAATAGGTAGGGAAGGGATCCGGAAAGTACTGGTTGGTTTTGGGATGCTCGAAAACAAAATAAAGCCTTCAACTACCATTCATCTCACTAGCCGAAAATGGGTGCGTGCGCCAAAGGCTGGTATGTTCATTCCGGAAGTGAAAAATGGAAGTGTCATTCGGAAGGGACAGCAATTAGGAAGTATCGTAGATACCTATGCCCGAAAAAATAAAAGTATAAAGGCTCCTTTTGATGGTTACGTTTTCTGTATAAACCATCAGGCAGTGGTAAATCAGGGAGATGCGTTATTCCATATTGGTAGATAGCTGCGCTGAGAGATTAGAACGTCCCTTCTTTTTCGCTACTCTCTTAAGACTCCATGTAATGGCTTTTTGAAGATCAGAAAATTGCTTAATAGAATTTTTAAAGAACATCCGCTCCATTACCAAACTGGCAAAACTTCCTTTAGTATCGCCAACAACACAATAAACGTCTAATTGATGCCTGTTTTTGTAAAATTTGGCCCAATCTGTGGGAACAACGTAGTAATCGTTGATCCGATTGGAGATATAGGCTATGGGCATATCATCGCCGAAAACTTCCTTTGCCGCATCTATAACGCGCTTTCCCATTTCCCAGCCAAAAGTAATACCTTCGTTAAGTTCTCCAATTACCAGGCTGTCAAAAAAGTAGAACTTGCCAAATTGATATTCGCGGATCTCTTTTATATTCTTAAAAAAGGGGGTGTCTTTGACCCTTTTCATGATCAAAAATATTAGTTGCGTTGGAAGGTTAAAGGTATTAAACTTTCGGCAGAAATTCTTAAGGAAATTGTTTCGTATACGTGGTGAAAAATCTCACGATAACTAGAGATTACAGCCAATAAATTGTCCTATTCGATCCTGTAATTAGTGCTAAAATAAAGTAGCCCCTTTTGAGTAATTTACTTCTCCATATTCCGTAGCTGTATCCCTAATGCTTTTGTGGATAGCTGTACTTCAATCAAGGAAAGAATTAAGGAAATCATCAAAAAAACGAGGCTAATGCCAAAGATAATGTTGGCAAAAACCATTCGTTCTACATAAATCAAGAACATGGTCACTGCGGCTAGCAGAAAACTGATAATAGCAGTGGCTTGCATATTTTTGATGATATTTAGCCGCCTACCCAGGGATTCTATTTGTCGCTTTAATGGCGTGTCCTGAGTCTTAACAAACTGAGCATGCAACTGCCGTATTAATCCAGCTATTGCCAGGTAACGAGCATTATAGGCTAACATGGTCAAGGAAATTGCCGGAAACAATAGGGCTGGAATACTTAGGGTTAACTGCATAATTACGAGTTATAAAACGGATTAAACCATGCCATGTGAAGCGGGGTTTCTAACCTTTCATGTGACGAATAAATCTTTTGGTGTTGTCTGCCTTCATTAACAAACCCAAGGCTTTCATAAAATTTTATATTTCTATGATTGTGCTCTCGAGTGTAAAGCTCAACACGCAATATATGGGAATACTCGTTTTGTATAGTATCCAAAAAAAGGGCAAACAGTTTTCTGCCTACACCCTTTCCCTGGTAGTTTGGATGTACAACGATGGTTAGATCTGTTAGCAAATGTTGAAAAGCAAAAATTCCGGGGGTCGTGGCATGGATTTCCCCAATTACTTCATCCATGAAATGGGCTACCAAACAAAGGCCATTTTCCTGGGATTTCCCTAAAAAACCTGCAACATAGTCTTGAGTAATCTCATCCGGTCTTCTAATCAGTCCGTCTTTGAGACCAGCCACCGCCCGATACAGATTAAATAGAGGATCTACTTGCTGGGTATTCGCTTTACGTATTTCTATTTCCATAGCAAATAAGCATTCATCCCACCCTATTCAATAGTCATTGCTATCTGTTTCGTTTCTCCATTTCCGGAAATCGCTATCCGGTAGTTCCCTTTAGGTAGATAGGTTTTTCCATTATTTGCTGTTTTCAGCTCCATCTTGTTCTTTTTCAAAAACGCCTTCTTTCCTGCCTTTGTAAAGGCCAGGTCATAAGATAGGATATTTAGTCCTTTATCCGCTTCCAACTGCACGGCACTTAATTCAATCCCATCCAGGGTTTGTACGCTTGCTTTAAAGGCTCCGGCTGTTGCAGTATACACATGCAGATCTAGACCGGGAGTATTTGGCTTGCTCCAAGAGCTCCAGTTGTTACCCCATCGCGAAGAGTGTTGTACATTCTCCACCTCAAAAACTACTAATGACTGTTCCAAAACACTGGAAGTCATTTTTTGAAGTGCAGTAATATTGGTCTTGTAAATACTTCGCCCGTGTGTACCTACCAAAAGGTGTTTTGCCTCAGGTTGTATTACAAGGTCGTGCACTGCTACATTGGGCATCCCATTTTGAAGTAGTTCCCAGGATTCGCCCCTGTTAAAGGTAACGTAAAGACCATTATCTGTTCCGGCAAAAAGGAGATTTTCATTTTCCGGATCCTCTACGAAGGCATTTACGGGTGACATTGGAATAGTACTCGCTATATTTTTCCATGTTGTCCCCTGGTCTTCACTAAGGTAGATATAGGGCGTAAAATCATCCCAACGGTATCCGTTTAATGTTGCATATACCCGTTCTGTTTTATGTTGAGAAGCTGCTACTTCACTTACCCAGAGGTCTTTGGGGAATTGGGAACCAATAGCTTCCCAGCTTTCACCCCCGCTTTGGGATAAATGAACCAGCCCATCATCGGTCCCTACATAGAGCAAACCGAATTTTAACGAAGATTCTGAGATGGAAGTAATGGTTCCGTAGGCTACGTTGCCAGGTTTCCCTCCTTTGGTTAGATCGTTGGAAATGGCCTCCCAGTTATCCCCTCGATCGAGTGAACGATGTAACTTATTACCCCCCAAATACAAAATGTCTTGGTTGTGGGCACTTAACAAAATGGGGGTCTGCCAGTTAAAACGATAAGGGGCCTCCCCAAGCTCGTGTTTGGGTTGAATACGTTTCCGTGCTCCTGTTTCCAAATTTAACCTGAAGTAGCTGCCAAACTGGAAACCGGTATACACAATATTACTATTTCTTTTATCAACCTGTACCTGCATGCCATCCCCACCCATAATAGACTGCCACGGGTTTTTACCGGTAGACAGCCAGCGATTGTCTTGTGTAGTATTATGCGCCCCTTTCCATACGCCATTGTCCTGTAACCCCCCATATACATTATAGGGGGATTCATGGTCAACAGTAATAGCGTAGAATTGCCCCACGGCGGGGGCATTGTTTTTTGACCACACCTCACCATCGTTGTAGGTGATATTTACCCCTCCGTCATTTCCATTGATCAGATGCCCCGGCTTTTGGGGGTTAATCCACAATGCGTGGTGATCCGAATGCACATTTTCCTTACTTATTGAAGTAAAGGTCTTTCCGGAATCCGTTGATACCAGCAGGGGAACTCCTGCGATATAAATTTTATTCTTATTGCCCGGATCTACCCGGATTTGAGCAAAATAGTATCCGTAGCTGTAGTACAAGTCCTCGATATACCCTTCGTTCATTTTTTTCCATGTTACCCCTGCATCATCACTGCGATACACTTCCGCACCTATTACTGGGGTATCGAAAAGCAATGCGTTTGCGTTCTCAAGATATTTTGCAAGGTCAACGGGCTGTACGCGTCCCCCCCGAACCATGCTTTTTACATTTTCTGCCCGATATTTTTCCTGAAAATTGTTTGCTTTTAAAAAAGCATTGAGTTTCGAATTTTCCAGGGCCAGGAAAGTAGCGGTATCCATGGTTTTAAAATCGTCCTTTTGCAGCCTTGCTCCTTTTTTACCTTTAGCACTGGTTTTTTCCCTTCGATATTGATTATCCAGGACAGCGTATACCGTGTTTTCGTCATAGACGGCAAGCCCAATTCTGCCAACACCATCTCCGACAGGGAAGCCGCTATCTGCGGTTGAGATTAGGGTCCAACTGTTGCCGCTATCAGTACTTTTATAAACTCCAGACCCGGAACCGTTACCTTCAAAATTCCAGGCTTTACGATCTTTTTGCCAGGCTGCCGCATATTGAATCGCAAAATTACCGGGGGTATGTACCAGATCTATAATTCCGGTGGTACCATCAATAAAAAGGTTTTTTTTCCAGGTTTTTCCCCCATCTTGTGTTTTGTAAATACCGCGTTCTGCGTTTGGGGAATACAAATGTCCCGTAGCCCCAACCACCACTTCGTTAGTATTGTTCGGGTTAATAATAATCCTTCCGATATGATGCGCATCTTCCAGCCCCATATTTTCCCAGGACTTGCCGTTATCGGAAGATTTCAATATCCCAATACCTGCATAAGAGGAACGTGAAGCATTGTTTTCACCAGTGCCTACCCAGAGTATATTATTTTGCCAATCTACTGCAATATCCCCAATATTTTGTGTAGGAGCGCTATCGAGAACAGGGCTAAAAGAAATCCCGTTATCTGTGGTATACCATAATCCCCCAGAGGCATAGGCCACGTAGAATTCGTTGGGGTCGTTTGGGTTAACTTCCAGGTCTACTACTCTGCCACTCATAATAGAAGGACCTATATTTTGTAATTGAAGATTTTTGACCAAAGAAGTTTTGGCCATTTTTTCTTTTTGTACGAGTGCACCTAATACCTGGTCTTTTGAAGAAGCAGGTTGTTGCGCAGGACTCCAGACAAAAAAAAGTGACACCAAAAGACTAATTGAAATTCTCATGCGTTGTTTGCCGTTTTATTGTAGCAGTTGAAGATATGAATTTGTGACGGGTATTTGCCTACTTTTGAAGAAACCGATATACCTATGCGATACGATCCTATTCCTAATTCGCTTTTTAAAAAGAACCGGCAAAAGTTTGTTGCACAAATGCAGCCAAAAAGTATTGCGGTATTTAACTCTAACGATATTTATCCAATAAGTGCGGACAGTACCCTGCCGTTTAAACAACATAGCGATATTTTTTACCTGAGTGGCGCCGATCAGGAAGAGACCCTATTGCTATTGTTTCCTGATGCTATTGAAAAAAAACATCGCGAGATCTTATTTGTACGAGAAACCAATGAACATATCGCAGTTTGGGAGGGAGCTAAACTAACAAAGGTGCAAGCCACTGAGGTCTCAGGGATAGCAACGATCTATTGGTTATCCGATTTTGACAAGGTCTTTTTTGATCTGATGACGGAAGCCAATGTTATTTACTTTAATACCAATGAGCACTATCGCCAGGCAGTGGAAACACAAACCCGGGAAGATCGTTTTATTGAGCAATGTAAAAAAGATTTTCCTGCGCATCAATGGGCAAAAAGCAATCCTATTTTACAGCAAATACGGGGCATTAAAGAGCCGGAGGAATTGGACCTTATGCAACAGGCTTGTACGATTACTGAAAAAGGGTTTCGGAGAGTACTTCGCTTTTTGCAACCAGGAGTATGGGAGTATGAGGTGGAGGCGGAGTATCTGCACGAATTTGTTCGGAATCGTTCCAGGGGATTTGCGTATACCCCTATTATCGCTTCCGGGGATAATGCTAACGTATTGCACTACATAGACAACAATCAGCAATGCCAGGAAGGCGATTTGGTCCTAATGGATGTGGGAGCTGAATATGCGAATTACTCCAGTGATATGACCCGAACCGTACCGGTTAGCGGGAGGTTTACCAAACGTCAAAGAGCAGTATACGATGCAGTGCTTCGCGTTAAAAATGAAGCAACAAAAATGCTGGTTCCGGGTACCCTTTGGGCAGAATATCATAAGGAGGTGGGGAAGATCATGACGTCGGAACTTTTAGGTTTGGGGCTTTTGGACAGCGCAGATGTTAAGAATGAAGATCCCAATTGGCCTGCGTATAAAAAATACTTTATGCATGGCACCAGTCATCATATAGGATTGGACACCCATGATTACGGAGTTCTTAAAACACCGATGCAGGCCAATATGGTCTTCACTGTGGAGCCCGGGATCTATATTCCGGATGAAGGTTTTGGTATACGCATCGAAGATGACGTGGTGATCCGGGAAACCGGAGCGCCTGTCAATTTAATGCGAGATATCCCGATTGACGCGGAAGAAATTGAGGAGTTGATGAATAGTTAGTAGTGGATAATTGAAGGTTGGTTGTTGATGGTCGCTGGAGTCATTTCGAACCGACCCCGATAACTATCGGGAGAGTGTGAGAAATCTAAAATTCATGGCAATGAAAGTTTTATTATTCTTATTACAACAACCGGACATCGAAAAGAAGATGGAGGAAGCCCCGGACAAAGCCTATGAAATTGGGGTGGTTATTGGCAGCTATCTCCCTTTTGTAGTGTTGGTTGGTGTTGCCTATGCTATTTATTATTATCAGAAAAAGAGAAGGGGGCAGGAATAATTATACTGTCATTTCGAACGAATGTGAGAAATCTCAATCCTCCTTTTTTGAAATCTTATATTCTGAGGAAGGGGAGAACAAAGGGATTTGTTAACCACTTTGGCACGCATCATTTTCTTGTCGTTAAAATGTCTATAGCTAGCAGGTAAACCGTGAGCCAAATCAAATCCATTACCTACGATTACAAGTTTGTTCATAGGCTAAAATTAAAGGAAAAAGAAAGAGATTTCTCAGTTGCTACTTTTCTTCGAAATGACAGTATTGCGAAACAATAAAGACCAGCATTTTCTGAAGTTCCCAACTTATATCAGAAAACTAATTCCTAGGCCGATCTCCCTAACAGCAGAGGTAAAGTGGGATTACAAGATTGAATTAAAGTAAATGGTATGGAATATTACTACTCCGAACTACTGTTTTGCCGAAATAAATGGTACCAAGGCCTCTGCATTATTTACAAGTACCAGCACATCATAATTGAAAATAAAGGTTTTAAGGTTTTCGGAAAAGCGATTTCCATAGGATTTTTCCCGTAAGGGTTCTAGATGAATAACACTATACTTTTTATCAAAACCAACAACTGCTGCCTGTAGTTCTTCGGGCAACTGTTTTGTATTATTAAATTCTGTAATGGGATTTTCCATAAATGGATTACCTGCAAGGGCTGTTCCCGTAATTCCTGCCACCATAAAGTGTAAGGAGCGCTTATCATTAAAAACGGCAAGTTCAGATAGATAATTGGAAACGTCGTAGATTTTGGTCATGCTTAATCCTCTTGTGGCATGGGTTGCCCCAAGCTTAAAAACAACCTTTGGTATCGGATCGCTTTTAAGGGCTTCTTTGTAATACGCGTTAAAATTGGCTTTCATTAATTGCCCCCGGACATTATTGTTTTGGTAATACCGTTTGGAAGCATTGTATCCGTAGATCTCCTTTGTTTTTTTTAACTGGTTTAGAATTTCGGTTTCTTTTGGGTTAGGATCGGTTGCCAACAAACTGTCATGAAGTGTATCGCTGTATTTAAAGACAAACATATCCCCAAAGGATTTATTCTTAAAAGCTTCTTCAAAGGCAAATTGCGCCCTGCTTTTTAGTTGACCCGTTATTTTTTTCAACGCCGGGTTGGTCGTGTAGTTTGAAAGATGATCGAAGTTCAACCGAAATTGGGCCATAAATGTTTGGTCAATACCCCATATATCCCCTCCCCTAGAAACCACATTTACAAAAAGTTCGTAATCCGATGCGTTGCCATAAAAAGGGATGGCCAAGGGAAACTTTTGATCAAGCGTTTCGGCCAATTTCAAAGGAGTTTCCGAAGCAGCGATCTCCTTAATTTTTTCGGCTGCTAAAGCGTCTGTTTCAATACATAGCGTATTGAACCCATTTTTATGAACAAGATCAAAAACCGCGTTTGTAAAAACCCCAACCTCCTTAATACCGTGCTGTTCCCCGATTAAAACGAATTGGCTATTCTGGCTTACTTGTGCGATGAATGCTACAAAGCGTTGATCCTCTAAGGTGTCTACTTGAAAAATATGGTCGTTCAATATAGTATCTGTTTGGGCCGCTACAAGATGTACAAAGAGAAAAAAAGGCAATAGACGAAGTACCATAAGAAAAAAATTTGCCTATAAAATTACTGGCGCCAGCAGGCTTACGATCACTGTATTTTTACGAAACCTAAAATTGCGACCATGAAATCCAAAAAACGTAGTATGAATACTGATTCGGTATGGATGAAGTGACACCGCACCCATCTTTGCCAGAAAAAAGTGAACGTAAAACAAAGGCGAATGGCTACATTTAAACTAAATCCAAAATAATTACCACTATGAGGGAGCAGCAGCTAAAATGGTATACAAGGTTATTTGTTGCCTTTGTGGTTTCATCAATTCTTTTTTTGATGATATGGGTTTTTTCACAGTTCAAAGAACCTCCCGGGTTTAGTGTCTTAATGAATAGCTTGCTGCTACTAATGGCCTTTGTTTGTCTGGAAAGTATACGGTCTACCCAACGTAGCGTGTTAACATGGAATTTTGAAAGCATTCCTTATCTCAAGAATGCTTTGGCTTTTGTGGCACCTGTTCTGGTGGGCACCCTGGTTTATACGGTCTTATTCTATTTTTTTAAATGGTTTGATCATTATTTATTGGGTAGCGAACCACCTTTTTGGCCACATATGATCTCCGCAGTCTTAATCGGTTTGCTGCTATCTCTGATTTTTGGGCTTGTTCTTTGGGTGGTTACCTGGAAAGATTCCTATTATAAGGCAATCCTTGCTAATGAAGCCTACAAAACAGAGATCGTCAATGCGAACCTTCATACCCTTCGCAATCAATTGGACCCACACTTTTTGTTTAATAATTTCAATACCATTTACTATTTGGTGGATGAAAATCCCGAAATGGCCAAAAAGTTTCTGAAAAATGTTTCCGATATCTATCGCCATATTTTGAAACACTCCAAAGAGCACCTTATCCCCGTAACCGAAGAATACAAAGTGACCTTGCAATACCTCGAAGTGCTCAAAGAGCGTTTTGGCGAGGCATTTCAACTGAAAAATGAAGTGAAGCAGAACCACCTGAAAGAAAAGCACATTCCACCTTTGGTGCTACATGAGTTAGTGGAAAATGTAATCAAACACAATCAGATTGATGCGGCGAATGCCATTGTTTTGAAGCTTTTATCTACTGAAGGCTATTTGACCCTTTCCAACACCCTAAATCCTAAAAAGGTTGGTTATAGCACAAAGAACGGATTGCACAACATTTTGACGCGATACGATCTTTTAACGGAGTTAGAAGTAAAAGTAGAAAGTAGCGAAGATTGTTTCAGCGTGCAGATCCCTTTAATTACCATAAATGATCAAAACTAGTGTAATTATTGTTGAAGATGAGCCTAAGGCACAGCAGCATCTGAAAAACCTTTTGGAAGTGTCCGGGTTTGAACTTGTGGTTGACGCATGCTTACCAAGTGTGGCGGCCACGGTAAGATGGTTAGAAGAAAATGTGCATCCCGATTTGGTGTTTATGGACATTCACTTATCCGATGGTATTTCCTTTGAAATTGTGGAAAAGACTATTCTGGAAGCGCCCATAATTTTTACAACAGCCTATGATGAATACGCAATTAAGGCCTTTAAGACTACGGGAATTGATTATTTGCTGAAGCCCTTAACCACTAAAGCGGTCAACAGGGCATTGGTCAAGTATTTTAAAGCCAGGGACAAGTATATCGCAGCGTGGGTAGCCAAAAATGCAGAATTGCGGCAATTTTTTCAACAGGATAGCTCCAATGGCAAAAAAGAGCGCTTCTTACTGAAATCGGGGAACGAAATGTTGCCGTTCCACGTAAATGAAATCGCCTATTTTTTTAGAAGCAAAATTGTTTTCGCAAAAACGAATAATGGCTCCCAGTTTGCTATAAATACTTCGTTAAATCAGATAGAAAACCTTGTTGATCCGAACAAATTTCTTCGGCTTAATCGGCAGCTTTTGATAAATATAGGTGCGGTTTCAAAGATAAAACCAGGCAAAGCAGGTCAATTGATAGTGGAATTAATTCCCCAATATCACGAAGTTGTTGTTGTAAGTCAGGAACGCGCAACTTGGCTTAAAAATCGCTTGGGTCAAATTTGAATCCTCTTAAAGAGCAGAACCACACAGCAGGTCAAGGCTGAGGGGAGTACCCATCCCATATGAAACGCACTTAGAGGGATCCATTGGGTAAGTCCGGAAATGGATTCAACTATACCGGTACTTCCCAAAAAATCAGGAACACTAAACAACAAGGTCACCCCCACTACCCATCGAAACATCAGTTTGGAAGCAAACTTTTCCGGCAATAAGTTGAGTAGTATAAGTACAATAGTTACCGGATAGATAAACATTAATGCAGGGAGTGCCACTAGTATGATGTACCCAACATTAAACTGGCCCATTAGTACACCAAGGATACAACCCAGTGCAACGGTTAGCACATAGGCCTTTTGCGAATTCCCGAAATGGCCTTTGATAAAATCAGCAGCCCCTGTAACGATACCTACTGCAGTGGTAAAACAGGCCAGGCTTACCAAAACACTTAGAAAAAGAGTGGCAGCGTTACCCAAAGTGTTTCGACTAATACCGCTTAGAAGCTCCGTCCTTGAAATTTCGGTAGAAAAAGAGGAGTGCATTAAAGCTCCGGTAAAAATAAGTCCTGCATAGATCAGCAATAATCCTAAACCTGCTAGAAATCCAGCTTGACCGATTAGTTTTCTTTTTTGCTGGTAGTTGAGATGGCCGTGCTCAAGATTTACAGAAATGATAATAACACCACCCACTACTACTGCACCAATGGCATCAAAAGTTTGGTACCCTTCCAGGATACCATGAGAGAAGGGATGGGGAAAAGCAGATGGGCCTAAGGAGAATTCGTAGTCCAAAAGCGCAGCACCTACAATGGCCACCAGTATAAGCAAAATAGCTGGGGTTAGGAACTTGCCAATGATGTCCATGATCTTGGAGCGGTTGATTACAAAAACAAAGACGAGCGCAAAGTACAGAGTACTTGTCCACCAGGAAGACACGTCAAAAAAAGGAGCAATACCCATTTCATGGGTTACCGATGCTGTTCGAGGCGCCGGTAGGGCTAATGAAATGGCATAGATTAAATAACAATACACTAAACTGAATGCAGGGGATACTTTTTTAGCAATATCGAATAATGTGCCTTGTAATCTGGCATGTGCCAGGATTCCGAATATGGGGATAATTACCGCCGAAACAGCAAAACCCAGCGTAACCCATCCCCAGGAACTTCCTGCTTTAAAACCAAGTTGAGGTGGTAGGATAAGATTGCCCGCGCCAAAAAAAAGGGAGAATAAGGCGAATGCTACTATGAAAAGCTGTTTTTTATCCTTCATTACCTCAAAAATATTTGTTGCAATACTGCAATTTTGTATATTTCTTTCGGTTACGGTTCATCGATTTTATCATGTATTTGGTCGAAATTGTGTCATTCATCGAAAAAGTGAAAAAAAAAGACACAATACCAAAATAAAGATGAAATAGGAATCGTTGCACTTTAAACTGAGCCAAACAGCTTTCGCATAGTTCGGTCCCCAAATCGAAACATGCATCTAAACCGTTCCAAGCTTATGAAAAAAACCATTACTCCCGATGGTAACAAACTTACCGGAATTTTCTGTAGTATCTTTGGACACCACTATGTAGTTTCCAAACAAGTGACCCAACACATAAAAGAATACAGGTGCATCCATTGCCAGAAGCAAGTGACTACCAATGAAAATGGCAGATTATCTGTACTAACTCCGCAAATGCAGGAGATTAATAAAACCTTGGAAGACATGCACCAAAAACGCAACAGACGACGCGCTGCAGATGTGACCCTTCCCCCACAGGTAGCTTAAGTTACAAAGGAATTCCAGCCTGGAACGGGTAACCGGAACTTAGAGCTATTCCTGGAGATTAAGTGTGCACCCTTTTTCATGCGTCATGTGCCCCAAGACCGTAAATTTGGATTGCCCTTGATTTTCGGGAATTTTTTACACAACTTTCTTCACCTGAAGTCTACCATTTTCGAGAATGTACAATTCTTTTGCAGCTTTAATTACAGCTTCATCATGGCTGGCAAAAACAAAAGAAACATTGTATTCGGTATTCAGTCGCTTCATTAATGAAACAATATTTTTAGTGTTTTTTCGGTCCAGGTTAGCGGTGGGTTCGTCTGCAAAAACAACTTTTGGTTTCGAAACTATAGCTCTTGCAATCGCAACGCGTTGCTGCTCTCCTCCGGATAATTCAGGCGGTTTGTTATACAGGCGATGACCAAGCCCAACAAGATGTAATATTTCCTCGGATCTTTCCCGAATTTCCTTTTTGGTAAATGAATGGAGTCCCATTGGGAGTTCTACGTTCTCTATGGCGGTTAAAACCGGAATCAGGTTAAAGGATTGAAATACAAAACCAAAATTATTCTTTCGGGTGGTTGCCATTTCTTTTTTGTTGTTGTAATTGATTTTTCTATTGTCCAAGACATAATCTCCCCGGTCAGGGGTATCCAAACATCCCAATACGTTCAATAAAGTGGACTTTCCTGAGCCCGAAGGTCCCGCAATAACACTGAAGCACCCGGAATTAAATGCGGTATCAATGTTTTTTAGCACCTGAAATTTGCTCGTACCCAGGGTATAGGATTTTGAGATGTCTGCTAATTTTAGAAGAGGAAATGCTTTCATAGTATATGTATTTTGTTATAGGAAAAAGGATAATACTACCCTTCCCTGAATATCATACAGAGAAAGGGAGTTGCCATATATAAAGGGATTGATCTCCAGTTTTATGTTTTCACCATGGTATATGAACCCGGGGGAACATAGCAATTGTTGTGTTATAGGATCAAAGAAAACAGAAGTATTTACATTGTATTTGGAGTAGCGGTCCGTATAACTAATTTGTGAAAAAAAGCTATGCCGCCCCATGCTAATAGGATCGTATACTTCCAGGTTAAGCGGAAGAAATGAGGTAAAACCCGCAATACTACTTTTTGTGTTGAAGTCACTTCGGTACCGATACTCCATAATGAGTAGCGTTCTGATGAAGGTATTGAGCATGGTGCCTAAAACAAATTCCGACCGTACATTTTCCCAACTGTTCTTTTTGGACATTGGGGTTATGTTCCCAAGAGGATCTACTAAACCGGTATTTGAAAAATTCCGTAAAAGTCCTTCCCCATAAAAGGTAAAATTGTCCATGCCCAGATTAAAGTCACATGCAAACTGTTGCCTACCATTGCCGAGAAAAGCATAATTAAAAGAATAGTCAAATGATTTAATGGTAGAAGTTGCTTTAAGGGCAAGTGTAGAAGCCGGTATTTTTTTGGAGGGAGCAAAAAGAACGTTCAGGGTTAGACGGGGTAAAATATATTCTAAATTCGTAAGGAAAATCCCTTCCAATCGGTTATCTAGGCGAAAAGGGTCTTTCTGAAGAAACGGATTAGAAGGGTTCCAAACCGTTCCCGTCCCCCAGTTAATTCGTTCCTTACCGAAAGTAACATAGAAAGCCTCCGATATTCCGTAGCGTACGTATAGCTCATTAAAAGCAAAATCAACGTTTTCCGAGATAGGGTCAACCAAGACCCTTGGTTCTGCCTGCAGCCTTAACCGGTCTTTTTTAAAGGTCCCAATAGGAAAAAATCGGTTGATGGTTTCCAGTTCTGATAGCTCCAAAAGATTATCCGGATTCACCGGAGTATCTTCAGAAATCAAATTGTAAGTGAATACATTTTCGTTAATGACGCGATATGAAAATTCATTTTGGGTGTACAGCAGAATACTTGAAAAAAAACAATACAACAACAGCCCGATATGTTTGACAAAACCATTCATTTTAAAGTTTTAGCATCATTTACTCAACAGTGCTGTTGTGAAGAAAATAGCTTGCTTTGATGTTCCCTTGGTAATTTCGGAATAGGTAAAAATGGTTTTTGAATCTTTGTTCAGGGCGTCCAATATGGTTAATTTCGTAGGGAAGAGCACCTCACCTAAATCCGTAAAGTCGTCATATCGGATGGTCTTGATAACCTTACCGGATAGACTCAGCATTTCCTGTGAAACCGGTAGCTCAGTTTGTCTGTCTAAATAAAAATTAACCTGGTTGTAAGCGGTTTTTAGGTCCTTTGCCTTTAATCGGAGGATCAAGTACTTCTCTGTTCTTTCCACTGGGCCAAGAATATCATAATCTTCTACTAATGAGATCCTAAGAATATCCCTATTAGAAGCATCCCCACCCAAAAAAGCCTGTTTGTAGGGGATTTTTATCAATTTACTGGAGCGGGGCAAAAACATCCATAGATTATCTCCATCATTCAAAATTCTTCTGTCGCGTTCAATACTGGGTTCAAGAATGGTCAACCGTAGTTTTTTGCCCTTTCTAAAGACTTTCATCGTATAGGTTCGCTTTACCTTTTCTTTACGGAGTATTTGCATTTGCATATTGAATTCCATGTCCATGGCAAAGAAGTTGTTGTCCAATTTTGTTAATAGGTCCAATGGCTTTATTTGCGCCCGGACGGAAGGTGAGTGCAGTATCAGTACTACGATTAAAAATGTAAGCTGTAATGTTTTCATAGGTACTACTTTTTGTTTTTATCGATCGTAGATCAGTTGAATGGGATTTGCCTTCAGGATGCTTCGTGTACTCCAAAGCCCTGAAAGCAAAGGATAAACAAGGCCAATTGCTAATGCAATTAAAAGGTTTGTAAAGCGGAAAAAGGGCTTCAGGACGTTGCTGCCAAAGATGAGTGTAGCGCTATCTCCTAAAAAGATACCTTCTCCGGATAGGAACAGGATAAGTCCGCCAAATAGTAAAAGTCCGATCAAGGAGGCTATTGCGGCAACAGCCAATGTTTCAAAAAGAAAGGAAAACCGGATATTCCTTGGTGTAAACCCAATGGCCAAAAGTGTGCCGATCTCCTTATTACGTTCTATCAGATTGTTGTGAACCACAAAACCGATCCCAAAAAAAGAGATCACCTGTAAAAAGAAGACGATACTCAAAAAGCCATATTTGTTCGCATTGGAAATGGTTGAGGCAAAGGATGCCCGGTCTTTGTAAGATGCGATATCCATTGTGTCTTTAAATTCCTGCTGCAATAGGCCTTTCGTCTTTAACAGAATGGAGGGTGCCTCGTTTAAGTTTTCGGTATCTATAAGGATGTGGGTGGGCAGGAAGCTATTTAGTAAAACCTTAGCCTCATCTATATTCAAAAAAACCATGGTATTTGCCCATCCTGAGATATTCCTGTAAATACCGCTTATGGAATATTCATCTAGATTTAGGCTTCCCTGTACCGTTTGAAGCATAATGGAACAGGGATCGTTTATACCAACATCAAGTTTTTTTGCAACACTTTCACTGATGAGGAGACCGGCCTGTAGGCTGTCTTTTCTTTGGGTCCCGTTAAATCGAAGACTAGAGAACAAAGCAGATTCTTTGGCCCAATCCACACCCCTTAAATTGATATCTGTTGATCGGTTACCAACATGTATCAATGCCCTGGAGTACAGCCGCTCCCTTAACCCGGAAACGTCTGGTATGTTTTTTAAGCCAACCTTAAGGTTAACCAGTTTTTGTTGCCGTTCCTTGTTCGTTTTTTTTAGTAAACTATCAGAGAGGGAAAAAGAAACAGCACCAGTTTCGATCTGCACGAGATTTCCTATCATTTGGCGTTCTATCCCTGTTGAAAGGGATACAGTAAATAAAAAAAGGCCCGTTGCCAAAGCTATGCTGGAGCCTACTAAGGTGTTGCGACCCCAATGTCGGATGATGTTTCTTAACGCTACTTTTATAAAGATGCCCATACTAGTTTTGATTTGTGTTAGGTTGTGGTTCTTAAAAGGGTTGTTATTTCTGAACGGAATAATTTTCTCAGGGCAACCAAAACAGCGAGATAACAAGCAACTCCGAATGATAGGGTAACCCAAAGAATCTCTGACCAATAGAGCTTAGGGAAAATAGATGTGCTCAGGTAGGCGGCTTGTAATGTTTCGGAAGGAATAGGGATCCCACCTTGGAGGAATAAATCAAAAATCAGTTTTAACAGCCCTCCGATCAGCAAAATTCCCGATGAGATCAACACAATATATTCAAGAGCAATAGCATTAATAGTGCTATAGGGGGTAAAACCAAAGGCAAGCAGCGTACCAATTTCCTTTTTTCTATGATTGGTCATCATAATGATAATATTGACCAATACCAGTACACTGAAAACAATAAAAATTGTCTTTATAGCGTAGCCTACATTGACCCAAACACCTACTATGGCGTTTAACAAGGGTGCGGACTTTTCCCAAGTAGCGATTTTCAAACGGGGGTGTCTGCTGGAAATTTGTTTTTTCAAAGTTGTTGCTCCGTTTACGGTATTCTCAAGCGTATGGTAGTTGACAAGGAGTTCCGTGGTCTCATGGCCTTCCAGGCGTAAAATTTCCCTGCCTTTCTCGTAATTGATAAACCCAATGGGTAATAGAAACTGAGCAGGTCCTATCGTTTTGAATATCCCGGAGACACATAGTAGATTGTCGCTTAGATACCCATCCTTGTTATTTGCCAAAACAACCAAGGTATCCCCCACACTTGCTTCAAGTTCATCAGCAAAAGTTTCGCTCAGCATGATCTGGTCTTCCTTTCTAGGGTGGGATCCGTTTTTGAAGTCCAGGATGGTGCTAACCCGTTGCAAATGGTTTTGGGAGAGGGCCTGAAAGAGTATACCCAGGCTCTCTTCACCATAAGAAAGCATGCCTCCAAAGCGTAGCCTTCGTTCAATAGTCTTGATGTTTGGATTTTTTTCCAATAGTCTGGTGCTGTCATGGAAACGCCATTCAAAACGTCTGATATCTGAAAATTGTGACTCAAGAACGTTGATGTTTTCTTCAGAATCGTAAATGATATATTGTCCGGATATCGCTTCGGTGATCAGTTTTTTAAGACTGTTTTGAACACTGTTTTTTTGTGCCACCTGGGTGAAAATATTGAATGCGGAAATTACACTTAGAATAAAGATCAGCAGCGCTCTTGACCTTTTTCTGATAATGTTTTTGAAGGAGAGTCGTAGCATTGGAACACTTTTGTTTATAATGACCTACCGGCGTTTTGATCGCTGGGTAATCTTTGAAACAAATCTCTGAGAAGTTGGTTGCTCCTACGACCCAACCCATTGGCTGGAACCTATTGGGAGTTTTTTTTCTTGTATTCTGATGGGGAGAGGGAAGTATACTTCTTAAAATACCGGTTAAAAGAAGACTTTGACTTGAAGCCGCAATCATAAGCGATTCCCAAAACCGAAAGATGATCGAACTTGCGTGAACTGAGCATTTTCTTTGCTTCAGCTACACGGTACTGGTTAACAAAGTCATAGAAATTCAAATCAAAATGTTGATTGATGACTTGGGAAAGATGCGATGGATTAATTCCACTTTTCTCAGACAAAAGCGATAAACTAAGGTCTTCGTCCAAAAATGGTTTTTCGAATTTCATATAGTCCATAAGTTGGCCCCCCAATTCGTCTACTTTTTTTGTAGTAAGCCCGGATTTGGAATACGCGGCCTTTTTAAGGGAAGGCGCATCCAATTCCAAAAGCGAAGGGTCTTGAATAGTGTTCCCGGAAAAGATGGCTGTCTGGCGAAAACCATAAAAGCCGAAAGCGATTAGCATTATGCTTAAGGTGATGCCGACCAGAGCAAAAGCATTTTGTATGGGTATGATCTTAAATTGAGTGGCTCCAAAAATTAAAAAAGAGGCCAAGACAAATAAGATGAAATAAGAATACACCACATATTTCAGCCATTTCAGGTTGATCTTTTCATCAAAAGAGAACAATTCAGCAATAGTTGTACGGTGGCGTCTTAGCAAGAACAAATCCCATAAACAATAGACAAAGCCGGATATTGCCAATGGTATGGCATAGTAGTTCATCCACTTTGGAGAAGTATTGGCCATTTCAAAATAGCCGTTAACAGCCGTAAGTGAAACGGCATCCTTATGTTGCAGGACAAATAAGCAAACCACGTAGATACCATATATACCTAGATGAGCAGTACTGGTTTTCCAAGAAACACGGTGACCTGTCAGCGATAAAATGTAGAGAAAAAGGAGAGGGGCACCTAACAAGGGCAGCCCAAAACCCAAGATGGCCCAAATTCCGTTTAGCGCAAAATTATAAATAGTGATTTCATAGAAAATGATCTGTAGTAAGGTCACTGCAATCCATCCCAAGAAAAGAAAATCGCCTTGTTCTTTTTCCTTTTTAAGAAGAAGGAGAAAAAACATGAAAACACCTATGCCCAGACCGGCATTCAAGACAATTTCCATGGAAAAAGAATTAAAACTACAAGCTATGAATTTATTCCTTCCCGGTAAAGGAATTCCAGCCCTGAGCGGTCAACGGAATTTTAGCACCATTCCTGGAGATTAAGTGTGCACCCTCATTCTTATGGGTCATATGCCCTACAACGGTAAGATTCGGATTGCCTTTGATCTTAGGGAATTCTTTTTGATCGATAGTGAATAGCAATTCATAATCCTCACCTCCACTTAATGCAATAAGTGTGCTGTCCATTTTAAATTCTTCGGCAGCCGAAATAACGGTAGGGTCTAAGGGAATTTTATCCTCGTAAAGAGTACATCCCACATCGCTTCGTTCACATAGATGGAGAATCTCCGATGATAAGCCATCACTTATGTCGATCATAGCTGTAGGATGCACGTCCAATTTTTTAAGTAATTCTTCAACGTCTTTTCTGGCTTCGGGTTTTAATTGTCGCTCAACGATATAGGCATAAGGTTCAAGATCAGGTTGACTGTTTGGATTTACTTTAAAAACCGCTTTTTCGCGTTCCAGCACCTGGAGCCCTAGATAAGCGCCTCCCAGATCGCCAGTTACTACGAGGAGGTCATTTTCTTTGGCACCTGAACGGTAGACAAGTTGTGTTTCCTTTGCAAAACCTAAAGCAGTAACGCTAATTAACATGCCTTTCGTAGAAGAAGTAGTATCTCCGCCAACCATGTCTACACCATACAATTTACAAGCTTGCGCTACTCCGGCATAAAATTCTTCCAAGGCCTCAAGGGGAAATCGATTGGAGATAGCCAGAGAAACCGTGACTTGAGTAGCTTTGGCGTTCATGGCATAGATATCCGAAAGATTAACGATTACGGATTTATATCCCAAGTGCTTCAATGGCATGTAGCTCAGGTCAAAATGCACTCCCTCTACTAAAAGGTCTGTGGAAACTACCGTTTTATGATCGCTAAAATCGAGTACAGCGGCATCATCGCCAACGCCTTTAATTGTAGAAGGTTGTTTCAATTCAAAATCCTTAGTGAGATGTTTGATCAAACCAAATTCACCTAACTGTTCCAATGAAGTCCGCATTAGATCTTTGTCTTCGAGCATTGGGCAAAAGTAAGATCATTTGTTTAAAGTCGTATCTTTATTAAAAACCGAATCTTTAGTAATGTTAAGAAACCTGACCCTCCTTTGTTTTTTGGTAGTCCTTTCATTTTTGACGTCTTGCAGTTCGGATGATGATAGCGGAACGGGTACCGTTCCGGATGATGCCGTTCAGAACCCTCCTCCGGGAGACGATACGCCAGAAGATCCTCCAAACGACCCGGTGGATGATCCCCCTATGGACCCTGTGGGCTTTACCCCATGTGAAAATGGAAGTGCAGGAAATTTCCCCTGTAATGGTTTTGATCTGGTAGCCCTTTTATCACTTCAGGTATTGGATGCCGCCGCAGGAAATGATATTTGGGGCTGGACCGATCCTGATACCGGCAGGGAATACGCCCTGGTAGGCTTAAATAACGGTACTGCATTCGTGGATATCACCGAGGAAACTCCTTTATATCTGGGAAAATTACCTACGGCTACTACATCGAGCACCTGGAGAGATATCAAAGTTTTTGGCAATTATGCCTACGTTGTGGCCGAGTCTTCAGGACATGGGATGCAAATATTTGATCTGACCCGGCTTCGGAATGTGAATAACCCCCCGCAAACTTTCACGGCGGATCAACGCTATACTTCAATAGGTAATGCACATAATGTAGTCATTAATGAAAACACCGCCTTTGCCTATCCCGTGGGAACCGCTCGAAATGACGCTTTTAACGGAGGAGTACATTTTGTAGACATTCAGAATCCAATGAATCCTACAGGAGTGGGAGGCTTTGGGATAAATGGGTATACCCATGATGCTCAGGTGATTTCCTACAATGGCCCTGATCCGGAGTATTCGGGAAGGGAGATTTTTATTGGAGCTAACGAAGATCGGATTGCTATTGTGGATATTACCGACAAAACTGATCCTTCCGGGATTACTACCTTGGACTATCCGCAAGTAGCCTATACCCATCAGGGATGGTTTACCGAAGATCATAGGTATTACCTGTTGGGAGATGAGTTGGATGAAACACGTTTTGGATTTAACTCAAGAACGCTGGTATTTGATTGTACGGACTTGGATAATCCGATATTGCATACTACTTATACAGGACCAACGGCAGCCATAGACCATAATGGTTACGTCCTGGGGGATGAGTTCTATCTGGCCAACTATACGGCAGGTCTTCGATTGCTGGACATTTCGGATATCGAGAACAGGAATATAATGGAGGTTGCCTTTTTTGATACCTACCCTCAAAACAACACAGCCAGTTTTAATGGAGTATGGAGTGTATATCCGTATTTCTCCAGTGGTAAAATTGTGATTAACGATACAAATTCCGGTCTTTTTGTTGTTCAAAAATCAGAATAACCCCAAGGTTTAAATGCCCCAGTTGTGCTTAGGAAGAGAGAAGATCATATCGTAGTTTTTATAGTTTGTGTAGTATTTGCAATTCTTTTTACAGCCTGTTCTGACTCCGATACTTCGGAGGATAGTACTGCTGATCTACTTGAAATTACTGTAGCAACGTTTGGGGGCAGTTTAAATGATAACGCGAACGCTGTTGTGAATACGGTAGATGGTGGCTATATCATTCTAGGCCATACCCAAAGTAACGACGGGGATATTGCGAACAAACCGAATACCAGTTTTGATTTTTGGGTATTGAAATTTAATGCCCAAAATGAAATAGAGTGGACGAATACCTATGGCGGCAGTGATGATGATAGAGGGCAGGATGTAATACAAACAGGAGATGGCAGCTATGTTATTGTTGGCTACAGCACCAGTTCGGATGGAGACCTCAAAGGTAATGCCGGCGCCCAGGACCATTGGGTAGTAAAGCTAGATCCCGGGGGTAACCTAGTTTGGCAAAAATCCTTTGGTTTTTCGGGGCGCGACGAGGGAATCTCCGTAATTGAAACAAGTGACAATGGCTTGGTGGTAGTGGGCATTTTGGATGTAACAGCATCCAATGGAGAAGGGTCTTCATTGCAAAGGCGCCACGCTGGGGGCGATTATTGGGTGTTAAAATTGGATGCCAATGGAGAACTCCTATGGCGTAATTTCTTTGGGGGTACATTTACGGATACAGCCTATGATGTGGTGGAGACTTCGGATCAGGGGTATTTGGTAATTGGATCTTCGGATAGCGAAGACGTAGATATTAAAAACAATAGAGGGACCTATGATTTTTGGGCTGTACGACTGGATAGTGAAGGAAATATGATCTGGGAAAATAGCTATGGCGGTTCCGAAATTGACGAAGCGTATGCAACAATCAGATCGAATGATGGTAACTACCTTATTCTTGGAGATACAAGAAGCTCGGATAAAGAGGTCTCCTTTAACCACGGTGGTGCAGATGTTTGGTTGATAAAAATTAACGATGCAGGAGAATTGCTTTGGGATAAAAGCTTTGGGGGAACCGCTTTTGATGCAGGTCGTGCCATAGTGCGTTCCGATCAGGGAGGGTATTTGATCACCGGAAGTTCAAGGAGCTTGGATGGGGATTTAAACAACAACCAAGGTCAGAATGATGCGTGGATTATAAAAATAACAGAAGAGGGTACAATGGAATGGCAACAAGCTTTGGGGGGATCAGAAATTGATTTTGGAAGAGGAATTGCTGAATTAGAGGACGGAACGATTATTATGGTCGGTGAAACCGGCAGTAATGATGGAGACATACCTGCAAATAAAGGATTTACGGATGTTTTAAAAATAGAACTCAAATGAAAAAGTGGTCAAAATTGCTATGGGTTTTCACTTTGCTATTTTTTATTTCATGTAGTGAAGATGAAAACGACGAAAATGAGGTAACCCTACTAAATGTTACTTTAAATTTTTCGCATAATTGGGACGGGGAAGAAGTAACCAATGCAGATTTTAATACCCTTAAGTACACCAATGCCAATGGCGAACAAATGAGTATAGAACTCTTGCGCTACCTGATTTCTAATATCACATTTAAACCTCTTGAAGCGGAGCGTATTGCGATAGACGGCTACAATTTAGTGGATGTTACTAATAACTCAGGACTTTCTATGACGATAAATGATGATATCTCCGCAGGAACATATGAAATAGCTTTTACTTTTGGATTCGATAATGAAGACAATAGCGACGGGGCGTATTTAGATTTGAATTCGGCTTCCTGGAATGTACCCATGATGTTGGGCGGTGGATATCACTATATGCAATTGGAAGGGAAATATCTGGCTACAGATGCCACAGAAGTAGGCTATCAATATCACGCAATACGGGCGGTAGATATAACCGGAGATGAACCGCGTTTTCAAGACACCTTTTTTGAAGTGAATCTGGGTACGATAACGATAACCGAGGATACAACAATTACTGTGGATATGAATATTGCAGAATGGTTCAAAAATCCTAACCAATGGGATTTAAATGTTTTAGGGCAACAACTCATGCCCAATTTTAACGCCCAGGTGATGATGTTTGAAAATGGGCAAAATGTTTTTCAATTGGCAAATTAGGGAGCGGTGTGCAAGTATCTGTATTTCCTGATTTTGGTTGGGGTAATTCTATCCTGCTCCGATGACACGACGGACACAACAGAAACCTATTTGCCTACGCCACTTGCCCTAGAAGTACCCACCGTTTTTTCGGAACGTATCTTACCACCAATTTTACCGGTAAACAACCCACTAACGGTAGAAGGGGTAGCGCTGGGAGAAAAACTATTTTTTGATGCATCCCTTTCAGGAGATGGCACCGTTTCATGTGCCAGTTGTCATATCAGTAGCAGTGCTTTTACGGATAATGATCAATTTAGTACAGGAATCAATGGGAACAGAGGAACCAGAAATTCCATGCCCCTTTTCAATTTGGCATGGAACTACGGAGAACGTTTTTTTTGGGATGGCGCGGCGTCTAGTCTGGAGGATCAGGCTTTTGAGCCGGTAACTAATCCCGATGAAATGGGGAATACCTGGCCCAATGTGGTCACTACGCTAGAACAGGATCCGGAGTATCCGGAGTTGTTTCGAATGGCATTTGGTGAAGATGAGATTGACTCCGTACGAGTGGTTCAGGCCATTGCACAGTTCGAAAGAACCTTAATTTCGGCAAATTCCCGTTTTGATCAATTCCTATTGGGGACATTGGAATTAACCCCACAGGAAGAAAATGGACGTAATGTCTTTCTAATGG
This sequence comes from Bacteroidota bacterium, assembly GCA_038750505.1. Taxonomy (GTDB): domain Bacteria; phylum Bacteroidota; class Bacteroidia; order Flavobacteriales; family Flavobacteriaceae; genus Croceivirga. Next base: position 56,664 of record JBCDHD010000011.1, on the reverse strand, counting down.
AAACCAAAGGAGACTGTTTTCACTGTCATGGTAATCCTAATAATCCCTTATGGACAGACAATATTTTCCATAATAACGGTTTGGATGCCACCTTTACCGATTTGGGTCTTGGACGTATAACCGGGGATCCGGCAGACAATGGAAAATTTAAAACGCCATCCCTTCGCAATCTGGCCTTTACAGCTCCCTACATGCATGATGGCCGTTTTCAAACCTTGGATGAAGTGATCGACCATTACAGTGAAGGACTTCAAGATAGCCCTACCATAGATCCTCTGATGAAAAGCGTAGCTCAGGGGGGAGTACAACTTTCCGAGCAGGATAAAGCCGATTTAAAGGCATTTTTGTTGTCGCTTTCCGATGAGGATTTTGTAGGAAACAACTAAGGTTTCCTGTAAAATTTAAGCTTTATCCTAAAAATTATTCTGTTTAACCTTTCTATAAAGAAAGTTTATCAGAATATACGTTATAATAATGTTAGAACATCAATAATTATGCGACCTAAAACCTATATTTGTTAGCTATTTAGAATAATCTACTGTTTATAATGATCAAAGTTTCTGATACGGCAAAACGAAAGGTGGTCCATCTTATGGAGGAAGAAGGCTTTGATGCTACCAAAGACTACGTGCGAGTGGGAGTCAAAAGCGGGGGTTGTAGCGGCTTGTCTTATGAACTAAAATTTGATGATACCATAGCAGAAGGCGACAAAATGTTTGAAGACAATATGGTACGGATAATTGTTGATAAAAAGAGTTTTCTTTACCTGGTAGGAACTACCTTGGAATATTCCGGAGGTTTAAACGGAAAGGGGTTTGTTTTTAACAATCCCAATGCACAACGCACCTGTGGTTGCGGGGAGAGTTTTTCACTTTAAAATACTGGCATGGCTTATACCGAAGAAGAACTAAAAAAAGAATTAGAAACCAAAGAATACGAATACGGTTTTTACACCGACATTGAGTCAGATACGCTTCCCAAAGGGTTGAGTGAGGATATCGTTATTGCGATATCCAAAAAAAAGGATGAGCCGGAATGGATGACAGAATGGCGTCTGGAGGCCTATCGGGCTTGGAAAGCTATGGATGAACCTGAATGGCCAAATGTAACATACAATAAGCCAAATTTTCAGGATATCTCGTATTATTCAGCTCCCAATAAGAAGCCGAAATACAATAGTTTGGATGAAGTAGATCCCGAATTGTTGGAGACTTTTGAGAAATTAGGGATTTCCCTGGAAGAGCAAAAGAAATTGGCCGGGGTAGCTGTAGATATTGTTATGGATTCGGTATCGGTTGCCACAACATTCAAAAAGACACTGGCGGAAAAGGGAATTATTTTTTGTTCTATCTCAGAGGCTATTCAAGAACACCCGGAATTGGTTAAAAAATATATTGGCAGTGTTGTACCTCGTAAAGATAATTTCTACGCGGCACTAAATTCTGCTGTTTTTTCCGACGGAAGTTTCTGCTACATTCCCAAAGGGGTGCGATGCCCTATGGAATTGTCTACCTATTTTAGGATCAATCAGGCTGGAACAGGCCAATTTGAACGAACCTTGGTCATTGCGGATGAGGGGAGTTATGTGAGCTATCTTGAAGGATGTACAGCACCAATGCGCGATGAGAATCAACTCCATGCTGCTGTGGTGGAACTGATTGCACTAGACAGTGCAGAGATCAAATATTCCACTGTTCAGAACTGGTATCCAGGGGATAAAAACGGGAGCGGAGGTGTTTTCAATTTTGTTACTAAACGAGGATTGTGCGAGCGAAATGCAAAAATTTCCTGGACGCAGGTAGAAACAGGCTCTGCAATAACCTGGAAATATCCTTCCTGTGTGCTCAAAGGAGATAATTCTATCGGGGAATTTTATTCCATAGCCGTTACGAATAATCATCAGCAGGCAGATACCGGCACAAAAATGATCCACCTCGGAAAAAACACGAAGAGTACGATCATTTCCAAGGGGATCTCTGCAGGAAAATCACAAAACAGTTATCGCGGCTTGGTGCAGGTGAATAGCAGGGCAAAAAATGCGCGTAATTTTTCCCAGTGCGATTCCCTTTTAATGGGGAATGCGTGTGGCGCCCACACCTTTCCTTACATCGAGGCCAAAAATAAGTCTGCACAAATAGAGCACGAGGCCACCACAAGTAAGATTGGAGAAGATCAAATCTTTTATTGCAATCAAAGAGGTATAGATACCGAAAAAGCGATAGCACTGATTGTGAATGGGTTTAGTAAAGAAGTGCTTAATAAACTTCCAATGGAATTTGCTGTAGAAGCACAAAAATTGCTGGAAATAAGTTTAGAAGGTTCTGTTGGATAAACCCTACTCAACCAGGAAGAAAAAAATTAGCAAAAACCAAAGGCGGCTTTAAAAAAATGACGAAGCCTCCACAATAGGTGAAATAATTAGAAAAGCTATGTTGGAAATTAAGAATTTGCATGCAAATATTGAGAACAAAAAAATTCTCAAAGGGATCAATCTCACGGTAAATCCAGGGGAAGTACATGCTATAATGGGGCCTAATGGTTCTGGTAAAAGTACCCTCGCCTCTGTAATTGCCGGAAGAGAAGATTTTGAGATCAAAAAAGGAAGTATTTTTCTGGAGGGAGAGGATTTGGAAGAACTGGCTCCTGAGGAACGCGCACATCTCGGTATATTCATGTCTTTTCAATATCCGGTAGAAATACCAGGGGTTACAGTAACCAATTTCCTAAAGACCGCGATCAATGAGGGTCGAAAAGCGCGAGGTCTTGAAGATATGCCCGCCAATCAAATGTTGAAATTGATCCGGGAAAAATCGGAGATGCTGGAAATTGATCGCAAGTTTCTTTCTCGTTCCCTTAATGATGGCTTTTCCGGAGGAGAGAAAAAACGAAATGAAATTTTTCAGATGGCTATGCTGGAACCAAAGTTGGCTATCTTGGATGAAACCGATTCCGGACTGGATATCGATGCCCTGCGCATTGTTGCCAATGGCGTAAATAAGCTTCGCAATAAAGATAATGCCATTGTGGTAATAACACATTACCAGCGGTTGTTGGAATATATTGTGCCGGATTATGTTCACGTACTGTTCGACGGTAAAATCGTTAAGTCGGGAAACAAAGAATTAGCGCTTAAATTAGAAGAACAGGGGTACGATTGGATCAAACAAGAAGAGGTAGTCTAAAACCACTATTATGGATTTAAACGATAAATTAATTTCTTCCTTTCTGGCTTTCGAAAGTGATGTTGATGTAAACACTCCGATTCATGAGATCCGCTCGGAGGCCATCCGGAACTTTGAACAAAAAGGATTTCCTACCAAGAAACAGGAAGCATGGAAGTACACCTCTTTGGGAAGCTTGCAAAAGACAGACTTCAGTATTTTTCCTAAAGGTGGAAAGACCTTGGAATATAAGGACATCAAACAGTACTTTCTATATGAAATTGATACGTATAAGATTGTTTTTATAGATGGGATTTACAGCAGTTATCTTTCGGAAACTACGCACGACGGGGTTGACGTATGTTTGATGAGTGCTGCACTAACAAAGCCCATGTACCGGCAAGTAATTGAACTTTACTTTAATAAAATTGCCTCCAGGGAGGAATCACTAACAAATCTAAATACAGCCTTTAGCAAGGAAGGCGCCTATATTTACATACCAAAACATAAAGCACCGAGAAAGCCGATTCAAATCCTTCATTTGGCAACAGGGAATGAGGCGGCGCTAATGCTACAGCCAAGAAATTTGATCATTGTTGAAGACAATGCAGAAGTACAGATTATTGAGCGGCATCAGAGCCTTACAAATAACGAGGTATTTACAAATTCCGTTACCGAAATATTTGCGGCCAAAGATGCCCGGGTAGATTATTACAAAGTGCAAAATGATAATGCTTCTTCTACCTTGATTGACAACACCTACATTGATCAGAAAGGCAATAGCAATGTTAGCGTGCATACCTTTTCCCTTGGCGGAAAGCTAACACGAAATAATCTCAATTTTTACCAAAAGGGAGAACGTATTGACTCTACTTTAAAAGGGGTTACGATTTTGGGTGAAAAACAGCATGTAGATCACCACACCCTGGTGCATCATGCCCAACCAAATTGTGAGAGTCATCAGGATTATAAAGGGATTTTTGGAGAAAGATCAACCGGAGTTTTTAATGGAAAAATTATTGTAGATAAGATCGCTCAGAAAACCAATGCTTTTCAACAGAACAATAATGTGTTAATCAGCGATCGGGCCACAGTAAATACCAAGCCCCAACTGGAAATCTTTGCCGATGATGTAAAATGTTCTCATGGATGTACCATCGGACAATTGGATGACGAGGCGATGTTCTACTTACAAACACGGGGAATTCCTAGAAAAGAGGCCGCAGCATTGCTTATGTACGCCTTTGCCAATAACGTATTGGAAAGTGTTCGTATTCCGGAATTAAAAACCAGGATCAATAAATTGATTGCGAACAAACTAGGAGTGAGCTTGGGGTTTGAGTTGTAGGTTTGTTTTTGTTTTTCAAGTCGAGCAGAGATGATAAGTACTGAGTTTAACATAACTGCAATACGGAGGGATTTTCCAATTCTGAATAGAGAGGTTAACGGGCAAACTTTAGTGTATCTGGACAATGCCGCTACTTCTCAAACTCCTAAACAAGTTATTGATGTCATTGTAGCGTATTACGAAAACTACAATGCCAATATCCATCGTGGGGTACATGCCCTTTCGCAACAGGCAACGGATGCCTATGAAGATGCCAGAGAGAAAATTCGCAGGCACTTTAATATAGCGCACTCCCATGAAGTAATTTTTACGTCAGGCACTACACATGGGATTAACTTAGTGGCCAACGGTTTCGCTTCCATTATTAAAAAAGGGGATGAAATTTTGGTTTCTGCCATGGAACATCACTCCAATATCGTTCCCTGGCAAATGTTATGCGAACGCACCGGAGCAATTTTGCGGGTAATCCCTATGAATAGGGAAGGAGAATTGGTGATGGAGGAATATCATGAGATGCTTTCCGAAAAAGTGAAGTTGGTTTTTTGTAACCATATTTCCAATGCGCTAGGCACGATTAATCCGATCAAGGAAATTATAAATGCAGCGCATAAGGTTGGCGCAGCGGTCCTAATTGATGGAGCACAAGCCGCACCACATATTAAAGCGGACCTGCAGGTATTGGACGTGGATTTCTATACGGTTTCTGCTCATAAAATGTGTGGTCCTACCGGAATTGGGATGTTGTATGGGAAATCCGAATGGTTAAAAACCTTACCTCCTTATCAGGGAGGAGGGGAAATGATCGCAGAAGTTACTTTTGAAAAGACTACCTATGCCGATTTACCCCACAAGTTTGAGGCGGGTACCCCCAACGTTTGTGGCGGGATTGCTTTTGGCGCTGCCTTAGATTATATGAATGCTATTGGCTTTGAACAGATTGCGGCCTACGAACAGGAGTTGTTACAGTATGCTACCTCGGGACTCTCCAAAATAGACGGCTTGGTAATTTACGGAACAGCTGTTGAAAAAACATCCGTCATCTCCTTTAATATCAAAGGAATTCATCCGTATGATATTGGGACAATTTTAGATAAACTAGGCATCGCAGTACGCACTGGGCATCACTGTGCTCAACCCGTGATGGATTTTTATCAGATACCCGGCACAGTAAGGGCAAGTTTGAGTTTTTACAATACATTTGAAGAAATTGACAAATTGGTAGCCGCGGTTGAAAGAGCCAGAAATATGCTACTTTGATTCGAAGGAAGTTGTCACAGTAGTATATAAAAAGCAAGAACGATATTTAGAACAACAGATACGATGACCATTGCAGAGATACAGGATGAAATAGTAGATGAGTTTTCTATGTTTGACGATTGGATGGAGCGATATGAGCATATGATAACCTTGGGAAAGTCATTACCCCTGATAGAGGAACAGTATAAAACGGACGATAATATTATCAAAGGCTGTCAAAGCAAAGTCTGGGTACATGCCGAATTGGAAGGGGAAAAACTAGTTTTTACCGCAGACAGCGATGCAATAATTACAAAAGGGATAATCGCAATTTTGATCCGTGCATTTAGTGGTCAGAGCCCCCAGGAGATTATTGATGCTGGCACAGAATTTATTGATGAAATTGGATTAAAGGAACATTTGTCTCCTACCCGTGCTAACGGTTTGGTGAGCATGATAAAGCAATTAAAATTGTATGCTATAGCCTACCAAACGCAACTGAATTAAAAGATGAGCGAAACGATTATAGATACTGCAGAACTCGGAGAAAAGATTGTAAAAGTCTTGAAAACTATTTATGACCCTGAGATCCCGGTGGATATTTACGAACTGGGGCTTATTTATGATGTCTTGGTGAATGAAGACCATGAGGTGAAGATCTTAATGACACTTACTTCTCCTAACTGTCCAGTTGCGGAGACCCTTCCCGTAGAGGTGGAGGAAAAGGTAAAGTCTTTGGATGCTATAAGCGATGCGGAAGTTGAGATCACATTTGACCCTCCTTGGACCCAGGAATTAATGAGTGAGGAGGCGAAACTGGAATTAGGACTGCTTTAGTCAAAGAAAATGATATGCCGGAGGAAATTATCAATAGAGTAGCGAGGAGCCCTATAGTAACTTTTGATCTGGAAGAACTATATCCGGAGGGAAAAAGAGTCAAAATTGATATCAAAGAATGGCTCTACGAAGGTTTGATCCTGCGCGAGAAAGAATTTAGGAAAAGTGTAGCCGATCATAATTGGGCGCAGTATGAAAATGCCTTCGTAGCTATTGATTGTTCTTCAGATGCTATCATTCCAGGATGGGCGTATATGCTAATCACTTCTAAATTAGCGCCATATGCTAGAAGGGTGGTGCATGGGAGCCTGGAACATTTGGAAACTGCTATTTACCAACACAAGCTGGATACCTTCGATTTTTCTTCTTTTAAAGACAAACCAGTGATCATTAAAGGGTGCTCCAATAAACCCGTCCCCCAAAATGCGTACCTGTTTGCTACCGCTAAGATCCAGCAGGTGGCTAAAAGTGTTATGTATGGGGAAGCTTGCTCAGCAGTTCCTATTTACAAGAGGAAATAAATATTTTCCCTCCTAGGTGACTCTTCTTACATTTATGGTTCTAAATCTATTAAACACTGAACATTATGAAAAAAGTGACCGTAGCTATGGTTGCGTTTTTTACCATAAGTATGGGACTAGCGCAGACCGAGGAGGAATTAAAAGCGCAATTAGCCAGTAAAAATGATTCCATTGCCGCCATTCAGGGAAGGGCAGATGCCATTCAGGCACAGATAGACGCCTTACCAGGATGGAAAATAGGGGCCTTTGGAACGATTGGCGGAACTATTTCACAGTTTAACAACTGGTTTGCTCAGGGAACGCCCAATAACAACGCAGGGAATATCGGAATTACTGGAAACGTCTTTGCTAATCTACAGCAAGAAAAATTCTTCTGGCGCAACGCCTTAACAACCAATTTAACCTGGGTAAGGGTAGATGATAAGGACGACCCAGACGACGACGATAGTTTTCAACCGACAACAGATGTTTTTAACCTTTCTTCTCTATATGGTAGAAAACTGAGCGAAAAGCTGGCGATATCGGGCTTAATGGAGTATAGAACTACCTTGTTGGACAACTTTAATGATCCGGGGTATCTGGACCTTGGTGTTGGAGCTACATGGACCCCTATTGCCAATTTGGTGGTGGTGGTACACCCGCTTAACTACAATTTTGTTTTTGCCGATGATGATACCATTTTCGAATCCAGTTTAGGGGCCAAATTGTTAGCAGATTATACTCGCCAAATAGGTAACGTAAGCTTTAAAAGTAATCTGTCTGCATTTATGAGTTATGAGAACGGGGATCTAAATAACTGGACCTGGACCAATGGATTTGCTTACACCTTGTGGAAAGTGATAGGAGTTGGGTTCGATTTTGGCCTTCGTAGTAATAAACAAGAAGCATTGAACTACGAAATTAACACCTTGGGGAATACTGATGCCACTTTTGATTCTATTGACAATGAGTTACAAACCTATTGGACCTTAGGCCTTAGTTATGCGTTCTAATTATATTCCAATGATTGAGTCGTCCTAAAATAGGTTGACAGTTTTTAGATATTAAATGAATCCTTTGAAGCTAGCTTCAAAGGATTTTTTGTTGTGTATAAAATTAGGTGTTTTTGCGTCAACTTATTTCAGGACAGGACAGTCCTGGTTTAGGAGGGGTAGATGGGAGTATCACTATTACCGGGAGTTTTGTAGCCGAACGTATAGGGTAACCGAAAATTTGAAAAACGAAACCAAGGCGTCCAAAGGAAAACTAAAATTGGTCCAAATGCTCGGGATACAAAAAGTTATTATAGGGAAAACGGGTCACATGAATATCACGTACTTCGTGATAGACCCGTTTTCTAAAATCCTCTAAATTTTCTTTGTTCAAAGCAGAAATAAACAAGGCTCTGTCTCCCATTTTGGCAAACCAGGTTTTTTTCCATTCTTTTAAGGTAAAATGTAATTTGGTCCGTTCCGTTTGTAGATCATCTTCGTCCAGTACCTCAGGGCGGTATTGGTCTATTTTGTTAAAAACCAAAATAGTAGGCTTATCCGAGCTATTAATTTCATCCAGGATCTGGTTTACCGAGGCAATGTGTTCTTCAAAGTTGGGATGCGAGATGTCTACAACATGCAACAACAGATCGGCTTCCCGAACCTCGTCCAGTGTGCTTTTAAAGCTTTCGACCAGTTGTGTGGGAAGTTTTCGAATAAACCCTACGGTATCGCTTAGCAAAAACGGGAGATTTCCAATAACCACTTTTCGTACGGTCGTATCGAGCGTTGCAAAAAGTTTGTTTTCGGCAAAAACTTCACTTTTGCTAATAACATTCATCAGAGTAGATTTCCCAACATTGGTATATCCTACCAATGCGACGCGAACAAGTGCGCCTCTGTTCCCACGTTGGGTCTCCATCTGCCTGTCAATCTTTTCCAACTTTTTCTTGAGTAGTGCAATTCTGTCCCTAACAATCCTTCGGTCGGTTTCAATTTCCGTTTCTCCAGGGCCACGCATCCCAATACCCCCGCGCTGTCGCTCAAGGTGCGTCCATAAACCGGTAAGACGAGGAAGCAGGTATTCGTACTGGGCTAACTCCACTTGTGTTCGCGCATAGCTTGTTTGTGCACGTTGGGCAAAAATATCGAGGATAAGACTGGTGCGATCCAGGATCTTGCAGCGTAGCAGTTTTTCAATGTTATTTTGTTGGGCAGGGGAAAGCTCTTCATCAAAAATCACGGAGCCGATATCATTTGCCTTAACAAAATCTTGCAACTCCGCCATTTTACCAGTGCCGATAAGGGTCTTGGGGTTAGGGGTGTCCATGCGTTGCACAAAACGCTGCAGCACCTCACCTCCTGCAGTGTAGGTCAGGAATTCCAGTTCATCCAAATATTCGGTAACCTTTTCCCCGTCCTGTTTTCGGTTGATTATCCCTACCAGTACAGCCTTTTCATATTCAATAGTTCTCTTTTCAAGCATAGCCGAAGACAAAGTACAAAGCTACATATTGTTTCGAATTCAATTTTGTACTTTGGTGAGTATTCACTCTTTTATTACGCTTGAAAAAGTCAGGAAACCTATGGCAAAAGAACTGGTTATTGCATTCTACAATCTTGAAAATCTCTTTGATACCAGGAACGACCCTCATACTTTAGATGATGATTTCACACCTTCGGGCTTCAAACGATGGAAAGAGCGAAAGTTGAGATCCAAAATCAAGAAACTTGGAAAGGCCATATCCCGAATTGGAGACGATGAGACACTTGGCCCTCCAGTGGTACTGGGAGTTGCAGAGGTAGAAAATAGTAAGGTAATGGATATGCTATTAAGTTCTAAACATTTGCGAAGTGTCCCGTATGACTATGTACATTTTGATTCTCCTGATGAACGCGGCATCGATACCAGCCTTGTTTATAACACCGAATATTTTGAAGTACTCCATGCGGAACCATTACCATTGATTATAGAAGATTCTTCAGGAGATCGGGATTGGACCCGGGATATTTTGTACGTGGAAGGAAAATTGCAAGGAGAGCGTATTCATTTATTTGTAAACCATTGGCCTTCGAGAAGGGAAGGGGTAGTGGAAACCGCTCCAAGCCGAATAAAAGCGGCAAATACACTTTTGGGGAAACTCGACGCTATCTCAGAAACATCATCGGAAGAAGTACATGCTATAGTAATGGGCGACTTTAATGATGACCCAAGATCAGAGAGCATTCAAAACATTATGCACTCAGGTCTTTTTATTAATCCGATGGAAAAATTGTTATCGCCCTATAGCGGAAGTGCCAATTATAAAGGCAAATGGAACTTGTTTGACCAAATTATCCTTTCGCATAGTTTTCTTAATCATGAGGCAGGGACTCATAGTTTCCAAAAGGCTGCTATTTTTGCCCCCCGCTTCTTAAAAGAATGGAAGGGAAGATACAAAGGCAACCCTTACCGAACCTATGCGGGAAGAAAATACCTTGGGGGATACAGCGATCATTTTCCAGTATATGTCGTGATGCGTTTCAACGAGAAAAGGTAGATGTAGATTATTACATACCACAGGAATCTCGTATTTCACCACAACAGACGTTACACTTTTTGGTCATTCATCGAAAGACTACCACCGTTTATCGACACTTTTTTGAGGCAAAAATATATTTGTAGTCCAAATCTTACCTATACCTCATGGATTACATTCGGGACAGCCGCAAAATTGGAGTTTATGCCCTCGTTACAGGTACTTTTTTTATTTGCTCTTGTGCACTTTCGCAGTCTCCCGAACAACTGAAGAAGATTCAGTCCTATAATCAACAGGAAGAACTTCAGACCCTTATTCAAACCTTCAAAAAGCAAAATACACAACAAAGAAGCAGGCTGCTTGTAGCTGCTAAAAGCAGACAATGGGAGAAGAATCAAAAACAACAAGACGGCACTATAGTTTCGTTAAACGAGATTGGTGAGGATGGCACCTTGCTGTATTATACGACCCATAGGGATCCTACTAGCAAAGTGTCTCGAGCGAATACGTTGTATACTGGTGGCACATTGGATTTGGACTTGTCCGGAAAGGGCCTAAAAGTTGGGGTTTGGGATGCAGGAGCGGCATTAACCACCCATCAGGAATATGATGCTCGCGTAATGAATTCTGATGGCAGCTCAACAATAGATAACCATGCAACGTTGGTTACTGGTACAATTGTTTCCTCCGGAGTTCGGGAAAAAGCAAAAGGAGTTGCCTTCGCAGCATCAGCGATCACTCATGACTGGTCCCGAGATAAAATAGAAGTAGCAGAGGCAGCAGCCTCTGGCTTATTGTTGTCCAATCATTCCTATGGGATAAAAACAGACAGAGTCCCCGATTGGTATTTTGGCGCCTATATTAAAGTGTCTCAGGATTGGGACAAGATCATGTACAACGCACCGTATTATTTAATGGTAACCGCTGCAGGAAATGCCCAGAATTCTCATGACAATAGCGGTCCTTTTTATGGAAAGACCCAAGATGGATTTGACTTGTTGCTTGGGTTTACCACTTCAAAAAATGGCATGGTAGTGGCAGGAGCAGATACTAAAATTAACAGCGATGGCCTACTTACTACAGCCAGAGTTTCGGGGTACAGTAGTTTTGGCCCTACAGATGATGGACGGATCAAACCGGATATTGCCGGAGATGGCACCTCAGTATTCTCCACAACTGCTTTAAGTGATACCAGTTACACATCTTCATTGGGTACCTCTATGGCTGCTCCTGGCGTAACGGGCGCTTTGTTACTACTACAGGAATACTATCAGGAGTTATACCATGCTTTTATGCGGTCTGCTACCTTAAAGGGATTAGCATTGCATACTGCAGATGATGTACAGGAATCCGGCCCGGATTACAAAATGGGATGGGGGGTAATTAATACGAAGAAAGCCGCTGAAACAATTCGCAACAAAGATTTTACGGCAATGATAGAAGAAAGAACATTAGCTCAAGGGGAAACCTATTCTTTTACCGTGGAAGCGAATGGACAAACCCCGTTTTCAGCATCTATCTCCTGGACTGATCCGGAGGGGCAGCTAGTTAATCGTGGTGAGTTGAACGCAAACCTTACTACTTTGGTTAACGATCTGGACATTCGGGTCGTTAAAAATGGGAAAAAACACTATCCCTGGAAACTTGATCCCAACGCAGCTGAGAATACGGCCCATACCGGGGATAATACCGTAGATCCTTTTGAGCGTATTGATCTCACGGAAGCAGAAGGGACCTATACTATTACCGTATCCCACAAAGGAGATCTTTACAATGGAACACAGGATTTCTCACTTATCCTCACTGGAGCAGCACTAACCAATTGTCGCCTGGAGGTACCGGAAACTCTGGAGTTAGTTACTGCTGAGGAACAAAAAGTTAAGCTTGAATGGTCTTCAGTTTCGGACGATAACCTTTATGAGGTACAGTATAAAAATGAGTCTCACGGCACTTGGCTCACCACCACTACCTGGGAAAATTCACTGTGGTTGGATACTTTGGAAGTGGGGGAAGACTATAGGGTTAGAATACGTTCTGCCTGCTCTCCTCATTTGGTCTCGGATTTTTCCGAAGAATTACGGTTCACCTTCAATGGAATGGAAACCGTTGCGCAAGAACAAACTACCATGAGTATCACAAAAAACACGATTTACGTTCGTGTTTCACCCAACCCTGTTGTCAATGAGCTGCATATAGATGCCCAGATGACGAATGAAGCGGAATATGCAATTATTACTACCTCCGGAACTACGATCAAAAGCGGGAATGCAAATGCTGGGATCGATGTGTCGGAGTTGGCATCTGGGCTTTATATTTTAATGATAAAAGATTATGAAGGCCTACGTACGGCAAAGTTCTTTAAGCGGTAATTTGAAAAAAGACGCAATAGTTTCTAAGGCAGGTCTGTATATCCAATGTACCGATAATACAACCAAAAGACTTAAACTTTCTTGATCTCTGCTTCCTCTAAAAGTGCTTCTCCCTTTAACTTTAATAGCAATTGCGCAGTGGTAATTACATCCAATTCACAATAGGTGATAATACGATCAATATCGCCATCTTCGTAAAATACATCGCGCACTTTGCTACCATCAATATCCTGTTTGGGAGAAGGAATACCCAGAACGTTAGCCATAAGCCTTAATGACGTATAGTGCTTGTAATCTCCAAATTTCCATAACTCCATAGTATCCAAATGGGGTACCTCCCATGGTTTTTTTCCGAATAGATCCAATTTGTTGGGAAGGCGTATTCCATTGATCAACATTCTTCGGGCGATATATGGAAAATCAAATTCTTTCCCGTTATGTGCACATAATAAAAGTTGTGGTTTGTTAAAATGTTGATCGAGCAGATTTTTAAATGCTAGTAGCAGTTCGGATTCATTTCCGTGAAAGGAGGTAACTCTGAAATTCCTGGTTTCCCCTTTAAGGACAAAATAGCCTACGGAAATAACAATAATTTTCCCAAATTCGGCCCAGATACCGGCGCGATCATAGAAATCTTCCGCTGTGATCTCATCTTTGCGCTGGTACCTGGATTTTTGTTCCCATAGTTGCTTTTTTTCTTCATCCAAACTGTTAAAATCGGGTAGTTCAGGAACAGTTTCTATATCCAAAAAAAGAACATTATCAAGGACCAATTTGCTGAGCATAGGATCAAAATACTAAAACGAAATAAAATTCAGGGAATTATCCCAATTAAATGGTATCTTATCAGGATAAAAAATTGACTTTGAAAAGAGTACTGCTACTAGCTGCAATGTTAGCAGGTTTTGCTTGCTCCAACGACGATAGTTCCATTGCACCGCCACCGGATCCTGAAATCGCGGATTTTTTGGTTATTGGAAGGGACCTCGAAAATGTATATCAATATTCCTTTAACGGAGATTCGGAAACCGGGCAGCTAACAAATCTTACCCAGGAAATAGGTGTTTTTCCAAATTATCTGACCCTGCGGCAAGAGGATGAGGTACTGTCATTCTACTCGTTTGCCGATGGGGCAATTTCCTTAACACTTATTGATGTGTCTACGAGGGAAAGTATGGTCTATCCAGATGTTTTTGTTGATAATCCAGACCAATCCATTGCCTGGGGCATAAATACCAGATCTAAGGTGTTCTTTGGGTTTTTTGGTCCCTTTGGAACGCGGAATTTGGCCATCCAGGATGCAGAACTTTCGGGGACAAGCGTACAAGATATCCAGATAGATGTGGATGTAGCATCAACATTTCAACCTTTGTTGTTTAACAATAAGCTGTATGTTACCTACCGAGACAATCAGGGGGATCATAAGCTAACCTTTTACGATATTGAGCGCAATACTATTGGCCCAATAGTTAATTTTAATAGCGTTCCGGTTAGTATCCTATTTGATAACTCCGGGGATCTTGCGGTAATCAAAAACGGGGCTACTCCGGTTTTGGAATTGTACGATCCAAACACCTTAGCGTTGCAGGAAGAACAGCTAATGGATTTGAATACCGGGTTTTCCTCCGGCCCCTTAGATGGCGCTGTGTTAAAAGACAACCTACTTTTCTATGAGGTATCCTATGTTCAACCCGCTCGTTTTGGCTCAGGCCCGGCCATTTTTGACTTGACTACCCAGGAAAACAGGATCATCGATTTTTTTGCAATTGCAGATGAGGTAGAAATGCAAATAGGGGCCTCAATTACTATAACCACTCAGGTTTTTGACGAATCTCAAAATACATTCCTTATTGGCTATAATGTTGTAGAAAACGATCAACCCCGTGGAGGTATCCTTCAAATTTCCGTGGAAGGGGATTTAATTGCTAACGTGCCCCTGGCGTTTTTTCCGTCATATATTTTTAGAAATTAGAAGAGCTTTTGTTGTTTCACCGGACTTTCATGTTCTAACAACCATTTTTTTCTGTGAAGTCCGCCTGCATACCCTACTAAGTCGCCATTACTTCCAATGACCCGATGACAGGGAACAACGATCCATAGCGGATTGCGTCCATTGGCTGCCGCTACAGCTCTTATGGCCTTTACGTCTCCTAACCGCTTAGAAAGCTCCAAATAAGACAGGGTTTTTCCATAGGGAATAGTGCCCAATTCGTTCCAGACCCTTTTTTGAAACGCCGTACCCCGGGGATTCAATACCAGGTCAAATGCACTTCGTTTCCCCTCAAAATACTCTTCTAACTGATAGACAGCTTCTTGTAGCACCTCCGGAACTATACCAATTGGTTTTTCCGTCTCATGTACCGTAATTGCCGTTAGTCCATCCGCATCTCCACGAAATTCTGCAAATCCAATAGGGGTTTTTAAATAAGCTGTCTCCATCACTCTTCATCAGGAATCTCTTCCGGGATGATCCCCAAACGTTTTGCACGAGTCTCCCAATTTTTTCGGGCCAGCACCTGAAGGTCCTCCACATTGTCGCTTTCGTCCATAATTTCCAGGCCTAACAAGGTCTCAATAACATCTTCCATAGTTACCAGTCCACTTACTGAACCGTATTCATCCACCACCAGTGAAACGTGCTCCTTTTTCTCCACGAATTTTTCGAAAAGTTCAGGTATGGGCTTGCTACGGCTGGTTACCAGGATTTCCCTCCGAATTGAAGCGAGCGGATTGTTTCCTTCCTGGTTAATGATCGCTTCCAACATTTCATCCTTCAAAATAAACCCGGTGATATTATCTGCTCGATCTTTAAAGATTGGGATCCGGGAAAATCGTAGTGGCCGGTTAGCTTCAAAGAACTCCTGAATGGTGGTTTCCTCAGAGGCAATTTTCATCACTGTTCTAGGGGTCATGATATCTTTTGCTTCTATTTCATCAAAAGTGAGCAAGTTGCGAATTACCTTAGATTCCGATTCTTCAAAAACACCTTCTTCCTCAGCAATATCGGTCATAGCGGTGAAATCTTCTCTGCTCAAAACGCTCCCATGCGCACCCTTTTTGCCAATAAGTCTTGTAAACAATTGCAATAACCAAAGCAAACCGGTCCATTTCATAAAAAAAACCATTGCGTTTAAGGCCTTTGAGGTAAAATTAGCCAGCTGCTTCCAATAGGTAGCACCAATGGTCTTGGGAATAATTTCGGAAGCTACTAAAATTAGAATGGTCATCACTGTTGAGACCACCCCTACCATTAGGTCTTCGGTAAATTCAAGACCGAAAAGGGTTCTGGTCGTAGTCCCAAAGAGTTCTGCATAAGCAGCTTTTGCTTGCACTCCTACCAAAATTGCCCCAACAGTATGCGCAATTGTGTTCAACGTCAAAATCGCAATAAGGGGCTTATCAACGTCCTTTTTTAGCTGTTCCAATTCAGCGGCGTATGCTTTACCTTCTTGTTTCTTTACATTAATAAACGTTGGGGTAATGCTTAAAAGCACTGCTTCCAAAATGGAGCATAAAAATGAAAAGAAGATGGAAATAACAGCATAGAAAATAAGGAGACCCATAGGTTATTTGCTTATGATAAAAATAGCAAAATAAGTTTGTTGATTGGCGGTTCAATCGATTAAGGCACAATAGAACAATTGGTGAAGCTTTGGGCGGATGTTGAGTGAATACAATCCGCGATTTTCCCTGGTAGGGTATACCCGATTGGATAAAAATATGAAGATAAGTTCATGCTCTGGGTCAGCCCAAACAAAGGTCCCGGTAAATCCGGCATGACCAAAACTTTGAGGACTTGCCCTCGGTGCGGGATACGCTTCAGAAAGCCGCAAGGTATCATTCCCCAATAATGGTTTGTCAAAACCAAGACCCCGGCGATTATCGTTTTCCGGATATTGGATTGCAATAAATTCCTCAACAGTTGCTTTTTTCAAAACCCTTTTCCCATTAAATTTCCCCAAGTTTTGATACAGGTGCATCATTTTTAGTACATCCCTTGCTGTTCCAAAAAGTCCTGCGTTTCCCGATACTCCACCTAGTAGGGCAGCATTTTCGTCGTGTACCCAACCTTTGGTCAATGTGTGCCGAAACAGGGTATCATTTTCGGTTGGGACTATAGGATTGGTTATGCCCTTCCTTAGTGGATTGAAACCTAAAGTCCCTGCTCCAATGGGGTCATAAAATTCTTCTTTTAGATAGACTTCGTAGCCTTTTCCCGTTAATTGTTCGATCAACTTCGGAAAAATCAAGAAGGTGAGTCCGGAATATCTATATTTTTTATCGTGGGATACTTTGGAGCGGTTGATGTTGCGAAACACCTTATTTTCAAAACGATTTTTGACGTAAAGGCCTTCATAAACTTGTTTTTGAAATCGCTTAGAAGCTTGTTTTCTGACAAATCGTGCCTTCAGGGTACCATTTTTTGTGCGAACGGTATTCAAGAAAACAATATATGGTGTAAGGCCCGCCTGGTGCGCCAGTATTTCCCTAAGGGTAAGGTTTTTCTTGGCTTTAAACTTTCTCCATGGTTTCCAATACTCGGAAAAAGGCTGATCCAAATCGAGTTTTTTATCCCCAACCAATTTTATAAGGGCAGGCAATGGCCCTAAAATTTTGGTTACAGAAGCCAAATCGTAAAGGTCATCAGCTTGAACGGGTACTAAACTGTCATAGGTATGGAATCCGTATGTTTTGTAAAAAACGATACTATCCTTATAGGCAACCAAAAGCTGTGCACCGGGGAAAGCATTTTGTTGTATCCCATCATGAATGATGGAGTCTACCTTGATGGTTAGCGTCTTACGCGCTTCAAAGTTAAGCTGACCATGTACATAGTGTCCAAAAAGATAAAGGCAAAGAAGAATAGAATACGTTTTACTCATATAATCTTTGCTTTTGTGTCGTCAAGAGTTCGGCTATTCGGATTCTCAATTGTTCGGGTTCCAAAATTTTGGCATAGTCCCCAAACATTAAATACCAACGGGCAAAATGATTGTCGACATCATCTACCATAAACGTCATTTCTATTTCATGGGGACTCGTTTTCTCCTTGATGAAACCGTAATTATTCCTACTTCCTTTAAGAAATTTTGCTACTTTCTTATCCACTAAAATCCGGACTTTTGTTTTTTGAGACGATTCCACGTTTCGAAGTTCTTCTACCGTGGCATGTTCAAGCAGGAAAGGCTCTGGTGTTCTATTGATCCTATGGATCCGATCCGTTCTAAACTGGCGATAGGCCTGACGTAGATGGCAATACCCAAGCACATGCCAAAAATTGTTCTCATTAAAAATACCAACCGGTTCAATTTTTCGATCTACCGGTCCATCTGCTTCAATAGATTCATAGCTTAGAAATACCTGTGTCTTTTCCGCAATACTTTCAAACAATATCTCAAGTGCATTGGGCACCTTATCATTGAATATTTCTTGCGCTGGAACTATGCTCACCTGCGACTCCAAAGCCTCTACCCAATCTTTTTCATCGCCACGCAAGACTGATTTTAGTTTGATCATAGCCGATTCATGATAAGCGCCCAACGACTTATCAGTAAATTTCTGCATCAATTTTTCCGCTGCTACAAAACTGCCTGCTTCCTCTCGGGTAAACATCACAGGCGGCAATCGGTATCCTTCCATAATGGAATAGCCAATGCCTGCTTCACTGGCAATGGGCACCCCTGCAGCCTCCAATGTTCTGATGTCCCGGTAAATGGTTCTAAGGCTCACTTCAAAACGGTCAGAAAGCTCTTGTGCCTTCACGATGCGTTTGGATTGTAGCTGGATCAAGATAGCAACAATCCTATCAAAACGTTTTACGGTATCCATACCCATAAGTAATCGGCCTATATTCCAAAGATAGGATTTCAAACCAAGGTCTAAAGGCCACTTGTTTATCATTTTGGCATAGCAATGTGTAGCAAATTAAACCCTGGGAGTGACAACCCTATGTCAACTGAATTTTTTTACAATTTTCATTTGTACTACTGACAAAGGGCTGTCACTACTCCTATCTACCTTTGGTTTCAGAAGCAATCACCTTTAAAAACAGATCATGGAAAAAACGGCGGAAAACAGGCAGCAGGTCCTTTCATCAGACCAACTTTTAGAAAGTTGGCAAGGGCATCGCAGTCTTACAAGAAGGGTAATAGAAGCATTTCCGGAGGATGCGTTTTTTGAATTTAGCATTGGAGGGATGCGACCTTTTGCAGGGATGGTCAAAGAGTTGTTAGCCATTGCCGAACCAGGCCTACGTGAAATGGCAACCGGTAAAACTGAAACCTTTGATGAGTATCGGGATTTTGGAAATACAAAAGCGAAACTTCTGCAGCATTGGGACGAAGCCACAGAAAAAATCAATGCCTTATGGGAGAAAATAGAAGGGGTGGATTTCCAGAAGGAGATACTATCTTTTGGACAGTTCCCTGGAACCGTACAATCCTCACTGTTCTATTTCATAGAAAATGAAATTCATCACCGTGGTCAGGGCTATGTGTATTTACGCTCCCTGGGAATCGTACCTCCCTTGTTTTATGAGCGATAAGATGAAGACAGTTTTGGTTTTTAAGACATCCGTAACAACTGATAAGGAGGTAAGGCAACTTTCTCAATCGCTAAATCAGTTAATCAACAAAAACGGAAGGTGGAACTTTGACCTGGAAGATTGTGATAACATCTTCCGGGTGGAAACGCAATGCCCAGATGTTAGTGCGATTACCAGATTGTTTCAAAATCTAGGCTTTTTATGCGAAGAGATCTGATAAATCGATGAAAAATAGTATCATGAAAAACTGGATTTGGCAGAATACGCCTCAACACCTTAATTGGCAGCAACGATTTGCCAACAGAAGAACACTATTCTTGTTCACGTATGGTGTAACGTTAGAAGACCACTCTGAGAAAAAAGAGAGAGATGGGAAGAATACGATCCCCGTAGAGGATTATATTGATTAGTTGAATTGCACTAGGTATTTATGATGCTAACCACATCTTTCGCAAAATAGTAAACAATGATTTTTGCCCCAGCCCTTTTAATGGCCAGCAGTTGCTCCAACATCATGGTCTAACCAACCTTTTTCGACTGCTACTTTCAACATACCACGTTCTCCGGGCCAAGACCCAAAGTCCCAATGCCATTCCCATTTCCAATTTGTTGTTGGAAAAGGGATTTGTGTGGTAGGAGTTGGTTTGAATTCGTACCCAGTAGTGTAAACCCCAAATTAAAACCAGTTTTCAAATTAAAAACCTATTCTTTTATTACGAACTTGTAACCTATTCCACGAACATTGATAATTTTTAATCTTGAGTCAACTTCTAGCTTCTTTCTTAATTTAGATACAAAAACATCCAAAGTTCTCCCAACATAATGACCATCATCTCCCCAAATGGTTTTCATAATGACCTCTCTTTGTAGTGTTTTATTGGCAGAATTACGTAATAAATAGAGTAGTTCAGTTTCTTTACTTGTAAGTTGAATTACTTCATTTTTGTACAAGAGTTCCATGTTCCTTTTGTCAAATTGAAATTTTCCTATGGAAATTAAATCCGAATGGATGTTGTTGTAACGCTTTTTCTTCCATACTAAAAACAATCCGGTACTGGACAGTAGTAAAAAAGATGCTAATAGCGTTATAAAATAATTTGTTTGCTCCGACTCAGGAACTTTGCCATCCGTGGAATTCAAAGTTGATCTAGCTGTTAATGAACTGTCCGCCTTCAAAATGGTGAATAAAAGCGCATAATGGGCTCTAGGCTGTATTCTTGTTTTACACGGAATAATGTCTTGTTTCCGAGAATTCGAAACTTCAAAACTATAGGCAACCAAACCTGTTTCACATTCTTCAACTTCTACCAAATATGCATCAGCTACTCCGGTCTCTTTTATAACACGGTCAACAATTGTAACGAGTTCTTCAGGGTTAAATTGAAAATCCGATTCAAATTGCACCCTAAACCTATCCTTTTCCTTCTCTATGGGTAGGATCCGCGAAGTACTATCTTGCGCACCTTTTAAGATTTGGTGTCCAATCATTCTTAAAGCCACATTAATATGGCGTTCATCATTAACGACTTGGGCGTTGCAAGTTACTCCAAGAAGAAGAACATTTATAAAGCCACAAAAAACGATTCTAAGATCATTGAACATCATTCCGCAAAGCTATTTCATTATTGGCTATTGGTTCCGATTTTACAACGTTTTACAATTCATTCACATTAATTTACAATTGAATGACAACCGTAGAAGTTTTGCATGCTACCTTCATTACAAACGATTGGTCATATGAAGAAAGTTAGAGTTAAATCAGAAATCATACAATTTATTTTCATAATCGCTTTTATTTCCTCTTGTGTGTTAAAAGAAAAACCTACGACGCCAACTGAACATGATCGTTCTAGTAGCAAACCATATTTTAATCCTTCTTTTCTTCCAAAGCCCTATCAACATTCTGAAATGCAAATAGCTGATTATATACGTCATATTTTTCAGGATAAGAACGGAGACTTTTGGTTTGGTACTAATGGCTACGGTGTTGCGCATTATGAAGGAGATCGTATTTCTTATTTTTCCAATGAAAAGGGATTTGCTGGTCAGCAAATTACAGGTATTACGGAAGACTCGGAAAGAAATATATGGTTCGCTACCGACCAAGGCATTGTCATGTATGACTGGTCAAATAACAAAGAAGGCGAGAAACAATTCACCAATTATTCCGATAAGCACTATTTTGAGGGGCAACGATTTTGGAGTATTTATGGAGACAGCAAGGGATTTATATGGGCAGGATCGGAAAAAGGGATATTTCGATTTGACGGTAATAAGTGGTCGTCTTTTAAACTCCCTTATCCCGAAGAGGTAAAAGGCAAATTCATCACCTCGGGAACCACGTGGTCAATAACGGAGGATAGTTCTAACAATATATGGTTTAGTACAAATGGGCATGGTGCCTTTAAATATAACGGTCACTCGTTTACTCAGTATTCGAAAAAGAACGGCTTAGCTGATAATCATGTTGATGTAATCATGGAAGATAGTAAACGAAATATATGGTTTGGAACGAGGTTTGGGGGATTGAGCCGCTATGATGGTGTAAACTTTACCAATTACAATAAAAACAATAGCATTGGCAACAATGAAGTTGTTGAACTCCATGAAGATATGGAAGGAAATATCTGGTTGAGCTCCGAAGGTTTTGGTTTATATTGTTATAACGGGGAGTCTTTCATGAATTTTAGTAAACAGCAAGGTTTAGGTATTACAGCCGTACAGGCAATATTTGAAGATAAGGAAGGGCGACTTTGGGTTGGTGGCGGAGGTGGACTTTATCGATACGATGGAAGGGGATTTGTTAATATTACAAAGAACAGGCCTTGGAAATAATATACGAGATGAATGTTTAAGAACGGAAGTGTAACGGTTCTCCCTTTAAATTTCTTATGTCCTGCCACGGGTGCTAAATTCAGGAGTTGCCCAGCAGTCTAACAGCATCTTTAGCAAAATAGGAAGCAATGATGTTTGCCCCGGCCCTTTTAATAGCCAGCAGTTGCTCCAACATCACTGCATCATGGTCTAACCAACCTTTCTCAGCCGCCGCTTTAAGCATGGCGTATTCTCCCGAAACCTGGTATACGGCTATCGGAACCTCCACCGCATTTCTAATTTCCCGGACAATATCCAGATAAGCCAATCCGGGTTTTATCATTACAATGTCCGCACCTTCATCAATATCCATTTGGGTTTGTTTCAGGGCCTCCAACCGATTGGCAGCATCCATTTGATACGTCTTTTTATCTTTAGGGACATCTTGAATATCTACCGGAGCAGAATCCAAAGCATCGCGAAACGGGCCGTAGAATGCGCTGGCGTATTTGGCCGAATAGCTCATAATTCCGGTATCTGTAAACCCTTCACCTTCTAAAGCCTCACGTATTGCAAGTATTCTACCGTCCATCATATCACTTGGCGCAACAAAATCTGCTCCCGTCCTGGCATGAGAAACGCTCATTTCCGCCAAAATAGAAATAGTGGCATCGTTCAGGATCTTACCATCGGCTACAACGCCATCATGGCCAAAAGAGGAATAGGGATCAAGGGCAATGTCTGTCATTATCAGCATTTCCGGACAGGTGTCTTTAACAGTTTTAATAGCGCGTTGCATCAATCCTTCCGGATTTAGTGCTTCCTTACCGCTATTGTCTTTTAAATTATCCGGAACCTTTACAAAGAGGAGTACGGCACAAAGCCCCATTTGCCAAAGTTCCTGTACTTCTTTTTTTAGGGTATCAAGACTCAGGCGATAGTAATTCGGCATAGAAGGTATTTCCTCCCGGATGCCATTACCCTCCACTACAAAAAGCGGTACCAAAAAGTCATTTGGAGTGAGCTCCGTTTCGCGCATCAGCGCCCGAATAGATTTGGAGCCCCGAAGTCTTCTGTTACGTAAAAGTGGGTACATATCAAATTTGAATTTCACCAATTAAATAGGGAACTGCTTTCCCGGAAATTTTTACCCGTTCGCCCAAATACTCACAAATAAGGTTACCGCTGCGTT
This sequence comes from Bacteroidota bacterium, assembly GCA_038750505.1. Classification (GTDB taxonomy): domain Bacteria; phylum Bacteroidota; class Bacteroidia; order Flavobacteriales; family Flavobacteriaceae; genus Croceivirga. The sequence goes on along the minus strand of JBCDHD010000011.1, from coordinate 33,152 downwards.
TAGACAATTGCTGTGCTGTCATCTTGGTCTTGCCCAATACTTTTGACCAATATGGCGTAAGGGAGGTATGGGCTGATCCGGTTACCGGATCTTCCGGAATACCACATTGGGGGGCAAAAAAGCGAGAAACAAAATCTGCATACTTGCCAGGGGCTGAGACCACCACACCTCTGCAATCCAATTGCTCCAAAAGGTGGAAATTGGGTTGGATAGTTTCAATTTCTTCCTGGGAATGGTAGATGAGGAGATAATCTGTTTTGCCTTTTAGTGTTCTTGAAGGTGTTAAACCTATAGCTTTATTGATCTCCGTATTCCCCTGAATAGCAACTAATTCATCTGAGGGAAAGTTGAGCGTTAAAAATCCGTCATCCTCAAGATCAACAGATAATTTCCCACTTCTTGGAGAATAAAACCGAATGGTTTTTTCCGGATACCCCAGATACTTATAGATTACGTATCCTGCTGCTAAAGTAGCATGACCGCAGAGGTCAACTTCAATCTCCGGAGTAAACCAGCGCAATTCGAAGATGTCATTTTTTTGAACAACAAACGCAGTTTCTGCCAAATTGTTTTCCTGAGCGATCTTTTGCATCAGGGAAGCGTCCAACCAGGTATCCAGGACACACACAGCGGCGGGGTTACCCCCAAAAACACGGTCGGTAAAAGCATCTATTTGATAAAGGGTCAATTGCATGTGTTAAAGCTACATATTCGTACCATTCTAAACCGAAAATCGTTCTTTAATTTCCCTCCAGGAAATTAATTCAATATCGTTTTCTTTTATTTTTGACCGCGTTTTCGGATCTGTAAAGGTTTCATAATCCATTTGTCGCCATTCCGAACCAAAGTTAGGATGGTTTATGGTGATCTGTTTCATTTCTTCATCATCAAACGCCGGATGTACCAGTAGCACGTGTAGTCCGTTTGCTAATTCCGTTAGGATCTTATGATAAAAAGACCGTAAGTGTCCTTTCTTGAAATCCTCAAAGGAGGCAAGGTGTGCGTAATCAACAAAAAAAAGACTATTGTCTATGGCGTTCCCAGGATCAAGTCCTGCCATTTTCATTAACCTTTGATTCGCGAAGACAGGTAGTCCGAACGCTTTTCCCAATCGTATATACATCTTAAAAAAATCGTCGGAAACTGCCACGCTGTACATATGGGAATCAATATGGGAAGGTTTCAAGCCAAAATCGTAGGCTCTTTCGAGTTGTGCTTTTAATTCCTGGTAGGCTTCCTCTGGTTTCCCCTTTGTTCTTAAAATTTCCCGAGACTTGTAAAAATACCCGTTTTCATCTACCAGACTAGGAACTTTTGCGACGGGAAGCACAGGACCAAACCGATGTTGGTGCCATTCACAGGTAAGGGTCAAATGAATGCCGTAATCGAACTTTGGGTTTTGTATTGCAAAGAGCGCAATTTCCTCGAAAGCATTACAAGGAACCATTATGCTGTAAGAAGTTACCGTTCCCTTCTCGAGACAAGCTATTGTAGCACTATTCTGAGAATGCGACAAGCCCGCATCATCGGCATGTATCATTACCAATTTTTTGGTTACACCCATGCTTTTGGTTTTTTTAATACCGCTACCAGTTTTTCTTCTTCACTACCCTTATCAGGGGTATGATTGTATTGCCATTGTACATGTGGCGGAAGGCTCATCAATATGCTTTCGATCCTTCCGTTGGTCCGCAATCCAAAAAGGGTCCCCTTATCATGTACCAGGTTAAACTCTACATAACGCCCCCTTCGAATCTCTTGCCAGTTGCGATGCGATGAATTGAAATTCAAATTTTTACGTTTTACAACAATCGGAACATATGCCTCTAAAAAACTATCGCCTATTTCGGTGACAAAACCGTACCAATCTTCTATGCGTTTTTCATCATCGGCCTTTAAATAATCAAAGAATAATCCTCCCACACCTCGTGCCTCATTCCGATGGGCATTCCAAAAATAAGTATCGCATTTTTGCTTGTATTGTGGGTAAAAAGCTGGATCATGAGCGTCGCAGGCGTTTTTACAGACGGTATGAAAGTGGGCAGCATCTTCTTCAAATAGATAATACGGCGTTAGATCTTGACCCCCGCCAAACCATTGATCTACAATTTCCCCTTGCTTGTTATACATTTCAAAATACCTCCAGTTAGCGTGAACCGTTGGGACAAAGGGATTTTTGGGATGTATCACAAGACTTAAACCACAAGCGAAGAAATCGGTATCGGTGACTCCAAAATAGGTTTGCATACTTTGCGGCAACTCGCCGTGAACAGCAGAAATGTTCACCCCTCCTTTTTCAAAAATAGTACCATTTTGGATAACACGGGTCCTGCCACCACCGCCTTCCGGTCGCTCCCACAGATCTTCCTGGAATTTAGCGTGGTTGTCAACTTCTTCCAATTTTGAAGTAATACGGTCTTGAAGTTCCTGTATGTACTGATAAAAGCTGTCTTTAATTGTCATTTGTAATAAATACCAACTGGTTTTTATATTGATCTAAATCTATTTTCGAATTGATTTTTATAGCCCTGGTACTCAGGTCTAATAGCCGCTGTACAAATGCTACCTGAGACCATTTCGGATATTCCTTAAATAAATTTCGTCCTACCTCATTGTTGTGGTAATCCATTTTCATAGGCAATTCTTTACTGAAAAAGGTCGCTTCGTGCCAATCGGTTATTTTTTTAGTCCAATTCAAAGCACGTGTAATGGTTTTGGCTGATGTGGTGCAATACTTTGTGATTAAAACATTCCATAAGGCATGCCTGAAGGCGTTAGCTTGACCATTTTGATAATGCTTTCTACCAAAATATGCAGTGGATAATTGCATACAGGTTTGGGTTGCGCGGTAGGTAGGCCACAAAAACATAACATGGGGAACAGCCAATTTTATCAGCTGCCAGAATCCTAGCGGTTTTATTCTCGAAAGGATCTTAAAAAGATGCATTAGGAAAGATTGAATTCTGCTTTTTTCAATTCATACAACAACATATCCACTACTTCGCCATTAGATCTTCGGTGTTCTTTTTGTAGTAGGGTGATATAGTCAAATCCGCATTTTTCGGCAATTCGAATACTTGCCGCATTGCTTTCATGAACAATGATTTGCAATTTCTCAAGCCCGGCCGTTGTAAAACACCAATCAATAAGGTTTTGAGCAGCCTTGGTCATTACCCCTTTGCCCGCAAATTGGTATCCGATGCAATATGCCAGTTCAGCCTGACCTGGTCCTTTGTTGAGTTCCTTCACATAGACCAAACCAATTAGTGCTCTATTGGTATTTTCCTTTATCGTAAAAAGATATTCCTCATGTTTCAAAAATTGCTTCTCCTTTTTTGCTACAAAAAGATCGGCAAGGTTGGGGGTCAAATTCTCTTTAAGGGTTTGCGGGAAATCATCTTTCAGGTAAGCTTCATTAGCAACTACAAAATTGCACAAACGCCATGCATCTTTTAATTGAATGGGAGCAATACTGTAGTTGTCGAATGAAATTTCCATTTAGCTTGCCTTATATTCTTTTACCGCTTCAATAAAAGCAGCAGCGTTGGGTACTGGGATATTCGGTAAAATACCGTGACCCAGATTAACAATATAGCGGTCCTTACCAAAGGCGTCGATCATTTGATGGACCATTTTTTTGATCTCCGAAGGAGGTGATAATAACCTGGCCGGATCAAAATTTCCTTGCAGGGTAATTTGATTCCCGGAAAGATATCGTGCGTGCTCTGGAGCGCAGGTCCAGTCTACTCCTAATGCGCTTGCGCCTGTTTTTGCCATTTCGCCAAGCGCAAACCAGCACCCCTTTCCAAACAGGATCACCGGAGCTATTTCTTTAAGTGCAGCTGTAATTTGTTCCAAGTAGGGCAAAGAAAATTCTTTATAATCCTTTGGAGAGAGCATTCCGCCCCAAGAGTCGAATAATTGAATGACATTGCAACCCGCTTTAACCTTTTCTTTAAGATATGCGATAGTAGTGTCCGTAATTTTTTGAAGGAGTTCATGGGCTGCTTCCGGCTGTGTAAAGCAAAATCCCCGGGCCAAATCGAAACTTTTACTACCCTGTCCCTGGACACAATAGCACAAAATGGTCCAGGGCGAGCCTGCAAAACCAATTAAAGGGATACTTGCATCCAGTTTTTCCTTGGTCATCCGAATCGCTTCCATAACATAGCCCAGCGCTTCTGAGGCGTTCGGTACAATCACAGCATCCAAATCTTTTCTTGATCGAATAGGATGCGGTAAATAGGGGCCAAAATCGGGTTTCATGTGTACTTCTATATTCATAGCCTGGGGGATGACCAGGATATCGCTAAAAAGGATAGCTGCATCCATTCCAAACCGCCGAATGGGTTGTACCGTTATCTCCGAAGCAAGTTCGGGAGTCCTGCATCGGGTAAAAAAATCATATTTCTCGCGTAGCGCCCTAAATTCAGGTAAATACCTCCCTGCCTGCCGCATCATCCAAACAGGAGGCCTATCTACACTTTCTCCTTTTAAGGCCTTTAGGAACAAATCATTTTTAATCATAGGTTGCAAAATGGTTTACGGCTTTTACAATTACGTTTTCCACAGTAGGTTTAGAGGCAATGATAATTTTATCGGTATATTTCTTTAAGGCTGAAGCAGTAGTTTCTCCAATACAAAAGGCAGTAGCTCCCTTTAGTGTATTTTGTTTGTGAAAGCTCTCTACGCCACTAGGGCTAAAAAACAAAATACCTTCGAACTGAGAGGTGATCTTTTTAGGATTTAATAGTGTACGGTAAACAAGTATTTCCTTATACTTAATGGTATTTTTTTTTAGGATGTCCGGGAGTTCATCGCGCCTTAAATTTCCGGAAAGCAACAAAAAGGAATAGTTGTTATACGTACTGCTAATGATCTCCCCTAAAGCTGTTGCATTTTTCCCGGTGGCTACTACCTCAATCGCATGTTCCCGAAGTAGGGACCGGGTTTTTTCACCCACACAGAATGCCTTTATTCCATATTCCAGTTGATCATTTGCATCGGGGTTGTTTACGTAATTTATGTAGGCTTTTACCCCTTGTTGACTTGTAAAAACACAGTAATCATAAGGACGGCTATGGATAGCCACATCCAGATATTCTGTGGTAATCGCTGGATATTCAACAAAGGCCAAACCTGAATGGATGAGCAAGTTTTTCTGAGCAGGTGTCAACACTTTAGTGGATAGAATTGATATCATTTCGAATAGTATCCCTTAGATTTTGGCCACCACTTTCCAGTACTTCAAGTGCGCAGGTCTCACCAAATCGTTCAGGATTGTCCAGTGGGCAGGTTTTATTAACTTCAACTCTTTGTTTTCCATCAAGGCTAAGCAGGCAACCCTTAAAATGGATCTCCTTGTCTTTTATGATAGCAAGCGCTCCAATTGGTGCAGTGCAACCTCCCTCCAACGTTCTAAGAAAATCGCGCTCTATTTGAACGCTAATCGCACTTTCCTGATGATTTAATGCTCTTGTTGCTTCTACGACGGCTTCATTTTTTTCTAAGGTAGCTACTAACATAGCACCTTGTGCAGGGGCAGGGATCATCCAGTCCAGAGGTAAGGCTTCTTCCGGTAATAGTTTTATGCGTTCTAATCCGGCTTGAGCAAAAACAGCTCCATTCCAGCTGCTTTCTATTAGTTTTAATAGACGGGTATTGACATTTCCCCTTAGGCCTACCACCTCGTGATTCGGGTAACGATGTAACCATTGTGCTCTTCTGCGTAGACTTCCTGTAGCAACAATACCTTCTTTTCCACCGAGAAATCCCAGTCCTTTATGGAGCAAAACATCTGCTGTGCTGGCGCGCTCCATTACCGCAGTGGGTAGAATACCCTTTGGTAGTAGTGTAGGGACATCTTTCATAGAGTGTACCGCTACATCGATGTCCTTATTAAGTAAGGCAATATCTAGGGCTTTTGTAAAAATCCCAGTAACTCCTAACTCGTACAGCGGGGTTTCCAAATCAAGGTCTCCTGCGGATTTTACAGGTACCAAAACGGTAGACAGGTTAAGGTCCTCCAGTCGTTTTTGTACATTTCGTGCTTGCCATAGTGCCAGTTCGCTATCACGTGTGCCTATGCGTATAGGAGATTTCATTCTGCTTCTGGTTCTAGTTGAAAAACCTTTTTGATGAGCAGCAGGCTTTCCTCAGCATCTACCTCAGATCGTTTTAAATGATTAGCGAATTGTTTTGTGATTTTTTGGATGATCCTTTCGGAAACCATTTCAGCCTGTTGTGAATCGAAATCCTGAAACTTTTTTGAATGAAAGTCGAGTTCTTCTTCTTTCATCGTTTTTAATTTCTTCTTAAGCGCCTTTATAATGGGCGCAAATTTTCGGGTCTCGAGCCAATTGGAGAAATCCAATTTTACGGTTTCAATGATCTGTTCCGCTTCTGGGATATGAAGCCTTCTTTTGGCAAGCGCTTCGTTAGTGAGTTGTGAAAGTTGATCCAAATGTACCAGGGTAACGTTTTCCAATTCGTTCACGTTATCGTTCACATTTTTTGGGATGGAAAGATCAAGGATCCAAAGGGGTTTCTTGTTATGGATCATTGCCTTGTTCACCGTAGGAAGTTGTGCCCCTGTGGCTACAACTAGAACATCACATTTTCGTATCTCTGATTGAAGATCTCCAAAGTCCTTAACCGCTAACTGGAGTTTACCGCCAAATGCTTCTGCTTTTTCTTTGGTACGATTGATTAGGGTAATATGATGGTTACCGGTATGCTTAATAAGGTTTTCACATGTATTTCTGCCGATTTTTCCAGTTCCGAAGAGCAGAATATTCTTTTCCTGAACCTCGGGAATAGTTTCCAGGATGTATTTAACAGAGGCAAATGCTACAGAAGTTGCCCCACTGGACAATTCCGTTTCATTCTTTATACGTTTACTGGCCTGAAGAACGGAATTACAAAGCCGCTCAAGGAAGGGGTTGGTCATTTGATGTTTTTTCGACCGATGAAAGCTCTGCTTTATTTGACTAATGATCTCAAAATCACCTAAAATCTGACTATCCAATCCTGTGCCTACCCGAAACAAATGGGAAATGGCATCATGATTTTTATAAATGTAAGCTACCTCTTGAAAATCTTCAATAGATCCTTGGGTGTAGGTACAGAGTAGTTTGATCAGTTGAAAAGGATGTTCCACAAAACCGTAGAGTTCAGTCCTGTTACAAGTGGCGATCGCAAGGACGCCCTCTATTCCCTCTGCTTTGGCTCCGAGAATCAAGGTTTCTATCTTGGAAACATCCAAGCTAAATTTCCCTCGTAAATTGGCATCAGCTTTTTTATAACTTAACCCAATACCGTAAAAAGAAGTATGTTCAGAAATATGATATTGCTTCATATGCTCAAACCCGGTGACAAAATTAGCAGTCATAAAACATGAAAAATAACGCTAGCGGTTCTATTTGTATCACATCCTATTTAAAATCGGCCTAATTTTTCGTTATTTTTGGGAATCGCTTTGTTTATGGGCGAATTTGACCTTATCACTATGTTATTTAGAGTCATTTTAAATAAGGGAAAAGTTTAAACCAGAAAGTAGAACATGACAAAAAATATCGCTATAGGTTCATATGAAAGACTATTGGTCGATCGCGGCCTGTATGTCCTTAAAATTCAGAATGATAACCCCTTTGAAGAGGAGATCTTTCACAGTATTGACCGGAATTACATTCAATTTCACTTTTCACTCAAGGGACAGGCCAATTTTATTTTCAATAAAGGAGCATATCAGCTGGCAGTTTCTGATGAGAACTCCTTGTTGTTATATAATACCCAGAAGGATCTCCCCTTGCATTTAAGGGTAGCTCCACGGACCTGGATCTTGTCTGTAATTATGACCATCCAAAAATTCCATGGATTATTTTCCGAGGATGCCGGACACATTCCTTTTTTAAGTGAAAGTTTTGGCGAAAAGAAATACTATGCGCAAGAAGTCCTTACGCCGAGTATGGCGGTTGTCCTAAGTCAGTTGCTTAGTTATAACCTCCATTCCTCTGTGCGTAGGCTGTATTTCAAAGGAAAGATATTAGAGCTTATCGCTTTGTATTTTAATAAGACAGAAGATGCGGATTTGGAACAATGCCCGTTTTTAGCGGACGAGGAAAATGTGAGAAGGATTAAAAAAGCCAAGGAAATTATTATAGAACAAATGTCTGAGCCGCCTTCCCTGGCTGAATTATCCAAAGAAATAGGATTACCTCTGAAGAAACTGAAGGAAGGTTTTAAACAGATTTATGGTGATACGGTATATGGGTTTTTATTGGATCATAAAATGGAACTTGCTCGTAAACTTTTGGAGTCTGGTAAGTATAATGTGAATGAGGTAGGCCTTAAAGTAGGATATAGCACGGCGAGTCATTTCATTTCTTCTTTCAAGAAAAAGTACGGGACAACACCTAAAAAATATGTAACTTCCATTGCCTAAACCTTTAAGTAATGAGACGCCCCATATGCCTTTTGTTCATTTCTTTTATTGTACTACAAGCCAGTTGTCAGGCTTCGGCAGAGCAACCTTTAGACGGGGAGCCTATCCCGGAGTTGGTCCTGGCGTTTACCAAAACTACAGGATTCCGGCACAAGAGCATTGAGAAAGGGGTACAAACGCTTCGGGAACTTGGCCGGGAGAATGGATTTATTGTTTTGCAAACGGAATCTTCGGAAGACTTTAACGAGGAGAATTTAAAAAACTACAAACTGATCGTTTTTCTGAATACTACCATGGATGTCCTGGATACCGGGCAGCAGCAAGCATTTGAAAACTATATTAGAGCAGGAGGTAGTTTTATGGGGGTTCATGCTGCTACAGACACGGAGTACGATTGGGCGTGGTATGGAAGGCTTGTAGGCGCCTATTTTGATGGGCATCCTAATACTCCCAATATAAGAGAAGCCAAAATGGACGTCCTCACAAAAGAACATCCCGCTACCGCCCACCTTAAAGACGAATGGGTTAGAAATGACGAGTGGTACAATTTTAAAAATCTAAACCCCGATGTCACCGTACTTATAAACCTCGATGAAACCAGCTATGAGGGAGGTACAAATGGAGAGCGTCACCCAATTGCCTGGTGTCATGAATTTGATGGGGGAAGGGCCTTCTATACCGGTGGCGGACATACGGATGCTAGTTTTGACGAACCGGATTTTCGCAAACATCTTTTAGGGGGTATACTCTGGTGTTTTGATCGGAGTGATGACTAAAAAAAGAGGGCGCACATCAAAGCGGCCGAGTCACTATGATCCCAATATTGTTTTTTATTTTTTTCAGGTAGTCAGGTAAAGGGTTAGCGGTTATGGTTACTGCTCCGGAAATTGAAGCGTGAAGAAGATGAATACGGCCGCTTGGCATCCGGATAGCAAATCCGGTATGGGTAACATCCAGGCCTTTTATTGACGTGGCTAACGCAATGATATCTCCGTTTTGTAGTTTATCTTCTATTACCGCCAACCGATCTTGGCCCACCACACATAAGGGTTCTTGTGCTAGCATGGCTTCCGTTGCCAGAATGGTTTTGTAATTACTATCCTCCTTTAAAAACGGGTAGAGTTCACGATGTGTGCCCATAAAATTGATGGGTTTCTCAAGTGTTTCACCTCCAAGTGCACCGGAGATGTTTTGAACCAATCCTTTCTGTTCATTGTTGCGGATCCAATCCGTGAAATAATGTAGTCGGGAGCCGTAGCCCTGCAATTCGCCATTTCTATACCGAATGGTTTTTAAAGCCTGGGCAAAATCATCAAAGGTATCTTTATTATGGCGTAATAGGTGGGCAAAGGCCAATACGTTTTCTACGAAAGTAGTGCAATCCAATCCGCGTAGGTTGATCACCAGCGTTTCCGTTGGTCCAACCTCTAGGGTTTTTTCAACATATGGGGTGTCCAAAAATGTTTTTCCAATCTGAACAATAGCGTCCCCAAACTGCTTGGCCTGAAGGCCCTTTAGCTGCTCAGTTTTTTGACGGAACCGCAGCGTATCTTCGGGGCTACAGGTGATTTGGGCAAAAGCTGAATGCATCATACCTAGCAACAGCGACAAGATCAGGATAGTTCTACTCATTTTTTGCATCTTCTTTTTTATTGGATAACAGCACCCGCTTTTTCGCAATACTTTCGGGATAATAGTGCTGTAAATAGGTGATCAATTGTTCTCGTACATGAACCCGTAAGTCCCAGGCTGTTGGCGAGTCTTTAGCGCTCATCAACGCACGAATCTCCACATATTCTGCCCTGGAATCTGTTACCTGAAGTACATTTACTTCGCCATCCCAAAGCGGCGTATTTTTCAAAACCCGGGTCAACTCCTCCCTAAGTTTGTCAAACGGGACGTTATAATCTGTGTATAGAAATACCGTACCCAGGATATCCGCAGCGGTTTTGGTCCAGTTTTGAAAAGGGTTTTCGATAAAATAAGGGGTCGGGACAATCAGGCGACGTTTATCCCAGATCTTAACCACCACATACGTTAGGGTAATCTCCTCAATGCGTCCCCATTCGCCCTCTACGATAACAACATCATCCAGCTTTATCGGCTGGGCTATGGCAATTTGAATCCCGGCTAAAATGGTGCCAATAAATTTTTGTGCAGAAAAACCAATGATTATCCCTGCTACTCCGGCCGAAGCAAAAACACTGATGCCAATTTCCCGAATCCCGTCAAAACTCATCAGCACAAACCCCAATGCCATAATGATTATAATAAAGATGGCAATCCGCTCTAGAATGTTAAACTGGGTGTATATCTTACGTGCTTTCAGATTATCGGCCTGGCTCACATCATACCTTCTAATGATGATGTGCTTACTGATCTTTAAAACAGCAATAACGATCCAGGTCATGGCGACTATAAAGAGGATAACACTGATCTTTCTAAACCAAAATTCTGCTTCAGCTAAGCCTATCAGTTCGCGGAGCGACCTCATTCGGATCAGAAAAGACAGGAAAAGTAACAACAAGGGGACGGCAACCTTTCGAAATGATCTTTCCGGGAGTAAATACTTTGGGTTCTTTCCAAAATTCCGCAATACTCTCGAGGTCAACGCGTATACCAAGGCTATCGCAATAAGCGCAACGCCCAGATAAAGTAAGGACTCTTGGGTGATGATATCAGTAGGATCTTGGAATAAGAGTGCGTTCACAATGCCCAGTTTCCCGAAAAATAACTAATCTTCCGCCGAATCGAAAATCTCTATACGCTATAAAGAACAAATAATATCTAAAAAAAAAGCATATCGAGACAAAGCGTATTTTTGCAATTCAAAATCATGCTATGAAAAAAGGAGTACTTCTGGTAAATCTAGGATCGCCGGACAGCCCTTGTAAAAAAGACCTGAAACCCTACCTTGATGAATTCTTAATGGATGAGCGGGTGATCGACGTGAATCCGATATTGCGAAACATCATAGTACGAGGAATAATCCTGAATACCCGACCTAAAAAATCGGCAAAAGCCTATGCTAAAATTTGGTGGGACGAAGGTTCTCCATTAATTATAATTTCCAAACGATTTCAGGAAAAAGTACAGCAACACCTGGCATTACCAGTGGCCTTAGGGATGCGATATGGCAGTGGAAGTATCAGAGAAGGGTTGGAGGAACTCCATGAAAAAGGGGTAGATGAGGTCTTACTGGTACCCTTGTATCCGCATTATGCTATGTCCTCCTATGAAACCGTGGTGGTAAAAGCCCTGGAAGAGCAACAGCAGTATTATCCCAAGATGCAGATTACTACCTTACCCGCTTTTTACAAGAGTCCGGATTATATTAAGGTGCTATCCCAAAGCATTGCGGAAGGCTTGGAAGGCTTTGTGTATGATCATATACTTTTCTCCTATCACGGTATTCCCGAACGTCATATTCGGAAGTCAGATCCCACCAAGTTCCATTGTAAGATTGACGGCAAATGCTGTTCGGTCAATTCCGTAGCCCATAATACCTGTTATCGTCACCAATGCTATGCTACAACAGCCTTGGTTCAGAAGGCCTTAGGCCTACCGAAAGATAAGGTGAGTTCCTCTTTTCAATCCCGCTTGGCCGGTGATCCGTGGTTAAAACCCTACACAGATTACGAATTTGAGCGCCTCGCCAAAGAAGGAAAAACCCGTTTAGCGGTGGTCACTCCTGCTTTTGTTTCGGACTGTCTGGAAACCCTAGAGGAAATCGCTATGGAAGGGGAAGAGGAATTCCTGGAAGCGGGGGGTATCTCCTACAAGCACATTCCTTGTCTGAATGACCGGAAGGATTGGGTGTCGCTAATGGTCGAATGGATCAAAAACTGGGAAGATAAAGAAATCTTACCCGTTTAATGGCAAGCGCAGCTTCGGAAGAACTGGGGAGCGCGCCTATTGGGAAGCTGCTGGTAAAACAGGCGGTGCCGGCATCAATTGGCATTTTGGTGATGTCTATCAATGTATTGGTAGACTCTATTTTTGTTGGGAACTGGATCGGTTCTATTGCCATTGCAGCAATCAATGTTGTATTACCCGTTTCTTTTTTTATCGCGGCCTTAGGAATGGCTATCGGTATTGGAGGATCCAGTATTATCTCCAGAGCTCTGGGGGCCGATAATAAAGAAAAAGCGCTAAAAACATTTGGTAACCAGATTACACTCACCCTTTTGGTTACCATTAGTATGGTCGTTCTGGGGCTGCAGTTCGTGAACACACTCATCCCGGCTTTTGGCGGCAAAGGTGCCATATTTGAACCTGCCAAGATCTACTACACTATTGTTTTGTACGGTGTGCCTTTTCTGGCCCTTTGCATGATGGGAAATACGGTGATCCGTGCAGAGGGGAAGCCTAAATTTGCTATGATCGCAATGATCATTCCGTCTGTAGGGAACCTCTTTTTGGACTATATTTTTATTTATGTTTTTGATTGGGGAATGTACGGAGCTGCATGGGCTACCACAGCAGGCTATTTGTTATGCCTCTCTTATATTGTATACTTCTTTCTTTCCAAGCATTCCGAGCTAAAGATTCGAATGACCGATCTGGGTTTAAACCAATCCATATTAAAGGAAATAGGAGCTTTGGGTTTTGTTACGTTGTCAAGACAGGCGGTGACGAGTATTATCTATCTAATGCTAAACAATATTTTGTTTAATCTGGGTGGTGCACCACTGGTAGCGGTATATGCTATTATCGGAAGAATGTTGATGTTTGCTTTATTTCCTGTTTTCGGGGTCACACAAGGATTTTTGCCGATAGCAGGGTACAATTATGGTGCTATGAAATACGATAGGGTAAGAGCGTCCATCTACACGGCAATTCTATATGCCGCAGTTGTCGCAACGGGAGTATTTGCTATTTTAATGTTTTTCCCCAAAGAGATTGCCGATCTGTTTTTGAGTGATCGATCGGATCTCCCTTTGGAAGAATTGAAAACGAATGCCTATGTTCTGGAGCATGCGCCTATGGCGATGCGACTGGTATTTGCGGCCACTCCGATCATCGCGCTACAATTAATTGGTGCGGCGTATTTTCAAGCCATCGGGAAAGCCATTCCCGCGTTGTTACTTACCCTAACACGGCAGGGCTTCTTCTTTATTCCACTTATCTTGATTTTACCTTACTTTTTGGGCGAATTAGGCGTGTGGCTTTCATTCCCGATCGCAGATGTATTGGCTACTCTAGTTACCGGCTCGTACCTAAGAAGAGAAATAACTACCCATTTGGTTACTCCCCAAAACCAATAGTATTATTCTTGAGGCAATACTGTTGCTGCCTTGCTAATTATTTTCCACTCCCCGGAGAGCTTTTTTAAGAGAAATAGATCTACAAAATGTAGCTTCCTGTTGGGGATCCGTATTTCCGCCTTTGCCATTGCAATATCGTTTGCCTGATCTACGGTGAGTATTTTCCCTTCGCGGCCGTTGAAGACCCCTTGTTCCCGGTTTTGGAAAAGTTCGGCATATTGCTTTGGCGTTAGTACCCAAATTTCTTGTCCATCCTTGGATAAAAAGAGATCAGCATCCTTGTAAAAGGCAGCCTGGATCATCTCCATGTCGCTATACGAGGAACCTTTAATATACTTTTGAAGGGTTTCCCGAATGGCTTGCTCTTCGGATTGGGAATGGCTTATAAAACAGAGTACTAGCGCTACTAGAGTATATTGTGTTTTCATGTAATACGAATTATTCTGCTATGGGTGTTGCTTTGATTCGTATGATTTGCCCGTCCTCGGTATCTGTTAATAGATAGAGTTTGCCTCCCGGACTTTGGGCTACCTTCCTTGAACGAACTCTGCTATCTAGAAATAGTTCCTCCGCGCTTTTTATAGTATCTCCCGCAATGCGAAATCGCCAAAGGCTTCCCCTGGAAAGGCCCGGAACCAAGACATTGTTTTTCCAGGAGGGGAATTCATTTCCAGTGTAGAAACAAAGACCTGTGGGCGCCACCGTATGCGGCCAGTACCAGACCGGGTCGGTATAGGTTGCTCCTTCTATTTCGGGGGGGTTGTAATCTTTGCTTCGTAGTCTTCCTGTGGTTCTATTGGGCCAACCGTAATTGGCTTTTGGGATCAAAATATTAAGTTCATCTCCCTGTATTGTACCGTGTTCCGTAAACCAAAGCTTACCGGTACCGGGTTGTACTGCAATGCCTTGTGCGTTCCGAATCCCTAGTGCAAAAAGACTCGGTGGGGCATCCGGTCCGAAATCCGGGTTGTCTTCAGGAATACTTCCATCAAGGTTAAAACGATGGATTTTACCGCGTTTATCCGTAATATCCTGGGCGATGGGGATTTTTGGCTCATCGTGCTCCCAAAAGAGCCGTTCCCCAACTGTAAGATACAGGGTCGTGTCCGGGCCAATAGCCATACCTCCGCCATAATGGTAATTGATAGCACTGTACGGTTCAGCGAGCAAAAGGGTCTCCAGGTCTACCAAGGAATCGTTTTTCAACCTTGCCCTTACAAATCTGGTGGTTTTTCCAAAACCAGGTTTTTTGGCGGCATAGGAAAAGAATATCCTTTGGTTGTTCTGGAAATCCGGATGGGTCAAAATCTCGAAAATCCCGGAGTTATCACCAAAATGCACAAAACCTATGCTGTCTGCAAGATCTGAGGGAAATCCTTTGATGACTTTTTTTGTTTTGGTACGGAGGTTTACTTTAAGCAGCTGTCCGTTTTTTTCGGTTACCAGGGCCTCCTCCTCCGAAAGAAAGGCAATACTCCAGGGCCTGTTTAAACCTTCAACTACTATTTCTTTTACAGGCACAACATTTTGATGTGGTATTCCCCTTTCCGGAATCGGATTGCAGCAGAGGAATAAGAACACTACCAGAAAATTACCGTATCGCATGGATCAGATTTTGACGCAAAAGAGCAAAAAAACATCAGATTCGTCTTTAAGAATCACGATCTTTAAAACGATTTTCAGCTTTTAAAAAGCTTGCTTTCGAAACTCGGATGGCGTAAGGTTGGTACTGGCTTTAAAAGCGATATTAAAAGAAGTAACATTGTTGAATCCGGAGTCGTAGGCTATGGCAGCAATCTTTTCATGCTGAGCCGCTTCCGAAGACAGCAGGCGCTTCGCTTTTTCCACACGGTACGAATTCACAAATTCAGAGAAATTTTTTCCCATACTTTCATTGATTACCCGGGACACCATCTTCGGCTTGGATCCAATTGATTGCGCAACTTCGGATAAGGTAATTTGGGGATTCAGATAAACGGCTTCCTCTTGAAAAAGTAGTTGTAGGGAATGCATAAGGGCCTGTGAAGTTTTCTGGTCCAGAAGATGACCCCGGTACTTTTCCAGATGAAAGCTGTGTTTTTGGAGTAGCAAAAAGGAAAAAACATAAACCAGAAATGTATAGCAGAGCGCACCTCCAATGTAAAAGGGGATAAGCCCTGCAACATTTCCGATGTAAAAGAGCCATATAATGGCTACGCCAATAACCAGATTGCGATACCACACTAAAACAGTTTGCTGCGCTCGTTTTCTAGCGTTAAAGCCTAATTGCGCAGCAATAAGGATATAGATCAACTGATGCAGGAACACCGCGTAATAGATCCCCAGGGAAAGCGTATCAAATCGATTGGGGATTGCAAAACAAAACCCACTAAAAAGAACATACGGTATAAAATGGAAACGCTCTTTTTTAAGCGGTTTAGTACTGTGATACAAGAGGGTATTGCCGTACAACCATAAGCTAGGACCTACCAACAATATTCCCGCCAGGCCAAGGTTGCGTTGCCATGCTTCCAGTTGGAGGTATTCGTTAAAGATGGATTTACCGATTCTAATGGTCAATCCCAAAATGATCAAGCCTAAAAAGAGATGTGCTTTTCGATTCCCTCTTTTTAAGGTGAATACGTAAAGACAAAGGAAGAGTGCCTGGGCAATTCCCAAACAACTTAAGACCAATATGATGGGTGATCCCTCCATTATCCAACGGGTCAGGATTATTTTTCTTTAAGTTGACGTTCTATTTCCTGTAAAGCCCTATCCAATTGGGGTTGGTTCCCCTCAATACGATCTTTGAACGTTTCGCTTACAAAAATGTCGGGTTTAACACCTTCTTTTTCAAGATTCTTTCCGTCCAGGGTATAACATCCCCAGGAAGGCAAACGATAAAATGAACCATCTACCAGCCGACCACCGGAGGTAAATACGATCCATCGGTAGGTCTCTGTTCCGATAAGGGTACCCAGGCCTAAGGCCTTGAAGCCGGCAGAAGTCATTTCCGCATCGCTTAGCGATTGTTCGTTGATCAATACAATAATGGGTTTCACCGCCGGGGCAAAATTAGGTTGTGAACTAAGTTTTCCTTCCCGGTATTTCCACTTCAAATAGGGTCTTTGCGACAAAAACTGCAAAACCTCGTCATGCACATTGCCCCCAGTATTGTAGCGCAGATCTAAAATTAAGGCATCTCGCTTCGCAGCCTCCGAAACCATTTCCCGCTTAAAACGCTCCAATTCATTCCCCCCCATATTCTTCATATGGATGTAGGCTACTTTTTTGTCACTTTTGTTGTCCACATACCTTTGATTGTGGGCCATCCACTCGTCATATAAAAGCCCTCGTTGTTGATTTGAACGTATGGGGTGGATTTTGATCTCATGGGGAGTACCGCCTCTTTCTAATGATAAACGCAGTTCTTTATCCAAGGAAGGCTGCACAAAATAGCTTTCGCGGTTTTGCTCAGCATCCACTTTAATCCCATTTACGGCAATTAAGCGATCTCCTACTTGTATATTTTTTCCCGATATATCGGCAGGACCATCTTTGATAATACGGGCTACCGTATACGGCGCTTCCCTGGAAAATTCGATACCAGTGGCCAATGTGGTCGACTTATAAAAGGTGTTTTCTTCTTTTCCACTGGATCTAAAACCGAAATGCGAGGTATTTAATTCGCCCAACATATCGTTGAACAGCAGCCGCAATTGCGAGCGTTTTGTGATCTGGGGCAAGTACTTTTCGTATTTTTCTTTAAGTGCGGACCAATCTTCCCCGTGAAAGTTTTCATCGTAGAAATTTTCACCGAAACCCGCCCAGGCTTCATAAAACATCTGATGGAATTCATTAGACAGATTTCGTCTAAAGGTATGGTCCAAAGCTATTTTTTCAACACTGTTTTTTTCGATATTCAGGGTATGGATATTTCCTTTAAAAAGGATGTAGTCCGAACCATCTGCAGAAACAATAGTGTAGTTTCGGATCTCATCATCCAGGACCTTCTCGGTTTTGTTCTTTTCAAAAGGCGTTAGTGTTGTTTTCCACAACCTAAACTTGCCTTCATCATGGTTGCTTAAATATAGAACATGGGTTGTCTTGTCTTTCACCACTACGGTTAACCCGATTTGAAGCCCAAAAGAAGGACTGATCTTTTTAATACGCTCCATTAGCCCCTCTTCGGTAATGGATACTTTGGGTTTTTTGGTCTTCTCTGCTGTATCCTTCTTCTTTTTCTTGGTATCCGTTCCTTCATTTTCATCCGCCACCTCTTTCTCAAATAATTTGGCATATTCTGTTAGGGTAAAAGGATCCTCGTATTTGTTGAGTGGCATTTGATAGATTTGTCCTTCTCGCATCCCATACGGATAGGAGGGTTTGGTCAGGTTGGAGGAAAAATAGATGTATTTGGCATCGGGAGACCAAACCGCGTTAGTTTCATTAACTCCTGTGTTGGTCAAATTCGTGATTTTTTTATCCGCAAGGCGGACCATAAAAATATCGTGTTCAAAATCGCGGTAGGCATTGTAAAGTACGTGGCTATCGTCAGGAGAAAAATACGGTTGGGGGGCATAAAGCGCCCAAAACTCATCTTGTACGAGAACTTCACTACGAAAGGTTTTTAGGTCCAGCAGACGAAGTTCATCCCTACCGCTAATGTAAATGGCCTTTTTGCGTTCGCTGTCCAGCGATAGGTTGAGGTTGTTTCGGGTATCCTTCGTATGTTGTTTCTCCGCTTGTGTACCATCAGCAGCTATGGTGAAAATGTTTGAATACCCTTTGTCGGTTCGGGTGTATAGCAAGGTTTTGTTGTCCTTAAGCCAATGTACCTCCTTGACCCTTTCGGTTTTTTTTGTCTGAATATGTTTGATGAATTTTCCTTTAACATCAGAAACAAATACCTCCCCCCGGGAGACGAAGGCCAACTTCTTATTATCCGGGGAAACTGAAAAATTGGTAATGTTCCCAGCCACATTAAAATCCTGAAGTTTTTTTAGTGAATTGACATTGCCCAGGCGTATCTCAACTTTCTGGGTTACTCCGGTGCCAACATCGTAGCAGTAGAGTTGATATTCCCTGGTAAAAACTACTTTGGCCCCATTAGCGCTAACTTGTGGCCTACCTATTGAACTTTCAAAAGCGGTCAGTTGCGTTTTAACAGTATCGTTAAACGTATACAAATTGTATTCGCCATTGGCTTCATCCGAAACAAAGAATAATTTGCCATTCCTATCAAATGAAGGCCACATATCCTTTCCATTGTATGTGGTATATTCTTTATACTCCTTTGTCTTGAGATTATAGGATTTTATATTGGGGTTATAGGCCCCTTTATAGCGTTTGCGATTGGTGAAAAACTTACTTTCCCAAGTCTCATTAAAAAATATTTCATCCGTTTTGGGGTGTGCCGCTATGTTGTGGGTATTGTCAAAATAATGAGAAAAGAGCCGTTTTGGGGTGCCCCCGGATCGGGATAGGGAGTATCCTGAAAAACGATTCTCCCTACTCGAAGTAAAATAAATCTGCTTTGCGTCCCAAGACCAGCTATCCATCTCATCGACAGCATCGTGATAGGTAAGTTGTTTGATCTCTCCACCTTCAAGCTGCATAATGTAGATATTAAGATTCCCGTCTGCGCTGCCGCTAAAAGCTAACCATTTTCCGTCCGGCGAGACCTTTGGTAACGTTTCGTTTCCTTCCATCCCGGTTATACGCATCGCCGTTCCCCCGACAGTAGGCACGCTCCAGAGATCACTATCGTAGCTAAAAATTAGGGTCTGGCCATCTGGTGTTAGTGTGGGGTCCAGTAAAAAGTACGGTTGTTGGGCATTTGTGGAATACAACACAAAGCAAAGCACAATTTTGCCTAAGATCTTTTGCAACATGGCATGCGTTTTTTGATTTTGATGAAGGTAGTGAATTTATATATTGACATATTTCGAGTACATTTATTTTCTGACTTCAGAATTATGCGACGATCTCTTCTTTTACTACCCATCCTTCTACTAACGTATTGCGCGGAAAAGCCTGAACCAATGAAACACGCCACACTCTTTGTAGGCACCTACACCGATGGTACCAGCGAAGGTATTTACACCTTAAAGTTTAATGCGGAAAATGGAACCCTGGATTCTCTTATGCTGAAAGCCGAACTTACTAATCCATCTTTTTTGGCGATTTCAGCGGATAATAAATTTGTGTATGCGGTTCAAGAAACGGCGGATTATGATTCGTTGGGCGGTGGTATTTCAGCATTCGCAGTAAAAGGAGGTTTATTGGAGGTGTTGAATAGCAAAGGCTCCGGCGGGGCACATCCCTGTCATGTGGCACTTTCGGGGGAGGGCCAGTTAGCGGTTTCCAACTATACTGGTGGGAACCTTGCTATTTTCGATTTGAATGCAAACGGAGGCTTGGGTGACCGCCAATTGATCGATCATAAGGTGTTGGATACTTCAAAAGCCGCTCATGTACATAAGGCACATTTTAATGAGGACGGATTATTTGCGTCCGATCTAGGATTGGATGTGATTCAATGGTATGACCACCAACCGCATGGTTGGATCCCGGCCGTACAAGCGTCCCTTGAATTGCCTGATGAAGCAGGGCCCAGGCATTTTGTTTTTAATACCGATCGGTCTGTTATGTATGTCATAAATGAATTGAATGCGACCCTTACTGTTTTCAAGCGGGATGCCGAAGGCCGGTTTATACCAATACAGACAGAAAACACTATTGCTCCGGATTGGACCGGGCAAAAGTCCTGTGCCGATATTCATCTGTCTCCGGATGGAAGATTTTTATATGGGTCGAATCGTGGTGAAAATACAATTGTAATTTTTTCAGTTGATCAGGAGACGGGAAAAATCGCCTTGGTAGGTCGTGAATCGGTACGGGGAGATTGGCCACGGAATTTCGTGCTAGATCCCTCCGGTAATCATATTTTGGTGGCCAATCAAAGAAGTAATACCATTACCATCTTTAGACGGGATAGGGAAAAAGGCACTTTAGAATATACCAGTCAGTTTGAACTGGGAAGCCCGGTTTGCCTGGTATTTTCAGAGTGATCCTACTGAAATAGCTGTCCTATGTGATCTTACTGTTTGCTAAAAAGGGGAACCGCTTTGTCAGAAGTTCCTCCTCGGACAAACCAACTCATTATATGCTTTTGGGGCCATCTCCGAATTATGGTGTCCGCTTTTCTGTCGTACCAAACGGCATCAAAATCCCCTTTTGTGGTTAAGACTACGCGCCACTCCTTTTGCAACAAAGTAAGGTCTTTATAATTCGCATTAAGAGTGTCCCAATCAATACCGGACAATACCTGAGGATCCAGATGTGCCATTACTTCCTTTTCACTTAGTACAGCTAACCAAATCGGTTCGGAGAGATGCTCTATGGACAATGCTTCTCGCTTAGCGCCCCATCCGATTTTCAAATCACTTCCCTTTCGAATCGCTTCGATCAATGCTGTTTTAGAACCGGCGATTACGCTACCGTCTTTATCCGTTTTCAAAACCAACTGCCAGGAAGCGGTGTTAGAAGGTTTTTGACAAGCTATTGCAAGTAGCAAAAAGCAAAAAGGAATAAATATTTTCAAGTTGAAATTTTGTCCACTAAAAATAGAAAAGGGAACCCCGAAAAGCGTAAAAATCAAGTTAAAAGTGCCTAAAGTTGGCTAAGGAATTCCGTTTTGGATCCCGCTCGAAAGCAACTATTGGTAGCGAGTTAGAGAAATACTACTATCACCGTCTCTAAATGAGGGAGCATACAAGTGTTTGAAATATACCATTCGGTTTTATGGTGGTGGTGCGATTGTTTCGTCTTCCGATAGTGTTTTGTCGTTCTAAGTGTAGGTTTTTGCTTAGTTTGTAGAAGCATAGCGTAATGGGGGATTTCTTTATTTTCCAGAAATGTACAGAGAAGGATGGCATACTTACTACGTTTACATTCTTACCAATCGTAATAAAACGGTCTTATATACTGGGATGACCAATAATCTCAGGAGAAGATTATATGAACATCACAAAGACATTTTGGAGAATAAAAAATCCTTCGTTTCTAAATACAAATGCCAACACTTGTTACACGATGAGGAATTTACCTCGGTGCAGGAGGCGATAGCCCGTGATAAGGAAATAAAAGGTTGGCTACGCATCAAGAAATTGGAACGAATAAAAACTTCGAATCCTAAAATGGATTTTATCGAAAACAGGTTCCCGTATCAAGATACTTTGTCGTAAACTCCTCAGTATGACAGGTAAGTGGTTATTAAGTCAGAAAAACAAATAGCACGATTCTTGATAAGTTAGTGAAGAGGAGTCTTCGTTATTTTCCATTAAACTATTAGAGTCAGGATGCTATAATCGTTTTGTCATGCTGAACAAAGTGAAGCATCTCTTTTCGAATGTTTTTTACATCACATTACTTCACTTTAGCCGAAGTATCCGCAATTACCTTCCAGTCACCCGCAATTTTCTTAACCACTAACATAAAGATGCCGTTCGTATCCCCGACACTTCGGGTTAAGTAATACTCACCCATAACGTAATAGGCGCCTTCTGAAATGGGAGCGATTTCATTAAAAACAAAGTCTAATTTCCCAAAATGATCTTTGGAAGGATAGCTCTTTTTGTAGCGTTCCAAGGTGGCCTGCCATCCTTTGATGACGCCTCCGCTTCCATAAAAAGTAAGTTCATCCGATTTCCAATACCCTTCCATAAATGCTTCAATATCATAGGTATTCCAAGCCTTTTGCTGCGCTATTAGCAGTTCCTGTATGGCCTTTTTGTCCAGTTCATTCGTAGAAGTCTGGGCAAAGCCCAAGGCAGAGAAAAGGAATACTAGGGCGACTAATTTTTTCATTGTAGTGATTTTGTTATTTGTTGAAATAGACGATGGTCCCAATAACCAAAATACCGAACAATACAGCTAAGAATATCTTCCAAAAACTGTAGGGTCGGCTGCCGGATATTTGCCCGTTTTCCCCGTTCACAAAAAAATTGTACTCCTTGCCATTATAGCGATAGGCACTAATATACACCGGAAGTAAGATATGTTTAAAGGTTTCTTCGGACAGTTGCATATCCATTCGTGTTATCCGTTGGGTATCTCCCCCAATATCCTGTCGGCACCAACGTTGGGCAATTTGTTCAGCTTCGCCTTTAGCGGCCAAATGCCCTTGTTTTAGGGGGATGGTGTATTTCTCTGTAATAAATCCTCTAAGAAAGCTGGAATTAAAGGGTTGAAGTAACTTCAAGTTCCAACGCGCAATTTTAGCGGGAACCTTCCCTTTACGCTGTTGCGATGCTTTTACCAAAGTATCGTCTACAAATCCTGAAACCTGTCCGGAAGCCGGATACCAGCGTGTTTTTCGTACCCGTTGTTGTACCACTTTTCCGTTGGCATTTCTAACCCGCTTGGTCTCATAATAATATTCTCCGCGTTGTCCGGTGTAGCGTGCCTTTAGTTGGGCATCAAAGGTCCAGTAGGGTAAATAGAGCCCTTTGGTAAATTGGGGATCCAGGGCTGCTTTTTTTAACTTGTCGGGTGCAAACCACAAGCGTTTCACCCAACCTTGGAAGATCTGGTACGAGCGTTTCTTATCAATTTGAAAGGGGAGTACAGCTCCCGGTAGGATCCACTCTTCTTTATATTGATCTTCCAGGACAAGCGGTGTACTACAATATACACAATGCAGGGACTTGTAGGTTTCTTCTACATGTTGGGTGGCTCCACAGTTTTTGCATTGCAACATCGAAATCGCTTCGCTGTTGCGTTGCGCGCCCATTTCCTTGAGGTAGGGATACAACTCCAGCTCTTCAAATTGCTGCTGCTCCAGATCAATGGTTTCTTGATGCCCACAGTACTCGCAACTGATGTTTTTGGTGCCCGGACGGTATTTCATCTCTGCACCACAATTGATACAGGCTTTTTTGAGTTCGGTTTGTTGGGTGTTTTGTTCCAAACTTTATTGGCGGCATGCTTTCTCTGAGAATAGATGTTGGAAGCCTCGTCCCACATAGCGAGATGGCGAAATTCCAGCATTGGTTTTCTTGGGCAAAGCCAAAGAAAAATTCGTGCGGAGAAAGTGTCCTTTCTTTTGTTTCGTTTTCTTTGGACAAACAAAGAAAATGAAAGTGATTTTTAATTTAATCGGTCAATATTTTTTCCATTGATGAAAATATGTATTCCTCTCGAAAAATGAATTTGCTCGTCGGATGCAGTAAAAATCTAGGCTGATTTTTTAAAGCGTGAAAACCATGGATTTACTACGCCTTAAAAAATAGGCCGTTTCTTTCTAACTATTGGGCAATGGTGGAGGGGTATTCCCTCCTAAAAATGACTTTAACTCTTCTACGTCCTGCAGCGCAGTCCAATTCGCCATACCCTGTTTCCAGACCAAACTCTCCCGGTTTATCGTGCGATTCGCGAAGAGCGCCTTCAGTTGATCAAAAGAGACCGGTCCTTGCTGTGCGCCATTTAAAGCATAGTAATACTGCACCTGTACCGGCATTGGTGGAGGAACTGCAGCACCGCCAGCCTGGGGAAAACTTTGTGGGTTTGCCAATGGAGCACCTCCCATCATTGTACCCATTTGTTGCGCGAGTACAAAGCCCATGCCCATACCCATGCCTGCTCCCGCAGTTCCACCTTCATTTTTGGCAGCCGCTTCCATGGCCTTGGCCGCTTTAAACTGCGCCAGTTTTTGCATATCCAATTTGTCCAGACGACTGTACTCAAAGATCTCCTTCTTAAGCTCTTCCGGCATGGAGACATTTTCGATGTAAAACTTTTCCAGGGAAATTCCTACGCTTTCAAATTCCGGAGCCATTACTTCGCGGCAAGTATCCGAAAGCTCCGAGGTATTGGCAGCATACAATTCGATAGGCAAATTGGCTTCCCCTACCGTATCCGTAAATCGGGTGGCAATAAGGCTTTTCAGGTGCTCATTGATCTCGTAATTCGTGAAGTTGTTGTCCGTGCCTACAATATCTGTAATAAACTTTCCGGCATCGGAAATGCGAAATGCATAGGTGCCAAAAGCCCGGATCTCGACAAGCCCAAAGCGAGAATCGCTTAGCGTGATAGGATTTTTTGTGCCCCATTTTTCATCGGTAAATAAATGCGTATTTACAAAATAGACTTCCGCCTTAAAGGGGGAATTAAAACCATATTTCCATCCTTTTAGCGTGGCGAGAATGGGAAGGTTTTGGGTAGTCAAATCGTAGGTCCCCGGGGTGAATACATCTGCTAACTGGCCTTCATTGACAAAAACAGCAGTTTGTCCCTCCCTTACAATAAGCTTGGCCCCATTTTTAATTTCGTTCTGATACCGTTCAAACCGATGCGCAATGGTATCATCGGTATAGTCCAGCCACTCTACAATATCAATAAATTCATGGCTGAGCTTCTCTTTTATTTTTCCAAAAATATCCATGGTAGTGTTGTATTTTGTTCGGTTTTAAAGCTAAGAAAAAGCACCTTACACTTAATAGGTTAGTGTAAAAATTGTGCATTTCGTTACAAGATTTTGGTAAAGATCACCAGTGCCCGGTACCGGGTTCTCCCTTAAAAGGTCCGGACAGATCACTTGTGATCCAACCGGCGTAAAAAAGTCCTGGTTGGGGTTGTACCCGCTCTCCTCCAAGGCTACATTCCAGCTTTTGCGGATAGAAGGCAATATGATCCCTTAGAAGTGCGTAGGGTTCCAGGGGATTTGGATACGACCAGCCTACAATTAGGTCCTGACTTGACCTGAGTGCCCAATATACCGCCTTCCCTTTCCATTCGCAGAAGGAACTTCGCCCTGTAACGGCTTGCAGTTGATCCCCATGTACGGCTGAGGGTGGAATATAAAAGGTTGGAGGACTGGCGGTTTCCAAAATGGCAAGCGCATTTCTGGTTGTTGCCAGCGCTATGGAATTATAGCGCACTATAATTTCCCGGGACTCTTTTTCAATTGCAGGAGGCCTTGGAAAATCCCATACCGAGCGTTGTCCTTTTTTAGGGGTTGCTGCAAAGGGAGGCCGCTCTTTTCCGACATACTGCCATTTATTTCGGGCTTCCTGTAACCACTTGGGAATGTTTTGGTGTTTTTTCATCTGAAATGGGCCATGTTAACTACCGTTAAAACTATTAATGTTTAATTAAAATAGAAAAATAATAAACAAAATAATTGTACTTTACAGGAAAACGAAAGTATGCTTTTATCACTACTGCTATGGGTGCTATTGAAATCCGGAAAACGGACGGGGTAACTCAAAATCGACTAAAAAGTGTTTTCTATTTTTTGAAGGGCCTTGAAATCTTCTTGCTTCGACACAAAAAACGGCCGGGAAAACTAGCAGAAATTAGTGGATCATACTCTTATTTTACTTCAAATATCACGTTCCTTTGCGCTTTAAAAATATTACCTCCTGAAGCCCCCAATGTACGAGCAATAGGTTGCTAGTCCTGTACTTTACCCGCCGCTTTTAACAGAGCGATCACCTCTGCTTTAGGGAGCGCCTTTACCGTGTTGCCCTCATAACCGGTCATGTCCTCTGCCGCAAAGAGGGAATTCAGAATTGCTTCTTCTGTAGCTTCAATCACCGCTAAAAACAAAGGGGTCATGGCCGCATTGCGCAAAGTAGGTATCGTGATCATCTTTGTATCATTCTGATACGGAATTCGGCATTCCTCTGCCGTGGAGACTGCAATTACATAGTCGCCACTGCCATTGCTTGCAATACCCCCGGTTTTCGCTAATCCTAACATGGCCCGTTTTGCGAGGCGTTCCAGGTTGCGGGAATCCAAAGGGGCATTGGTCATCACTACCATCATACAAGAACCGTCTGCGGTATATTTAAAGCTGTTGGAATACTGCCCCATTTGCTTTCCTACGTCTACTCCTGCTACTTGTAAGGTGCCGCCGAAGTTGCTCTGTACCAATACCCCTACCGTGTATCCTCCGGATTTTTTAGGGAGCACTCGGGAAGAAGTGCCAATACCCCCTTTGAACCCAAAACATACTGTTCCGGTTCCAGCGCCTACGTTACCTTCTTTAACCGCTCCTTTTGTTGCGGTCTTGATCGCTTGCACCACATGTTCTTCTGTAATATGTCGGCCCCGAATAGCGTTCAGGTAACCGTCATTCGTTTCTCCAACTACAGCGTTCACCGAACGTACCGATACGTTTTCTTTTTGGGCCAGGGTATATCCAATAATCGCATTTACTGCTGTGGCGACACTTAAGGTATTTGTGAGTACAATAGGCGTTTCCAGATTTCCCAGTTCTTTAACTTGGGTGTACCCTGCCAATTTCCCAAAGCCATTTCCAATATGGATGGCAGCCGGGACTTTTTCCTGGAATATATTGCCAGCATGGGGGAGCAGGGCGGTTACCCCGGTGCGTATGCTATCGCCTTCTATAATAGTAATCTGACCTATTGCTACATCGGGAACATCAGTAATGGCATTTAGAGGGCCGGGTTGTAGTACACCGATCTCTATACCCAGATCGCGTAGGCGGTGCTGCGCGCTGAGGGTATTGGAAATTACTATTAGGAATACCAGTAAATACGGAAGACGGCTGTTCATGCTTACAAGAATTGAATTACTAAAAATCCGAGGTAGGTGCCCAGAGCATTGCCTAAAGTCCCAACTAAGATGGCGGGTAATAT
The DNA here is from genome assembly GCA_038750505.1 of Bacteroidota bacterium. Taxonomy (GTDB): domain Bacteria; phylum Bacteroidota; class Bacteroidia; order Flavobacteriales; family Flavobacteriaceae; genus Croceivirga. The sequence goes on along the minus strand of JBCDHD010000011.1, from coordinate 5,793 downwards.
GAGCTCTTTTCGTTCAAAAGACTCTGCCAAGGCAAGGGCACTTGTACCTCCGCCGATATTTGCCTGACTTGCAATGGCGATCATACCCCAATCCCGATAGAAAAGGCCGCCGAGCAAAATGATCAAAACACCATGGATAGCCACTGCCAAGGCCGTAAAGGCTAAAAGCGTACCCCCTAACGATTTTAGGGTAAGCACCGCTTCAATTTCACAATAGGCACCTATAACGGCCAGGAAAACATATACCAGATAGAGTCCAAGCACATGAGCACCACCTAATCGGGTAATGAAAGGGATTTGCGCCAGAACAATCCCGATGCTGGTGAGGGTCAGGATACTGGGAATAGCGGGGATCCATATCGAAATCGCTTCGGAAATGAACAATGCGGCAACGCCCAAAAAAAGTAAACCTCCTAAGGAGGATAGCGTAAGGGGTTGCTCAGGATGCCCTGTTGCATTACCGGAATTACCGGAAATTACTTTTTTTTCTACCCAAAAGCGTTTTAGTATGGGAGGGATGGCCAAAGTGATCACCATCCAAACGGTAGTGATTACATTGTCTACGGCAATTGTGCCTGCATAAAGCACTCCGCGTTCCTGAAAATCGTATTCCAGGGCAATGGCATTGAAGTTGATACTGCCTCCGGTATAGGTCCCCGTCAGCATACCTGCAATGATTTTCCCATCTTCGCCCAAAACAGTTTCAGGAGAAAGCAAATACCACCCGAACACAATGCCCAAAACAGTAGCCAACGACCCTAAAACAAACAATCCGATCATAGGACCTCCTGCTTTTTTAAGGGCTTGAAGGTTAACCCCAAGCATAAGGTAAAAGATAGAAATGGGCGCTAAATAGGAGAAAATCCCATCATACAAAGGGATACTGTTCGAAGCGGAGGGAAGTACCCCCAGATTGGCAAGCACGGCGGTAAACACAATAACCAGTAAGGCGGCACTCAATTGTTTCCCCAAGCGCGTTTTTTCGGCATATACGGCAAGTACTACCATAAAAGCCAGGACAGCAGCAACATAAATTGGATTCTCCAGAAGTACCATGCGTTTAAAGATACTGGATTTTACAAAGGCAGTTCCCCTTACCTTTGTATCAGAAAGCGCTACTATGGAAAAGAATGTACTAGGAACAGCCTTGCAGCCCTGTTGCTTCGCTCCAAAAACGGGATACTATCGGGATGGGTACTGTAAGACGGGTGAGGAAGATATTGGAACCCATGTCGTTTGCGCTATTATGACGGATGCGTTTTTACAATTTACCTTGAGTCGGGGCAATAACCTCATCACGGCAATTCCGTACTATCAATTTCCCGGATTAAAGGCAGGGGACAAATGGTGTCTTTGCGTCTCACGGTGGAAAGAGGCCTATTTGCAAGGTGTGGCGCCTTCCGTAATCCTTGAGGCCACTCATGAGAAAGCCCTCAACTATGTCACCTTCGAAATGTTGTTGGAGCATAAATACATCCCTTCCGTATAATCAAGTGTATTGTAATCAGGAAAATTTAATTGGGGTTTACCCGATAGGTGATCCTTCGGTTGGTGATTAAGGTGGTGATTACGTTAAGTGTTACGACAGCATCATCGCAGAGCAGGCTGGCATCTACGAATTCCATACTACAAAGGGAAGGCAAAGCGGAACCACTACCATCCATAAACCTTCCAATGGTGACATCGGTAGCGATACTGCTATCTAAAGGAGAAAAGGGAGGTGCCACTGAGAATACTGTTGTTGTACCGTTAGCGGTGTAGGTAATGTTTCCGGTAGCTTCATCATAGCCAATGGTGTAAGGAACATTGCCACTGATAAAATTGCCTAGGCTCTGGGTATAGGTTTGCTGCACCCCTGTATCACCGCGGATCACCGTGACCTGTATGCCCATGGTATTACCTGATATATGATAGATCCTTACATTTCCTGAAGTAACAATATCCGCCGTACTTTCCTGATCCTGATATTCGAAGGAAATGGCAAAGCTGGTGTAATCAAAGATCCCGGTAGCGTTCGGGACTACGATATCAAAACCGGTAGACCCTCCTGCACCGCTGGGAAAATGAATACCGCATCCTATTTGAGCAGCATTGGCATTTACAGCGGTAGCGTCCGGACCAATGGTAGCTGCTGTTAGTGTTGCGGTATCGAAGTCAAATCGAGAAACCACCGTATTAGGAGTGCCATCATCACAAACACGATAGCGAAAGGTATCCGTACCTGTAAATCCGGTGTTGGGCACGTAAGAAAAACTCCCGTCGGTATTTAAGGTGAGTAACCCATTAGATGGTCCGCTTAGTGGGGTCGTTCGGACGCCCATGGTATTATTACCGTTAGCATCGTTGTCGTTTGCCAATACCCCATTTCCGGCATTTCGTTGCAAGGTAAAATTGAGTCCCAGGGTGTAGCTGTCATCCACAGCAACGGGAGCGATATTCTGCGCCACAGCGGAGTAGCCCCAAAAAAGTAGCCCAACCTGTACGAATTGCAGGCACCACAGACACTTTATTCCCATTTTTCAAAATTACCTGAGACATCCTGGATGTTGAAAAATATGTTGTGATTTACTCGTAAACCACTGTAAAACAACGGTTTTAAAGAGTTATTAACGTTTTTAGGATTACCCTTTTATGGTAGTAAAAAGCGCCTCTGCGGTTGCTTCCCCGGAACGCATAGCCGCGTTTAACGAGCTGTTTAATAAGTAATCTCCTGCCGTGTATAGCCCTTGTTTTGAAGAATACTCGGATACCGATCGGTTCATTTTAAGGTCTTTGATATCGGGTAATGCACGCTGTATACGATAGTGTTTTAAGAGTTGAACTGTGCTAATTTCACAGAAACTCATGAGTTCATCAGAAACCTTTTGAGCTAAGGTTTCCCCATCAAGCCCATGTTCTTTAACCACAGTAACCGAGAGGACTTTTTTTCCTCCCGTTTGGGCGTCAAAAAGATAATGGAGGTTGTTGGTTAAGGCTTCTTTCGCCGCAATCAACCCGATAATACCGGTTGGGAATTGTTGTTCTTGAACTTCAAAATAGAGATTATCGCAAGATTTCCATGCAATTGCGGAGACATCAAGCGGAGAAGTAGTAATGATATGTTCGGCCGTGATTGCAGTGCCGTCTTGAAAAACCAGTTCTTTGTCGTTGACCTCGGCAACTTTCTTTCCCATATGGAATTGGGTCTTGCGCAACCCGGATTTTAGCTGGTCCGGGATGGCCCCAATTCCCGCTTTGGGTATTGCTGCGGAACCTTCAGCAAACATTTTAAAGACAAACTCGAACATGCGTGACGAGGTACGTAGTTCTTCCTCTAAGAAAATACCGGTAAAAAAAGGTTTGAAAAAGTGGGCAATGATCGTATCGGAAAAACCATAGCGGTTCAAGTACGCTGCTGTGGTCATTTCCGGCTCCAGGAATATGGAAGCAATGGTTTTTTTCTTTAACTGGCGACTGAGGGTAAAGATCTTAAGCTTATCTCTGAAAGTGCCAACCGTGGCCCATACTGTAGGCCACAACGCGCTGATATCCCGCAGCGGATCGCCGATACGTTGACGTTTACCTTGGCTAAAGATCAAGGCTCCTGGTTTAAAATACTGTAGCTGTAAGGCCTTGTAATCCAAGTGCTTTTTCGCCTGAGGATAGGCGGTAAGCAATACTTGAAAGCCTCTGTCGAAAAAGATGGTATCCTCTATGTCGGTTTGTACGCGCCCCCCAATGGTTTTAGATTGCTCTATAATTACCGGAGTATAGCCGCCTTGTTCCAAGGTTTTGGCAGCAATAAGGCCACTAACACCAGCGCCTACAATGCAAATTTCAGTTGTTTTCGTTTCCATTGGGTTCTATAGTTCAATGAGCTCTGGTGATGCGCCATCAAATGGCTGCGATCTTCATAATAGATTCGAAAATAGCGTAGTACGCAGTTTAATTGGGCCTCGGATAAATTTTGGTAGGCCGGTTTTCGGATCTTCGTATCCCATCGGGTCCCGAAAGTATTGTCCAGCGCAATACGCAAATAGCAATGATGATCAAAAGAGAGGTCGGCGTAGTGGGCTACCAATCGTTCGGGCCAGCCTTGATATGCGCGGTAATAGTTGGGTCCAAAAGGCATACCCAAAAATAGGGCAATCCCGGGGTATCCGAAAATTTAATGTCATCCTCTAATCCACCTTCACTACGGCAGTGGCTTCTATTTCCACCCCCCATTTCGGTAACCCAAGCGATTGTACCCCTACCAAAGTACTTGCGGGCATATCTTTATCCCCCAATAGTTCCTTGCGAATGGTTCGAAAGGTATCCAAGTGGGCAGGTTGGTAGTTGACCACGTAGGTATTGTATTTGGTAACATCTTTAAAGGTAGCTCCCGAATTTTCCAAGGTTTGAAGCAACTTGCTTAGTGCATCGCGGAACTGGGCTTCAAAATTTTCACCTTCTCCGACCTGCCCGGAAATATAAATGGTTTTAATCCCATTCGCTTCCACGGCCACCGCTTGGGAATAGCCTTGGGCGGGATCGATATAGGTTTTGGTTAAAGTTGGTTTGGGTTGTTTGGTTTCCGAATTCTCGTTGGTTTGACATCCAACAAGAATCAGGATCAAGATCATTAATAAAGTTCTCATATTTTTTTGCTTATCGATTCAATTTCAGCTATGAATTTTTTGGAATTTAAGAAAAAGTTGGGGTATGCTACTACCGTAACTTTTGCAGATAGGCACAGGGGTCGTTTTCGGAGAGGCAATACGCAATAAGTTGGTAAACCTCTTTTTTGGGAATTCGTTCCCCATTCGAGAGATAGTAGGACGTTCCGGCCGCTCGAAAAATTCCGATAAGGAGAATCGGTAAGATCAATAGCCCACAAGCTAATAGTACTAAAAACAGCAAAAGGAGTTTCGCAAAGAATCCCCCATCACGAAATTTTTCGTCCCGGTCGGAACAATAGGCCATTCTACAATGATGTGGGCCATCCACTGGAGAAAAGGTAAGGTTCACTACAAATTCTAAAAAACTCCAATACATCCCTCTTGCCCCATCTTCGTCGTACAAATGAAAACCGATCCTAGCCGACACAGTAGAGTCGTGGTGTCCTCCGGCCAGGCTATTTCCCAATTGGTCCAATCCCAAAAGCACTTCCATAAACCAACTGTATTTAACAACGATTTCATTGTTTTGGGCGGCGGACTGTAACTGGGCTTGTTCCATCATTGACTTTTTCCCTCAAATTAAATCGAAAATAGCATTTTGGCAATACCCGGAAATGAGTAAAAATTAAAACACCGCATATTCCCCAGCATACAAAAAGGATATGCCTAGGCTCCTTACGTAATCGAAATACCCTTTTCCCAAGGTGGCTTCGAGTACTTCGAAACCCTCAGCAGCCACTTCAATCACCTCCGTGACCTGTCCGAAAAAGTAGTCCATGTTGGCTGAGGTTCTCGAAGCCACCTCTATCTTGGGTCACTTCGAGTGCCTCAGTGACCCAATTGGCAAAGGCAACATTTGTATTTCTATGGCGATTTACAATAGGGTGATTTGTTATGATCAGGTATAATAGGTTTATCCCTTCTCCCCAGAATAGTGAAACAAAAACTCCGGGTTTTGTGAGGGATTTTTAGAAATAGTCACTGAGGTGGCTGAGGCTCTCGAAGCCACTATCATGCCTCTTTCTTCTTCATTTTGCCTTGATGCAAAACGAAGCAAAAAATCAAGAAGATTTTTAGGAAATTTTTGGCTTCGCCAAAACCATGGCTGCTGCTATCGCTGCATGCTCTTTTTCGCTTTGCGAAACGCACTTCC
>JBCDHD010000010.1:0-201784 GCA_038750505.1 Bacteroidota bacterium | reverse complement strand
CGTCAAAACCAGACTCAATAGTCGCGCATATTGATGGGGCTTCATCTTTTTTACGTCAACGCCAGCAATGATGGTGTCTCCATTCAGTGGTTTTTGAAGCCCTGCAATGGTACGCATTAATGTAGACTTACCACAACCATTTGGACCTATCAAGCAAACCAGTTCGCCATTGAAGATTTTTATGCTTAAGTCTTTTTCAAGCTCCAGTACCCCCTGTTTCGTTTGGTAACCGATAGTTAAACCCTGGGTATATAGGATTGGCATGGTAAAATGGGCGATGTCCTTGTTTGTACTCAATTCACTTTCCATTAAAATGCTCCTTTCATTTTCTTGCTCTTGATGATGATTGCCAGAATAACGGGTGCACCAAAGAGCGCGGTTACAGAGTTTAGCGGTAATGTGGTTTGGGCACCGGGCACCTGCGAAACGATATCGCAAATGAGCATGATTACCATGCCACACATCATGGTTGCCGGTATCAGCACCTTATGATTGGAAGTACGGAAAAGCAAACGCGCTAAATGGGGTACTGCTACGCCTATAAAGGCGATGGGACCGGTGAACGCTGTTATCGTACCTGCTATAATGCTGGTAGTCAGGATTAGTGTTATCCGTGTTTGGGAAACGTTGACCCCAACCCCTGTGGCGTAGTTCTCTCCTAATAGCAAGGCATTCATTTGCTTGGAATAGAATAGCGATAATAGCAGCGTAATTACTATGACAGGGCCCATTACCCGTAATTGTGACCAGGCAACCCCGGAAAGGCTGCCAAATGTCCAGACCAGAAAGTTTTGGATCAACTCGGGATCACTAAAGTACTGTAAGATATTCACTATTGCACCTGTGATAAAACCAAACATCAACCCTACAATTAAAACTGTGACAGTGTCCGATACTTTAGATGAAGCCAATAGTACCCCTAGGAGCACTAAAAACGATCCAATAATTGCAAAAAGGATAAGACCCCAGCTCCCCAGGGTTTCTTGAAAGTTGGCGGTTACTCCAAAAATAGCTGTTGATGAAAGCACAAATACGGCTACCCCCAAGCTCGCTCCATGACTGATCCCTAACACCGAAGGGCCAGCCAGCGGATTTTTGAAAAGTGTTTGCATCTGCAAACCAGCCACAGAAATACCTGCTCCTGTTAAAATAGCTGTAATCGCTTTGGGAAGCCTGAAATTAAAAAAGATGTATTCCCATGACTTTTTAGAGGCTTCTCCTGAAATGATACGCAACAATTCTTTCACCGATATTTTTACACTCCCCAAACTTAAATCTAATAGGAAAAGGCATAGAATTGAACCCATTCCAATAAGTGCAATCCACCAAGATTTCAGTATGTGATTATTACCTTTAGTCAATTGCTAAAATGATTATTGCAGCTTTTTGTAATAGTATAGTTGATGGTCGGGAAGTAGGTTGGGGTGGAAAATTTTGATAACATCTTTAAGGATAAGGTCGGGCCTAGTCATTCCACTTTCCCAGTAGTCATTGCCGCCATTTGCGCTCATTCTTTTATTGAATGTATATACATTTCCTTTTTTAAACGCTTTAAAAAGTGCATATCGTTCGTCCATCATCTCCAATTCTTTCAAAGACTGTGCTCTAGGACCAAGCCAATAATCGGCCTCTACCAAGTCATCAAGCACCACTTCAAAACTGAGCGGAAGACTGCCTGTCGATTGTATATCCTTGTAGTGATAGTCTCCTCCTGCATCTTGAATAAGCTTGGTCAAATAGCTATTTGAACTGGGCATATACCAGGTTCCCTTGAAGTTATTACCGGTCATAATAGAAGGTCTGTCATTAATGTTGGAAGTAATGGATAGTGCTTTCAGATACTCCTTTTCCACACTACCGAAAATAGAATCCGCTTCGGCATCCTTGTTGAAGAAGGCCCCTACATATTTTACCCACTCCGCCCTAGCCAGCATACTGGTTTCCATCCACTCGACATTATAGGAAATGGGTATTCCGACCTCAGCTAAACGAGAATCTTCGTTTCTCACGTTATCAACGCCAGTTTTCATGACCAATTCTGGTGATAAGTCCAATAAAACCTCTAGGTTACTGTCTTTCAGAGAGCCTACCTGTGCGATTTCTCCTTTACTAACCTTTGCATAGACATACGGGTTAAAAATATATCGATCATCCGCAACCCCCACAATCTTGTCCAGTTCGTTTATCAGTCCGATGAAGCCAATATGGGGGCTTGAGGTGGCAACCACCTTGTCCAGGGGTGCCGGAATCTTGAATTCAGCCCATTCAACAGTTGGTTCTTCTGTGCCCTTGGGGTACAGAACATAAGAAGCCAATGTGTCTCCGGATACCCAAGGGTTCTCAACGATTATGGTTTTATACTTCTCGTTGACATTCACTGTGAAGTGTTTTGAGTACTTCACTTGAGGTTTAAACGAAGAGAATGTTATCTCTGAGGATGCCGTTTCATTTTTTTGTGATTGATTCCGATTTGACTGGCAACCTACCAGGAGTAGTATACCAATAACACCTAATATGTTCCTTTTCATTTTGTGACCATTAATTCAAAAACCGACACATGGAAATGGCGACCAATGAATGGAACATAGGTAATATATCCTATAGGTTGTTCTCATCCGATAGCTCCATCCCCTAAGCGTCGAATTATTAGTATTGACATAGGTAGGTCTTCTGGCTTGCCAAGTTTTATGCCTTCCCATTAAAACATTCGTTTAACAGTGGCTATTTGTATAAAACTCCTCGGAATATATGAGTTTAGCCTACAGCTGCGAGGACAGCTCCGGAATTTATCCTTTTCAGGGATAGCACCGGATTCCCTTTTATGCTTGCGCACCTTGTTCAAACGTAAAAATAGAGTTTTCTACTGACTTAATTCTTTAAAAGATAATGGTACTTCTTCTGCTATTTGCTTTTTGAAAAATATATATTTGTCCCTTATTCGGTGTTCATGTTTTGTTTCTGTGAAACATGGGCTTAAAAGGGAATCTTGTGAAAATCAAGAACTGTCCTCGCAACTGTAAGCTTGTGCTGAATTCTTTTCAGCATCTTGTTAAGGCAAGTTGTTATTTCTTCAAACCACTGTCGTTTGACGGGAAGGTTAAATAGCAAATGCAAGTCAGGAGACCTGCCGGATGAAAACTATTGGGTGTAAGCTTCGGGTGAAAGTTTTACATAAATCATGGGCTTGCTTTAAATAAAAAAGGTAATGCTTGTATAAAATCAACTATAATCAAAAGAATGAAAAAGTATCTTTTTGTTATGGCTACGGTATGTTGTGTAGCTCTTGGAAAATCACAGGATTCATTAAAAGTTGTCCAATTGGATGATGTGGTCCTCACTGGTAACAAAATCGAAACCCCTATCGAGAAATCGGGAAAAACAATTTTTAAACTTAATCAAAAAGCGATACAGGCCAATAGGGGTAAGGATATAACCGATTTACTTAATGAAATTCCAGGCGTTCAAATAGATGGAAATTTTGCGACTCCAGGTACCAACATTAGCTATCGTGTGCGAGGAGCACAGAGTGAACAAACGTTGATACTTATCGATGGAATACCGTTCAACGACCCGTCCGGTTTGGCTCAGACATTTGATCTTCGTTTGTTGGATTTAGATCAGGTAGAATCCATAGAAGTGCTCAAAGGAGGATTGAGCTCTCTTTACGGTACAGGAGCTGCAGCGGGTGTGATTAACATCAAGCTCAAAGAAGCGGCCAAAGAGACCTTTAAAACCATCTTAAATACTGAGTATGGCAGTTTTAACACCTTTATGTCCAATGTAAATATATCTGGTAGCACGGACAAACTCAACTATATGTTCAGTGGTTCCTATAAGTCTTCAGATGGGTTTTCAGCGGCATTGGATACCATAGGAAATCAGGGATTCGATGATGACGATTTTGAAAGCTTAAATTTTATGGGAAGACTAGGATATCAATTCAGTGACCGATTCTCAATTGGACTTTTAGTAACATCTGACGACATTGAAAGTGGTTTTGATGCCGGAGCTTTTAGGGATAACGACTCCGAGTTGAATCAGACACTGCTCAAATTTGCCATATCTCCAAAGTACCAATGGAGCAATGGAAGTGTCAAAGGGAACTTTTCCTATCACACCAACGAACGAACCTTCAATTCCCCTGATCGCAATGATTCTAATGAAAGGGACATTAGCGAGTTTAATGGTAATACACTCCAAGCAGACATCATTGTAGATCAAGTTCTTACGGACAAAATAAAACTGATTGGAGGAATCAATTTTCAGCGTCCCGTATGGGACCCTGAGGATGCAGATAACGAAAGTTTTACGATGATCGATCCGTACGTTTCCGTCATTCACGACTACAAAAATTTCAACTTTCAATTGGGAGGCCGCCTGAATAATCACAGTTTGTATGGAACTAATTTTGTCTGGAATGTGAATCCGAGTTACCGATTGGATTTTGGATCTAATAAACTTAAGATTTTAGGTTCATATGCTACTGCCTTTCTTTCCCCTTCATTGAATCAATTGTACGCCGGAGATTTTGGCTTTCTTGCTGCAGATGCCGGTAATCCTGATCTTGAGCCACAAGAGTCAGAAACTGCAGAAGGTGGTTTTGAGTGGACATCTAAGGAAAAATTTCAATTCTCGGCGGTGTATTTTTACAGACAAGATGAGAACCTCATTGATTTCGTCTTTAACGATGATTTCACGAGCGGTACGTATGTAAATCTTGAAGGTGAAACTGCGGTAGATGGGGTAGAACTCACCATGAGCTACGCTTTCTTGCCGGCACTTACCGTAACAGGACATTATACCTATATTAGATCACTAACGGATGACGTCATTCTAAGAAGGGTCCCTGAAAACAAATTCGGATTTACCCTATCCGCAATCCCCACGAAAAACTTGCTTTTGAAATTAACACATTTACATGTGGGTGAAGTCCCTGAAAATGATGAAATTACGCTGGATGCCTATGATCTCTTTGACGGTTTTGTGTCCTATAGATTTAATGAATTAACCGTCTCAGCGAGTGTTAATAACATTTTTGATGCCGATTATGTAGATCGTTTTGGATGGGCTACCGCGGAAAGAAATTTCAATATCGGGTTACGATATGAATTTAGTCGTTAGTGATTTTCACTTTTTTGCGAATTGCATCTTGCCTAATAAAGGAATACTCCATAACATTTTTATCGTATTCATGACCTCTTTTAAGAGCATAGGAATTACTTCACACAGCAATTGCTTCATTGCGATTAATGGAATACCAGAAGCATGAGATAGATCATTTTGTTTTGTGAAACCTTCTCCAAAAATTGCATAATTTAAAAGGAAGTTAAGTACTTTAAAAAGCAGCGTTCATTTTAATCAATTATGGACTATAGCCCGAAACGTATTGTTTGCCTTACTGAAGAGACCACCGAAACCTTGTATCTCTTGGGGGAAGAGGAACGGATTGTTGGTATCTCCGGGTTTACAGTACGGCCAAAAAGAGCCAGAAAAGAAAAACCTAAGGTTTCCACCTTTTTGGATGCACGGATCGACGATATCCTGGCGTTGCAACCTGATTTGGTTATAGGGTTTTCAGATATCCAGGCGGGTATTGCAAAATCCCTTATTGAAAAGGGCGTTACCGTTTGGGTCAATAATCACAGAAGCATAGCCGGTATTCTGGCAATGATAGTACAGTTAGGGGCTTTGGTGAATAAAAAAGAACAGGCCATCCAACTTGTTCTACAAATTGAAGGTACCCTTCGGGAAATTGAAAAAACGACTAGTGGTTGGACCAAAAAACCCAGAGTGTATTTTGAGGAATGGTTCGATCCTTTAATTTTTGGGATTCAATGGGTAAGTGAAATCATTACGATTGCGGGAGGGATAGATGTTTTTAAAGAAAAGCAGGCTGCTCTGGCCAAAGGGCGAATTATCGAAGAAGAACAGGAAGTAATAACGAGGAACCCCGATATCATTTTGGCGTCCTGGTGTGGTAAGATGTTTAAGAAGAAAAAGATGCTACAACGCAAGGGTTGGGATGCTATTGAAGCCGTAAAAACAGACATGATTTTTGAGATCAAGTCTGAGATAATTCTTCAACCCGGGCCAGCAGCATTATTGGAGGGTATTCCACAAGTTCATGAGATCATGAAAAAATGGAAAGAAACACATGGGTAGCAAAAAGGCATTTATGAATTGGAGTAGTGGAAAGGATGCTGCAATGGCCCTGCATATCGTTCAAAATAGCACGCATAGCCAAATCGATCTTTTACTCACTACCATAAGTGCGGCTCATCAAAGGGTATCTATGCATGGCTTGCGAAGAAGCCTCCTGGAAGCACAGGCGACCGCGCTTACTATTCCTTTACAGGTAATTGAACTACCGGAAAACCCTTCAATGGACACCTACGGTAGGATTATGACTGAGCAGCTAAGCCTATTATCAGCCAAGGGGTTTAGTACTACTTATTTTGGTGATATTTTTCTTGAAGATCTAAGGTCCTACCGGGAGGATATGCTACGTCCTTTTGGGTTTGAGGTGATTTTTCCACTTTGGAATAAGGATACACGACAACTGCTACGGGAAATTATTGCTTCCGGATTAAAGGCTATTGTAGTTGCTGTAAATGCACAGGTATTGGACAAGTCCTTCTGTGGCCGGATCATAGACATTGCTTTCCTGGAAGACTTACCCCCAGAGGTGGATCCCTGTGGCGAAAACGGGGAATTTCATACCTTCTGTTTCGATGGCCCCTTATTTAAATATCCAATTGCGATAAAAAAAGAAGCGATCGTTTATAGAACCTATCCGGCTCCGAAAACCGATACGGGAGAACCGCAGCAAGCCTATGGATTTTGGTTTTGCGATCTGTATTTGGATCAATAGCCAGCTATCTATACCTATTTAGTACACATTGCACTTTGAAGTCGTCAAATAAGAACAGCGTTCTTATTGCATTATCTGCAAGGGTTTATCCAGTATCATTAATTCCTGGGCCGGCGTATCATACCCAATAATAGTATGGGCTTTTGGCGGGAGATCAATTGCTTGTAGCCCGGACTTGCTCGCTACACCGGTAATTTCTTCCAGGGCTTTGGCCAATAGGGGTTCGTTAGGATTCCCAAAAGTACCCAGGAGGAACACATCTTCTACCACTTCAAAATCCGGGGTAAAACCGGCGGTGTAGTCTAAAAAGCCTACTGAATTTTCATTCCGACCTGTTAACGGCTGTAGGGCCCAGCGGTTGTTGGCGTTTATTTGGTTTTGACGCGATGTACTGAAAACATAATTATTGCCGGGATCGTCAACTAGTGTGATGGAAAATTCGTTTTTACCACGAGTAGTCGTACCAATTTGGATCACTTGAACATACGGATCCAGTCCATTCATTACCAGCTCGCTCGCCGAGGCGGTACGGTTCGTTGTCAATACATACACCCGGGGTAATTCTAAGGAATTTAGGGGCACGCCGCTCCTCACCGCATCCGCAAAAAAATCCTCCAGCTGTTCACTGGTGCGATTCTCCTGCTGTTTGTCATTATACCGTTGCCGGATGTAGAGGTCATTGGTATTGGTACCATAGATCATACTGGCCAATAGGCGTGAGGTATTTACGGAACCCCCGGGATTATAGCGCATGTCCAGAATCAAATCAGTTACCCCGTCTGCAAGGAACTGCCCAAAGGCATCATTCAATTGGTCATTAAAATCTCGGTTAAAGCGTTGGTACATTAAGTAGCCTATCTTTTGCCCGTTCACGTCTAAAGTGGTGGCCAAACGTATGGGATCTTCCTGAAAATTTTCCACTTTGGTAAGGGAGACGGTTTCCGTAGTGGGATTCACTAAACGATTTGCCACATCCAATTCTCCAAGGCTAACCGTATAGGTATCCGGTTCCAGTAAGGCGTTAAGGTTATTTGAGGTTATCGCTTGTCCATCAATTTGATAAATCACGTCACCACGGCGAATTCCTTTGTTAAAAGCGTCCGATCCTGGAATTACATTTCGAATAAAAAGGAAAAAATTAGAGGTGGTATCGTTGGTCAAGTCCACCGTAAAAAATTGTAACCCATTACTTTTGCTTACTCCGGAAAGGGAATTGACCAAATCGTCAATATCTTCTCTCCAAAAGGTAAAGCGGTCCTCACTAAACAAGAGGCTTTGTATAAAATCCTCCGGATCGGGCGTGGCCTGCAAAAACTCTGTATACGCTTGGTTTCCGGAAAAGCGGTTATCTGCCAAATCAGGAACCTCCTGCTGCCAGAAGTACCACTCATTCATGGCTGCCCACATAAAGTCCTGAACATCCACATCGTCGGAAGTGGGTTCAAATAATTGGAGATCATCATCTTCTGAACACGCCGTCAACACTAAAAAAAAAGCTAGGCCGACAATGAATTTTACGCTGTGAAGCATTTTTTTTAGATTTTGATTTGCTGTACCTATTTCTCTAAAATATCGTAACGCATTCCTCCTTTTAGACGATTAAGCCGGGTGGAACTGGAAAGAGTTTTTATTTTCCAGCTTTCTGGAGCCTCGTAGAACCTACTGGTGGTAATGGGCTGGGTAATATCTTCTATGGCCCGGGCCAACAGAGGCTCATCAGGCTCGCCGAGGGTGCCTAAATTGGATAAAACCTCTAGGATTTCAATATCCGGGACCAGGCCATCAGTGAATTCGCTAAAACCGGCAGCATTTTCATTTGTGCCGACCAAGGGTTGTAAAGCATACCGGTGATCTTCGTCAACACCTTCCAGGGTGGCATCTCCATTAAAAATATACGGAAAGTCAAGTACTTCTCCATTAAGGCTCAGACGTTGGTCTGGATTGTCCACCAAGGTCACCGAAAACTCATTTTTTCCAATCGTTCGATCCCCAATATGAATGACATCGATATAGGGGTCTAGACTGTTCATTACCAATTCGCTCGCCGAGGCACTGTCGTCAGTAGCGATAATATACACTTTGGTCAAATTAAGACTGTTTAAGGGACTACCACCAATGCTATTGACAAAAGTACTCTGTCCCCCCAGCAGATCATCCCACTTTGAGTTCCACAGCTCGCGTGAAAACAATTGGCCTGTGAATTGGCCGGTTATCATACTGGATAAAAGAATTGCAGAACCTACAGAGCCTCCGGGATTATAACGCAGATCCAGGACCAATTCGGTAACCCCATCATTCTGTAATTGCCCAAAGGCAGTATTCAATTCGTTATCAAAATTGGAAATAAAACTGTTATACATGATATACCCGATCCTTGTACCATTAATATCCAGGGTTTTGGCAATATGTATTGGATTTTCCGTGAGTTCGGTCTTTATTAGTTCAATGTTCACCCCATTAGGTGTGGTGGCATCATTTACAATAGTAGCGAAATTCATGGTGTACGAAGCAGGGTTCAGCACATCCAAGTTACTATTTATGATGTTTCCATTTTCATCGGTTTCCGCGAATAAAGGCGTATCGTTTATGGCATAAAAAATATCTCCGCGGCTTACTCCTTTTGCCTCGGCATCCGATCCGTTGATCACATAGCGTACCACGCCTATAACAGCGGTGCCACCTTCGGGAGGACGGGTGAGCACAAATTCCACACCGTTGGTAGTAGCTACCCCTGCAAAGGAATTGAAAAGCTGATCGTAGTCATCAACGATAACATTAAACCGGTCTTTTGGGGATAACAGCGCATCGTTCAATTCCCTGGGATCTGCAAAACCGTTAAGAAATGTAAAAAACGCATCAGTATCCGCGAAGCGGTCGTCCGCAAGGTCATTCACTTCATCCTGCCAGAGGTACCAGGTATTCATGGCGTTCCAAACAAATTCGTTGATCTCACTTTCAAGGGTTACTTCTCCTGGTGGTGGGTTAGTAGGCGTATCATCGTCGTTATTACAGGATAACAAGAGCCCTCCGATGATAAGAAGGGTAACTATTTTTTTCATAGCGGTACTTTTGAAGGCTGTAAAACAAGAATCATTCCAAGTGCAATACATAGATGTGTTTTCTTGTATAACAATTTTAGTTTCAAAAACCCTAAAATACTTACATTTCAAAGAACTTAAAATAGTTGTGTAACAAAAATTGATGTCTGTCGTCATGCTTGTGTAGATCCCCATAGGATTTGCGAATAACGAAACCACCAAATGCAACATAAAGAGTTTTTAACCCTTGTAATGCCCTTTAAGGATAAATTATACCGCATGGCGAAACGCTTGTTGGTTTCCCGGGAAGAGGCGGAAGATGCAACACAGGAAATACTATTAAAGCTGTGGGCTAAAAATGAAGCAATTGCGCAGTACAAGAGTGTAGAAGCCTTTGCCATGACCATGACCAAGAACTTCTGCCTGGACCGATTAAAATCAAAACAAGCAGGAAATTTAAAATTGGTACATAGCAATTATAAAGATGAAAATGTTTCGGTACAACGCCAATTGGAGACAGAAGACAGCTTAAGTTGGGTAGAAAAGATCATGGAGGCATTGCCGGAACAACAGAAAATGGTATTACAATTGAGAGATATAGAACATTATGAGTTTGAAGAGATCGCTGAAATGTTGGATATGAAACCGACAGCAGTTCGAGTGACGCTCTCACGAGCAAGAAAAATAGTACGGGAAAAATTACGACAAAAACATAGCTATGGAATTGGATAACTACATAGAAGATCTTTTAGAAAAATACTTTGAGGCTACAGCAACAATAGCGGAAGAGGAAGAACTCAAACGTTATTTTGCACAAGAAGAAGTGGCTTTACATCTGGCGCAATACAAGCCAATGTTCAATTATTTTTCTATTGCCGAAAAAGAACAATTTACCAAGCAGGTTCCACTAAACACCAAGAAAAAGATCAACTATGGGTGGATTTCCGCTGCAGCGGCAGTTGTATTGGCTTTTGGCATCTATTTTGGTCCGGACCAGTATAAGGCGTACCAGGATAAGAAAGAGGCAGAATATGCCTACGAAGAAACCAAAAAAGCGCTTAATCTTCTGGCTGAGAATTTTGGAAAAGGCAGGGAAAAAGTAGCCTATTTGAATGAATTTGCAGTTGCAAAATCAAAAGTGTTTAACGAAAATTAAAAACAAAGAAATGAATAAGTATATTTTAATTGTGGGACTTGCCCTTATTTCAGCTACTGGCTTCGCCCAGTCCTTGTTTGACAAATACGAAGATCTGGAAGAGGTAACTTCAGTAGTGGTAACTCAAAAGGCCTTTGAGTTGTTAGCCAAAATGGATATTGAAGTAGATGATCCGGAGGCGCAGGATTTTATGGATATTGCCACCAGTGTAAGCAGCCTTAAAGTATTCACTACAGATAATGCGTCCATTGGTGCAGATATGAAGGCTTCTGTAAACAAATACTTAAAGTCTTCTTCATTAATCGAGTTGATGCGCGTTAAGGATAAGGATGCCAACGTAAAGTTCTACATTAAAGAAGGGAAAGATAGTGATCACGTGAGTGAGTTGCTCATGTTTGTTACCGGCATCAAAGATATAGAAGCTAATGGCAGGGAATTTGAAACCGTACTGTTATCTCTAACAGGGAATATCGATCTGAACAAGATTAGCTCCCTAACCAAGAAAATGAACCTTCCTGAGGAACTGAACAAAGCAGGTAAAAAAGGAGAGTAGGTCCTATCTGAAGCAAGGACAGTGGCTGCAAAACCGCTGTCTTTCACCTCGGATGTACTTATCAAATTAGTAAAAATCAATCAAGAAAAGAACATGAAAAATAGAATCAAAACACTTCTAACGCTCGCCTGCATGTTTCCTGTACTGGCAATAGGTCAGTCCGTATTTGATACCTTAGAAGATTCAGAAGAAATTGGAACCGTGACCATTAGTAAAGGTATGTTGGGTATTGTTGCCAATATGTCTATTGACAATGCTGACGAAGAAACACAGGAATTCATTGCTCTTGCAAAAAGCATAGAAGAAATTAAAGTATTTATTTCGGAGGATAAAGCAGCCTCAAAGAAAATGAAGGCCACAGCAAAAAGCTATGTTACATCCTCGAAAATGGAGAGTTTAATGAAAGTGAAGGACGAAGGCTCAGAAGTAAACTTTTACGTGATGGAAGGGAAAGACAGTGATCATGTAAGCGAGATGGTCATGCTTGTTACCGACATGGGAAACAAGTCTGGCAAAACCAATTTTGAAACGGTTTTGGTTACCATGGTAGGGGATATTGACCTGACTAAAATAGGCACTTTGGTGAATAAGATGAACCTCCCCAAAGAATTAAAAGAGGTCAATAACAACTAGTTACCCATAACAATGAATAAATCGATCATCTTTTTGGCTTTGAATTTTTTCGTTGGAGGCGGTTTAATGGCGCAAACTACGCTTACCTCTTTTGAAGAGGATGAAGCCGTATCGAGTGTAATTTTTAACAAACCATTGTTTGATATTATGGCGAAAGTAGGTCTTGATACCTCCAATCCAAAAGATCTAAAGTTCATAAATGCAATTGATAACATTGATTCGATACGGGTATTTGCAACAAGGAGTAAAGATGTTTCAGTAGCATTAAAAGCCTCAGTAGACAATTACGTTTCCCAAAACGGTTTAACCCTAACGAATACGAGGTCAGGCCTCCGATTTTATAAAAAATCTGACGGAAAAAAGGAAAACGTAAATGAATTCATGATGTTTTCAGACGCTTTAAACAGGACAAAGTTCTTTGGCAGCAAAAGAAGATTTAATACCATTTTTGTTCAATTAAGCGGAACAAACATTAAAATGGAGAATTTATGGGTAATTGTTGAGAAATTAGATTTACCCGAAGAGTTGTTGCTCTGGAATGAGTAATTTGAAGCAAGGAAGTCTCAAAGTGCTCCATCAGGGAAAATTAAAAAAATAAGTAATGAAAAAATATAGTCTAAAAGCGTTATGCGTTGTTTTGGTGGTCTTGTTGGCCTCATGTGCAAGCCAGCAGAGCTTACAAGAATATTATGTGGATAATCAGGAAAATCCCAACTTTATATCCTTGGATATCCCGGCAAGTATTTTAAAAATGGAGGAAGTAGAGCTTACCGAAGTACAACAGGAAGCGGTAGAATCCTTGCGAAAATTTAATCTTCTTGCTTTTAAAAAAACCTCAGAGAATGAAGCGGAATACCAACTTGAGAAGGCTAAAGTAAAACAGATCCTTAAAGGAGACGATTTTATAGAACTGATGAAAATAAATTCAACCTATGGCAAAGGCGTAATAAAGTATTTAGGGGAAGATGATGCCATAGATGAGGTAATCATTTATGGAGATAGTAAGGAGCAAGGTTTTGCGTTGGTACGCGTTTTAGGGAAAAATATGAACCCCGCTCAGATTATTCAACTGATGCAAGCCATTCAAAAATCAGATTATAATGGTGAAGGTCTGGGAGAAATCGGCAAATTTTTAAAAGGGTAAACCTCAATAAAATCAGGAGAACGACCCAAATTCCAATACCGTGGAGTTTGGGTTTCTTTATGCCGTTTTTTTACCTTTTTATGCTATTCTTAGTGACCTGGTGATTAAATTAGTGTCTTAGTTAACAGAACACTAACAAATCGGAAACAACTATGGAAGATGCACAAAAATGGATAGATAAAGGAATTGAATTTATCGCAGAATACGGCCCAAGAGTTATTGGGGCCATCCTCATTTTTATTATTGGTTCATGGATCCTAAAAAGGAGTATGGGTGCCTTGCGCAAGGTGATGGCAAAAAGTAAATATGACGAATCGCTGCAGCGCTTTTTACTCAATTTGTTATCCTGGACCTTAAAAATTGTGCTCGCCCTCGTTGTTATCTCCGCTTTAGGAGTGGATGTAACCACCTTCGCTGCCGTAATAGCTGCCGCAGGTTTGGCGGTTGGCCTGGCATTACAAGGATCATTATCCAACTTTGCGGGCGGGGTGTTGATTATGATCTTTAAACCCTATAAAATCGGAGATCTGATAGAGGCGCAAGGCGTTTTAGGGGTTGTTAAGGAGATAGAGATCTTTACCACCAAACTTACTACTCCGGAAAACAAACTTGCTATTGTACCCAACGGAGCTATGGCCAATGGAAACATTGTAAACTACACTGCGGAAGGTAAAATCCGGGTAGATACGGTGATTGGAGTAGCCTATGAAGAGGATATCAAACAAACGAAAGAGGTATTATTAACGGTATTAACGTCCAATCCTAAGGTATTACGTGATCCGGCACCGTCGGTAAATGTGTTAGAATTAGCGGATAGTTCGGTAAACTTTGCTGTGCGCCCTTTTTGTAAACCGGAAGACTATTGGGATGTGTATTTCGCCACCTATGAAGGCTGTAAGCTAGCCCTTGATGAAGCCGGCATTGAAATTCCTTACCCACACGAGGTGGAAATACAAAAAGTGTACAAGCAGTAAGCTACTTTAATAGGGTATTAAACCCCGGTATAATTTGCCGGGGTTATTTTTTTTAGTTCTTGCTTTACCACTTCGGAGATGGCAAGAGTGTCAACGAAATCTGCAATAACAGTAGCTGTAATTTTAGAATTCGTCCGCGTCAATGCTTTAAGGGCTTCATACGGATTGGGGTAGCCTTCTCGTCGTAAAACGGTTTGAATGGCTTCCGCCACCACCGCCCAGTTCTCTTCAAGATCGCGGTGTAGTTTCTCTTCATTCAAAACTAGTTTTTGAAGGCCTTTAAGGGTAGAATGGAATGCGATTATCGTATGGGCAAAAGGTACACCCACATTGCGTAATACGGTACTGTCCGTTAAGTCCCGTTGTAAT
This sequence comes from Bacteroidota bacterium, assembly GCA_038750505.1. Taxonomy (GTDB): domain Bacteria; phylum Bacteroidota; class Bacteroidia; order Flavobacteriales; family Flavobacteriaceae; genus Croceivirga. The sequence continues at coordinate 187,046 of JBCDHD010000010.1, read as the reverse complement.
CTAGAAACAGGGAGTTTTGCCGAGAGGTGTTCAAACACCGCATTGGCAATACCCAGGTTACCCTCGGAATTCTCAAAATCTATAGGATTTACTTTATGGGGCATTGCTGAAGACCCTACCTCGTTTGCATTTATTTTCTGTTTGAAATAGTCCATGGCGATATAGCTCCAGATATCCCGATTCAAATCAATTAGTATCGTATTTATACGTTTGAGGCCATCAAACAATGCGGCCATATGGTCGTAATGTTCAATTTGTGTTGTTGGAAAAGAATGATGTAAACCGAGTTTCTCCTGGACAAATTTTTTCCCAAAAGCAATCCAATCCACTTCGGGATAGGCAATGGTATGCGCATTGTAGTTCCCCGTGGCGCCTCCAAATTTTGCCGCTGAAGGAATATCATTGAGTAAATCGAATTGCTGCCGTAAACGTTCTACAAAAACGGCAATTTCCTTTCCTAAGCGTGTAGGTGAGGCCGGTTGTCCATGGGTCCTGGCTAACATAGGTACATTGGCCCAGGTATCTGCCAAGGTATTGATCGAATTATAAACCTCCAGATACAGCGGAACATAGACTTCATTCATAGCCATTTTAATGGACAATGGAATAGCTGTATTGTTGATATCCTGAGAGGTTAGACCAAAGTGAATAAACTCTTTGTATTTTTCCAAACCGAGGGCGTCGAAGGCTGATTTAATATGGTATTCTACCGCTTTCACATCGTGATTGGTGGTTTTTTCTATATGCTTTATATTTTGAGCGTCCACTGGAATGAAATCCAGGTATATCTTTCGTAGCGTATCAAATTTTGAGGTATCGAAATCCGCAAGCTGGGGTAGGGGCAGTTCGCATAGTGCTATAAAATATTCCACCTCTACCTGAACCCTGAATTTCATCAAGGCTTCTTCGGAAAAGAAGGAGGAAAGACTTTCGGTCTTTGGACGATAACGCCCATCTATCGGGGAAACTGCGTTTAACGGACTTAAAGACATACAGATCGGTATTGGAAACGTCAAAGATAGACTAATAGCCTAAATTCTTTAATTTGACAAGCAGCTTTGCTCCTCTATTTTGAAAACCAGCGGAGCCAGAACCAATATTCTGTTCTAAATACAACTTCAGTTCAGGACGTATCCAGAGGAACTTCTCGCCAAGATAGAATAAGCTGGTCATAGCAAATACCTTGGTAGCAACTTTGTGGTCGCTAATAAGCCAATCGAAGCATACGGTTGCTATTTTTTCCAATTGTGAGGAGGTAACTTGCGCTGTAAAAAGGGGATGTTTTTTCTTGAAGTAATATTCGGTAAGGTGTTCACAGGCGTGAGCCATGGTGCGCATACAGGATTCAGATTGCATTTTGGGCAAACCTTCTAGGAAAGGGTCAAGTACCAAAAGGATAATTTCGGGGTGTTGTCGCAAAACATGGTCAAATACCCAGCAAGCATTTAACATCCCCTGCTTATCTTGCTCGTGTACCGTAGCCAGCAACGGTACAATTAATTTAGCATTGGTACGAATCCCTGCTACCAGTTCCATCACTTTTGGTTTATGGATTCGCTTGCCATTAAGTTGCTCCCGAAGTTGGTCCGCGGTCATGCTTCCTCAATTAGGGTTTTTACCAGCTTTGGAACCGCAGCAGTTGCTTTTTCAGCAAATACGAAAAGAGGATCAACAGGAGAAGAGGTTAGATTGGGTTTAGGATCGATAAAATAGATAGGGGTCCCTGGGGACACATAGTTTATAAGGCTCGCTGCCGGGTAGACTTGCATGGAGGTACCCACAATCAAAAGAATATCGGCAGCCTCGGTGATTCGCATGGCGGGCACAAGCATCGGGACCATTTCACCAAACCAAACGATATGGGGTCGTAATTGATTTCCTTGAAGGTCCAGGTCGCCCAGAACAAGATCTTTGGTCCATTCCAAAACCAGGTTTTCATCAGCGGTACTTCTCACTTTTAACAACTCGCCATGTAGGTGTAGTACATTTGTGCTTCCGGCTTGTTCATGAAGGTTATCGACATTTTGTGTAATGATGTCTACCTGAAAATACGGCTCAAGCTCCACCAGTGCTTTGTGACCAGCATTGGGCAATACCTGTAACAATTGCCTACGTCTTTGGTTGTAAAACTCAAGAACCAATTCGGGGTTTCTGGCAAAACCTTGAGGAGAAGCCACCTCCATAACATCGTGTCCTTCCCACAGACCATTGGCATCGCGAAAGGTCTTTAACCCACTTTCTGCACTCATTCCCGCTCCGGTTAATACTACGATCTTTTTTTTCGCCATCACCCAAAAGTACCATTTTCGCTATCTTCAAAGCTATGATTACTTCCGATTTGTTGAATTATTTGGAGGGATTTCTAACTGAGGAGCGCAAAACACGTTTTCAGCAGGTACTTTCAAAGCGCACCACCTTTTTAACGGTTGCTATTGAAGATGTCTACCGGTTACACAATACCAGTGCCATCTTGCGCAGTTGTGATGCTTTCGGAATTCAGAAAGTACATATCATTTCTGAACATTTTCGTTCAGGGCTTGACAAAAATATTGCCTTGGGTGCTCAGCAATGGGTAGATGTACTTCATTATCCTACTACATCGGATTGCCTTGAATACATGAAGGAAACGGGGTATACGATCGTAGCAACTACCCCGGACAGTAGGGGAACTGCGCTCCCGGATTTTGAAATTACAGCTAAAACAGCCCTATTTTTTGGCACGGAAAAAGGGGGGCTTTCACCGGAAGTGGTAGAACAAGCGGATGATTTTGTGCATATTCCGATGGTTGGTTTTTCGGAAAGTCTAAATGTTTCCGTGGCGGCTGCTATCGTGATTCAAGTGCTGGCTGACCGTCTTCGTACAACGGATTTGTCGTGGCCGCTTTCCCCACAAGAAATTTTGAACAAACGTTTGGATTGGACCAAAAAATCCATAAAAAATGTGGAACAGATTATCGATCGTTACCCCAACTTTTGACGTTTTTTGTACATTTAAGCGTAACCAATTAATAAACAAATGATTATACTGCTTTACATTTTAGTGGGACTTATAGGCCTTATCTTGATTTTGACCTTGTTTGCTCCAAAAACCTATGATGTTTCCCGATCTATTGTTATCGCGCAACCCAAAGACAAGGTATTTACGGTGCTTCGCTCTTTAAAAGAACAAGACAAATGGTCTCCATGGGCAAAAAGGGATCCGAATATGAAAAAGGAATATCGGGGAACGGATGGAGAAGTGGGCTCGATAAGCTATTGGAATGGCAATAAGGAAGTAGGAGAAGGGGAACAGGAGATTACGAAGATCATAGATGGGGAACGAATTGAAGGCGCACTTCGATTTTTAAAACCCTGGAAATCGGAGTCGGATTGTTATTTTGAGACAAAAGATACAGGTTCCGATACAACTGAGGTTACCTGGGGCTTCTCGGGGAAAAACAAATTTCCTTTTAGCATAATGATGGTATTCATGAGCATGGACAAAATGGTAGGAAAGGATTTTGAAGAAGGTTTAGCTACTTTAAAATCAATAATGGAAGGTTAGGGATCTGGAACTTACTATGGCGGGTTGTTTTGAAATTCCAGACGCCGATATAAATAGGAGGAAGGCTTTAGCCGTCCAACCCAAACGAACCACTTTGTCCAAAACGTTCTGGATACAATCTCTTATACTTCATATCGCAACCGAGTATTGAAAGTTCCTTTTTAGGGCAACCTCCCTGAAACTGCAGAATAAAGGAAATCTGTCTCAAGGTTTGTTAAGAAAAGTTAAAAATTTTCTTTTATTTAAAATAAATCTAAATAAAATTAGGTCAAACGATTTTTGAAATTTAGATTGCGTAAAACGAGAATACTTTGTCGAGTAAATCGAAAACCAATCAACAGCCCTTACTTACATTAAAGGAGTTTGAGCATATTTATACGACCTACGCTCCTAAAGTTTACAGCCTTTGCGTATATCGACTCCGAGACAAAGAAACAGCCCTTGACATGGTGCAAGAGGTTTTTGCAAAATTTTGGCAGTATCGTAGCAATTACAGCCCCAATAGGCCTGTAGAAAATTACATCATCAGCATTGCCAAAAACCAGATCATTGACCACTACAAAAAAAGAAACCTTCTCGCATTGAATATGGAAGCGGAAGAGCAGGAAATTCCCGCTTCCACAAATCCGGAGGATCTTCTGGTTTTTGAAGAACAAAAAAACCTGGCATTGCGCACCTTTAAAAAGTTCCCTGTTCGCACTCGGGAAGTATTTTTAATGAGCCGTAAAAATGCCATGAAAACCAAGGAAATTGCCAAAAAGCTATCCATTAGCGAGAAGTCTGTAGAGTACCATATTACCAAGGCTTTGAAATTGATGAGAGCCTATCTAATAAAATCCTAAAAAAAAATCACTTTCCTTTTAGGGTAAATTCCCTTTTTCAGGTATACGCCAATAGAACACCTTAATCTATTGGATATGAAAATAACAAACGAACTATTAAAAAAGTATGCTGAGGGCCAGTGTACTGATGAAGAGAAGGCTCATATTGAAAAATGGATGACTTCTGCTACTACTGCTGATGAAGAAGTTTTTGTTAAAGAATTTGAGCCGCATAAAGAAAGTACCTGGAGATCCATACTGGTAAAGGTCACGGAAAAGCACCCGGAGACTCTTTCTATTTTCAGAACGGTCATCAAAGTTTCAGCGGCAGCTTCTATTCTCTTTGCGGCATTTTTAGGTGGGCGCGTCTCCGCAAATGTGAATCTACCCACGCCAGATAGTTCCCTAAAACTTAATGAACACCTGTACATATACAGTGGAAAGAGGTCCTATGGCAATCTTCCGGGGGAGCTGTTCAAGGTACAGTTTGATGGCAGGATACGTTTGTACAACGCCTCCAAGAAAACGCAGAAGCTTATGGTAGGCGATAGTGTATTTACCCTACATCCCGAACGAAACTATTTCCTCACCGGAAGCACGGAAAGCCCCGAGCTCACCACTGGAAGAGATAAAATTATTGGTACGAATGGTAATAATCCCGTCCCGTCAGGATTTGCCATATTGAGAATTCATAAATAATTGATGAGAGGTTACGCAATCATCATGTTTATGTTCATTACTTCCTATCCCTTACTAGCCCAGCGGACCGTTAAGATCGAAGGCCGTATAATGGATGGTAAAGGCCAACCCTTGCCATACGCAAACGTGCTCATAGAATCCTCCGGCATCGGCACGGTAAGTGAGGCAAACGGATATTACGTCCTTGAGCAAGTGCCATTGGGAACAACTAGAGTTACTGTAACGGTACTGGGTTTCCAATCGGAAACCCGAACGATAACCGTACGCCGCAATACCAAAGGGTTCGACTTCAGATTGGAAGAGGGGACCGAGGAATTGGAAGAAGTAGTCGTTAAAGGTAAAAGCGATACCCGCAAGCTGCGGGAGTCGGCCCAGGCCGTGACCGTGGTGACTACCGAGACGGTAAAGTTACAGACCGCTGATCTGGGGGACATCATGGCCAAGACAGAAGGGGTGAGCGTACAACGGGCCGGTGGCCTGGGTTCAGGCGCACGTTTTGCTCTGAACGGACTTTCAGGCGACCAAATTCGGTTTTTCTACAACGGCATCCCGTTAGACTACTCGCCCTATGCCTTTGGCCTGGCCAATGTGCCGGTGAACGCCATTGAACGGGTGGAGGTCTATAAAGGGGTGGTGCCCATCCAGTTCGGGGCCGATGCCCTGGGCGGGGCGGTCAACCTCGTGCCGCCTCAGACCAACAAAAAGTTGGGGGGCTCTGTGTCGTACCAAACCGGTTCCTTTGGCACCCACAGGGCCACGGCCAACCTGGAACATTACAACGAAGGCTCCGGTTTCTTTGCCTCCTTGGGCGGTTTTTACGACTATACCGATAACAACTACAAAATAGACGTGGCCGTACCCAACGAACTCGGTCAATTGGAACAGTTCGAGGTGGAACGCTTCCACGATGCCTACAGGGCCTTTGGGGCCAACTTTGCCCTGGGGCTGCGCAATAAAAAATGGGCCAAGGAACTGAGCTTTGAAGGGTACTATGGCGATTATGACAACGAGTTACAGAACAGCCAGGCCCCGGGGCTTATCGATGCGCCCCAGTTGGGCATCAACAATGCCGTGGCGGGCAGCCCTTTTGGAGAGGTTGTCTTTACCAGCTTCTCAACTGGGGCGAACCTGCACTACAATGTGAACCCGGCCCCACGATGGCAAATAGATCTAAAGACGGGCTACAATTACAACGAACGGGAATCCTTCGATGTCAGCAACAACCTGTACAACTGGTTCGGCGAGGTGGTACGGGTACAGAACCAACCAGGGGAGTTTGGCCTTGCCGACAACTTGATCACCAAGAGCGAGAACGTGTTCGTAAGGCAGCAAACGACATTTGAAATAAACGAAAGACATACATTAAACCTGAGCCTATCGCCCACCCTGGGCTTTCGCACCGCCGACGACCTGCTGATCGATGGGCCGTTTGACCCCGCCCTCGACGAGGGCAGGCTGTTCGATTTCGTGAGCGGCCTGGAATACCGAGCGGAACTGTTCAAGGGGAAATTGGAGAACGTCGCCTTTGTAAAGAACTACCGTCAGGGCATCCGAATAGAATCATTGGACCCCAGCGTGGATCAAGTACTGGTCGAAGAGCGTTCGGTCAGCAATTTTGGTGCGGGCAACGGGCTGCGCTATGCCTGGTCGGAACGTTTTTCCACCAAACTCAGCTACGAGTTCGCCTACCGCCTGCCACGGCTCGATGAAATCTTCGGCGATGGGCAATTGATCCAGGAGAACCTTGAACTGCGCCCGGAGAACAGCCACAATGTCAACCTACAGTGGAACTATGTCAACAGGGAAACGGCCAGGGTGCAATGGCAGGTACAGGGCAATTTTTTCCTAAGGCGCATTGACGATTTGATATTCCTAGTAGTGGATGCCAATGATTTTGGAGTTTTCGAAAATGTTTGGAGCGCTACCTCCGAGGGAGTAGAGTTCAGCGGAAGGGTGGCCAACATCTTGGGCGGGCTCTCCCTTTCGGGCAATGTCACCTATCAGGAATACCGAAACACCAGCGATACCGGGCCCTTTACACAGTTTAGGGACGATAGGATACCCAACGTGCCCTATTTTTTTGCCAACGGGGCGGCAGAGTACGGCTTTGAGGACCTGTTCAAGCAAGAGGACGGCCTCTCCCTGTTCTGGAACTTGCGCCATGTGGGTGCATTCTTTGTGGGCTGGGAAAGTGGCGGGCTGCAACAGTTCAAGGCCGAGGTGCCCGACCAGACCGTGCACAACGCGGGCATCACCTATCGCATGGACATAGGGAAGGTACAGAATTCAATTACCCTCGAGGGGCATAACCTGGCCGATGCCAAGGTCTTTGACTTTTTCGGGGTGCAACGGCCCGGTCGTGCCGTCTTTGTCAAACTGACCACGCAATTTTAACAAGTATGATGATTTATTAAAAACAAGTAAACTTTTGAACAATGAGAACGATTAGATTATTTGGTCTTTTACTGATTATGGGTCTCTTTTTTACGGCCTGTAGTGACGATGATCCTGACCCGGATCCTGACCCCATCACCCAGCCTGACGCTGACCCCGATTCCGACTCGGATCCTGATCCAGATACCGGACTGCCATCTGGATGGCTCACTGGGTATCGTGTAGAATCACCACAAGGTCAGCTGTACTATATGGAGGCAAGTGAAAACATCCTTGGTGAAACCAATGTCTCAAATGCGGTGGAACTGGGTTTTGGAGCTAGAATCCTTTCTTTTGGCGAAAACCCTTATACCTGGAACGATGAGGCGGGAACCCTTACAAAATGGAGCGTGGATAGGACCACTTTGGAATTCTCCATTGAAGGGATCATTAGCTTTGCATCGGTTGGCATATCAGGAAATGTAGGCTTTGGGACTAGATTTGTATCGGAGACAAAGGCGTATATTCCAAATATAAGGGAAGGGGTCATTGTTGAATTTAATCCAAGTTTGATGGAAATTACCTCTGTCGTAAACTTCGATTTTCCTTTTCCTAATTCCGCTAATGGATTTTATTTTAATAATCAGATTTATGTCCCAGAAACTGAAAAATTTATCTTCGGTATAAATTACTTTCCAGAGGTATGTTGCGAATATGACGGCCCGGACGCGTATACTATTTTGGTTTTTGATACGGCCACGAATACAGTAGAGGTCAAGCAAGACCAAAGATTGCTGATAGGGGAAGAGGCTTTAATACGCAGTGATGATGGATTTATATATATCAGTCCCGGTCTGGGCCAGGCAGTATCAAAAAAATATTTGGACAATGTCCCAGCCGGTCCATCCTCAGAATTTAATGTCTTGAGAATGGACCTAGATGGAAATTTTGATCCTGACTACAACCTTGACTTGGAAAGCACCTTGTCTAAAGAATTTGCCAGGGCCTTTGAAATTGCACCTTCTGGAAACGTAAGGCCATTTATCCAGCCGAATAGTGATTTTGCTGATAACTGGAACGACCGATTCAGTATTTTCGGTGATTTTCCTGAATGGTCCGTAGTTGGGGTAAATTATGCCACGGGAGCGGTTGAACCGTTGACGGTTTTTGACGGATTCAACTATGTTACCTTACCCAGCAATATTGATGGTGTAGACTATGCAGTTGTAGGCGAAGTTGAAGTTATAGTTGACGGCGATACGGAAGTCTCTAGGGAAATCTCTTATTTTGCAAGAGTGGAAGACGGTTTCAATTTAACTCTTCTAACCAGGAACGAAGGTGGAACCATACGACGCGTGGCCAAACTCTGGTAAGAGCCGATCACCAAGTTTATGGGCTGCTGCGAATTGCTGCGACCCTTTCTAACTGCAGTAGCTTCTGGTTATTACCATTTTCTTAAGTTGTTTATGACCTTAAAAAAACTCTTCGGTAAGGTACACCTCTGGCTCGGATTGCTATCTGGGCTAGTGGTGTTTATATCAGGGGTCACTGGCTGTATCCTAGTTTTTGAGGAGGAAATCAAATCCATTGTCTATTCAGATATATTTCAGGTAGAGGAGGAAGGGGATGATCATAGGCCGGTGAGCCGGCTTCTAGAAGCCGCTCGGATTGGTCTGACCCGTGATCTGCCCGTAGTAGCAGTACAGCTTTTACCCGAAAAAAATCATTCCGTAAAATTTTACGCCTTTAAAACAAATGCCAACGATGGCATTTGGTATTGGGATGACCGTGAGTTTTTTAATCTTTATGTGAACCCCTACACTTCAAAAATACTTCAAGAAAAGAACGCTGACCTTGAATTTTTCTTCCTGATTGAGCAGCTGCACTATAGCCTGCTCTTGAAAGCCGCAATCGGCAAGCCCATTATTGGCACATCGGCCATCATCTTCATCATCATGCTCATCACCGGCCTCATCCTCTGGTGGCCCAAGGACAGAAAAGCATTAAGGGCCCGTACCTGGTTTCGGTGGAAACCAACGACCAAGTGGAGGCGAAAGAATTACGACCTCCATAGCGTCATAGGCTTTTACAGTTTGTTCTTGACCGTCTTTATACCCCTTACGGGCCTGGTATGGGCCTTTGATTGGTTCGATACCAGTGTGCAATGGATTGCGAACGGTGGAGAAACTTATGATCAACGTGTGATAGCGGTTGAATCAACGCCAACCCAACAATTTTCGACCCATCCTTTGGATATTACGCACCACTATTTAAAACGGAACTATCCAGAAGCTAAGTCTTACCTTATCGATCTATCGCAAGATTCTTTGGGCACCATAGGGGCTTATGTGGACTATAAGGACAATACGAAAGACATCCATCTTCAATTTGACCAATATACCGCAGCGCTGTTGGCCCAAAAGGGCTGGAAAGAGAAGACCAACGGTGAAAAAGTACGGACCTATAATTATGACATCCATACTGGGGCTATTGGGGGACTGCCGGGAAAGATCATTGCGTTTTTCCTTAGCCTCTTTGCCGCCAGCCTACCCGTTACCGGCTTTTTGATTTGGTATGGACGGCACTTTAAGAAAGGGAAAAGAAAATCCAAAAAACAGCAACGTTCAAAAGTAAAGGATGTCACCCGATCTTGGGAATAGAAGTTGGAAAAAGGTGGATTAGTATCGCTCGATCAGGAAGAATAGCATTTTAAAAGAACTAAAAAGATCGTTCATGGATAACGCAAAAGAACCCAGCAAGGACAAAGGAGCTATTGTTAAAAAAGTATTTGTGGATTTTCTTACATCAAATGGTCATAAGATCACTACGGAACGTTTAACCATTTTGGCGTCCATATATGAAATGGATAACCATTTTGACCTTGTGGAACTGCATTACTATTTAAGGCAAGATGGGCACCGCATAAGTCAGGCCACTATTTATAATAACATCAAACTTTTTGAGAGGGCTGGACTAATTATAAAACACCGATTTGGACTAGGAAAGGCCAAATATGAACGGTGCTATTTCCGCGGTAACCATCATCATATCATTTTTACGGATACCGGGGAGGTAAAAGCATTCAAAGACCCGAGGATACGGGAAATTCAACAAATGATAGAGGAGACCTACGGGATTAAGGTGGATAAGCACTCGCTCTATTTTTACGGAAGACGTTGTGAGAAGAAGGAAATCTCATCCACGCAAAAGGCAACACCTCTTTTGGAAAAACCCAAAGTTTCGTAAAAACAGCGGTATATGAACCTCCCTTGGAAGATAGGAAAAAATCCTTAAACCTTCTTTTTAATGTCCAAAGCAACGGGGGTATGCCAGCGTTTTTTTAACTATTACAGTCGTCCTGGCATAATCAACATGATACCGCTCAAAAGCTTCCGCCAGTACTGCTTGGTTTACGGTGCATAGAAGTACCCGAATGTGCCCTGCGGGTCATATCAATACCCTGTTTAATAGACGTAGCCCGGAGTTTGCGTACCATTGCTTTAAGAAGGCTATCCTTACTTACTATTTGTTTCTATCGCACTTTATTTAGTTTAATTCTAAACTAAAATCTAATGGCTATCTTTGTTTCTTGAAGCCATTGAACCAAACTGACTGAACTATCGCAAAAACAGGGACATACAGTCTTAAGGAGGAGCATCATTTCGAAAAAATTTACAAGAAATACTGGAAAAAGCTCTACTTATTTTCCTGTAAACTGACCAGGGACAAAGTCATAGCAGAGGAGATTGTCCATGACGCATTTGTTGCACTTTGGAGACGTAAAGGAGATTTTGACATTTCAATTGCAACGGAAGTGTATCTGGTAAAAACAGTGAAAACAAAGATTGTTGACCATTTCCGAAAACGTAAAGTTGTAGAAATTAAAGCCAACGACTGCAAATTGTGCGATAGCCCCTACTTTACAGAAGCGGCTATTGAGCACAACCTAGCGGTCGAGAAATTGTTTGAAGAGGATTTGGAAATCATTCTAAATCAGCTGCCTTGTCGCTGTCAAGAAGTATATCGCTTGAGCAGGCAACACCACCTTACCACCAAAGAAATAGCACTACGACTCGGTATTTCCCAAAAGACGGTGAAAAATCATTTGACCAAGGCACTTTCCCGAATCGATGGGTTTTTGGACCTACAGTCCTGATGCAATTTTATTAAAAATTTGTTAAAAACCATCCATTATTGAAATTGTGGTAGGACCCCCTTGTACTTTTTTACGTTATACTAAATAGTGGCCTTCACCAAAAAATGATATGAAGATAACATCGGAACTTCTAGATAAATATGGAAAAGGGCTTTGCACTAAAGAGGAGCGCAGGGCAATAGCAACCTGGATGGAGACCTATGGAGGACTTGAAACTTTAAGTGACGAAATTCTTGAGAATAGTGAAGAAGCCGAACTAGAAATTGTAGAAGAACGCTTGTGGAATACCATTAAGAAGACCAAGAAAAGTTACCCAAGAATTTCTAACAGAAGTACTTTCAAACCAAAAATATTTGCGCTTGCGGCAACGGTTGCACTGCTCATAGGACTTATGGGATTTTTCTTAATTAACAATACGGATGTTTACCGATCCGGTTTTGGAGAAATAAAGACTATAAGGTTAAGTGATGGCACTGAAATTATGCTGAACTCGGGCTCAGAACTCATAGTTCCTAACAATTTTTGGAAGAAATCCAGGGCGGTTACTTTGAAGGGAGAAGCATATTTCGACGTGACAAAAAATCCGGAACTACCATTTGTTGTTACTACCGATAAATCAGTTATCAAAGTTCTTGGAACAAAATTTAATTTAAATGCCTATCAAGGCGAGATGACTACTGTGCATCTGGATGAAGGACGGATTGCGTTTAAAAATCTTTTAGACAAATCGGCCGAAGTATCCGTGCTCTTACCTGGTGAACAGGCCGCGATAATAGAAGGTGCAATTAAAAAAGAATCCACATCCGGAATTGACCATATCGCATGGATGGAAAAAAAGTTGGTCTTTACTGGAAAACCATTCAAATCTGTAACTAAGACCCTTGAGCGCTACTATGGTTTCGAATTTATAATCAGAAAGGATGGTTTGGCTACAAGAAAATACAACGGGTCTCATAACAATCAACCGCTACAGCAACTGTTGGAGGATATTTCGTTTGTCATGAAATTCAAATATGAGATACAGGGAAATACTATCATAATCTATTAAATCAGTGACACTTATGAATTAAAGATATCAATAAAAAAAACCAGCACTCGGTCGGGAAACTTTATGCTGGTCAAAATGCAATTTAATAACGAGATTAAATAACACTATTCGCAAAAATATGAAATATCAAAACTCCCCTACTTCCCTTAAGAATTTACGAAAAATTGTGCTACTTGCCGTGCTGTTTTTTGGGACCATCAGTAGTATTGCTCAGAACACTATACTGGACAAACAAATATCAATTAATTTTCAAAATGACGATATTGCCTCGGCGCTAAAAAGGATAGAAGCCATTGCCGACTGCACCTTCTCCTATGAAAGCATAGATGCTGAAAAACGCACGAATTCAAAAAACTATTCCAATGCTACCTTACGGGAGATATTGAACGACATTCTTGTAGAGTACAACCTGTACTACCGTACCCGGGGCAACACCATTCTAATTCAGAACGATGCAAAAAAAGGCCAGGTTACGGGAACCATTATTTCCCAAAATGGAGCGCCCGTACCCTACGTATCCGTTAGGTTGAAGGGAACAACCTTTGGTGCTTCCGCTGATACGCAAGGCAATTTTTCCTTCTATGCTCCGGAAGGCGACTACATATCGGTAGCTAGCTCAATAGGTTTTGAAACCGCAGAAAGGCCAATTTCTATTTTGGCGGACGAAACTACTACAGTCAATTTTACGCTATCAGAATCTACTCAAGGTTTGGATGAAGTAACGGTATTGGGAAATCGCGAAGTGGGCTATGTAGCAACGGAACAATCCGGCGCTACATTTGGAAATCGTGATTTGGTAGATATTCCACAATCCGTTTCAGTGATCACCCAAGAGATTTTGATAGACCAGCAGGTGAGGTCCTTGGCAGATTTGGTCCGTAATGATCCATCAGTTATCGCTTCCAATCCTCCTGGATTTAATGAATCAATAAGTATTCGGGGATATGAGCTGGACAATTCGAGTAGCTATCGCCGGGAAAACTTAATATTCCAAAATCAGGCCCAAAGCCCTTTTGAAAACAAAGCTGCAGTTGAAATAATTAAGGGACCCGCGGCCATCCGGTATGGTTTTGCGCCACCTGGAGGTCTGGTCAACTATATACTGAAGAGACCCACGAAACAATCCTATGCATGGGTGCAAACCTTTGGCGATACAAATGGAAGCATTGGGGTTCACGGGGATTTCGGGGGCATGGTCAATCAAAAGTTTGGATATAGAATTAATGCCTTGGTTGCCAATGAGGCCACCTTTGTCGACGATGTGGCTGGACCACGACAAATGTTCAGTGCTTTCTTTGAATGGCAACCCATGAAAAAGCTACGCATCGATATAGAGGCAGAGTACCAATTTCGAGAACTGGAACAACAGGGTACTATCAATTTAGGTTCTTTTGACCCATCAGTTACCACCGATGAAATAGTACAACTGATAGAGGAGTTTGATCCCACAACATTTATTGGCCAAAGTTGGGGGACTTATCCTACCAGGAACTTTGTAGGATCTTTGGGTTTTGAATACGAAATATCGGATAATTGGACGGCACAGTTACGCCTACAACAAATGAATCTGGTAAGGGACCAGAGGGATGGTCGTATCCAAGGCGGGACCCTTCAGGCTAACGGAGACTTCGAAGTAGGCACTTTCTTTGATCCCTCACAAGTGCGAGATCCTTTTTCTATGGAGGGATTCATCAATGGAAAAATCAACACCTTTGGATTGGAACACCAAATCACCATAGGGGGTGCCTACAGCAGAAATCCATTGAGTATTAGTTTAAGCCCCAATAGAAGAGTAACTATTGGGCCGTCTAATATCTTCAACCCGGTACAGTATGACTTTCCCGGCACAGGGGAAGTTCCCTCTCCTGAGGCAGGTCCCACACAGGATGCACTTATTTTTACCCAGCAAGCATTTTATGTAACCGACTTTATTAAAATTTCGAAGTCATTGGAAATATTGGCTGCGTTGCGATGGACGGAGCAGAAGAACGAGGATGTGTTCAATGAGGAGAGTACACTGCAAACTTCGTATAAAGATGATATTTTCGTACCTAACTTCGGTATAATCTATACACCAGTAGAAGATTTCAATCTATATGGTAGCTATAGTCTTGGTATCACCAATGGACTTCAGATACCAAGCGAAGCAGACAATTTTGGGGACGATATCTTCTTGGATCCTGTGGAGACTGAGCAATATGAGCTTGGTTTTAAATGGGAGTTGTTCAAGAATGCAACACTTACCGGAGCATACTTCAATATTGACCAACCCTTAGCATTTATAGATAACAACAATGTTTTTAGGTACGGGGGCGGACAAATACATCAAGGCGTTGAACTTACACTAGCCGGGCGATTGAATGAAAACACAAGAGTAGTCTTTGGCGGGCTCTTTTTGGATGCAGAAATAGACAATCCTGCCGAAGCTGCACTTGACGGAAATCGTCCTTTTAACGCACCAGAAATACAAGCAAATTTTTTTGTCGATTATAAATTGCCCATTAACGGCCTTGACGTCAATGGAGGACTATATTATACAGGTGAACGGTTTGTAGATAACTCTGAGTCCCTGGCTGTAGATGGGTATTTCCGACTTGATCTTGGTACGCGGTATGCCTTTACTATTATGAATACTAAAATGACAGCAAGGCTCAATGTACGAAACGTTACTAACAACGATTTCATTGAAAGTTCGGCTTTTGGATTTTTATTTGGGGCGCCTACAACAGCAGTTTTTTCATTGGCAGCCGAGTTTTGATGGAACGGGTAACGTATACACTCTTACGGTTGAAAACGGACTTTTGAGAAAAAGAAGTTACATAAAGAAGGGAGTTAGGAAAGTACACTTGTGGCTGGGGTTAATCTCTGGTCTTGTACTTTCCATAGTGGGTATTACCGGCTCCCTTTATGTTTTTGAGCCCGAAATCGCTGCCTATCTGGAAAGGGAGTTGTACCTCATGGAAGGTAATGCTGTTATTTTTGAGAATGATGCGGAATTGGCTGCTTTTTTAGAAAACAACTACAAGCAGCAAGTTGAAAGTATCCAATGGCCCAAAAGGGGTAGGGAAACCTACATTTTAAAATTTTTTGGTGATGATCATTGGTACTATTTCGACCAGAGCAATGGAAAGCTGACCAAGGGTGGACTTGGTACGGGTAATGCAATCTTTAATTTTATCCTCAATCTCCATAGAACATTGACCCTTGGGAAGGCGGGGCAACTCATTACCGGTATTGTATCAATTTTGTTTGCGTTTTTTATGCTGAGCACGGGACTGTATTTGTGGTGGCCAAGGACGAAAACAAGAAAGAAAATCAGTTTTCGAATACAATGGAATGCGAAACCCAAAATCTTGAATTACAACATCCATAACGTTAGCGGTTTCTACTTTTTTTTGCCTTTATTTCTAATGGGCCTCACCGGGGCAGGGTTTTACTTTTCAAGTGAATTCAAAATGGTCTTGAATGCCCTAACTTTTTCAGTGCCTTCCAAAAAAATAGAAATTGTGGAAGATAGGTCATATTACACTAAAAATGATCTGATGACCTTGGTAGCGGTTTTGAAAGAAATGGATAAATACCACACCGAATTCGGCAGAAGGAACCTTTGGATGACGAACCGGGTCGATGGAGATGTTAGCCTGGGTTATCAGAAGCGAACGGATATATATGCCGGACCTGATACCCGAATTTTTTTGACATTACACCCCGTTACCGGCAAAGTGTTGCGAGAATACCATCCGGATACGTTACCCAGGGGTGAGGCCATTATGGCAAAATGGTTATTACAAGTACATTTCGGAGAATTTGGAGGGCTATTCACAAGAATCCTTTGGTTTTTTGCAGGATTTTTGCCTGCATTGCTTACCTATACCGGGGTTAAGATATGGATGGGTAGAACGTTCAAAAAGAAAAATCCAAACCCTCCGAAACGCTTTTTTGGAAAACTAAAAATTCCTCATAAAAAGTTGAGATCCCGTTTGTTTTGATAAAAGGTTAAGTACTTTTAAAACCCAGAACTGTTTCGGTCGAACCTTGGCAATGAAGTAGGTATTAGGATTTCAATACTTCTTCCCAATCTGTTCCCACAAACTAGGTGTGATCGGAAGTTTACTTCCTCAGCAATTCTAAGTCTGAAAAAGAGAGAAACACCAAAGTAAAAACAGCATGACAGCATATTTACGATCTTTTGTTATTGTACTCTTCAGTGGCATACTGGTTCACTCACAGGAAATTGACATTAAACTGTACCAAAAGATCCCGATGCATGATGGTATAAATCTTTCCGTAAATATCTTTTTCCCAGGAGTCAAAGCAGAATCGTACCCTGTAATATTGGTCTACACCCCTTATGTGAATGATGAGGCTGTGGAAAGGGGGATGTTTTTTGCAAAAGCGGGTTATGTACTTATAACGCTTGACCGAACACGAACATAGCAATTCATATTCAAAATTGCTACGCGCTATTCAACCAATTCTATCAACGCAGTGTCAAATTCATTTTCGAGAGTGACTTTACCATTTTTTACCATTATTTCGGTGTTGGAATAGGTATCCCTGAGCAAAGTACCGTCGCCGAAGAATCCTTTAACCGAAAGGGACTTTTTACCTTTTGGTAGTTCCAGACCTACAACCACTTTGTCCTTGTACTCCTCATTCATATAGGTTCTTGAAAAAACATATGGTCTTTTTGAGAGTCGCTTGTGTTTTCCGGCACCAATTGCAGGATGATTTCTCCGGAATTGCCCTAGTTTTTGCCAGTGTTCATGTACCTTTTGAATTTTGGGCAGACTATCCAGATCAGCCCAATTCATAAAAGAACGGAGATTGGCATCTCCTTCAGCCCCTTCCACCTGCAACGGACGCAGGGTCTCATCTCCGTAATATACCTGGGAAGCTCCTGGTGTAAGCAATAACATATTCGCGCTGCGATACGGTGTATTGCGTTCCGGATCAAAGGGGTTGCCATCGTCATGTGAAGTTAAATAGTTAAGCACACTTTTTCCCTTGAGTTTCGAATGGAGCAAATAACTGTACTTTCTGAAAACGGGTTCATACTCTCTTGCAGCGTCTGTTTTTAGATCAAAATTGATAAGGCTTTTAAAACCATTGTCAAAATAATCTACTTTCTTATCGCCAAAGTCAAAAAGACGTCCTCCTGAAATACCGTAGTTGTATACTTCTCCCACCATGTAGAAGGGATTATCGTCCAGAACGTCATTCGGATGCTTCTTTTTCCAGGTATCAAAAGCATAATTTGCTTCTTTTTGTAATTCTGTCCAGGCGTTTTCATTGACGTGTTTAACCGTATCTACCCGGAATCCGTCAACACCAAATTCATGAATGTAATCTGTTAACCATTTGATGACATAAAAGCGCGGTGCTCTTGGATATCCGGTGCGTTCAAAAAAAAGATTTAGTTCGTCAAGTTCCTGGCTTAAACGTCCTTCTTCCTTCCATTTTGCCAACAAGGCATCCGGTAGTTCTACGGCTTCGTCCGATTCGGTTAGAATATCCGGTAGGTTGGCTACCAAGGTACAGGCCGTTGTATTTTCATAGGAAGTAAATTCACAGGTGGGAGCTGTTCGCACCCATTCTTCTGGCCATACAGGATCGGCATCGGTAACGGGTCCTGTATGGTTCAGTACTACGTCTAACAAAATACGTATTCCTTTAGCGTGTGCTGTTTTTACCAAATTCTCCAAATCCTTTTTGGTTCCAAAATTAGGGTCAATTGCTGTCCAATCTTTTGCCCAATAGCCGTGATAGCCATAGGTAGGTCCTGTTCCCTCATCGGTAGATCCATGAATTTGTTCGACTACCGGAGTAAACCAGATAGCATTAATACCCAGATCTGTAAAATAGCCTTCTTTCAGTTTTTGAGTAATACCAGCAATATCCCCTCCCACAAATCCTCTCAGTACCCCGGTAGAATCTGTACGTTCTAAATTGACATCATTGTTAGGATTGGCGTTGTAAAATCTATCCGTGAGCAAAAAGTAGATATTAGCACCTTCCCAAACAAAAGGCGATACTTTTTCCGCACTTGCTACAGGTTCTTCAACGGTTTCCTGATCTTTTTTTGGGGTATCCTTTCCCGTGGTATTACAGCCAAGTAGAAATGAAAGTGAGATCATAGCGATAAGCAGTTTTTTCATGCTTTGAGGATTTTGTCTAAAACTATAAAATGCCAGTTGAAATCTAAAATTTATTTGGAATGATGCTCTGGATTAAAGCATTTATTCGATAATCAACTGGCTTAGTTTCTGTTTAAGACCTTATATTCTTCGTAGCAGCTACTGATTGCGTCCAGTATTTGAAGGTCGTTTGCTGTTTGAATAAACGAGCGCGAATAGTTACAATTATTCAAAATATCCTCAATATCCATTTTTTCCAATTGCAGGAGTTGTGTAAGGGTCTCCCTATCAAATTTGGAAGCCAACAGATCCCTTATATTATCATCATCCTTCATCTGACGGAGTTTTCGCATCTGTTGGGGCCTTTTACCAAATAGATTACGCAGTAGATCTGCGGGATTCAGGATCGCCCCAAGCACTTTGGTAACTGCGCTTGGGCTTTTGTTTCCTGCTTCGTAACTCTTATTGAGACCAGAGATACTGTATTGGTAGGCATTGTTTACGGGTAGGTTCTTTACATCAATTTCCAGATAACCTGTAAGTTGATAAGGCCTTACTACCACCTCTTCAAGGGCATAGGCCAGTTCGGTAAGCGCAATTTTTGTGTCCTGAAACCGAAACATGTCATTCGTGACCCGTACTTTTTGAGGTTTGAATCCCAAATAACTCATGTACAAGGTATCATTTACCGCTGCGGTAATAGAAAATTTACCATCCTGATCTGTAATCGTCCCAATTACTCTTGTTAGGTTGATGACATGGACGCTCTCCAACGGAAAATCGGTTTGTGCATTGGTTACAGTAGCCTGAAGCGTTTGAGGAGGATTAGTTTCCTCTTCGTCCTGAGCAGAAACAAAAATTCCGCATAGAGCGAAGAAGAACAAAACAGTTTTTTTCATGGGCAATCTTGTCCGGTAAAAATACAAAACAACGGAATTTAACGGGCTACGCTATTTTTTTTGGCAACTCCTTAACTAAAAAAAGCCAGAAGGTTTATTCTTTTTTTTCCTTCCTGTTTGCGCTTTAAATTTTGGAGCTGTTGATTTTCGATCTCTTTTGCGTCCTTTTTTACGGTCGTTCTTCCTGTTTTTTCGGCTTCTTTCTGGTTTTTTGGATACTTCTACGTTGATAAAACGCCCGTCCTTTTTAAAATCCTGGAAGGTCTCCAAAACTAAGGGCGACAGTCCTGCGTCCGTGTTGAAAAAAGAAAAGTTAGCTTTCGTATCCACCTTATAGATGTCCTCTTTATTAAGTCCTAGCGTTGCCCGTAAGAAGTCCTTTAAAGACATCCAGTCAAAACCATCACGTTCTCCGATATTGATAAAGTAGCGTACGGAATCCTCCGACAGACTATCCGAAGAAAAGGAGTCTTCCGATCCCGCCGCAAAGGTCCCAAGATCTTTGGTTTTACTGTAGTAATTGTAGAACCTGGTAAATTCTACGGATACCATTTTTTTGATCAATGCATCGCGATCAATACCATCTAGTACATCATAAATGGCGGGGAGATAGTCATCAATTTTTGTATTCACCGTTGTATCTCGGATCTTACTAGCCAAATGATAGAGCTGGATTTCACAAATTTCGATCCCAGTGGGAATTTTCTTTTCCAGGAACTTTTGCTGTATTTTCTTTTCCACGGCTCTTATCTTGCGCAATTCACTGCGCGTGACGATAACCATAGAAATCCCCGACTTCCCTGCTCTTCCAGTTCTCCCGCTTCTGTGGGTGTAGGTTTCTATCTCATCCGGTAGTTGATAGTTGATTACATGGGTAATGTCATCCACATCAATTCCGCGGGCAGCAACATCCGTAGCGACCAACAGTTGAATCTGTTTTTTGCGGAATGCGTTCATCGCCAGGTCACGTTGATTTTGACTCAGATCACCGTGTAATGCGCCAGCGTTGTATCCATCTTCAATAAGTTTTTCCGCAATCCGTTGAGTATCCCGTTTGGTGCGACAGAAGACTACGGAAAAAATCCCTGGATTAGCATCAGCGAGACGTTTTAGCGCAGCATAGCGGTCTCTGCCTCCCACAACATAGTATTCGTGCTGTACGGTAACTGCCCCGGCATTCTTGGTACCAACCGTTATCTCTTTGGGTTGGTGCATAAATTTTCTGGCAATTTGCGCTACTTCTTTTGGCATCGTAGCTGAAAACAACCAGGTGGACTTATCCTCCGGGGTATTGGAAAGGATATCTTTGATGTCTTCATAGAATCCCATGTTGAGCATCTCATCCGCCTCATCCAGAACGCAGTATTCAATTTTTGAGATGTCTACAATTCCACGGCGGATCATATCTTTCATTCTGCCAGGTGTGGCCACAACAAGCTGAGCGCCTTTCTTTATTTGTTTGGCCTGTTCGGTTATGCTTGCCCCTCCATAAATTGCAACAATATGTACCCCCTTTTCGTATTTTGCATAGAGCTGCATTTCGTTGGTGATCTGTACACAAAGTTCACGTGTGGGCGATAAAATCAAGCCTTGGGTAGTACGGCTATGGGTATCTATTTTTTGGAGCAATGGAAAACCGAAAGCTGCTGTTTTTCCCGTCCCGGTTTGGGCCAAAGCAACCAAATCGGTCTCCTCTTCCAAAAGTATGGGGATCGCTTTTTCCTGAACCTCTGAAGGGGATTCAAATCCCAGATCGGAAACAGCGGAAAGTAATGAGGTTGTCAACCCCAAATCGTTGAATGTTGTCATAGTCTTTTGTAAAAACGTTCGCTATTGCTGTGCTGTATTTGGCGAACCCTTTAAAAAGCCTTTCACAACACCCCAGGTACCCATTTTACAACGGGTGCGACATTAAATTTGGCGGCAAAGGTAAACTTATTTACCTAGGATAGCGCTAAAGCTGACAAAAAGTGGATTAATTTTTCAATCGCTAGCGCTCGGTGACTGATGGTATTTTTAACTTTTGCGGGTAATTCTGCAAAGGTTTTATCGTATCCCTCCGGAATGAAAATAGGGTCATAACCAAAGCCATTTTTTCCTCTTTTTTCTTTACTAATTGTACCTTTTATGCTTCCGCGAAATAAATGGGTATTGCCTTGAAAAGATAACGCAATAACGGTTTCAAATTGCGCGCTTCTATCTGTTTTGGTTTCCAGATTGAACAGTAGCTTTTCAATATTTGCAACGGTATTTTTTTGATCACCTGCGTATCTTGCAGAATATACACCGGGAGCTCCGTTTAAAGCATTCACCAGGAGCCCTGTGTCATCCGCAAAACCCTGATAACCATATTTTTTCGCTATATGCTGTATTTTTAAGCTGGCATTTTCTTCCAAAGTATGCCCGGTTTCCGGAATCGCTTCAAAACACCCAATATCGTCTAAAGACAATAGGGTCATTCTTTCTGGTAGCATGGCTTGCACCTCTCTTAATTTATCGCGATTATGGGTAGCGAAGACGAATTCCACAGCGTTCTGATTTACGATCAAAAATAGTATTTTAGACCAATGGAGATCAAGATCCCACCAGTATTTGTAATCATGGGCTTCGGGCTATTAATGTATCTTTTAGACAGCTTCCTCCCGGTTGGGGAATTTGATTTTTTTGGTCGCTTGCCTTTGGCCTATATCGCCTTAGCAATTGGTTTTTTAATAGCGTCAATTGCCTTATTTCAATTTTGGAGAACAAAAACTACTATTGATCCTTTACAACCTGAAAAGGCAAGTAAACTGGTTCGTAACGGGATATTTAACTATACTCGTAATCCAATGTATCTGGCGTTGTTATTGGTTCTCATTGGGTGGGGTTTGTACCTGGGGAACGCTTTTAACACTATTCTTGCAGCGGGATTTGTGTATTTCATGAACTACTTTCAGATTAGGCCGGAAGAAGAAGCCTTGTTAAAAAAGTTTGGAAAAGAATATCAATTGTATTGCAAGGCGGTACGACGATGGTTCTGATTTTAAGAGATTGGTAAAATTGGGTTAAACATAGTACGAAAAGTAAACCCAATTATAGTTTTTATTAACCATTACTCCTTTTTTTGAACAACTACTTTTCGCGCAAAGGATTATGTTTACATTTAACCGATAATTTAGTTTAGAAATGGTTGCCACCCCACGTAAATATGTATTTGATTTTGATAGCACCCTCACCGAGGTAGAGGCGCTGGATGTATGGGCCGAAATGACTTTAGCAGGAAAAGCGAACAGGGAGCACGTCTTATCAGAGATACAGCGAATAACCAATTTGGGTATTGACGGGGAAATTTCTTTTACCGAGTCTTTAGAAAGAAGAATTACCTTGCTTGGTGCACATAGAAACGATTTACCTGTTTTGATCCAGGCCCTTCGTGATAAAATATCCAGGTCAATTAAGGAAAACAAAGCATTTTTTCAGTCCCATTCGGAAGATATTTATGTCATATCCTGTGGGTTTAAAGAGTTTATAGATCCTATTGTAGCCGAATATAATATTCCAGAAGAACGGGTTTTTGCCAATACCTTTAAATTTGATGATGCCGGAAATGTTGTGGGGTTTGATGAAACAAATGTGCTATCTTCCCACAACGGAAAAATAGAGTGTCTTAAGCGTCTCAATCTTGAAGGTGAAGTACAGGTAATTGGAGATGGATATAGCGATTATGTGATGCGAGAGGCGGGAATTGCTGATAAGTTCTTCGCGTACACTGAAAATGTGCATCGTGAAAAGGCTGCCAATAAAGCGGACCATGTGGCCCCCAACTTAAATGAGTTTTTGTTCGTGAACGACTTGCCCAGAAAAATATCATACCCTAAGAATAGAATTAAAATTCTGTTGTTGGAAAATGTACATCCGGCAGCATTTGACAATTTGTCTAATGATGGGTTTTCCGTAGAATTAGTAAAGCACAGTATCCCGGAGGCAGAGCTTGTTGAGAAGATAAAGGGAATACACGTACTCGGCATCCGATCTAAAACGCAAGTAACTAAAAAAGTGCTAGAGGCTGCAGATCGCCTGCTGGTAATTGGGGCCTTTTGTATCGGTACTACGCAAATAGACCTAGAAGCTGCCAAAAGAAATGGGGTAGTGGTTTTTAATGCGCCTTACAGTAATACCCGATCCGTGGTGGAGTTAGCTATTGGCCAGATCATTATGTTGATGCGGAATGTGTTTACCCGGAGTGCTGAAATTCACAAGGGGAAGTGGTTTAAAACTGCATTGAACGCACATGAAGTACGCGGCAAGCATTTGGGAATAGTTGGCTACGGTAATATTGGTAAGCAGTTATCCGTGCTTGCAGAGGCCATTGGAATGCGGGTGTACTATTATGATGTTGCAGATCAACTTGCCCTGGGTAATGCAATACGATGTCATACTCTGGAGGAATTGTTAACGGTTTCTGATGTGGTAACGCTTCACATTGATGATAATATCTCCAATAAAAATTTTATTGGGCGCGAGGAGATCGAACAAATGCGGGAAGGCGCAATGTTGATCAATCTTTCTCGTGGATTTGTTGTAGATATTGAAGCTTTGGTTGAAGCACTCAAGAACAAAAAACTGGGAGGGGCAGCGATTGATGTCTACCCCGAAGAACCTAGAAGTAATGGCGATTTTCAAACAGAATTGAGGGGACTTGAAAACGTAATTTTGACACCCCACGTTGGGGGAAGCACCCAGGAAGCGCAACGAGATATAGCAGATTTTGTCCCAAATAAGATAATGGATTATATCAATTCGGGGAATACGGTGGATGCCGTCAACTTTCCTAATATTCGATTGCCCAAACAAAACGATTCGCATCGATTTTTGCACATTCACGATAATGTTCCCGGGGTAATGGCCCAAATTAACGAGGTGCTGGCCAAGTTTGAGATGAACATCACCGGACAATACCTGTCTACTGACCCGGATGTCGGTTACGTGATCACAGACCTGGACAAAGACTACAATAAGGAGGTTACCAAGGCTTTAAAAAGTATTGAGCATACCATTAAGTTTAGGGTGCTGTATTAATCCGTGGCCAGACGTACAGCCAGGGTAATTTCACAAACACCTGTTCTTGTTTCACAACATTTTTAATGACGGCAGTTTTTTTGGGCATAAATTGTAGGTAAATTCTTATTTACAATGGTTTTTGTGTGAAAATAGCGGGGAAAACAATATTCAAAAAAGGCTTCAGGGCGTATTATATGTTAGTGGTGTCCATTATGCTGATTACCATTGCCATACAAACCATTGTGCAGTATTCATTAGACAAACAGCGGAAAACGGCTATGGTGGTTAATCTTTCGGGAAGACAACGTATGCTCAGTCAAAGATTGCTGAATGAGGTATATTCCTGCCGCTTTCACAATTGTGATTACGCGGAACTTAAACTTACTTTGAATAGGTTGGTGCAAATGCATACGGTTTTGCAGGAAGGCAGTGAAAGCTTGGGGGTAGAACCGCTAACAACTGAAGAAATTGCTAAAAACTTTCGGCGTCTTCAACCGTATATAATCTGGTTTACTTCCCACCTTTCGGACCTCAGAAAAATAAATAAGGTATCTTTTACCGATTTGCGATATCGTACCGATCGCTTTTTAGCAATAATGGACCAAATTGTGTTTCAATTTCAAAGAAAATCAGAAGAAGACATTAAAGCTATGCGAGTAATAGAATTGGAATTGGCCATATTCTCTGTTTTAATTATTCTTTTTGAGATCTTCTTTATTGTAAATCCCATAATGAATCGCATAATGGCCCAGAAGAAGAAGCTTGAAGAAATTGCCTGGCACCAGTCCCATGCTTTTGCATCTCATATGAAAAATATAAAAGATCTAGAGTATGTTTTACATATTGAAAAAAGCGAGGCACGCAAAAAGGAAATCATAACCTTTATTTCGAAGGAATTGGAGCAACTGAATACGGTTTCGGAAAATATGGTTAATTCCCTGGCGAAAAGCGAACATATGCCACTACCACACCATAAAGTGCTAAGGAAAGTAGAAGGATTACTAGAAAAGTATAGCAAGGTGTCATCAGAAGAAATTACTCATGATGATAGGGTTCATTCCTTAAAATAGTATATGCTCTATAGAGTTGTTCCACCGCAAACAATCGGATCATTTGATGTGAAAATGTCATTTTAGACAAGCTGATCTGATCGCTACAGCGTTCATAAACGGCTGGACTGAAACCGTAGGGTCCGCCAATCACAAAAACCAGGTTTTTAATACCGCTGTTCATTCTTTTTTGGAGATAGTTTGAAAACGCTTTGGATGTAAATTGGTTGCCTTTTTCGTCAAGCACCACAACAAGGTCTGAGGGTTTTATTTGCTGCAGCAAGAGTTGTCCTTCTTTCTCTTTTTGAACTTCTTTAGTGAGTACTTTTCTGTTCTTAAGATCTGGCAGCATTTCAAACTCAAAGGGGACATACCGTTTTAATCTATTTTCATACTTTTTAAAAAGCACACGTAACTCAGCGCTATCCGTTTTTCCTATTGCTAAAAGTTTTATTGTCATAAATGCAAATACGTTTCAATTGCTATTGCTCTAGCCAAATTCTGAAATTCTTGGTGGTTGCTGCACTGGTAATATACACCTGCGTACTCCCGTTAACTTTGATGGCCAATCGATTTTTAGAGTAAGGGGTAATACGATCTATATGCGCAATATTAATCATCTGGCTTCGGTTAATCCTAAAAAAGACCTTGGGATCAAGTTCTGCACTAAGTACTCCAATACTTTTGGTAATAGCATGTAACTGGCCCATACAATCTATGAGTTTGCAGAAATCGCCATTTGCCTGTATTACCGCGATTTCTTTTGTCTCTAATAGCTTTATTCCCCCTCTTTTTTTTATCGCGAATCTACTTCGGTAATTTTTCCCGTAGTTTTCCAGTGTTTCCGTTAAATGTTGAAACAATTGGCGTTCATAGGATGTATACGAAAACAAGGCTTGATATTTTTTAAAAGCACTTTCAAATTCGGTGTACGAGTACGGTTTTAGAATATAAGCGATCCCATTGGTTTGAAAAGCTTGTAGCAAGTGTTCATGGTATGCTGTACAGAATATGATTGGGGTTTTGATGGGGATACTTTGAAATATCTGAAAAGCGGAGCCATCTAATAATTGGATATCTGAGAGGATTAGGTCATAGGTGTGGTTTTCTTTTAGCAGCTTGCTACCATTAACAACGGATCTGGCCGTATCTATTTTCACCTTATGCGCAAAAAAATCTTTGATATAAGCGGCTAATTTTTTCGCCGCGGGTACTTCATCCTCAAGAATTAAAATATTCATGGTTAATGCACTACGTCCAGTAAGGGTAAAATAACGGAAAAAGTTTTATCGGTTTCTCGAACTTCCAGTCGTTTCTCGCTGAGCAAATGGTATCTCTTTTTTAAATTCGCTAAACCTGTGCCAGAGGATGCTTTTTTTTTAATGCCTGTACTTCCCCTGGTGTTACAAATCAAAATATGGTCGTCAAAAACCTCTATTTGGGTTGTAATTGTTCCCTTTTCTATTGCTTTATTATGGGTCACCACATTTTCCAAAATAGTGAGTAGCGCGCCGTTAGGCAAATATTTTTCTTTTTTAGATGTACAACGGGTAAGAGTAAACGCATAGTCGCCTTCAAAACGAGTTCGTATTAAATAGAAATAGTGTTTAGCCAACCGAAGCTCCTCTTCCAGTGAGATTACATCTAAATTCCCATATTGTATAAGATTACGATACAAAGCCGCCAAATGCCCTACATATTCCTTTACTTTATGTTTTGGGGAATAATCAATAATGGCGTCTATGGTATTGAGGTTATTGTATAAAAAATGAGGGTCGTACTGAGACCGTAACACTTTTAATTCCAATTCCTTATTGGCATTGGCGATTTGAACGTTCTTTAACTGATCTTCATAATATTTCTTTCCAAGGATTAATCCAAGAGGAAGTGCAACATCAGGTATGGTACGATAAAATATATCCACAGTTATAGCGCCAAACGAAGGGTTCCATTGCCATTTTGGATCTGCGGTATAATAGTCTCGTAATAGATCAAGAAATCCGAAAAATCCTAAGCCTACAAGGGTGAGTACAAAAAATAGAAGGTAGTTCCTTTCCAAAGCCAGATACTTTTGAATAAGCCCGATCATTAGAAACAATAGCATGGCGGTTTTAACCAGTGCTCCCAATAGTCCTGTTATCATCTGAAACGAGCTATATTCTTCAACATCGTAACGGAAAAGTAGCCATAGTGAGGATACCACAAAGTACAATCCTATGAGTAGGTAATCCGATGTATTGAATTTAAAGCTGTTCACGTTCACATAGATACGGTTTTACTTTCAATACGCTTCACGATTAAGACATGAGATACTGCAATAGGAGTAGGGGTAGAGGCGATTGATCTGCATTAGTAAAGATAACACAACCCCATTTTTTTTCAGGGACAAGGGCAAAAAGACTGGTGTAACCACGATTGTTACCCCCATGACCCAAAGCGTCTCCAAAAGGAAGTGTTGCTTTGGCGAAGCCTAATGCCCAGGAAGAGACTCCCGCTTCCCGCTGTGGGTGTTCTTCCGGTAGGATGACCTGCGTTTTAAATAACTCGTCAAAACTGTTTTCGTTTAATCCTCTTTTTTCTAAAAGCGCTATCACCCATTTCGAAAAATCTCCCGATTCAGAATGAACAGAGTAGGCTGCGCCGAATTTAGTATCAGTATCTAATGGGACAGGAAGCGCATTCCTATAACCGAGGGCCTTATGGGAAATATTAAAATCATCTTGAATGTATTTGGTGTATTCCAGACCCAGCGGAAGTGCAACCTTCTCCTGAAACTTTTCCTCCAGGCCAGTATTGTCTGTTTGTAGTAAATGCATTAACACTTTTGCCAGGTATTGATACCCTTCCCCGGAATAATGAAATGCAGTTCCCGGTTCAAATTGGATAAAAAGTCTTTTATTCTCGTAATCTGTTCTCCAATTGGGAAAACCCGTGGTGTGAGAAAGAACCATACGTGCCGTAATTTGCTTGTATCTATCGTCATAGGCTATATCCTCAAAAGGTAAGTAATGATAGAGTGGTTTATCCAGATCCAATAATCCCTCCTCTACATACGTCATAACGAAATACGCAAATAGTGGCTTGGATAGCGATGCTCCCTCAAAAATGGTAGATTTGGTTACGGCTTCACCATTTTTAATATCCGCATACCCATAAACCTCATGGAATACCACCATCCCCTCGTTGATAAGTACAAAAGACATTCCAGGCACTTTTAGGTGTTGCATTTGTGCCGTAATATAGTGTTCAAGTGTATCAACCCCTATTGTTTTCCCTGAAAGACTGACTATAGTTTCTGGAGTAGGGTTACTTTGGCTAACAACCGATGAAAAGTGAAGTGTGAAAGCCAATGCAGCGTAATACAAATAAATAGTCCTCATTTTAAGTCTCATGCTGTTCGTTTTCTGATTACTAGCTGTAAATATGTAACAAACACTACTCCGGACCTACTCAAAAACGTCGGAATGGGGTAATTGCCGGACAAGAACGGACAAAACCAGGTTATCGCATCTGATTGCAACAGGATAATTTTTCGATGGGGTTTTTAGTATTTTCGTTTTAAACTACCACGATATGATATCTGAAGACCAGTTTCAAAAGGAAATACAGGGGATCATTTCTAATGCCATTCGTGAAGATGTGGGCGATGGCGACCATAGCTCTTTAGCATGTATTCCGGAAACGGCTCAAGGGAAAGCCAAGTTACTTGTTAAAGATAGTGGTGTTCTCGCGGGAGTAGAGTGGGCGCAGCAAGTTTTTCAATTTGTGGACAGCAGCTTAATCATGGAGATACGCCTCAACGATGGAACCAGGGTAACGGAAGGAGATGTGGCATTTTTTGTATCTGGCAGTTCGCAGAGTATCTTAAAAGCGGAGCGGTTGGTACTTAATGCTATGCAACGGATGAGTGCTATAGCGACGAAAACTGCACATTATGTAAAACTTTTGGAAGGCACCGGAGCAAAAATTCTAGATACCCGAAAAACTACACCGGGGATCCGAGCGCTTGAAAAATGGGCGGTTAAGATAGGCGGGGGAGAGAATCATAGGTTCGCGCTATATGATATGATCATGTTGAAGGACAACCATATTGACTTTGCGGGAGGAATTACGCATGCCATACAACAAACGAAACGCTATCTCAAAGAGAAAGGGAAACGACTGGACATTATTGTTGAAGCCAGGGATCTTGAAGAGGTACGCGAAATACTCAGGTCGGATGGGATATATCGTATTTTGCTCGATAATTTTAGTTATGAAGATACCCGAAAGGCAGTAGCGCTTATCGGAGAGCAATGTTTAACAGAATCTTCGGGAGGTATTGATGAAACCACAGTGCGAAAATATGCCGAATGTGGGGTAGATTTCATTTCTTCCGGGGCCTTAACCCATTCGGTTCACAATATGGATCTAAGTCTAAAAGCGGTTTAGATGTCAAAGGAAATAGAAGAAAGACTGGAAAAGATCCCTGTTCTCAATTGGGGGGTACGATTGCTAAAGCAAGTAAAGCTTCCCGGTTTTGAAGGACTTTCGGTCTATGATCTTTCTGAAATTTATATTGTTGGCATAATAGAAGGCGCCCTTTCCAGTAGGGCAAGCGCTATTGCTTTTAGTGTTTTTCTAGCACTTTTTCCGTTGTTAATTTTTCTGGTCACCCTTGTCCCTTTTGTTATTCCCTATGTTCGTGTAGGCAATGCCAACTTCGATACACAGTTTTTGCTCTTCCTGGAGTCCTTTTTGCCAACAGCAACCAGCGATTATTTTGGGGACATCTATCAGCAGATAAAGGATCAGAAACAAGGAGGATTGCTCTCCTCTGCTTTTGGTTTATCCATTTTTCTGGTAGCCAATGGTGTGAACTCCATTTTTAGCGCTTTTGAATATTCCTATCACGTTGAGCTTACCCGGAATTTTATACGCCAATATGCCTATGCACTTATGGTTGGACTTATCCTTTCTATACTGCTTATTGTTGGTGCTGTGGCATTTGTATATTTTGAATTTTACATTGTAGAATACACCAGTGAATATTTAGGAAAAACTTTTGGCACCGATGTCGAAAAAGGTGATGCCTTTGGATTGCAGCTTGCTAAAGTTTTGTTTTTCATGTTGTTATCCTACTTGACTACGGCCATCCTATACTATTTCGGCACAGTAGAGGGAAAAAAAGCAAGGTTTTTTTCTATTGGAGCTTTGGTCACTACTGTATTATTTTTGCTCACCTCGTATTTATTCGGGTACTATGTTGAAAAATTTGCCCGATATAACGAACTGTATGGAGCGCTTGGAGGACTTTTGATATTGATGGTTTTTATTTGGTTGAATTCTAACATACTGCTGCTGGGGTTCGAACTTAATGCCACCTTGTATTCCATGAAAAAAAATGTTAAGCAAAAGAAAAATGAATAGAAGACTAGTAGTACTGTTTTTTCTTGTAGCCGCAACCCAATCCGCAATTTCCCAATCCGTATTTGGCAAATGGAGGACTGTAGATGACGAAACCGGTGAAACCAAGGCAATTGTTGAAATTTTCGAAAAAGAAGGAAAGCTGTATGGGGAAGTGGTGGAGATTTTGAACAGTGACCGAAAAAATGCACGCTGCACAAAATGTGATGGAAAATTAAAGGATACTCCTATTCTTGGTCTGCCCATAATTGACGGCTTTTCCAAGGATGAAGAAGGGTATTACAAGGGAAAGCGTTTGACCGATCCTGTTAAGGGACTCACAGTTAGAGGTAAGGTATGGCTGGATCCGGAAAACGCTGATCAATTGAAGGTACGGGGGTATTTGGCCTTTTTTTATCGAACACAAACCTGGTTAAGGGCATCTCCTTAATTTTGTAAATGCTTTATTTCCTCGATGTTATACTTCCGTTGCCACTGGCACGTAAGTTCACCTATAGCTTATCTTCCAAAGAAGCCGGAAGAGTAAAGCGGGGAATGCGTGTGGCAGTGCCTTTTGGAAAGTCTAAGATCTATACCGGAATCGCCTATCAAACCCATCATCATGCACCTGTTGCATACAAAGCAAAAGAAATCCATGAGATTCTCGACGATTCTCCAGTGGTTCAGGAGGTGCAATTGGAACATTGGGAATGGATAGCGGCGTATTATATGTGCACTTTAGGGGAAGTGGTCCGGGCAGCGCTCCCAAGTCAATTGCTCCTTGAAAGCGAAACACAGATTGTTTCTGACGATTTAGCCGGAGTGGATCAAGAAGAACTTACTGACGATGCGTTCTTAATAGTTGAGGCCTTGCATTATCAAAGCTCATTACGCATTCAAGACGCTATGGCCATAGTAGGTAAAAAAAGAATTTTACCGCTGGTCAACGGATTGGTTCAAAAAGGTGTGATACGACTTAAAGAAGAAATCCGGGAGAAATACAAACCCAAATTCATAAAATATCTTAAGCTCCATCCCAAATATGAATTGGAAGCGGCATTGGAGCCGCTTTTGGAGCGCTTGCAGCGGGCACCTAAACAGCACAAGGCAGTATTGCATTATTTCAGTCTGTGGGGGCAACATCGAAAACCTATAAAACTCGCTGAGTTTGAAAAAAAAAGTGGTGCTTCAAAAGCAGTAATAAAAGCCTTATTAGAAAAAGCCATTTTTGAACAATACCAATTGCAAGCAGACAGGATTGAATTTGAACCGGGACAAAAACGGGTAAAGGATATTCAACTCAATGATTTACAAGAAAAAGCACTACAGGATATACATGTATGCTTTAAAAATAATAAAGTGTGCTTGCTTCATGGTGTTACGGCTTCCGGGAAAACAGAATTGTATATTACTCTTATTCAGGAGGTCTTGAATCGTGGACAACAAGTACTTTATTTATTGCCGGAAATAGCACTTACCGCTCAACTTATAGGTAGGTTAAAGGCCTACTTTGGGAATCAGGTGGCGGTGTATCATTCCCGGTATACTGCGAATGAACGCGTTGAGGTATGGCGAAATGTAGGACAAGAAAGCGAAAAAGCACGAGTAATCATTGGGGCTCGTTCCGCAGTTTTTTTGCCGTTTGTAAATCTGGGTCTGGTAATTATTGACGAGGAACATGAGCAGTCGTATAAGCAATTTGATCCCGCTCCACGTTATCATGCCAGAGACGCTGCAATCGTACTTTCCAACTTGCATAAGGCGAATTGCCTTCTGGGTTCGGCAACGCCTAGCATTGAAAGCTATAAAAATGCGAAAACCGGAAAATATGGCCTGGCAGAGATTCCTAAACGATATGGGGAGGTTCTTATGCCGGAGATAGTCTTGGTTGATCTAAAAACAGCACAGCGGAAAAAACAAATGCAAGGCCATTTTTCACAATACCTTCTTGCTACTATTGCAGAGACTTTAGCGGAAAAGGAACAGATTATCCTATTCCAGAATCGAAGGGGTTTTGCACCAATTTTGGAATGCACCACCTGTGGCCATGCCGCTCAATGCCCAAATTGCGACGTGAGTTTGACCTATCATCAGCACAAGCAGCAGTTGCGCTGTCATTACTGCGGATATCATATTCCCTTGGTATCGCATTGTCAGGCCTGTGGTAATACCACCTTGGATACTAAGGGTTTTGGTACGGAACAAATTCAACTAGAACTATTAGAACTATTTCCGGAAGCTAAAGTAGCCCGAATGGATTTGGACACGACACGGGGAAAATATGCCTATGACAAGTTAATTACAGCTTT
This sequence comes from Bacteroidota bacterium, assembly GCA_038750505.1. Taxonomy (GTDB): domain Bacteria; phylum Bacteroidota; class Bacteroidia; order Flavobacteriales; family Flavobacteriaceae; genus Croceivirga. Next base: position 153,586 of record JBCDHD010000010.1, on the reverse strand, counting down.
TGAGGCAAAAGAGATCGATATTCTAGTGGGCACCCAAATGGTAACCAAAGGATTGGATTTCAGAAATGTTGGACTTGTTGGAGTAATGAATGCAGACACCCTCTTGAATTTTCCGGACTACCGGGCTCATGAGCGGAGCTTTCAAATGATGGTTCAAGTAGCGGGACGTGCCGGACGTACCAAAAAAAGAGGAAGTGTGCTTATTCAAACCTACAACCCGTATCATTCCATATTACAGCAGGTGTCAACCTATGACTATTCACGGTTTTTTGATGATGAAATTTATGAAAGAGAACAATTTCATTATCCTCCTCATCTAAAGATCATACGGATTACTTTAAAAGACCGCGATTTTAATAAGTTAAATGAGGCAAGTGATTGGTTTGCTACCTCCCTACGAAATGTTGTTCATGCTCAGGTACTGGGACCGGAGTATCCTGTAATATCCAGGATTCGCAACCAATATCTCAAACATATTTTAATAAAACTAAAAGGAGGGAGTAGCATTGGGAATGCAAAAAATAGCATCAAAAGAGTGGAACGATCTTTTGATGCTATTTCAAAATTTAGAAGTGTAGCCGTGATCTACAATGTAGATCATATTTAATGTACACTTTAGACGTTAGCTAGTGCTTCTGCTAATTCAGTCTTCTTATTTCGACTCAGCGGAATTTGACGCCCGCCGACTTCAACATTTTTACTGTTGAATTTCTCAATTTTTTCTAAGTTAACAATGTACGATTTGTGTATTCTCAGAAACTTTTCCGATGGTAATTGCTTTTCAAAAGACTTCATAGTAGACAGAATCACGATATTGGCCTCATCCGTCACCAATTTAATGTAATCTCCTAATGCTTCAATCCACTTAATATCATTAAGGATAACCTTCCGCTTCTTGAGATTGCTCTTCACAAAGATATGCTCCTCGTCCTCATCGGACCTATTCATTTGCTCATATTTAGCTACTGCACGTTTCACAGAAGCCTCAAATCTTGCAAGGGTAATGGGCTTGTGTAGATAATCGGTTACGTCGTAGTCAAATGCTTTAAGCGCATAATCTGGTTTTCCGGTAATAAGGATGACCTGAGGAGGATTTTCCAAAGCTTCCAGTAGATCAAATCCACTAATAATAGGCATCTCCACATCTAAGAAGATAAGGTCTACCTCATGGGTCTTTAGTCCATTCTTTGCTTCAATAGCATTACTGTATTCCGCTACCAGGGCAAGATGTGGGTGATTGTTGACCAACTTTGCCACTGCCATACGCTGCATGGAAGAGTCGTCTACAATTATACTTTTAAGTTTCATAAAAGGGGCGATTTGTGGGGTTAAATCATCGGCAAATTACATAAATAACACGATAAAGAGCAACAAAAGATGTAAACATGGTCGTTTCTGTTGTGTATATGGTATTACGCACGATGTAGGTTTGTTTTGTTTTTAATTGTTAATAACTTCTTAATCCATTAACGAACAATCCCGCTTTTTCTTGTGAATAGTTTGGAATATGTTTACTTTTGCGCTCCTTAAAAATTATAATAATGAATCATTACGAAACTGTTTTCATTTTAAATCCCGTTCTATCTGAATCACAGATAGAGGAAACAGTCAAGAAGTTTGAAGATTTCTTGGTTAAGAATGGTGCCAAAATGGTAGCCAAAGAAGATTGGGGGCTAAAAAAATTAGCCTATCCCATCCAACACAAAAAAAGTGGATTTTACCACTTATTTGAATTTACGGCTCCAGGTGAGGTGATCAATCCTTACGAAGTTGAGTTTAGAAGAGACGAACGCGTAATGCGTTTTTTGACCGTGAAATTGGACAAGCATGCTATTGCTTGGGCGGAGAAAAGAAGAAATAAACTAAAAGCAAACGCATAAGGGTATGTCATCTATAGAACAACAGGCGAAAGCTAAAAAAGATGGGGAAATTCGATATTTAACCCCGTTGAACATCGAGACCAATAAGCAAAAGAAATATTGCCGTTTCAAAAAGGCAGGGATCAAATATATCGATTATAAAGATCCTGACTTTTTGATGAAGTTAGTGAATGAGCAAGGAAAGTTACTTCCAAGGCGGTTAACAGGCACTTCTTTAAAATATCAGCGTAAAGTAGCTCAGGCGGTTAAAAGAGCCCGTCACCTGGCATTGATGCCCTACGTTGGAGATATGTTGAAATAAAAAGATTGAAGCATGGAATTGATTTTAAAACAAGACGTACAGGATTTAGGCTTCAAGGACGACATCGTAACGGTTAAGCCTGGATATGGTAGAAATTTTCTTATTCCCCAGGGATTAGCCGCTTTAGCTACGCCTTCGGCAAAAAAGGTACTGGCAGAAAATCTGAGGCAACGTGCACATAGAGAGCAGAAACTAATTGACGATGCGCAAAAAATCGCGGATACGCTCAAGGCAATGGAAATTAAGATCCCGGCCAAAGTTGGTGCCGGAGATAAACTTTTTGGATCTGTGACCAATATCGATCTGGCTGCTGCGATCTCAAAGGCAGGAGAAGATATCGATAAGAAATTTATTACTATCCAGGGAGGTACTATCAAGAGAACAGGACCGTATAATGCTAAAATACGGTTACATCGCGAGGTGATCGTTGAGTTTCCGTTTGAAGTAATTCCCGAAGCCAAATAAAGACTACTTTTTTGTAGTTAATAACTTGTTAAAAGCTGCGTCTTCGCAGCTTTTTTTTTGCGTTATGTTTGCAATGGCTTAAACATTACTTAACAGAGAACATTATGAAAAAAATTGTACTGATGGGGCTTGCCGTGTTGTTTACTACGCTAACGGCTTTTGCCCAGGTAACCACCTCTAATATTAGGGGCGAAGTTACCGATGATCAAGGTGTTCCTTTACTGGGAGCAAATGTGATTGCTATCCATACGCCTACAGGAACGCGCTACGGCGCAATTACCAATGAAGATGGTCGCTACAATCTGCTTAATCTTAGGGTTGGAGGACCCTATGAGGTTACCATTTCCTATATTGGTTTTAAAGAACAGAAAGAGACCGGGATATTTCTTGCCTTAGGAAAAACCTTTAACCTGAATTCGCAATTGGTTTCGGAAAGTCAACAATTGGATGAGGTTGTTGTGATATCGGATCGCAGTGGTACCTTTGGAAGTGATCGGACGGGTTCGGAAACGAATTTAGGAGATCGGGAACTGAGGCGATTGCCTACAATTAGTCGATCACAAGCAGATTTTACCAGGTTAGAACCTACCGCTTCTTCCGATGGTATTTCGTTCGGAGGTCGAAACAATCAGTTCAATAACTTTTCACTTGACGGTTCAATTTTTAATAATCCCTTTGGTTTGGATGCTCCAACCGCTGGAGGACAATCCAATGCCCAGCCAATTTCCTTAGACGCCATAGATCAGGTGCAAGTATCTCTGGCACCTTACGATGTACGACAAGCTGGATTTACAGGAGCGGCGGTGAATGCCGTCACAAAAAGCGGGACAAACGAATTTCACGGAACAGTTTATGGATTTTTCAGAAATGAAGATTTAACCGGGGGAAAAGTGTCCGGCGATGATATTTTTGTTCCCGATTTGACACAAACACAATATGGTATAAGTATCGGGGGACCCCTAGTAAAGAACAAGCTCTTTTTCTTTGCCAACTTTGAAGTAGACGATCGTGAGGATTTGGGATCAAATTTCTTTGCAGATAGAGGGCAGGGTGGAAGTAATGTAGCTCGGGTTAGCGCGAACGATTTACAACTGGTCTCTGACGCTTTAGCAGGGTTGGGATATGAGACCGGACCTTTTGAAGGATTCCTTCTGGGCTCAGAATCTACCAAAGGGATTCTAAAATTGGATTGGAATATTAACGACAATAACCGCTTAGCATTGATTTACAACTTTTTAGATGCAAGTCAAGATCTAACAGCTAACGAATTTGCAATTGGTCGTAGGGGGCCTGATGCCACGACCCTACAGTTTGCGAATAGTGGGTATACCATTAATAACAATATTGATTCCTTCCTCGCCGAACTGAACTCTACTTTAGGGGATGGCTCTGCGGTGAACAAATTACAGATAGGATATACAAGATTTGAAGATTTTAGGGATCCTTTTTCTAGCCCGGCACCTGACATCAATATCTTGCAGGATGGCGTGAGAGCTATAGTAGCTGGGCATGAGCCTTTTTCAATCAACAACAGACTGGAACAGGATGTCTTTCAACTCACAAATAACCTTACCTTTTTCTCCGGAGATCATCAGGTGACGGTTGGGTTTTCGTTTGAAAAGTTCGACTTTTTCAACTCGTTCAATCTCGGGACCTATGTTTTCTTCAACGAAAATGGAGGAGTAGGAACATTTGCAGATGATTTTGCAAGTGTTGATGCCTTTTTAGAGGCTGTAGATAACGGACTTATCGGCGCGGCCATTTCAAATGCCGAAGCCACTTTTAATGCGAACAACCAACTCCCCATTGGAGCTCCAGGGGGCTGGAATCTTGCTGAAACCAGTGTGGGGCAATTGGCATTTTATTTTCAAGATGAATGGGACATTACCGATAATTTCAAGTTAACGTACGGCATAAGGGCAGATCGTCCCTTATACTTTAACACACGGGATCTAATTGAAGAAAACATTGATCGTAAAGGAGGATTATTATCCCAAGGGGGTACTTATGCACCGGATATCCAGTATTTTGATGAAAACGGGGAACCTATTTTCTTAGATAGTTTTGATTTGCCGGATAATTCCATTCTTTGGTCACCCCGACTCGGATTTAACTGGGATGTCCACGATGATCAGAGTTTTCAAATTAGAGGTGGAACCGGTGTTTTTTCCGGTAGATTTCCTTTTGTTTGGGTGGGGAATCAGGTGCAGAACACAGATTTCTTCTTTTATACCCCTACCAACCCCAATTTTCAGTTCCCGCAAGTTTGGCGTTCTAACCTGGGAATTGACTACAAATTTGATAATGGGATAATTGCGACTACAGACGTTATTTTTACAAAGGATTTGAATGCAGCAACCACCTATAATTTTGGATTGGATACACCTACTGGGTCACTATCGGGTCCGGATTCTCGGGCAATTTATCAATTAGAAGATCGGGCGCAAATTTTTGGTGGTGCAACCAACGCTTATGTTATTTCTAATATTGATGAAGGGCGTTCCTTCAATTGGAGCTTCAAACTGCAAAAGCAATTTCAAAACAATCTGTATGCTATGGTGGCCTACAACTTCCTGGAAGCGTTTGATGTGAACTCGATGTCTGCCGAGATTTCAAGCGATCTGTTTGATCTGAACCCAGTGCTGAACAATGCCAACCAGGCCCCTTTAGCGCCAAGTTTATTTGGGAACAAACACAGAATTATTGGACAGTTGAACAAACAATGGAGTTACGGAAAAGGAAAATGGGGGACTTCAATAGGCGCCTTCTTTGAATATGCTTCCGGGCAGCGTTTTTCGTATACGTATTCCGGTGATATTAATAATGATGGTTCATTTACAAACGATTTGATCTATGTGCCAACAACTTCTGAAGTACAAGAACTAACCTTTGCGGCACCACAGTTCCCAACAAATCCTTCGGTGCAAGAACAGCGAGATGCTTTTGAAGCTTTTATCCAACAAGATGAATATTTGAGCTCCCGTCGAGGAGGTTTTGTAGGAAGGAACGATTTAACCACTCCGTGGACGGGTAGATGGGATATTAAGATTTTACAGGACCTTAATTTTAATGCAATTGGCGATGGAAAAAATACGTTGCAATTAAGTTTGGATATCTTAAACTTCGGGAATCTTTTAAATTCTAACTGGGGTGTAGTTCAAATTCCAAGGGCTACACAACCTATCGGAGTATCCGTTGATTTCTCTCAGGATAATCCAACACCCGTGTATAGTTTTGATCCTTCGCAAACCTCAACTTTTGTAGATAATTTTGATTTAATTTCAAGATGGCAAGCACAAGTTGGAGTGCGTTACATTTTTTAAAGAATACTACGTAATTTTGAAAGCCCTGACCAAAGTCGGGGCTTTTATTTTAATATGAAGTACAAAAGATTATCCCAAGAACAGTTTGAGGAACTCCATCAGGAGTTTATTAACTTTTTGGCTACCCAGTCCATAACTTCGGAGGAGTGGGCTACCTTAAAAAAGGAAAAGCCGGAAGTGGCGGAAGAAGAATTGGATGTCTTTAGCGATTTGATTTGGGAAGGCGTATTGGCCAAAGTACAGTATTTGGAGAATATCTCTGCCAATCATATGCACCTCTTTCAATTGACCGAAAAGGAAATGAAACTGATTTCTGTAAAGGTGGGCAACCCTAATGTAGATTTACGCACTACAGAAGGGTTTGGCTGGTTCAAGCGGAACTGGCAATCCGATTTTGTAGAGTATCTTACCGCGGCTAAATCCTATTCCGATGATAAGAATAAGGATAAATTCGGTCTTATCGAACAAGGTGCTGTTATCACCAAAGGCGAACTGTATCAATGGTTTGATGAGATAATAGAATGAACATATTTGAAAAATAGTTCAAATAGCCAGATATTTGTTCCATCCACTACGCGCCGCTCGGGATCTCGAATCTCGTAAGAAGGAGCTCCCTTTTTAATTCAACTGAATGCCACAAAAACCCAGTATACTCAAAGGCACCCGTGATTTTTCGCCGGTAGAAGTCGGCAAACGCAATTATATCATCAACACGATAAAAACCCGTTTTGAAACTTTTGGTTTTCAACCTATTGAAACCCCAAGTTTTGAAAACTCAGAAACCTTGTTGGGGAAGTATGGGGAAGAAGGAGATCGTTTGATTTTTAAAATATTGAATTCGGGGGATTTCATTTCTAAAGTAGATGATGTTACTTACAATTCTAAAAATTCAAATGCCCTAGCTCCAAAAATCACGGAAAAGGCGTTGCGCTATGATCTTACGGTACCGTTTGCACGCTATGTTGTCATGCACCAAAACGAAATCGACTTTCCATTTAAGCGGTATCAAATTCAGCCGGTTTGGCGGGCGGATCGGCCTCAAAAAGGGCGTTTTCGGGAATTTTATCAGTGCGATGCGGATGTGGTGGGTGCCGATTCCGTGTTGCAGGAAGCGGAACTCATTCAATTGTACGATGCCGTGTTCTCAGATCTGGGGTTAACCGGTTGTACAATAAAAATGAATAACCGTAAAATCCTTTCTGGTATTGCCGAGGTGATTGGGGCCGAGCACTTTCTCACCCACTTTACGGTGGCTTTGGATAAATTGGATAAGATAGGAGAGGAGCGGGTTATCTCGGAAATGCTGGAAAAGGGTATCCCTAATAGCGCTATTAGTAAGGCAAAGCCCTTATTTCAAATGGAAGGTGATCCGAAGCAACAATTGAAGCAGCTTAGCTCCTTCCTCGCTACTTCGGAAATTGGGATAAAGGGAATTGAGGAACTCGAGCATATTTTTGAATTGATAGCTAATGTAGGTTTGCGATCTGCCAACCTGCAAATTCAGGTAACCCTTGCCAGAGGTTTGAACTATTACACCGGTGCAATTTTTGAAGTCAGTGCTCCGAAAGGTGTTCAGATGGGCTCTATCGGTGGTGGAGGTCGCTATGATGATCTCACCGGGATCTTTGGATTAAAGGACGTGAGCGGTGTTGGGATTTCTTTTGGGCTGGATCGGATCTACTTGGTTTTGGAAGAATTAAATCTTTTCCCTGAAGAATTAGCCCAAAGTCTGGAGGTCCTGTGCCTGAATTTTGGCCCGGAGGAGAGTAAAGCGGCTTTACAACTGGTTTCTCGGCTAAGAGAAAAAGGCGTTAAGGCCGATTTGTACCCCACATCAGCCAAAGTGCAAAAGCAGTTTAAGTATGCAGATAAACGGGGGGTGCCTTATGTAGTTTTACTTGGGGAAACGGAGTTGCAGAAAAATCAGTTCATTGTTAAAAATATGAAGACGGGGGAACAGAGCGCGGTACCCTTAACGGATAGTGACAGTTGGGAAGTACATTGGAATTTCTAAATTCTGGAAGCTATGGCTTCAATTATCTCTAAATAACGGTCGGTAGCTCCTGGTACCAAGCCTTTGTCTTTAGAACGCGCCATTTTTTCAAAAACGTCAAGCGCTACCCATTGTAACGCATTTACCTCAGATTCTTGCTTTACCAAAGGGGTTTCTTGAGAAAGCTCGTATAAAAAGGTATGGGTAAATTCTCGGTCGAATAGTGCTTTAGTATGTCGTTTTTCCCTTTTAAACACCTTTATTTTTTGAAGTTTTACCGGGTCTAAAACCACACCGATTTCTTCTTCCGCTTCTCGAATGGTCGCCGTAACAATAGCTTCTCCGGCCCCTACATGTCCAGCAACAGAAACATCCCACAATAAAGGATGAACTTCCTTTTGCGCGCCGCGTTGCTGTAAAAGTACTGAACCGCCTTTGTCGTAACACCAAAGGTGCACTGAGGGATGAAAAAGGCCCAACCGATGGGCCTCTGATTTTAATATGGATCTTCCTGTGTACGTGCCGGAATCATCCAAGATATCTACATATTCGTCCAACACTAATCGAAATAACTAAACGTCTCTCCGGCTTTGATCGTTAACAAGGTTTCATAGATCAGACGGATCACATTTTCCACATCATCCTTGTGAACTGTCTCCACAGTAGTATGCATATAGCGAAGCGGCAAGGAAATCAATGCCGAAGCTACACCACCGTTGCTGTAAGCAAAAGCATCGGTATCCGTTCCGGTATAGCGGGAACTTGCTGCACGTTGGAATGGAATTTCCTTGGCCTCCGCGGTTTCAATAATGCGTTCTCGTAGCTTTTGTTGTACGGCTGGTGCATAAGAGATCACCGGACCCTTTCCCATGGAACAGTCCCCCTGGGTCTTCTTTTCAATCATTGGGGTGGTGGTATCGTGCGTTACATCGGTAACAATAGCAACATTAGGCTTTATGGTTTGTGTGATCATCTCAGCACCTCGCAAACCAATCTCTTCCTGCACCGAATTGGTTATGTACAATCCAAAAGGAAGCTCTTTTTTGTTTTCGTGCAGTAAACGGGCTACCTCAGCAATCATAAATCCTCCGGCCCGATTATCGAGTGCACGGCACACAAATTTATCCTCGTTCAAAATATGGAACTCGTCGGGATAGGTTATTACGCATCCTACGTGTACCCCCATTTTTGCTACTTCCTCTTTGTCCTTTGCCCCGATATCGATAAAAATATTATCGAGTTTAGGAGGTTCTTCTTTGCCCGCTCTACGGGTATGAATAGCAGGCCAGCCGAAAACGCCTTTCACGATGCCATTTTTGGTATGGATGTTCACCCATTTAGAAGGTGCTATCTGATGATCGCTACCACCATTTCTAATAACATAAAGCAGCCCATTATCTGTTATGTAATTCACATACCAGGAGATCTCGTCAGAGTGTCCTTCAATTACAACCCGGTAGTCGGCCTCGGGATTAATAACCGCTACTGCCGTACCATAGGTATCCGTAATGAAATCGTCCACATAAGGTTTAAGATACGCCATCCAAATTTTTTGTCCTTCCCATTCATAGCCGGTAGGGGAGGCATTGTTGAGATATCTTTCAAAGAATTCGAGTGATTTTTTTGTAATAATTTTGTCAGATGCCATAGCTGGATTTTAGCGTTCAAAGCTACTAATATTCACTTTTATTTAATAATATGCTCCTGGCAATATCGTTACATTTGATACAATTCTTGGCCCCAAGGTCTATATGAGAAGTTATTTAGTACTATTTTCTTGCGTTCTCCCATTTTTTTTAACGGCCCAGGTAAAAGAGGAGACCATCGATACTACAGCCTATTATGTTCGTATGGAAGGGGATTCGTCCTGGATAAAGGCCATCTCTCTGGATGATGTTTATATTTTCGGCAAATTGGAATTTGCCGATAAAACGGAACGCCTCCGATATTATATTCTCCGAAGAAAGACCTTAAAAGTGTATCCCTATGCAAAAATGGCCGCGGAGCGCCTGGTGGAGTTGAACGATAGTTTGTCTAAGATCAAAAAGAGACGCCATCAAAAGCGATATACCAAGAAAGTACAGAAATATATTGAGGGCGAATTTTCAGCTGAATTAAAGAAGCTTACGCGTACAGAAGGTCAGATATTGGTAAAATTGATCCATCGGCAAACCGGAAGCACTGCCTTTAGTTTAGTGAAGGAATTGCGCAGTGGTTGGCGGGCATTTTGGTATAATGCCACGGCTAAAGCTTTTAAAATAAGCTTAAAAGAAGAGTTTAAGCCAACTGAAGTGCTAGAGGACTATTTGATTGAAGATATTTTGCAACGTGCTTTTGCCGCTAATCAATTGCAACGGCAAAAATCTGTTCTGGATTATGATTATGCTTCCCTAAGTAACAAATGGAAGCCGGAACCTAGCGAAAAGAACTAGGACTTTTTCTTTTTCCCAAATACCGCATCCATAACAATATTTACCGAACGAAACCCTAAATAAATAGCCAATCCCGCCAGTACTAATCCAAGTATTAATACAGGGATAAATAAGGGTTTGTCTGTGTTTTTAAACGCCTGATACAAGACAACAGGCGCAATAAACATTGTTAACGCGGTGTATCCAAAGGATTTTATTCCTTTTACGAGTAAAGCTTTATTCGTGCGCATTCCTTGCTATGATCTGTAAAATTAGGCATTTTTACAAGGTATCGGGAAGCCCATTTTACGAATTGGCACATATTGAATTAATCGCTATTTTCCAGTTCTGGAATAACCAACTACTCCTAGTATGAATTGGATTGACTATACCATTATTGTTATCTATTTATTGGCATTTCTCGGATTAGGATATTTCTTCAAGGAAAACAAGGACTCCGAAGATTATTTTTTGGGCGGTAGAAGTATGGGTTGGTTGCCGCTAAGTTTATCAACAATGGCCACACAACTCTCTGCGATAAGTTTTATCTCCGCACCAGCGTTCGTAGGAATAAAAGAAGGGGGAGGATTACAATGGCTTACTTACGAATTTGGCGTTCCATTGGCTATGGCTTTTTTAATGATCACTTTAATTCCCTCACTCTATAAAGCGGGCATAGTAAGTATTTACGAGTATTTGGAAAGGCGCTTCGATGCCTCATCCCGTTTGCTCATCAGCTTCGTATTCCAAATCAGTCGTTCGGTGGCTACAGGAGTTATGGTCTACACTATGGCTTTGATCCTCCAGGCAACCACAGGTATAGCGTTTTGGATTTCAGTACTGTTGATTGGGGTAATTACCTTGGTCTATTCTTTTCAAGGGGGAATGAAAGCTGTTATTTGGGGTGATGTTGCACAAATGCTGATTTTATTTCTGGGCATTGTTATTTGTTTGGTGTACGGTATTAGTGCCTTGGGAGGTTTTGACAACTTTCTTACTCAGGTGGACACCGAACGTTTGACTGCTGTGGATTTTAGCAAATGGGGTTTCAATAATGCGGATAACAATGACGAGTTTGGATTTTGGCCTATGGTCATTGGTGGGTTTTTTCTTTATGCCTCCTATTATGGTACCGACCAGACGCAAACCCAGCGAATGCTTTCCGCAAAGAGCATGGGAACTATCAAAAAGCTCCTATTGGCCAACGGATTGTTCCGTTTTCCGGTTACCCTAACCTATTGTATTATGGGCTTGGTTCTGGGGACCTTGTTGTTGTCCGACATAGGTTTTCAAGAACAGGTAAACCAGGTGTATGAAGCCAATATTTCTAGCTTAGCAGGTAAAAAGGCAGATCTTATGGTGCCTGTATTCATCATAAAATATCTACCCAATGGCATTATCGGAATTCTGCTGGTGGCTATTATGTCTGCTGCAATGTCTTCCTTAAGTTCTTCTGTAAATTCCTTAAGTGCAGTGAGCATAGAAGATGTGGTCAAACGGTTCAAGAAAGATTTAACGGATGCGCAATACGTAAAATATTCAAGATGGCTATCGCTATTTTGGGGTCTGGTTTGTCTTTTTTTCGCCTTTTTTGCGGGCAGTATTGAAGGTACCATAATTGAGGTGATCAATAAAGTCGGTTCTATTTTCTTCGGTCCCATGCTTGCTGCTTTTGTACTGGCTTTGCTTACCAAGAAAACCCATGCCCTGGGGGCCAATATAGGTATCATCCTGGGTGTTCTGCTCAATATGTATCTCTGGCTTTATGTGCCCCAGATCTTTTGGTTTTGGTGGAATGCCATAGGATGTGTTACCACTCTGATCATTGCCTATGTAATTAGTATTCTGGTACCCAGAAAGGCGAAGGAAGGTATTCCTTTTGAACTGTATCCCGCGAAAAAAGAAATAGGGTTACTATTGGGTTACTTTGTTTTGATTGTTGTGCTAGCAATGTCCTTAAAATCCATTTTAGGACTATGACCGATTTGGAAACTTTAGTAGGTAGCCTTTACCCGGAAGCAAAGGATGAAGTACTTAACAGTATCGGGCATATTAAGAAACGATACCCACTAAATGCTGTTGAAAGAGTGCTTTCTGAAAAGGATATTATTTTAATCGTCTATGGAGATAGTATTCTTAAAAACCGGACATCGCCCTTGCAGGCGCTAAAGCAATTTTGTGATACCTATCTAAGGGAAGGTATTAGTGCAGTGCATGTATTACCCTGCTTTCCCTATTCCTCGGATGATGGCTTTAGCGTCATTGATTACTATACGGTTAATCCTGATTTGGGAAGTTGGAAAGATATTGAACAGTTATCAGAGCACTTTGATTTAATGTTCGATGCCGTAGTTAACCACATGTCCAAACATGCTGACTGGTTTAGATCATTTTTAAATGGTGATGCTCCGTACAATACGTATTTTGTTACCGCCAATCCTGAATTAGATTACAGCAAGGTTGTCAGACCTAGAGCATTACCACTTTGGCACACCTACAACGCTAAAGAGGGCCAAGTCCATGTATGGACTACCTTTAGTGAGGACCAGGTTGATTTAAACTACAAAAGCCCTGAGGTTTTTTTGCAAGTCCTTGATATTCTGCTGTACTATTTAAGCAAGGGCGCGCGTTTTATACGATTAGATGCAATTGCTTTTCTATGGAAGGAAATGGGAACGTCCTGTATTCATCTACCCGAAACCCATAGGGTAATTCAAGCCTATCGCAACATCCTTGATTCGGTAGTTCCTGGTACCATTTTAATTACAGAGACGAATGTACCTCATAAGGAAAATATAAGCTATTTTGGTAATGGTCATAACGAGGCACACATGGTGTACAATTTTACGCTACCTCCTTTACTAGCGCATACTTTACACTGTGAAGATGTAACCCTTCTTACAGACTGGGCGGGTAGTTTGGAACTACCGGGAAAAACCTGTTTCTTCAACTTTACCGCAAGTCATGATGGGGTAGGCGTACGACCGCTTCAGGGCATCGTATCGGATGAGAGTATCCGGTCCTTAGCTAAAAAAGCGGAGGAACATGGAGGCTTTGTGTCCTACAAGGACAATGGAGACGGCACCCAATCTCCTTACGAGCTAAATTGCAATTACCTGGATCTGTTAACGCATCCCAAAGCTTCGGAGGAACTACGTATTCAGCGGTTCCTGCTAACCCAATCTGTAATGCTTTGTATGCCAGGAGTTCCCGGAATTTATTATCACTCGCTTTTAGGATCCGGAAATGATGTAGCCGCAGCTGAAAAATCTGGAATAAACAGAAGAATTAATCGAGCGAAGCTAACACTGGAGGGATTGGAAGTGGAATTAAAAGATAGCAATAGCTTCCGGTCAAAAATCTTTTCCGAATACTCAAAAATGTTGCAGATTCGCAGCGGAGAGCCACTTTTTGATCCTTATGTGCCTGCTCGGTTTTTTCATGAAGACGGAGTATTTTACATAGAACGAAAGAAAGATGGGAAAATACTACGATGCGTTCACAACTTTTCTTCAAATGAACATCGGTTATCAGCTATTAATGAAGAAACTAAGATGATCTATTTCGGGGGTAATTTGGTTGCAAAAGGCCTACTTGGACCCTTTCAATTTTGTTGGTATAAACTAGCGGAAACATGAAAATTCTAGTAGTACCAGATAAATTTAAAGGATCATTAACCGCCAGGGAGGTTATTACCGGCATATCGAAGGGTGTGCGGAACGTTTTTCCCGATGCTGAGATCACTTCTGTACTGGCTTCGGATGGAGGGGATGGTTTTTTAGAGGCCATCTCAAGCTATGTTCGTGTTACCTATGAAACCGTGGATACGTTTGATCCCCTGGGAAGGCCTATAACTGCTCCAATTTTATTGGATAGCAAAACCGCTACGGCCTATGTGGAACTGGCGCAAGCCTCTGGTCTGGTAATACTCAAGGATAGAGAACAAAATCCTATGAAAACGTCCACCTACGGCACGGGGATACAACTTAAAAAGGCGGTAGAAATGGGTGCAAAAACCATTTACGTTGGGCTAGGGGGAAGTGCTACAAATGATGGCGGCTTAGGAATAGCTTATGCTTTAGGCTATAAATTCCTTGATAGTTTAGGAAAAGAACTGAAGCCTACAGGAGAAAATTTGCTAAAGATTCATTCGATTAAGAAAGTAGAAGTTCCCGAAAATGTCGTGTTCTATGCCATCAATGATGTAAGCAATCCGCTCTATGGTAAGGATGGCGCAGCACATATTTACGCGGAACAAAAAGGAGCAACACCCCCGCAGATCGCTGTTTTAGACCAGGGGCTTCGGCAGCTGGATGCTATAGTAGAGCACCAATTGCACCAACAGAATGCTACTATTCCCGGGGCAGGAGCAGCCGGGGGCGCTGCCTATGGGTTAAAAACGTTTTGCGGTGCTACGTTCATCAGCGGTGTTGCGTTCGTATTACATTTGTCCGGCGTTGTTGCGCTTTTGAAAGAGGAACATTTTGATTTTATCGTCACGGGTGAAGGGCGGATCGATGCGCAAACCCTGCAAGGCAAACTCATTAGCGGCGTAGTGGCTCTGGGAAAACAATTTAATATTCCAGTAATCGGGGTGTGTGGCAAGTTGGATTTAAACCCTGAAGCACAAAAAGCGTTTGCCATAGATTACTTTATTGAAATTTCTCAAAAAAATAAACCGCTTTCCTACAATATGCAAAATGCTGCCCAATTATTGGAAGGAGAGGTGACTACTTTTTTTAAACGATATTCATAATATGGAGTTGCTTATCCTTGCCATTGTTATCATCGTAATTATCGTAGCCACAGTAAAGTTTCATGTGCATCCGGTATTTTCGTTAACGGTAGCCGGAATTGTTTGTGGTCTATGCTTTGGTCTTACACCAAAAGTGGTGATGACTACCCTTAGCGATGGATTTGGTAAAACGCTTTCGGGAATTGGTCTGGTGATCGCTTTTGGTACCATTATCGGAACCTTTCTTGAAAAAACACATGGAACAACGGTTTTAGCCAATTCAATTTTGAAAGGGGTAGGTCTAAAAAGATCCCCTCTTGCCTTGAATTTGTCTGGCTTGGTAATTTCCATTCCGGTGTATTGTGATTCGGGCTTTGTTATTCTGTCTTCCCTGAATAGGGCGTTAAGCAAACGATCGGGAGTAAAAATGGCCGTTTTTGCCATTGCCTTGGCTACCGGACTTTATTCGGCACATGTTTTTGTACCGCCAACGCCGGGACCTCTGGCCGCTGCAGCCATTTTGGAAGCTGATCTGGGACTGGTAATGCTTTTTGGATTAGTGATAGCAATTTTCGTATCCGTCGCGGGATATGCCTGGGCACGTATCATAGGACCGAAAATCACCCTTGAAGCATGCGATGAAGAAAGCGAAACCAGCCTTACCCTTTCTGAAGAGGAGGTGGTATTACCCAATCTCCTTCAAACGCTACTGCCTATTGTTTTACCACTGGTCTTGATCGCATTGAGATCAATAGCTGAATATCCAAGTCATCCCTTTGGGGAGGGTGTTTTGGCAAATACTGCAAGTTTTCTCGGCAACCCTATTGTGGCACTATTTATTGGAGTAGTGCTTTGTTTTATCTTGTTAGGTAAAGGGCGATCCAGGGCCAAACAGGCTTGGGTAAGCGAATCGTTGAAACAGGCAGGTAGTATTGTATTGATCACCGGAGCAGGAGGTGCCTTTGGTGCCATTTTGAGAACTTTGGATTTTGAATCGTTATTGAACATTGGCACGGTTTCCGGAGCGGAAGGTTTGCTCCTGGCTTTTGGCATCGCAGCTGTTTTAAAGACGGCCCAGGGCTCCTCCACGGTGGCTATCATTACAACGGCAGCAATTGTGGCGCCTTTGCTAAGCACTTTTGCATTAGAAAGTACTGTAGATAAGGCGTTGGCAGTTTTGGCTATTGGAGCAGGTGCAATGACCGTTTCGCATGTCAATGACAGTTATTTTTGGGTAGTAGCGGAGTTTTCAAAAATGGACATGAAAACGGCTTTGCGGGGGCACACGGTTGCCACTTTGATCCAAGGGTTTGTCGGAATCGCAATGGTGGTGCTTTTCTATTTTATTATTTAACTATTCTATAATTATCGTCTGCTTGAATTCCTGTACCACTGCAAAGTAGCCTAAAGCAAATTCTTCCGGGCGTTCAACATTGTCAAAGATGTTGATATTATCTAATCCCGTAATATCAAATACGTTGCCCCGTACAGTAGCCGCCGGAGTTTCGAATACACCTCCGTCATTTTCGGTCTGCTCAACCAACAAATCAATATAATTAAATAATTCCTGGTCTGCTCCTAGTATACTGACTTCCAATTCTTCCCCGGGGTCTAAGTCGCGTTCCACGAAGTACGAAAACTCAAATTGCTGGCCATCAATGAATTGATCGTCCAACGCTAAAAAATCCCCTTCCCCGAAATCGAAGACGTAGTAATTCTCAGCTTCTGGAACATCGGTAATAGTGATTTGTATTTCGGTGTCATCTTCATCAAACAGCGTTTCATCTCCTTGTTCCAGGTTTTCAATAGGTACTGTGGGTATATATTGCGTTTGGGCAGCATACCGTCTACCTTTGTGGTCTATGATCAACAAAAAAACGGATTCTGATGAAAGCCCTGTTGTTCTTAAACGATCATCCGTATCTCCCGGTACAACATTGGGGATATAAATTCCGCTACCGGGTTCAGATTCCACCAAAACCGAAGCCCTTCCGAATTCAGCACCGGCATTCAGATCTGTGTTTACTATCCCCGGAAGAATAACGGCTCGTTCCAACTCCGTAACCGTGTTTTCGCTAAAAAAATCGGTAGTCTCAGTTACTTGAATTCGTACGTCTATAAACTCTTGTGTTTCGTCTACCCGTATCAAACCGTTGACCACCAATCGGGGAGGTTCGGGTTGGGTTTCCACCTCAATAACATCTTCACATGCCGTAAAAAGAACTATTGCTGTGGATAGGGCCAATAGTTTTTTCATCAAAAGCGTATTTCAAGATTAAATAACATTTCCAAGCTCTTAATTGATAACAAGATTCTGGTCAAATTCTTGTACCACAGCAAAAAAGCCTAGGGGAAAAGCCTCCGGTCTATTTACATTATCGAATAGTAAAGTATTGTCCAAACCGGTTACATCAAAAACATTACCGCGTGCTGTAGCTGCGGGGGGTTCAAATACACCACCATCATTCTGTGTTTGTTCTACTATGAGATCAATATAATTAAAGAATTGTAAATCCGCCCCCAAAATACTTACTTCCAGCGTTTCGCCAGTATCCAGCTCCTGTTCTATGAAATACGAAAACTCAAATTGTTGACCATCTATGAATTGGTCATCAAGCGCTAAAAACTCGCCCGTTCCAAATTCAAAGACATAATAGTTTTCTTCTTCCGGCTGATCGGTTATTGTGACTATTATCTCGGTGTCGTCTTCATCAAAAAGGGTTTCTGTTCCTTGTTCCAGGTTATCGATAGGTACGGTAGGGGAATAGGTGGTCCTCGCTACATAGGTTCGTCCTCTATGTTCCATGATCAAAATAAAAACCATTCCGGGAACAGCGGCCGAAGTCCTGATTCTTTGATCAGCTTCAAAATTTGGGTCTGGAACATAGATACCGCTACCTTCTTCCCGTTCAGTAAGAGAGGAAAACGCTATAGTATCGAATAGTTCCGGGGCATCCGGATCGGGCATACCATAGATAATGGTTGCGTTGTCATCTAATTGGGTAGGTAGGTTATCTTCAAAGAAACCACTGGTTTCCGATACACGTATCTCTACCGGTATAAATTCCTGCGTTAAGTCAACTCGTAAAACACCGTTTACGACCAATCGGGTTTCTGTTGTAGGAAGATCCACGTCAATAACGTCTTCACAGCCGAAAAACGGTAACGTGATTCCCAATACAATTCCTATCCGTTTCATTCTTAAAACTTAAAATTGTAGGTAACGGCAGGAACAATCCCAAATATCGCGGTACGAACGGCCTCATTTCTTCCGGTATCTTGATTCTGTCGGAAATTAATGGAGGCGGCGTTCATCCTATTGTAGAGGTTGTAAACGCCAAATACCCATTCCGATTGAAAACTACGATTGCCATTTTTCTTGGGTTTAAAGGTTGCAGAGAGATCCAGCCTGTGATAATCGGGTAATCGGGTTTGGTTTCGCAATCCGAAAAAAGGCACCACTAGCCCTTGAAATTCAAATTGCCCCACTGGAAAATTTGTAGGCTGTCCGGTTTGAAATATGAAGTTTGCATTAAGACTCCATTTATCATTGAATTCGTAGTTTCCAAACAACGCGATGTCATGGGTTTTATCAAAGGGAGTTGGGTACCACTCTCCGAAATTAATCCCTGTTTCCAAGTTAGAGCGTCCGTTGTCCACCACAGGATCACGGCCAGGGGTACGCTGTTCGGATCGGGAGAGTGTATAGGCCAGCCAGCCTTGGAAGCGGCCCTCGTTTTTTCGGAATAACAGCTCTAACCCATAGGCGCGGGCCTCTCCGTTCAAAATGACCTGTTCGATCGCATCATTTGCAATCAGGTCCGCTCCATCGATATAATCAATCCGGTTTTGAATGTCCTTATAAAACCCTTCCAGTTCAAGACTGTATTCTCCACCCTTTATATTTCTGAAATAGCCCAAAGCAAACTGATCCAGTAGCTGGGGTTCTACAAAAGGGCCGCTGGGGGTCCATACATCCAAAGGGGTAGGGGAGCTGGTATTTGAGAGTAAATGTAGGTACTGTGCCAAACGGGTATAACTCGCTTTTACGGAACTCTTTTCACTTACTGTATAGGCCATGGAAACCCTTGGCTCAAAATTGGTGAATGTAGCCAAACTTCCACTTCTACCTGGATTTATGGTATCTATTGGCGTGGCTTCCCGATAGATGAGTTGAAAGGGATCGAACAATACGGCTTGGTCATTCTCATACACAAAGAGTTCGTCTTGTCCCAACCGATTAAAATTACTTACCCGTATGCCATAATTTATACTGAGGTTTTTTGTGATATTTTGTTCTACGTCCACATAAGCAGCAGCCTCATTGGCGTATTTCTTAGTCAATTGGTCCTCAACTATTCCAGATTCCTCACTGTTCGGGGTTATGTTTCCAGGGTTAAAGACGTAGTAGATATTGTTCAGCCCGTAATTAATTTGAAATTTATCATTGATATAGTGTTTTAGATCGTATTTCACATTAAAATTCTGGATCCCCGAATCCCACTCAAAACCTACAAAATCCAATTCTAAACCATAGAAGTAATCGGAATAGATCAAGGAAAGATTGGAGAACAACTTGTCTGAAAACAAATGATTCCATCTAAAATTCCCCACCGCATTACCGTAGGTATTTACAAAGCTATCGTTGATGCTAAACAGGTCCCGGCCAAAATAACCGGATAAGAAAATGCTGTTATTTTGATTAATACGATGGCTTATCTTGGTATTTAGATCAAAAAAATAGGCTCTGTTATCAATATCAAACAAGGGAAGAAATAAATGCGCATAGGAGCCTCTTCCCCCTGCCAGAAAGGCGGTTCTATCTTTAATAATAGGTCCTTCTACGAGTAATCGGCTCGCTACTGCACCAATTCCCCCGTTTACCTTCAGTTCTTTACTGTTCCCCTCTTTTTGAAAAATTTCCAAAACGGAAGACACTCTGCCACCATAGCGCGCTGGAATACCCCCTTTAAAAAGTTTAATATCTTTTATCGCATCTGGGTTAAAAACCGAGAAGAAACCAAAAAGGTGCGAGGAATTAAAGATGATGGCCTCATCCAGTAAGATCAGATTTTGATCCGCCGCACCTCCACGAACATTAAATCCGGAAGAAGCTTCTCCTGCATTGGTAACTCCGGGAAGCAACACCAGGGAACGAATCACATCGGCCTCTCCCAAGACCAAAGGGATTTTCTTTATGGTTTGTACGGAAAGGGTGTTCACACTCATTTGTGGTTTTCGAATATCCATTCGTTCCACATCTTCAGATACGATTACCTCATCCAACTGTTCGGCTTTTTCGGCCATCTCAAAATCTACCCTGATATCCGCATTTAAATTCACCTGTCGTCGGATATCCTGGAAACCAAGATAGGAGATCACCAAATTGTATTCCCCTTCCGGTAAGGTAAGGGAATAAAACCCGTACTCATTAGTGCTTGTTCCCGTTTTTAATTCAGGAATGGCCACAGTTACACCAATTAAGGTCTCGTTACTGGATGCCTCCCGGACCGTGCCGCTAACCGTGTATTTCTTTTGAGAATAAGAGGAAGAGAACAATAACAAAAGCCCTAGTAAGGGCAGCATTCGCGTTCGCGACATTTTTGTGATTTCTTTAAAAATAAGGAAAATAGTTATTGGCATAGTAAATATTAATAGAGGGCTTATTCTACGGCAAAAGGGACGGCGTCAAATTCACTGATAGCAAAATAACCAAAAGGAAAATTATCCGGTATCGTAGTGTTGATGACGTTTCCCCGTACGGTTGCCGGAGGGACAGAGAAGGGCCCCCCACCTCCGTTCTCACCGGACTGTATCAAGGCTTGATCCAAATAGCTTGCAAACTCCCGATCAATACCCAATAAGGTGATCGTTAAAAGGTCTCCAGGTTCAATATCTTCATAGAAATAAGAAAATGTAAGACTTTCATCCTGGTAAAATTCATCATCGGTTACCAGATAATTGTTGAAGCCAAAGGCGAAGAGATAATAATTTCGTTCATTTGGAATATCACTAAAGTTTACTATTACCTCAGTTTCTTCCTCCTCATCAAAAAGAAACCCATCTCCTTGTTCTACACTGTTAATACTTCCGGTTGGCACAAGGCGTTCGGTTGCCCTGTAGGTTTGTCCCTCATAGACCACCTCCAGCGTGTAGTCTCGTTCAAATGCTAAGTTGGGAAATCCGTTTCTAAAGACCCCTGGCTCATTTTCCTGAAGTGGGAAGACTTCTCCAGATTGTTCATCAATGATTTGAACAGTTGCGTTCAAGGCCGGGGGAACTTCCTCACTAAAGAATGAAGTGGTTAAAGAAAGGGCTACTTGCCCTAAGGTTATGGGTTGCCCATTGTTTTCACTAAATCCAATTAAGGCATCAATAACTAGTTGTGGTTCCGGGTTAGGGAGGTTTACCTCTATAGCTTCTTCACAAGCCACAAAAAAAAACAATAAGAATCCTGGGAAAACGAACCTTCTCAAAGTCAACCTAAGCTTAGCCTCTAAAATAGGTAATGCCCTTATTTATTGCGTTATGCTTAACACTTTCTTAATGTATAGGATCTAGGCTTTCCGGATAAAGTTATCTAAGCGTGTTAGTTAGCTACATGACCAAGGTTGACACCACGCCCTTTTTGGTGGACAAAATTTGGGGATACTCGTATACATCTAGAGCGGGTACATGCTCACACTGGCGCGCTTCCTCCTCAAATCCGATCGAATAGAAATGATGGTTCAATCTTAAAATAACAAAAGCCATATCATTACAAGAATGCATTGATATGGCTTCTTCAAACATTCTCCGATAAAATAACGCGATGTTGCCACCTCGTTCGGATCGAAATCCTTTACCGGATACTGTTTCAACGTTTAAAGTTAACAGGTTGCACAACTACTGGAATCGCACCCCGCTATTACCTCTGTTTGCTGTTTACACTATTGTCAGGATACAGGAATGCTCCTTTATCCGCACACAATATATGTCCAGATCTATAGTACCGAAATACGCTTTCACCAGACCTTTATTTTTTGATTAGTAGTGCTACCAAACTAAAAATAAATTAAACAACACCTTAAAGAACGTCAACCTTAAAGGAACGCGAACAATTACTTGCTCTTTGTTCTGATGTAAATGTAATGTAAATTTAAAATTACACAAGAAAATTAAAGGTTTAAAAATCAACATCTTATGAACGTTAGTTATTAACAATTGTTCATAAAAAAACACCCCTCTTCGAGGAGTGTTTACTATCGTGGGGGAAGCATGCTAAGATCGGACTTCCTTAATCCTAGCCTTTTTCCCGGTAAGCCCGCGGAAATAGAAGATTCTTGCGCGGCGAACTTTACCTTTTTTATTGATCTCAATTTTTTGTAGTGCTGGCATGTTAATTGGGAAAATACGTTCCACACCAACTGTTCCAGACATTTTACGAATGGTGAACGTTTCAGTAGCTCCGCTACCTCTGCGCTGAATGACCACACCTTTAAAGAACTGCGTTCTTGTTTTTTCTCCTTCCTTAATTTCGTAGTATACTGTTATTGTATCTCCGGAAGAAAAATTGGGGAATTCCTTTTTTTGTACAAATTCGTTTTCTACAAACTTTACTAAAGATTCCATTTTAGCTATTACTTATGGATTGCTTGATACTAACATACACGACCTTCGTCAGAGGTTAATATTAATGGTTGGCAAAATTAGTTCATATTTTGGAACTGACCATCAAATGGTAAGAATAATTTATACCTATTTTTATCCTAGAAAATCCGGTCGCCGCTTTTGTGTCCTAACTAACGCCGATTGCTCCCGCCATTCTTCTATTTTCTTTGTGTTACCGCTAAGTAGCACTTCGGGTACCTTACTGCCTTTGTAGTCCGATGGTCGGGTGTATACGGGGGGAGCCAATAAATTATCTTGGAAAGTATCAGTTAAAGCGGAAGTTTCGTCATTTAATACGCCAGGTAAAAGGCGTATTATCGCATCAGATACTACGGCTGCTGCCAATTCCCCTCCGGACAGCACATAATCCCCTATTGAAATTTCTCTTGTTATTAGAATGTCACGGACACGTTGATCCACGCCTTTGTAATGGCCGCACAGTAGAACAAGATTCTGGTGAAGTGAAAGCTGGTTGGCAATACCCTGGGTAAGGGTTTCTCCATCTGGCGTCAGATAAATGATCTCATCGTAAGTCCGTTGCTTCTTTAACGCACTTATACATTTGTCTATAGGTTCTATCATTAATACCATGCCGGCCCCTCCTCCGAATTGGTAATCATCAACCTGCTTATAATTCCCTACGGCATATTCCCGCAAATTGTGAAGCTGAATATCCACCAGTTCTTTATCTATTGCTCTTTTTAGTATTGAGGCCTCGAATGGACTTTTTAACAATTCGGGTAATACGGTGATAATATCAATACGCACTTTGCTCATTTTAATGGGTAATCTACATCCTTATTCGGAATTCTTCCAAAAATAATGCAGATACTGTTCGTCCCGTTCCCAATCCAACTGTTCATAGAGATGCTGTGCAGGATTATCTTTTGCAGTTTCCAGCGCCAATCCTTTGTAACCGGAGTCGATACAATGTTGTTTTGCTTTGTTCAGCAACGCTTTGCCAATTTCTCTATTTCTATACGCCGGATGTACAAAAAGATCATTCAAAATAAAATAGGGTTGCATTGAAACGGAAGAGAAAGTAGTATATAATTGCGTAAAGCCTATGGGTTTTTGACTATGAAAAGCCAAAAAAATAACAGTATCTCCTTGGGTTAGTCGTTCGTGTAAAAAAGAAGTGGCTATTTCCGGATTGGATACTTGTTTATAAAAGACCCTATAGGCATCAAAAAGAGGTACTATTGCCTGGAGGTCTTTTAAAGTAGCCCGTTCAATCCGCAGCATTGTATTCTTATGTGGTTTTCTTGTTCTTGTTGATCTCGTCTTGCAGTTTGCGGCTTATTTTTTGTTCCCTTTCCAATGCTCTTCGTCGATGTTGTTCATATTCTTCTTCCAGATCAACAAGTGCTGTTTTTGCCTGCTTGGTGAGCGCATTGCTATTCCGGAACCTGTAGATGAATAGGGCAAGAAGGATTAAAAGTACCAGGGTAAACGACCAAGTAATGAGTTTATAGGTTGATTTTGCCACCAGAGTCCCAAAGAAAGACATGCTGTCTTTCTCTTCTGTAAGCTGATTTAAATTGGTTGTCGCTTCACTGAGTTTGGAGTTCAACGAACTGATCTCTGTTTCGTTCTCCGCGATAGTGCTCTTTAATGTGGTAATAGTGCCGGTGGCAAGGGTAATAGAATCCAGGATATTCTTTTGTAAGGCATTGAGCTCCAAAAGTCGAACTACCTCATATCTTTTGCCGTTTTGGTTATAGTTGGTGGACTTCCGCTTTAAAGCGTCAAATTGTCCCTCAATTGAACTATCTTCAACAGGTGGTTGTTGTGCGCTAAGGGGGGCTAAAGACAAAGCCATCCCTAAAAGGAGAAAGACGAGGTGTTTCATTGGTATTTAATTTATTGATGGATTTAGGGTAGGGGCGAAGTTACATCTTTAACCGGAATCCCCAAAAGTATACTTCTAGTAATACGTATACCTTCTTACTTTGGCAATGTATTTGGCCAATCGGATCACCTGATGGGAATAGCCGTATTCATTATCATACCAAACATAGAGCACCACATTTTTTCCATCCCCGGAAACTATGGTAGCCTTACTATCGTAAATGGAAGGTGCCGAAGTGCCAACGATATCGGAAGACACCAATTCGTTACTTAAGGAGTATTTGATTTGTTCTACCATGTCCCCTTCCAGCGCATATTTTTTTAAAATGGTATTTACCGCTTCTCTGGAAGTTTTTTGCTTTACTTCCAGGTTTAGGATGGCCAATGAGCCATTAGGTACAGGAACCCGTATAGCGTTTGAGGTTAATTTACCTTCAAGACTTGGTAATGCTTTAGCTACTGCTTTTCCTGCCCCGGTTTCTGTAATTACCATATTTAAGGCGGCTGCTCTTCCTCTGCGATACTTTTTGTGCATATTGTCCACTAAATTTTGATCGTTGGTATACGCATGAATGGTTTCCAAATGCCCTTTTTTAATTCCCAAAGAATCATCAATTACCTTTAATATAGGTGTGATGGCATTGGTGGTACAGGAAGCGGCGGAAAATATTTTGATTTTGTCCGGATCGTACGCTTCGTGATTAACGCCATGAACAATATTCGGTACTTCTTTACCCGGAGCTGTCAATAACACCCGGCTCACTCCCTTGGCTTTTAAATGTCTTGATAAAGCCACACTATCCCGAAAAGCACCAGTATTGTCTATAACCAGGGCATTGAATATACCATAAGAAGTATAATCTACAGCTTCGGGGTGATCAACACTTATCAGGTAAACGGTAGTACCATTAATTACAAGCGCGTCTTTGGAAATATCTATTTCAACCGTACCGCTAAACTGTCCATGAACTGAATCTGTACGTAAGAGCGCTGCCCGCTTTTCAAGGATCTCCCGGTTGATCGTCCCCCGGGTTACAATGGCCCGTAATCGTAGTTGATTTCCTTTGCCGGTTTTAGCCATTAGCTCGCGTGCCAGTAACCGTCCTATTCTTCCGAAGCCATATAAAATAACATTTCTGGGTTTAATTTCCGCTTTCGATTGAGCTTCTTTTAGCTTGTCTAAAACAAATGACTTTACTTCGTGGTAGCCATTGTCCTGCGAATGGTATTCGTAGGTCAGTTTACCGATATCAATTTTTGCAGGGGGCAAAGGAATATCGTTAATGGCCCTCAAGATCTCTACCGAATCAAAGATGGAGATGGGTTTTTGAACAAACTCGCCGGCATACTCATGCAGATTAATGATTTCACTTACGTTTCGATCAATTACCTGATTTTTAAAGAGTACGATCTCAATGGATTTATCATACCATAGATCACTGGTTATTTTTATAAATTCTGTAGTAGCTTTTCTTCGGTCCGCCTGAAAGGCTAACTCCTTTTCGTAAGATTTAATATCACTCATGACCAACGGTAACGACGGTTGTTAAATTTTGGGCAAAAATAGAATTTCAAACGATTTCGAAAAAGAGAAATACCATAAAAAAACGCCCTGGAACGGGCGTTTCAAAATTCTTTTTTCAGATGAAAGTACTATTGAAAAATGATCTTTTCTTTGGTGCCTTCCTGATTTATCAACAACATACTGATTCTTCCGTAGCGAGAAATCTTCCTAAAGGCTTCTTTAGCGTCCTCAATATCTTCAATTTCCTGATCGCCAACTTCTACGATCACCTTGTTCAACAAATCATA
Organism: Bacteroidota bacterium; assembly: GCA_038750505.1. Classification (GTDB taxonomy): domain Bacteria; phylum Bacteroidota; class Bacteroidia; order Flavobacteriales; family Flavobacteriaceae; genus Croceivirga. Next base: position 127,165 of record JBCDHD010000010.1, on the reverse strand, counting down.
CTCCTTATAAAATTCAGGAACATCTGTAATCTTAACCCCCTTTTTTGTACCAAAAGTGTTTTTATCTTCATCGGATAGTTCTTTTACTTCAATTCCCATAACCGGGAGGGTTTCTGTTTCCCGTTTTTTTAATAAAACCGGAAGGGTAAGTCGCTTTCCATTTCGGTCAACTATCACTTTAACCTCATCTCCAGGACGTTTAGAAGATAAGTATCCTGTGAGTTCAGAGAATTTACTTACTCGAACCGTTCCCACCTGTTTTATAATATCACCTTCCTGAATGCCTGCTGCAGCAGCTCCGGAGTCCTCGGCAACACCGGAAACATATACACCATCTATTTCGTCTAAACCTTCCTCACGGGCTTGCGGACTGTTTTTATTTAGCGCCGATATGCCCAAAATCCCTTTTTGTACTTTTCCGTATTCCAGTAGATCGTCTACCACTTTTTTAGCGATATTACTGGGAACAGCAAAGGAATATCCAACATATGATCCTGTCTGGGAGGTAATGGCGGTATTAATTCCAATTAGATCTCCATTGGTATTTACCAATGCTCCACCACTATTCCCTGGGTTTACCGCTGCATCCGTTTGAATAAAGGATTGATTTTTTCCCGGAGAAATTGCACGTGCTTTAGCGCTTACAATACCCGCAGTTACCGTAGAAGTCAAGTTAAAAGGATTCCCTACCGCTAATACCCATTCTCCGATTTTCGCATTGTCAGAGTCCCCAAAAGCAAGATAGGGTAAGGATTGTTCAACGTTAATTTTTAATAAAGCAATGTCCGATGACGAATCTGCACCGATAACTTCCGCTTCATAACTCCGGTTATTGTTCAACGTCACCTCTAACGCTTGGGCCTTGTCAATAACATGATTGTTTGTTACAATATACCCATCGGGTGAGATAATAACTCCGGAACCCGTACCAATTTGAGGGCGTTGTGTAGCTTCCGAGCCATAGAAGAACTCCGCTATGGGATTTCCACGACTAACCGTCATGTTTTTAACGTGAACTACGGCATGTACCGTTTTTTCAGCAGCTAAGGTGAAATCCGCCTCATTGATTCCTGCTCCGCTCGGCGAAGTGGGCAAACTCGCTGTAATAAAAGGGGTTTCTTGCTGCTGCGTAATATAGGTTACCGCTTCAGGCTCGAAAAACTGTTTGTAGGCACCTAATGTTATTCCTCCTGCCACAAGTGCTACAAAAAAAAGTTGTGCTATTCTTTTCATAATTCAATATGCATTACTAGTTCATTAAGCTTCTGCTAAATTTACCCATAAATCATGCCAATTTTAACAGTTTAACGCTGTTTTAACTGGTGATCCTTCCTTTGGGGAATGTGCTATATTTGCGGGATGAATTCAATATCCGCTTCGCAATTTTATAAATACCAAGGCACTGGAAACGATTTTATTATGATCGATGACCGCGATACTTCCTTTCCAAAAAGTGACGCTGGGTATATCGCATTGCTATGCGACAGGAGATTTGGTGTTGGGGCAGATGGATTAATTCTCCTGCAGAATGACGATTTGTCAGACTTTAAAATGATCTATTACAATGCTGATGGAAATGAAAGCAGTATGTGCGGAAATGGAGGGAGATGTATTGTTGCCTTTGCCAAATCTCTGGGTATTATAGAGGAACAAACAGTATTTTCAGCAATAGATGGCAGGCATGAAGCAAGAATAACGGATAAGGAGGTGCAGCTAAAAATGATAGATGTTAAGGACGTAAAGGATCAAGGCAAATATATTTTTTTAAATACCGGGTCACCCCATCATGTTCAAGTGGTTAAGGATTTAGAACGTATGGATCTAAAGCGGGAAGGGGCTAGAATTCGTTATGGACTTTACGGCAAATCAGGTTGTAACATCAACTTTGTGGAACAGCAAAGCACGGAGGCATTCACCGTCCGGACCTACGAGCGTGGTGTAGAAGATGAAACCTTATCCTGTGGAACAGGAGTCACCGCTGTTGCCATAGCAATGCACCATAGACAGCAAACATCCTCAAACACCATATGTATTAAAACACATGGCGGAGAACTGCAGGTGAGATTCCGTGCACTGAAAAATGGAAATTACTCAGATATCTGGTTAATCGGACCAGCTAAATTTGTTTTTCAAGGAGATCTACCATGTTACACCTGAGCGGAAAAAATTGTTTTTTACGGGCGTTAGAACCCGAGGACCTACAGTTCTTGTACGAAGTAGAAAACGATGAAGGGATTTGGGAAATTAGTGGTACGCTTACGCCCTATTCTAAAGTGGTACTTAAAAAATACCTTTCTAACGCACATCGCGATATATTCGAGGTTAAACAGCTTCGCTTGTGTATTTGCGGGTCTGATGAAGCGCGCTTAGGACTAGTAGATTTATTTGATTTTGATCCAAAGAACAACAGGGCCGGCCTTGGTATTGTTATCAGCAACGCAGAGAACAGGAATAAGGGTATTGGAGAAGAAGCCGTAAGGTTGGTGTTGGCGTACGTGTTCTCCACCTTGGGGTTGCATCAGGTTTACGTTAATATTCTGGAAGAGAATTCTGCGAGTCGGCATTTGTTTGAAAAGTTGGGTTTTGAAAAAATTGGCGTAAAGAAAGACTGGGTGCGTTGGGGGAACCACTATAAGAACGAAATTATATATCAAAAAATTCAACCTTGAGCAATCTTAAGAAAGTAATTTGGGCTACGGCCTTGTTGGGGTTAGTAATTTGTGGGTTTTTTGCCTACCAGATCTATGCTGCAATTTTTCTTCCCAATACAAACTTTACTAATGAAAGCGCTTATGTATTCATTCCGTCAGACGCCAATTTCCCAATGGTAAAAGAACGGGTAGGTCCGCTGGTAAAGGATTGGAGCACTTTTGAGGCAGTGGCACAAAGGAAAGGATATATCACGAATATAAAAGGAGGAAAATACGCATTGAGAAGTGGCATGAATAACAACGAAATGATTAATGCCCTAAGAAGTGGAAATCTACCGGTTAAAGTAGCGTTCAATAATCAGAATAGTATACCCGCCTTGGCAGAAAGAATTGCGCAGCAAATCGAAGCAGATAGTGCAAGTCTGGTGAAAGCAATGCGAGATTCCGTGTTTTTGGATCAAAATGGGTTTGGCTCCGATAACAATTTAACATTCTATTTACCAAATACGTACCAGCTGTTTTGGAATACCAATGCGGAACAGTTCAGAGCACGTATGTTGGAAGAATACAAGCGTTTTTGGAATGCAGAACGAAGGCAAAAATGTACTGAAATTGGATTACAGCCCACCGAGGTAAGTACACTGGCGTCTATAGTACAAAAGGAAACCGCAAAAGAAGATGAGCGGGCAAAAGTGGCCGGGGTCTATTTAAACCGATTAAAGCAAGGAATGCTTTTACAGGCAGATCCAACTGTGATTTACGCCATAAAAAAGGAAACGGGGAATTACGATACTATTATTAAGCGGGTGCTTTACCGTGATTTAAAAATGGATTCCCCTTTTAATACGTATAAATATGCTGGCCTTCCTCCGGGCCCCATAGCTATGCCTGATATTGGCAGTTTAGAAGCGGTATTAAACGCAGAAAAACACGATTATCTCTACTTTGTCGCAGATGTTTCCAACTTTGGGTATCATATGTTTGCTGAAACCCTTGCGCAGCACAACCGAAATAAAGCGCAATACATCCGATGGCTAAATCAGCAACGTATATTACGTTGAGGTGTATTAACGAATTTAATTGCGGTTTAACGGTATTTAGTAGCTGTTTATGAAAAAGTTATGAGATTTATCATTCCCAAATCAAAATTCCCCCTCTATATTTGCCGGCCAATTTAATCTGTATGCAGATTTAATTATATCACTATGAGAAGATGGATAAATTTTTTAAGTCATCTTACCATACTAACCATCCTTACCAGCTTCGCTTACAGAAGCGGAAAGTCTAAAGACTTTTTTGTTCCTAAGGAACTGGTAGGAGATAAAGAAACAGTGGTTCATGTTGCTCCCGAAAATGCAGCGACAGGTGATACCTATTCTGTTTTTCTAGGTAAGGGTTACTTAGGTTTTAAGGAAGCTTTGGCGTTTAAAGAGTCAGGTGGCGACTACCAAACAATAAATACTTTAGGATATATTGGAAAATATCAATTCGGTAAGGGAACTTTAAGACTTATGGGTGTTTTGGATTCAAATGCATTTTTAGGGAATCCTGTACTTCAGGAGACGGTCTTTAAAATGAACGTAACCCGAAATAAATGGATATTGCGAAGAGATATTAAGCGGTTTGTTGGTAAGAAGATAAACGGAGTAGTTATTACCGAATCTGGAATAGTAGCAGCAGCTCACCTTGCAGGAGCGGGAAATGTGAAAAAATATCTACGTTCCTACGGACATCTGGATTTTGCCGATGCCTATGGTAGTTCTGTAGCCTATTACATAAAAAAATTCGGTGGGTATGATCTGTCTCAGGTAAAGGCAGTTCACAATCCTAAGGTGGTATCCTAACCGGCTTGCTCCATTGGTTGTACCTCAGCTCTAGGCCTGTACAATGAAGACCGTTGGTCTTTTATGTAAATCTATTTCGATTCTTCGCCATTCATTGATAGTTTTTGTAACAATGCTTTCGGTGGTTAGCGTTATGTCTACGGCTAAGCAAAGGCGGGTGGAAGGGTTAAGTTTTTTTGTGAGTTCCTGGAAGAGTTTATTGTTGCGGTAGGGCGTCTCAATAAAGATTTGTGCCTGCCCGGTTTCAAAAGAAAGCTTTTCCAATGATTTTATAGCTCTGCTCCTTAGATCATTCTCAATTGGAAGATATCCGGTAAAAGCAAAGTTTTGCCCGTTCATTCCGCTAGACATCATCGCCATAAGGATTGATGAGGGGCCCACCATAGGGAGAACCGGTATATTTTTTTTGTGGGCCATTTGCACAATTTCAGCACCTGGATCGGCGATACCCGGGGCACCGGCCTCTGATAACAAACCGATATTTATTCCTTGAATGCAGGGGTCTAAAAAAGCAGCTACTTCCAACGGATCGGTGTATTTGTTTAATATCTCGAAATGAATTTCGGGTTGCGACTTTGCGGGACTTATGCGTTTAATGAACCTTCGGGCAGATTTCTCATTTTCTACAATATAATGGTTAACATTTTCAATCACCTGCTTTATGGAAATGGGTAAGACTTCTAAGGGTGCGTTGTCGCCTAACATTGTCGGAATCAAATACAATTTACCAACTACTAAACTTGGCTTACTATTTTCTTCCACGTCCTTAGATATTTTTTGCTATCGCATCGCATGCCTGGTCTACCAGATCAAAGACATATTCAAAACCATCTCTTCCGCCATAGTACGGATCTGGGACTTCAGTAATATCCAGATTAACCTCATCCATAAGTAACCTTACTTTCGCTTGGTCTTCCGGAGCGGTCGCCTGGGCAATTACGTCCATGTAGTTACTACGATCCATTACATAAATATGGTCAAATTTTTTGAAATCAGAAGCAACAAATTTCCGGCATGTCTGATGGCCGATGTCTATTCCGTTTTTTTTGGCAACCGCAATGGAGCGTTTATCCGGAGGGTTTCCGACATGGTAACCTGCGGTTCCGGCGGAATCGACAAAAACAAGAGCGGGGTCAACTTTGGCACTGAGAATTCCTTCGGCTAAAGGAGACCTGCAAATGTTACCCAAACAGACCATGAGAATCCGGGTCATCGAACAAGGCTTAGGAGAATTTTTTATCCAGATCTTCTTTGTATTTGCGGAACTGTTTGTCCGTTTCGGCCAGATTTTCTACGGTTTTGCATGCGTGTAAGACCGTAGCGTGATCCCTTTTCCCAATTTGGGAACCGATGCTGGCGAGAGAAGCTTTGGTGAACTTCTTTGCAAAAAACATGGCCAGTTGGCGTGCTTGAACAATATGTCGCTTTCGGGTTTTGGATTGCAAAGTAGCCACATCCATTTCGAAATAGTCCGATACCACTTTTTGAATATAATCTATGGAAACCTCTTTCTTCGTGTTTTTTACGAACTTCTCCACGATTTGCTGCGCAAGTTCAAGGGTAACTTCCTTTCGGGTAAATGAGGCTTGCGCAATAAGGGATATTATTGCTCCTTCCAACTCCCGAATATTGGTTTTAATATTCTTTGCAACATGATCCACAATTTCTTCCGGCATTTCCACACCGTCCCGGTATAACTTGTTTTTTAGAATACTCACTCGCGTTTCATAATCAGGGCTTTGCAACTCTGCGGATAAGCCCCACTTAAACCTTGATAGCAGACGTTGCTCAATGTCTTGCATATCTACAGGAGCTTTATCAGAAGTGAGCACCACCTGTTTCCCGTTTTGATGCAGATGATTAAAAATATGGAAGAAAACATCCTGGGTCCCCGATTTTCCGGAAAGGAATTGTACGTCATCTATAATTAGTACATCGATGAGTTGGTAAAAATGAATGAAATCATTTCGCGTATTCTTTTTAACCGATTCTATGTATTGCTGGGTGAATTTTTCCGCTGAAATATATAATACCGTCCGCTCTGGATATTTGTCTTTTATCTCTACACCAATGGCATGCGCCAAATGTGTTTTGCCCAATCCGACACCTCCAAAGACCATAAGTGGGTTAAAAGAGGTACCCCCGGGTTTATTGGCAACAGCTAAACCAGCAGATCGCGCCAACCGATTGGAGTCTCCTTCCAAAAAGTTCTCAAAATTGTAATTGGGATTAAGTTGCGATTCTATTTTAATATTTCGAATACCGGGGATGACAAAAGGATTTTTCAGCTCCGGATTCTTGGAGGTAATAGGAACATCCAGTTCCTGGGGTGCCATAGCGGAACGATGACTACTCGGAATTTTTTCCGTGAAAGACTCATTACTACCATACTTGTTTTCCATCTTAATAATGTAAATCAATTTGGCATTGGACCCTAACTCTTTCCGTAGGGCAACTTTTAATAATTTAACATAGTGTTCTTCTAACCACTCGTAGAAAAACTTACTAGGCACCTCAATACTCAGCGCATTTTCCGCTAACCGAACAGGCTTTATAGGAAGGAACCATGTTTTGAACGCCTGCGGTTGGATGTTATCTTGGATAAAAGCCAAACAATTTTTCCATACGGAAGATGCAGTAACATTCATGCTTAGATAATTCCTTAATTGTTGGTTAGTGAATTAAGTTTTACGCTTAAAACTTTTGGGGGTATCCCTGTTGCTAAGAACGCGACAAATATGTGCACAAAAAACCTAAAAAAAAAATCATTTATCGGTTGATATTGTACTTTTTTTTTCGCATGTTTTGCTCCCAAAAACCCAGCCTATAAATATATCGTTTTTCAGGACATTATATGAATTTTAACAAAATTTCTTTTCGGGTAAGATACTCGGAAACCGATCAAATGGGGGTAGTGTATCATGGGAAATACACTGATTATCTGGAAGTTGGTAGGGTAGAGTGGCTGCGATCACTCGGTATTTCCTATAAAAGCCTGGAAGAGCGTGGGATTATACTACCTGTAATTCACTTACAAATTGAATACAAAAAATCTGCCAAGTATGATGACCTCTTAACTGTAGAAACCTATCTTAAGGGAAGGCCATTGGTCAAAATTAATTTTGACTACAAAATCTATAATGAAAGTAGGGAATTATTAGCCGTGGCAAGTACAACTTTGGCCTTTATAAATAAAAAGGACGGAAGACCCTTGAAATGTCCGGCCGATATTCTGGAAAAACTGTCTTAACTCATTTTGACCTTCAATCCGTAAATATCTTGTAGTTCTTTTAAAGCACCGGTACTTTTACTTTTCCTAAGGGACAATTTCATGGCACAGTTTTCCTCCATGGTCTGTGTGTGTATGGTTATATTCCACTTTCTAATCACCCGCATAACGGCACTCATTCGTTGGTATTCGAACTGTATATCAAAATAATGTTCAACATATTTTTCAATACGATCTGCTTGTGACAACGCCATTTCTGCTACTGTCCTGTAAGCACTAATGAGGCCGCCCATACCAAGTTTAGTGCCGCCAAAGTATCTTACAACTGCTACAAGCACATTGGTAAGCTCAAAGGCTTGTATTTGTCCGTAGATCGGTTTTCCTGCGGAATTATTAGGTTCTCCATCATCATTGGTACGATATTCTGAACGGTCAATTCCCAGTTTCCAGGCATAACAAACATGGTTGGCCTTGTCGTACCGTTGGTGGAGCGTGTTTAAAATTGGTGGTACCTCAGTCACATCTGAAATAGGAAATGCAAAACCGTAGAATTTACTTTTTCGGTTTCTGTAAACCACAGGTTCAGAGGGTTTTGAAATGGTTCTGTACTTGTCCAAAGAATGGCGATCAAAATAGGGCTACCAAAATAATACTAAAAACAGCAAGTAGTATTCCCAACCAATTCTTCGGCAGTAACTTTTCCTTAAATAACAAGATGCCCAGCAAGGTCGAAAACAACACTATGGCCACATTATTTAGTGTAAATACCGAAGCGCTATTTAAGGACTTGCTGTTTAAGGCACGAAGCAGAAAAAAAATAGAAAAATAGTTGGGGATCCCAAGACAGATTCCTCCGATAACATTTTTAAAATTGATCCGTAATGGTACTTTAGCACTTTTCGCACTTATAAAGACTATTCCCGATACGGCAGCTGCACCAAATACCGTAGCCGAAAATATAGGATACTGCCCATCGGTCAAATAACCATCCTGGATAAACTTAATACTCGTGTCGATAACACCCGATCCCAAAAACACCAGAAAGGGTAACCATAAATGTAGTTTATCCAAGTTCTTGGTGTTACTTTTCAGTGAAGCCAAGTACACTGCGGTAAGTGCTAATACTATTCCCAATATCTGCAAGGAACTCAGGTATTCTTTGTAATAAAAAACAGCAAATAGGACCGGAAGTACTAATGACATTTTGGTAGCCACCGAAGTGACGCCAACACCATTTAATTGGGATGATTTGGCCATAATGTTGAAGATGAAGATGAAGAGGATCCCAAGTACAACAGTACCATAAAACCAAGGCTGCTCTAGTAATCCAGCAACAGAAATAGGACTTGGATTAAAAAATAATCCGCAAATACATGCCACCATATAATTGACCACTATGGCATATACCGTTTGTACATTATAGGTTGCAAATAATTTAAAAACAACAAAAATGAGACTGGAACACAGAATACTTAAGGCCAGATCGACCATTAGAGGCGGGATTTAAGTTCGGTGATATCTTCTTCACCCACAATAAGATTCCAGGTTTTTATTCCAAGACGTGCTGCTGCATCGGTATTTTCTTTGGTGTCATCCACAAAAAAGGTTTCCTCAGGTAACAGCTCATTTGCACGAAGAACATAAAGAAATATGTCCGGGTTAGGTTTACGTTTTTTAATTTCATGGGAAAGATAAAAATCTTCAAAAGCGTTTTTGAACCTGGGCCATAGCGCACCCATTTTATGTTGTACGCTTTCAATATGAAGTTCATTCGTATTACTGAGCAAAAATAGCCTGTATTCTTTTTTAGCTGCCAATTCTTCCAGAAAAGCCAAACGGGTTTCCGGGAAATCCAACAGAATGGCGTTCCAAGCTTTGATTAGGTCCTGTCTGCTGGCTTGGGGGAATACCCTGCCTGTACGGTTTAGAAATTCATCTGAGGTCACCAGACCCATTTCGTACTGTTTAAAAAGCACGTCCAATTCCGGGGGAATTGTCTTAAAACCGTACTTTTTCATCTCACGGGCCGTAGCTGGTTTATCTAAGTTGATGAAAATATCCCCAAAATCGAAAATGATGTTTTTAATCATGCTGTAAGAAGATTAGATCGTCTTTTGTTCTACTACTTTTAGAAATGCGCGTTCCGGAAATACTAGGGGCGGCCACTCCTTCTCCAAAATAGGAATGCCCTTTAAAAATTCGAGCTTCGTCCCAGTAACCACTATCTATAAAGGTTTGTAACGTTTGCGCTCCTCCTTCAATTAAAACACTATTAATTTCATGCTTGTTTAGGACGTTGCACACCTGTTGGGGAAGGTTACCCGAAAAATCGAGTTGTTCAAAAGTTAGGTGGTCATTGGCCTTGGTGTTCTTTTGTTTTTCCGTTAGTACAATTGTCCTTGCGGCTGGGTTAAACACCTTGGCATTGCCGGGTACTTTTAGTCCGCTGTCCAGAACTATTCGCACAGGATTTTTTCCCTGCCAATCTCGTACGGTTAAGCTGGGATTGTCACTTAAAACGGTTTTGGTACCAACCAGAATGGCCATTTCTTCGCTACGCCAGCGGTGAACCAATTGTCTTGAATAGGGATGGGTAATCCAAAAAGGTTGTGGTTTTTTCTTGCGTAAGGCCTCTGAAGGAGCGATAAAACCATCACTACTTTCAGCCCATTTTAAGAGGATATATGGCCGTTTTTTTTCATGAAAGGTTAGAAACCGTTTATGGTGGCTACGGCACTCGTTTTCCAAAACCCCAACTTTTACATTGCAACCGGAATTTCTTAATTTCTTGATCCCATTGCCCGCTACTTTTGGGTTAGGATCTTTTACCCCAATGACCACATTTGGAATACCATTAGCAATTATCAGGTCACTACAAGGCGGTGTACGTCCATAGTGCGAACAGGGTTCCAAAGTCACATAGAGCGTGGCTGATTTAAGGAGTGTCTTGTCTTTTGTAGCGTTGACGGCATTAACTTCGGCATGCGGACCACCCAAAGGACTTGTATACCCTTCGCCAATGATTTTTTCATTATGCGTGATAACCGCTCCGACCATGGGATTGGGAGCCGCCTTGCCTAAGGCGTTTTTGCCTAATTGTATGGCTCTACGCATGTATTTTTCGTCTATATTCACGCTGCAAAAGTAGCGCATTCAATTGATGGAAAAACAAGTAGTTCTACGCGAAATAGAAAATACGGACAACATCCAAGTGGCGCAGCTCATACGAGCTGTCCTGGAAGAGTACGGTGTGCCTAAGGTAGGGTCTGCTTATGAGGACAAAGCATTAGAGGATATGTTTACAGCCTATTCCACGCCAAGATCGATTTTTTTTGTGGTCTCCGATGGTAAAAAAATCATCGGTTGTGCAGGGATCGCTCCCTTGGATAATTATGACGGGAATGTTTGTGAGCTACAAAAAATGTATTTGACCAAGGAAACAAGAGGGCTTGGACTTGGGAAAAAACTTATAGTACAGTGTTTGGCGAAAGCTAAGGATTTTGGCTTTGACGGATGTTATCTGGAAACAATGCTCTACATGGAAGTCGCGCAAAACCTGTACGTAAAAAACGGATTTACCCATATTGAGGCGCCAATGGGATGCACAGGCCATACCGCCTGTCCTGTCTATATGTACAAAGCACTCTAAGCTATGCTACTCGCCGAAATTAAACGGATATTTCATCAAGAGTTGGACGCACTTTATCCCGATACGGAGGTAGACGCTTTTTTTTATCGCATGCTGGAGCACTATACCGGTTTTGAACGCTTTGTTTTGGTGGTACAACCAGAAGTAACACTTTCTAAAGAAGAGGAGCAGCCTTTTTTTGAGGGACTATCCCGTTTAAAAAAGGAAGAACCCCTACAATATATTCTGGGCCAAGTGCTTTTCAAGGACATAAACCTACAGGTGAATAAACATGTACTTATTCCCAGGCCCGAAACGGAAGAGTTGGTAGATTGGGTACTTGAGGAATGGGATGCTACTTCACTGGTTTCTCCTGTAGTACTGGATATTGGAACAGGGAGCGGTTGCATTGCCATAGCTTTGAGCAAGGCATTGCCCAAAGCAAAAGTCTTTGCATCAGATATATCGAAAAAGGCACTCGATGTAGCTGAGAAGAACGCCAGGTTAAATGCCGTTGATATTACATTTGTTCGTTCTGATATCTTAAAACCACAAGCTATTCTTATGAGAGAGCTCGACATCATTGTTTCTAATCCCCCGTATGTCCGTGAATCGGAAAAGCGAGAAATCTGGAATAACGTTAAAAAATATGAGCCTGAATTGGCACTTTTCGTTCCCGACAAAGACCCTTTATTGTATTACAAGGCTATCGCCGCCTTTGCTCACAACTACTTGAAAACCGGAGGAAGTCTATTTTTAGAGATCAACCAATACCTGGGTAAAGAAACGGTGGCAATGCTAGAAATCTTGAATTTTGGTGGAGTTGAACTTAAAAAAGATATTTTTGGAAAAAACCGGATGATAAAGGTCTCAAAATAGTAATGAAAAGCATTGTTGTGTTTTGCGGTAGCAGCGAAGGCAAAGATCCAAAGATAATTGCGGATGCTGCACAATTGGGTTATACTTTGGCTGAACAAAATATAAAGTTGATCTACGGAGGGGCAAGTGTCGGTGTTATGGGTCATATGGCTAATGCTTGTTTGGATGGTGGAGGACAGGTTATTGGCGTAATCCCGGATTTTTTAATGCGTAGGGAGATTTATCACACCAGACTGACGGAACTGATTATCACCAGGACCATGCATGAACGAAAACTAAAAATGTATGAGCTTTCCGATGGTGTGATAATGCTTCCCGGAGGATTTGGCACCCTGGAAGAGTTTTTTGAGATGATCACCTGGGGGCAACTGGGACTTCATAAAAAGCCCATTGGCATTCTAAATACGAATGGCTTTTATGACGAATTACTGGCTATGTTACGGAAGATGATCACTTTGGAATTTCTTAAACAAGAAAACTACGAAATGATACAGGTAGATTCCCAAATTGAAGGTCTACTTCAAAAAATGAACGATTATACCCCACTTGCCTTGCCCAAGTGGTTGAAAAAAGGCCAAGTTTGATGGATGTAGCACAAAAAATAACCACACTTCGGGAGGAACTTAGAACACATAACCATAGCTACTATGTTCTGGATCAACCTACTATTTCGGATTATGAATTTGATATGAAGTTGAAGGAACTTCAGGATCTGGAAAATGCTCATCCTGAGTTTCACGATCCTACTTCGCCCACATTGCGAGTTGGTGGAGCGGTTACAAAGAACTTTGAGACCATAGTACACGAACATCGGATGTACTCCTTGGATAACTCGTATTCCAGGGAGGATTTACTAGATTGGGAAAAGCGCATCCAACGCATCCTGGGCGACGTTCCGGTTGCGTTTGTCTGTGAATTAAAATACGATGGTGCCTCAATAAGCCTTACCTATGAGAACGGCCAATTGCTTAGAGCGGTTACCCGCGGCGATGGATTTCAGGGCGATGAGGTAACTGCCAATATTAAAACGATCAATTCCATTCCCTTGCAATTAAAAGGTGACTTTCCGCCCAAATTTGATATCCGTGGTGAGATCATCCTTACCTTGGAGGGTTTTGCCAAAATGAACCAGGAACGGGTCGAAAACGGGGAAGAACCTTATATGAATCCCAGAAATACGGCCTCGGGTAGCTTAAAGCTGCAGGATAGTGCACTAGTGGCTAAACGTCCTCTGGATTGTCTCTTGTATAGCATAGTTGGAGCAGAAGGACTTACAACCCAATTTCAGGTATTGGAGAAGTCCAGAGATTGGGGCTTCAAAGTGCCTACTGTTGCCAAGCTGTGCACCTCTGTAGATGAGGTATTGCAATTTGTGGAATATTGGGATGTACATCGTCATGATTTACCCTATGAAACGGACGGAGTGGTTATTAAAATAAACAGTCTACAACAGCAAGAGGAATTGGGGTACACGGCAAAATCCCCGCGTTGGGCCATGGCCTATAAATTTAAAGCAGAACAGGTGGCTACTGTTTTGCGTAAAATCACCTATCAGGTGGGCCGTACCGGTGCCATAACGCCTGTGGCGAATCTGGAGCCTGTTTTGTTGGCAGGGACAACGGTAAAACGGGCTTCCTTACATAATGCTGATCAGATCGCTAAATTGGATATTCGCGAAGGAGACACTGTTTTTGTAGAAAAAGGGGGAGAGATAATCCCAAAAATAATAGCTGTGGACTTTAGCAAGCGAAGTTCGGACGCTAAACCAACAGTATACATTACCCATTGTCCGGAATGTGGTACAGCGTTGATTAGAAGGCCAGGAGAAGCACAACATTTTTGTCCAAACTATGCAGGCTGTCCCCCGCAAATTACAGGAAGGATCCAACATTTCATTTCCAGAAAAGCTATGGATATCGAAGGTTTGGGAAGCGAAACCGTGGAATTGCTGTTCAAGGAAGGACTAATAGTCAACTATGCAGATTTATACACCTTGACCACAGCACAAATTATGCCCCTGGAAAGAATGGCAGAAAAGTCAGCGGAGAATTTGGTAAATGGTGTTGCCGCTTCCAAGGCTATCCCTTTTGAACGGGTATTGTTTGCACTTGGCATTCGTTATGTGGGGGAAACAGTAGCAAAGAAACTAGCTAGAGCGTATGGCAACATAGATGCGTTAATGATGGCCAGGCAGGAAGAACTGGTTGTGGTAGATGAGATCGGAGAGCGAATAGCGGAAAGTGTGGTGCAGTTTTTTTCGGATGAATCCAATCAAATCGTAGTGGAGCGTCTAAAGGCATACGGACTACAGTTTTCACTCTCTGAAGCCCAATTAGAACAACAATCGGACCAATTAAAAGGGCAAACCTTTGTGGTTTCCGGAGTTTTTGAAACGGTAAGTCGGAACGAACTTAAAAAAATGATTGAGGATAACGGTGGTAAACTTGCCTCTTCGGTATCTTCGAAGACCTCATTTTTAGTAGCCGGGGATAATATGGGTCCCAGTAAACGCACCAAGGCAGAAGGTCTGGGAGTTCCTATAATTTCTGAGCAGGAGTTTTTGCAGATGGTGATGGTATGAGATTACCTAATAGCATAACCGAATTTAAGACTTTCCTGGAGCAACCTAAACCGTCGGGATCATGGCCAATAGCACCGCAGGCCCTGTAGGGGATGCTAAATGAAATTGGGAAGCGGCCAGGACCTGATTGATCGGAATAGCGTTGCTAAGGGGAGCTGGGTACCTGCTTATCTACACCGAAAAGCAGGTGAGGAACGGAATGCCCGCTATTGGCAGGGTCAGGCAGGAAATCCTTTGGGGGAGGACCCTTTTCACTACTGTTTAAAGAATTCTGTTTTGTAAAATTGCCCTAATTCAGGTGTTAACAAAAGTACTTCCGGCTTGTCCTTGCGTAATCCAACTGTCCAGTTTTCAAATATTTCCCAATCCGCATTGGTAAAAACTGGGGCTCCATACCGTTCCTGGAGTTTCTGCCTAATTCGGTCTTCCTCGCCTTTTCCGGTCAATATCCAAACCGTATTTAGTTTCCCATTCCCAAAACGGGCTTCTACTTTTCTAGGGAATCCTGCATATTCTACTCCAAAACAATCCAGTTGTATTTGCGCATTGGGATCGGAACCATCCAGTTTTCTTTCGTATACAAAACTACTATTCGCTTCTAGTAGGGGCCGCAGTCTATCAAATTCGCCACCCATCTCAATGAAATCGGGTATTGCTGCAGACTGTAAATAACTTGTCGCTGCCGGCCCGTTTGCGGTTAGATAGGGATTTTCCCAGGCAAATAAATTGCAATGCGCAGCTTCCGGACTTACCATCCAAACCTGATCTTTTTTTGGAACTGCAAAAATTCTATTCTCAGGGGATGCTTGGTAATGCATAAAAGTTATCAGGGTATCCTGTTGGGAATCGAGGAGTGTACTAATGGCGCCGCCTCGTGCTTCAATATACTGCAATTGGTTATCTGCAAAGGTAAATACTACCTGGGCTAATGTTCCATTTGCTGTTTTAAGATTTGTGCAAAGTAAATGCGTTTCTAATTCTTTTGCGAGCGGAAAAATGGGTTGTTCTAAAGCAAGCACGGTCTGGGAAAGAACATCATTTCCAATTTGTGTTTTTACCTCTTCCAAAGAATCGTAAAATGAAATGTTATCC
Source organism: Bacteroidota bacterium (assembly GCA_038750505.1). Lineage (GTDB taxonomy): Bacteria > Bacteroidota > Bacteroidia > Flavobacteriales > Flavobacteriaceae > Croceivirga. Next base: position 111,261 of record JBCDHD010000010.1, on the reverse strand, counting down.
AGGGTTGTAGGCAGTTGGGCTAGAAGTGATAAGTGCCATGTAGCACTTAAAAAGAACAAAGGGATGGATTTTGAAATAAAACTCATGGGGTGTGGCGTATTTGTCTCAAAGATGCTGCTCGGGCGATTTTGTTACAGCATTCGCCACGGATACCCGAATTAAGCCAGAATCGATTTTTATGTTATAAAAAACACAAAATGTTATTTTTTTAAATTTTTTGTGATTTTTAACTTTGTTTTTGAATGTGGTAAGAATGTATACATTTGTAAAAATAGGGTTACAGGTATGGTTCTTAGAGCAATTCAGGAAAAGTTCAAAGTAAAATCAGGATTAAAGTATCTTGAGGATGAGTTGAAAAAACCCCGACTTTTTGAAGGAAACAAAGCGGTTTCTTCAATTGCCTGTATCGTGGATATGGATAAGTTTCCAAAGGCGGAAGTTTTTCAGGAGTTAAGGCAACTTTTGGGTCTCCAACCCAACTCCATTCAGGTGATAGGGTATAAACGCGGCCAGGACAAGTACGGTATGTTTTCTATTCCGTTTTGTACGGATAAAGACTTGGGTTGGAATGGATCGATAGAAAATGGTGATTTTTCTGAATTCGCAGGGAGAAATTACGATGTATTGATCAACTATTACACCGATGATAGGCTTCTACTTAAGTTAATGTCAACTAAGGTAATAGCTCGAATTCGGGTCGGTTTGAAAGGGGTGGACAACGCGATGAACGATTTAATATTCGATTGTAGATTAGACGACTTTAAAACGTTCTCTACAGAGTTAATAAAATATCTGAAAATATTAAAAGAAGTTTGAAGTGGATTTCTTAGTCGGAACAGGAGTAGCATTGGTAACACCATTTACGAAAGACCTGCGTGTTGACGTAACGGCATTAACACGTATCGTGGAATATTGTATTTCCGGAGGGGTAGATTATTTAGTTGTACTGGGTACAACAGGGGAGGCGGTAACCTTAAATAACACAGAGAAAAGATTGGTAATGCAAACGGTTTCCCTGGCCAATGCAGGTCGTTTACCTTTGGTGGTAGGCGTGGGAGGCAACAACACGCGGGCCGTTGTAAAGGAACTTCAAACGCTGGACTTTATGGATTTTGAAGCTATACTTTCTGTTTCCCCGGCATACAGCAAACCCACCCAGGAGGGCATTTATCAACACTTTGGAGCTATTGCCAAAGCCAGTCCATTACCCATAATTTTGTATAATGTACCTTCCCGTACAGGAAGTAATATGCTGCCCAAAACCACATTACGTCTTGCCAGAGATTTCGAGCATATTATTGCGATCAAAGAAGCCTCAGGCGACTCATTACAAATAGATCAGATCATTCAACAAAAACCCAAGGAATTTTACGTGATCTCCGGAGATGATTTTACTGCTTTGCCTACCGTTTTGGCAGGAGGTTCCGGAGTAATATCCGTTTTAGGGCAAGGACTGCCCGAAGCCTTTTCGAGGATGATCTCCCTGGCGCTTCAAGGCGATTCTGAACCTGCCTACGCAATTCATCAATCCTTGTTGAATGGGATGCAATTGATCTTTGAAGAAGGCAATCCGGCTGGGATCAAAGCAGTATTTGAGAAATTGAACCTATGCGAAAGTCATGTTCGCCTACCTTTGGTTGCGGCCAGTCCAACCCTAAAAAAGAAGATCGGGGTTTTCTTAGACCAGCTCCAGCACGCTACCGCCTAAGGCGTTAAATTTTATGCAAAATTACCGCTAGCTATTGTTCGGCTTCAATAGAATTGCCATTTTAGATTGTGCTAATCAATGGAATATTACTAATTTTGCCGAATGTTTTTTCGAATGCAACGGATTTACTTACTTGGAATAGCGGTTGTTTTTCTATTTGTTTCTTGTAACGAGTACCAAAAAGTACTTAAAAATGAAGACACCAAAGCGAAATACGATTTGGCGGAGCGCTATTACAAAGAAGAGGACTATAAAAGGGCCAACCGTTTGTTTGAGCAAATTGCACCACGTTTCGTGGGGAAACCACAGGGCGAACGGGTAATGTTCTTTTTTGCGGATACGTATTTTAAAACAGAACAATACTACTTGGCGGGGTATCAATTCGAACGTTTTATTAAGTCCTATCCCAATAGTGATAAATTACAAGAAGGTATTTTCTTAGAAGGAAAAAGCTACTACATGTTGTCTCCCAGGTACTCTCTGGATCAAACCGATACGGATAAGGCGTTGGCAAAGCTTCAAAATTTTATCAATACCTATCCGGATTCTGAATTCTTTGCAGAAGCAAATACCATGGCGCAGGAGCTAACCCAGAAAAAACAAAAGAAAGAAATTGAGATTGCTAAACAATTTGACAAATTGGGAGAATTTAATTTTCCAATTTTAATTTCATCAATTGCCGCATTAGATAATTTTATTTCGGATAATCCGGGTTCCATTTATCGAGAGGACGCTTTTTTTTATCGTTTAAAATCAGCGATTACCCTGGCACAAAACAGCACAGAATCACGTCAAAAGGACCGATATGAAGAAGCCTTGGTCCACTATAGAGCACTGATGAAATCTTATCCGGATACAAAATATCTAAAGGAAGCAAATAGGTACTTTACCATACTACAACAAGAACTGGAATTGCCCGAAGAAGAGGCGGTTTCTAAATAAAAAAGTTAAAAGGCTACAATGAAAGATCTAAAGAACACCAAAGCACCCATCTCTACGGTTACTTTTAATAGAGATGAATTTGATCTGAAAACGGATAACGTTTATGAAGCTATCTCCATAGCGTCAAAACGAGCAATTCAGATCAATTCTGAGATCAAAAAAGAGCTGTTGGAAAAACTAGAGGAGTTTGCCACCTACAGTGATAGTTTGGAGGAAGTTTTTGAGAACAAAGAGCAGATCGAGGTATCCAAATTTTACGAGAAACTCCCCAAACCACATGCACTGGCCATACAGGAGTGGTTAGAGGATAAGATTTACTACAGGAACACCGAGAAAGACGCTTAAATGCTTAGCGGTAAAAATATCCTTTTGGGCGTAACCGGGGGGATTGCCGCGTATAAGACTTCCTTTTTAGTTAGGTTGTTGATAAAGGCAGGTGCCAAGGTTCAGGTGATCATGACCCAAAGTGCCAGTGCTTTTGTTACACCATTAACCCTTTCTACCTTGTCTAAAAATCCGGTTTTATTGGATTTTGTGAATGAAGAAGAAGGTAGCCTTTCCTGGAATAACCATGTAGAACTAGGGCTTTGGGCGGATCTTATGATTGTTGCTCCGGCAACAGCCAACACCTTGTCCAAAATGGCTGCAGGGACTTGCGATAACTTGCTTTTAGCTACGTATCTTTCGGCAAAATGCCCAGTGTATTTCGCCCCTGCCATGGATTTGGATATGTATCATCATCCTTCGAGTAAAGCTACATTTGAAAAACTTCAGGCCTTCGGGAATATCATGATCCCGGCAGCGTCTGGCGAGTTGGCCAGCGGCTTAAGCGGAGAAGGCCGGATGGAAGAGCCCGAAAACATAATTACCTTTATTAAAGATCACCTCATTGCCGGCCAACCTCTTAGGAATAAACAAGTACTTATAACTGCGGGACCTACACATGAGGCAATTGATCCAGTGCGCTACCTGGGGAATCGTTCTACAGGCACTATGGGATTTGAACTCGCAAAAAGAGCGCTGCGGTTAGGGGCCCGCGTTATACTCATTTCGGGGCCCTCGGCTATAGCATTGGAGGACAGCCATCTTGAACTTATCCGGGTAACATCTGCGGAAGAAATGTATACTGCAGTACACAATCGGTATGCTACTGTGGATATTGCTATAAGTGCAGCTGCAGTTGCAGATTATCGGCCAAAAGCAATTTCCCTTCAAAAAATAAAGAAAAAAGAAGGAGAGGGGTTGCAGTTAGAATTGGAACGGACAAGGGATATTCTCGGAGCGATGGGGGCGACCAAGCAACATCAGTTTTTGGTTGGGTTCGCCTTGGAAACCCATGACGAAATGTCGAATGCAAAATCCAAACTGTCTGCGAAAAATCTTGATGCTATAGTGCTCAATTCCTTGAATGACCCGGGGGCGGGTTTTGGATTGGAGACCAATAAAATTACCTTTCTGGATAAGAATTATAACTCTAAAACGTTTGAAGTAAAGACGAAGTCGGAGGTTGCCTCCGACATTTGGGAAGAAATCATCCAACGGGTTCATGCGTAGTATATTTTTAGTCTTTGTTTTTTGTTCTGCTTTTGGTGTATTAGCACAAGAACTGGATTGTACGGTTACAGTCAACTCCGATCAAGTTGGGCAAACCAATCAACAGATATTCAGGACGTTAGAGCGGTCTTTAAATGATTTTGTAAACAAGAATAAATGGACGGATCGCACCTTTTCCGAAAACGAACGGATCAGCGCCCGAATGTTCATCACGGTAACGGCCTATGAATCGGATCGTTTTGAGGCAACCTTGCAGATCCAATCCTCCCGACCGGTATACAATACCTCGTATGAAACGCCGGTTTTTAATTACAAGGACAACGACGTTGACTTTCAATATCAGGAGTTTGAACCTTTGGTATACAACCCAAATTCCTTTGATTCTAATTTGGTAGGCGTAATTTCGTACTATGTCTACATCATTTTAGGATTGGACGCAGACACTTTTTCCTTGCAAAGCGGTGATGAATACTATCGTCTGGCACAGAACATTGTTACTCAGGCCCAAGGAACAAATTTTGGTGGTTGGGCGCAAGAGACCGGGGAGCGCACGCGTTTCGAGCTAATAGATAATTTACTTTCCAATACATTTCGGGAATACCGGATGGCGATGTACAACTATCACAGAAAGGGTATGGATGTCCTTGCTGATAACAACAGCACGGGTAAACAGGTCATTGCAGGAAGCCTGAGATTATTTGAGACCTTGATCAAGCGTCGGCCCAATGCTTTTTTGATTCAAACTTTTTTTGACGCTAAGGCCGAGGAAATTCAAAGTGTCTTTTCCGATGGCCCTAAAGTAGACATTGTAACCCTCAAAGAAAGCCTGAACAAGGTAGCCCCGTTCTATTCCAGCACCTGGAATGCGATTACGTATTAAATAAATGCAAGGGTTGGTTATCTTTACCATTCCAAACAAATCTGCATTGCTTGTTTCACTTTCTATAAAGAATTACGCCCTCATTGATGACCTTAATGTTAGTTTCGAAGATGGTTTTACTACTATTACCGGGGAAACAGGGGCCGGAAAGTCCATATTGTTAGGCGCTCTTTCTTTGGTATTGGGAAAGCGGGCTGATCTTTCATTGCTAAAAGATAAAGACCGGAAATGTACTATTGAAGCTGAGTTCGCTATTTCCGAATATGCGCTGGAATCGTTTTTCAAGACCCGAGATTTGGATTATGAAAAGCTCACCATTTTGCGAAGGGAAATTTTACCAAGTGGCAAGTCCCGTGCTTTTGTAAATGACACCCCCGCAAATCTGGAAATCCTTTCCGCTTTGGGAAATGCATTAATAGATGTTCACTCGCAACATCAGACCTTGCAACTAACTGAAAATGCATTTCAGTTTAAGGTGGTAGATGCTCTGGCAGGGAACAGGGAGTTAGTAGTAGAATACCGTAAAAATCTTGCGCTTTTCCGGGATCTGGAAAGGGAATTGCAGGAATTGTCAGAGCTTAAGAGGGAAACAGTGAAAGAGTTGGATTACAACTCGTTTTTGTTAGACGAATTGGAAAAAGCCCCTTTAAAAGAAGGTATTCTGGAAACTTTGGAAACAGAGCACGAACAACTTAACAATGTTGAAACCCTGTTGGAATTGTTGGCACAAGCCTATCAGCTACTCCACACGGAACAAATGGGGATATTGGAGGGGCTTACCGCACTTCGCCAGGCGACGCAGAAACTTGCTGTGTTCGGAGAAAAATACCAAGACCTAAATCGTAGAATAGAAGCGGCAACGATAGAATTAGATGATATTACCAGCGAATTTCAAGACTTACAAGAAACCGTAGAGCCCGACCCGGAAAGACTGTTGGAAGTAGACACGCAGTTAGCGGTATTGCATAACTTGTTAAAAAAGCATCAGGTTACGGAAATAAAAGACTTAATCGAGATTAAAGAAACCTTGGGAGAAAAGGTGCAAATCTCTTTAAATATTGATGAAGAAATTCAGCAAAAACAGCGTGCAGTCTCGGCACAAAAAGAACAACTAGATACTATTTGCGCTGATATTACAGAAAACAGAAACAGAAGTATCCCCAGACTTAAGGATACCCTTGAAGAAAAATTGAGTGCTTTGGGGATGCCTTCTGCCGAATTTCAAATTGAGATCTTACCGTCTCAGGATTTTAATGCCAATGGGAAAGATGTTTTGAGTTTTCTCTTCTCCGCGAACAAAGGGTCTCAGTACGGAGAGTTAAAAAAAGTAGCTTCGGGAGGTGAACTATCTAGAATTATGTTGGCAATTAAGGCCATTTTAGCTAAATACGAACAACTTCCAACACTGATGTTTGATGAAATTGATACCGGGGTATCCGGGGAAATATCAAATACCATGGGAGCTATTATGAAAGAAATGGGACACCATATGCAAGTATTTTCTATTACGCATCTTCCGCAGGTAGCCTCCAAGGGAAAGCAACAGTTTAAGGTATTTAAGGAAGAGGATCATCGCAGTACCAGTACGCGAATGAAATTACTATCAACATCCGAGCGCATTGAAGAGCTGGCAGAAATGCTAGGTGGTAAGTCCTATTCGGAATCTGCGGAAAATCACGCCAGAACCTTGTTGGCTCAAGGTTGATAGCATTAGTCCCCTTCCAGAAGCAAGTATGCTACCAGTAATGCTAAAATAGTAAGAAGTGGCTTTCTTTCCGAGTGGGGTCTTCTACGCATTCGATTTTTGAATTGACTATATTTACCGCGCAAAACCGACAACAATTTTTCACCATGAGCTACAACTTATTAAAAGGAAAAAAAGGAATCATATTTGGTGCACTTGATGAAAACTCAATTGCCTGGAAGACCGCAGAACGGGTTTTTGAAGAAGGAGGTCAATTTGTTTTGACCAATGCCCCCATTGCAATGCGTATGGGGCAAATAAAACAATTGGCGGAAAAAACCGGTGCCGAAATTATTCCTGCGGATGCAACCAATGAAGAAGAGCTGCAACATCTGGTTAGCTCGGCTATGGAAATCTTGGGCGGGAAGCTGGATTTTGTATTGCACTCTATCGGAATGTCTATTAACGTTCGGAAGGGTAGGCATTACACGGATGAAAAATACGATTTCACAACAAAAGGATGGGATGTCTCAGCGCTCTCTTTTCACAAAGTACTGCAAACCCTATATAAAGCAGGTGCCATGAATGATTGGGGCAGCATTGTAGCACTTACATATATGGCAGCCCAACGTACATTTCCGGATTACAACGATATGGCAGATAATAAAGCGTATCTGGAATCCGTAGCCAGGAGTTTTGGTTACTTCTTTGGAAAGGAAAAGAAAGTTCGGGTAAATACCATATCCCAATCCCCAACACCCACCACTGCGGGGCAAGGGGTGAAAGGTTTTGATGGATTTATAAGCTATGCCGAAAAAATGTCACCGCTAGGAAATGCAACGGCTATGGAATGTGCGGATTATACGGTAACCCTTTTCTCGGATCTTACTCGTAAGGTTACCATGCAGAATTTGTTTCACGATGGGGGTTTTTCCAATACCGGTGTTAGCCAGGAAGTAATAGAAGCATTTAACCCTTAACGCTTGGGAACGATCTAAACAGGCCATCTATCAAGAGTGGCTTTCCTATTTCTAAAGATGGCGAACAGCATCTATTTTTCAATTATTGTTCCGGTGTATAATCGCCCTGAAGAAGTTAAGGAGCTTCTGGAAAGTATGGTGCACCTGGCGTACCCGGAAGATTTTGAAATTGTGCTTGTAGAGGATGGTTCAACAGTACCGGCAAAGGATATCGTTTCAAACTTTAAGGATACCCTACAGATAGCGTATTATCAAAAACCCAATACCGGTCCGGGGGATTCCAGGAATTTTGGCATGAAAAAAGCGAAGGGGAACTATTATATTTTGTTGGATTCCGATTGCATTTTACCGTCAACGTATTTAGCCGAAGTGCATAGGGAACTCAGGGACCAATTTGTGCATTGTTTCGGCGGACCGGATACTGCGCATAGCTCATTTACTCCGGTACAAAAGGCGATTGATTATGCAATGACCTCTTTTTTGACCACTGGAGGGATCAGGGGAAAGAAACGAGCGGTTGGAAAATTTCAGCCGCGAAGTTTTAACATGGGAATTTCAAAAACAGCTTTTGAACGTACTGGAGGTTTTGGCAACATCCACCCGGGTGAAGACCCGGATCTGACCTTCCGGATTTGGAAAGCAGGTTATGAAACCCGATTCTTTTCTGAGGCTAAGGTGTATCATAAACGAAGAATTGACTGGAAGAAGTTTAGCACTCAAATGCTTAAGTTTGGGATGGTGCGACCCATTCTCAATTTGTGGCATCCCGAAACGGCTAAAATCACCTATTGGTTCCCAAGTATTTTTAGCCTCTTGTTGGTAGTGGCAGTGCTGTTTGCCAGTTTGGGTATATGGATTCCCCTGGTAGGTTATCTGCTCTACTTCTTAGCAATTTTTGTGGAGGTACTATGGAGAAATAAGAGCCTCGTCATTGGGGGCTTAGCAATATTTACCGTACTAATCCAGTTCTTTAGTTATGGATATGGTTTTCTTAAGTCTACCGTGTTGGTTAATTTTAGTAAACTAGATGCCGAGGTGCTATTTCCTCAATTGTTTTTTAAGAGAAGTGAGTACAATTAAAACCCTTTTTAAGGATATCAATCAAAGAAAGGTGAAGGTGTTTCTCCTTTTTTTGATCTGTTCTTTTCTGGCGTGGGCGGTAAGTAAGTTTTCGGAAACCTACGAATCCCGTGCGAGTTTTGATCTGGAGTATTATAATCTCCCGGATACCTTATTGCTCAATCCTGAGGCCGAAACAGCTATTTCGGCTAAGGTACGGGCGACCGGATTTCAATTTTTAGGCTATTCGCTGAATAGCAAAACCATAAGAGTTAATTTGGAGCATGTTTTACAGGAGGAGGAGGGGTATTTTTTAACCGCCAACACCTTAAAGAATACCATAGAGCCCCAATTGCCCAATCGTGTCACCTTGCTAGAACTGGTAGAACCTATTTATTTTATTGACTTGTATGAGGTAGGAAGCAAAAAAGTATGGGTTAAACCGGAAATTGCGATCAATCTGGTCCAAAATCATATGTTGATTGATGAGATAACGGTAGTTCCGGATAGTGTGTCTATTAAGGGAGCGAAGGAGAGCCTGGCAAAAATACGATACCTCACAACGGAGCTTTTGCAGTTAGAGGGTATTTCCAAGGATTTTACCAGAAAGGTTTCGCTTAGCATTCCGGATTCTTTGGACAATGTGTTTATGGGGATTGATAGGGTCCAGGTGAACGGGAGGGTAGAACGATTTTCCGAGAAAGAATTCCTTGTCACTGTAAAAGCGGTAAACACACCTGCCGGATACCGACTGCGTTTTTTTCCGAATCAAATAAAATTAGTGTGTAAGGCGGGCATCGAACGTTTAAGCATACTGAATCCTTCGGATTTCAACGTAGTTGCGGATTATACATCCCATACAGAATTAGGTGGGAAACGACTTTATTTGGAGTTGGGAGGGCAACCGGAAGGGGTTTTCGCGGTACGGTTATTACGGGAAGATGTCGAATTTGTGTTGGAAAAACTATGATCGTCGGACTTACGGGAGGTATTGGAAGTGGAAAAAGTACCGTGGCGCATCTGTTCCGAAAACATGGCGTTCCAGTATACGATTCCGATGTTGAGGCAAAAAAGATAATGGAAGGTTCAGAAGAAGTACGACAGGCCATTATCAGTCAATTTGGCAACAAAGCGTATTCTGGGCAAAAGTTAAACAAAACGGTGATTGCCGATGAGGTGTTTGGCAACAGAGATCGCCTTAAAACCCTAAACGCTATAGTGCATCCTGCAGTGCGGGAACACTTTTGGAAATGGGTTGAGCAGCAGGAATTTCCATATGTCATCCAGGAGACGGCCCTGATCTTTGAAAATAAAATGCAAGGTAACTTTGATCGTATCGTTTTAGTTACAGCGCCTGAAGAAACCAGGATCCAACGTGTTATTGAACGTGATAAGGTAAGTAAACAGCAGGTACGCGCACGTATGGCCAATCAACTTCCGGATACAGAAAAAATAAAAGAGGCGGATATTGTTATTCAAAATCTGGACTTGAATACCACCGAAGCGAAAGTGACTGAAATTCACCATCAATTCATGGAACAAGGCCAGCAAAACTAAGATTTTAACATTTTTGTTAAGGATTGGTTAAACGGCAAAGTCGCTGAATGTTAAATTTCTAATTTTACATAAATGAACAAGAGACGTTTTGTTCTTCTGGTCATTTTGATGAGCCTCTCGCTCGTCGGTATCATTTCTGTTCAAGTGTATTGGATACGGAAATCGGTAGAGGACAAGCAAGAGCAATTTTCAAATACTGTAGAAGGTGTTTTAGACAATGTTGCGGAAAGGGTTGAAAGTCGGGAACAAAAGGACTATATGGACCGCCTGGCGCAACTGGTGGATAGCGTGGAGAGGCCCCAGTCTGCACATTTAAAAAATATCTTATTTGTAGATCGGGATTTGAATTCGGATGAGATCAAGTTTTATTCCCATGGTATTTTGGAAGAAAACTATGATATATCCTCCATGTTCTTTGACAACGTATTTGATGATTCAACTACCATTCGAAATTTTACCAGCAGGCGCACTACCGCGATCTATAAAGAAGATTTTGGTTTGGATGGGAAACGGTATGCCCTCACACCCTTACAGAAAGTAGAAAAGATTGGCGGATTATCTTCTATTGAAAAGGCGGCGTATGAAGATGTTTTCATGGAAGCGGCCAATACGGTACCCATTCATAAACGCGTATCTCGCCAAGAATTGGAATTGTTACTGAACAGGGAATTGGAAGATAAAGGTATTGATATCGATTATGAATATGGGGTGTATAGCAAGGGATATCCTACTAAAGTAAAATCTAAAAAGTTCAAATTTCACAAAGGGACCATCTACAAAACGCCAATTTTCAGGGACAGTGAAGGACAAACCAACTTTTCCTTATTGCTAACCTTTCCCGAAAAAAAGAAATTCGTCTTGAGTAGTATCATGACGATGGCTGTGCTGTCTTTGCTGTTTACTTTGGTTATTGTAGTGGCGTACTCCAGTGCTATTTACCAGCTTATTCAGCAAAAGCAAATATCAGAGATCAAGTCGGATTTCATAAATAATATGACGCATGAGTTCAAAACACCCATTGCAACAATAAATCTAGCAGTAGAAGCTATTCGAAATCCCAAATCTATGGGAGATCAGGAAAAGGTACAGCGGTACCTTGGAATGATCCGGGATGAGAACAAACGGATGCACGCTCAGGTGGAAAACGTGTTACGCATTTCCAAGCTCGAGAAGAATCAATTGGACATCAGTAAGGACAGGGTAGATGTTCACGACATTATAACAGATGCGGTTGCCCATATCGCCTTGATTGTTCAGGATAGAGGAGGCTACGTAAACATGCACTTGGAAGCTGAACAGTCAGAGGTTTTAGCGAATGATATGCACTTTACCAATGTTGTTGTTAATATGTTGGACAATGCGGTAAAATATTCTCCGGAATCTCCGAAAATAGATGTACATACCGAGGTAGTGAAAAATCATGTCGTTATTAAAATTCAGGATCAGGGTGCTGGAATGAGCAAAGCGGTCCAAAAAAGAATATTTGAAAAGTTTTATCGGGAACATACCGGTAATATACATAATGTAAAAGGTCATGGGTTAGGATTAGCCTATGTGAAAAAGATAATTGATGACCATCAGGGAGAAGTTTATGTGGAAAGTGAAAAAGGAAAAGGAAGTACTTTCTACTTAAAACTACCCTTAATTTAACTCGTATGGAAACAGAGAATAAAAAGATATTGTTAGTAGAAGATGATCCCAATTTTGGGATAGTACTTAAGGACTATCTCCAAATGAATGACTTTGATGTTGTGTTGGCCAAAAATGGTATGGAGGGATTTGAAAAGTTCAAAAAAGACAATTTTGATGTGTGCATTTTGGATGTAATGATGCCCTACAAGGATGGATTTACCCTCGCGAAGGAGATTCGGGAGAAAAATGAGAACGTTCCTATCATTTTCCTTACCGCTAAGACCATGAAGGAAGATGTATTAAAGGGATATAAGGCGGGTGCAGACGATTATCTTAATAAACCTTTCGATTCCGAGGTGTTGCTAATGAAATTAAAAGCAATTCTTCAAAGAAAGGTATCTAACTCCTTGGCAGATAGTAAGCAGTTTGAGTTTCAGGTTGGTAATTTTCATTTGAATTCCAAGCTTAGATTCTTGAAATACAAGGACGAGGAACCCATAAAGCTTTCTCCAAAGGAAAATGAATTGTTACGACTGTTGGCACTTCACGAAAATGACTTAATGCCCAGAGAGTTAGCCTTAACTAAAATATGGAGGGACGATAATTATTTTACCTCAAGGAGCATGGATGTCTATATCGCCAAATTGCGAAAATACCTGAAGCGAGATGACTTGGTTGAAATATTGAATATTCATGGAGAGGGTTTCCGATTGGTTGTTAAGACCGAAGGCGAAACCATATAAGGGTAGTATCCTAAAATAGTGATAACCCGCTTTCCCATAGGGAAGCGGGTTTTTGACGCGAAAATGTAAACGATCACATCCCTAAATTAACTACAATTACACCACGAGCGGAAGTATTCCCCTGGTTATAATTGGTGTATAATTTTTTGGAGAATTTGTTCAGGTGAATCAGTGATATCTATGGTTATCGCATCTTCAGGGATCTCCAGGGTTGCTAACTGCGATTGTAATAAGCTGGCCGGCATATAGTGATTTTTTCGTTGCTGCAACCGCTCTTGTAGTAGCTTAAAGGTTCCGGTTAAAAATACGATTTCAAGGTCTTGTGCCACCCCTTGCTGCATTTGCTTTCGATAACTGTTCTTAAGTGCAGAACAGGCAAGCACCACCCCGGATTTTTGGTGTTCAACAAGCATCTCGTTCAAACGGATCAACCAGGAATAGCGATCATCGTCATTTAACGGAGTACCAGCAGCCATTTTTGCTTTGTTCTCTTTTGAGTGAAAATCATCGGCATCAAAAAAAGGTAGTGCCAGGTGCTGCGCTAACAGTCGGCCAATAGTGGACTTTCCCGCTCCCGAAACACCCATAACAACAATTAGTTTATTTTTTTGCATTTACGGCTGCTTTTAGTTCCTTATGCACATATTCAATCGATTGTTGAAGGGGTAGATCATAATCTAACCAAATCACGGATTTATTTTTCCTGTACCATGTAAGTTGCCGCTTGGCAAATCTCCGGGTATTCTTTTTGATCTCCGAAATCGCCTCTTCCAGGGTGACCTTGCCTTCAAAATAAGCAAATAGTTCCCTGTAACCAACGGTTTGCAGGGCATTTAGGTGGCTGTGTGGGTAGAGTCTTTTAGCTTCTTCCAAAAGCCCCCGCTGTACCATTACTTCAACACGGTGGTTTATACGTTCGTAGATTTTTTCGCGTTCTCCGTGTAGTCCAATTAATAGTGGGACGAACCTCCGTTGTGCGGGCTTTTTTCCCAAAAAAGAGGAGTAGGGTTTTCCTGAGGCTATGGAAACCTCCAAGGCACGAATAAGTCTATGGGGGTTTTGAATATCTACCCGTTGGTAGTATGCAGGATCTATCTGTTCAAGTTTTTGTTGTAATGCCGTAATGCCTTGTGTTGTAAAAATGGAATTGAGCTCGCGTCTGATCTCATTGGGAACCTCGGGAAAATGATCCAAACCATAAAGTACTGCATCTGTGTAAAGTCCACTTCCACCCACAAGTACAGCGATATCCTTTTCAACAAATAATTGCGCAAGTAGTTCCAGGCATTCCTTTTCGAATTGGGCTACAGAATAGGGATCAAAAATGCTCAAATGTTGTATACAGTGATGTTTTACGGCTTGTAATTCCTCTTGGTTTGGCACCGCAGTACCGATAGACATTTCTTTATAAAACTGTCGGGAGTCAGAAGAGATGATCTCGGTATTAAAGTATTTAGCCAGGGCAATAGCCAATTGCGTCTTTCCAATTGCGGTTGGGCCAACAATAACAATAAGGTAGTTGCTCATTGGATAGTATTGTCCAATTTTTCTCCACAGCGCCTGCAGTAGACCGCATCTTCACGTAATACTTCCGTAGCACAATTTGGACAACAGCGTCCCTTGTCATCATTTATTCGCTCCTTGGCGGAGGCGTATTCGGCGGAAACTATTCCTGTGGGTACCGCGATAATCCCATATCCGATGATCATAATAAATGTGGCCAGGAATTGTCCAAGTCCCGTCTCCGGAGAAATGTCACCGTAGCCTACTGTAGTGAGTGTCACGATGGTCCAATAAACACTATGTGGAATACTGTTGAAACCGTGTTCCGGACCTTCAACCAAATACATAACGGTACCCAGCAAAACAGATACGATCAAAACAAAAAAGATAAAAATTGAAATTTTAGTCCTGCTTGCCTTTAAGGCCCGTATTAAACTGTTGGAAGCACCCGTATAACGCACTAATTTCAAAATACGGAATATACGTAACAATCGCAGGGCCCGAAATGCCGTAAAATACTGGGTTCCTACAAAAAAGAAGGAGAGATATTTAGGAATTGTGGACAATAGATCTACTATTCCAAAAAAGCTAAAAACATACTTGGTGGGTCTTTTAATACAGATCAGGCGTAATATGTATTCCAAGGTAAATAAGATGGTAACCACCCATTCCGAAATATCGAAAAAACGGTGGTATTTTACATCAAATCGAGGTACACTCTCCAGCATAACCACAACCACGCTGTAAACAATAACCACAAGCAAAATGAGATCGAACCATCTACCTGCACGTGTATGTGTCCCATAAATGATCTCATGAAGTCGCGCCCTCCAGCTTTTATTTTGTATACCTAAGGCCAAACCTTACCTAAGATTCAAGTTCTACGATCTGAATCCTACTTTTTCTCAAGTAGGCTTCTATGATATGTATGCTATTTATTCCGTTATCAAAAGGAGTAATAATAGCTTCCAAGATATGAATATTATTGATTTGGTGATTTAGATCGGCATAGCCCAGTCCTTTGAATATACCTTTTTTGATTAAAAAAACACTGTGCTCACCCAACTCCCGACCCCGATCTATCAAAGCAATTGTTCTGTTATGGGTACTGTATCGATTTAAAATTCCCATAACTTTTTCGTTATGGATTTCAGGGGAAGTTAGTTCGTCCAACTGATATTCAAGAACGATTTTGTTTAAAAAACGGTTCGACTCTTTTTGAGAGGTAAAACTACTTAATCGTTTAGGCTGTCCATTTGCTTTTTCCGCGCTAAGCTGCAAAAATCCGGTAGCGTCAAAAGAGGCAAAGACGCCATGACTATATCCCTTTTTTTTCTTGGGTGCATTTAATAATGGCCTATTCTTCTCTATTTCGAGCTCGGACTTCAGGATAGCGGTCAATTCACTCCCGGTACGTTCAAAAGAAACTTTTTTGGTTCCTTTCTGAAGTTGCCGTGCTACTGATCCCACATTGGTAAAATGCTGGTTCACCCGCTTTTTTATATTTTTTGTAGCGCCAAGAAAAAGGATTTCACCATCCTTGTCATGCATGTAGTAAATCCCTGTTTCGGAAGGAAGGGACTCAACGATGTCCAGTTGTCGTTCTGTCAATTGTCCTAAGCTCTCCGCCCGTGTGATCGCTTTAACAATGGTCTTCTCCAAATCTTTTGTCAATAGTAACTTAAACAGTTTTAGCGTAGCCATTGCATCACCATTTGCCCGGTGCCGGTCACTTACCGGAATACCCAAGGATCGAACCAGTTTCCCGAGGCTGTGGGATTCGGCATTGGGAAGCAATTTCTTGGATAGATCTACGGTACAGAGGGTCTTTCGTTGGTAGTCGTAACCTAACCTTCTGAATTCAGTACGGAGAATTCGGTAATCAAACTGGGCATTATGTGCAACAAGCACTGCATCCTTACTAATTTCGATGATACGTTTGGCAACTTCGTGAAATTTTGGTGCAGAGCGCAACATAGTGTTGTTAATCCCGGTAAGCTTTGTAACGAAAGGCTGTATTTCACGTTCCGGGTTAACGAGGCTTATAAACTTATCCACTACATCATGACCGTCAAACCGGTAAATTGCAATCTCCATAATTCCCTCTTCATTGTATTTACCTCCTGTACTCTCTATATCTAGAATGGCATACATGCAATTCTTATTGACTATAATTTCGTGCCCCAAAGATACTACTTCCAATTCGCACCATATTGCTGCCCTCCTCAAGCGCTACGGGATAATCCCCACTCATACCCATAGAAAGTATGCGCATTTGCGATAGTTGGGGCTGCAAGCGGTCAAAAATAGATTTCAATAGTTGAAACTCTTTACGGATCTGAGCGGTATTTTCAGTAAAGGTAGCCATCCCCATAAGTCCGAGTATCTGTACGTTTTGAAGCTCTTCTAAGGTTTGCGATTGGACAAGGTCTGTTAATTCTTCCTCGTTAAATCCAAACTTAGTACTCTCGGTGGCGATATGAACTTGAAAAAGGCAGGGAATTGTACGCTCGTTTTTTTTCGCCTGTTTGTCAATTTCCCGAAGAAGTTTCAAACTATCCACACCATGGATCAAAGCCACGTAGGGCGCCATATACTTCACTTTATTGCGCTGTACATGGCCAATCATATGCCATTCAATATCCTTAGGAAGGGTCTGCTGTTTTTTGGACATCTCCTGGATTTTATTCTCGCCAAAAATACGCTGCCCTGTACGGTAAGCCTCTAGAATTTCGGTTTCGGACTTCGTTTTGGAAACCGCAACAAGCGCAACGCCTTCCGGTAGGGTCTTCCTGATCTTTACTAGTCTTTCTGTAATCCCTGCGTTCATTTGTTCGTTAAATCTCATAAATTGTTAGTGCACTACGCAGCTTGGGTTCAATATAGGTGCTTTTAGGGGGCATTACCAGATCAGCATCAGCAATTGTCTTTATTTCTTCAATAGTTATGGGAACAAGGCCAAACCCTACTTTAAAATGACCCTGATCTATGGCGTCCTTCATTTTAATAAGGTTATACTTGCCATAACCATACGCTATACGTTTGTCATCCCTGAGATTGCGTATGCCAAGAATGGGCTCCAAAATGGTCTTGTAGAGTATTTGCGTGTCTAACTTACTCAAGGCATCCTTAAATTCATAAACCGTTTTTCGAAGATATAGGGAATAGAATTCCCCGTCCAGGTACATACTGAAATGGTGCTTTTTTGAAGGCTTGTAAATGCCGTCATCTTTTTTTTCAATTCTGAAATACGTATCCAGCTTTATGAGGAATTCTTCCTTGCTTAATCCATTCAGATCTTTGACCATCCTATTGAACTCGTAGATCCTAATTGCATTTTCGGGTATAAAATAGCTCAAAAAATAATTATAGGGCTCTACGCCATTGTGGTTGCTGTTCGCTACCTCCAGATCCTGTGCTAGCAGATTGGAAGAAGCGCTTCTGTGATGGCCGTCCGCGATGTAAACCGATGTAATAGTAGCAAAGGCATCCGTTAGCTGCTTCAGGGTGTTCGGATCGTCAATTTTCCACAGCGTATGTCTAACTCTATCCGTTGTAGTAAAGTCATATTCAGCTTCCTCCTGGGTTTCTTGGTGTAATAGCTTCGTAATGATTTCGTTCTCAGGATAGGTAATTAAAACGGGTTCTGCATTAAAGCCTACGGTTTTCAAATAATTTGCAAATAAAACTTCCCGTTTATGCAAGGTGTTTTCATGCTTTTTGATGGTGTTATTACGATAATCCTCCACACTTGAAGCACAGAAGAGCCCCAGACAAGAAAACGTACGTTTTTGTATTTGATAAAGATAGAAAGAAGGCATCTCATCCTTTATAAACGTACCTTCTTCTAAAAACTCAAGGTAACGGTTGCGCACCAAATGAAATCGTTCTTCTCCGGCTATTGATTTGTGAAACTTGAAACCTGGATTTATAATATGCAAAAAAGAGAACGGATTGTACTCCAGGTGATAATTGAGTTCTTTAGCATCATATTCTTCATATGATCGGGAAGACACAAAAGGCGCTTTGTCCTTTGCAGGCCTAATAGCCCTGAATGGTTTAACTATTGCCATTATCCCGAAAATTGTTGAGAGATCTTTTCTGCTTTTTTGGACTCGGAATAATCATAAAATCCTTCCCCTGATTTAATCCCTAGTTTACCTGCAGTTACCATATTTACCAGTAGGGGACTAGGTGCGTATTTGGGATTCTTAAAACCTTCATACAATACGTTGAGTATTGATAAACAGACATCCAACCCAATAAAATCCGCCAATTGCAATGGTCCCATCGGATGCGCCATTCCCAACTTCATAACGGTATCTATTTCCAGTACTCCGGCCACCCCATGTTGTAAGGTTTCAATAGCCTCATTGATCATGGGCATTAAAATACGATTCGCAACAAACCCGGGATAATCGTTTACCTCAGTAGGTACTTTACCCAACTTTTTGGAAACCTCCATAATGGTCTGGGTAACCGTATCGGAGGTACTATACCCGCGTATGATCTCTACCAGCTTCATTATAGGCACAGGATTCATAAAATGCATTCCGATTACCTTATCGGGTTTTTGTGTGACTGCCGCTATTTGCGTAATGGAAATAGATGATGTGTTGGTGGCCAAAATGGTATGGTCAGCACTCAGCTTATCGAGATTTCTGAAAATATCGAGTTTTATTTCCAGTTTTTCCGTAGCCGCTTCAACGATGAGATCCGCCTCTTCCACGCCATTTTGCAGACGGGTAAAGGTAGTAATTCGATCAAGCGTTTCCGATTTTAACGCACTGGTGATACTTGATTTTGCCACCATTCGATCCAAATTTCTACTGATGTTAGCTATCCCATTTTTAAGCGCATCTTCGGAAATGTCAATCAAATGTACCTTGTATTCTTTTTGTGCAAATACATGGGCAATTCCATTTCCCATGGTACCTGCTCCAATAACAGCAATCGTATTCATGTATATCTAGTTTTCAAAAGAAGCAATAATCTGCAAAGCAATTTGAAGTGCCTTTTTGCCATCTTCCAGCGTCACTTCGGGAGTAGTGTTATTTTGAATCGCCAGCGCAAAAGTTTCCAATTCATCCAAGATGGCATTGTTTGTCTCCACGTCAGGATTCTCAAAATAAATCTGCTTTTTTTGTCCTTCGGCATTTTGGAGAATCATATCGAAGTCACCAGGATTTTGCGGAGCCTCCTTCATTTTTACTACTTCCACTTTCTTTTCCAGAAAATCCACTGAAATATAAGCGTCCCGTTGAAAAAATCGGGATTTCCTCATGTTTTTAAGAGAGATCCTACTTGCGGTAAGATTGGCTACACAGCCGTTGTCAAATTCTATACGGGCGTTCGCAATGTCCGGAGAATTACTGATCACAGATACTCCGCTTGCGTTAATATGTTTTACTTCCGCACTTACTACGCTTAGGATAGCATCAATATCATGGATCATCAGATCTAGCACTACGGGAACATCCGTACCTCGGGGATTAAATTCTGCAAGGCGGTGGGTCTCTATAAACATAGGCTGCTCAATTTTATGTTTTACCGCTAAAAAAGCCGGATTGAATCGCTCTACATGACCTACCTGACCCTTTACCCCATATTCCCTTGAGAGTTGTACGAGTTCCTCTGCCTCTTGCAAAGTATTCGTTATTGGTTTTTCAACAAAAACGTGCTTTCCTTTTTCCATGGCCTTTTTGGCACAATCAAAATGCGAAAGGGTAGGGGTAACGATATCCACTACGTCTACCATGTCAATTAATGTATTGAGGTTATCCACGTAGCGGTAACCCAACTCCTGACTCACCTGTTTTGCGTTTATCTCATCAGGATCATAAAAACCGACCAATTCGTATTTATCTGATTGACTTAAAAGACGAAGATGGATTTTACCCAAATGTCCTGCTCCGAGAACACCAACTTTTAACATGCGTAGTTTTTTTCAAAAATAGGGAGATTAAAAAAAACGAAATGATTTTTTTTGAGGGGATACGTATCTTCGCAATCCAAACCAACTCCATGCGGGATACCACCAAACACAGAGGATTGCGAAACAAATTAGCCGAAACAATAGCGGCAAAGGGGATCAATGATCCCAACATACTGAATGCTATTCGGGCAGTACCCCGACATTTGTTTTTAGACAGTGGCTTTGAGGAGCATGCCTATCAGGATAAGCCCTTTCCCATAGGAGCAGGACAAACCATTTCACAACCGTACACCGTAGCTTTTCAGACTGCTTTATTGGAAGTGCATCCCGGCGACAAAATTCTGGAGATCGGTACAGGAAGCGGCTATCAGACTGCAATTTTACTTCAGCTTAAAGCAAAAGTATACACTATTGAGCGGCAAAAGGAACTCTTTAAAAAAACCCAGTTGTTCTTTTCCAAATCCGGGTATCGTCCCAAAAAAGGGATCTTTGGCGATGGCTATAAGGGACTTCCCCAGGAAGCGCCTTTTGATGGCATTATTGTAACAGCCGGAGCCCCGGAAACACCTAAAGCGCTGCTCGCCCAATTGAAGGTTAATGGCAGGTTAGTAATTCCCGTAGGGGTGGAGGATCAGGTAATGACGGTATACACTCGGAGATCGGAGAAAGAATTTGAGAAAAAAACCTTTGGAAATTTTAGATTTGTGCCCTTACTGGAAGACAAAAATTAAAACTGCAATCCGAAATTGATCCCACTTTCGGTGACACCTTCAAAATGGCTTTGAACAAATCCAACCCTAAAAAATCTGAATTTTTTCCAACCCAGATTGCCCAAGGCGACTCCCCATTCGCTGTAGAGGCTGTTATTACTGGTAGAAAGCGTTTTCCCACTTAAAATTAAGTGAGACTTTAACTTCTTGAGCAATGGGATTTTCCCCATGATATACCCTTGAAAATTATGTTCCAAATGTCCTTCAAAATAGCTTTGGTTGGTACTGAGGTCATAATACGGCAATAGAAAAAAGGTATTCAGATAGTTTCCGCGCGTAATACGGGTTCTATTTCCGTTAAAGTGCTGGTAGTCCACAAATGAAATAGTATCTGCATCCAAAAAAGTTCCTGCTTTCAGGTTATAATAAAATCTGCCTTTATCGGCTATTGGGAAGTCTTGTAAGAGTCGAATCTTGAATTGGTCGAAACGATTATCTGATTCACTTCCGGCGAAGCCTTTTTCATATCCAAGGAAAAGCGTTGGATATCTATCTTCCGAATAACTGAACTTTCGGTTGGGATAGCTCAGATATTTCTGTCCGAAACGAATCCTGCTTGTTACTGATAGCTTTAGTATATCGTGGCGTGTAATTGCCGCATTCTCAAAATCTGATGGGTCGAGAGGGTTGTTTGAAGTATAGGTGTCCTCAGTATCGATAAAAACGTAATCAGTAGTATTGAAAAGTGGTTTTCTTTCTTCATAACCCAGTGTAGCAAATAGATAAATGCCATTTATCAGTTCTTGGGAGTAAAAAAGCTCGGAAAAATTACGCTCGTAGAATTTCGCAAAGTTACTTTCAAAAAAGAGGGAGACAATGGTGTTCCCTATGGGTGAAATGGGATTGTTGTTGTTGAATTGAAGGACTTCATTTCCGCCGCTGATTCTTAAAAAAGGTCGGGAGAAATTATTGAAACGATAGGAAATTGATCCTCTTGGGCGCAAGCGCTTATCTGACAATCCGTAATCTAGTTTGGTATTGATAGTAAATCGCGTTCCTTTTTCTTCATCTCGTTTAAGATAATTCAGTTCTAGGGCACCGCGAAAACCTTGTACTGTGTTAAAGGAAATATTAGCCACCGGGGAGGTAAAGGTGTAATATTTGTCTTTGAAGGTATTGCTATAGGTATACCCAAAGAAGAGAGAACCGAGGGTGAATCGGTTTCCTTTGCGATCTACCGAATCCAGATATTTTTGGGATTTTCTAATGACCTGCAGACTGTCTTTTCTTATATAATCCGATGTTTCTTCTGTGGTTAAGGGTACAGGACGAATAGTGTTCCAAAAAACGGAATCCTTTTTATTTGCATTTTCTTCGAAAGCGACCACTTCATTGGTGAAGGCTTTTGAGGTGAAAGATGGATTTAGGTTGTAATTGTTGTAACCGGCGGTAAACCGCCCGTTCCCCTTAAATCCAAGAATGCTATACTGGAAATCAATACGTTGCAATGTCTTTAACCAGGTTTTTTGAGATGGGATATAGTTAAAATCCTGCTTAAGATAAATCGTATCTACCGGTACAATTTGAGTCTGTTCTCCCGTAACACTAACATTTACCGCATAAATAGCCCATACGTCTTCCACAATAAATATCTCTCCCGAAAACACCCGATCATCCTTTCTTCGTGGAATAACGCGTACCTTATTAATTAATCGATTTTCTTCATCATAGAATGTACCTTCCAAGCGATACCTGTAGTAGGAGAAGGCGTTATCAGCAATGGGTGAGATGAGTTCATTGCCAAATGTGACCGTGTTTTTGTAGAACGAAAAGTTGACATCAGAGGCGTTATTAAAGCTAAACCCGTTATCGTCCCCGCTCACTTTTGAAGCCAAAATACGCTCTTTAAATGCATTCTTGTTTTTAGAGATCTTTGAAAGGGTTTCGGATAAATATATGATTCCTGACCGGGTAGAATCTAACCCTCCACCAAAATCCCCCAGATCCCGTCCTAAAATCCGCTCCGGGGCGTCCTTGATCCGTATTAGCCCTTTGGAATAAAAATCTGCAGTAAAAGAAGACAATTCCGATTTGTATTTCTCCCGGTTTGCAATGGCATTGCGAATTACCCTGTTAGCCGGGTTTTCTTCCGCTTTGACGGTGATTTCATCTAAGTTGAGCGCTTGTTCCTGTAAAACAACGTTTAGTTCATAGGGAAGTACCCTTGCGTTTATCCTTTCTTTTCGGGTCTCATAGCCCAAAAACTTGAATATTATGGTATAGGTTCCCGTACGCTCGAGTTCTAGGTTAAATTGCCCATTTTCGTTTGTAGTTGTCCCTGTTGCTGAGGATTCGAAATAAATATTTACAAAGGGCAGTGGTTCCCCCAATTCATTTTTAACGGTACCGACAACCTGGGAATAGCCCCATAAAAATTGACCAACTAAAAGAAGAAGTGTATAATTTCGCTTCAATTGTTTTACCCCGGTTGTAATTGTCTTAACAATAATAAATAGGGATAGAATGGGATAGCGTTTATCTTTTGTTAAAATTAACCTACCGTTTTATTTGAAGTCCTTTTTAATTCTATCCAAATTCCGCTTATTATCCCGGTCTTTGATAGTTTCCCGTTTGTCGTATTGCTTCTTTCCCCGTGCCAGGGCAATATTTAGTTTTGCAAGCCCTTTATCGTTGATGTATAGCTGCAACGGGACGATAGTAAGTCCGGTAGTATTCACTTCTTTGTGAAGCTTTTTCAATTCCCTTTTTTGAAGCAATAATTTTCGTTCTGCTTTAGGTTTATGGTTATAGTGGCCTCCATGGCTGTATTCATCAATTTGCATGTTGATAACAAACAACTCTTTGCGATCATTGAACTCACAAAAACTTTGTGACAAGGAAGCCTTACCCAGTCGTAACGATTTAATCTCTGTTCCTGCCAAAACAATTCCAGCCGTATATTTGTCCAGAATTTCGTAATCAAATCTGGCACGTTTATTTTGTATGTTGATCCGCTTCTGCATCATGATGCAAAAGTAATCGTAATTCCAAAAATGGAATTTGAACCGCTAACCGTGTAGTATCGTAACTATAAATTATGAATAAGTTCTTTGTAATGGGTCTTTTTTTTCTGATGCTTGCTTGCGTTGAAACGAGGAAACAACCTCCAACGGCACAGCAAATAGTGGACAGTGCTATTAAGGCCAGTGGTGGACAGGTCTACAAGACCCAAAAAGTAGCATTTACATTTCGTAACCGAAACTATGTTTCAGAGGTTATTGATGGTAAAAAGGTAGTACAGCGCATTTCCTTTTCCGATTCGATGACCATCACAGATGTTTTGGAAAATCAAGATTTTAGACGGTTTTTTAATGATAGTTTAATCGATCTTCCCGATACGCTAGCCAATCGCTATGCCAATTCTGTCAATTCCGTGCACTATTTTGCAAGACTTCCTTTTGGCCTAAATGATCCTGCTGTGAATAAAACCTTTTTAGGCACGTCCACGATCAATGGGGAAAATTTCTATAAGGTCAAAGTCACTTTCGATCAGAACAATGGAGGAGAGGATTTTGAAGATACCTATTTGTACTGGTTCGATCAAACCACTTTTACGCCAAAGTATCTGGCCTATGAATTTCATGTAGACGGTGGAGGGATGCGCTTTCGCGAAGCGTATAACGAACGTTATGTAGGCGGGATTCGTTTTGTGGATTATAACAATTATAAGCCGCGGGATAAAGCGGTGGATTTTTTTAAGATCGATAGCCTTTTTATGGCCGACCAATTGGAGCTGCTATCTAAAATAGAATTACGAGAAATACAAGTTACCAAGGCAAACTAATCCATTTTTAACTGAATTGCAGTAGCTTGATCGTCCACAAAACGGATAATAAAAAGTGTGCTGTTATCATCGTCCTCCATATTGGAGTATTGTTCCTCCTGAAGAAGCCGATTAGCAAGGGTGGGCGTAGTATTACTATGGCCTACAACTAATACTTCACGACCCAGGTTCTCTTTCTTAAACGCTTCAACATCCAATGCGCTGAAGTTATAAAATTCAATATCAATATTTTTCTTGACCGAAGTAGGGGCAGCCGTCATCGTTGTTCTTTCGTAATCGGTGGAAAATATAGCATCCAACTCCACCTTGTCAAAAATCTCAGCCCAGCGAATTGCCCTACCTAATCCTTTTTGATTTAACTCCGGATCTAAATCATTACTATCTGTGCGATCTTTTTCAGCATGTCGAATAAGATAAAAGGTAGAGACTATGGGTTCCTTATCTTCATCTTTCGTCTTGTTTTCATTTTCACAACTTACTATTCCTATCAGAAGAAGAAAAAGTACCAAGATTTTTTGAAGCTTAAGGAGGCCCTGTAGCAAAAAGTTACCCATTGTTTTTCTTTGAACTAAGCTAAAAGTAGTATTTAAATTTCAATTTGAAATATAGGACGGCTTCTAATCGTTTAGCGGGTCACCAGGATACTTTTGTTTTTAAGGGCTAGTATTCCAACCGGCTAATGCATATTTAGGGTGAAGAAAGACTAGCCTATGCTTTTATTTCCTTTTGGAGCAATTGATTTAAGTAAGCTGTGGTATTAACAAGATATTTTCTATCCCGTGTCATGGTTGCCATAGCTACTGCACCTTGTAACATCGTGTAAAGTTGCTTGGCAAATTGCAGTGGAGGAACGGGTATTTTAATTTCCCTGGCGTTGACACCATTTTCCAGTACCAAAGCAATTTTTCCTTCCAGAATACTGATCGTTTCTTTGCAAGCCGCCGCCAGAAGGCGATTGTTGTGCTGTGCGTCAACACCAATATTCAGAACAGGACAACCACCTAACGGGAGGGTAAATACATCGTATTGTCTAAAAAAATTGATAAGTGAAGTGATCTTATCAATAGCGCTACCGTGAATCCCAAGAAGTTCATCAAACTTCTCCAGTAGTTGTATTCTGTTGTATTCAAAAGCAGCAAGGGCTAAAGCTTCCTTGTTTTCGAAATTCCCATAAATGGCCCCCTTGGTAAGTCCGGTGGCTTCAGTAAGATGACTCATGCTTGTACCTACGTATCCAAACTTATTAAAAATGGGTGCTACGGTTTCAATAATGTACTGAGTGGTTCTTTCCGCCTTGGTCGACATGACAGCTAAACTTTTTATCTAATATAGATAAAATACTGGTTGGTATAGGAAAAAGCCTCCAATGGAGGCTTTTCCAGTTACATAACGTCAGATTATTCGTTCACCAATTCATTTTGATTTCTGAACACGAGCTCGTCATCAAATGAATCCAAAAGAATTACACTATCACTTTTTATAGTACCCTTTAATAATTCTTTAGAGAGTCTGTTCAAAACCTCTTTTTGAATTAACCGTTTAATAGGTCGTGCCCCGTAGTGCGGGTCATATCCTTTTGCCGTCAAATAGGCAATGGCTTCCTCTGTGGCATCCAAAGTAATTTGTTGGGTATCTAAAAGCTTCTTAAGTTGTCCCAGTTGAAGCCCAACGATCTCATTGATGTTGCCCATTGACAAGGGGGTAAACATAATTATGTCATCAATCCTGTTGAGGAACTCCGGGCGTATGGATTGACGCAAGAGTGCGAGCACTTCTACCTTTGCAGCTTCAGAGGCACTAAATACGTCCTTACTGTCTTCAAACTTCTCCTGAATGATATGGCTCCCCATATTACTCGTCATAATAATGATGGTATTTTTAAAATCTGCAATCCTTCCTTTATTGTCAGTTAGCCTTCCTTCATCCAATACCTGAAGTAAAATATTGAAAGTGTCAGGATGTGCCTTTTCTATTTCATCCAGAAGTACCACAGAATAAGGCCTTCGTCTAACCGCCTCGGTTAATTGGCCGCCCTCGTCATAGCCAACATATCCCGGAGGTGCGCCTACCAGTCTGCTCACAGCATGTCTTTCCTGATACTCGCTCATATCAATTCGTGTTAGCGCATTTTCATCGTCAAACAGATACGCTGCCAAGGTTTTTGCAAGCTCCGTTTTCCCTACTCCTGTAGTTCCCAGGAACATAAAGGAACCAATAGGTTTCTTAGCATCCTGGAGTCCCGTCCGACTTCGGCGAATAGCATCCGAAACCGCCTCAATAGCCTCTTCCTGACCTACTACTCGTTGATGAAG
This sequence comes from Bacteroidota bacterium, assembly GCA_038750505.1. GTDB lineage: Bacteria > Bacteroidota > Bacteroidia > Flavobacteriales > Flavobacteriaceae > Croceivirga. The sequence goes on along the minus strand of JBCDHD010000010.1, from coordinate 84,218 downwards.
CACCTTTTCTAATTTCAGTAGTTTTTCACGTTCGCTTTGTAACATTTTGGTAACGGGGATCCCGGTCCACTTTGCTACCACCTCTGCAACATCCTCATTGGTTACTTCTTCTTTGATCAATGTACCCGAATGTTGCTGTTGCTGTAATTCTCTTTGTAGTTGTTCAAGATTTTCCTGCGCTTCCTTTATCTTGCCATAACGCAGTTCCGCAACCCTGCCATAATCACCATTTCGCTCGGCGCGCTCTGCTTCCAGTTTAAAATTCTCAATATCCTGTTTTGTCTTTTGGATATTATCTACTACCGATTTTTCACTTTCCCATTGTGCAAATATTTCGTTACGTTCCTCTTTAATATTGGCCAATTCCAAATTTAGTGTCTTGAGTTTTACCGCATCATTTTCTCGTTTTATCGCCTCTATTTCAATTTCCAGTTGCATTATTTTTCGGTCCAAAACATCCAGTTCTTCCGGTTTGGAGTTTATTTCCATCCGCAGTTTTGAGGCTGCCTCGTCTATCAGGTCTATGGCCTTGTCTGGTAAGAAACGGTTGGTGATATACCGTTGTGATAGTTCTACCGCAGAAATAACGGCTTCATCTTTTATCCGCACTTTATGGTGCGCCTCGTATTTTTCTTTGATGCCTCGCAAGATAGAAATAGCACTTTCCGTATCCGGCTCATCTACAAGGACCTTCTGAAAGCGGCGTTCCAACGCTTTATCCTTTTCAAAATATTTTTGATATTCATCCAGAGTGGTGGCTCCAATAGCCCTTAGCTCTCCTCTGGCCAGCGCAGGTTTTAAGATGTTGGCGGCATCCATAGCGCCCTGTCCTCCGCCAGCTCCTACCAGGGTATGGATTTCGTCAATAAAGAGTACAATGTTCCCATCGGCGGAGGTGACCTCTTTTATAACTGCTTTTAAACGTTCTTCAAACTCTCCTTTATATTTTGCCCCGGCTATAAGCGCACCCATATCCAGAGAAAAAACCGTTTTTTCCTTCAGGTTTTCCGGAACATCACCTTGTACAATTCTGTGTGCCAGCCCCTCTGCAATTGCGGTCTTACCCACACCAGGTTCGCCAACCAACATAGGATTGTTTTTGGTCCTTCTGGACAATATCTGTAAGACCCTTCGTATTTCCTCATCTCTTCCGATAACAGGGTCTAGTTTTCCCGAATCAGCAAGTAGATTGAGGTTTCGGGCATATTTGTCCAAGGCATTATAATTATCCTCGGCACTTTGAGAGGTAACTTTGCTACCCTTTCTCAACTCCGCAATGGCTGCATTAAGTTCCTTTTCTGTTATTCCGTTGTCTTTTAGAATTTGGGAAATTTTGCTTCGGGAGTTAAAAATGGCAAGCAACAGATGCTCAATGGAAACGTACTCGTCTCCCATTTTTTTAGCGATGATGCTGGCGTCATTTAAGGTTTTTCCAGCTTCCCGGGAAAGCATGATCTCCCCTCCGGACACTTTTGAAAAACTATCCAGTTCTTTATCCAGTACCTGGTTTATAATACCGATTCCTACGTTCAGCTTCTTCATTAAAAAGGGCAAGACGTTTTGATCTACTTCAGCAATGGCCTTGAAAACGTGTTCATTTTCAATTTGCTGATGGCCATATTCCTGGGCCAATTGTTGCGCCAGTTGCAGGACTTCTTGTGATTTTATTGTAAAATTGTTGAAATTCATTTCCTTTTTTTAATTCAACAGGGAACAACAACCCTACCAACTTCCTGTACCCGTCAAAATGACGCTAAAACCTTGAAAACAAAGGACATTTCGTCAGGTTGTAAAGTTTTTTGCTGCAATCCGACCTACCCTTTAAATTTGTACTATGGGTGTGTTCGGAAACTTGTTTGGCGGAAAATCAAACCTCACTAAAAAAGAAGGAACAGTGTTACCGTGGATTCCATTGGAACAACAGGAGCAACTTGAGACCATTGTGGCGAAATCCTTTGAACGTCCCCAGGTGATTTTTAAGCACTCTACCACCTGTGGCATAAGTAGAATGGTACTGAGTATGTTTTCAGATAGTTACCAATTGGATAATGATACGATGGATCTTTACTTTTTAGATTTGCACAGGTACAGGGAGGTCTCTAATGCAGTAGCGCATCAATTTCAAGTGATGCATCAATCTCCTCAGCTGTTGATAATAACCAACGGAGAAGCAGCTTTTCATACCTCGCATGGCGCAATTACCGAGGTGAATCTTGCGGATCATATATAAAAAAGCCCCGAAAATTCCGGGGCATTATGGTGTAGTATTAGTTAAAATGATGCCGGTTTACCACCGATTTGAGTCGGGCTTTTAAATCCTCCCCGGCGTCATAGATCATTTGCTCATTACTTGGAAATGGTACCGCAGCCAGATCTAACAAGGCTACTAAGTCATTATCCAGTGCCCGCCTATCGCCTTCCAAGTTGGCATAAATATGTTCAAAAATAAACTCACTGGACAAGGGATAGGAGTTAATGACCTGCCCGTTTCGTAAGTCCGTGAAGCTCACCTTGGCTCCAATTTGGGCGGTTTTTAGTTGGGTGAATTCGTAGAAATTACAAGTTACCGTTTTGAATCGATCTACTTTGATATCATTGCCCAAACTATCTTTGGCGACATTGCCATTAGTATCCAACACATACTCAAATCCGTCAGGCACCACCTTTTCTTTTATAATTTGTCTTTCGTTAACCCTTTCCGGTGAAATGTTGATTTGATTAAAATCTAACTGCATCGCAAAATCATATCGCACATTTTGTATTGGCTTGGCATGAAATTGTGTCCAAAAATCATTTAGCCCGTAGGTATTAAAATCCAGTAACTCATTCTCAAGTCGTTTAGGAATAACCTGTTCTGTGGCATTGTTCAATTGCACCTTTACATAGTCCAATCCTTTCTCGTAGGCCTGGCCCATTTTAATTGCCGTATCACCATATCCTGGATTTATTTCCTCAAGATATTTGAACTCATCATAAGCACGTCTGTAATCGTTTTTTGTATTTGCATTAGTCAGTAAACCTGACGCATTATCATACAAATAGGCGGTGAGTTCGTTCTTGGTAGCTACAATAACATTGTCATAATTGCTGAAGTTAAACCGTGCGTTTCTATCTTCCGCATAATGGGGTAAGGGGAGCAATGGTCGTATTTGCTCCTGTAGCTTTTTTAAGGCGGTATAGCCTTCATAGATTGCCATCAAGTTGGCGGGGTTGCCATCTTTTTCAAGGAAATTGATCCGTTCCACCTCTCTCTCAGAATGCTTTTCAAATGCTTCCTCAAGGAGCAGTACATAATCCTGATGCCCTTTTCGAGTTTTATTTTCTCTTAAATTTTTGATGGCGCGGTTCATAGCCATTTGGTAATTACCACTGTTTAAAGCCTTTTGAGTTTTCTTTACCCCTCCACAGCCAACTACGGCAAGTATAATTGCAAAAAGTAATAATTTCTTCATGGTCTTTTGTATTATGGTTTGTTATTGGAATTCAATTGGCATGCCAAAATCTTCATGTATAGAAACGAAAAAGTGTAAAGTGTAGTATTTGTTGGATCAAATGCAGGGTTGTTGCCGGATGGCAGTAAGCTTATAATTGTTTATTTTCTGGTGATAAATAATAGGAATCACTTCTTTTTTCCTCATTTTTTCAATCTTTCAATTTGTATTTTTACATGTGATTTTAAAATCTGTAAATGAAACGGGATAAGAGCGTATTTGATCTGATTGATCAAGAACAAGAACGACAGAAACGAGGAATAGAGCTTATTGCTTCTGAAAACTTTACGAGCCCTCAGGTGATGGAAGCTGCCGGTTCCGTACTAACCAATAAGTATGCCGAAGGCTATCCAGGCAAACGGTATTACGGGGGATGTGAGATAGTAGATCAGGTAGAGCAGTTGGCAATTGACAGGGCAAAGGCACTCTTTGGAGCTGCATATGCCAATGTACAGCCTCATTCCGGATCTCAAGCCAACGCGGCTGTATATCAAGCTTGCCTTTCACCTGGAGATACCATTCTTGGTTTTGATCTTTCCCATGGCGGACATCTTACACATGGTTCACCGGTGAACTTTTCGGGTAAACTCTATCGTCCTGTATTTTACGGAGTAGACAAGGAAACCGGGGTTTTAGATTATGACAGCATTCAAGAGATTGCCTTGCGAGAGCAGCCCAAACTAATAATAGCAGGCGCCTCTGCATATAGCAGAGATATCAATTTTAAGCGGTTTCGGGAAATAGCGGATAGTGTAAATGCATTGCTACTTGCAGACATTTCGCATCCCTCCGGATTGATTGCAAAAGGAATTTTAAACGACCCTATACCCCATTGCCATATCGTTACGACCACTACGCACAAAACCTTGCGAGGGCCAAGAGGCGGCCTTATTTTATTAGGGGAGAACTTTGAAAATCCTTTTGGAATACGTCTTAAAAATGGCAATTTGAGAAAAATGTCAGGGCTACTGGATTTGGCTGTTTTTCCCGGGAATCAGGGAGGGCCGCTGGAGCACATTATCGCTGCTAAAGCGATAGCTTTTGGGGAAGCTCTAGAGGACCATTTTCTACACTATATGGTTCAGGTGCAAAAAAATGCAAAAGCTATGGCTAAAGCTTTTATGGATCGTGGATATCAGGTTATTTCCGGGGGAACAGATAACCACATGATGCTGATTGACCTGAGAAACAAAAATATCACCGGGAAAGAAGCGGAAAAGGTACTTGAGAGGGCCGATATTACCGCCAATAAAAATATGGTGCCTTTTGATGACAAGTCGCCGTTTATTACTTCAGGTATACGATTTGGAACTCCGGCAGTAACGACGAGAGGTTTAGTTGAGGCAGATATGGAAACCATTGTGGGACACATTGATGAGATCATTACCCAACCTGAAAAGGAATCGACAATTGAGTTAGTAAAACAAGAAGTTAATCGCCTGATGCAATCAAAGCCTCTATTTCAATATCAGCAGCAAATTAGTACGCTATCTTCAGTGTAACTCGTTGAGCAGGAAGAAGTCACTGTGATCAATAATAGCCTTGTTTTGTACATCGTAAACTTGGGCTTCTTCACAGTCGTCAAAATAAACACCCCAGAAATTGGTATAGCTGGGAATGGCCCCTTTTGGATACTCTATATTTCGAACAATAGAACTGGGCATTTCCTCAAATATGGGTACAAAGATCTCGTAGGGCATCCGGCTCATTCCCCGGGTAAAATGCACAAAGTTAGCCCCTATGCTAACCAGAATAGGCTCTAAATTATCCTGAATACTGAGATTAGGAATTCTGGAAATCACAATTGAGGTATCTGCCAAATGCAGCGAAAACTCCTTGATATCAACGAAGGCGCTATTGTCCTGATTTATGGCGTACAAAGCGGTTTGAAAAGTAGAAGTCCTTGGTTTACCGGACGAATATTGGCGAAAACCGCCCCAATTACGACCATTTAAATGAAATAAACTCGCAATTAACCCAAAATTACAATCCAGGTGAATAACCAAGTCAATTTGAGTTTCGCTAATGGTATAATCTATGGAGACCTCTGCGAAGAAATCCCTTTCCAAGGTCTTTTTCAGAGCATCGAGCCCTATAATATTGCAGAAATCCATTGGGAAGTCTCGAGAGCTAGGATTTACTTTATTTGGCTTTGCCATAGTACAGGGTTTACATTCTGTTACTCGAAGTTAGAATGAATACTTAAGGGATGAGTGAAGAAAAACCTTAAAAGATTTGGGGTTTACCCGATTTTAGGAATAAAAATTGTTAAAATTATGTTAAAAAGGAATAATTGAGCGTAAAACTGCCTTGGGTATATTGTAGGATCAGGCATCAAAACCCCTTCTACTTATATAAATCCTCGATTCTTTGCTGCGAGGATAAGCGCAAGGTCGTTTTCCTTTTCCGTACCAAATAAGGATTTCAAATGCCGTTTCCTATTCTCAATAGAAGAAGAGGAGAGATCGATGTGTTTTTCCAGATCTTTTGTTTTGGTCCCTATAGACAGATGATATAAGATCTTTTTGTCGTTTTCATCTAAAGTAATATCATTCGACATTTTTTTGCGAATAGCGCCAAGTGCTTTTGACGAATAATAGGGTGGTTGGTATACCACAGTTTTTACGGCCTCTTCCAACGATTTTGGATCAATATCCGTTTTAACCATGTAGCCATCAGGGTCTACGGATTGAAGGATACTATTTATTCTGTAGTTATCGCTAAATGATGACATGAAGACAATCTTAGACTCGGGTACCAATTCTCTCGCCAGGACCCCTAAGTCTTCTCCGTTATGGGGTTGTTCCTCATTAGGTGGGAACAACTGTACATCTAAAAAAATAATATCGTATTTGAAAGAATGCACAGACTCTTCGATCTTTTCTTTCCCCATTTCATAAGAGGTAGCGGTATCTACTAGTATGTTATGGTCGTCAAAAACGATCCTCTCCAGGATGAATTTGTAGCCCAACATCGTCATCTCGTGGTCATCTACCGCCAGTATTCTTAGTGTCTTCATGCTATTTTCCGTAAGATGTTCCATTATGCTTTTAGCATTGTTGTACGTAAATCCTTGACTTTTGGATTTTCCTTATGTAAATCTATATTAGGAATCGTAATTCCTACCACTGTACCCTTACCCGGGGCGCTATCAAATTCCAATGTGGCATTGAGCTTTTTAACTCTTGAAATGATATTTTTAAGGCCAATTCCTCGTTTTCCTTTAGCGCTTTCAAAGCCCACACCATCATCCGCCACATTTAAATGTAATACATTTTTATCTTTTGTAAAAGAAACGGTAATGGTTTTACAGTTGGCGTGCTTCACACAGTTTTGAAGCAACTCCTGAACAATGCGATAGGTGTTGATCTTAATATCGCCTTTGAGGCGGTCCCAGTCAAAATCTTCCTCATAATCAAATGTGGTGATAATACCGGAAGAACGTTGCACATTTTGGATCAGTTCTTTTACTGAAATAATAAAGTTGTGGACCTTTTGATAGGCGGCGGCATTCAGTTCATGGGAAATGGTCCTTATCTCTTCCTCCAATTCCTGAAGTTTGCCAATGAGTTCTTCCCGCTGTTCTATGGCGGTGGCATCTGTGCGCTCATTGAGCCCGCTCAATACGAGGCGGATACCTAGCATTTGCCCTAAGATTCCATCGTGAAGTTCTTCGGAAACCCGTTTTTGTTCGGATTTCTTTCCCTCTTCCAATTTCCCATGCTGGGCCAACATCAAATTATAGATCTCCTGGTTGCTTTCCTGTTGTTTTTGTTTGAATTTAAGCCGTTGGTTACTGATCCGTTGTGAAATAATGGTAAATATCCCAACTCCTAACACCAGTAGCCCCATGGCAATACCACCCAACAACGCCGTACGCCGCTCAAGGAATTCCTTTTCTTCGATGATCTCGTCCGTTTCCATCTGGATACGGGCAAATTTGTCTTGTATGTTCCGTTCCTGTAATTGTAGTTTTTCGTTCAGATCAAAATAGGCCTTGGCGTGTGCTGCAGCGTTTTGCTTATCTAAGGTGGTTAGCAATTCCAAAGAAGTGAGAAGGCGATCGTTGTTTTCGGTTTCTTTTGCAATTTTAACAGCCTGTTTGCCACTTTCTAGGGCGTTAACTGTATCGCCAGATTTAGCGTATACCTCAGCCGCATATTTGAAATTTCTGGCGGATTCATAGTTAGCTCCCAAGCTGTCTAAAATTCTGGTAGAGTATTCTATTTGTCTAAGATGGTTCTCAAAATTGTTGTCCCCTTTTTTAAAATCACTGTAGGCCTTGCTAGTTAATGCTTTGGCGTAAAGCTTGGGGCGTTTTTCGAATAAGCTGTCCACGTTTTCCAAAGAATGGAACATTTCTAATGCTTTCTGAAAATCACCGCTTCTTAGATAGGTGCTAGCTACATTGTTCAGATTCCTAGTTTTGAATTCAAACCAATCCTCTTTTGGTATACCGTCGAAGTAAGATGCGGAACGATCGTAGTATTCCAAGGCTTTATCAAATTTGTTTAAACCACTCTGGATGGTAGCGAGGACATCATACGCTTTTGATAAACGCTCATCGGAGTCGTATTGTTTGAAGATTTCAATGGCCTTTATGGCCTCCTTCTCAGCGCCCACATAATCTTTGATGTCTTCTTTAATGGCGGCCATTGCAAGAAGCATTCTGCCGGGATAGTCTTGTTTCTCTCCTTCCAGATCAGATAGGATAAATTGTTGGTACGCTTCTCTAAAATGATAATAGCTACTGTCCTGCTGTTTATTTTTATGAAAATCTGCCAGATCCCAATGCGCCATGCCATGCGCGTAATGATCCTGGGTCAACTTAGCTTCTTTCAATAATAGCGCATTTGCTTTCTTGAAGTTGATAGAGTCTTTTAGTAATAAGTTGGCATAGGAAATATCTGCTAGTTTTTGGGTCTTGTAGGACCCTTGTTGCAGCTGCAACGTTTTGTTGTAGGCTTTGTTGAGTAAAGCCGTTTTATCGGCCTTGCCTAATGCTGCACTGTCTTGGGCCCAGCTGATCCAAAGCGAAATACTGTCATTTTTAACAGTGCTGATTGCGCTGCTACTTTCGGTAGGGGAATCGCAGCTGAGACACAGCAGTGTACATGCTAAGAAAATAAAGAGGCCCCACTTCATAGCTATTATTTGGAAATATATGTAACCTATTCCCTACATCCAAGATACAAAAAAACCTCAAATGTTAACATTTGAGGTTTTGATAGATATATTGATCTGACTAGTCTCTTTTTACCTCGGGATCTTCATGATCATCGGGTGAATCTATATACAATTCCTCATCACTGGCGGTGCTTTCCGCTTCACATGAGAATTGGCCAAATGTAAATAGGGCTAGGGCAAAAATGTACAATACTTTTTTCATAATGGAATCGTTTAGTTTCGAGGGGTTTTGTTTAACCTTAAATTCAGCGGAAAATTAAAGGCCCAACCCTTGTAGGATATTTTAACAAATAAGTAGCGGGTGAAGTGCCGCATTTGCAGGGCGAATGTATGATTGTTGCGAGTAAACGGTTAATTTAAGGTGCGTATTGCGTTTTTGGAGAGCAGGGTCTTAAGTTCATCAATCCGGTCTCTGTAGGATTTGGAAAAAGGAAGTTGATTGTCAATATTTCGTAAAGAACAGGTAGATTTTCCAAAGTTGATTCTAGAAACGTATTGCGTATTGAGGATATAGCTTTGATGGATACGGATAAAATTGTTAGGGAGTAGCTCCTCAAACGTTTTCAAGGTTTTATAGGCACTTATACGTTTCCCGTCTCGCATAAAAAAGTCGGTAGAATTATTATCTGCTTTCAGATATAAAATTTCATTGGTATCCAGATAGTGGTAATCGTTGTAAGTTTTAAGGCAGAGTGTGGTGGGTAATTTTTCCTTAGGCATCTGCTTTCTAAGCTTAAAAACCGTTTTTCTAACGTCGAATTCGCTGGTTGGTAACAGCCAATAGTCATAAAAACCACTTTTTATAGCATTATACGCCAGGTTTTTGGTTGAAGATACCGCGATAAGCAAGGGACACCGATCTAGGTACTGGTGTAACTGCGCTACCATCCCAAACATTTGATCGGGTTGATCTGCAAGATTAACAATGATCAAATCGGGCAATACTTTAAGAATAAGATTAAGCGCCTCATCAGTAGTGCTCGCAGTACCAGTGTAATAAAGATCCTCGTATTCCTGTAATACTAGCTGTAATTGCAGGTTGACCGAAGTATCGGTATTTATAATTACATACGAATAGTCCATCCCTAAAATACTGATTCCAAGGTAGTAAGTCCATTTTAAAGGGAGTTGCATTTTTCCCGTAAAATAATTGGGGTTTTTCTATAAAATGCAAAATTATTCCTCTTCGCGATACTCATAAGCTCCTAAATCCGGATTTGGAGTACGGTCAATGCCTAAGATATCCAGGGGTATTAGGGAGGCAGTGTCTTGATCCCCCAGATCAATTAGGGTAGACGTAGCGGTAAGGCGGTAATTCTGCTGTAAAGGAGCTACAAACCCTACATCAGGATTGAGGAAGGCATTCTGAAAGAACATCGGATTGTCAAAGTTGTATAAGGGGTCCTCCGAAAAAAGACCCTGTGTATCCAAAAACGTAATGGCACAATTACGAAATTGATAGTTGAACATATTTTGCCCATTATCCAATAAGGCCAGTTCTAAATTCCGGTTTCCGTCAAGTATTGAGTTGGAGAATACGGCGTTGATCAGGTCTGTATTCACCGAAAGGTCTTCACTTGAAGAGCTAATAGCGTTGTCCAGCACCAGTGCGGCTGTATTGCGCAAACCATTGGTCCAATAGTTGGCTATGGTACAGTGCTTAAAATCGTAGTTGCCGCCGGCTTGGCAAAACACAGAGGCACTTCCTGCACTCCCGAATACTGAGTTACTGACTTCTAATTGTGCTGTTCGCGCCCAAAGGTTTGTAATTGAGCTGTTGTAGATCTGCGTATTCCGAAGGCGGGCAGTTACCTCTTGAAGCGGGGTATTTCCATCAATCAAAAGGCCGACAGTAGCGTTTCTAATGGTCAAGTTTTGGATCTGGTGGTTACTGCCCCCCCCAGCAAGCCATACCGATCCCCATTGGCCGGGAACATCAGAAAATCGGGGTTCCAACCGGTCCCCTTCAAAAATAACCTCATTTTCCAGTGCTTCTTCGTCAGTACTTCCCGTGCCGTTGATTTCCAATCTTCCCCCGGGTCTGACAAAAATTCCAGCATCATTGTGGAAATGGACACGCGTTCCCGGGTCCATTCTAAGGGTTTTTTCGTCACCAACTACGGCATAACCATAAATAACATAGGGCTTTTCATTAGTGAAGTTTAGGTTTTCGTCCGATACTTCAAATCCTACTATTCGTATTGTATTTCCCGCTTCATCCTGCCCTAGTGCCACCGTTTCCCTACTACCATCTTGTTGTGTCCTGGGAAAAAGAAAAATAGCATCCCGAACCAAAGTAACCAATTCCACCCCCTGACTATTCGAGGGATCACCGAACAAAAGCGTATCCGTATAAAGGAATTCGGTTTCGTCTACAATACTGATGTCAAAGGTAGTTTCAATAAATACAAAAAGACTATCTCTAGCCAGGAGCGGGATGTTTTCAAAGATCTTACCGGCTGCTCCGTCCACATTGAGACGGTAGTTGCTTTCCATCCCACTGGCCAGGCGAACTTCCGGAATAAAAATATCCTCGTTACTTGTATTGTACACCTTAAGTGTATAGGTGCTACTACCAATAGTTGTAAAAACCGTATCCAAAAAAACAGTGTCCCTGGAAAAACTTAGATTTCCTGAGCTAGAGCGAAATTCAAAATCTTCCCGGCAAGAACCCAAAAAAAGAAGTACTAAGGACAGCACCACACTTAGTCGTACAACAATTCTTTTCATTTTGTGGCTAAAGAAATAATTTCTTGATGTGTTCCGGAGCCCTGGCTGGTTTCCACGTTTCAGCCTTCAACAGGCACCATTCCGTTGTAGCACTAACCAGTAATTGTTGCGATTTATTGTTTTTGATCTCCACAAATCGCGTAGAAACCGGGCCTCTCCATTCTAAAACTCGGGTACTGATCTTAATTTCATCGTTTAAGACTGCGCTTTGATGATACGTTATTGTATGTTTCTTTACCACCCAGAGGTATTCCCCCACCTCAACGTCTTCAGTTGCCTTTTGCCAATGTGCTTTGGAGATTTCCTGCACCCATTCCAGATAACGGATGTTATTTACATGATTGAGCTCGTCCAGATCTTTTTGGGATACACGGAGAATTCTGGTAAAATCGGGCATACCTATTTTTTGATAATTTTTACTTCAAAAAGTTTATCCCAGTTTTTTCCGGTTACAAAAAGTGTTTTTCGTTCCGGATGATACGCAACACCATTGAGCACATCTAAATCCTCATGCTGTTCTACAGCGTCTTTTAGTCCCCCAAAATTAATAACCCCTTCTATGGCGCCGGTATTGGGATCTATGATCATCATACTCTCTTTTTGCCAAACGTTGGCATAGATCTTTCCCTCAACATATTCCAGTTCGTTCGCCTTGTTAAAGATGGACTTGTTGGTAACCGTTTCAATGAAACCCTGTTCTGCGAGAGTTTTCGGGTCTAAACGCCAGATTTTTTCGGTGCCATCGCTTTTGTAAATTACGGCTCCATCATTGCAAAGGCCCCATCCTTCCTTGCTATTACCATAGCTAAAGGTATTTTTTAATTCCAGGTCGGATTGCCGGTACACATAGCCAAAACCACTTTGCCAGGTAAGTTGTATCACGTTCCCGTTTATGAGGGTAAGGCCCTCACCGAATACTGTTTTATCCAATTCGATTTCCTGGTAGATCTCCCCGGTTTGGAAATTTGATTTTCGCAGTACAGATCGCGATACATTGCTGGGATTGCCCGTACTTTCAAAAAGGGTATCTCCAACAAATTCCAATCCCTGAGTGTAGGCTTTTTTATCATGGGGGTAGGTGTTTAAAATTTTATAGCGATAAATTTCGGGGGCGCTATTGGCCAGCACACGAATATCTTTTTTAATTTCAACGGAAGTATCTTCATAGTCCACTTTAGCAGTAAGTACTTTGCTTCCTAAGGTAGCCACTTCAAGAGCAATTTTTCCGTCATTTACAATAAGGTCATTGCCGTCAAGTTGATAGGCCACTTTCTGAATTTCTTTTTCCTTTTTATTTTTTATGGCAACACCAACCACTGCGCCATTCTGAAATTCCTTCTTTCTACCTTCCAGTTGAATTTCAAAAAGTGCTGCTGGGTCTGCCGTGCTCTTGCAGGCATCCAGTAGAGATAGTACAAGTAGTAGTAACAGAAATTGCGGTCTCACGATTTTTTTATTAGATGTAGGGACCAAATTAAACATGTCCCCGGATTGTAACAAATTTTAAAGGTCGTATATTTGCCGATGGCAAGTCCTACACGACCAGCTCCTGCAGAATCCCCCAGGGTGGGAACGCAGCAAGGGTATGCGGTTGTAGCGGTGCGATGTAGGTAGCTTGCCATTTTTTATGCGCTAAAATGAACAGGTAGAGCAACACGCCAAGGCATGGAACGTAAAGTTGTTTTAATTACCGGGGGATCGTCCGGTATTGGTCAGGCTACCGGGAAGTATCTTTCTTCTAAGGGATATCGTGTATATGGTACTACCAGAAACTTGGATAAACACAAGGATTTCAAACATTTTGAACTCCTGGAACTAGATGTGCAGCGGCAGGGATCTATTGATCGCACGGTGGAATACATTATTACAAAAGAAGGAAGACTAGACGTCCTGGTCAATAATGCAGGAGTAGGGATAACAGGCCCTTTGGAAGAAACCCCTATTGAAGAGATCACCAAAGCCTTCGATATCAATTTTAATGGCCCAATTCGGATGATCAAAAGTGTATTGCCTCAAATGCGGTCGCAAAATTCGGGGCTCATAATTAATATTACGTCAATTGCGGGGTATATGGGCTTGCCTTTTCGAGGGGTATATTCTTCTACAAAAGCTGCACTAGAGATCGCAACGGAAGCGTTGCGAATGGAAGTAAAGGTATTTGGTGTGGAAATAGCCACTATTGCTCCTGGTGATTTTGCCACGAATATAGCCGCTGGGCGGTATCATGTGCCGGTAGTAGAAGATTCTCCCTACCAAAATACGTATCCAAAGGCTCTCGCACTAATGAACAAAGATGTGGATGCAGGTGAAGACCCTATTGTGGTAGCAACGAAAGTGTTTCACCTTATTCAGCTTCGAAAGCCAGGGATACGTTATCCCGTGGGCGCATTTTTACAAAAGCTTTCCATCTTCTTAAAGAAAATTTTACCTGGCAAGTACTACGAACGATTGTTAATGAATCATTATAAGTTGTAGATTTATACTCAAAATCTTAGTATATGAAGTTTTTTATTGATACCGCCAACCTTGATCAAATTAACGAAGCCCAGCAACTAGGGGTTTTAGATGGGGTTACGACTAACCCTTCTTTGATGGCCAAAGAGGGTATTACCGGACATGACAACATCCTGAAGCACTATGTGGATATCTGCGAAATTGTTGATGGCGATGTCTCTGCTGAAGTTGTGGCTACGGATTTTGATGGTATCATAAAGGAGGGAGAAGCCCTTGCTGAGCTTCACAAGCAAATTGTGGTTAAGGTGCCTATGATCAAAGACGGGGTAAAGGCATTAAAGTATTTTTCTGATAAAGGTATAAGCACCAACTGCACCCTTGTTTTCTCCCCGGGGCAGGCCCTTTTGGCGGCTAAAGCCGGAGCTACTTATGTCTCGCCTTTTTTGGGGCGGTTAGATGATATCTCAACCGATGGATTGAACCTGATTTCCGAAATACGACTTATCTATGATAATTATGGTTTCGAGACTCAGATTCTTGCTGCTTCTATCCGTCATACCATGCATGTTATTGACTGTGCAAAAATTGGAGCAGATGTAATGACCGGACCACTTTCTGCGATAGAAGGATTGTTGAAACATCCACTTACAGACATTGGACTTGAGAAGTTCTTAGCGGACTACCGCAAAGGTAATTCTTAATGGAGTTAACCTAATCTGCTGGAAAGAAAGGCCAATTTAATGTGAAATGTCTTTTTTGTTTTATGCTATTCCTTGGAAGCGGTGGCAGGAAAGGAAGTGAAAACATTGGCAAAAGCGTTCACAATAAGGGTGTCTTCGGAAATAACGCATTTACTTAAACCATCTACGATGAGCGCATTTTGTGTCTCTCTGAAATCTGTACTTCTGTATTGATTTTCTGAGGGTATCCTGTTTTCCTCCAATAGGGAAAGCCAGTCCGCCCGGGTGGTTCTTAGACTTATTCCCACAAATTGATGATGCGGATGTAGCTTCCTGAGTTTTTCAATATGCCTGGTCACATTTCTAAAGTGCCTTTTTTGGTCGGAAGTCCAAAAATAAAATACCGTTGTATTCCCCTTGGCGATCTCCATTAAGGAAACTGCCTTGCCATCCCCATCCTCAACAACAAGATCAGGAAGTTGGCGTTGGGGTTGCAGATTTTGTATTCCTTTATACAAATGATTGATCTCTTCTATGTGCGCTTCGCTTTTACTGAGTTTTTCATACTTTTTTATGAATGAATCACATTCTTCATTAGCGCTATGCACCTTTAAAAGATAATCCATAGCCACATTTCTAAAGAGATTATCTCTCAGTTTGGGGGCAGTAACCAAACTATCTATCAGTGCAATTTTATGTTGATTCATGTGTAATTGTTGCTTTGCGGTTGCAAATTCTTCTATGCCGCAAAGGGAATTACAAAGGGTATACGAAAGGTTTCCGAAATGATGTTTTACAAAGTCATAGTAAGGTCTAAAAAAACTTAGTTCTCCATTATTCAAATCCAGGTTTTTGCGATGTTTATAAAACGCAGTATCCAATTCGTGTATAATGGTTTTCCCGGTCTTTTTCTTATGATAAAAAGGGTATTTCTCCTTGTAGAGAAAACTGTGGTAATCTATTGCCGCCTTAGACATGGTATACGCTGCTTCGGACAGTTCGGAAGTTGCGGACAATTGTTCCAGTTCATCTAATTTTTGAAGTCGGAGGGAATCAATTTTATCACTAAAATCTTGGGGTGAGAGGCGATAATACGAGTACACCAGTGGCTCCTCATCCTCATAGGTAAGGAACATTTCTATCATAAAATTGTTCACTTCCTCATTATCTCCGGAAAACACCAAGGATTCGTCAAAATAGGCAGGTGAGGCGTTCAGGCGAATAACCACACTGTCTCCTTCTTCTAAATAAACATATTGCTGCTGTGGGGAATGATCAAAATGATGGAGGCCCTGTTTTATGCTGTCCAGCTGAAATGAAAAGCGATTGTTTTCATCCAACCGTGCAGAGTCGACTACCATATCATCTCTAAAAAGTACAACGAAATCATTAGTGGGATTAACAATTTCGCCAGTAAAATATACGGTAGCTCCTACCGATTCTTTTTCTACACACGAAAAAATACCAGCCAACGTGAAGAAGAGTAAAAATTTCCTCATATATGAATTAAGTCAGACAAAGCTAAGTATCGGAAAAAAAGAGGGCTGTTAACGAGCAGTTAAATGTTGTTAAACCGTACCATTTGAAGGTCTAAATACCTTTTTAATATGTCTTTTCTGGCTTAGATTTTAGTTACTTTTGCCGAAAATTAAAATCAGAACGTTATGCTTTCAGTTTCCAACCTTTCCGTTCAGTTTGGAAAAAGAGTATTATTTGACGAGGTAAATGTGGCATTTACCAAGGGAAATTGTTATGGAATTATCGGCGCCAATGGTGCTGGAAAATCTACATTTTTGAAGATAATTTCCGGAAAAATGGAACCCACTTCAGGTCACGTGCACCTGGAACCGGGCAAACGGATGTCTGTTTTGGAGCAGAATCATAATGCCTATGATGCCTATCCTGTTTTGGAAACGGTAATAATGGGAAATAAACCCTTGTTCTCGATAAAAAAAGAAATTGATGCATTGTATGCGGATTACACGGATGAAAATGCGGAGAAAATAGGGGAATTGCAGGTTCAATTTGAAGAAATGAACGGTTGGAATGCAGAAAGTGATGCGGCTGCGTTGTTATCCAATTTGGGCATTGCCGAAGACCTCCATTACAGTACTATGGCCGATATGGATGCTAAATTAAAGGTGAGGGTCTTATTGGCCCAATCGCTTTTTGGACATCCGGATGTTTTGATCATGGATGAGCCCACCAACGATCTGGATTATGAAACCATCAGTTGGTTGGAGTACTTTTTGGCCGGCTATGACAACACCGTAATTGTTGTTTCGCACGACAGGCATTTTCTGGATGCGGTTTGTACGAATATTGCAGATATCGATTTTGGTAAAATGAATCTGTATAGCGGCAACTATACATTTTGGTATGAAAGCAGTCAACTAGCAGCAAGGCAACGCGCACAGCAAAACAAAAAAGCAGAGGAAAAGGCCAAAGAACTTCAGGAATTTATACAACGGTTTAGCGCAAACGTGGCAAAAAGTAAACAAGCCACGTCTCGGAAGAAGATGTTGGAAAAATTAAAGGTAGATGATATTAAACCTTCAAGCCGACGCTATCCAGCCATAATTTTTGACCGGGAAAGGGAAGCCGGAGATCAGATCTTACATGTTGAAGGTTTATCTGCAGTGTCAGAAGATGGAGAACTTTTGTTTGAGAAAGTGGATATCAATTTGGCCAAAGGCGATAAGGTGGCCATAATCTCGAAAGACTCCCGTGCTTCCACGGCGTTTTATGAAATCGTAATGGGCAATCAAAAAGCGCATAGTGGAACCTACCAATGGGGAATAACAACCACACAAGCCCACTTACCGGCCAATAACGATCACTTTTTTACGGAAAGCCTGGATCTGGTAGATTGGTTACGACAGTGGGCGAAGACGGAAGAAGAACGTGAAGAAGTGCACATACGAGGCTTTCTGGGTAAAATGTTGTTTAGTGGCGAGGAAGCGCTTAAAAAATCCTCCGTGCTGTCGGGAGGTGAAAAAGTGCGATGTATGTTAAGTCGCATGATGCTGCTGCGCGCTAATGTATTATTATTGGATGAACCTACAAATCACCTGGACCTGGAGAGTATAACGGCCTTTAACAATTCGCTAAAGAATTTTAAGGGCACAGTACTTCTAACGACTCACGATCACGCTTTTGTTCAGTCTGTGGCTACCCGGATTATTGAACTAACGCCTAAAGGCACGCTAGATCGTTATTTGACCTTCGATGACTACATGTCAGACAAGGCCATCAAGCAGCAGCGGGAAAAAATGTATGCGGTACCAGTATAACGGTTAGGCATTAAAGTATTTGCTATTCCAAATCACCGGATTGAAGTTCTTTCCAAGGGCAAATCCATAGAAAATAACTACTGCAGCTATGGATTTAAACATGAAAAAAAACATCATCCAAAATTCAGCAGAAGAATTTTCCTTTGAGAACAAACCGTTAGGGACTAGTATCGTGGCAAAATAACTAATTAAAAGTGTGGTTAGCCCTAAGTTAACAACACTTTTAAAGGGCCATACCAATACCTTTCGCAAAGGATGCAAATCGTTTCCCCATTTATGAATAAGATAGTAATAACCGTTTCCAATAGGAGCAAAAAGCAGGGGGTCATCCTTATCTTCTAATTTAAAAAGCTTGGAAGGCGCCATGATCTTAAAACCTTTCAATGTGGTACCATGTTCTTCTTCCAAACGTTTTATTTCCGAGAAAGCAGCGTTCGGGATTTGCCCTTTGAAATATTTCGAATCCAAAAATCGAAGTCGGTAATCAATACAAATCTTTTTGAGTTGCTCTACATGATAAATCCTATGGGTTTCCAATGCATCAAAATCAAACTCATTGGTTTTTGCTTTTTGAGGGGAGGCTAAAGTTTGGGCAATTTTTTCTTCTTTCTTTCGCTCGGCCTCCAGAATTTGGTAGACATCCTGCAATATTTGCTCTTCATTTACTTTCTTGTCCCTAAGCTTTGAAAGCTTATTCTCAATATTGGTTTTTTGGAAAATCATAATAGTTCTTTTTCAGCAATTTCCCTCAAAGTTACCGAATCGAATCTTTAACGTGAAATGAGAGCGTTTTTGTTAAACGTTAATATTTTGTTAATTTCTATGTAATGCATTCTTGTAAATAAGCTAATACCCGCTAATGTGTTACCTTGTCTAAGTAATTTGCATTTTATCGAAGATTTGCAATTTATTTCAGTACGAACCCTAAAAGCTCAACAAGAACACATATGAAGCCCCCCCAAATCCGAACCTACTTCTTGCTAAGTGTGCTATTTTTTGCTGTTTGGCCTGCCCTAATTGCGCAAACCAGTGCTCTTACTCCAGTATCTACCGACTTATTGTTGACTGCCGATAAAACAATTGCCGAGGCCACTCTGGCATCCGCGGATCATCAGACGCTGTATGCTGCGGTTAAGGCTGCAGATTTAGAAAAGACCTTGGAAACTAGTGGCCCCTTTACTGTTTTTGCTCCGTCTGATAGGGCCTTTTCGCGTTTTTCCACTGAGGAGTTAAAAAATTTGTTTAAATCGGAAAATAGAAGAAAGCTAAAAGCATTGCTCACCTATCACATCGTTGCAGGTAATCTAACCGCCTCAAAAATTCTTCTGGCAATGTGCCGAGGGAATGGTAAAGCCATCTTCACTACAATACAAGGCAATAAAATTACGGCAACGATGCAGGGCACCGATATTATACTAACGGATAGCCTCGGAAATTCCGCTAAAATTATTACTGCAGATTCCAGTTTGCGAAATGGTGTTATCCACGAAATTGACAGTGTTATCCTGCCTTCCCGAATTTAATTTTACCGTGGTAGTAAGTTAACGGAAATTAACGTAAAGCGGCCCCCAACTTTTCTTCATATCCCCGCTGTAACCTGGTCATTACCTTATTTATTTTTTGTTCCGTAAGCGTGGTGTTGAGATCTTGCAATGTAAAGCTTATAGCGTACGATTTCTTCCCGGGGGGAAGCGTCTTCCCTACATAAACATCGAATAAGGTCACCTCTTTTAATAATTTTCGCTCTGTTTCGAAGGCAATATCATGGATTTGCTGAAAGGTGATGTTTTCATCCAACAACAGGGCAAAATCCCTCTTTACTTTAGGGTATTTCGGTATCTCATCAACCAAAATACGCTGGTTATCCCTAAGCCTTTCCAATAGATTGTCCCAATGAAGATCGGCGTAAAACACGGGTCCTTTTATTTCCCATCGCTTGGTAATCGTTTCCGGAATCAAACCCAGCTCGGCCAATACGAAATCGCGATACGTAAAACGAAGCCCTTCCGAAAAAACAGGGTCGGTAAGCGGTGCTTCTCTTATCCCGGATATCCCTAAACGATGCAACACGGAGTTTAGAATTCCTTTAAGATAGAAGAAATCTGATGCTTGCTTTCCCACGGCCCAATGCTCCTCATGGCGATTACCTAAAACAAAAAGCGCCAACTTTTCTTCTTCGAAATATGCAGCGTTTTTCCTGGTATAGGTCCTGCCAAATTCAAAAAGTCTGAGATGGTTGTTTTTCCTATTGAGATTATAGCGTATGCAGTCCAAGCCAGTATACAACAAAGATGTCCGCATTGCAGCCAGATCTGAACTCAGTGGATTCAATATTCTTACTTTGGGAGACAAGTTGGGATCATCATTTTTGTTATCTTCAACAAGGCTGTTGGTCAAAATCTCGAAAAAGCCATTTGCCGCAAGTAAATTCCCAATAATGTTTTGCAATTTATGGTTCTCGAATTTGGAACTAGGTGCAACGGAAGCAGTAAACTTGGGATGCACGGGCACGTTATCATACCCATATACTCTTAAAATCTCTTCGATAACATCAACTTCCCTTTCCACATCTGTTCTGTATGAGGGAATTGTTACGCCTAAACCAGTCTCCGTAACATTGTTTACTTTAATTTCCAAAGCAGCCAGAATACGCTTGATAGTATCTTTAGGAATTTCGTGCCCAATAAGCCTGTTGATTTTCTCATAGGTGAGTAGTACCTGATGATCCTTCTTTTTTACGGGATAAAAATCCACAATATCCGAACTGATCTCGCCGCCGGCTACTTCTTTAATTAATGAGGCCGCCCTTTTCAAGGCATATTCCGTAAGATTGATATCAATACCCCGCTCAAAACGAAAAGAGGCATCCGTATTTAAACCGTGCCTTTTTGCTGTTCTTCGAACCGAAATGGGATCAAAATAAGCGCTTTCCAGAAAGATTGAGGTGGTGTCTTGAGTGACCCCGGAGTCGATCCCTCCAAAAACACCTGCTATACACATAGGCTTTTCCGCATCGCAGATCATTAGATCCTCCTCATGTAGTTCTCTTTCCACACCATCTAATGTTACAAACCTAGTTCCTTTCTCAAGCGTCTTTACTTCTATAGTGTCTCCTTTTATTTTCCTAGCATCAAAAGCATGTAACGGTTGTCCTAATTCATGTAAAACATAATTCGTTATATCCACCACATTATTGATAGGGGAAAGTCCAATTGCCCGGAGCCTGTTTTTTAACCAGTCAGGAGATTCTTGTACCAACACATTTTTAAGGGTTACCCCACAATATCTTGGCGCCTTTTCTTTATTTTCTACTTCAACTTTAATCTTTAGCGAGCGATTATCCACGGAAAAATGACTTGTAGAAGGGGTGATCAATTCCTTAAATACCTCAAATTGCTCCAATCCGGCCTTTAAATCGCGGGCCACCCCAAAATGACTCATGGCATCGGAACGGTTAGGGGTAAGCCCAATCTCAAAAACTTCATCATTTTCCACTTCAAACAGTGAGGCAACCGAAGTGCCGGGAGTGAGGCTATTGTCCAAAACCATGATACCATCATGGTTTTCTCCAAGGCCCAGCTCATCTTCAGCACAGATCATTCCATGACTTTCTTCCCCTCGTATTTTTCCTTTCTTAATTTCCCAGGCCTCACCATCTTTGGAATAAAGTGTTGTTCCAATAGTGGCTACGGGTACTTTTTGCCCCACGGCAACATTTGGAGCTCCGCAAACGATTTGAACTGCGACAGGTGCACCAATATCAACTTTGGTAAGTTGTAAGCGGTCGGCGTTAGGATGCTTTCTGCATTCCAGGACATGTCCTACAACTACGCCCTTTAAGCCCCCTTTTATGGATTCAAATTTTTCAATGCTTTCTACCTCCAAACCCAGGTTCGTGAGGAGTTCAGCGGTCTTTTCCGCATTCCACTCAAGCTTTAAGAACTGCTTTAGCCAGTTGAAAGAGATTTTCATTACCCGGTTTTAAAGTCAGCAAAGATAAAACTTTGCCTTCTTACATTCAATTTGGAAATTATCGAGGAAATTCAATCACTTAGTAAGGAAGTTGTTATATTTTCGATGGTTAGGAAAGAACTTTAAATATGAAAAAAATTATTCTTGTTTTAGTGGCTGTCGCTTGGGGATTTTCCTGCTCGTCCCCTGTACAAAAGGAATTGCTTTCCGGGGCGTGGCATGCCGAAATGCAGGTAGCGGATAGCCTTTGGCTTCCTGTTGACCTAGTAGTCTCAAAAACGGCAAACGAAAAGTACGTACTGCAGATAAAAAACGCTGAAGAAGTTATCGATGTCGATGAAATTACGATACAAGGCGACTCTATCTGGATAAAAATGCCTGTTTTTGAGGGCTATATTGTGGGCACTTTTACCGATAGCACCATTGTAGGGTCCTTTAATAAAGAAAGTTTGGAACGTTATGTCCCGGTAATTGCCAAATACGGGGAATATCCGAGGTTTGCAGTGAACAAAAAACCGGATTTTGATGTATCTGGCATTTGGGAAACCGAATTTGACTTTGATACGGATGGCCCATATCCTGCCAAGGGGATTTTTGCCCAAACGGGAGATAAGGTCACCGGGACCTTTCGGACTAAAACCGGAGATTATAGGTATTTGGAAGGTGTAATGGATGGCGATAGCTTAAAGTTATCCACTTTTGATGGGGCGCATGTTTTCCTTTTTGCAGCTGCGGTAAAAGACAGTAGTATGCAAGGGACGTTTTATTCAGGAAACCACGCTGTAGAAAACTTTATAGCCAAACGCAATGCTGCTTTTGAGCTTCCGGATGCAAATACATTGACCTACTTGAAAGAAGGATATACGACCTTTGATTTTTCATTTCCGGATGAAAATGGAAATATAGTGAGCCTTTCGGACGAAAGCTTCCAAAATAAGGTAGTTTTGGTTCAGATCATGGGGACTTGGTGTCCTAATTGTTTGGATGAGACCAAGTTTTACAGAGATTATCTAAAGAAAAATCCCAATGCGGATCTGGAGATTGTAGCCCTTGCCTTTGAATATGCTAAAACCGAGGAGAAAGCATTTACCGGGATACGTCGTTTGCGGGAAAGAGTAGGGGTAGAGTATCCAATTCTGTTGGCACAAACAGGGACCTCTAGTAAAAGTAAGGCCAATGAAAAGCTACCTATGCTCAATCATGTATTGTCTTATCCTACAACGATTTACATTGATAAAAAGGGAGGTGTACGAAAGATCCATACCGGGTTTAACGGACCTGCTACAGGTGAAAAACACGAGGAATTTAAAAAAGACTTTGCGGCTACTCTACAAGAGTTGCTGCAGGAATAAATAATTGATCGCCTAAATAATTGTAGATTTTCCCAGGCCGATGTTCTCATCATTCATGTTGAGATCATCGTGATTGTCTACCACGTTATCTGCAATAAAATCACCTACATGGTTGGTACCGTACTTGCTATCCGCATTTAAATCCGGAGTCACTACGCCTTTCGTTAAAGCCTTGTCTACGGCCTCTCTAACGGCCATCGCCTCCTCAAAAAGCTGAAAATGTTCTAGCAGCATTGCTGCAGACAAAATGGAAGCAACAGGATTCGCTATATCTTTTCCAGTAGCCTGCGGATAGGATCCGTGAATGGGCTCAAAAAGTGCATTCGTATCACCAACAGATGCTGAGGCCAGTAAACCGATAGACCCCCCAATTACACTAGCTTCATCGGAAATAATATCTCCAAACATATTTTCAGTAAGAATAACGTCAAACTGGCTCGGATTCAAAATGATTTGCATGGCAGCGTTGTCTACAAAAAGAAAGTCCAGGGTTACTTCCGGATAGCTTTCTCCAATTTTAGATACTACCTTTCGCCATAAGCGAGAGGATTCCAACACGTTGGCTTTATCTACAAGAGTAAGTTTATTGTTGCGATTTTTGGCCGCCTTAAAGGCAAGATGCGCAATTCGGCTGATCTCTTTTTCAGAATATTCGCATAGATCAGAAGCCACAGTACCGGCGTCATTCAGCTTTTTCTCTCCAAAGTAAATACCCCCGGTCAGTTCCCGATAAATGGTAAAGTTTGTCCCGGTAATTATGGATGCCTTTAAAGGGGATTTATCAATAAGGGTAGGAAACACTTGAACAGGGCGAATATTTGTGAAGAGTCCCAATTCCTTACGTAATTTCAGCAGTCCTTGCTCCGGCCGTACTTTAGCTTTGGGATCATTATCGTACTTAGGATCGCCAATGGCTCCAAAAAGAACCGCGTCCGCTTCTTGGCAAAGGGAAAGCGTTTCATCCGGCAGGGGAGTACCGGTCATATCTATCGCTATAGCCCCCACAGGAGCTTTCTTAAATACAAATTGATGGTTAAATACTTCTTCTACAGCTTCCAGGCATTTAACAGCTTGGGTCAATACCTCCGGTCCAATACCATCTCCGGGCAATAAGGCTATGTTTAATTTCATACTATGCGTTTTGCTCCTCAAAAGCCGTTATAACATCGCGTTTGCTGATTAGAAAATCAATATCATCATACCCGTTAATAAGGCACATTTTCTTGTAGGGATCAATAGCAAATTTATGACGAATCTTCAAGTCTTCTACAACGAGTTCCTGATTGGGAAGATCAATCAAAAAATTCGTTTCCGGCTTTTCTTGTATACGTTCCAGAAGGACATTTAGTTGCTCTTGTGCAATAATAATGGGCAAAATCCCATTATTTAATGCGTTGCCCCTAAAAATATCCGCAAAATAGCTGGAAATAACCACTTTAAAGCCGTAGTCTTCAAGTGCCCAAGCGGCATGTTCTCGACTGGAGCCGCAACCAAAATTTTCGCCTGCAACTAGGATACTGCCCGAAAAGGTAGCATTGTTTAAAACAAAACCAGAATTTACCGAGCCATCTTTGTTATACCGCCAATCTCGAAAAAGATTTTCTCCAAATCCTACTTTATCGGTAGCCTTTAGGAAACGCGCTGGGATAATTTGGTCTGTATCCACATTTTCTATGGGTAATGGAACAGCGGTAGAGCTTAATGTTTCAAATTTTTGCATTATACCAATTCCATTTGAGATACATCTACAATTTTTCCTTCCACTGCGGTCAGTGCCGCAACCAAAGGGCTAGCCAGGAAGGTTCTTGCCCCGGGACCCTGTCTGCCTTCAAAATTACGATTTGAAGTAGATACACAGTACTCTCCGGCGGGTATTTTATCCTCATTCATACCCAAACAAGCCGAACAACCTGACTGTCTGATTTCAAAACCAGCGGCTTCAAAAACATCTTGTAATCCTTCTTCTTTGATCTGTTTTGCAACTTGCTGCGATCCAGGGACTATTAAAGCAGTAACGTTTTTTGCTTTTTGCTTTCCCTTAATTTGGGAGGCGGCAATCCTAAAGTCTTCTATTCTGGAGTTGGTACAGCTTCCAATAAAAACGTAATTGATGGTTTGCCCCACAAGGTCCTGTCCTTTCTCCAAATCCATGTATTTTAAGGCCTTTTCAAAAGAAGGATCCGCTAAAGTAGGAATATGTTCCCCGATTTTTATGCCCATCCCCGGATTTGTTCCGAAGGTGATCATAGGAGAAATATCTTCCGCATCAAAAGTGTATTCCGTATCAAACTGGGCACCCTCATCCGTGGGTAAAGTCTTCCAGTAAGCAACTTTTCTTTCCCAGTCTGCATCTTTTGGGGCAAATTCTTTTCCCTTTACATAATTGAAAGTGGTCTCATCCGGGGCTATCATTCCACCACGAGCGCCCATTTCAATGCTCATATTGCATACGGTCATTCTCCCCTCCATGCTCATATTTTCAAAAACATCCCCGGCGTATTCTGCAAAATGCCCGGTTCCTGAATTCGTTCCCAGTTTGGCGATTATATAAAGAATAACATCTTTGGGCAGTACATTGTCCTTAAGTGTCCCATTAACCGTAATGCGCATTTTTTTGGGCTTGTTCAGCAGTAAACACTGGCTTGCAAAAACCTGTGCTACCTGACTGGTCCCTATTCCAAAAGCAATGGTCCCGAACGCACCGTGTGTTGAGGTATGGCTATCACCACAGACCATGGTCATACCCGGTTGTGTTATTCCTAATTCAGGTGCCATTACATGAACAATACCTTGATAAGGATGCCCCAGTCCATACAAGGTTACCCCGTGTTTCTTACAGTTTTCCGTAAGCATCTGTACTTGCTTTCTGGACATTGCATCTCGGATGGTTAAATGTTGATCTATTGTCGGAACGTTATGGTCCGCAGTGGCAACAGTTCTATCGGGTCGGGAAAGCGGTATTCCTCGTTGTTCCAGTTCGGCAAAGGCTTGCGGACTGGTCACTTCATGGATCAAATGTTTGTCAATATACAATATCTGGGGACCGTCCGGGATAGTCTCCACAACGTGGGCATCCCAAACCTTATCAAATAATGTTTTTTTCATTAGGCCAGACTTTTAATATCGATGGCGCTGGTTTCTACAATTTCATGAATATCTTCATCCACAATTTCTTTCTTACGATCGGCAAATTTGAGAAAGTTTTGATATACTGCGTCGAGCTGAAGCTTGGTGAGTTCATATCCCACATTTTTTGCACGAAAGGCCAGTGCTGCTCTACCACTTCTTGCCGTTAGTACGATAGAAGATTCGCTCACACCAACATCCGCAGGATCTATTATCTCATAGGTTTCTCTGTTCTTAATTACCCCGTCTTGATGGATACCCGAACTATGCGCAAAAGCATTTGTACCTACAATGGCCTTATTAGGCTGTACCGGCATTCCCATTTTTTGAGAAACCATCTGACTGGTATCAAATAACAATTTGCTATTTATACCTGTATCAAGGTTGAGATAAGGATGCTGCCGCATGATCATTACCACTTCTTCCAGAGAGGTATTTCCTGCACGTTCGCCAATACCATTAATGGTACACTCAATTTGTCTCGCTCCATTGATCACACCAGCTATGGAGTTAGCAGTGGCAAGCCCCAAATCATTATGACAATGACAGGATAAAATAGCCTTATCTATATCTTTTACATTTTCCTTCAAATACTTCATTTTTGCTCCGTATTCCTCGGGAAGACAATAACCGGTAGTATCCGGAATATTCAATACCGTAGCTCCCGCTTTAATAACAGCTTCGCATACCTCTGCAAGGTAGTCATTATCCGTTCTCCCTGCGTCTTCGGCATAAAATTCTACGTCCTCTACAAATGTTTTTGCATAGGCTACTGCGGCTACAGCACGTTCCAGAATATCCTGGCGGTTCGACTTAAATTTATGTGTAATGTGAGAGTCAGAAGTACCTATGCCTGTGTGGATACGAGGTCTTTTGGCATATTTTATTGCTTCTGCTGCTACTTCTATATCTTTTTTTACGGACCGGGTAAGGCCGCAAACACGTGCATTTTTAACTAATTTAGCTATTTCACTTACCGAATTAAAATCCCCTGGGCTTGAAATTGGAAACCCGGCCTCTATTATGTCCACACCCAATTCATCCAGGCGCTGTGCTATGACCAACTTTTGCGCTGTATCTAATTTGCAACCTGGAACTTGTTCCCCATCCCGTAGCGTGGTGTCAAAAATATGTACCTTATCGTTATCTTTACCCATAGGTATTTAGGTTTTAGCTAATCTTTACGAAGGTAGGTACCACAATAGGTTAAGGTGCAGTTTTTCTATTTTTTGTTACAATGTTAAAGTAGAGAAAGGCAGATGTAAAAATATCATTTTCAACAACTTACATATTCTATTTTACGATGGTAAGCACTCCAAAAGATAGTCTGTTTGTTTTAGTGAAATCCTTGTCAAAGTCGGAAAAGCGGCAGTTCAAATTGTACGTTGGACGATTGGGCGTAAATACGGATGCTAAGTTTTTGGCGCTTTTTAACCTGTTAGACAAAATGAAAACCTATGATGAAAACCAGATTTTGTCGAGCGGAATTGTAAAAAAAGCACAGCTTTCCAACCTCAAAGCGCATCTATACAAGCAGGTATTGGTTAGTCTTAGGCTAAACCCGGTTAATCAAAACATACGGATACAAATTCGGGAATTGCTGGACTTCGCCACTATCTTGTACCAAAAGGGATTGTACAAACAGAGCTTGAAGTTGTTGGATAAGGCAAAAACATTGGCGATCGATAACGAAGAAAAGAACGTGGCTTATGAAATAGTGGAGCTTGAAAAGATAATTGAAACGCAGTATATTACCCGAAGTATCCCGGATCGCGCGGATGAGTTGGCAACACAGGCCAAATCACTTTCCCGGCAAAATGTAATTACGAGCAAATTGTCCAACTTATCCCTCCAACTCTACAGTATGATGTTGAAGGTAGGTTACGTAAGGAACGATGCCGATCTGAAAGCGGTGCAACACTACTTTGAGGACCATCTTCCCGAATTCGATATCACTACTTTGGGATTTCGTGAAAAACTATGGCTGTACAAAGCTCATTTGTGGTATAGCTTCTTAATTCAGGACTTTCTTTCCACGTATAAATATGCAAGCAGGTGGGTAGATATGTTTTATGACAAAGAAGAGATGATTTTTCTCAATCCTGTTTTCTATCTCAAAGGAAACCATTATTTACTGGAATCATTGTTTTTTGTAAAGTACAGTTCACAATTCCGGCAAACACTTGAACGATTGGAACAGACCGTTTCCCATCCCGACTTTCCGAGGAATGATAATGTAACTTCGCTTACTTTCCTATATATAAATAGCAATAAGCTCAATTTGCATTTTCTTGAAGGCACTTTTGACAAGGGCCTTTACCTTGTAAACATTGTTGAATATGGAATCGCGAAACACAGGGAGCGTATAGACGAACATCATATTATGTTGCTTTACTATAAAATTGCTTGTCTCTATTTCGGTGTTGGGGATAACAAAAACTGTATCGCTTACCTTAAAAGGATCATCAACAATAAAAAGTTGAAAATGCGAGAGGACCTGATGTGTTTTGCTCGGGTATTGAGTCTTGTTGCACATTATGAAGCCGGGATGGATTATCATTTGGAGGTGCAGCTTAAAAGTACCTATAAATTCTTACTGAAGATGAACGATCTACATGCCGTGCAAAAAGAGATGATCAAGTTTTTAAGGCGCTTGGGGGAGATATATCCTAATGAGCTTAAAAGTGAATTTCAAAAATTATATGAAGAGCTCAAAAAGTATGAAGATCATCCCTATGAAAAGCGCGCGTTTTTATACCTGGATATCCTATCCTGGCTTGAGAGCCACTTGCAGAATCGCCCTGTCGCTGATATTATACGGGAAAAAGCACTTGCTGTTACCCGGTAAATATTTTTGTAACCCCTAAGTAACCTCTCACTTCGGCTATGGTTTTGTAATAGCACTAGATAAACATCCGGACCAGAACGATTTCATGTTGTTGGGGTAGCTCATTTGTAAAACAGCCTAAAAACAAGCGTTCCATATGGGATCACTGGGAGGGTTAGCGGTAATCTCCAAGGGTTCCTTTTTTACAGGATGTTCAAAGGCCAATCTTCGCGAATGTAGGTGAATGCTGCCATCCTTGTTACTGCGTTGCGCACCGTATTTAAGATCGCCTTTAATTGGACAACCAATAGCGCTTAGTTGCGCTCTAATTTGATGATGGCGACCGGTTTTAAGGAGGATATCTACCAAATAATAGGTACTGAGTTTTCTACGCATCCGGTAGTTAAGGATAGCTTTTTTGCTTTGAGGCACTTCCCTATCATAGGCATAGGACTTGTTTTGTTTGGGATTTCGTACCAACCAATGGATCAAGGTGTCACTTTCTTTGGGAGGCACATTTTTTACGATGGCCCAATAGTTCTTTTGGGTTTTGCCTGCTGCAAATAATGTGTTCATTCGTGATAGTGCCTTGGAGGTTTTAGCAAACACTACTATGCCCGAAGTAGGGCGATCTAATCGATGCACTACCCCAAGATATACATTGCCAGGCTTGTTGTATTTAATTTTGAGGTACGTTTTGACAATTTCGGAAAGCGGGATATCACCGGTGTTATCCCCCTGAACAATATCCCCCGACCGTTTGTTAACGATGATCAGATGATTGTCTTCAAAGAGAACAAGCAAATTCCCTGCATTGGATCGAAAAGTCGCTCTTTCCATTTTCCGAGAACTACAGCTATCAAAGCCTAATAACTTTCTTCCGCACTGGGGAAGTCCTGATGTTTTACATCGTCTACATATCGGGAGATTGCTTTCCCCATTTCGTCATACAGATTCATATAGCGGCGTAGGAAACGGGGATTAAATTCGTGGGTCATCCCCAGGAGGTCATGAACTACCAAAACCTGGCCGTCTACACCGCCACCTGCTCCAATCCCAATTACCGGTATGGTCAGACTTTCAGCTACTTCCTGGGCGAGTTTGGCTGGTATTTTTTCAAGAACAATACCAAAACAACCGCATTTTTCCAGCATTTTCGCATCTTTTTTTAGTTTTTCCGCTTCTGCTTCTTCCTTAGCACGAACGGTATAGGTGCCAAATTTGTAAATCGATTGTGGTGTAAGTCCCAAATGTCCCATTACGGGTATCCCAGCTTGTATGATTCGCTTGACAGACTCTTTTATTTCTTCGCCGCCTTCCACCTTAACAGCATGCGCTCCGCTTTCTTTCATAATACGAATAGCCGAACGCAAGGCCTCTTTAGAATCGCTCTGGTATCTTCCGAATGGAATATCCACAACAACCAGTGCGCGTCTGGCCGCCTTTATGACAGCGGTTGCATGATAGATCATTTGATCTAAAGTAATGGGAAGCGTAGTCTCATGACCCGCCATAACGTTACTGGCTGAGTCTCCTACAAGAATGACATCTACATTAGCCGCATCAACTATTTTGGCCATCGAATAGTCATACGCTGTGAGCATTGAGATCTTTTCACCATGCTGTTTCATTTCTACCAATGACTTCACCGTAATGCGCTTATATTCCTTCTTAGCTGTGGACATAAAACGAATGTTTTGCCCTAAATGTAAACAGTTTTAGTTAATTTGTTATCCTTGAATAAAACTTAGCTCGATGATACCCAAGCTTCCCATACTACTTTTGTTAGGAGTTACAATTACTTCCACATTTGCCCAGAAAGATGAAAAAGAAGCGGTTAAACAAACAGTAGAGCATTTTTTTGAGGCCTTTCATAAACAAGATTCTACAGCCATGAAAAGTTTTGTTGCCGATGGGGTGTTATTGCAGACCACTGGCCGGAACAAGGAAGGAAAAACACAGTTTAAGCGTCAGAAGATCGAAAAATTATATGAATCTATCGTACGTATTCCGGATAGTGTAACCTTTCAAGAGAAATTAACCTCCTGGAATATCCAGGTAGATCGAACGATGGCAAATGCTTGGGTAGGATATGAGTTCTGGCTTAATGGTACCTTTTCCCATTGCGGGATCAATTCTTTTCAATTGATCAATTTTGATGGTGCCTGGAAGATCGTGTATTTGATTGATACTCGTGGAAAAGCGGGGTGTTTGCAAGAATGATCCTAAGGCCTTTGCATAGCTGATTCCATCTCAAAATAAATCAGGGTCTGTTAAACTCCTTTTTTGATTAAGAAAGTAATATAAGAATGAATTCAAAAATCCTTTACACCTACATAGCGTATAAAGAAGCTGATAGTTACAAGGTTGAAAAGAAGGAAAGCTATTTACCTTATGCTCTTCTCGGAGTAGTCTGTATTGTTGGTATCTTCTTTTATTTTCTTTCCAAGAAAAGAAAATACTTTTCTCCGGACAAAACGCAAAATAGAACCGGCTTAACGACTCAAGAATTAAAAATCACCAGATCAGTTGTTCAAGGTAAAACAAATGCCCAGATCGCAGAAGAGTTTTATTTGAGTTTAAGTACGATAAAGACACATATTAATAATATTTATAGAAAACTGAACATATCATCAAGAGAAGAATTGAAAGCTTTTTACCATAAAAAAATAACTAAGGTTTAGATATCAATTTCCACCCGGTCTAGTCTTGCAATTTTTCCTGGAAAGTTACAATCTTAAAGGATCAATTCTAAAGATGGTTCAATGATAAGAGGTGTTTACTTACTCCTGTTGCTCTGCAGTTTATCCTATACCCAAACAACCATAAGTATCTCAGAACAGGATAGCGCATTACTGCTTGAAGCATTTCATTTACAGGCGCAATTAGGCCCTAAAGTATGGAAGGGTTGGGAAGGTGTAAAAGTTCCCTTTTTATATAGAAAAGATAGCATGGAATTCTTGTTGAATCACCCATTGCCCTCCTTAGATTTCGAAAGTAGCGAGATGCTGTTTTACAATCAACCCATATATTGGAAAAGACGTTCAGATTTCAAAAAGATAAATGCTTCGTACCCCATTAACGGAATCGCCACGGTTATTATGTCCTCGCCAGGTGAAGATGAGATCAAAATCGAATGGGTTTTAAAAGCCTGTCATGAAATGTTTCACGTATTTCAAGAGAATAAACTAACAAAGAAACTGCGGGAGACCCATGAATTTGATACCGGGCAATATTCTGGAACCAATGAAATTTCCTTCCCGTATCCCTATGCTGAAGATAAGATATTGGCTATTCAAAAACTCGAATCTGAAAAAATATTTCGCTTGTTAAAATCAGATTCGCTTGAAATTGGGAATGTGAAAATTCAACAAAGACGTTTTACGGACATCATACGAATAACAAGGGAGCTTTTAAAAGAACAGCAGTTTGCGCAATTCAAATCTCATATGGAATGGAAAGAGGGTGTGGCAAGATATGTAGAGCAGAAGTTGGCTTTGAAAGCAACAGAGAATTACAGTCCATCAGAGGGTTTTATTACCTACTATCCAAAAGAAAACTACAAAATGATTTCGCCAAGGTATAGTTATGCGTCTACCGTTGCACCGATACGATTTGTAGGTGAAGGCGTAATAGGTAAGATAATGTTTTATTATTTGGGGATGGGTAAGGCTTACCTTTTGGACAGAATACAACCCGATTGGAAACAGGAATATTTTAAGAAATCCCTTGATGAATTAATTGTAGGGGAGGAGCAATATTTAATGTGTACCCAGTTTTGATAACCTAATTACACAAATGAAAGCATTGACTACTAGAAAAAATGTTCCTTTAGTTCGTATTCCAAACCTACCTGGAATACCTTTCCACATACCCTGTGCTACCCTTGGGCTACTATTTTTTAAAGGGTAAAGAAAGTTAGCGTATTTAAGGGTAACAAGCCTTCGCCAAATGAAAAACTACACCCTATTAGTACTTCTAATTTTTGGGATTTGCTGTACTACCTCTGAGAAAAAAAATCCGAAATATGCCCTGGCGAATCCCAACAGTTTATCCATGAAATTCATCAATGGGCTTTGGTATAATGGTGCCTCTTTTGAACGTAAAACGGTATGGCTGGAAAATGGTATTTTGAGATTTTCCAAAATCAAAGCGTTAGATACCGTTATCGACTTAGAAAATAGATTTGTAATACCACCATTTGCAGAGGCCCATAATCACAACCTTGAGAGTGAATACGGCTTGGACAAACGAATAAACGCGTATTTGGAAAACGGGGTCTTTTATGTTAAACTCCTTTCCTCCATTAAAAAAAGAATTGCACCCTTGATGCATAATTATAACAAACCGGATGGTTTGGATGTGCAAATGGCACATGCTCCATTGACCGGAAATGGAGGACATCCCATTGCACTTAGAAAAAGGTTTCTTCAAATGGGACACTTTAGGGGAATATTCAATTCGTTGCGAGACATTGAATCTCACGGTTATTTTATTATCGATAGCCTTAAACAGCTTGAGGATAAATGGGAAAACATTCTGTCCTTCGAACCGGACTTTATTAAAATTATGTTGCTGCATTCTGAAGAGTATGCGCAACGAAAAAATGATACTATCTATTTCGGAAAGAAAGGATTGGATCCGGGTTTGGTCAAAGCCATAGTAGACAAATCTCATAATTCCGGTCTTCGGGTAAGTGTACATGTGGCAACATCGTACGATTTTCATGTCGCGGTAAAGGCCGGGGTTGACGAGGTGGCCCATTTACCTGAGATACACAATGGAAATCCCATAACGAAGGAAGATGCACTGCTTGCCAAGAAGAAGGGAATTACCGTAGTTACAACTATCTCACTGGTCGAGAAAAATAGGGACCGCGAAAATTACAGGCAGTTAGTGGAAAACGTACGCCACAACCTGGAGATTTTAAAAAGTGTTGACGTGAAGCTGGCTATCGGTTCTGATATGTATAATGATACTTCGGTACATGAGTTTAACCTGCTTAATGAATTAAATGTGTTTTCTAGTCAAGAGCTTTTGACCATGTGGACAGAAAACGCCACCGAGACCATTTTCCCCTATCGCAAAATTGGGAAATTGAAAGAGGGGTACGAGGCTAGTTTTTTGGTGTTGCATAAAAATCCGATCGAAGATATTTCCAACATTAATCAAAGTATTTCGCTGCGGATTAAACAAGGGGTGATCTTAAAATAGCCTACTTTCAAATTTTGGTTTTAACTTGTAAGAAAAGATTTGAATGAATTTTGAAGTAAGTCGTGTTTCCAAGCATATATTGTTTTGGCTATTATACCTTTTGCTATGGAGTGTTCATGATTTGAACTACAATTCAGACCTATTCGAGAACCTTAAAACAAATTGCGTTCCCTTTCTGTTTTATGCCGTTTTGGTATACGCAAATTTGTATGTTTTGATTCCGAATTTTTTATTAAAAAGAAAAATCCCAACCTACATTTTATCTCTACTATTTGCTGTTATTTGTATAACCTTAATCACTTCACAATACTTTTCCTATTATTTTGATACGATACAGAGGATATCTGCTTTTTTCTCATCGCTAAAAGGTATGATCGCCATCCTAACAGAGGTCATTCTTTCGCTATGTCTGTCTATGACGCTCTTTTTACTGGACGAATGGTTTAGAAAAGAACAACTGATTAAAGAAATTGAGCAACAACGGCTGGATACGCAAATGGAACTATCCCGAAATAATCAGGTAAGCACACATTTTCTGTTGAACTCGAAAAATAACATCTATACCATAGTAGAAAGGAATTCCTCCAGGGGCGCTAGTGAGGGTCATATTTTTATTAAATCAGACGGAATGGTGATCAAGGTCTTTATAAATGAGATCACTTATGTAGAAACCGCAAATGACTATGTGTATATAAATACGGTTAACAAAGACAGATACCTTACTTTAGTTTCTTTAAAGCAGATTTCAAAAAAATTACCAGAGGAAAAATTCATACGGGTGCATCGCTACTATTTAATTGGTATTGATCATGTCAAAAAACTGGAGGGGAATTTGATTCACTTGGGAAAAACAAAGATAAAAATCAGTAGAGCCTTAAAGAATCAGGTGTACGAGTCAATTATTGGCAATAAGCTCATTGAACGATCCAACGAGTTGTAGAAAAATTTGCAGCGAATACTACCATAAACCTTACGAAATATTCCGCTTGAAGGTTTTAAGAGATAACGGAAAATACTTGGAGTATTGGTTGTCAGACAAAAACAACACTACAATGAAAAAATGGCTAAAACGAGTTACAGTTGCTTTGCTTTCGGCGGGTTTGCTACTACTATTGATTTTTATCCTGTTTTACAATCGTTTTGTTGTTGAGGCCCCTCCTTCGGAATACGCTAAGCCCTCAGATATAAGGGAAGCCCAGCTCCAGGACCTGGACTACCTAAGCCTGTATGTGGATAAAGATAGAAGCTTTGATAACTCGGAAAAAAGAGCTGCCTTCTTCAATTGTATCGATACCTTAAAAGCTGAGATCCCCATGGATGACCACAAGTTTCTTTTGGGGATTGCAAAAGTAATGGCACAGGCAAATAACACCCACACCAATATTTCCCCAAGTTTCCTTGGGAGGAGAAGTAATGCAATACCCTTGCGATTCCATTGGTTTGAAAATAGCCTATATGTTGTATTGGTACAATCACCATATGAGAATTTGCTGGGCGTAAAAATTAGATACATTAACGGCAAAAAGCCTGTAGAGCTATTGGCCCTATTGGGAGAATGGTATGGTGGAAGTAAAAACAGATTAAAATTTTATAGTCCGCTCTATTTTATGTCGCCGGAGCTATTGGATGCTATGGGTTGCGGAAATACCCAGGAAACTGTAGCGCTGACCTATGAGGACAACAGTGGTATGGAAAAAAATGTTCTCATTGCTGCTTCCGAAAAAGGGAAGGATGATGCGGGTTACTGGCCTCCTAATTGGCTAAATACCAATTTAATGCAATCGAAAAGTGAATGGGTGACCTTTAGCCATAATGGTCCTCCTGCAGTGCCATTTCAGAACACCAAGGTAAACGTATCGCATACACTGTTGGATAAAGGCGTATATATCCAGCTTAATAGAAATGCAAACAGCAATACTGTAAAAGTCAATGACTATCTGGAAAATGTGATGGCGAAAATCAAGAATGAACCGCTAAACTACGCCATTTTAGATCTTCGGTTCAACCCTGGGGGGGATTATCACCTTGGCCGTTCATTTATTACGTTACTGAATAAAAAATTGAATGGAAACCCTTTCTACATTATTACGGGTAATGGAACTTTTTCTGCTGGTATTATGACCGCAGCTATTGCCAAAGACGTTGCAAAGGATAATGCTATTATTATTGGAGAGCCTGTTGGTGACCGACTCCAATTCTGGGCGGATGGTGGCAGTACGATGAAATTACCCAATTCTAAGATACCGTTAAGGATCTGGACGGCTTATCACGATTGGGAAAATGGTTGTAAGGATTGGAGCAAATGTTTTTGGATAACGATATTCGATGGGGTAGCAGTAGCGGGTTTAAAGCCGGAAAAACAAATAGCTCTTAAGTTTTCCGATTATATGAATGGCGAAGACAGTGCTTTGAACACCATTCTAAGATTGGAAAACAAGTAGTTTAAGAAAGGACGAGCTGTACCTTAAGTGATGAATGTTGAATCCAATGGTAACCTAAGAAGGTTGAGGTATAGTTGAGTATACCGATATCGCATTTGTTGAAATTAAAGAAGAATATGCCAGTAGGAGGAATTATGCAACCAAGGAAATTATCATTCGAATAAACAAGCCTGATTCCCAAGATTAACGTTACGCCAGTACTCAGGGAGTAGTAATGGATACTTACCTGGGTAGCCATTGAGTGCGTTTTCCTTTTTAACATTACATCTATCTGCACAAGCATTTCCGCTACCAAGAAATACCATCCAGCGATTAATTTTTCTCCCAGAGGTTAACCGACTTAGTTTGAAAGGCAAATACAGTTGTACTGGTTTTTCTTTTGTGCATTTTCGTATGCTAGGTAGTGCATGAAATAGATAATGGCGGCTATGATAAGCAGATAAAAATTGTCGATTGACGGCCAACGCTTTAAAGCATTACATCATTTACACAGGAAAGAGCTACAAGACAAAATACTATGAAATCTAAAGGCAAAGTATTGGATATTCTACTGATAATAGTAAGCGCCATTGCAATGCTGAATTGCGCTAAGGAAAGAGAAGTAAGTACAGCAAAAAAAAGTCATTTCCCGAATGCATCGCTTCAATTGAACAAGGCGTACAACAATTTTCCGTTCACGGAGATAAAGGTCAAACACAAGGTATTGGTTCTGGGTACCTTTCACTTTAACAATGCGTCCAATTTGAGCCAGGTAAAAGGAAAAGAAGAAATGGACATTTTATCTGAAGAAAATCAAGAACAGCTTAACCGTCTACTTCTAGTACTCAGAAGGTATGGTCCTACAAAAATTGCTATCGAGTTCCGACTGGCATATCGACAAAAAATCGATTCGTTATATAAGGAATACAAGGCGGGAAGCTATATACTCCGAAGGGATGAAGCGTTCCAGTTAGGTTTTAAGCTTACCAAACAAATGAACCATGAAAAAGTGTGTTGTATGGACAATTATACCCAGCTACCAGAAACCGTCAACAAAGCGAGAGATTGGGAAAAGTATGCCGATAGCTTAGGACATACCCAGTTATGGCATACGTATGATGCAGAGAACACAAGATTCAATTCCTATATGGACTCGTTGAAGACAGTTTTGAATCCCTGTGAATTAAGACTGCTATTCAATACCAAAAAATATGCGGATAGAATCGAACAAACATGGGCAACCGGATTGGTAAACTTAGGGTATGAGGATTTACATGTTGGTGGATATCTGTTATGACGATGACACAAACACAATGCGAGAATTTATGTAAACACCATCAATTTTCGTCCAAAATTAGAAAATGAAAAACTTCTGATTATTTATAGTGCAGCGCATAAAAGCGCGCTGGATCAGCTTTTTAAAGGCAATCCGGGGTATAAGTAGGTACAATTGGAAGATAGGAGTAATGAGTACATCAAATTATTGTAACAAATGAATTGTTCTGTCATCATTAAAAAATCCAGCAACACCAGGAATAGCAGTCTTTTATGTATACGTTAAAACAACCGTTAAACCGTAACCTGAGTATTACCGATCCACAATCTGGTTTTTTAAATAAAGGGCAATTAAAAAGGAAACATTTATGAGACGAAATTTACTTTATCCAATAGTGGTCCTCTTAGTGTTCTCGTGCATTTCAAGAAACCCTGCGGATAAAAAAGCAATCGAACTATCCAATTGGGAGTTTAAAATGGTTAGCCGAGGAGCGAACCAACCGGATTTCAGGACCAGTGCTGACTCTATACAATACATTCCTATTCTGCTACATCAGGGGTTTACTACTACTGAGATAAAGCAATTTTTCAAATGGAACGAAGAAGAATTTAAGGCGAAGCTGGACAACTTGGTGGGGAATGATTTTTTAGTACGAAAGGGGATGGAATATGTTCCATCGGTTATGGTTATCTCTGAAACAGAGGCTTTGGGAATTCGAGAGGAACTCAAACCAATCGCCGAAAGCATAACGACTGCTATTGCGGAGCAGATGGATAGTATACAAATAAAAACCCGAGCGATAAGTTGCTTTTCAAAATTTGAATTTGAAGACCTATCCCTATTAGTACTAAGTAATGTTTTATTGGATAGTGGTCAACTTGGGAATATTGAGCGAGAATACCTAAAGAAAAAAAGACCTCTGAGAAAGGGCAAAAGATATTACGCCAGTTACCAACAAAAAGGGAAGGCCGAATTTGAAGCTTTGGGAATTTACGGGAATCAGATTCAAATGCATAGTGGTTTTGCGCTATGCCGGTATGGAAATCAACGCTACAATGAAGATGTTTTGAATAAAAACGCTCAAATTCTTGCTGATTACAAAAAGCAGGCAAATAGCGAGATCTTTGATTTCCCCATTATATCCAACTCCTGCGATTCGGAAATACAGGGTTTAGCCGATTATTTTTTACCCTTTCTTTTGAAAATAGTAGAAGACAACACCCTGCTACTAGTGAATAGTTATCAGAATTCGCAATATGCTACGGAGATTAGCTTTGAGGAATATTTTATGTGGGTGTATCATATAATTTACAGTCATGCGACAGAAATGTTAATTGATTTACGTTTGATAACCGTCCCTGAAGAAAAAGTGAGTTTTTATATCTACCAACCTTGAAAATGAACAATTACAAGGCTAGAACAAAGCCAAAAAACCAATTGAGTAAGCGCTGTGTTAGCAAGTTATTAGTCAATGAACGCTATATAATTTCTAGGAGGCCTACCTAGGGCAACAGCGGGCCTTTTTGATCTAGGACCTTTTCTCGGATTAGGGATTCTGGTCAATTATATAAGATTTGCATGTATTCTTTCTAAAAAGGAATCATCCAATAGTACGATCTAAGACCTGGATCGGATAAGAAAACTGAGGATGATCGAAATAAATTGCATTTTTCTTGGAAATCTGCTCTTTCCTCGAATTCTATTGAAAGCGAACGCAAATGGTTTTAAAACCTTAGGATCAGTTGATATTTCGTTTACGTTAACCCTGCCCCCTGGGAATTGCGTTCTACCCACCTGCCAATCGCCATTAAAAATACTGCCAATTTCATTGGGTATCATTAAAATCTCTACAAGGGTTTCAACTACTACATTCTATGGATTAAGAATTTGTAGTTCGAATTTCAGGATTTCACATAAACTGTCAGCTTGTCATATTTTTTTGCGTGGCATAGTCATTGACAGGAGTAAAAGGAAACGATTTGAAAACGATTTAACGATATAACATGAGTAAGATTATAGGCATTGATTTGGGAACTACCAACTCTTGTGTTTCCGTAATGGAAGGGAACGAGCCGGTGGTTATTCCAAATGCGGAGGGGAAGCGCACTACTCCTTCGGTAATAGCATTTGTAGAAGGCGGGGAAATAAAGGTAGGCGATCCGGCCAAACGCCAAGCCGTAACCAATCCACATAAAACGATCTATTCCATAAAACGTTTTATGGGGAACAAATATTCGGAGTCGCAAAAGGAAGCAGAACGCGTGCCCTACAAAGTTGTAAAAGGAGATAACAATACACCGAGAGTAGATATTGATGGGCGGCTTTACACCCCCCAAGAACTTTCAGCAATGATCCTTCAAAAGATGAAGAAAACGGCTGAGGATTATTTAGGCCAGGATGTAACGCGTGCCGTAATTACGGTACCGGCGTATTTTAACGATTCGCAACGCCAAGCCACCAAAGAGGCAGGTGAAATTGCCGGTTTAACCGTAGAACGTATTATCAACGAACCTACAGCGGCTTCGTTGGCGTACGGTTTAGACAAAAAGGATACGGATCAGAAAATTGTAGTTTTTGACTTTGGTGGAGGTACTCATGATGTTTCTATTCTGGAATTGGGAGATGGTGTTTTTGAAGTACTGGCTACGGATGGAGATACCCACCTGGGAGGCGATGATGTAGACCAAAAAGTAATTGATTGGCTGGCTGAAGAGTTTAAAAGTGATGAAGGCATAGACCTTAGGGAAGATCCGATGGCACTACAACGCCTGAAAGAAGCTGCGGAAAAGGCAAAGATAGAACTATCTTCTTCTACGCAGACGGAGATTAATTTGCCCTATGTTACCGCGACTGCTTCCGGACCAAAACACCTTGTACGTACGTTAACGCGATCGAAGTTTGAGCAATTAATTGCAGATTTGGTAAAGCGTACTATTGCACCATGCGAAAGTGCGTTAAAAGCAGCGGGTCTCTCAAAAAGTGATATTGATGAAATAATTCTTGTTGGAGGTTCCACCAGGATCCCTGCAGTTCAGGAAGCTGTTGAGAAATTTTTCGGTAAAAAACCATCGAAAGGGGTAAATCCAGATGAGGTGGTAGCCGTAGGGGCAGGAATCCAAGGAGGAGTACTCACTGGAGATGTAAAGGATGTATTATTGTTAGATGTAACGCCACTTTCTTTGGGTATTGAAACCATGGGCAGTGTAAACACCAAATTGATTGAAGCGAATACCACGATCCCTACAAAAAAATCGCAAATATTCTCCACAGCTGCAGATAATCAACCTTCTGTAGAAATCCATGTATTACAGGGGGAGCGCCCTATGGCGGCAGACAACAAAACCATTGGTAGATTTCACTTGGATGGTATTCCACCTGCTCCCAGGGGTACGCCTCAAATTGAAGTGACCTTTGACATTGATGCCAATGGTATTATAAAGGTTTCTGCGACCGATAAAGCTACCGGTAAATCTCAGGATATCCGGATTGAAGCTTCTTCCGGCTTAACAGAGGAAGAAATCCAGAAAATGAAGGCCGAAGCCGAGGCGAATGCAGAAGCCGATCAAAAGGCAAAAGAGACTGCAGAAAAATTGAATGAAGCAGATAGCATGATCTTCCAAACGGAAAAACAACTGAAGGAATTTGGAGATAAATTATCTGATGATAAGAAGAAGCCTATCGAAGATGCCCTGGAAGAACTGAAGAAGGCTTACGAGTCCAAAGATCTTGCGGTAATTGAGCCCGCGCTGAACAAGATCAATGAAGCCTGGAAAACGGCTTCTGAGGAAATGTACAAAGCACAGGCAGAAGCACAAGCTGATGCAGGAGGTGCTTCTCCAAATGGAGAAGATACTGCTTCGGGAGGTAACGCAAAAGAAGGTGACAACGTTGAAGACGTAGACTTCGAAGAAGTCAAGTAAGCGCCGTACACTATAGATAAAAACCGCAATGAAAATTGCGGTTTTTTTGTTTAAAAGTCCAAAGCATATCCGGGCGCTAGGGATTTTGTTGTCTCTCGAAAAGATATCGTAATTGGTGTTGTATTCCTTTCATCGCTTTTGATATGCAAAGTGTCCTTATTTATCTTGATGGCAAGCAGACATTCTTTCACAACAAGTTTAAAACTGATACTTCCCCAGCGATAAGGTAGCGCGGGATCAAATGCTATTCCGTTGTTTGCTATCTTAAAACCTGCAAATCCTTCTACGATAATGCGCCAAACCCCTCCGGCCGCAGCGGTGTGAATCCCGCCTAGAAAAGAGCCCCCACTCATCACTTTTTTACTCGCATTGTAAATATCTATAGTTGAAGCTTCAATAAAATAGCGATAGGCCTCCTCATGGTGATTGGCTTTACAGGCCACCAGTGCATGAACGCTGGGACTTAAGGACGACCCGTGCTCTGTTCTGGGCTCGTAATACTCATAATTGGCTGTAAGCACTTTGTTAGAAAAACCATCCAACAGTGCTAATAACTGAATAATATCTGCCTGTTTAAGCACTTGTGTGTTTACTGCAATTCCATTGGGCCAGCCCCAATATTCTCCCGGATCTATGAGCCGTTTCCGCAGTGCGTCTGGTCGAATGTCTTCCAGCGAAAAGTAGCCGTCAAATTGTTCAATAACGCCAGTTTTAGGATCAGGTTGTGGTAGGTAAATACTTTCTGCAATTTCGTTCCAATCTTCCCGATCTTCAAATCCAATTCCTATGATTTCCAGCACCTCGGTTAAGCGTACAGCATCTGTCGTTTTCATGGTGTCAAATACCCAAATTGCTTTTTCCAGCGCATATTTGGTGAGATAATTGGTATAGGCGTTGTTATCTACGTTCTCATGATATTCGTCAGGTCCCAACACGCGGATCAGCTCAAAACGATTCTTGTCTTTCTTAAAGTGAACTCTGGATACGATGAATTGTGCTACTTCAAAAAGTACTTCCGCGCCATGGTTGAGCATAAAGTCCCAATCCGAAGAAGCCTCAAAATAGAGCCAGATACCATAGACCACATCTGGTGAAATATGAATTTGCCAACAGTTGAAATGATTTCTAATTTTTCGCCCCGTCAAGACATCTGTAAAAAAGTAGTCTGGAAATAACTCATCACCCGTTTTGCCACTCGTCCAGGCATAGAAAGCACCGTAATACCCTAGTTTTTTGGCCTTTC
The DNA here is from genome assembly GCA_038750505.1 of Bacteroidota bacterium. Classification (GTDB taxonomy): domain Bacteria; phylum Bacteroidota; class Bacteroidia; order Flavobacteriales; family Flavobacteriaceae; genus Croceivirga. Next base: position 41,033 of record JBCDHD010000010.1, on the reverse strand, counting down.
TTTTAGCTCCTGATAAGGTATCGAAACGATACCCCACCAGGTTTCTGGCAATTTCCGGATGCGTATAACAGTACATCGGAAGGTTGTACGTTTCCTGGTCCCAGAATGCCGCGCCTTGATAGACCTGACAAGACAAACCTCTTGCCCCTATGGGAAGATTTGCATGCGTCGGTGTGGCAATATAAGAGTGATAGATGTTAAACCGCGTTACTACCTGTGCCTCGGGATTCCCTGTTATTTCAATATCAGATCGCTCCCAAAAAAGGTCCCACACCTTTTGGTGTTCACGCTTTAGTTTGGCATACCCCAATTGCAATCCTTGTATCACCTCCTCTTTCGCCTTTTTCAGAGGATGTTCCACTTCGTTAGCATGGGTTATAGCAACCACTTTTTGAAATCTAACCGTTTCACCTTTTTTCAACGTGAACCTCAACTCCCGAAAACAGCTTTTGTCCGTGGTTTTAATGGTAGATGTATCGGGTAGTTGCTCTAAAAAAGCAACACCTTCTACTACGGCAATAGGAGTATCTTGTTCATGGGTGCGAAGGGATAGTATCAGTAATCCATCCTCCTCGGAAGGGGAGTACGATCTGAAATGTTCTCCCTGAATACTCCACACTTCCCCATTTATACCTGTAGTTAGGTGGTAGTGTCCGTCTTGCTGTGCTGTGAAGCCATATTGCATAATCAGCAGGTGGTGGTTGGCCTTACTGGCAAATTTCTCGATCTCAAGTTGTACGGCGCTTCCTTCTGGAGATCTCCAGTGCATTTTCCGTTGATTTAAACCATGTCGCAGGTCCAAAGCACGGTAATAGTTGGAGATCGTACCCTTACAAGCAGTTACTAACTCCTCATTCACAAATAATTGCGTAAACAAGCCGTTGGGAACGTTGCAGAGCTCACTCCATTGACTTCCTTCCGCCTTGTCCCAGGTATCCGTAACAATACAAGCCACATAGTCCTTTGCCTCCCATTCTTCAAAAGTGCCTCGGTAACCCAAGTATCCGTTTCCGATCATAAAATTGCTACCGGTTGTTACCAGTTGGTTGGGGTCAAAGGTTTTTTCAATAATTTCCCATTCGGTGGCGGTACGAAGATTATTTTGTAGATCCATACAGTATTCGAAATAAATAGGCCTTTCAATTCTTTAGGTAAAATTCAAACAAAATAGGGAATTCTAACCAAGGGCTCAAAACATTCCGGAAAGGACCAAAACACCCGGGTTATCCTTTTCTATACCCCAGCCATTTTCTGCTGTTAGTATGGGGTTCCTGCGATGGATTTTGATCTAAAAAATAGTTGGGCAGTACTTTACATCTGAAGGTAAACCATTCGCCCTGGTTGTGGGGTTTGAAACGAATGTAGCTATCAAAAAAACGAACCACTACAATATTTTGCCCTGTTTGGCTGTTTTGTTACTGCCCCATGCATTTTTGTTTCGAAAATACTGCAATAAAAATCTGTTGCTTTTTAAGCGTATTCCTTTGTACTAGCTACAGTTTCGCACAATTTGGTGAATTTCCTTTGGAGAAACCACCCAAAAAGGATTTGGCAAAAAAGGCCATATTACCCGGATCATTGGTTTTGGTTGGTCTGCTGTTAACCGATACGGATTTTGAAAAAGACGTTCAGGCCGATGTGCGTAATGCCCTGGACAATAACTTTAATACTTCTTTAGACGACTACACCAGATACGTACCTATAGCACAGCTGTACATCGCAGATATTGCTGGGGTTCAGGCAAAGAATCATTGGTTTGACCAAACAAAAAATCTGGTAATTTCTGCTGGATTAACTCAATTAATTACTACTGGTCTTAAAAAGGCGGTCTACAAAGAGCGGCCAAATCAATTCAACGCTGATGCATTTCCTTCAGGACATACCTCAAACGCGTTTGCCAATGCTACCGTATTGTACGAAGAATTTAAAGAGACAAATTCTTTCTTAGCTTACAGCGGGTACGGCTTTGCAACAGCCACAGGTGCTTTACGGGTCATGAACAACAAGCATTGGATTTCCGACGTATTTGTAGGAGCTGCCCTGGGTATTATGGTAACCAAACTCGTTTATCATTTTGATTATCTTTTTCCATGGAATCCGTTTAAAAAGAAGAACGATTTTGTTGTATTGCCTTCCTATGCGGATAGGGCCTTGGGGATACATCTTCAGAAACGCTTTTGAACTACACTACATCCGGATCCTAAGGGCTTGAAAGTGATTTTGGTCCTACTACCAGAAAACGACGTATTGCCAGACCTAAAGTAAAAACGGAGCGGATACTTCGTTCGTAGTACGAATAAAACCTTTTGAACACGCTCTTTTCAAATTTATTGCGAGGATACTATCCAAACGCACACTTGTGATAACCGCAATTATTCTGGTTACCCAACCCTTAAAGTTTCCCGTAAACAACTGTTTTCTTGACGAAAACTCTATTGGGGTCAACAAAAAGCCCGACAAAAACGTCGGGCCTTTTTTAAGCAGCGAGCATTTTCCACTGTTTGAGTTTGTGCAATGCCTCCGATTTGGAACGAACATTAAGTTTAAGATAGATATTCTGAATATGAAAATTTACGGTACTCGGGGTGATGAACAGTTTTCTGGCAATGTCCTTGTATGTTGCACCCTGTTCAAGACAGGCGGCAATTTCATTCTCACGGACAGAGAGTTGTGCATATTGCTTTTTTCGGAATGCAGAAACCAGTTTATTGGAAACATCATGACTTAATGGAGTGCCTTCTTCCTGGATGGTCTTTAAAGCGGTCTTTAGCCGTTCATCTGTTAGGGGTTTGGTTAAATAACCGGTAACTCCAACCTTGAAGGCCTGTTTAATACGTTCAAAATCATTTTCTGAACTGGCAATAAGCACCTTTAGATCAGGTGCTTTCTGGAGGAACAGGTCCATGGTGTTTAATCCGGAAGCGCCTTGAATACGGGTTTCTGAAATAATAAGATCCGGGTTGCATTTTGAAAAATTATACATCGCCTCCCGAAAGGAGTGACTTACCGATACAAGGTGATAGTCGAAGGTTTCGGAAAAGAAAGTATGGCATAATTTCTCTGTGATCGGGTCATGGTCTATAAGCATGACTTTCATAGGAATTGTTTTCATAATATGTCTGATTTGGGGTTATTACTAAAACATAGGACACGGTATTTTTGGCCGGAATGCCCTCCTGTATTTACCGCATAACGTTATAGGATACTGTTCAGTACGAGTATCGTATCAATAGGGTAGAATAGGGGATATTACGGTACTAACATACCTTGGGTATCCAATCAATATGAAATAGAAAAGTTAGCCGAAGCCGTGCGTTACTGGATCCGGAATGTCGTCGATACTTTTACAACGATGAAAGGATGTCTTTTTTCTAGCATTTGGGCACTGCCCACGGAATTGAGTGTAGTAGGTTAACATATAATGGAATTTTCGGGGTTACTTCTATTATATGTTGGAAATATAGTAGTTTTTTTATATCGCAGCGCAATAATTGTAAGTTTTTTCGTCCAAATGCATCAAGGAGGAATTGGATCTTATAGATCGAACTGTCGCCAAACCAACAACCATTTTGAAAAAACACTACTACCGTTGCACTTTCCTGTAAAAGCATTGGACACCGAGGCACAGCTGTTTTTCAAGGCAATACCTGGCGTCCAAATATAGTTAGCACGACATCAAAGTGTCTTTTCCCGTAGTTACGGATTTGAGTTATTATTCCATTTCGTAACTGATATCTGCGGTTTGCTGGGTATTGTACACCTCCATGATCCATTTATCATCTTTATAGGCCCCATCAAAGTTGGAGACAATTGCAGTATCAGCATCACTTTTTGATTCAAAATCGGCCAGATAGACATAATGTAACCCGTTTTCCTTGTTATAGAATTGCCCCGCGTTCAAACCTTTTTTGGTTAAGTCCTCCATAAATGACTTCAGATAAGATTTGTTTTTAAAGACATTAACAATTAGATAGAAACCAGAATTAACCCCGATTGCATCTGACCGATTTTTAGCTCTTATGGGAATTTCATTGAACCTTTCATCTCTTTTTGCTTTTTTTAGGGCATCCACATTGTCATTTTGTGCGATACCTGTTTGATAACCATACCGTTTCTTATTTTGTTTTAAAGGGGTAGTTTCGCGCTCCTGTTGTAACTCACTTTTAATTAATCGTACCATAGTTTCAAATCGCCTTTCGAACATCTGCGTTCTCATATTTTCTATGGAATCCTGTCTCAGAATAAGTTCATCAATAAGCAGGCGATTTTGATAGGCCATAGTGGTCTCATCAATAGCAACCGTTGTCGTCTTCATCTGCTCTTTTAAGTCGTGCAGTTGTTCTTCATAATTATTGACTATCTCATCGATCCTTTCTTGTTCTTCGCTGGCGATGTTTACATTTATGCCCATGCCTCTTAGGTCATCATTAAAGGTATAGGCCAATGACAATTCATGATTCCAACCCAGGTTTTCACCTTCCTCGGTTAGTTCCTTTTCCATGAGGTAACCCAATGATAATTTTTTGTTTAGGTTGAAACCCAATCCTGAAGAAACACCATAGCGCTGATCATAACTCGCCTGTACCCAACCCATTTTAGGGAGATCTACCAGCATAGAGCCGGTAAAGGACCAATCCCCATTTTGATCTCTACCTGCCTGGGCCAATGGCATCAATCGGCCATCTTTAAACAGGCCTGACCCATTTTTGAAGGTGTGGGTATATTGAAGCGTGGAGATCATATGATCCAGACCAAAATTAGTAGCAATATCATCTTGCGTTTGATTGTACTGTACCAGATTGGTAAAATACACCCCCATATCCCACCTACCTAGGGATAGATTCATACCAGGCTCAATTGCAAGTGTGTTGTTCTTTTCCAGTTCGTCTAAGGTTGGATCCGCTTGGTTTACGATCACTCTGTTTTTATCGAGTCCCTCACTTCTATAGGAAACGTTGGCGCCAAAAGTTAGTGCACTTCGCTCGCCAAGTGGTACTCCGGTGGCATAGTTGGCATTAAAGCCAAATTCCTGAATTACGCCGGACCATTGCCCATAGATTCCAAGTCCCAATGCCGTGTTTTCATCCAGTTTGTTGCTGAAACCCAGAAAGTAATTCTGGTTATTATCCTCAAAAGCAGCATATTGGTTCCGCAACAATACGTTAAGGTAGGATTTGTTTTCCCTTACCAGAGAAAAAGTAGGGTTGATTAAAAATCTATTGAAAAACAGTTGATTGTGAAACGGGCTTCTGCGCGTTGGGTTCTGACTCACTTCTTGTGCAAAAGTAGGAGCAGCCATCAAAACTAGTACTGCCACCAGAAGTATCTTATTTTTTAGTATTTGGATTGAACAGTTCATCTTTTCGGGGTTAAAGTGAAATGGTATTGAGCTTTTGTCAGCCGCGATGCTATGGCCGTTTAGTAGCTTTAGGTTGTACTCCCCTTGTGGGGAGTTACCCACCTCAGTTCTTTATTGGCTACCTATACTTTTATTCATCTTCAAAAATAGTAGACGATAGTTCCGTATCAGATCCCGCGTTGAGATTTCGCAACAATTCATCCTCATCTTTTTCAGCCAGAAGGGAGGATTCTGCTGTTTTTGGAGCAGCAATAGCGTATTGGCTAACTGAGTGCTTGTTTCCGCGATTGGATACTACAAATCCCATACCTTTTCGGGGGGATAAGGCGATAGCAAAATCGTCATAACGACTGTTTACCCGATTTCCCAGATTTTTAGCAGCACCCAAGGTATTTCCTTTTACTTGTACTGCAAACAAATCCAGTCCACCAAGTCCTTTTCTGCCTTCGGAAGCAAATAGTAAGGTAGTACCTCCCATAGCACTAGGATACAGCTCGTTTTTTCGCGTGTTTACTTTGGGGCCAAGGTTTTTGGCAACACCAAGGCTACCATCCGGATCAATATCAGATACATAGATATCGTACTTTCCAAATGATCCAGGCATATTTGAAGCGAAAAAGAGTTGTTTTCCATCTTCCGACAGGGTAGGGTGCATAGCAGAATAATATTTTGGACAAACGGCAATTTTCTGAATGTTCTTCCATTTTCCATTGATGTTTTCCGCACGGTAGATAGCATGGATCACCTCTTTCTTGGAAAAGATCCCGTATTCTGGCTTTTGCGCGATAGCCCTGCTGAAAAAAGCGACTTTACCGTTTGCAGATATGGCTAATTTAGGCTCGTAGGCTTGCTCTACAGTAGTGGTACCCGCAGGGTTGTTGGACGTTAACGCCCCTTCACCTTCTACGGTTAAAGCAGCAGTCTCATAGAGATAGGATTTAGGAGCTTCACGGTAATCCTGCATTACCACCTGGGTCCAGTCCTTTTTTATCCTTTGATCGACTGTTACATTGGCCTGCTGTACGGCAAACTCATAACGTTCCCGGTACCGCTCTTTTATATGTAGCTCGGGGGCATTGGCAATCAGTTTTTCGAACCAAAATGCCGCGGACTCGTAGTTTTCACTTAAAAGGTTTGCATTTCCCAGGTCTTGGAAGATCTCTAATTCAGAATATCCTTCTTGAAGTAGCTGCAAATAATCATCTATCCGCTTCGTAGCTTCTTCGTCACCAAATAAAGGATTTGGGCCCGAGTTGCTTTGGGCTACAACTTTTGCAACCCCACCACTCATCAGAAATGCCCATAACATAAAAATTGTAGCAATTCGTATCATAATGTAAGATTTTGGACGTTTACACTTACAAATTTGCACAAACTCTTTCGACCTACCCCCTATGAAAAATTCATAGGTTTTGTTACTTATCGATGAAATACGTCCGTTCAGCGGGAATTTCGTACAGCCTAAAGCCCTGATAACCAGTATAAAATCAAATTCCTTCGGAGGTCGCGAATGCACTCAACATTAGATGCTACCGCGGAAGTTGAATCATTTAAGGTAAACGATAAAGGTAAATCGGTCCCTGCTACTCCCCATTGCTGCGCTCTTTTACATTGTTAATGTTATGATAAACCAAAAGTGAGCGTTTAATGTTTTTTTAAATTCGTTAAACATAAAGCATACTGCCAACATGAAATCCTTTCTACTTAAATTAGGTTCCTTAGCTTTTATTGTCCTCATGTCCTTTACTCCGAACCCACCGGAATTTCAAGGCCAGGCTATCTATTTTTCAAAATCCACCTTAGAGCTGGGCAGATGGGGCGCCAGAATGAGCGAAGCACAGAAAAAGCAAGTAAAAGATCGCTTAAAGAACCGATTGGAAAAGACGTACATACTCAATTTTAACAAAGAAGCTTCCGTTTTTAATGAAGAGGAGCAATTGGACGCTATGTCCGGTGCTACGGATTCCTGGGGCAAAAATTTTGCGAGAGGGGAACAATACAAGAATGTAAAAGAGGACACTTTGGTGCAGACGCAGGAGTTTTATGGTAAACGATTTCTGGTGAAGGATAAATTGCAGGCATTTAATTGGAACATGGGTTCCGAAACGAAGCAGATAGGAAATTATACCTGTTTTAAAGCTTCGGCTTTGGTGCCTACAGATGAGTTGACCTGGTTCGATTTTTCCTGGGGTAAACTGAGAAGACAACAAACACAATTGGCAGATTCAACAAATACCGGACCCCCTGAGGTTGATATGACGCAAGTAATTGCTTGGTATACACCACAAATACCTGTTGCTCATGGACCTGCGGAGTTTTGGGGATTACCAGGATTAATTTTGGAGGTCAATACAGAAAATACCACAATACTGTGTTCCAAAATTATAGTAAATCCGGACCAAGAGCTGAAAATAGAAGCTCCCGACAAAGGAAAAATCATATCAAAAGCGGACTACCAAACCACGGTTATGGGGAAAATGAAAGAGATGATGGAGAACCGGGGACGCCGACGAAGCCGATAGTGCTATCCAGCATTATGATGCTATCATTCGCATGAAGATCTTCTTAAGTGCCACTGTATTCTTTTTGGCCGTAATCGGTTACGGTCAAATTAAACTGGAAGGGGTAGTACGTGATAGTTTAAATACTCCTTTGGAGCTTGCCAATGTTATTGCCATTAGTGAAGCAACCAATGCTTTAACCTCCTATGGCATCACTAACGACGCTGGCCGATTTCAAATTGAATTAGGGATAAACACTACGTATCAAATTCAGGTAAGTTATGTGGGTATGAAAACGTTGAAGGCGTCCATAACCACTACAGAAGAGGATCTTTTCAAGGAATTTACCTTAGCACCGGAAAATGCGCTGGAAGGCGTGGAACTGGTTTATGACATGCCGGTTCAAATAAAAGGGGATACTTTGGTGTACAACGCAGATTCGTTCCAGGACGGTACGGAGAGAAAATTAGAGGATATTCTTGAAAACTTGCCCGGTGTTGAAATTAATGAAGATGGTCAGATTGAAGTAGAAGGAAAGGTAGTGAACAAGTTGATGGTCAACGGTAAGGATTTCTTTGATGGGGACACCAAATTAGCTTCAAAAAATATTCCTTCAAAAGCAGTAGATAAGATTCAGGTATTACGCAATTATGCAGAAGTAGGGCAACTGCGCAGCGTTAGGAACAATCAGGATAATGTGGCGCTGAACATAAAGTTAAAAGAAGGAAAAGAAAACTTCTGGTTTGGTGATATCACAGCGGGTGCGGGCGCTTCCCCGGACGATGCTCTGTACGTTTTGCAACCCAAACTATTCTACTACAGTCCGAAATACACTTTAAATTTTATTGGGGATTTTAATAATACCGGCGAGGTTGCGCTGAATAGAAGAGATATCCGGAATTTTAGTGGGGGATTTCGCGTACCCAGCAGTACTAGTGGAACGGATCTAAGTCTTGGAAATAATAATCTAAATTTCCTGACCGACCAAAACAATACTTTAGAAATAGAAAGTAAACTGGCAACAGCCAATTTTAGCTATTCGCCGACTACAGCATTAGACGTAAGTGGTTTTTTCATTTACAGTAGTAGTAGGATCCTTTCTCGCGAAATCAGTTTCATACAATATACCGATCCGGAATTGGGGATCCCCGATGAAGTAACCGAACAATCAGGTCGTGAACGTTCCGAGGAAGGACTGCTGAAACTTAGCGCCTCATTGCAACCCAATTTCAATAACCAATTGGATTATGATGTTTTGGCCCGGCTTTCTGATGACAGACAAAGGCAATTTGTTTCTTCTTCAGTTCTGGGAAATACGAATCGCAGGGACGATTTCACCCCGATAAGTATAAGCCAAAACCTAAACTACTATTATACCTTGAACGAAAACAACATCTTTGCCTTAGAAGCACAACATCTGGTAAAAGATGAGGACCCCTTTTACAATGCCATCCTAACCAATACCCCTGCCGACGATGACTCCTTTGATGCTACGGCCGAAACACTAGGATTTGATACGACACAGGCCGAGTACAACTATGACCAGAACAGAAGAGTAAAATCCAATCAATTGGATGCAAAACTGGATTACTACAATATACTCAACAAAAAAAGTAACTTGAATTTGACCCTGGGGATAATTCTGAGTCGACAAGAATTTAACTCCTCTATTTTTCAGTTTTTAGATGATGGTGATGTTCTGATACCCACACCCTCTATTACTACGGGAAGGGCAGAAAATGATACGGAATACAATTTCAGTGATTTCTATTTGGGAATCCGATATCGGGTAAAAATGGGAAAGTTTACCCTCACCCCAGGGTTATCCGCACATGCTTATGGGAACCAAAATACCCAATTTGGAGCAACTTTTGAGGATAACTTCTTCCGATTATTACCGGAATTTGAAACCCGAATTGATTTAAAAAAGAGCGAATCGCTTACGTTCCGCTATAATTTGCGAAATACGTTTACTGATGTTACCAGGATAGCGGAAGGACTGGTACTCAACAATTTTAATAGTATTCAGTTCGGTGAGGCTGAATTGGAGAATGCACTTTCCCATAATTTAAGCTTGCTGTATAGCAGTTTTAGCTTATTCAACTACACGAATGTCTTTGCCAGGGCCACATATTCCAATACTATTGATCAAATTAGAAGTTTGACTGATTTTGAAAATGTCATTCGTACCAGTACTTTTTTTAATTCCAGCTTTGCCGATGAAACCGTAAGTGTCTTTGGTAGGGTACAACGTACTTTTGGTAAAGTACAGGCCACCTTAACTACCAGCTTCAACTACAGTAAAATAAATCAGTTTATTCAGGGGCAACGTTCTTTAAACGAGGGCTTCACACAAACCTATACTCCCGGAGTACGCACCAATTTCAAGATTGCACCCAATATAAGCTTTAGATATCGCTACAGTATTACCAACAATAACCAAGGGGGTGGAGAAACCAAATTTGTTACCAACGCACCATCTGTAGATTTTGATGCATATATCTGGAAATCGGTTACCTTACGTTCCAACTACACATTTACCGATCAGGACTTGGGGGATGGAAATTCCCAGTCCTTCCAGAATTGGGATGCTTCCCTTGCCTACAGAAAAGACAAGGATGCCAAATGGGAATACGAGTTACGGGCAACCAATATCTTAGATATCGATTCACAGGTGAGGAACAGCGCAAATAACATTTCCGTATTTACTTCTGAAACCTTTATTCAGCCCAGATTTCTGACGTTTAGGGTGATCTACACACTGTAGGTCGGGTTGACCCAAAGAGGTTTATATGCTACACAACTTAGCGGGCTTCTTTGTTATCGATTTGCGTTGTTAATAATTTTGCCCGATATCCTGGTACGGCATTTTTGGCCATTGGAAATAGGTCTTTTCGCTATTCTTTAGCAACAATGATTTGACCTCTCCCGTACCTTCGAAACGATAGATTACCCCATGGATCTTATTGATCCTTCCGTACATGGGAAGTTCCAATGCCTTATTTTCATTGATATAAACGGATAGCCGATCCTGCTTTAGTTCGCAACGCATGGCAACCCAATTTCCAAAATCTACTCCCAATTTGGATAAATCGTTGTTTTCACCGCTGATCCTCCTATCCAGGTGCCATAGTTCCAATTGTGCGATACAGCCTCTTTTTGCTACGGGAATTACGATCGCCTCTCCCTCCATCAATAGGGTTATTGTAGCATTTTGGCAGACATTAAGGCCAGAATATAAGGTATTTCGAAATTGGGTTTCAACAACAAGGTCATTTACGCTAAGGTCATTAAAATCATCTACATAACGAAAATGCGTTACTAGCTCGGGATCATTTTTTTGAAGACCATCAGCTTCAAGCAACATTACATTCGGTGCTACCTTGCCTAAGTTTGTAATGGAGGTATCATTCAGATACAGCGTACGTGCACCATTTTCAAACTTTGCTTTCCATCCGTCAGAGGTTATAAGTATACCATGCTCTTTAACCACTTGGCCATCAACAACTAGTTTGGCTTTAAAGTAGCCAGGATCATAATAAATAGCGGTAGCTAAGGAATCCTCTCTGGCAACAGGCTGCCTTTTTTTTGTATCCCAGCTCTGTTGGATCTCAACTTTTGCACCTGATGGTGCACTTTTGGCCCTGTACTCAAAAATCACAGAGTTGGGTAGTCCTTTTGTCACTTTTCGGCTTGTAAAGTAGAAATCATCCGGATTTAACTTTTCCTCCTTTTTTGAATAGGACAGCACAACCAGGGTAATAAGCATAAAAATCGCCCCGGAGGCAAAAACTATGGACGGTCTGGATGTAAAAGGGCCCCATCGCATCTTAAATCTCTTTTTGGGAACTCCTGGGAAAGACGTTCTACCGGGGTGTGCGCTCTTAAATTCTCTAAAATCATCAAAACCAATAAACCGTGCAAGTGTGTTTAGGGTGGTATCGCTTGGGTTGGAATCGTATTTTATCCGTCCCCAAAGCCTTTTTAAGGTATTGCTACTGATAACAACACCGGTACGCTCATGTATGAGTTCGGCCAATTTATCGAAATCGTAGGAAGACCACTCTGCGGTTTTACCCCAATTCAATGCATCCTCTATTGCTTTCAAAAGCAACTCTATGGCTTCATTACCAGCCTTTTGCGACATCCTGACTTGATTTTGAACGATATTGTACGGATTTGTAAACACATTGTACAACAGACAACATCCATCCACTTTACTTTCACCCAAAAGTAATCATAAAGAAAAAACATCACATAAATGGAGGCTATACCTATGACTCGTCCAAATCTGATTTTGTCCGTATTGTCTAGTTTGGTTTTCTCATCCCTTTGGGGACAATATGAAATAAAGGGGATACTTCAAGATTCGACCGGGCTTTCCTTGCCCTTCGCTAATAGTATCGTTAAGGGATCCCTGGCCAAAATGAAGGTTGTAGGCAATTATTCCCTTTCAGCAGGTTTTGGTCGCGGAGAAACAAGGAACGCAAGCGTAAATTTCAATTACAGGAGAAACCGGAGCATAGGAAGAAAAGAATAGAGTGAATTAATGATCCAAATTAAATAAAAGCAAATGAAAATAACCTTTAGAATACAAGTAGTGCTGACCCTTTTGGCAGGGATAATTGCTCAGGCACAGGATGTTGTAAAAGCATCCTTCTTAGCAGAAGCCTGGGATGTTGATGCCAGGCAACATCGGTTTGAGGAGTACAAGGGAAAAAAGGCGCTATACCTTGAAAACGGTCGTGCACTGCTAAAAGGAACCTCCTTTACCAATGGCACCATCGAATTTGATATTGCCTTTGCACAAAAAAGGAATTTTGCCGGGATAAATTTTCATATACAAGATACCCTGAACTATGAGGAATATTATCTCCGACCTCACCAATCAGGTAACTTCGATGCAATGCAGTATACCCCGGTTTTTAATGGAAATGCGGCATGGCAATTGTACCATGGCGAGGGGTACTGGTCGGCCTTCCAATTCAGATTTAACGAATGGATGCATGTTAAGTTGATCGTTTTGGGAAATAAAATGCAGGTTTATATCCAGGATATGGAACATCCGATACTCAATGTAACGGATTTACGACTTGGGGAGCTAAACGGGGGTATAGCATTTTGGACATTTCTTGGAGCAGCCCATTACGCTAACCTCACCTATCAAGAATCGGACAATGTGGTTTTAAAAAAATCCAAAAGTGTGGAAGACCAGACGGCTGTTCCTACAGGTGTCATAACGTCCTACGAGGTGTCTAAAGCTTTCCCGGCTAAAAATCTGGAAAATGTAACGCGACTTGAGCAATTGGAAATAGCGATAACTACAAAAATCACAACTGAACCAACCGGTTTGCTCAATCTTTCGCGAATATCCCCTGTACGTGATGATACAAACGCAATTTTAGCGCGATTCAATATTGTCTCCGCTTTAGATGAAGAGGCAAAAAAATTGGAATTCGGCTACAGTGATAAAGTAAATGTCTTTGTTAACGGAAAATTGGTATACAGTGGTGATAATAGTTTTCGCAGTCGTGACTATCGCTATCTGGGGAGCATAGGCTTTTATGATGCGATATCCTTGAATTTACAAAGGGGTCAGAACGAAGTTGTTTTCGCTGTTACCGAGCGAATGGGAGGTTGGGGTGTTATGGCAAAACTCTCTGATTGAACCAGACTGGTGGCTAAGCGTGCAAATGATAAGGCTATCTCAACGTAATGCTTTGTACCTCGGGTTTGTTCCTATGCCAAAAAAAAATAAAACCCTTGTAAATGAATTTTTTACAAGGGTTATTTAAAATAAAAGATGTAATTGTAGTGTGATTTTTAAACGGGCAGCCCTGGTTAGCGCACAAAGGATAGCGATTTACCGCACTTTATTCTGATCTTTTCGATACTCCAAGGGCGGCATCATGTCACCCACCAGTGGTTCATAAACCAAACTACCCAATCTTCCTTCAAATTCATTTTGCGCTTCTTGAATTAATGAAGGATTTAGAATGAGATCTTTGCCAGTAAGCGCCATCGTTTTGGCTGCGGCTATCATTCCTTTAAATCCTATAGACATTCCATCAGCCGCAACAGCTTGCCAGGTATGTGCTGCTGTTCCGGGTACCCAGGTAGCCGTGCCCAAACCTACAGTAGGAACCACATAACTGACATCACCAACATCGGTAGAAGCGGAAAAATGAGACAGTTTGTAGGGTTGGATGTCCTTTGCATTGCTCAAGGGCGGAACCTTGGCAGAATTGAAAGATTCCTGAATCTTCTGGGCGAATTCCAATTCTTTTGCATCGTATTCAACACCCCCGACAACGCTCAGATTTTTGTGCATTGTCTTTGCCAGGGTCTCATTGGGTAAAAGGCCATACATTCCTGAGACAATTTCTATTTCCATCGTAGTGCCCGTACCCATGGCTGCACCTTCTGCAGCTTTGACCACACGTTCCCACATTTGTTTCACTTCCGTCACATCCGGATGGCGTACCATATATTCTACCACTGCATAGTCCGGAACTACGTTGGCTGCAAGGCCTCCGTTGGTAATAACATAATGTATTCGGCTTCCTTGATCTACGTGCTCACGCATCAAATTCACCATATGGTTCATGGCTTCCACACCATCCAATGCCGATCTGCCCCGTTGTGGAGAACCTGCGGCATGAGAACTTTGGCCGCTGAATTTAAAATAGCCATGCATTACCGCATTACAGGTAGAAGCGTTGGCAACATTCCGGTCCGCAGGATGCCAGTTGATTACGGCATCCACGTCTTTTAATAGGCCGGCACGGACCATGTAGACCTTCCCGGCCCCGCCTTCTTCGGCTGGTGTGCCAAATATCTTAAGCGTCGCCTGTACGTTATTGGTATCCATCCATTCCTTCAAGGCAATACCAGAGGCAATTACTGCTGTGCCGAATAGGTTGTGTCCGCAACCATGGCCATTTCCACCTTCCACCAAAACAGATCGGTAGGGAACCGCATCCTGCGATAATCCTGGAAGCGCATCAAATTCAGCCAAAAAACCAAGTACAGGTCCGCCATTACCATAGGTGGCTACAAAGGAAGTAGGCATATCCGCGACACCGATTTCAACATTAAAACCCGCTTCTCTCAGTTCATCTGCTAATAGTTTTGAACTGGTATATTCCAAATATCCTAATTCCGGGTTTTCCCAAATTTCACGGGCTACTTTCGAGAATTGATCCATCTTCGCATCCAATGATTTGATAATAAATTCTTCATTGGCAACCTCTTGTACGTTTAAAGACGTTGTTGCATTGTTTTCCTGGCCTATTGCGGTATAACAGTATAGTGCCAAACAAATTCCTAATAATTCTTTTTTCATTTTTAGTACGCTTTAGGGTTTAGTTATTTCTATAATGGTTGTTCGCATTCAAGAGAAGGATTAAGCATAAAAAGAAAAGCTCCTGTTGTAAAGCTCCTTGTGGTTGGCATTGTTGTATATTGAGCCAAGGTAAGATACTCTAAATTAGAGATATTACCTACCCCAAAGCTTTAAAAAACAAAGTGTCGCTTACCGAGCAAGAGGGATTTTATTCCAACATCTTTGTTTATTTTATACTTTTCGATTAAAACCGTAAAAACCAATTTAGCGTCCATGAAGTTGGCTCAAAACGTTAAAATAAAATGGCATATCATTGTCCTGCATATAATTCCATGGTCGGTATTAATTTCCCTGCCGTATGCGTACCATTCGGAGTTAGAACCCCATTTCCATATCAATGAAGCGACCTATAGCTCCCATTATCTTGAGAGTCTGATCAATGTTTTTTGGATTTTGGTCTTTTATTTGAATGCCTACCTCATTATCCCCAAATTTCTATACGCTAAAAATTACCTCGTTTTTGTTGGTATTCAGCTTGTATTTTTTTCTGCCGTGGTCATGTTACGGCGTCCTTTCTATTCTTTTTTTATAGAAGAATATGCCTCAAATTTCTTAATCTCCATACGATATAGTCTATTGCCCTTTCTTGGCATCCTGGCAGCGGCTATTGCTTTCAGGACCATTTCCGATAAGCGGGAATCGGAAAGAATAGAAGCAGAAATGGAACAAGAAAACCTGAAAGCGGAACTTACCTTTCTAAGGGGGCAGATAAGTCCACACTTTCTCTTTAACGTGTTTAATAATATCATTGCCCTTGTCCGGAAAAATAGCGATGACCTGGAACCTACTTTACTTAAGCTTTCATCGCTTATGCGCTATATGTTGTATAAAACCGGGGAAAAGAAGGTGCCCCTTCATCAAGAAGTCGACTATCTTCGGAATTATATTGATCTTCAAAAGCAGCGGTTCGCAGAAAAAATGATTTTAGAGGAGGATTTTGTTCTTAATGGAGAAAACAATGTGATCGAGCCAATGCTATTGATCACATTCGTGGAGAACGCCTTCAAACATGGCACAGGTCATCTGAAAGACCCGAAAATAAAGGTCATTTTAAGGGAGCAAAATGATGCTCTTTATTTTAGTGTGAAGAATAGGCACGCCAACCTAAACCCCGCAAACGAAAACAATTTGGGAATTGGGTTGGGCAATGTAAAGCGTAGATTGCAACTTATCTACGGGGACAAACATCGATTCGAAATACGGGATACCCACGACTGGTTCGAAATAAAGCTTAAAATACGATTTGAGTAATGATGCGCTGTATTGCAATAGATGACGAACCATTAGCACTTTCCCTTTTGAAGGACAATATAGAAAGGATACCCTTTCTTGACCTGGTGGGGACCTGCAATGATGTTTTCGAGGCAATGTCCATTCTCGAAAAAAATCAAATCGATTTGATATTCATAGATATACATATGCCTGGGCTTAGCGGACTGGAGTATATAAAAAGTCTCCCCGTTAAACCCCTGGTCATATTTAATACCGCTTATGAAAAATATGCGACTGAGGGTTATGATTTGGATATCGTTGACTATCTGGTAAAACCGGTATCTATGGATAGATTTCTTCGGGCTTGTCAACGTGCAAAAAATCAGTTTGTGCTAAAGACAGGGAAAAATGATCGTTCCAACGAAACCAATAAAGATTATTTTTTTGTGAATTCGGATTACAGTTTGGTCAAAGTGCAATTTGACGATATTATCTGGTTACAAGGTTATGGAGATTATGTCAAATTTCATTTAAAGGGCGCTGAATTCCCACTTGTGGTAAGAACCAGTTTTAAAAGCTTGGAAACAGAGCTCCCCAATACCCGATTTATCCGGATACATAAGTCCTACATCATATCCGTAAATACCATCTCAGCGATTAAAAAGAATACTGTTTTTTTAGGGAATAAGGAATTCGTAATTGGGGAGGCCTATCGCGAAAACGTGGAGAAATTGATCAAAGGGTAGTGTAACTATTGAATGATTTTCAATAGACCGGTCTTTGATAATATAAAGGTACCCTTCCTCTTTTTTAGGGTTAAGTACATCCCCTATGTACAGTATATGTATCCACATTTGTTTTCCGTACTATAGTTTTGTCTTGTTTATTTCCCAATTCATCGCAAAGCTTACGGGGTTTATCGCAATTTAAAGATACAAGGCATCTCCCTTTATAATTTCAACTTCTAATCAAAGTACTCCTCCGGAACAGTTAGCAGGTTTCCAAATCGGTTACCAAAGTTGCGGGAGTTAAGAAACACGTATGTTGCTAAATAGATCTCGGATTCTTATTTCTCTGTTATCATGCTCCTTTATAACAGTATCCTATTCCCAAGACAACCCTGATATCTTCCCGCCTCCTGAGGTTGCTCCTCAAATACAGGCGATCAGGGCTTCGGGGGAGATAAAAATTGATGGGATCCTTGATGAACCCAGTTGGGGCAATGCCATACCGATAACAGAATTTATACAAAAAGACCCGATTCAGGGAAATCCGGCGAGTAGGTTTACGGAAGCAAAAGTGCTGTTCGATGGTGCTAATCTGTATATAGGGGCCTTTTGCAAGACCAAAGAGGGCAAACGGGAAATTCTGGCCCAAAACCTGCAGCGCGACTTTGATTATTTCCAGAACGATATGTTTGGCGTAGTACTCGATGGCTTTATTGACAAACGCAATGCGGTTTCTTTCCAAACCAATCCTTATGGGGCTCAAAGAGAACTATTGGTGATGGATGATGAAATTTTCAATAGGGAATGGTCTGCCCTCTGGAGTGTGCGGACTAAAATAACGGAGGAGGGATGGTATGCGGAAATGGCTATTCCTTGGAAAACCTTACGGTATCCGGATAACTGCAAGGAAATGGGTATCCTATTGACCCGTAACATCAGGATAAACAATGAATATGTTTCGTATCCTGCTGTTCCCAGGAACTTCAATGTGTATCGTATGCCCTATGAGGCTATCCTGACTGGTATTGAACCGCCTCCACCAACGGCTAATATCCAGGTGAACCCTTATCTTCTCTTAAACACCAATAGACAAAAGGAAAATGATATTGTTGTTGAGGACAATACAGAGGTGAAAGCAGGGGGGGAGATCAAGTGGGTCATGGGCCCAAACTCCGTTTTGGATATGACCTATAATACCGATTTTGCGCAGGCAGATGTAGACCGACAGGTTATTAACCTTTCCCGATTTTCGGTTTTTTTTCCGGAAAGAAGGCAGTTTTTCTTGGAAGGTAACGAGATTTACAGGATGGCGGCGTGGGATCTCTTGCAGCCTTTTTTTAGCAGGCGGATTGGTTTGGATGACGCTGGGAATCCTATTCCCATTGAAGTCGGCGGCAGGTTCACCAACAGGAGTCCCAACCAAAGCATTGGCGGAATATTGCTACGACAAGATGACGCCAATGGTCAGCCAGCCGCCAATTTTGCAGTAGCCCGGTATTCCAGGAATATTGGGGGGCAAAACCGGATTGGCGGAATGGCCACTTTTCGATATGACGAAGCGAATGCCGAAGGCCTTTCCAACTATAACACCACCGTAACCATTGACGGGTTCCTAAGGCCTACTCAAGCCATCAACGCTTTTTGGATGCTCTCAGGTTCAAAAAACTCCGGATTGGAAGACAATACAGGCTATTCCGGGGCACTGTGGGCCTATTATTCCGATAACCTGCTCTATCTTGGGTTGGTTGAAAGTGTTATTTCTGAGGAGTATGACCCCAAAGTCGGCTTTATAGATGCCAACAATTATTTATTGACCAGCCCGGCCATGACCCTTCGGCTTCGTCCCAAATGGTTGCCGAAGTTTACCCGGGAGTACAGTCCGGGGATAACCACTTTTTTCTACCACTATCTTGATGACCTCTCTTTTAGGGAAGGTTTCGCATCCTTCAGGCCCATTAGTTTTGAATTTCAGAACGGTAGCCTCATTGAATATGCCTATCGATTAAATTGGCAGTCGCTAAGGGATCCTTTTTCGCCATTGGGAATAGCAATTGCAGCCGGAGATTATAACTATCAACGCCATATTCTTAGCTATACCGGAGATTTTTCAAAAAAAATTGGTTTTAGTGCAACATACAATTTTGGAGAATTTTTTAATGGAAACCTAAATACCCTTACCGCATCCTTGCGCCTCGCACCCATCCCGCACATTAGCTTGAATGCGAATTACGAATACAACAAAATAGCATCTTTGGGAATAGACAGAACATCAACCGAAACCAATTTATTGGGCACAGAACTTCGCCTTTCCCTGAATCCACGGTTACAGTTCATTACCTTTTACCAATACAATACGAGTAATGATAGCTCAACAATCAATTCCCGGCTCTCCTGGGAATACCTGCCTTTATCCTACCTATTCATCGTTTTTAATGACAATCGCGCAGATGGTTTAAATAGCGCTCTGAACCCGGTCCGGTTTCAAAATACACAGGGAATTGTGAAATTGACCTTTCTAAAGCAGTTTTAAGTAGAAAGTGCTCTTAAATTTTGATTCCATTTTTAGCATTTAAAAAGTTCTGATCGTACCGTTCGACATACCCTTTTTTTACTTGCTAACACAACTATCTATTTTAAGTTAGAAATAACCAGTACTAAAAAAATACCCCCATTATAGCGCTTGATTTCAAAGGAGGAAGGACTTTTCCGAATTGTAAGAACCCACAGGTTTCTAAGCTTTTCCAAAGGCAAAAATCTGGGTAAGACCCAAAAGGATACTTTAACTCAACTTTAATAAACCTATTAACTTTTCCCAGAAATCCGCGGTCATTCAACACGATTTGGCGTACTACTATTCAATGTTTATACCAAAGCAACTACGTTCTTTGAAGTAATTAGGTTAACTCAAAAATAAATCACTGAATACTCAACAATTAGCCCCATCTTTGTACCCTTAATTTTTAATGTTTATAATAATGAGTAAAGGAACAGTAAAGTTCTTCAATGCTACCAAAGGTTTTGGTTTTATCAATGAAGAGGGTGCCAAAAAGGAACACTTTGTACATGTTTCTGGATTAATTGACGAAGTTCGCGAAGGTGATCAAGTTGAGTTTGATTTAGAGCAAGGAAAAAAAGGATTGAACGCAGTAAACGTAAGGGTCATCTAAAGACATAGATTCTATTTTTTACAACCCATCTTTGAGATGGGTTTTTTTGTTTCCTGACGATACAGGTTTACTGATCAAGACGCTACCTTTTTCACTTAAAAGGGTATCCAGCAAAATAATGAAAGTCTTTCATATTTTCATAAAAGAAATACACCTATTCCAAATATTCTTTAAGGATTTTACCAGATGAAGATCGTTTTAGGCGTAGTAAGGCCGTAGCTTTAATTTGTCTTGTTCTTTCTTTAGTAATACTCAAGTTAGTGCCTATTTCATCCAATGTCAAAGAATAGTTGACCCCGATCCCAAAGTACATTTTAATAATGTAGGCTTCTCTACTGGATAGCGTTTGGAGTAACACGTCTATCTCCGATACTAATGAACTCTTCATAAGTTTCTTTTCGGGACTGTTGGAACTATCTGAACGCAAGGTATCATGCAAATTCAATGAACTGTCACTAGTATTCAAAGACTCATCCATTGACATATGCCAGGAAGAATGTTTCATACAAAATTGAATCTCGTCTAGTGAGAAATCAATTAATTCTGAAACCTCTTCAGCGGTAGGTGGTCGTTGATGTACTTGTTCGAAGTGGGACGAAGCCTTTTTTATTTTGTTTATGACCCCTATTTTATTCAATGGTAATCTAACCATTCTTGATTTTTCTGCGAGTGCTTGAATTATTCCTTGGCGTATCCACCAAACTGCATAGGAGATGAACTTGAACCCGCGTGTTTCGTCAAATTTTGTTGCCGCCCGGACTAGTCCAAGATTCCCTTCATTGATCAGGTCATGCAGATTAAGTCCTTTAAATTGGTATTGTTTCGCCACAGAAACCACAAACCTTAAATTGGCCGAGACTAATTTTTCCAAAGCCTCGGTGTCTCCTTGCCTAATACGAACAGCCAAATCTACTTCTTCCTCTACGGTTACCATTGGAATGCGTCCAATATCGTTAAGGTATTTGGTTAAAGAGGGGCTATCCCTGGTTGTAATCTGTTTAGCTATCGAAAGTGGTTTCATAATTTTTACGTTTTCGTTAAGAGGTTGTCCTCTGATAAATAGGATTTCCGTTGCCTCTCGGATTTTTTCTCGATACTATTCAGTTTGATCTAAGGATTTGACCAGAGGCATTGGTTTTCGAAAGCCATAGTTCCTTGGATCAAAATTGGCTGCTTCATTTGTTTTAGCGTTCCCACTTCACCCAATAATTCCCAACCTTCCTGATCTTCTACCTCAGAAATAGTAGTAAGAATAAGCTCAATAGCCCTTGGCGTTATAATATCAACTTTGACTTTATCACTTTTCTTAGTGGCATTGGATTCCCCCGCAGGGGTTTTTTACAGAATTTTAAGAGATATGAACTTGTCGCAAGAAAGGACAAAAAGGTCCGGGTTTTTTTCTCTCCGACACCAAAAACTATTATCCCCGCCTGCCATAACAGTACGGCCAATCGCTTAAAATCACCGTCGCTAAAGACCGTCCAGAAGCTATTTAACTTATTGCAAAAAAGTATTTCTCTCGTATCTACGTCCATAACACTAGCGGTTGTATTCTTACCAGTGGTGAATCTGTATTGTTGGACCGGTATGATCGCATTTTTTAGGAGGAAATCCTTCCATTTCACTAAACCTGGTTTTGTCCAATCCCCATTGATCTTTTTAATGCTAGGATTTCCATATTTGGTAATCTCCTCCAACATCTCCTTGACATATTTGGAGGGAATGTTGTCACCGTCTATTACAACAGCAAGGTTTAGATGTTTATCCATAAAGTTATTCCTCCTGCTTTTTCAAATACTGATCTCTATAGATGGCCTTTGCTAAACCATCTCTTTTTCGCTTGGATTTTTTGGTAAACTCTTGATTATCCTTTATACGTTTCAATTGTTGGGTTTTCCGGACCTTGTTCTTATACTTTTTCAGAGTCCTTTCAATGTTCTCCCCGGGAACTCTTTTGATTATCAGCATGTTTTCTTTCGTTTGTAGTTGTTAATAGACCTTATTTTTAAAGTTCTCTGCGGTACGCCTGTGAAATGGGTGTTCCCTGGCAAACCATATTTCAGAATTTGGCCCTAACGGCGTTTGAAACGTAAACATTGGTTCAAGCAGAAAATAATTAAGAAGCGGTCCTTGGGAATTGAAAACAGGTAAAGGAGAGGGCTATCTTTTTTATTTAAGGATTGGAGCAATAGTTGTCCATAATCCGTGGTTAGCCGTAAAGGAAAGGATTTAAATCCGAACCAAAATGTTTTATCCTTTTTATTTTTTTGGTTAGCCTGTTGTCATTTCATTCCGTACTGATAACTACCTTATTTTAAATTGACCTATTACGGAGATTTTAATTCAAGTGTAGTTTATGGATAAAATGCATGTTCTTACATATTTAACATGGTATTGGGGCATGCTATTCAATTTAGTGGTATGTTCGCTAGAGTTAAGTGTAGCGCCCAGATTTTTCAGTCTTTACAGATTCTCAATTCATTTTTAGCGCTCTAAGTTTTACCAATTTATTTTTAAGCAAAATTCCTGGGATGAAGATATCCAAAAAGATAATCCTATCATTACTATTTCTGACCTCGTTTTCTATTTCGGTTTCACAAGGGCTAACAAAGATCAAACAAGTTGAAGGGATTTATCTGGGACGTTTTGAGGAAGGGTACTCCTTTTGTTGCAAAACAGCACCAGGAATTGAGGAGGTCGTAGTATTTGATGAGATTCTATCCGTTATTCTTGAAAAATATGCATTGCACATGGATGAACATATTGGGATAAATTTCACGATTTCGTTTGTCAAAAA
This sequence comes from Bacteroidota bacterium, assembly GCA_038750505.1. Taxonomy (GTDB): domain Bacteria; phylum Bacteroidota; class Bacteroidia; order Flavobacteriales; family Flavobacteriaceae; genus Croceivirga. The sequence goes on along the minus strand of JBCDHD010000010.1, from coordinate 17,864 downwards.
TGTTATGGTAAGGGGAAATGGTAGTGAAGAGATTTCAACTGTAATACGTTTACAAAAGCCTATGTAAGGGCAACATTATCGAGAATGAATAGGTTATGTATAAACCTATCTATTACTTCTTAGTTTGACCAATATCGTATTTGCCACTTTTGGTATTGTATTTCCAATATGCTGCCGTACTTTATAATTAATCAAATGCTTAGGTATCGAAAGAATTTGGTAAAAAACAATTTGATATGCTCCTTTCCTGAAAAATCGGTATCCGAAATCTTTTACATGTTTTGGACATTTTAGATATTGATTCAGTTTTTCAAGCAATAAAGCTGTAAAAAGAAGAGCAATTTGAGGTGATTTTCACAAGTGATCAATCGCCAATAAAATTGCAACTATCGCATTTTATCGAATTTTTGAAAATCAAAAGGTCTTTCCTCAACCTATCCACTGGAAGTAAAGCGCTAATTGCTTCGTAACACCAATTTTTTGCGGTTACTCGCTGACATAAATACAATTGCCTACTCTAAAAACAAAAGTGCGATTTTATATTGAAAACTGAACTTTGCTTTAAGCGGAAGAAGAGAGTCTTCTCCGAATTTTAAGAATTCACTAGTTTCTAGGCTTTTCTAAGCGTGAAATTTTTACGGATACCGAAAGGCAATCCAGTGTAGCCAAATGTTAACAATGCTACATTTTTTACCATCGTTTGATAGCAAATCAAAAAACTGTGGTTCAAACTTTATTGAGAGGCTCTTGTAAACTTGAGTCTGCTTAATTGGTGGTTGGCCAATTTAACCATATCCACCTAACAGCTCATTTCTTAAAAATAATATGTCCACAAGGCAAAGAGTCAATTTGTGGGCGCATATTGAAAACAAGGTCTTTCCCATCGAAAATGAATTCTGCCCTATTACCACCTCTTTCTTCACTTAAAAAGTTATCCGTTGTCTGATAAAAAATGGCTGCTGTGTAGAACAACGCATCCTCTCCAGGAGGTATAATGCTATTAAAACTAGTTGGTTTATCAAAAGACGCTAACCGAGTAATTCCATAGCTAAATACATGCTGCTTGTCAAGCGTCATAGTGTCGGGAGGTAAAAATACTTTTACAAAGGTATTAGGGGAGTTGGGAATGGCGATTGAATCAGCAGAAAAACGAATTTTTAGTTCTATGAGATGCTCGGTTTCGTTAACTATACGTGTAAAGAATACCAGGTAACTATAATTAAAATGGGCATTTGTAGGTCCGGTATAAGGTCCACCTTTTGGGAAACTATTTTGAATTACGATCCCATTTTTTTTATTCTCACTGTACCATTTTGTGTCTGTATTTTGTCCCGTAGCAAAGGAACAACACAGTAAAAAGCAAATTTTAGTTAGAGCAAACCTTAGGTTTTGATTGTAAATCATTATTCACTTACGTATTTTTTGCAAAAAAATAAAAAATATAACCAATTGAATCGGCCAGAAGCGTAGGTAACTTAAAAAGGCGAGTTGATCGGACGCTTATGCCGGAAGTAGTAGTTTTCAGAGAAAGTTTCAATTTTTGATACCACTATAGGAACTATTCGATTACTCGTATAAATGCAATAGCCCTCTCCAAGGTGTCTCCCGTTTAATATCGACCCCAATAGTTTCTTCCTATCGAAATTGAAAGGACATTAAAACAGGGTCCTTGGTCATATTATCTGATAGTTCCAGGGGCGTAAACCCATCCTTTTGTATCGGACGTAATTACTACTTTTCACTTTGAACTTCGCATAAAGGGACGTCCTTTTGTAAGTACCCCTTAATTAGCTGCAGTTTAGGTTGTACTAATTCGGATGTTTTTCTTTTGTTATTTTTTCTTTCCGTATTTAATCACCCCCCCCCCTTTGGCGTTAAATTCTCTAAAGCTTCATTACACCGTTTCATTTGTGATTATAAGGAATATAGTTGGACCATTCCCATGGCGTGTAAATATCCGCTAAAGCCACCTCTAATAGTTCTTTATAAATACGCTCCCCATTATCGCTGTTGGTCATGATAAGCATTCCCTTTCCGGCCTCTGGGAATAGTATAGAATAATGTTGAAATCCATCGCCGTGACCACCTTTGGTAACCGCCTTTCCATAAGGGGTATCCAAATACAGCCAGGCTAGTCCACAACTTAGATTAATGGAATCATACCGATTGGTTGATGTTTGGGCGTTAGGGCCAAAATGAGCCAAGGATCTAATTCTAATTTGCGGCGTAAACATTTCCTCATATGAGGTTTTGTTCACTACTTGCTCATTCAATACCGCAGTAAGGAATTTGGTGTAATCCCTTGCCGTAGTTTCCATTGTACTGGCAGATCTAGGTTCGTTATCAATATCTTTCCCATAAGGTTCACCTTTAGAATTGTGGCCATGCGCAAAGTCCTTTTCAAATCTTGGTTCCCATTTATAGGAGGTATCCTTCATTCCTATAGGTTTGAAAACATATTTTTGAGCCAAGGTAGTGAGGCTTTTCCCTGTAATTTTCTCTAAAACAACCTGAAGATATACTAAACCTTCGCCACTGTAGAAATAACGTGAGCCAGGCTCAAAATTCACTTTTAATTTTCTATCAGACTCAAAAAACCTCCAGTTATGAAATCCTGTAGTATGTGCAAGGCACATTCTTGCTGTGATCTTATGATATAAACTGTCCGTTTTTAAATCGGAGTAATTATCATGCCAGCGTGTCATTGGCTTATAATCAAAAATTTTCTTTGGCAAGTAAGATTCAAGAGGTATATCCAATGCAATGATTTTCTCTTCTACTAACTTCATGACCAGTAAACCAAAGACGGCTTTACTTAAGGAAGCACCATAGATGTTAGTGGAATCGGTAAGGCGTAATTGTTTCGGAACGTTTTTATATCCAAAAGTGTTTTGATAAACAGACTTTTTATCATTGAATACTGTAATGGCCATTCCATGTACTTCGGCATCGCCCATTAATTGATCAATTTTGTTCGTCAAAGAATCCTTTGAAATCTCGGTGCCATCCAGTCGGATTATGCTAGTACGTTCAGGAGACATACAACTGGTAATCCCAAAAAACAGAATTAGGAATACAATTGCTTTATACCTTTTTCCCGCCTTACTTTTCAAAAATGGTATTGACAAAGGATAATAGCATTTGTTTGCTTTTACTGCGTATATAATGTTGGCAATAACGATGAATACACACAAGGGGATAACGGAGATAAAAAATACAAAGCCCCATTTTTCAACAGTCAACAATGCTACAAATGCCAACGCATAGAGTACCAAAACGGTACTATGAAAGTTAATAACTTTAATCCCATGGTCGTCATAAAGGGCATTATCCTCTCTTTTGTGGATCCACAAAAACAAAGGTAAAAGCACGTTGCAGAAGGGAATTGCAAACCCCAACAGTGGAGTGCCATGCATAAGTAACAACCATTTTTTTTGAATTGTTTCTTCCTTGGGGTTTTCCAGTTGTAAAAGATCATCTACCTCAATCTCAAGAGCGGTTGCCAATAGAGTAATGGTATGCAAATGTGGGTTGACATCCCCTTTCTCTATTCGCTGAATAGTGCGCACGGTAACTTCCGTTCTGTTAGATAGTTCTTGTTGGGTAAGACCTTTCAATTTTCGTTGATAGATCAAGTTTTTCGCTATTGATTGATTAACCATTGCTGTACGTTTTATAATAGGACAAAACTATTCTTATGGATTTGAAATCTTTATGACATTTAGATGTCATGTTTATGTCATTTGCTTGTAAACCAAAGGCTAATTGCCCAAAATGGATAAACCCACTGCTGTTGAAAACCTGTTTCATGACCCCTTCAATTCCATGAATTTTACCCGAAAATGAACGTTTCGAATACGTATAGGTGCTATTCATCGTCTTTTACATTATCTCATGGGTTAGGCTTTTACGGGACGCAAGAGACTTGATAATAGGTGTAAATTATCACTTTATTTAGATTTATGAAGTACGTCTTCTCGTCACAACTTCTCCCGTAGTATCCGTAGGTCCTCACTAACCCTTTATTTGAATTCTTAGCACAATGCTGGGGAATTCTCAGATTTTTAGGACCGGGTATCCTACTTACCGATTCGATTGCGGCACCATTGGAAAGCGTACCGGGGTGGTAAAGGAATACCTGGACAAGAATGTTTGGATAATTCTCGTTATTCCGCTAACAATAGCTATTTCTTTAATTTGGTATGCGTTATTCGCTATTGGGACATCGTTTACAGAATGCTCCAACATTTTTTTCATTTACCGATAGCCGCCTTCTTTTTAGGTCCCATGAAAAGATTGATCCAAATATTCCTGGATAGTCTAATGATTATCGGTAATAAAAGGATCAATTCTATCACCATCACTATAAAGGTCGTTACAAGGCTCAGGCTGAAAATCAAATACGAGAATACAAATTCGATTGCGGCACTTGACCATTTTCTTAAGACATTTTGATTTTTAAAAAGCAGCCCGCCCCCGACAGCTGACCCGGAGAGAATGAATTCGCATTAAATTGGTTATTCCGGTTACGGGGTTGGCAGACTGCTTTACTGTTGATTTTGTAGGCAGAAGGAAGATTGCGATTTGGATTACACTGCCTCAAGCTATGAAGATTAGCATGACCAAACAAGTAAAATTCGTACAATTCGTTGAAAGGTATTTATACTGTTCGTAGCTCACGTAAAGCGTACTCAGAGGGCACTGAAAATCAGGTTCTAGCGCCTTAACCTCTCTGATACTTGATGGAGTGCTATGACTCATAACGTCAAAAAACGGCCGTTTTACTCGATGAAACGGTATGATCAAATTCCATTTTATTAGCCGTCAGCTACTTGGCCTTTTTTTTGTAGTCTCGTTAATTCACATTTAGTAGAACGTGCTATTTCCACGCCTTTTTTGTCTGGAGACGGTCTCTCCAATTGGTGAAGGACAGATTTTAAGTCTTCTCTTAACCTACGCAGCTAAAAATAAGGTGCCGATTACCCCGCAATACGTATTTTATTGTAACTAGCGCAAGCAACTAAAGTTGCGTCACTCCAAATACAAAAGCCCGATTTTTTCATTGAAAAATCGAGCTTTGCTGTAAGCGGAGGAAGAGGGTCTTTTAATAATTGTCGAAATCTAATGTTTTTAGGGCTTTTCAAAAGGCGAAATTTTAGGTGACACCGAAAGGGCACTACTTTAACTAAACTTTAACAACTCTAGGCATTTACTATTGTTGTGTGGCAAATCAACGTAATATGATAAAAACTTTATCCAGAGGTCTGATAAATCGTTCCTTTTACGTTACTATATGATAACTCTCATGTATAGCCCTAATCCTCAATTTTTAGACTTTCAGGCTGCCGTCTATGAACGGCGTAGAAATAAAGCGAGTGCCTTTTGACCACAATACCAAATGTTTCCTCAATGGTTTTTTTGATGTTTTGAATACGGGGGTCACAGAATTCCATGATTTCACCTGTGTCGGTCAAGATAATATGGTCATGCTTTCTACGGAAAAAACACCTTTCATAATGTGCTGTTCCCTTTCCAAATTGATGCTTTCGGATAAGGTTTGCATCAAGGAGCAAGTCAAGGTTGTTGTAAATGGTCGCCTTACTGACCCTGTAGTTGTTCAGCCGCATTTTAAAGTGTAAGGTATCCACATCCATATGTTCCTCATGGGCATAGATTTCCTCTAGGATGGCATAGCGTTCCGTGGTCTTGCGAAGTCCCTTACTGTCCAGGTACTCATCGAAGGCCTTTTTTACCAGTTGGAAATTACCCGCTCTGACCATATCCCGTTTTTTTTGTTTTGTGCCCTTTTCGCCAATGGACAATCTGGACTAACTGGACGATGTAAAATGCGGCCACCATGGGCAACAATGCCATCTGGATGGTATTGCTGCCTCCCCCCATAAAAGGTTCAAGGGCGTGCACGGTGTTCATCAATCCCAGTAAGATGGCAAATACCAATGAAAACAGTTTGAACCCCTTGCTATCATAGAAAAGTGTCAGAAAGGCCATCAACATGGGCATGACCATGGCCAAAAGGTAGATAATGTGCTCTTCCATGGGAAACCCATCGTTATAGGGTGCTTTGGGCAGTTCATCATAAAAAAGGCTCTCCCTGCTCTCCAAAGTCAGGTGTATTGCCAGACCTAGGGCAATAAGTCCCCAAGTGATCGTAATTTTTAATTGTCTGTTCATACTAGCTTTTTATTGATTTCGTTTTAATTAGCTACGTCCAACTTGGTTTGCGCATGCTTTTTGGGATTTTTCTTTTTATGTGCCACCAAACGTTTTACCTTGAGGCCTACCCAGAGGCAAATGGACCCTATGAACAACCAACTGACATCCACAAAAAAGCTGTCCGAATAACCTTGTGAAAGGGATTTCCAAGGCCACAGTCCCGATTGTAAACCGTTAAGTATAGGAATCAAGATGCCAAATACTCCTGCCAGCAAGAGCGCATGTTTGTTGATTTTATGGAAATTCTTTAGAAAAAAGGCATAAACGGTATACCCCAACCAGAAAAGGAAAAAAACGGTACTCATGTGACCAAAACGGTTTTCCATCTCCAAGGGAAACACCTTTGTAATGCAAAAGAAGAGGGCGATGGCAGGGAACAGTCCCAGGGATGCCCCCAGATAAATGGCCCCTACATTGGTGATAAAGCGCTGTTTATGTGCATACTTTTTACTGTTGCGTGCCTCTAACCACACCATGACTCCTGAGAGAATGACAAAACACGTAATCAACGCAAGAACAAAATAGATAATCTTTAAGAAGTACCCCCCGAAACTTGCAAAATGCAGGTTAAAGAAGGTCAACAAGAACCCTTCGTTGAAGGTGTTCTTCCCAATTTCCTTTGATTCTACCAATATCCCGTCAGATAAACGATAGGTACGGTACCCCATACTATTAATATTGTTCAATTTATGTTTGCTGACATTTATGGACAGATGGGCATTTTTATCATTGTATGCTGAAATACTTACGTTCAGGTTATCAAGGTCATCTTTTCCGAAATGATCTAGGGTAGCACTGACCAAATTATTGATATTGGACCGTTGTTGCGTAGGCACATTCAGTGCTTCATAATTGGCAATGCGACCTGGAAAAATATCTTGAACCATTGCGTTTTGATTACTATCATAAATTAAGGCGACCGTAGGCAAAAAAATCAACAATGATAGGCCAAAGAAAGCACCGGTCAACGCATACATAAATTGAAAAGGCAGGCCAATAATGCCTAAAGCAGTGTGGGCGTCCGTCCAAAGATTTTTTAAACTCGATCTTAACCGAAACGTAAAGAAGTTTGAAATGATTTTTTTCCAATGCACAATGGTGCCTGTAACTATCGCGAACAAAAAGAATAGGGAAACCAGAGCGGATACATAAAATCCGAAGTAGGGAACTTGGTTAAAATAGTGTAGTTGATATAAAAAGTTCCCAACACTTTCAATCGTAAAGTCCGCATCCTTTTTGATGATTTTATACGTATTGGGGTCAATACGCAATGAAATATTTGCGGTTGCAAAAGAATTAGGTTCGCTGGAAACTTCTTCCACAACAATAGAATCTAAAACCTGCTTTGGGGCTGCATTTGCAAAAACGCTGATATAGGGCTCTTTGCCTTTAACATTTCTAATGCTGATGGTCCTATCATCTAAAACATACCCTTCATTTTTTGTAACCTCAAGCACCCTCTCATAATCAATATTCCTATGATGGCCACTATTTTTAATATTCCCCTCCCAATTATCAATATTGTCCATAAAAAGGGCAAAAGCACCAGCTAAAAAACAGACAAACAAGGCCACACTTATCGTGATTCCTGAGACAGTATGGGTATTGAAAAATACGTTGTAGGTTCTTCTATTATGGTTTTTCATAAGGAATGGAAATTACATTTTTGCCAAAAAAACCAACCCTGCACAGACTACTGTTATCGATAAAAGTAGCACCCAAGCTTTCCAAGGTTTTTTAATCCAATAGACAAAGACCATAAAGGCGATCCAAAGCATCAAAAAGGTCATCATGGATATGGGGACCATATAGGTCCTCCCTATCCAAAAAGCCAAAACCAAATGGACCATAATGGAAGCTACTAAGCTCCCCAAAATAGCTGCCAGTACTTTACTGGTACGCCCCAATCGGGTCTGCAGCAAATATTTTCTGTTTGCGGGCATAATCAGAAAACTAAATGAAATGCTACTTCAGCAAGCACAAATAACCCGACTAACCCCAGTAGGTAGTAGTAAGTCAGTTTTGGAAAGGGGGCAAACAATACTATCAAACTGGTCATAATCATCCAGATAATAATGCTTATTGTTATGCCAACGGCGACATCAAATCCTAGAACAAAGAACAAGGTTGACACCAAAAAGGAAACTAAGGCCACCGTCTTGGCGGCCTTAGCATTTTTGGATAGGGATAAGGTAAATCCCTTTTTTTCAAACTCCACTTTGTTACTCAAACTAAATAGTCCCCAAGTGGAAAGAAATGAACATAGTATGGCTAGTGTGAACATGAATTATTATCTAATCCTTCCTACTCCCCGGATAAAACCTACCGTTTGATTGACCAATTCCAAAGTGCCATCATTGTCCACTCTATACAAAGGAGCCGGATCTTCGGCAGTCCGTTCATCCACAAAGGTTGGGGTGGTGTAGAATTCGCCATCAATAACGAAGGGGGCAAAAAGAAAGAGCTCCCCTTCATTTTCCTGTACTCTTATACCGTCTAAATTTGCTACATTACCTATCCATAATTGCCAGGGGGCGGAAAAAGCACCAAAGATGCCTCCTGGGTTATCTGCAAGGGCGCCATTGGAGTCGTCATGTGCACCAATCACATATCGATCTCCTGAAACAGTGTAATGAAGAATATCAGGATTTTCATCTACGTTCGTATCAGCGCCATCCACACGAAAGCTTGGGTCAAATTCACTTTCTCCATTATTGATACGTAAAATTACAGGTGATGGCTGAAGATCAAGATTGAAGTTATGCCCTAAACCAAAATACGAATTTGCCGTAAAATAATAATCTCCAGCGGCGTCAAGGGTACCCACACTTCCAGCAGGTGCTGTTTCATCTGTAGCGATGGTTACAGTTTCGGCCACCGGATCAACAATGGCCACCGTAGCTGCAGGTGCCACTTGAAAAGTATTATCCAGACCTACGTAAGCAATGAATATCCTACCATTTAAATCTACGACAGGTCTATCGGATTGGGCACCTTGCGGAATCCCGTCAGGAAAGGGGATGGTGTTTACTATTTCCATAGCCGTAGGATTCCAAATCACGAATTGTCTTGTAAGAATGTCCGCATAAAGGGCCTTGGTATCCGATACAAATGCAATGGTGGAGGAAACATTGGTCGTGCCCAATCCAGCCAATGAAAATTTGTCTTCTTCCACAGGGTCGTTATTTTCATCCAATGCATATCGGGTCACTTCAAAAGTCTCTCCGCTAAAGGCAAAGAGCTTACCATTGAAGGTGCGAATCCTAGAAGCTCCACCAAACTCAATTGCTTCACTAAGATTAATTTCGGCATCCAAACTGGAAACGATACTCATAAATACCAATCGGTCGCCATCCGGGTTTTGGTTTTCCACTTGAAGGAAGTAGGCTACTGGTAGGTCATCATCGGTGATGGTACCTGTACCGCTTTGACCACCTACGGTCAAGGTATAGGTTTCGTCATCTTCGTCCTCCTCATCTGAGTTTGTGGCAATGGTCACTGTAAAACTATTGACCCCAGAAGGCACAGTCAACTCAGCTGCTCCAGCATCGTAGGTAACGCCACTGTTCAAGGTGGTATTGGATAAATCAGCATTAAAATCACTGTTATCGGTACTTCCATTGGATATGCTTGCTGCAAAATTGCCCCCATTGGCATTGCTCAAGTTAACCGTGTGGGTGATGGCTGCCCCTTCAGTAGCATTACCATCACTTACAGTGGTGACACTGGCAGGGGTTGTGCTCCCTTCCCCATCATCATCGTTACAGGCCATAACGAAGAGACCCAAGGCTACGAACAGCGTTATCAATTTGATTTTCATTTTCATCATTTTTATGCATTTAATAGTTATTATTTAAAATTGTGTGGTAAACTTTACAAAAAAGGCCCTCCCAGGGCGCTGGACTCCAAAAAAGTCGAAAATCCTTTCATTGGTCAGGTTTTGGAACTCTGCTGTAATTGAACTGGATACATTACCGAACTCCAATTCGTAGGTTGCTCCTGTCGCATGCACGAGCTGCTCAGGAATCTCTTGCTTAAATTCTGGATTGCCAATACTTTCCCAATTCCTAAAAAACTCATGTACATATCTGGTATTCGCAAAAACATCCAATCGGTCGGTCTTTCTAAAAACTTTGTGAAAGCCATAGCGGATGGAACCATTAGCAAAGAGATAGGGTCTATTGGGGATTCTGTCACCATTGAACGCAGAAAAGGGACCTTCGCTGGCATTGTTGCGAAAATCTTGATAAGTGCCCCCAATATTTAATCGTAGCCGTTCATTGGCGGAACTCCAGTTACCTGAAACTTCAACACCTTTTGAAGTGGCTCCAAAAACATTTTGGTTGCTAAAGGTCTGTCCACTTCCCAAAAGTAGAATCAGGTTTTCCGCATCCCTGAGAAAACCATTAAAACTAATTTGACCCTTTGCCCTATCAAAAGCACCATAGTCATAGGTTATGGATAAGTTGGCATTATGGCTTCGCTCGGGTTCTAAATCCACATTTGGGAGAATTAATCCCGCATCGCCAAAGATTTCATCCGTTCGTGGAAGTCGAGTGGCCCATTCATAAGAGGCTTTTGCGGACCAATGTTCGTTGTATTGGTATCTGAAACTGGTTCCTACTCCCCACTCAACGGTATTTCTTTTGTTGCGTTCTATTTCATTGACCACCAGCCTTTCTGCAAGGACATTTTGAAAGTAGTTTTTTGCAAAAGCCACATACGCCAACTTTTCCGTTTCTGGTGACCATTGATATTCAAGACCATTTACCCAGGAGAACACATCGCTGGTCAACCCCAACGGATCAATTTCATCTGAATCTTCAAGGAGAAAATTCTCCCCAGTTCTTGAGACGAATGTAGGTGCCGATGAAAAATGTAAAATATGACCCTTCCAAATTTGTTGGCTAAGGTTCAAACGTGCATAATATGCATTGTCAAATACTTCCACATCCCTAGGATCTCCGATTTCACCAGGAATTGGCCGGATGATGATCTCTCCGTTGATGTTGCATTGGGGCACCCCAAACCAACTGTAAACAAGCTCTGAAATATCTTGAAATTCAATTTTGGAATTGGAATACCCCAATATGATATCTGTAGTTGGAAAGGAGTTAAAGTCTTTCTGCCAGCGAAGATATCCCCCTAACGATCTGGATCCGTTGGTAACTTCCCCATAAGGAATTGTCATGATAAGGTTGTTCTGAAGGTCTCGATCGAAATCAGTAAAAAAAAGTCGAATGGAAAAAAGATCTGCCCAAGGAAGTCCTCGAAACCCTAGGTCCGCATTCAACCCAAATGCCCTGAAATCATCATGAAAACGCTCAACGGTTTCTGGGGAAAGCCGTCCCCGTTCATCGGGCACTTCAACTTCAATTTTATAGTTATTGTTGGTAAAATCAAAAAACGTATTACCACTTATAAAAAAGCCTTTGCTCTTAGGTCGATGTTGGTAGTTTAAAGTAATCCTATGGGTGCCAAAGGAACCCACTTGATAAGAGGCTGCGCCGCTATCACCAACATAATTGGAAGAAGAAACCAAATTGACGGCTCCTCCGAGGGCATCCGCACCGAACGCTATGGGCACTACCCCTTTATAGACCTCCGCGCGTTCTACCAAATTCACTGGAATATTGGCAATACCAAAGGCATATCCCATAAAATCTAAGGGTATGCCATCAATAAAGAAACGGATTTGGTCATCGGTCAATCCATTAAGGGAAAAGCGGGTATTTGAACCAAGTCCTCCTGCCCGTTGAACACTTACACCTTCGGTTCTTGCCAAGACCTCGCCAAGATCTGCTGTTTCCAATTTGGCCAGTTTGGTCTGCACTACTACCACGGCCTTGGCTGATTGTTCTAACTCTACCTTTTTTGACTCTGCAAAAACCCTTACCTCATCCAATTGTTCGCTTTTTTCGATAATCGAAAGGGTAGTCGAAACAGTTCGGTTGGGGCGTATCGTTATGTTCTTCTCTTCATCTTGGTAACCAATCACCTTGGTAGCAATGGTGTATTGCCCAGCAGGAGCAGAAAAAGAAAAATTGCCATTTTCATCAGATGAAGCTCCGTAGGTGGTATTCTTTAAAATAACCGAGGCAAAAGGCACGGGTTGGTCATAGTCGTCGATGACCCTACCGGTGATGGTGCCTTTAGCCCTTGGAGTATCCGAGTTCTGTGCGGGCAAGAGGTTAATGGTATTGCCATTGACCACCATGCGTAAATCGGTTTTTCCCCAGAGTTCTTGCAGAATCGTTCCCAGACCTTGGTTGCGGTAATTCTTGGTTATTTTTCGCTCTTCAAAAGAATAGGTATAATTAATGGTATAGCCGGTTTGCTGTGCAGTTTTATCAAAGGCTTCTTCGACAGTACTATTTTTAAATTGTATGGAAATACGTTGATTCAACGCATCTGACTGACCCATTACGAGTAACGGAACTGAATAGAGTAAAATCAAGGCGCATCCTTTCAACATTTTAGAAATTCTTCTTCTCATTCAACATCAGTCAATAGTAACCGTTTTACCTTCTATTTCGTAGACAAAGCCACCCAAGAGGCTCAGGTCATCCATTAAGGCTTCCAGAGTAGGATTGTCTTTTGATACTTTATATTTTATGGTCATTAAGTTGGGATTGTTGACCTCAACATTCACATCGTACCAGGGTTCGATGACCTTGATAATTTCAGCAAGGGTCATTTTTTCAAGGACGAGTCTGTCCTGCTTCCAAGCCGTTAAGCTTTCAGCATCGACCTCATCTACCTGTATGTTATTTTCACCTGCCAAAATCGCACGCTTATTGACGGTAAGCTTTACAGTATTTTTAGTATCATCCCTTTCAGAAAAGGCCACTTTGCCACTGGTGACTATAATTTCTGTTCGCTGCGATGTGGAATGGGTATTGATATCGAAAGAGGTGCCCAAAACCTGCGTCCTTGAATCTTCCGTATAAACGATAAAGGGTTTTTCAGGATTTCGCTGGATGTCGAAATGGGCATGCCCCTCTAAATATACCAAACGTTCTTTCCCTTCGAATTCCTGGGGAAACTTTAAGATACTTTCAGTATTTAATCGAACCGTGGAACCATCAGGTAAGGAAATGGTCTGACGTTCACCTCTTTCTGAATAAATGGTTTGGAAATCCTCCATGGCGAGAATAGTTTCCCCTGTTGATTCGTTTGAAGGGTTGAATAACAAGTAACTGATTGCGCCCAAGGAAATAAAAAGGGCAATGGCCGCGGCGTAACGCATGGCCCTTTGCTTAAAAGTAGTCCTGCGCTCTATGGTCTGTTTGCTGAGGGTATCCCAAGTTTGTGCCTTATAAGGGTCAAATAAATGGGATTGGTCTTCCCCATCACTATCTCCTTCAGTTGCCAACCACTTTTCTACCAGCTGCTTCTCTTCTTTGGAGCATTGCCCATTGGCATATTTTTTTAGAAGTTCATCCGTAATTTTCATGATCCTCGAACTTTAAATAGTTAGATGTTCTATTTAAGTATTCGAAGAAATTGGGGTTTACCCTAGTGTGTTATTGAACTTTTTTTGAAAAAAATTATCGAAGTTGTTGCCGCATTAGTTTCAAGGCCTTTGACATATGGTATTCCACAGTCTTTTCGCTGATGGACAATTGAAGTGCAATCTGTTTGTTGGTCATACCATGGTTCCGACTGAGCAGGAAGACCTCCCGTGCTTTGGAGGGTACATGTCTAATGGTCCTCAGTGCCTTCTGCTTAACATCTTCAAAGACCAAATTTTCTTCCAGCGAGTTATCTTTTAAGAGTTCTGTACCCTGGAGTTCAACAAGTTGGTTTTGTCGGGCCTTTCTGTAGTGGTCTATCAATTTGTATTTGGTTGCCGTAATGAGGTAATTTTCTAATGAACCTTCTACCTTAAGGGTATGCCTTTTTTCCCAAAGGCTTTTAAATACTTCTTGAACGATATCTTGGGCGATCTCGGCCTGTCCCACCCGTTTGATGCACAGACCGAAAAGCTTCCCGGAATAGAATTCATAAGCCATTCGGAACCCCTCTGGGCTACTGATGTCATCATTAGCTGTTCTCTTGATTCTAAAAATGGGCATTACAAATATTCTCGGCCAATTCAATACAATAATAAGTCCAAGAAATGATTTATTTAGACTAAGTCCAAATTTTATTTGAATTTAACACTGATTGTGAAACGGTGCAGAAAAATTATCACTGCTATGCGTAAGAAAAGTTATATCTTTTTTTGATTCCGTTAAGAGGATGTTTTTGTTTTTGAAGTGTAAGTACATCAAATGGGCGATTTAAAGGGACAGGTTGTTAAAAGTCGCTCATTCCCAAGAAAGGTTGTTTTTATGAAACCGTAGAATTCTGGACGTTAGAATCTCCTTTTCTAAGAAGAGAATATAACCTTGCTTACATCGTTCACCATAAAAGTGTAATGATTGCCCGGTAACTTTAATACCAAAGGTCTCTTCGATAGTGGCTTTGATGTTCTCTAAGTGGGGGTCATAAAATTCCCTTATCTCCCCTGCGTCAGTTAAGATGATATAATGATGGTCGGCCCTGAATTAGCATCTTTCATATTGCGCCATAGTTCCCAATAAATTATGCTTGTTTATGAGACCGGCCTCCACATATAGAGAAAGATTGTTATAAATGGTGGCTAAACTTATAACATAGCCTTTCTCACGCATCAGGTAGTGTAGCTCCATAGCGTCAAAATGCATGTCCGTTCCGTATATTGTCTCCAAGATGGAGAGGCGTTCCGTAGTTACCTTATGACCATTGTATTTAGGAACTCGATTAGAATCTTTTTGACCGTTTCCAATTGGATTTCTGTAATTTTTACTACTTTTTCCATGTATTCCCTTTCTCAAGCGGGCTTCCGAAGGACCACTGGTCCCTTTCGGCGTTTAGGTCTTTTCCCTAACTTTTTAAATGTGCGCCCATACCAAATCAGAAAGCCAGTAACGGGCAGACTGGCGGCGAAAAGACTCAGGAAAAAAGCAATGGTCTTCCCAACCAGCCCCCCAATAGCTCCGGTATGGATGTCATAATTATAGGCTCGTACTTTTTCTCCATTGCTCTTGTCTTCCCATTTTCCATCGGTATAAAGGAGTTCCCCACTGTATCGGTCAAATTTCAGGGAAACGTTCCGGGTAATATCTTCATAGGCTATAACAGAAGTTATGGTGCTCAAAGAGTCTTGCGGGAGAAAGAAATAATATTGTTTAGCTTGTTTATGATTCGACCTGAGGTAGCTATGGGCCAAATCAAGAGGATTGTCCGAAGCGACAGGGGCTTTCATGCTGGTTATCTCCTCTTTTTCCCTTTCAATCGTCTCTCCACCGTTGACCATCCATTGAACGCTCGAGTTAAACCAATCAAAGGCCCAGACCAATCCGGTGAGCGCCATTACCAATGCAAAGAACATACTGTAAAATCCCAATATGTTATGGAGGTCGTAGTTTTTACGCTTCCATTTGGTGGTCGGCTTCCAGCGGAACCATACCCGTTGTCTTTTGGCCGACCTGTTCTTGGGCCACCATAGGACAAGCCCGGTTATGAGCATGATGATAAAGACAAGTGTCGCTACTCCCACAATGGGCTGGCCGATATCGTTTTTCAACAATAGGCTCCAGTGCAGCCAGAGTACCATATTGAAAAATTCGAATGTGGTATCTTCGACATGGATAATTTCGGAGGTGTATGGATTTACATAGACGGAAAGGTTAGAGGCTATGCCGTCCCAAAACCAAATCCCCTCAGTACCCTCTTTACCGTTGTAATGTTTAAAAACAAGGCTGCTTTCCGGGGTATTTTTCACTATGATGCCCTCAATAGGTGAATCGTCCCCAAGCTTTTTTTGACCCGCCTCAAGGTTTTTGGACAGGGAAATGGCCTTGGTATTACCGGGAGCAAACACTTCAAGTTTGTCCCGGTACACCAAAGCCTTTATCTCTTCTTCAAAGACATAAATACAACCAGTAAGCCCCAAAACAAACACAACCAGCCCAGAAGCAATCCCGAGCCAGAGGTGTATTTTGCCGATAATTTTTTTAATATCCATTCTAAAGAAAATGGGTATCTATAGTTCTTAGCTTTCAAAGGCCATACCAGTAAGTAAGTATTGCATATATACGTACCTTCCAAACCTGAACCTTAACGCCAATCCAATCAATCGCCCCATAGTTTAATTACAAACTGTGCCGCGATATTTCGGTATGCAGAAAGCTCAGTATAGCTATCAAAAGAGTTAATTCTTAAAATGTGGGAAACATCAAAAGGGTTTACCTCTTGGCTATAGGCAACAACATAGAGTTCTCCTCTGGTTTCAGGAAGAAAATCAGTGAAATCATAATCGGCCAATGCCGTAAACTCCAAGACCTCTCCGGTAGTCAAATCAACGGAAACTGATCTAGTACCAACTGACCTGGGTACTGAATATCTATCATCGAACGCGACAGTATCAAGACTCACATCTCTCGAATCATAATATTGTACGATTGCCTTACCATCTAAAACAGTGGGAACAATTTCGATTTTCTCTAAGGTTGGGATTACACTTGCCAGGTCAAATTCAAAGTTAGAATCAAACGTACCGTCCTGATTCATTTTAAGGACCAAATGAGGTGAAGCAGTTCCCGAGTAGTCATAATATGGTTCTATAAAAGCGTTCTCACGTGTCGGAACTATATATATTGACCCATCAGCATCAACCCTGATTTGATTGAAGGCAGCTATCAACCTCTCATCAGAGACATACTCCAGCGTCTTTGACGCTGTATCAAAAACAGCTACTGTAGCATCAATACCAGCTTCGTTGCCTATATTGCAGCATGCTCTTAGAGGATATTCTCGAATTGACATAAATATCTTATCACCAATAACTATTGGAATGGTAACAGCGGATTCATCTCCAGAAATATAATCCAACCATGTTTCAGTGTTGATTACTTCGTTGATTACCATGTTTTCATAATCCCATTCTATGGCGACTCCTTCAGCCAAATCAAAAAAGTAAGCCGTAGAATCGGATATGACTGCTGGTGTCAAGAAAGTAGAATTAAATCCAAGTGATGCCAGACTAACGATTCCCTCCACCGTAATAGACAGGTCCGTTCTATCCACCGCATACTTCGTGATAGTCTGTGAATTGGCATTCCAACTAAATGGATTATCTCCAATACCAAAGGGGCGAACGTTTAGGCCCACTTCCAATGCATTACCTACATCTAAGTTGTCTGGTACGTTTTCCGATATATCAAAATAAATCACTCTTCCTTGAGGACCATCGATTCCAAATGCCGTTAAATATCCCGAATCTAAATCTGGATTTGTTGTGGGCTCTGGGTCGGGATTGACCTGCGTATCGGGGTCGGGATTGGGTGCAGGGTCGTCATCGCTACAGGCGGCAAAGAAAAGGCCCATAAACAGTAAAAGGCTAAAAATTCTAATCATTTTCATAGTGCTAAAAATTTAATTTGTTTTGATAAATAGTCATATATGTTAAAATTGTGTGGTCAGTTTGACAAAAACGGCACGACCGGGCCGTTGTACCCCGAAGAAGTCGAACACCTTGGCATCGGCCAGGTTCTGCCCTTCGAGGGTAATCGAATTCTGTACGTTTCCCAGTTCCATACGAT
>JBCDHD010000009.1:0-211049 GCA_038750505.1 Bacteroidota bacterium | reverse complement strand
TATGGGCTTAATATCGGGCAATGGGCGCCCAGGGAAATAGACAAACTGGTACAAAAAGGACAGGCAACACTGGTCCCAATGGAGCTGTATCTGAAATGGTACGCAAAACTGTCCAGTTCTTTAAAAAAAGAAATTGAGCAAGAATGGGGCAAACCTGAAGAAAGCTCCATCATGATTTGGAAAGACAAAAATGGCGAGAAGTATTTTGTAATTCCATCCGTTCGATATGGCAATGTACTGCTCACTCCCCAACCAGTCCGCGGCTGGTCACAAGATTCAAATATAATGCACCATGATATCTCGGTACCGCCCCATCATCAATATGTAGCTTTTTATCTGTATTTACAGTTTGGTTACAACGCAGATGCAGTTGTGCATCTTGGTACACATAGTACGCTGGAATGGCTGCCTGGAAAGGAAACAGGGCTGAACCACCACGATGCATCGGAAGCGTTAATTGGGGATATGGTCAATGTATACCCGTACATCGTTGATGATGTCGGTGAAGGTCTACAGGCGAAGCGTCGTTCAGGTGCCATTATTATTGACCATATGACCCCTCCTTTTGACAAAATCGCTCTCAATCCAATGTTGGCCAGATTGGAACAGCTTATTTCCGAATACGGAATCGCAAAATCTAAAAGTCCGGCACTGGCTAAGGCCAAGTTAAACGAGATTCGCAAATACGCATTACAATCCGGGATTTTGGGCAAAAAAGCCTTTGGTCCCATCTTCCAAGATGCGCAATTGCACTACATCGAACATTATATAGAAGAGGTTCAGGAGCAAAATTCACCTCTCGGGCTTCATACCTTCGGAAAACTTCCCAAACCAGAGTATATTGAAAAAAGTGTAAGTGCCATTGTCTCACAAAAGGGTGGTCTTAGTAAAAAGCCGCGTAAAGCGTATGCAGATGATATTCGCCAACGCATCATTGCCAGTGCAGAAGCCGAACTCGGCGCTTTGGTAGATGCTTTAAATGGTAAATACATCCCGGCAAGCACGGGGAATGACCCACTCAGAAATCCAAATTCCCTACCAACCGGTAAAAACTTTTATGCTTTTGATGCAGATTACATTCCTTCCGAAGAGGTGTACAAAACTGGAGAAAACCTTGCCGATGACCTTATTGAAACCCATCAAAAAGAACATAAGGGAGAATTTCCCGACAAAGTAACCTTTAACCTGTGGTCCACAGAGTGCATCCGCAATGAAGGTATTATGGAATCAAAGATTCTAAATCTTTTGGGAGTGAAACCTGTTTATGATGGGTATGGTAAAGTGGTCGACCTGAAAGTGATTCCTCGTAGGGTTTTAAAAAGACCACGAGTGGACGTAGTGCTTATTCCCTCAGGACTCTACAGGGATATTTTCCCGCAACTGGTGCTATTACTTGATAAGGCGGTGAAATTAGCATCAAAACAAGACGAAGTGGACAACTATGTACGACAAAATACAGCACGTCATTACCATATGTTGCTTGAAAGGGGTATGAAGAAAAACTTGGCCAAGACACTTTCGGAAGTCAGGATTTTTTCCACCCCGGATGGCGCTTACGGCACTGGTACCAATACTGTAATTGATGCCTCCGGCACCTGGGAAGAGGATAAAGAAGTAGCGGATGTTTTTATGAACCGCATGCATTTTCCATATAGCGATCGCTTTTGGGGAAACCAACCCGCTAACGATTCGTTATTGATAGCCTTGTTCAAAGAAAACCTCTCCGGGACAAAGGCTGTACTGCACAGCCGAACCTCTCATCTATATGCCAGTCTTGACAATGATGATTTCTTTCAGTATCTGGGGGGAACGGCACTTGCGATTCGTGCCATAGACGGGGAATCTCCCGAAGTAATCGTTTCCAACTTGACCAACCAAGGTCGGATGAAAAATGAGAAGTTGAGCTATTTCTTGAGCAAGGAGTTACAAGCACGTTATTTTAACCCTACCTGGATCAACTCCATGCTTGATGAGGGATACTCAGGAGGACGATTTGTCAGACAGGTAGCCTCAAACTTATGGGGTTGGCAGGTAACGGTTCCCAATGCAGTGACGGAAAGTAAGTGGGATAACTTTTTCAATATTTACGTGGAAGACTCGTATGACTTGGACATTGCCAAACGTTTTGAGGAATCCAAGAACCTATATGCCTATCAAGTGATGATATCCCGTATGTACGAGGCAATTAGGAAATCGTATTGGACGCCTGACGAGGAGGTAAGGCAAAAGTTGTTATCGGAGTTTCTAGAAACAGTCGAAAAGGTAGGCTTATCCTGTAATCTCAATGTTTGCAATAACTCAAAGCTAGCGGACTTTCTCAATCAGGAATTTGAGGAAGTACAAGGTATCCCCTCGAAAAGCATAGAAAACTACCGCAATGAACTGAAAATCATACGCAAACAATTAGCGGTAGACGGACTACCCAATAGTGATCAATTGGCATCGGATACCGAAAACTCCAACGCGTATTTACCGGGAAAAAACGTTACGGGTTATGAAATCGAAACATTGAATGGGCAGCAGTCACCTCAATCTATCATCGATACCGTTATATGGAAATGGACTGCCTTGGTTCTGGTAGTGCTGTTTTCTGTTTTTTACTTTTTGCGGAAGCGTAGGGACAATAATTAGCTGACGAATAGTATTTAGGGTTGAGTACTTCTAATAGCTACCATAGTACAATTTTTCGCAACCTTCTCTGTTTTAAAAATGTTCCTCGCTTTCAGTTTTAGTTTGTGAACTTAAAAGTGATCTTTCCAATTACCAATCCTTATGACACCATAAAGTCCGCTGTAAAATCAAATTACGAGACGATAAGGTTGTACTATCAAAAAAGTAATCCTTTTTTGATCTCCTAACAAGAATAGGAATCTTCATCTGTCACCTAAATACGAAGCGATGAGGAAACAATTCCAAGGCACCTTTCTTTGAGTTCAAAATCGAATGGTAAGAACGGCGCCCGTAACTATGCCCGGAGATCATTACAAAAAAAGCAATACGGGAGTTCAAAGAAATCTACGCTGATGTACCGGTTAGGGGAGGACAAGGCGCAAGAAATGAATACAGCGCCTACTTACACTTAATTGTTTGTGACCTTGAATTTCAAGCAATGACAATAGCTGTTGGAGAAGAAATAGAGCGGCAAGTACTCGCTGAATGGCCATATTATCGCTGGATATACGATAAAGTACTCAACGATGAGAGGGCAAGAGCGGTCAATATCAAATTTTGTTTTAACATCCTTCGCTAACGCTAGAACTGTTGTAGGAAGGGGCTAACCACAACTACGTGAAATACGGATGCCCACAACTCCCAAGGAAACTACTAACTAGATGCTTTTTCAAAACGGTTCTATAAAAACTATCACCAACAATTAAATTACACCTACCTGCGGTGTTAACTAACGTAACTATTCGGATAGTTCGTCGTCTTAGATGTAGGACGCAAAAACAAAGTAAAAATGAAAAAAGCAACAATCATTTTGATCGTCTTTTTGGTGTGCTTTGGTTGTAAAAAAGAGCATAGCACTGAGGACGCGAATACTTCGCAAAAATCGTTTAGCCTTTCAGACCGTGTTAAAAAGGAGATAGACGCAATACAAAGCAGTAGTCAACGGATTACCAACGCTCCTGATGGTCGGGAAGCTCATGAAAAAAACGATTCCATCACCCGTAAAATAAGCACGCATAGCGAGAACATCATCAACATACTTATTGCATCCTATGGAAAAGTGCCAACGGATACGATTTTTACCGTCTTAAAAAATATAGACCACTCAGGGTATATCCCTTTAGCTTTGTATGAAAGGTTAAACGACGAAGACTTTTCTACTGAGATAGGGAAGAGCGCAAAAAAAGCGTATTTGGCATATAGCGAAGCAAAAGATGCCGAATTAGGTACTTTGCGCAATATTAATTTATTGGATAAAAAGCTCTTATTGAACCGAATTGTGGAAAACGATACTGTTCTGCTACAAGAGCTACTTCTAAAGCATGAGGGGTATAAGGTGTTGGATTTTTGGGCTACATGGTGTGCGCCCTGTCGATCGTTTAACAAGAGATTTCAAGAGCATTATTTGAAATATAAGGACAAAGGGATAGCATTTTATGGCATAGGGATCCGAGTTGACAGTGAAAATGAAAGAGAAAAATTCCTAACAGCTATTGCGAATGATAAAACACCCTGGGAACAGTTTGTCGATTTGAACAACGCGACTTACGATCTTTTTGAGACCAATGTTGTTCCCTATCAAGTGCTTTTGGACAAGAATAACCGGGTAGTTAAGATATTGTCCTATGATATCAATACTGAACTTGATGCCCTATTGGAAAACTAATACCAACAGTATCTACCGGCAATCTAAAATGAGTGATGCGTCGGAACAAGTCTGGGAGGGGCCTCTTAAGCCTAAGGTTGGTGATTGATAGCAGGTGTCTAAGGCCCTTTTGGTAAGGATTTCCCAAAAACACATTACATGGAACCATGCTAAAGCATGGAAAAATCTTTATCCTCTATTTCCATGCGAAAGGATTGGGTTAAGGTTAGCGTTGTGTTTTACCCATGACGATCACCTCACCGTAGTTTATTTGATACCGTTCAAAAGCTTCTTCCAAAGGGGTATGGTGTACAATTGATAGTAGTACCCGAATGGGCCCAGCATGGGTCACAATGACCACCCGTTTAGGATAAGTTGCCAATAGTTTTATATACCATTGATTTACGCGACGGGCAAGTTGCTGCATCGATTCTCCATTTGGTACTTGATGATTGACAAAATCTTCCATCCAGGGATTCAGTTCCTCCCTGGGTATTCCGGACCAGGACTTCAACTCCCAATCCCCAAAATGCATCTCCCTCAAATTGGGGGATACTTTTATTTCTTGATGCGGTATCAATTTGGCCAATTCAAGGCACCGTTGCAAGGGACTGGTGTAGATAATATCAGCGGAAGTAGGTAGTTGGTCCAAAACCCGAATGGATTCCTCCGGGAAGGTCGTGGCCAGCGGAATATCAGATTGGCCATAACATATGCCCTTCGCAATATCCGGTGTAGTATGCCGAACTAAATAAATCTCCATAAGATGACCACAAGGATATAATACGCCACTTCTACAATTTGTTGTGTTGCTCCGAGACAATCCCCGGTGTAGCCACCAATTTTCTTCCGGAAGAGATTGCTAAGATATATTTTGACCAGATAAAGCGGTATTGGGACAAGAAACCACCACAACTGACCGGTAACGGTGGTAATTGTTATAGTTGGAATTAACCCGAACAGTAGGACGAATACCACATTGGTCATAGAATACGATTCGGCTACGGGCCTGACTTTGCTCTGCTCATCTTCCCGAACATAGCGATGAGTAAATATTACGGTTGCGGCCATTACCCTGCTAAGCGTATGGCCATTGACTACTACAAGGAATAGCGGGATATAATCATATAGGTTGGACACCTTAACCAAGAGCGAACCTTTGAGTAAGAGTAGGAGAATCAGGCCAACAACGGCATAGGTCCCCACCCTGCTATCTTTCATGATCTGCAGGATCTGCTCCTTGGTCCAGCCTCCTCCAAACCCATCGCACACATCGGCAAACCCATCTTCATGAAAAGCTCCTGTAAGCCACACGGAGATGGCAATGCAGAAAAATGCAGCAAACCATGGACCAATCAGCCAATGGCCCAATACCAAACCAAGCCCTGAAACCGTACCAACGATCCACCCGATTACCGGGAAATAGCGCACTGATTTATTGATGTACTCAGCACTATGGCCTACCCAGGACGGGCAAGGAATCCGGGT
Source organism: Bacteroidota bacterium (assembly GCA_038750505.1). Lineage (GTDB taxonomy): Bacteria > Bacteroidota > Bacteroidia > Flavobacteriales > Flavobacteriaceae > Croceivirga. The sequence goes on along the minus strand of JBCDHD010000009.1, from coordinate 205,246 downwards.
GTAAAACATCACAGCCGTTAAAAATATCTTTAGCTCTTCTTTCATGTATCTGATTTTCCGGTAATTCCGGCCGAATCGAAACTGGCCATTTCATTCAGTATGGCTACAGCCATTTGCAATAAGGGATAGCCGGCAGCACAACCCGTTCCTTCTCCCAATCGCATCTGTAATTCCAGTAACGGATCTGCCTTTAAGTACGCCAGTGCTTTGGTATGCCCCAGTTCCTCTGAACGGTGCGTGAAAACTGCAAAATCCCTAATCTCTGGCGCAATGGTATGTGCCACCATAAAAGCGGCTGTGGAAATAAAGCCGTCTACTAACAGGAGGCATTGCCTGGATGCTGCTTCAAGCATACCCCCTGTCATTTGGGCAATCTCAAATCCACCAAAAGTCGCTAGTACTTTATCCGCATCTTCTCTGGCGGTAAGGCCATGAAATTTTTGAACACGCTGTAATGTTTGGAGTTTTTGGTTTAAAAAATCACCTGTGGCACCAGTTCCCTTCCCTACACAATCGGATAACGGGATATCGCAGAGGGTACTGATAATTAGTGACGCCGAGGAAGTATTGCTTATTCCCATTTCCCCAAAACCGATCACATTGGTGCCTTTCGTTATCATATCGGCAACGATCGCTGCCCCTTTTTGCATAGCCTTATGACAGGTCTCGAGGCGCATTGCAGGCTCAAATCGATAATCTGCTGTACTCAAGCCTATTTTGGCGTGAATCATGGGGAGTGTTGATGCAAAGGTTTGATTTACCCCGGCATCTACCACCACTACTTGCATCCCAGCTACCCCGGACATCGCATTAATGGCTGCTCCCTTGTTCAAAAAATTCATCACCATCTGATGGGTAACTTCCTGAGGATACGGGTTAACCAAGCCTGATTGCGCAATACCATGATCTGCTGCAAATACTACTACGGCAGGCTTGTTCAATGAAGGCGCGAGTGTACCCTGTATACGCGCTATTTGAAAGGCAAGGTGTTCTAGCTTGCCTAACGACCGAGGTGGTTTGGTTTTACGATTCAGCTTGTCCCAAATTTGAGAATCGAGCGAAGCATCTACGGAGGCTATTGACCATTGAAACCTTTCTGTCATGAGTGAAAGAAATTATTTCAGTTGAAGGGGTAAACCCGATACCATAAAAATGGCTTTATCAGCTTTTTTCGCCACAAATTGATTCATCCAACCTTGTAATTCAACAAATTTCCGGCCCATATGACTCTCGGCATGTACCCCCATACCGATTTCATTTGAAATAACAATAAGCGTTCCTTGTTGTCCAAATAATTGCTCAAGTTCCAGCTTTCCTTGTTCTAAGCAAGCATGAATATCTTGTTCCAAATCCATAAACCAATTGGTCAGCCACAATGTAATGCAATCCAGAACGACTACCTTTCCCGATATATTCAGCTTACCGATTAATTTCTCTTCTTCCCAGGTCTCCCAACGTTGGTCCCTTTCATTTTTATGCCGCTCCACCCTTTGCACAAAATCAGCATCCCATTTGCGGGAAGTTGCCAAGTAGATTGGGTTCTCCGATAATGCCAACGCCAGTTCCATAGCATAACCACTTTTTCCAGACCTTTCACCCCCAGATATATAATAAATCAAGATTGATACAATTTAAAGTAGCTGCAAGAAGCGGCTACAGATATTCATCCAATAATACCACAATTTAAAGATACTTCCAACACAGGCTTTTCATTAGATGTAGCTGAAGGTTCAAGGAATTTTTCAAAGGTATTGGTAGCATTAATACTATCTTTATCATTAGATTTTTACTTTATGAGTTCTGAATTCATCTATGTCCTTGTAGGAATCATAGCGCTTGTTCTGGGCGTGGTTCTGGGCATGTACATCCAAAAACTAAAAACAAAATCCAACAAAAGTGTTTGGGAAGAACGGGAGCATCAGTTGAAGCAAACTATAGTTTCCTCAAACGAAAAATTGATTGCTGAAAATGAGGAAAAGCGACGGATCCAAAACGAAAAAGAACAGCTCGGCAATCAGGTCGTCCGATATCAGGCAGATTTGGAAAACTTACAACGCATTAATTCAGAACAAAAGGAAGAAGTAGCGCAACTCCAGGAAAAATTTACCAAGGAATTCGAGAACTTAGCCAACAAAATATTAGAAGAAAAAAGCGAAAAATTTACCAGGCAAAATAAAGTCAACATCGAGAATATATTAACGCCTCTCGATAAAAAGATAAAGGAGTTTGAAAAGAAGGTGGAAGAGAATCAAAAACAAAGTTTTGGGATCAATGCCGCCTTAAAAGAACAACTCCGACTTTTACAGGAACAGAATCTTAAGATCACCCAAGAAGCGGAAAATCTCACCAAGGCACTAAAAGGCGACAGTAAAATGCAAGGAAATTGGGGAGAACTTGTGCTTGAACGGGTTTTGGAAAAATCCGGGCTTGAAAAAGATCGAGAATACAGTGTTCAACAGAGTTTTACGTTAGAGGACGGTTCACGGGTAATGCCAGATGTCATCATTCACCTGCCGGACGGTAAAAAAATGGTGGTGGATTCCAAGGTTTCCTTGACCGATTATGAACGGTACGTAAATGCTGATGAAGACGATAAAGAACGCTACTTAAAAGACCACATCAATTCCCTGAGAAGGCATGTAGAGCAGTTGTCGGCAAAAAAGTATGAGGATCTGTATGCAATGGAAAGTCCGGACTTTGTTTTGTTATTTGTGCCGATTGAGCCTGCTTTTGCTATTGCCATTAATGAAGATAACACCATTTATAACAAGGCTTTTGAGCAAAATATCGTTATTGTTACTCCTTCTACCCTCCTCGCCACATTACGCACTATTGACACCATGTGGAGCAACGAAAAACAACAAAAGAATGCTATTGAAATTGCACGTCAAGCGGGCGCACTTTACGATAAGTTCGAAGGTTTTGTTTCCGATCTCACCCGTGTGGGTAAGAAAATGGACGAAGCAAAAAATGAATATCGCGGTGCTATGAATAAGCTGGTTGAAGGACGAGGAAATATTATAACCAGCATTGAACGGCTAAAAAAGATGGGGGCAAAAGCCAAAAAATCTATTCCGGAACCTATTCTAAAAAGAGCGCTGGAAGATGATGAAGTGGAACAATCCAAACTGGAACTCTAATTCGTAAAATTCTATTTATTGCTATCTCAGTACTCCTTTTGGGAATAGCTATCTATTTTGCATTTATATACTATGTCTCTTTTAGCGAAGGCTATCGCCCCGGGGAGCTGATCAAATTTAGCAGAAAAGGGGTGCTTGTCAAGACCTGGGAAGGAGAGATCAGCCAGGGGATTTCCGGTGCGCAGATCTTTACCTTTTCGGTAGAGGATTCCGAACAAGAAGTCATCGAAAAGTTAAAGCTATACCAGGGACAATATGTGAAAGTGACCTATAAAGAACGGTATACCACCTTCTTCTGGTGGGGGGACACGAAGTACTTTATTATCGATGTCATTGAGGAAAAATCACCACATTTCAGTCGATGAAAAAAGTTCAAAACCGCAAAAGAGTCCCGGGTAGCCATTACTGAGCTAATGCTCCTGTCTCACTCGAATTTTAGTTGTAAAATTCACGGTGGTTATATCCTCAATCCTATGGATCAAATTGCCTTTGCTTGCGCCAGTAAGCATTCGCAATGTTATTGTGTTACCGCATCGGCAAACCGGGTAGACTTCCTCAACCCTATTGAAGTTGGCGAATTAGTAACCCTAAAGGCCTCCATTAACTATACCGGTCGTACTTCTATGGTTGTGGGCGTTCGGGTAGCATCCGAAAACATAACATCCGGGGTGACCAAACACTGCAATTCTTCGTATTTTACCATGGTTGCGAAAGACAAAAACGGAAAAACACCCCTGTTACCGGACTGCTCATAACGGACAAGCAAGGGTTACGGCGATTTGCACGAAGCGTAGAACGTAAGATGGCCGTGATTCAACGGGATTCGAAATACGGCAGCAAAAAGCAAAAGATCAAAGCATATCAGGAATTTTTGGAAGGCGAAAATGTACAACTGGATTTGGATCAATCTACCTAGTTCAATTGAGAAGCCGCCCCAGCATCCAAAAACCAATAGAGCTCCCCCGATAGCGGATGCACCAGGGATGCGGGATAGTCTTCAAAACCGGCTTTCCTATTGATTATTTCATTTACTTTTTCGGCCTTGTTGCCACCAGTAACCAAAAAGGCTACCGCTTTTGCCGTATTGATAACTTTTCCGTTAATGGAAATGCGCTGTTGACCGGAATTTGGGTGTGTAGCCACAACACAATGATCTTTGGCCTCCCATAAGGCTATTTCGTGTGGAAATATGGAAGCGGTATGCCCGTCGTCTCCCATACCTAAAATAACTAGGTCAAATTGCGGAATACCTGCCACTCTATCCAAGTTGATCTCTAACAGATTTGCGTAGCGCATCGCCTCTCGCTCTGGTTGAGCTTCTCCCATAATACGATGAATATTCGCTTTGGGCACCTCAATCTTTGAAAAAAGATGGGCCACTGTCATTCCGTAGTTGCTATCCCCATCTTCCGGCGGAACACAACGTTCGTCTCCCCAATAGAAGTGTATCTTTTGCCAATCAATTGCGGTACCGTAATCGGTTGCTAAAAGATCAAATAACAGCTTTGGCGTAGACCCTCCTGAGAGAGCCAAATGAAGCACTTCAGATCTATCCACAAGTGCCGAGAAGTAGTTCGCAAATGCTTTCGCTACTTCGTTTTTGTCTTTATATCTCTTAAGTTCCATCACAACGCTTTTTCATTGTATTGCCTCAAAATAGTAACGGCTATTTTATCGTATACCAAACACTGCGTATTCTTCACCTAACATCTAACACCTAACACCTAACAAATCACACAGAATCCGGGATCATCTGTCAAATTTGGTCCTGGATTGCGCCAAAATCCAATTCCATCAATAAGTTCATCTGCATTTTCAGGGCCCCAAACACCGGCAGCATATCCATACATACGAACATTTTTTTCATTTTTCCAATAATCCAAGATCGGATCTACAAACTCCCAGGCGGCTTCTACCTCATCTGCTCGGGCGTAAAGGGTAGCATCGCCCTGCATGGCATCTAAAAGCAGCCGTTCATAGGCGTCCATTACGTGCGTCTCTGCAAGGCTGGAATATGAAAAATCTAAATTGGCTCGTTCCACCTTAAAGCCTTGCCCAGGTACCTTTACCCCAAATTTGATCAATATCCCTTCATCCGGTTGAATCCGAATGACCAATTTATTGTCCTTACTACTCAATCCGGAATCCTGGAAGATCTGATGGTGCGGGGTTTTAAAGTGAATGACTACTTCGGTTACCTTTGTTGGCATCCGCTTAGCGGTACGTACATAAAAAGGAACATCCCGCCAGCGCCAGTTATCAACAAAAAACTTTAAGGCGGCATAGGTTTCTGTAGTGGATTCAGGATCTACTCCTTCCTCTTCCCGATACCCTTTAACTTGCTGTCCTTCTATCTGTGAAGCCATATACTGTGCGCGAATCGTATGGTCATGCAAGGTCGTATTGTCCTTCATAATGCGGAGGGATTTTAAGGCCTTTACTTTCTCGTTACGAATGTGTTCCGGTGCATCACTAATAGGAGGTTCCATTACTACCAAGGATACGATCTGCAACAAATGGTTTTGAAACATATCACGTAATGCCCCGGATTTATCGTAATATCCCCCTCGTTTCTCGACCCCAACACTTTCAGCATTGGTGATTTCCACATGGTGAATGTAGTTTCTATTCCAAAGGGGCTCAAAAATACTGTTGGAGAATCGGGTGACCAACAAATTCTGAACCGTTTCCTTTCCCAAATAGTGATCAATCCGATAGATCTGATGTTCTTTAAAGTACTGTTGCAAGCCAGAATTGAGCGTCTGGGCTGTTTCCAGGCTATAGCCAAATGGTTTCTCTACGATAAGGCGTTTCCAGCCATTGTTTTGTGTATTTAGACCAGCTTCTGCAAGATTCTTGGCAATCGTCTGATACAAGGTAGGTGGTGTAGATAAATAATAGATAATATTCCCTGAGGCGTCGAATGTCTTTTTAAGGTCTTCAATACGTTGTCGTAGTCCGGTATACTCCACATCATAGGCGCCTCCAAGGTCTTCGTAAAAGAATCGATCCGAAAACTTTGCAATGAAGTTCTCCTTGATATCTTCAAGTTTGTTTTTAAGGTAGGTACTTTCCAATACCACTCTTTTTCGGAATTCTTCATCGGTCATATCACTTCTACTGGCTCCGAGCACCACAAAGCTTTCTGGCAATTGCCTGGCTAAAAACAAATTGAATAAGGCGGGTACTAATTTCCGGGCGGTTAGGTCTCCGGAAGCTCCAAATATAACTAGAATCTGATTCTCTGTTTTTTTCATTTTCTACTGTCCCATGAGTTCAATAACGAATATAACGTTTATTTTTAGGTACCAATTCGTAGAATTCACGTTCTTAGTGTTCACGTAACAAACAACTCAATTTCCTCGCTATGTCAAATACATATGACTTTGGACTGGTAGGCCTTGGTGTAATGGGCCGTAATTTTATTCTCAACGTTGCAGACAACGGATTCACCGCTTTTGGAAACGATCTTGATGGAGAAAAGGTAAACGCCTTGATCGATGAAGGGGGCAACCCTAAAAAAGTAAATGCCAGCGTGGATACAGTAGTTTTTGTAAAAGCATTAACCGTGCCTAGAAAAATTATGTTGTTAGTACCAGCAGGGAAGATTGTAGATGCTGTTATTGAGAATTTATTGCCCCTACTGGAAGAAGGGGATATTATCATAGATGGCGGAAATTCTTTTTTTACAGATACGGATCGCAGAGAAGCTTATCTAAAGGAGAAAGGGATCAATTTTTTTGGAGCCGGTGTATCAGGAGGAGCTAAAGGGGCACGTCTTGGGCCGAGTATTATGCCAGGAGGTTCTAAAGAAGCCTATCAGCATGTACAACCCATTTTTGAGGCTGTGGCTGCAAAGTACGAAGGTGAGCCTTGCGTTGCTTATCTAGGACCCAAATCGGCCGGAAATTATGTGAAAATGGTCCATAATGGCATAGAATACGGTTTAATGCAACTGACTTCGGAGATCTATGATATATTAAAAAAAGCGGGGAAACTTACGAATGCGGAGTTACATAATACCTATGCCAGTTGGAACACAGGACGACTGCAATCTTTTCTTGTGGAGATCACTTCTGAAATTTTTAACAAAAAAGACGATCTCACGGATGGCGACCTAGTAGATATGATACTGGACAAGGCGAAGCAGAAAGGTACCGGAAAGTGGACTTCACAAAATGCAATGGATTTGGGCATCCCAGTACCCACAATTGATATTGCGGTAAGTATGCGTGAAATTTCAGCCCTGAAGGACGAACGTACAGTAGCGGATGAAAAATATGACCGCCCAAACCCGGAGGAGGTAGTAAAATCTACCTTGGTAGATCGCTGCGAACAAGCGTTATACTTTGGTTTCATCATGGCGTATGCGCAAGGAATGCATCAATTGGCCGATGCCAGCAAGGAATATGGCTATGAATTAGACCTGGGCGAAATCGCTAAAATTTGGCGTGCGGGTTGTATCATTCGGGCCGCACTACTTGCTGATATCACAAACGCCTACAAAGAATCTACTGCTTTGCAAAACTTACTGCTGTCGGAAGCTTTTATAGAAAAAGTGCAAAGCACGGTTAAGGCTACCAGAGAATTGGTAAGCTATGCCGCTACTAACGGTATTCCATTGCCGGGACTTTCCAACGCCTTGACCTATTTTGATGCCTATACTTCGCAACGGCTGCCTCTTAATCTCATTCAGGCACAACGGGATTATTTTGGGTCACATACATATGAACGCCTCGATCAGGAAGGGATTTTTCATACGGAGTGGGACGTGTAAGCTTAGCAAATATTGAAGATAGCGCTATCCGGAAAGCTTTTCTTCAAGATGCCCTTCATGAATCGTTACTCTTACTAGAGACAAGAGGGGCTCCAAAATGGGGCCTTATGCAACCGCAACAAATGGTAGAGCATTTGATTTGGGCATTTGATATTTCTATTGGAAGGGTCGCCGTAGTCTGTACCACTCCGGAAGATGAAATTCCTCGCTTCAAAAAATTCTTATTTTCCGATATGCCCACGCGTCGTAACTTTAAGAATCCCGTTCTTGGCGACCAACCGCTTGCACTGCTACTTCCCGATCTTCCAAAGGCCAAGTCAATCCTTAGAGAAAAGGCAGATGAATTTTATGAATACTATGCGAAAGATCCAACTAAGAAAGAAATCCATCCGGTATTTGGAGCATTGGACTTTGAAGAATGGGAAAGAAATCATTTTAAGCACAGTATCCATCACCTGGAACAATTCGATCTTCTTTTAACATAAGAAGTCAAACCGTTTACTTCTTTTGCTTGTAACAATTCGTCAGGTATCGCTACTTATTCAATACGATCAATTCAAAAACGAACTTCATGCCAACTATCACCGATCGGGGAAGGCGGTTGGATCTGTTGTTTTTAATAAGCGCCATAGCGGGTGGCACGGGAACCGCATATCGAGGACTTTCCGGGGCAGATATCAATTCCATAGCATTTCCCCATCAACGTATAGAAAACACAGGAACAATGCAATTGGCTATTGGACTTGATATGATAGGTAGTGCAATTGTTGTCTTTATAGCCATTTACGTATTTCCCATAGTACGTAAGTTAAACCATCAATTGGGAATTGGTTATGTGGCTATTGCGATGATCAATTTTGTGGTAATTACGTTAAGTAACCTAGTTCATATTTCATTGCTTTCGGTGGCAGCTGATTTTACTATAGCAGGAACCAGCGATCACACGCATTATATCAGCCTTGCAAAAATGCATTATGAAGCCTACTATTGGGCGCATTTCCTGATGTTACTGCTGTACAGTACAGGAGGATCAGTTTTGTATTATTTTTTGTACAACACACATTTGCTCCCAAGATGGGTTGCTGTTTGGGGCTTGTTCGCTTCGCTAGTAGTATTTTTAGGAGGAGCACTTCAAATAGTAGGTATTTCCGTTTCCATCTTGTTCTTCGTCCAAAATGGCCTGTTTATACTGGCTTTTATGGGATACTTACACCCAGTTGGCTATCGTAAAACATCGTTTAATCCAGAAATTTCACAATATGGGGTATAGTTTACCAAAAGACAAATACACATCACCTAAAGAAGAACGCTACCGAGCAAAGGAATTGTTGCGTAATGCTGTCACGGTAGAAGACTACAGCAACTTTTATACCTACTTTAAAAGTACGTCGCTGCCCTATATCCCGTGTGAAGAAAAAAAGACACTTTCCATGCATCAGCAGTGCTTTGAAGTATTGGAAGAGATTGGGCAAGTTTCGATCCCGGTGGCCGTGGCACTTTCTATGCATTATTATATTTTGGCAACAATAGCCTCTTATCCCCTGGCTAAAACAAGTACGTCTTTCTGGAAAAGGGAGCTACTTTTAAACAAACTGAAAAAAGAGAAGGCACTGATAGCCAACACGGGCAGCGTAAGAACCTATAACGATGCAACCACAGCAGCTAAAATAAGTGCTTCCAAAGTAATAAATGGGTACCGCGTTCACGGAAAAGCTCCCTTTATGTCGCTTTCCGGGATTGCCGATTACCAGGTATTCACAGCAGGTTTAGCACAAGGAAAAAAGGCGATCTTCTTTGCCCCTTCTAACACGGATCAAATCACATTTGGCGAGGATGTTTTTGGGGACACCATGCTGGGGTCATTTACCAAATCAGTCACTTTTAATGACCTGGAAGTTGCGCACAACTTTGTAATAGCTCTGGAGGAAGATACGCCAAGCAATCAGGAAAACGCTTCCTTGGTCTATCAGAGAGCTTGGTTTCAATCGCTGGGAGCTGCGCCCTATTTAGGAGGAGCGTATGCGGTTATTGAACACCTAAAGGCCTTTGGTGCGCAAAAGCATAAGAATGGAAATCCCCTTGCCAATTCGGAGTACTTTCAAAAAACAGTAGGCAGTTTGATCATGAAATATAAGGGAGCTAAACAGCTTGCTATACAATCCGGGACAACCCTTGCTAATTTTAGGAAAGCCGATCGCGTTGCTTTCCTAAAAGAACTATTTGAAGCTTCCGTTTTGGCCAAGTATTACGGCACGCAGTTCGCGGAAGAGATCATAACGCAATCCCGGCAGATCATGGGAACTTCCTTCCTCAAGGCAGGTTCATTTGGAGCAAAGGTAAGTAGGCAAATAACCTTTGGGGCAGCACAACCTATGACAAATCCGGATATTATTGACTATTTCGCCAAGCTATCTACCCGCGCTAAAAACACTGGTCTATAGCGTAGGCAGGGCATGCTAAGCGCTTCCGGATATTGGGGTAAAACAATGGTAACCTTAAAAAGCGATCTAATCCGAAAAATCCACGGGCACCAATGGAAGTTCGTGTTTTTGATCCATTAGTGTAAGTTCCCGGATCTCTCCCAAACCATCAAAATACCATTGCACTCCCCCGATCTTCCCCAGGCTTTCCCGAAGTTTTCTTTGAAATACAGGCGCTCCATTCAAAAATATCTTTAACATCCCTGCATCTACCACTACTTCACAGTCTACCCATTGATCTTCAACAACACCAAAAGCAGAGAGATCGTGATTTTTACCTTGAACCATCTCATTGGCAATAAAGAAACTAAGATCGCCAACGCAGCCGGGAGCACTGAAAGCTAGTGAGATCACTTCACGAGTTCCGGTAATGGTCATATTCATAGTGCCGCAAATGCTATTTTCCAAAAAATCTGTGGTGCGAAATACAGTCTTAAGCTTGAAGGCATCCCCCTCAATTACAGGTGCATCCGAAAGGTGAGCCAAATAAAGTGTACTTTCCTTTAATTCCTCCATCTTTTCCAGAACCTCCCGATCTACATGAATGTTGTGTTTTTCTTCGATTACCTCGGTATTCAAATACGACAATTCTCCTTCCCGTCCAAGAACTATACCTTGCCATCCGGAGGTAGGGATATACAAATCGCGTTCTTTTAAAATTTGATTATCCGCTACTAACTTGGCGAGATAATAGCCCGGTTGATAGTACGTGGAGGTAACCAATCCATTAGATGCGTTTAAAGGAATACGTTTGCTCGTATCCCAGGATTGTTGAATGCAGATCGAATCGTAGCGAAATGCGCCCAAGTCATACTTAAAAATCACAGTATTAGGATAACCTGTGGTCACTTTGGTAAACGTAAAAGAAACCTCTTCCAGTGCTGCGCTGCTGTTTGCTTCTGGTGACCGTTCCGAACCCTCCTTCTTGCCTCTCCAAAAAATCAACACTAAGAAAAGGACCATAGCTGCTCCTAATCCCAGCTGCCAAATTCGATAAGAAACTTTAATCTTCGGAAGTGTCAGGTTACCATTTCGCCCGGATTGTTGAAAATTGCGCCAACTGGCATATCCTAAAAATTCGGAAAGAATGTCAAAAGTAGTAACACTGGGGTTGGCTATCGGTTCTGCCCTCCCCCAAACCCGTTTCAAGGTAGTTACGCTAAGCTGCTTGCCGGTGTCCTCAAAGATCAATTCACTAAGTTTCTGAAAGTCTTTATTGGTCCAGGCCTGTCCTGGTCCCCAGCCCAAGTGGTTTTCAATTTGAACCACTAATCGTTTCTTCATTTGCGTGTTTGACTTTTTCATAAATCTACTAGGCCTATCCGAAATTAACCAAATTGAACGGAATTGAATACGATTGAACAATAGGAATGAAGCTAAAACATATTGTTGCAACCTACCTTAGTCGCAATTGATACCATAACATCAAAAAACGTAATAACATGATTAAAAAACGCGTACTATTGGGTTGTTTACTACTTGGAGCTATAACCTATTCTCAACAGAAGAAGATAGCAATACCCATGACAGCAAGGGCATGGGAGCACAATCCTGAACAAGTAGAATTTGTCAAACATCGTGGTGTACCGGCAGTACGTGCCACATCCGAAGATGGCTTTAGAATCGCATTGAAAGATCAGGAATTTTCCAATGGGACAATAGAGTTCGATGTTGAATTTACGGGTATTGGATTTCCCGGTATAGGCTTTCGTCATTCGGACGATCTTAAGAACGGGGAGTTTTTTTATATCCGGTATTTTGGTACAGTAGCGCCACTAAACCGCTACGCCTTGCAGTATGCTGCTTTTATAGATGGGATAAATATGTGGGATATGACGGATGAATATCAAGCGGCGGCGAAAATTAAGGATGGCGAATGGAACCATGTAAAACTTGTAATTTCCGGAAAACAAATGAAAGTCTATGTAAATGATATGACTACCCCCGCACTTCACGTCCCTGCACTTGAAGCAGATCGTGAAAAGGGTAGGATTTATTTGTCCGGCAGTGTTATTTATGCGAACCTTGTTATGACACCCGAAGCTACGGAAAACCTGCCTGAGACTGCAGGTTATGATCCCACCTATAGTGATACCCGATATCTAAAAGATTGGTCAACAACGAAACCGGTGGATCTTCCTTTTGAAAGAGATATTTTTAAATCCGTTCCCGGAGCGGGGGTGGTTATTGACAGTACCTTAATGGATCATACTAGCTGGGGCTCAATCACTGCGGAGCGACGGGGCATGGTAAACCTAACCCGAAAGTACGGAGCTACCAAAAATGGGCAGCGTCGATTGGTTTGGTTGAAAACAACGATCAGCTCCAATAGCGAACAGGTACGTTATTTAAATCTTGGTTTTAGCGATGAGGTTTGGGTATTTATGGACGGACAACCCTTGTTTATCGACCGAAATTACTATGGTTCGCCCGGCATGAAAGCGCCTAGAGGTAGATGTACGATAGAGAACAGCAAGATCCGGTTACCTTTAAAGAAGGGTACTAACGAATTGTTGATTGGACTGTCCAATTACTTTTTTGGTTGGGGCCTTGTTGCGCGTTTGGATAGTACGGATGGAATACGCTCGAAATAGTAATCCTCCGGCAAGCAAATAAGGCTTTTTCAAGCCTTATTTGCTTAAATACATTTTTCTTCTGGAATACAGGTTATAGAATTCATCATCCTTTAAACTGTCTATGAATAGTATACTTTCTCCTGTACTTTTCATCTCCGGTCCGAGATTCTTATTCACGTTGGGAAATTTATTAAAGGAGAATACCGGTTGCTTGATAGCGTACCCTTCCAAATGTGGTTCAAAGTTAAAATCCTTGATCTTTTTCTCTCCCAGCATCACTTTTGTCGCATAATTTACATAGGGTTCACCATAAGCCTTGGCAATAAAAGGTACGGTACGTGAAGCTCTCGGATTTGCCTCAATAACATACACGGTTTCATCCTTTACGGCGAACTGAATATTAATTAACCCTACAGTATTCAGGGCCAATGCAATTTTCTTGACATGATCCTTGATCTGCTGCAATACAAATTCTCCCAAATTAAATGCCGGCAATGTTGCATTGGAATCTCCTGAATGAATCCCGCAGGGTTCAATATGCTCCATAATACCGATGATATACACTTCTTCGCCGTCACAAATGGCATCAGCCTCTGCCTCTATAGCACCATCCAGATAATGATCTAACAATAGCTTATTATTCGGTATTTTTCGAAGTAGATCCACCACATGTGCTTCAAGATCTTCCTCGTTGATCACAATTTTCATACCCTGTCCTCCGAGGACATAGGAGGGGCGAACCAAGAGTGGAAACCCCAGTTCATCAGCAAGATCCAGAGCTTCATCTGCAGTTTCAGCAGTACCAAATCTAGGATATGGGATATTGTTATTCTTTAAGAGCGTAGAAAAACTTCCCCTATCTTCGGCTAAATCCAGGGATTTAAAACTGGTTCCTATGATATTGATCCCATATCGATCCAATTTTTCGGCCAGTTTTAAGGCGGTCTGCCCTCCCAACTGTACGATAACGCCCTCAGGCTTTTCGTGACGGATGATATCGTAAATATGCTCCCAGAAAACCGGCTCAAAATAGAGTTTGTTTGCGGTGTCAAAATCGGTAGAAACGGTTTCCGGATTACAGTTGATCATAATCGTCTCATACCCGCATTCGGCGGCAGCAAGTACACCGTGTACACAACAGTAATCGAATTCAATACCTTGGCCTATTCGATTCGGGCCTGACCCTAACACCACAATTTTCCTACGATCTGTAACAACACTATCGTTAGCAACATAACGTTTCCCATCGGGCATTTCAATTTCCTCTTCAAAAGTAGAGTAATAATACGGCGTTAACGCCTTGAACTCAGCCGCACAGGTATCTACAAGTTTATACACCCTATTAATGCTAAGTTCCATTCGTTTTTTGTGTACTTCGCTCTCATAGCAATCTAACATATGTGCAATTTGCCGGTCCGCAAAACCCTTTTGCTTCGCCTCTAGCAACAAGGATTTTGGAAGACTGGCAATAGTATACCTGGAAATCTCTTGTTCCAGATAATGGAGTTCTTCATATTGCTTTAAGAACCACATATCTATTTTGGTGATGTCATGAATGCGCTTCAAAGGTATTCCCAATTGAATAGCGTCATAGATCACAAATACCCTATCCCAACTGGGCACCGTAAGTTTTTGAATGATGGTGTCGTAATCATTATGCCCCTTTCCATCTGCTCCTAATCCATTTCGCTTAATTTCGAGGGATTGCGTTGCCTTATGTAAGGCCTCCTGGAAGGACCGCCCAATGCCCATTACTTCCCCCACAGACTTCATTTGAAGCCCTAAGGTCCTGTCGGAACCCTCAAACTTATCAAAGTTCCATCTTGGGATTTTTACGATAACGTAATCCAAAGTAGGTTCAAAAAGGGCCGAAGTAGATTTTGTGATTTGGTTGCTCAACTCATCCAGGGAGTACCCAATCGCCAGTTTAGCGGCAATTTTTGCAATAGGATAGCCTGTGGCCTTAGAAGCTAAAGCAGAGGAACGGGATACCCTGGGATTAATTTCAATGGCAATAATATCTTCATTTTCATCCGGACTTACCGCAAACTGCACATTACACCCTCCGGCGAAGTCACCAATACTGCGCATCATATGGATAGCCATGTCCCGCATCCTTTGGAAGGTACGGTCTGACAAGGTCATTGCAGGAGCTACAGTAATAGAGTCCCCGGTATGGATGCCCATGGGATCCATGTTTTCTATAGTACAAATGATGACCACGTTGTCATTCTTATCCCGTAGTAATTCTAACTCGTACTCTTTCCAGCCCATTAAAGCCTTGTCTATCATTACCTCGTGAATGGGGGAAACTTCCAATGCGCGACTTAATAATCCGTCAAAATCCTTGGGATCATGAACTATGGAAGCGCCAGCTCCTCCTAATGTAAATGAGGCCCGAATGACCAGTGGAAACCCAAATTCCTGTGCAATTTCCTTTCCTTTAAGAAAGGAGGTAGCAGACGCCTGAGGCGGCATCCCAATACCAATTTTCAACATGAGCTCCCGGAATTTCTCCCTGTCCTCTGTAATATTGATCGCATCAATATCCACCCCTATGATCTCTACCCCAAAATCCTCCCAGATCCCTTTTTCATCAGCTTCAATACAGAGATTTAAGGCGGTTTGCCCCCCCATTGTGGGCAATACCGCATCAATATTATCATGCTTTTTGAGGACTTCAATAATGGATTTCGTGGTTAGCGGCTTCAAGTAAACGTGATCCGCCATTGAGGGATCCGTCATTATGGTCGCCGGATTACTGTTGATAAGGATGGTTTCAATACCATCTTCCCGTAAAGAACGGAGGGCTTGGGAGCCGGAGTAGTCAAACTCGCAGGCCTGACCAATGATGATGGGACCTGAACCAATGATCAAAATCGATTTTAAATCGTCTCTTTTTGGCATTTTGGAAAGCTAAATTTCAATTAATCGCTAAAAATAGGTCAAAAAAAAGGTGCTAACCGATGAAGTAGCACCCTTTAATTTAAAAGTTATTGACAGCCATTTACTTTTTATGTCTTGGCTCTGATGACACTGATATTTTTTTTCTTCCTTTTGCCCTTCTGCTTGCTAATACCTTTCTTCCACTGGCAGTAGCCATGCGCTCTCTAAAGCCATGCTTATTTCTACGTTTCCGTTTGGACGGTTGATACGTTCTTTTCATCTAATGCGGTATTTTGGAAAAGCCTTAAAGGGCTTCGAAAATTCTGGGCGCAAATATACAAAGAGTTTTTGCTCTAACAAATGCATTCTAAAAAATGTTTGTAGTAGTTTTGTCTTTTTGCTCGAAATACGAAATGACTTTAAACTTCAAACCCCTGCCCTACGCTTTTTTGACTTTACTTTTTTAATTACTCAATAGATGTTCAATAAAAATATCAAACTGGTTCTTGCTGCCCTACTAATAGGATACGCAGTTTACCAATTCATAGAAGGTTACATTGGTAATGGTATATTCTTGATTTTACTTTCCTCCATTTTTATCTTCCTTTATTTCCGCAATGAGATCATTTTGTTGGCATTTTTACGCATGAGAAAACAAGATATGGTGGGGACAGAACGCTGGCTCTCCAAAATAAAAAACCCAGAAGCCGCTCTGGTTACCAAACAACAGGGCTACTACAACTACCTTCATGGCATCATATACTCCCAAAAAAATCTTACGCAAGCCGAAAAATATTTTAGAAAGGCTTTACGATTAGGCCTAAATATGAATTACGATGTGGCCATGGCAAAATTAAGTCTAGCAGGTATAGCTATGCAAAAACGAAGAAAACGAGAAGCTACCACCTTGTTGCAGGAAGCAAAAAAATTAGATAAAAACAATATGCTAACAGAGCAAATTAAGATGATGCAGCAACAAATGAAGAAGATTTAGACCTGCCTTCTTACTGTTGAATTACTTAGACTCCCGGTAATACCCCTTATTAGGTATTTCCACTGCATATTTTTTTCCAGACGAATTGTTTAAGTGCGGTTCCCGCAACCAGGGATTATGACGTTTGAGAATTTTATAGTTAATCTCGTATAGGCTGGCAAAATCGGCCCAATTCGATACAACTGTATCTACTTCTACGGTAAAGGTGGGTACTTTTTCATACAGATCATCGCGTTCCAACTCAAAACCATACTTTTCAGGATGAGAAAGAATCTCCTTAATTGCCAAAATTCGGAATAGATAACGTCCGGTTTCCTCCCCTAACAAAAGATCATAGTAATCATTGACCTTTTGAATACGCATAAATTTCTGTATTCCTCCAGGTCCGGCATTATACGCCGCTGCAGTAAGTGTCCAAGTTCCAAAACGGTTTTTCCATTTTTTCAGATAGTCGCAGGCTACCTGTGTACTTTTTTCCACGTGATAGCGCTCATCCACATTATCGTTAACCTCCAATCCGTATTCGCGGCCTGTAGTCTTTAATATTTGCCAAAATCCAGTCGCCCCTGCCGGAGACACCACATTTTGTAATCCACTTTCGGCAACAGCCAAATATTTGAAATCGTCAGGTATCCCATTTTTTGCCAGAATAGGCTCAATTACAGGGAAGTATTTATTCGCCCTTTTCATCAATAACAACGCATTGGACTGCCAATAGGTATTTACCAAAAACTCCCGGTCTACCCGTTCCATAATCTCGGGGTCTTTCTGCGGAACATCCTCCCCGGCAAAATTCAAATCCGCTGGAATAGCAATGGCACTGATTTGATAGGTCTCTGCTACATTCTTCTCATTTTCTGTGATCGCTTTTTCCGCAACTCCTTGGTCTTCTTCGTTTTGGGATTGAATAGCGTAAATTAAACTTCCTACAACAAATAGGAATCCAATTGCCGCCAGGATGTTTCTTAAGTACCGCATAGCATATCAATTTTAATGCAAGATAGCACTAAAATTCATGGTCAATCGAGAATTAATCCCGGAAGATGTTCATTGAACCATTTTGCTCTATGGATGATCATAGTGTGAGTTCCATTCTTTACGCGAATACATTCTTTAATATTTGCTATGGGGAAAACAGCGTCCTTTTCACCGTGAATATGAATTATGTTTTTGGGAGGATCCTGCTGTTGCCAACTCACAATGTTATCAATTGCCCAGTCAATATAGTATTTGTCCCTTATGGCAAGATATTTTTCATAGAGCTCCAGACGTTTGGTCACGGTTTCCCCAAAGGCATATTTAGCCAAAAGTTCTACATTATTTACCAACCCGGTGGGTAATAATTTATGGACTTTTGTGTATTTGGCGAAAAGCATTCGTTTGGGAAGCTCCTGATGTGATTTAACACTGGAAACTATAATGGTTTTTTTCGGTGCCATTAGCTTTGCCATTTCTTGTACAAGCATACCCCCGAACGAAACACCGAGTAAGGTAGGGTTTGGATGCTTAACTGAAGTGCACATCTGCTGAGCGTACGATGTAAAACTAATTCCCTTTTTTGGAGGTTTCCATTCCAAATAATGGAATTGAAATTGAGAAGGATCTAACTTGATATTTCCAAAAATGTCCGGACTCGCCGCCATCCCGGGCATTAGGTAGACATGTTGTTTGTTTGGATTCACCCCTGCAACAGCTTGATTTTTATAGGAAAATAGTAAAATTTTAAGTACCTTTGCATCCCATTTATGATGAACTTCTCACTTTTTATTACAACTAAACAAATACAAAACCAAACTATTGGGTCAACGGGATACTACCACTTGTCCTACGGCCTTAAAACAACAATTATATGAAAGAAATGGAAATCAAGGACAACAATTTCTTACGTCAATTTGAGACCAAACTCAATGGACATTTGGCAAAAATCGAATACTCTTCTCAGGAGCGGAAAATTTTCTTAACAAAACTTGTTATTCCTGAAGAAATTACCCAAGAAGGCTTTAAAGAAGATTTCATAAAAGCCGTTTTACACCATTTACAGGAAGAGAACGTTCGTGTAGTTCCAACGAGTCCGCATATAGCAGGATTTCTAAGAAAAAACAGACAATACAAAGAAATGTTACCTGTTGGTATCCGTATCTGATGAGGAAAGATAGTTAAAGTATTCACCCGGCCCTTGTGTCGGGTTTTTTTATACGCGTATTTTTTCCGGAACATACTCAAAACGAACCAAACCATCTTCATCTATCTCGGTCAAACGAACCCGATGTAGGGTATTCACTAATCCCGGATCCCAGGGTGTCTTCACCTTGACGTAATTTTCGGTAAATCCATGAATATACCCTGACTTGTTTTCTCCTTCAAAGAGCACTGTTCTTTCTTCACCCAATTGACTTTCATAAAATGATCGTCTTTTTTTAACCGAAAGGCCACGTAACATTTTACTTCGCTTTTGTCGGATGGCTTTTAGCACTGCACCTTCCATCTTAGCGGCAAGCGTATTGTCCCTTTCGGAGTAGGTAAAAACGTGTAGATAGGAAATGTTCAGATCATTTAAATACTGGTAGGTTTCCAAAAAGTCTGCTTCCGTTTCCCCGGGAAATCCTACAATCACATCTACTCCAATGCAGGCCTGTGGCATCACTGCCTTTATTTGCTCAACGCGGTTACTGTAGAGTGCTGTTAAATATCGCCTTCTCATGAATTTGAGAATTTTATCGCTACCACTCTGCAAAGGGATATGAAAATGCGGAACGAAACGACTACTTTGCCCAACAAAATCAATGGTTTCGTTTGAAAGCAGATTAGGTTCAATGGAAGAGATGCGAAAACGATGTATTCCCGCCACGGTATCCAAGGCCGCTACCAACTCTAAAAAAGTATGATCGTGCTTTTTATTACCAAACTCCCCTTTACCATAGTCTCCAATATTAACCCCGGTAAGTACAATCTCTTTTATGCCTTGAACAGCGATCTCGGCGGCATTTTTAAGCACATTAGGCAAGGCATCACTTCTAGAAATCCCCCTGGCTAAAGGAATGGTGCAGTAGCTGCATTTATAATCGCAACCGTCCTGAACCTTTAGAAAGGCCCGGGTTCGATCCCCAATTGCATAGCTCCCTACATAAAAGTCTGCCTCTTGAATTTCACAAGAATGCACCTCTCCAAAATCCTTTTTAGAAAGGTCATTAAGGTAATCCGTTATCTTAAACTTCTCAGTAGCACCCAGGACAAGATCCACACCGTCCAGTGCGGCAAGTTCCTCTGGCTTTAATTGTGCATAACACCCAATGGCAGCAATAAATGCTTCAGAATTTACTTTTTGTGCTTGCTTGACAATGGTTTTAAAGCGTTTGTCTGCATTTTCCGTTACCGAGCAGGTATTGATCACGTAAATATCGGCCCACTGTGAAAAATCGACACGCTCAAAACCTTGATTTTGAAAATTTCGGGCAATGGTAGAGGTCTCAGAAAAGTTGAGTTTACAGCCTAAGGTATGGAATGCGACTTTCTTTTTCATAACCCAAAAAAGGTGTGCAAAGATAGAACAATTTAGAATGCGCTAGCCCGTATGATTTTTTAGTTAGATTTTCAAAGGTATTTTCATAATTTAGAAACTAATGAAATAAATGCTTTTTCACTTTTGAATTCTAATGGATGAGGGTAATTTTTGATAAATTGCGGATAATGACTTATTTAATTAGAACTTTTCCCCATTTGACCTAATAAATTGAGAAGTATATTTTGCCACCAGAGGATTATTTATATGACGTATTCATTAGCTATCCCAGAAGGGGTGAGACCTCAAAATGGGTAGAGGATCATTTTTTTCCTGCGCTATATCACTGTCTTTCCCTAGAACTCGATAGAGAACCAAAAATATACTTTGACAAAATGTTAGAACAGGGATCTACTTGGCCAATCGAATTAGGAAATAATCTTGCCTCCTCTCGAATTTTGTTGAGTTTATGGACACGCAATTATCTTAATAGCGAATGGTGCTCATTAGAGTTAGCTCATATGCTAGCTAGAGAAAAGGAAAATCGTTTAAGAACAATGGATAACCCTAAAGGAATTATTTCATTACCGATAATTCATGATGGTGATACAATACCAACATTTCTTAACAAGATTCAAAAAATTGAAATTAAAAGGTTATTTAACCCCCACATGAGAAAGGACAGCCAAAAATCGGAGGATTTATATGATGAACTTATGAATATTGGCGAGTCACTAGCAATTCAGATCGAGAATGCGCCCCAATTCAAAAAAGCATGGAGAATAGACGGAATTAAAAGATTTATGGAATTATTTGATAAGAATATCCCTACAAAAAAGAATGTCCGGCCAAGATTCACCGCACCATGAGTATTGTTACTTTTTATTCATACAAAGGAGGAGTAGGAAGGACAATGTCGCTAGCAAATATTGCCACAATATTGGCTAGTAAGGGTATGGATGTTCTCATTGTTGATTGGGATTTGGAAGCACCAGGTCTCGAAGAATATTTTGAAGGGTTTAAGTATAAGCAAAAAGGTCAGGGCTTATTGCAAATGTTATGGGATATTAACCAAAAAAGAAAAGTCGACTACCGGAAGCATCTATGGACTTTAGAACATCCGGAAACAAATATCTCACTACAATTATTGCCTTCCGGTAGAGAGGAAGAAAGTTACTATTCCATGCTTGAAGAATTTAATTCGGTTGAATTTTTTAACTCAGGGGGGGCATTACATCTTGAAAGCCTACGTAATCAATGGAAAGAGGATTTTGATTTTGTTTTGATTGATAGTCGTACGGGACTAAGTGATGCGGGCGGAATTTGTACAATTCAATTACCGGATATTGTAGTAGCGCTTTTTACCCCGATTAATCAAAGCCTCTACGGAGTAAGAGATGTGATGAGATTGGCTAAAAATGGAAGGCAAAGATTTGAATTTGACAGAATGGACCTAACTATAATTCCAATCATTTGCAGAATAGATGAAGAGTCAGATAATCAAACAAAAGACAACATTTTTAGCCAATCCGGTGAAGTGTTAGCAGAATTCTTCGATGATTGGCTTCCTGCACGCGCCCCAATAGAAAACGTCTTGAAAAGTTTTTATTTCCCTCATGATCCAGAACTTCTTCATGGTGCTAGTCTTACGGTTGATCCGGTTGGCGATGGTTATTCGAAAATAAGTAAATCCTATCACCAAATTGCAAGTTTGTTAAGTTCAAATTTAGATGTTACGCAGACAGATATAAACCTGGACATGAACAATCAGGAAATAAAGACAAAGCCAAGTGAATATAGTTATGATATATACATAAGCTATCCACGAGGAGGTATGACTTCTAAATGGATTCAAGACACATTTTTGCCCCTTCTAAATCATTCTTTAGGAATGTTCTTGGGTAGATCTGCTACGCTATTTTTTGATTATTCGGAATTGAGCGCTGGAGACGAATTTCCTGTTGCCATTGAGGAAGCGCTTAGGAATTCCAAAATTTTGATTGCACTTTATACACCAAATTATTTCAACTCTAATTGGTGTGTGGCTGAACATAGAACTTTTGAATTAAAGGAAAAGGAATTCAATTCTTCTTTGATTGTTCCCATTGTCCTTCATAACGGACAAATGTTTCCTGAATATGCCCGAGTGAGGCAATGGTCAGATTTTAGGGAATATTTTCGTTTAGGGGACACATTTAAACTGACTGAAAGGTACTCAGAATTTGAGGAAAAAGTTGGGGAGTTATCGGATGCTATATCTTCCCTAATTCATAAAGTGCCCGAATTAAAAAAAAACTTTAAAGTAATTAAACCGTCTGATGTAAAAATTAAAAGGATAGACGGACCACCATTGTTATGAGAACACATTTTTGGTTAACTAGAAGTTAAGCTAAAGAACAAAAACAGGTAATTAATAAATCTTATATTCATGGTCCGACTTACCGTTGATGGTTGAGTTGATCCTTCCCTTTTCTTAGATTATATCCTAGAAGAGGTCGACCAATTATAAATTTTCACTCACCTACTCCCTTCGCCATTTTTTGGTGAGTTCAAAAACGTATTCCAAGATAGCTTGTTCCTTTTTATCTAATGCCATTCCTCTTCTTTCCATCATGGCTTTTGAAGCATCAAGGGCTTTTCGGGTTTGGTAGGTGACCAGGCCTGCAGCTCCTCCCCAACTAAAACTGGGAATAAAATTTCTTGGAAAACCACTCCCAAAAATATTAGCGCTAACCCCTACTACGGTTCCAGTGTTAAACATGGTATTGATGCCACATTTACTGTGATCTCCCATCATAAGACCACAGAATTGCAAACCTGTAAGCTTAAAACCTTCCTTCTGATAATCCCACAACTTAACATCTGCGTAGTTATTTTTGAGGTTAGAGGTGTTGGTATCCGCACCCAGATTACACCATTCGCCAATTACCGAATTTCCTAGAAAACCATCGTGGCCTTTATTAGAATACGCAAATAGTACGGCATTATTGACCTCTCCCCCCACCTTGCAGTAGGGACCAAAGGTACAACCTGTGTATATTCTGGCACCCATTTTAAGTACCGCATTATGACAAAGGGCGAAAGGACCACGAACCGAACATCCTTCCATAATTTCTGCGGATTCCCCTATATAAATGGGTCCATCAGTAGTATTTAGAATACTACACTCCACTTTAGCGCCTTCTGCTAAAAAGATCTTGCTTTTATCTCCAAGAACAGTGTTTGTTCCGGATATCGGTTGGGACGTTTTGCCTTTAGTCAATAGTTCAAAATCTGCAGTAATAGCAGCGTGGTTTTTGGAAAAGATCTCCCAGGGATGCACTAATGGTTCACATGGTTCGGAGAACTTGATTTTTTCATAATCGGAACGTTTGAATACCGCCAACGGATCGGAAGTGGCAACAGCTACAACATCATCTTCTTTAAGGAGCACCTCTCCCAGCTTTAGATTTAGAATTGCTTTTACCAATGCCGCTGTAGGTGGGTACGAACCATTGATAACGATATTCTCTTTCCCCAGGATCAATGGAAACTTCTCCTGTAAATAAGGGACGGTTAAGGTACTGGTAGTGGTTCCCAAATGCCACTCCCATTTTTCACGAAGCGTGAGTATTCCTTGACGCATGTCCGCAACAGGCCTTGTAAAGGTAAATGGAAACAAGGCTTCTCTGTTATTACCATCCGAAAGAATATAGTTCATCTGCTACCTTTTTTAAGCCCTGTAAAAATAAAAACGCCTTCGTAACTGCAACGAAGGCGTTTCCAATATATTTTTCCAAGGAGAGCGATTTATTTGTCCTCTTTCTGGAACTTTTTGTATTTATTCTTAAACTTATCAATTCTTCCCGCTGTATCTACCAATTTGGTCTTACCTGTGTAGTACGGATGCGAAGTCCTTGAAATCTCCAGCTTTACCAAAGGATAGTCCACACCATCAACAGTAATCGTTTCTTTGGCCTCTGCCGTAGACTTTGTGATAAATACATCATCATTGGACATATCCTTAAAGGCGACCAATCTGTAGTTTTCCGGGTGTATTCCTGTTTTCATACCGCTATTGTCTAAGTACTTCCATTTTTCGGATTGCAAATTTAGTCAAATTCCCTTTACAAACAAGGCAACCAACATAAAAAACAAAAAACTACTTTTACGATGTAACAAATTTTAGAATTTTACAACCAACCTACGGTAATCAACTAAATTCAAAATATATGGAAGAAAATGCACCGAAAACGGGAAAATTTTCATTGAACTATGGATTAATCCTCGGCGGCGTAAGCTTAGTTTTTGGAATAATGCTTTATCTACAGGAGCTGCACACCTCTCAAAGCCCTGTATTGATGGTCATTGGCATCCTTATAGCGGCTGCCGTAGTTTTCTTTGGTGTTCAAAACTTTAAGAAAGCTAATGAAGGCTATTTAAAGTTGGGGCAAGCCCTAAAACTGGGGGCAGGAATTCTTTTAATTGGCGGAATTATCAGTATTCTTTATCAAGTAGTTCTGGTAAATTACCTGGATCCGGATGCGCCATCAAAAATTATGGACGCGCGGTTGGGGCCTGCCTTGGAAGAAGGAAAAATAACGCAAGAGCAATTTGATGCCCAAAAAGCCCAGAGCATTGAATATTGGTGGATGGGATATCCTTTCGTACTAATATTTAACGTACTTCTCGGATTGGTTTTAGGATTGGTTTTTGGACTTATATTTAAAAAAGACAAACCCACCTACTAACCAAAAAATAGTACATTTACCGGGATTAGGAGGATCAAAATATGCAGTTATCCCTGGTTATTCCCTTACTTAACGAAGAGGAGTCACTCAACGAACTCTACGATTGGATTGCATCCGTAATGCAATCCAATCATTTTTTATATGAGATCATTTTTATTGATGATGGTAGTACGGATAGTTCATGGGAGATCATCACCCAACTATCTGCAAAAGACCCTAGAGTAAAAGGAATTCGATTTTTGAGAAACTTTGGAAAATCCCAGGCACTGCATGCCGGTTTTTCACGTGCGGAAGGGGAAGTTGTCATAACCATGGATGCCGATTTACAAGATAATCCGGATGAGATCCCTGAGTTGTACACGCTGATATCCGATCAAAAATTCGATATCATCTCAGGGTGGAAAAAGAAACGATACGATGCATTACTCACCAAGAATTTACCTTCCAGGCTCTTTAACTGGGCAGCGAGAAAGACGTCCGGGGTACAACTACATGATTTTAATTGTGGCCTAAAGGCGTTTCGGAAGGATGTGGTAAAAGCTATTGAGGTTTCGGGCGAAATGCATCGTTATATTCCGGTGCTCGCCAAGAATGCAGGGTTCACAAAGATTGGAGAAAAAGTAGTTCGCCATCAGCCGCGCAAGTATGGCACTACAAAGTTTGGGGTAGAGCGTTTTATTAATGGTTTTTTGGATCTGCTCACCATTTGGTTTGTATCCAAATTCGGCAGACAACCTATGCATCTGTTCGGCGCTCTCGGCGTACTTATGTTCCTGGTTGGCTTTGCCTTTTCAATTTATCTGGGTATTGACAAACTTTTTGTTAACCCGGGAGGAAGGCTCATTACGAATCGACCTCAATTTTACATAGCCCTCACTTGTATGATCATTGGAACACAGCTATTCTTGGCAGGATTTTTAGGAGAATTGTTCATTAGAACAAAAAAAAGTCCTGAAAACTACGTAATATCCGAAAGGACAAATATTAGCGCTTAAGGGTAAAATACCCTTTAATGGTCCTTCCTCCCTCCAATTCCAAAACATACCAATAGTCGTCGGGTGGCATTTCCATAGAGCCGTATGTGCCATCCCAACCATTATCCTGAGCGGTAAATGAGCTTAAAAGTTTACCGTATCTATTGAAAACAGACATTTGGTACGCGGGAAAGAACTCCTGATTATTAAGCTGAAAACGGTCATTGGCCCCATCATTATTAGGCGTGAAAAAAGAAGGCATGCCACCTACGATGACCTCTTTCTCAAAAACACTGCAATTATCCATTGCCATGACCTCATAGATACCTGGAAGTAAATTTGTAAATGTGTTGCTGGTCTCGAAAGTACGTCCGCCATCAATAGAAAAAATGAACTCATCCGCATTTACTCGGGGGTCCAGTACTACTTCCAGAGAATTGTTTCGCCTAAAATCACTAACTAGGACTTCCTCAACTCCAATTTCTAATTCGGGCAATACTTCAAAAGTTTGGGCATATAGGCAAGGACCATTTCCGAAAACCACATCAATAGTTCCGGTTTGTGCTACGCGTAAAGAGGTTTGCGATGAGCCATCGGACCATAAATAATTCTCATATCCTTTTAACGTCTCTAAGCGTATTTCTCCGTTGCAGAGATACACCTGAACTGTTTCTTCATACTCCGGTGCCAGGGAAATGTTCAAATTCAACTTTCCAATAAAGGCACAAGCATTATCTTCTTCCACCCGAAAATAGACTGCATAGGAATCTTGCAGAGCAAAAGGATATTCCCTTTGTCTTAAAACATCCATTTCCAACAGCGCACTTTGTTTATCTAAAAAAACGGTTACCTCCTCATAACCTGCAAATTCTTTATAAAGATGATCATACACCTTTCCCATATCCACTAGAACGGACTGATTATGGGACATCACATCACAAATAAAAAGCGTATCATAATCTTCCAAATACGTTAAGGGGGCCACCGTTAGGTTGACCTCCACAATGGTGAAGCATTCTTCATTTTTAAAAACCCGGGCGTATACGTGTTGGTTAAAACTGGTATTTTGGAATCGCGCAGCATCATTTACTCTGTTTCTATTTTCAATAGCATCCAATTCACTTAAGAAGAACCACACCGTAGTTGTTTCATTTTCCACATTGAAAAAAGAAAATGATTCGTTGAGATTAAATGTAGTGTAACCGTCATCAACACCATCAACATCGCATTGTACTAATGTTAGCTCGGGTGGTAGGGAGGGAATATCAAAAACTTCAACTTGTTCAACAAATCTTCTTTGGGTTGCATTGGAATAGGTAACATTGGCAGTTACGGTATAGGAGCCCGGAGCAGAAAAAACATGTACTCCAGTGATAGCATTTAACGTATTGTTATTTTCTGAACCCGGATCCCCGAAATTCCAGGATATATCAAGGATATTTGTAGCGTCGTCCGGGGTAAATGTCATAGCGTCCCCGAAACAAAAATTCTCTATGCGTACTATGGTCTCAAAAAAGGACTGTACGAAATTTGGAAGACCGAAAAGTGATTGCCTACCCCCTAGATCTATGCTAAATTTCTTTGCGCCAGCCAAGAGACCATCTTGATTCGGCCGTTCAATCACAGATAACTTTTTGTTGAAAAGCGTGTGGTATATTTTTTTGTCCACGCCAATTTGTAACCCACCGGAAACAAAGGTTGTACCATTACTTGAAAAACGCAATAGCGTCGTCTCGTTGGAAAAAAAATCGGGTTTTTCAAGATCAAACTGCAAAATGTCTATGAGGCCCAGTGCATTATCGGTGTCAAAGTTTACGCCGGAGGCATAAAGCTTTTTGGAATTTGAAGAAAACTCCAGTCCATAGTAGGCCCTTGTATGATCTACTGCCGCAATGGGATTTGTTACCTGCCCGGTTGCTACATCAAAATCAAAAACATACAAGCTGGTATCATACCGGGGAGAGACAATAAGATAACTCATCGCAATTTTAGCAGCATTCGGGGAAATTTTAAGTGTCCCCCGTCCATTGGCGAAATTATTTTCATTGGGTCCAACCGTGGAGATCACCGGATTAGGATTTACCCCATTTTCATCTACCCTGTAGGCATAAAATGCATTTTGAAAATGTGTAATTACCCAGTAAAAATTATTCGTAAAATTATATACTCCGGTCACTTTTTCAGAACCGATGGGCAGCAAATTGATATTTTTTTCTACGACATCCCCTCTCCCATTGTCTTGAGACATATCAATTACAGAATAATTGAATCCATTCGCTTTTCCGGTTTGAAAAAGTAACGCATCATCCGTAGTGAATGTGTAAAACAATGCTGAATTCCCGGGATTAGGAACAATTAAGACTGACTGTGAACTTGAAGTGCTTCCTTTTAGTTCTTCTCCATTAGGCATCACCTGATGATTTCTATTCCAAATAGTTACCCCGTCTGAGTAAAACAGCAAGCTACCATCCGGGTCCGAAATAGTGCCACATCCTTCTATAGCGCTTAATTCTCCATTCAAAAGGGGTACGGGATCCCCAGAGTTAAAATCTAAACCCGCATTCCGACCAAAATACCAATTAGTAGCTTCCCCTTGGGAAAACCCTAAGGTGGTAACAAGGAATAGCAATGCACATAGCCTGATTCTCATACGTTAACAACTTACCAATTTTTTTTGTTACCGTGTAATCTGAGAGCGCATTTTAAGATTTTTCAGGGTGAAGTGATTCAAACTAAGAAGAAACTAATGTAGCTTTGTAGGGAACTTAAAAAAACAGGATGGACACTTTTTTGATTACTGCAAAATCATGGTTAACTGATTTTTTTGATGATGAAGTAACGCAAGAGGTGCAGAACCTCATCGATAATGATACCGAAGAACTTAAAGAACGTTTTTATAAAAACCTGGAGTTCGGTACCGGAGGTATGCGTGGAGTGATGGGCGTGGGAACCAACAGGATCAACAAGTATACGCTGGGAAAAAGTACCCAGGGGTTAAGCAACTATCTTAAGAAAACATATCCATCAGAGGAAATTAAGGTTGTTATCGCCTATGATTGCCGACACAATAGTGATACCCTTTCACAAACGGTGGCGGAAGTACTTTCTGCGAATGGAATCCGGGTATATCGTTTTTCAGCGCTCCGTACCACTCCGGAGTTATCCTTTGCGGTGAGGCACTTAAATTGCCATGCAGGTATTGTTCTAACGGCGTCCCACAATCCACCCGAGTACAACGGCTACAAGGTGTATTGGGGGGATGGCGGCCAAATTGTGCCGCCGGAGGATGGAGGGATCATTGCAGAGATCGATGCGCTGTCCTTTAAGGATATTAATTTTGAAGCCAAACCCAATTTAATTGAGGCTATCGATACTGAAGTGGATAACGCCTTTTTTGAGGCTTCGGTTAACGCAGGGAATTTTAAAGCGTCAGGGAAAGATCATTTTAAAATTGTCTTTACCTCCATCCATGGTACCTCCATAACTGCTATTCCCGAGGTTTTGAAAATGGCAGGTTATAAAAATGTTACAGTAATTAAAGAACAAGCCCTACCGGATGGGAACTTTCCCACAGTAAAGTCCCCGAATCCCGAGGAGCCTGAGGCTTTGGCCATGGCCCTGCAAAAAGCGGAGGAACTGGGCGCCGATATGGTTGTAGGGACCGATCCTGATAGTGATCGATTGGGTATTGCCGTTCGCAATAGGGAAGGTAAACTGGAATTGCTTAACGGAAATCAAACTATGGTCCTAATGACCAAATTTTTACTGGATCAATATAAAAATAAAGGTTTTAACGGGAATGAGTTTATAGCTACTACCATTGTTTCCACTCCAATGATGGAGCAGATGGCCAAAGCGTATGGGGTGGAATTCAAAACCGCACTAACGGGCTTCAAATGGATCGGCAAAATGATCAAAGACTTTCCGGAATCCCGTTTTGTAGGTGGCGGGGAAGAAAGCTTTGGATATATGGTAGGCGATTTTGTTCGGGATAAAGATGCGGTTACCGCTACGCTTCTGGCTTGCGAAGTGGCTGCAGAGGCCAAAGCGAAGGGAAGTTCTTTTTTTGAAGAATTAATTAGTTGTTATGTGCAGTTTGGATTTTATAAGGAAAAGTTGATCTCACTCACAAAAAAAGGTATTAGTGGCGCAGAGGAAATCAAACAAATGCTAAAAGATTTCAAAGAGAATCCTGTGGCCTCTGTACAAGGCTCCAGGGTAGTTTGGATTGAAGACTATAACACGTCCGTAGCTAAAAATGTGGTTTCAGGGGAAGAAAAAGCCATCGCTCTTCCCAAATCCAACGTGTTGATCTATGAAACTGAAGACGGCACCCGTATTGCTGCTCGCCCCAGTGGTACAGAACCTAAGGTGAAGTTCTACATCAGTACCAACACTACCTTATCACAAGCCTCCGAGTATGCTTCTACAAATGCAGCATTAGACGCTAAGCTTGAAGGTATTGTAGCGGAACTGAATCTTGGCTAATGGACAATATGCTGAAAAAATTACTGCGGTTTGCCCGACCCTATAAACTATATGGATTGCTCAACATTCTCTGCAATGTGCTATATGCCATTTTTAATGTGCTTTCCATAATCATATTTATCCCTACCCTTGGCATTTTATTTAAGAACCAGGAAGAGGTCTATCAAAAACCGGTCTTTGACGGCTTTTCCAACTTAAAATCCTATGCCGAAGACTCGCTTAACTTTTTTCTGACCGAAAAGGTAGCACAGGATGGTCCAATGGCCGCCCTGGTTTTTATTTGTTTAGCCAGTATTGTTATTTTCTTTTTTAAAAATCTTTTCCGCTACGCCGCGATGTATTTCTTAGCGTTTTTGCGAACCGGTATGGTAAAAGACCTCCAGGATACCTTGTATCGTAGTGTTTTGGACCTGCCGCTATCCTTTTTTTCAGAACAACGAAAAGGAGATCTCTTATCCCGTATGACCTCGGATATCAAGGAAGTGGAAGGTTCCATCATCAATTCCTTAGAAGCATTGGTAAGGGAACCTATTACCATTGTTATCGTGCTGATATCTATGCTGCTCATCAGCGCCAAGCTCACGCTGTTTGTTTTTATCTTTTTGCCTATTGCGGGATTTGTGATTTCTGCGGTTGGAAAACGTTTAAAAGCACAGTCATTAGCGGCGCAAAAGGAAAATGGCATATTCTTATCTTTTCTGGAAGAAACACTAACTGGTTTAAAAGTAATCAAGGGATTCAATGCAGAGCATAAGCTAGCCCAAAAGTTTACAGCATCTACTGACCGATTCAAAACGATAATGACCTCGGTATTACAACGCAAAGGCCTGGCCTCTCCCCTAAGTGAATTTTTAGGAGTTGCTGTGGTCATTACCGTTCTTTGGTATGGTGGCAGCCTGGTTTTTGATGAATCCGGTGGTCTACAGCCACAGGATTTTATGGGTTATATTGGGCTGTTTTATACCATTATTAACCCCGTAAAGGCCATTACAACGGTAAATTACAGTATAAAAAAAGGAAATGCTGCAGCGGAACGGATCTTTGAGATCCTGGAAACCGAGAATCCCATTGCTGAGCCCGAAGTTCCTAAGGAAATCGAATCGCTGGAGCAGGGGATCCACTTTAATAGGGTATCCTTTAAGTATGAGGATGACTTCGTATTACAAGATTTTACCTTAAAGGTTAACAAAGGGCATACTGTAGCTTTGGTAGGACAATCCGGAAGTGGCAAAAGTACGGTAGCCAATTTGGTGACACGGTTCTATGATGTTAACGCAGGTGCAATTGAAATAGATGGTACGGACATCCGGGATATCCCTAAAAGGGCATTGCGTAATTTGATGGGATTGGTAACACAGGATTCTATTCTTTTTAATGACACAGTGCGCAACAACATTGCCTTGGGGAATGAAAAAGCTAACGACAAGGAAATTATAGAAGCTGCTAAAATTGCCAACGCCCATGATTTTATCATGGAACTGCCTCAAGGATATGCTACCAATATCGGAGACAGCGGCAACAAACTCAGCGGAGGACAAAAACAACGTCTTTCAATCGCAAGGGCGGTACTCAAGAATCCGCCGATAATGATTTTAGATGAAGCTACCTCTGCCCTCGATACGGAAAGTGAGCGCCTGGTACAGGACGCTTTGGAAAAAATGATGCGTAATCGCACTTCAATCGTTATCGCGCACCGCCTTTCCACTATTCAAAATGCCGATGCTATAGTTGTAATGAAAAAGGGTAGGATTGTGGAGCAAGGGACCCATGAAGAATTAATGTCTTCCCAAAAAGGTTACAAAAGGTTGGTAGAGCTGCAAACATTAGGGTAACCCTACTCTTCCCATAAAAAGGATACTTCCGGTATAACTGTCACGAATTAAATAGAAAAACGGTCGGTTAGCAATAAAAGAAGGTGGTGCAGAAGTTTCAACGATCTCCACACCGGTTGCTGCAGCAGCTTCTGTACCTTCTTCGTCTACCTTTATATACGTTTTTTGTAATACCCTTGATATTTGTAGCGAAGCACCGGGGCTTATTCTCCCCAGGTCGGCGTTTGCAGTAAACGCAATTTCCAATCCCATATCCTTTAACGTATCATTGAGCAAGTTTTCATATTCCATTTCAAACTTGGGAACTTCTATGTGAAGCTCAGATACCTTATATTCTTCTAACCACATTTTCAGATCTTCTGCGGTAATGCTATCCAGAATATCATCAGTGGTCTGTCCGTAGTGGGGTAACAGCAATACCATCTCAAAGCGTTCCTGTTTGTACGGTAAAATAATGGACCCGAAGCTCTCGTTTGCAAAAAAGGGCACCTCGGCACTCCTATTCATCATAGGAACTTCAGTTGCGTTTTCGGGTGAACTGTAGAACAAAGCGTTCCTTGTATTTTCGAGAGTAAAGCGATATTTCCATTGCGATTTAAAATAGAGCGCATTCGCTAAAAAAAGACGAGTACCGGGAGCAAACTCTTTTGCCAATTCCTCAATTGCGCCATTGGTATTCCTTCCTACCCAACTATTTACAATATTGGTAGCTTCAGGAGCTCTGAAATCGATGTTTGCCACTTCTGCTTCGTATACTTTCCGATTTACTTCCACAAAGCTAGTCGCAACAGGAAAGTCCTCTTGGATCCAAATAGCATTGGCAAGATTCATATCCGTACCTTGAATTTTGGTAGTAAGGGACCTTCTTAAATTTTCATTGAATTGATTCAATTGGTTTAAAGCTGTACCCCTGCCCAACACCTCGTCGAAAGCAGATTTTGTATCCCCATCAGCACCGTTGTGTACCATTCCCAAAGCCATTGAAAGACTCAAAGGTGATACCATATAGTTTTCTTCCGTCTCATTTTGGGCAACTTTCCGGAAAAATTCAATCGCGAATTGGTTGTTCTGGGATACCAATGCTTTTGCCTCCGCGGTTTCCAATTCATTATTTTCAAAAGTGGGAATATCTTCGGAGGTATCACAACCCATTATAAGAACAACGCCTAAAACAAAAAGAACTACTTGCGCTTTCATACGATCCTTTTTAATGGGATGAAAAAAGTGTGCCGTCGTTGCGCATCTAAATCCTGAAAATAGCATTCCTCATCTTTTTAACACCAGTCCTTGTCAACGCTTTTTGTTCGAGAGAGGAATACGTACTACTCTTAGTATTGCCCAAAACCGCTGCACTAGTCAAAATGTAGGTCTCCCCGTGGTGTTACGTAAAATTGAGATTGTGCGAGAAGGAACCACGGAAGAACTGAGGTCTTCTCAAAAAAGCGATAACAAATTCGGGGGGCTACAGCCTTAAGTGCAAACTATGTTGGTAGTAGCACCGTAACCTCGTAGTCTTTCGTATCAATATTCTTAATCACAGCTTGCTCCAACTTTGTGCCATCTACCACTACTTCCAAAGTACGTACGGTGCTGTCCCGTTTCATCGTTACATTAAACCTGGCTCCCCGAAACGTTCGTACTACGTTAGCATGCTGCCATGCTTTTGGCAGTTGCGGGTTAATGTGGAGCCCGTCAACATCGCCTTTAAGGCCAAATAATCCGTCGATCAAACAACGATAGAACCAAGAAACGGTCCCCGTATTGAACAGTTGACTGGATCTCCCGGCAGTTCGTGGAAACTGATGGTAGGAACCACGATAATAATTGGGAATAAAAACCGGCATTTGCCCACGTTGTATCAAATCATCAATATTAGGGCCTGGCAACATCTTTCGTACTATTGTATAGGCCTTTTCAGCATAGCCGGACGCATACAATCCAAAAATGTAAAAAGCAACAGCATGATTATACACCGATCCATTTTCCGCTGTACCCGGGTATTTTTGCGTGACCCTCCCTACATCTTCCCTCATTTTGGTAAACGCGGGGGCCATAAGTTCAACACCGTAAGGGGTCTCCAATTGCGCTTCCACGGCATCGATTAGGCAGGATTGTTTTTTACCATCAGCTGCACCGCTTAACAATGCCCATGCTTGAGGGTTTAAGAAAATACGACCTTCTACATCTTTTTGAATCCCAAAGCGGACATTATCGTCTGTAATACCGCGTGCATACCAATTACCATCCCAAAGATGCTTATTTGTAGCATGATTTACCTCTTGTGATTTTGAGAGAAAATCTATGGCCAAATCCATTTCCCCGTGGCGTTCACATATACCTGACCACACTTTTAAGGCATATGCAGTAGCCAAGGACAGCCATCCGGATACGCCCTTTCCTTTGGGTCCAACCATATTCATAGGGTCGCACCAATCTCCCTGGTCAATAAAGTTCAATCCACGATAATCCCTGTTGGTATATAACCAATTCATTGCGCGATGAATGTGCTCCGAAACTGCTGCGGTAGAATTGCCTCCTGCAAAAGGCACTACTTCGTTCAATACTTCGTAATCATTGGTCTCGTCCAAATAGGCCTTCAAACAAATGGGCAACCATACACAATGGTCTGTATGCGGTACTTGATTAATGTATTTAAGCTGTGCTTCCGGATGGATCAAAATACCATCGGGCATGGCACCGCTTTCTTCCTGTTGACCCAGAGCAGTGATGTAGGTTTGTCTGGCTACCTTGGATTGCAAATACCCCATGCCCATATTGTCCTGCAAATAATTTCGGGTTTGTGGATCAGTACTCAACCGATTGGTTTCACCGTGGTAATGGATCTGTCTGGGTAACCAATGATTAACAAAGTTATCCAAGGTAGCATCCGGTGTCTTAATCTTAAGTGTGCCTTCCCCTTTGGCAATGTAGGTTTTATAGGAAGCAGAGCCGGTTTCAAAACCTTTGTTATGGTTATCAAAATAACGGGATCTTATTTCACGAACCTCATTTAAATTTAGAGCAGGACCGAATAAAAATCGGTAGTCTTCTTGTATTCCTGGCGATAAGACCATTTGATATTGCAAAACCGCGGTAGGCGTTTCGTAATGGGCTGTTCCCCTACCCAGCTCCGCTTTTAGGATGCCGGCCGGCCGGTGTAACCCGCCATCTCCCTCAAAATCCGTTTGGTTGACTTCCCAGGAGGTTGGCTTTTTTTCTGCTAAGAAGAACGTCTTATCCTTAAGCGTTTTTATCTTCTCGTACGCCTTGTACTTCTGATAGGGTGTCACGCAAGAACAAACTACCGCCTGGAGATCCTCATAGTAGGCCCCGGATTGATTCATCCATGACATATAACCTATTGGAAAATAGGGATAAACACTTAGCTTACGTGGATCTGCTGCTTTATTTTTAATAGAAAAACTCCATTTCTCCACCACGTCAGATTCCGTAAGTTCCAGGCGCATTTCCATGTACAATCCCAGGTGTTCAATTTTCCAAAGGATATCGCTCTTTCCTGCAGAAAAAGTAAAAGTATCGGGCTTGGATTTTACCGGTGCGTAGGGCAATGAAAAAAATGCACCGCTTTCCTCATCTTTTACATAGAAAAATCGCCCGGGATGATGGGCATAGTAAGGTTGTTCCGGCTGCATAAAGGTTTTCGCTTCCAAATTAGGCGCATGGGCATATTTGGCTGGCTCGGGTTGCATAAACTGGGCAACGGCATAGCCTCTGCAGTTCATATGCACCATCATCTTTTTGTTCCATAGAAATGACGAGGCATTTGGTAAAGCGATCGGATCGTTTAGCTCTAGTCGAGCTCCGTTTTCTGCAGGTTCTATCATGGGTTACTCTTGGGACTTTCGTTC
Source organism: Bacteroidota bacterium (assembly GCA_038750505.1). Lineage (GTDB taxonomy): Bacteria > Bacteroidota > Bacteroidia > Flavobacteriales > Flavobacteriaceae > Croceivirga. The sequence continues at coordinate 169,001 of JBCDHD010000009.1, read as the reverse complement.
TTTCAATTCATTTTGGACCATTGTTAGTAAGGCATTGTCCAGGGTATAAAATCGCATAATATAAGCTGCCAGTACAGCGATAACACCCGGGATAATACTTATCGTTAGTAAGATACCCGTCTGGGAAGCATCTGATTGTGCTTCCTTGGCAACATACCCCATCGATGCCAGTACTGCCCCTATTGCAAAAGAGGCTAACGCGCCCCCTAGCTTTTGCGAAAAAATGGCTGCCGAAAAGGTCATCGCTGTTGCCCTCCTACCCGTTTTCCACTCAGTGTAATCGGCGGTATCCGCATACATGGAAAAGGCTAAAGGAGATTTTGGACCTAAGCAAAGGCCTATCAAAATATTTACGGTAAACAACAACCAAATCGCATCGGCAGGAATAAAAAAGAAGGCAATAGATAACATTCCGGTCAACGCCATTAATAACATCAGCAATTTTTTCTTTTCTATAAAACGGGTCATTACCGGAGTAAGTGCTGCTCCCGCAGCGAGTGCTAATCCGTAGGTAGTTAAAAAGTCATCTACCAAATCCGGTTGCTTTACATAATACCTGATATAATAGATAGCGGCACCGGCACGCATGGTAATCGTGATCATGATTACCAGTGCCAAACTAAACAAAACCAACCAGGGTCTATTTTTTAATAGATCCTTTAAGTCGTTAATTGGATGGGTTTTTTGATTTGGTGGGGGCTCAATACGCTCTTTCGTGCTAAACGTCACAACGGCAAATAAAACAGCAGCAATTAGCCCATAGCACAACATGGTCAATTGCCAACCCAGAGCTTCATTACCATTCCCCAAAAATTCCACCAGATCCAGCGTGTAATAGTTGACCAGGGTAGTTCCCGTAAAAGCGGCAATAAACCGGAAACTGATCAAATCTGTTCTATCTTGGCTCTTTGCGGTAATAACCCCTGAAAGTGCAGAATACGGGACACTTAACACCGTATACATCAACATCATCATAGAGTACGTCCCATACGCCCAGAACAATTTTCCTCCACCCCCCAGATCCGGTGTAGTATATGTCAGTACGGCAGCACCAGCCATTGGAAGACCACCCAACAATAAATACGGCCTATACTTACCCCATTTGGATTTGGTCCTGTCAGCGATACCACCCATTATGGGATCTGTAAAAGCGTCAACAATTTTCGTTACCAAAAACATGGTTCCGGCGGCGGCAGCTGAAATCCCGAAAACGTCCGTGTAGAAATACAATAAAAAACCGGAAATATTTGCCCAGTAAAAGTTGAAGCCCAAATCCCCCAAACCATATCCAATCTTTTCGCCTAACCTAATCGAAGTCAGTATTCCAGGATTACCTTTAGTTGATGCTTTCATTGGTGTATGGTGTTTATTCAAAAATGTCAAAGAAACTTATAAAAAGATAGTTTTTGATATCATTTTCAAATAATATTTAGGAATCTGCCCTTTTTGGGCCGGAAAATGATCTGGAAAGCACAGAATTGGTTCACCCCTTGATACAGGAATTTAAACCATTCCCTAATTTTATAGTCCAAGAACCAAAACACTCCTTTTTGATAGTTGAAGAAACCCTTGTTGCCGAGTTGAAGGATAAGCAAACCCAGGCAAAGGCCTTTGAGGTTTTGGTGAATACCTATAAGGAACGACTATATTGGCACATACGAAGAATTGTATTGAGCCACGACGATGCAGACGATGTGCTACAGAATACCTTCATTAAGGTGTTCAAAAACATAGAAAGTTTTAAAGGAGAAAGCAAACTGTATTCCTGGATGTATCGAATTGCAACGAACGAGTCATTAACTTTCTTAAGCCAAAAGTCAAAAAAGCTAGGGGTGACCAATGAAGCACTAAAAGAGACCTTAGCCGAAAATCTGGAGTCTGATGTGTATTTTGAAGGAGATGCTATCCAGCTTAAGCTGCAAAAGGCCCTGGCTACTTTGCCCGAAAAACAGAAATTGGTCTTTACTATGAAATATTTTCAGGAAATGAAGTACGAGGAAATCTCAGAAATACTGGAAACCTCAGTCGGTGGACTAAAAGCCTCGTATCATTTGGCCGTGAAAAAAATTGAGTCGTATCTTACCGGGGCGGATTAAACCTTTTAAGAAAAGTGGAGTCAAAATAAAGCAATGAAAAAAGAGAACCAAAAGAATACGTTCAAAACCCCGGAAGGCTATTTCGATAGTTTTAATGAACGGCTTATGGCGCGGCTTGCGGACGAAGAGGAGGTTAAAAGTGATATCATCCCTTTGAATGATGGTTTTGTTGTTCCTGAGCACTATTTTGAAACGGTATATGATAGTGTTAAAAACCGCTTGCAAGGAAAAGGTGCGAAGGTAATCGCCTTAGGTACCTATCGAACGGTGTATTATGCAGCTGCCGCAGTTATCGCACTTCTGGTACTCACGGTGGCCTGGAATTGGAGCAGCGAACCACAATTGCGTTTTGAAGACCTGGCAAGTACAGATATCACTTCCTATCTTGAAAGTAATGACCTTGGGTTATCTTCGTATGAGATTGCAGAAGTTGTAGATTTGGAGGAGATTAACCTGTCGGATATTATGGAAACGCAACTGGAGGAAGAGGTGATCCTGGATTATCTGAATGAGAATGTAGAAGAAATTGAGGAGCTAAACTTGGAGTATGATGAAATTGAATAGAACCATAGGGGTAGTAGGTCTGGTGTTTCTTTTTTCTTTAGGGACATTTGCACAAGGCCCTGTCCGGGATCGGATCAAAACCCTGAAGGTGGCTTTTATTACGGAACGTCTGGAGTTAACTTCAGCAGAAGCGCAGGATTTCTGGCCCGTATACAATGCCTACGAAGAAAAGGTAGAAGCCCTGCGGAAAAAAGAACGACTTCGTTTTGGAAGTCAATTGCCCTATTTGGACGAGCTTTCGGAAAACGAAGCGGCAAAGTTACTAACGGAATACACGGCCATACAAACCGAAAAGCAAAAGAATGAATCGAACTTCCTCAATGATTTGCGAACTGTTTTACCTTCCAAGAAAATAGTGTTGTTACTCAAAGCCGAAGAGGACTTTAAAAAACGCTTATTACAGCAGGTGCGTAAACGGAGAGGTGGCTAAAAGCCTTTCCAATCGACAAAAAACACAAAAAAGAGGTCATTTGACCTCTTTTTTCATTAAACCTTCTCGCCAAACCAAGGTCATAGTACTAGAAACCCAAAAAACTGAATGTTATGAAAACTTTGAAACATATCCTTTTGATAGTTGCTTTAATCGGTGGTATGGTATATACCAATGCACAACGGACCGTTGTCCGTGTCTATCCAAGACATGGTACCGTGGTGACTACCTTAACTAGCCCTCGGGTAATTGTGCACAAAAGAACCAACTTCTATTTTGCAGATGGTGTATGGTACCGGGCCAGAGGAAGAAAATACGTGGTATGTGCTGCTCCTATTGGTGTACGTGTCGGTGCACTACCAAGAGGGAATAAGATGGTAGTAGTAAATGGGAGGAGATTGTACAAATACAAAGGAATTTGGTATAGAAAATCAGGAAGAAATTTTGTTGTAGTGACTGTATAACAAAGTTTGGATTAGATAGTTGTTAGTTACTAAAAGAGCGCCTTGTCACTTAGGGATGTCCAAGTGAGGGCGCTCTTTTTATTTAAACAAAAGGCGGCTTATCCTATGTTTTCCTGCTGCATAGGCCGTTGAGTCATTTAAGAATAGAATAGTATAGAAGCCTTGGTCACTCATAGTTTTCCAACTTGTACCACTGTCTTTGGAATAGGTTATTCCTGTAAAACCAACAGCTACTACGTCCTTTCCGCCGGAATTGGGAATAAATTGAACACAGCTTTTGTATCCAGGAGGAGTACCATCGGCAATCAATTTCCAACTAGCCCCACCGTCCGTGGTCAATGCTTTATTCTTTCCCGGATTCTCAGGATCGGTGTAATCCCCGCCAAAAGCAATTCCCAAAAGTGCATTATAAAAATCGAGGGAATAAATACCCTGGGTTGGTTTTTTATAGTGCATGGGAACGCTTTGTATTTGCCAGGTTTCACCTTTATCCGGCGAAAAATAGATTCGGCTTTCAGTAGTAGCTACCCATGTCGAATCTCCCATGATCTCAATATTAGTATTACTGGCGGCAAAAGCCCCTTCTCCATCAATTCCCCTGGGTAAGTCAGAACACGGTATTTTATGCCAGCTATTCCCGCCATCCCTTGTAATTAATACAGAAAGGCATCCATCTGTACTATCGCCTATTGCTATGCCTTCCCTGTTGTTCCAAAATTTCATGGCATCGTAGAACACGCCTTCCCCTTCCTCTCGATACACCAATTCCATTTCCCCTTTCGCACCCGTTTTATAAAGTAGTGCCGGATGGGCAGCAGCGAGCATAAAAAAATCAGTTTTGGTTTGTGTTACAGCCCGGAATTCCGGAAGTATACTGTCATGGGTTTGTCTATTGGTCCTAATTGTATGGGTCGCCAAATCAACACTACCGTAGATGCCATTGCTACCGGCAAAGGCCAAGGTCGTCTCATCCAAAAACGTTATGGCCCGTATGCTGACCGAATCTTTGAATACGGTCTCAATCTGAACAGAAGTGAAATTATGGGATATTGCTACCGGTGTACAAGAAATCACCAATACAATTATCCCTAAAACCAAAAGCACTTTATGCATTACTATAGGATTTGCTCAAAAATAGCGATTAGAATCTCTACTTGTTTACGATTACCTTTGCCTCCTTAAATCCTAAGTATGCGTCTTCACAGAAACCTCGTTTTTGCCGTTATCGATGCCCTCCACCTTGTTTTCAATGAACAACAGTATGCGGACAAAGTGGTTGAAAAAGTACTAAAATATGACAAACGCTGGGGGGTACGGGATAGGAATTTTATTGCAGAGACTACCTACGAAATTGTTCGTTGGAAGCGCTTATACGGCACCATTGCAGAGGTGGTTGCCCCTTATTCCCGGGATGCCTTGTTCCGAATGTTTGGGGTTTGGTGTGTACTACGCGGTATTCCCCTACCCGACTGGAAACAGTTACAAGGGACCCCTTCCCGGAGGATCAAAGGCAAGTTCGACCAACTCTCCAAGATCCGAAAATATCGGGAGTCGATCCCTGACTGGATGGATACCCTGGGTGAAAAGGCCCTGGGTGAAAACATATGGACCAGGGAAATTGCAGCTTTGAATCGTCCGGCCGCCGTAATACTCCGCACCAATACCCTAAAAACCAAAAGAGACACCCTACAACGGGTGCTGGAAAAAGAAGGGATTAGCACTTCTAGCTTGCAAGACTATCCGGAAGCATTGGAACTAACCGAACGAAAAAATGTCTTTTCCACCCGGGCATTTAAAGATGGTTGGTTCGAAGTTCAGGATGCGTCCTCCCAAAAAGTAGCTCCTTTTCTAGAGGTGGCTCCCGGGCAGCGGGTTGTAGACGCCTGCGCAGGAGCTGGTGGTAAATCGCTTCACCTTGCGGCGCTAATGGAAAACAAAGGGCAACTTATCGCTATGGATATTTACGAAAGTAAACTGAAGAAACTAAAAATAAGAGCACGAAGAAATGGCGTTCATAACCTGGAAACCCGGGCTATTGATTCTAGCAAAGCGATTAAAAAGCTGCACGGAAAGGTGGATCGCCTGCTTTTGGATGTTCCTTGTTCCGGATTAGGCGTGTTGCGACGAAGCCCGGACAGCAAGTGGAAACTACATCCGGATTTTCTTCATAACATCAAAAAAACACAACAAAAGATCCTATCCGAATATAGTAAAATGGTTAAGCCAGGTGGAAAAATGGTATATGCCACCTGTTCCATACTGCCGGAAGAAAATAATGTACAAGTGCAAACCTTTTTGACTTCTGAGGCGGGCAAGTCCTTTTCGCTTAGCCAAGATCAGCTGCTACTAGCATCAGAACAGGGTTTTGACGGATTTTATATGGCGTTATTGGAGCACAAAGGGTAACGAATTAGAAATAAGCTGCGTACTTTTTAGCTAACGTATTCAAGGGGGTAATTCTGATGTCTTTATAAAATACCTCTGCCGCCTCACTTTGTAATTGAATTTTGCCTTCAATCAATGGAATGGTCTTTCCACTTCCGTCCTTATAACGGGAATTTTTCAATACCATCACTACTTCTCCGTTCAGGATATGCAGGCTTTTACCTTCATAACAGATCAATTCAATAGTATTCCATTCATCATTCGGTTTTTCATAATTCCCTTTGCGCATACAATAATACTTTACCTCTTCGTTGTACCCTACAGTAAGGTAATCTTGACTTTCATGCGCTAAAGCCGGGATGACGAATTCAGGTGTATATGCCCGTATATCCATCGAGGAAACGCCAACTTGTGGTTGCCCTTGTATGAAATAATCCCCGGTATGCCCTTCCATTACCTGAAACTCCTGAGACAACATCCAGGAACGCCAATAGTCGGCCCCCATAGCACCTATGGAATGGTACAACACCCCGGAATCTTTCAATAGTTGTTTTCGTGGTTCCCATTTTCTATCCCCCCATTTGTACTGCAATTGTAAGTGATAATTTTTGTAGGCTTCCTTGGTTATAAGACTGCCGTAAATTTCACCGCTAATTGCTATTACCGTATCATTTTCTATAACCCGGGTGGTAAACACCTCATATCCCGGTTGATTCAGGCCAATAGGGGGGATTTCGTTGCCAAGACTGTCTTTTGGTACAGCACCGTCATACCCCACTGTATGTCGATAACTCAGATATTGATCCCAGTGCGAGAGGTTAGCATCAATTAAATTTGTCCATTTTATAGCCGCAGTGGGCGCTTCTTTGGGGGTTTCGACACAGCCAAAAAACCAAAGGAATACTGCAATAGCAGATAAATAGGTGTATTTCATGAGGATATACCATTGAGCTATTGAAAATACGTAAAAAGTAGAGTGTTGTGCAAAGAAGTTGTCTTCTGTTTTATCTGTTCTTGGTAGGTGATTTTTAGCTGCCCTCGAATTAGTACCAGGCGTTAAAATCCCGATTTTTCCGGCCTTAAATGGACAGCAAAGCAATCGATAAGATCAACGCCAGACGCGTTCTAAAAAAGCAAGGAAGTTTTCACTAAGGAGTTGCCTAATGTCCTGGTCATTGTAACCTCGTTTCTTTAGCAGTTGGGGCAGCTTTTGTAGATCGGCAATCGTATCCAGATCCATAGGGGATTGTTCCTTGCCAAAAGCACCATCCAAATCGGTTCCTATACCCACATGTTTACAGTTACCTACCAGTTGGCAAATATGATCGATATTGTCAACTGCTTGCTCTAAACTTACCCCCATACCTTGGGGCGTGGAAACACCCCGTTGCCAATGGGGCACCATCATCCAGGCATCTAAGGCAACGCCAATAACACCTTCACGATTAATAATTTCCTTGATCTGTTCATCAGAAAACTGACGGTTGTGATTGACCAAAGCGCGACAATTGTTATGGCTGGCCCAAAGTGGACCGGAATACATGTTCAATGCCTCCCAAAAGCAAGTGTCACTTAAGTGGGTTACATCCAAAATCAATCCGATCGCTTCAATTTTTTGAATTAGCTCTTGCCCTTTCTTACCTAAGGGACCATCGGAATCGGTGCCATAGGCGTAAGTGCCCGGGCCATAATGCGCAGGGCCAATAGAGCGAAGACCACCCTCGTACGCCCGTTCCAAATAGCCCATATCAATGATAGAATCGGCACCTTCCAGACTTAAAATATACCCTATCGGCGTTGTTTCAGGATCCTTCTTCCAGTTATCCAAATGTTCTCTTAAACCCTGTAAATCAGTGATTTGAACCATTTCGCCACAGGCCTCCATCATTTTATACCATTCTAATTGGGCCTGGGTCTGTGCCCAGGCTTGTTCGGGGGAATGCCACCCCGGTAAATTGCTGCCCTTTTTAACATAGCGGGCAATTTGGGTAGCTACGCAGAGACCAATATTTCCTTTGCGCATGGCAGGTAGGGATACCGTATTGTTACCCCGGTCGGGTTTATCGGTCATTCCCTTTTCCAGTTGCCTGATTTCATGAACCGGCAAACGCAAATCCCGATTCCATTCCATGGCGTTCATAGAAAGGTCCAAGTGGGCATCAAAAATGAAGGGCTTGTCCATTAAATAGTGATTTTATGATCCCGGGCTGCTACCTTCCATCGTGCTGTTACTTTGCGGTTCTTAACGACTTTGACTTCGGGATATTTAGCCACAGTCGGACAAACATGCATGGGAACTGCGTAAAACACATCACCAATTTCATAGCGCTCCGGATTACGTACCGCCACTACAAAGTGTTCTTCACTCTGCCCTATCTGTTCAAAGTCGTTTGTATTCAAAAACTCAACCCGTGGAAAGTTCATTTCGGAGGCTAAGGCCTTGTGCCCCAAATCAAGACAAAAGCGGTCCGCTCTGGGCTTACTGACCAAACGGGTAACTAAAACCGCGGCGTACTGAAAATTCATATCCGGGAATTTGGTGCCATATCCCGCATCCCATAACATAACTGTACCTGGTGAAAGTACAATAGCATCGCGATGGGCATGAGCAGGAAAGGTCGGAGAACCGCCGACTATTATCAATTCAATAGTGTGCCCACGACCTTCAAGTTGTGTTTTTACGTTAAAAACAGGTTGTAAGGCCAATTCACAGGCGGTTTTGCGTTCCTCAAGATCAGGTAATCGAAGATGACCGTCGTAAACATGAAATCCTCTGGCGTGGAGCGAGGAGGTATTCGTGATAGCTGTAAACAAGGTTATAACCTCAGGTCCGGGTACAATTCCGGTTCGGTTCATCCCATTGTTGATATCGATAAAAACACCCATGTTCAATTTTCTGTTTTGGGCTTCTTGAGCGATGTCTTTTACCGACTTTGGATTATCAACCAGGCACGAAAAACGCAAATCGGGATACTGCGCTGCCAGGTCTAACAATCGGGAAATATTGGGCCCCACAGGCTGCATAGCTAAAAGAATGTCCTTGGCTCCTGTACTTGCTAACAATTCGGCCTCGGCAATCGTAGCACATTTGAAGCTTTCGATACCATGTTTTCGTTGCATTTGAATGACTTCCGCCATTTTGTAGGTTTTCACATGAGGGCGTAGTCGTTCCGGAGTACCTGCAATTCGTAGCATCTCCTGTATGTTCTGTTCAATGCGCTCCGGGAATACCAAAAGGCAAGGTGTGTTGATGTTCTCAACGCCCTCCACCGCATACCAATCCAAAGTTTTCATCAGGGGTATAATTCAAAATGAGCTTCTATTTCAACCATAATATTACCGGGTAGCATCATCCCTACCGCACTTCGTACCCCAATACCATTTTCTCTTCCGAATACATCGGCCATTAGCTCGCTAAAACCATTAATAACATAAGGCTGTTCTCCAAAATCCGGAGTACAGTTCACCATACCCAGGACCTTAACCACCCTTTTTATGCGATCCAAATCGCCAAAATGTGTTGCAATAGTGGACAACATGGTAAGACCCACTTGCCGTGCCGCACGTTTGCCGCCTTCTTTGTCCGTAGTATCCCCTACTCTTCCCGTCATCAAACTTCCATCGCCATTAACAGGACCTTGGCCGGAGACATACAAAAAATGATCCACAACCAAAACCGGACGATACACCCCGGCCGGGGGTGGAGCAGGAGGTAATTCAAGACCCAATTCTTTAATTCTTTGTTCTATTGAAATTTCCATGTGGTAATTATATAAATTGACTTAAAACCAATGTCCCCAAAAGTCCCATTATGCCTACTAATGTCTCCATAACCGTCCAGGTTCGCAACGTCTGTTTCACAGATAGATTAAAGTATTCTTTGAATAACCAAAAACCGGAATCATTTACATGCGATAACATCAGACTACCGGAACCAATGGCCAGTACCAAAAGTTCAGCGCTTACCCCAGCACTGGACGCCAAAGGCAAAACAATTCCTGCGGCGGTAAGTCCTGCAACGGTTGCAGAACCCACACAAACGCGTATGGCTGTGGCAATAAGCCAGGCTAGAATAATTGGACTAAAACTCGAATTCTCCAATAATCCCGCGATATAATCACTCACTCCGCTATCAATTAAAACCTGCTTTAAAGCGCCGGCCCCACCAATTACCAAAAGAATCATCGTAATACCGACTACGCCATCAACAACGGTAGCCATAACCTCTTTCATGTTCTTTCCCTGCCGTATCCCCAAGGTATAGATGGCTAGCAATACGGCAAGCAACATCGCCATCACCGGATTCCCCAAAAAAACGAAAAAAGTGCGTAAAGCCCCTACCGGTAAAAACTGCTCTGCGGCAATAGCCATAAAAATGAGCAGGATAGGGAACAAGGCGGTAAAAAGGCTGATTGCTGTTTTTGGCATCTCATGATCTTCCAATACTTGTGGATTGTAAAATTTGGCCAGCGGTTTAGCTTCCACATGCTTTAGCGTACGGGCAAAAAGGGGACCACCGACGATAATGGCAGGTACGGCAACAATTAATCCATACAACAAGGTCTTTCCAAAATCGGCATTAAACATGGTTACGATAGCCGTAGGGGCTGGATGTGGTGGTAAATAGCCATGCGTTACCGATAATGAGGTCAACATAGGCAGTCCAACGTATAAAAGTGGAAGTCCCGTGGTTGCAGCCACCGTAAACACCAAGGGCACCAATATCACAAATCCTACCGAATAAAACATAGGAATACCAACAATAAAACCCGTAAGCACCACGGCCCATTGAACGTATTTAATTCCAAACGTATGCACTAGCTTGGTGGTAATTCGCTGCGCTGCTCCGGAATCAGCCACTAGTTTTCCCAGCATGGCTCCCAGTCCCAGGATCAGTACCAAAAACCCAAGGGTACTGCCTATTCCCTTCTGAATGGATGCCACTATAGTAAGCGGTTCCATACCTTGAAGGAGGCCAACAAAAAGACAGACAATAATAAAGGAGAGAAAAGAATTGAGCTTTAATCCGGCAATCAATGCAAATAACAACAAAATGCCAGCGATTACAATAAGTAGGGTCATGCGACGGTTGGTTGAATTTGCTTTAAAAGTAGCAAAATAAAAAAAGTTGGGTAGGGTCAATTTCCTTATCTTTCCAAAGCATAACCATTACCTATTTTGAACGATGAAAAAGTTCTACGATTTCAAAAACTTTAAAGGAGATCTTACCGGCGGTTTGGTAGCTGGTGTTGTAGCACTACCCTTGGCCTTGGCCTTTGGGGTGCAATCCGGAATGGGGGCAGCTGCCGGATTATATGGTGCTATTGCCGTCGGGATCTTCGCCGCTTTATTCGGAGGGACCGAAACCCAGGCAAGTGGCCCCACCGGACCCATGACCGTAGTTTCTGCAGCCCTTGTTGCAGGAGCTATTGAATTGACCGGTAGTTTGGAAAGTGCCATGGGGATAATATTGCTCACCTTTCTGCTAGGAGGACTCATTCAGATCGTATTCGGACTACTTAAAATTGCAGGATATGTGCGTTATTTTCCGTATCCCGTGGTATCTGGTTTTATGAGTGGAGTGGGACTTATCATAATTATATTGCAACTGTTTCCATTGGTAGGATTATCCTCTCCCAAGTCCACGCTTGCCGTGATACAAGATTTACCCAGGATGTTTACCGAGGCCAATGGCTATGCTTTAGCATTAGGCGCGCTTACTATTGTTGTCTACTATATCTTTCCAAAAATCACAAAAGCTATTCCCAGTGCCCTGGTAGCCCTGATCGTAGCTTCTCTGGCGGGTTATTTTTTACAATGGGATGTTCCTATAATAGGAGAAATACCTTCCGGATTACCTTCCTTACAAATAGATACATTTTTTCCGGTGCTTCCCGAGGCCTATGGTATTATTGTGGAATACGCAGTTGTACTGGCTGTTTTGGGCAGCATAGACTCCCTTTTAACCTCCGTTATAGCGGATAATATGACAAAAACGAAACACAATAGCGATCGCGAGCTGATCGGACAAGGTATTGGGAACGCGTTAGCAGCAATTATCGGGGGAATTCCCGGAGCCGGAGCTACCAAAGGAACTGTGGTCAACATTAATGCCGGTGGCCGTACTCGACTGTCCGGAACCTTACACGGTGTTTTTCTCTTAACGGTTTTGCTTGGCTTAGGAAAACTAGCAGCGCATATTCCCTTGTCCGTTCTGGCAGGACTTTTAATCCCAATTGGTTTTAAGATCATTGATCTCAAAGGCTTACGGCACCTTAAGGTAGTACCGCGGGCCGATGCCATTGTGCTGATCATTGTTTTATTGGTTACGACTTTTGGAAGTCTTATCAACGCTGTGGGTATCGGTATTGCACTGGCTTCACTACTGTTTATGAAGAAATCCAGTGACATGGCCAGAAAAGGTATGGATGTAGGGCCCGTAGCTGATTTTGATGGCGAACAACCCTGGCAGGATGAAACCGAATTTTATGAAAAGTATAAGGACAAAGTGATCATCAAGCATTTATACGGCCCACTTTTTTTTGGGTTTACCTCTTATTTTAAAGAAGAGATCAAGAACTTAGGAACAGATATCAAAGCGCTCATAATTCGTATGGATCGCGTACCCTATATCGATCAATCCGGGCTATACGCACTGGAGGACGCTATTCTTGATCTTCGAACACTGAACATAGAGGTGATTTTCACAGGATTACAGGAACAGCCATTGGATTTATTGCAATCCATTAATATGATACCGGATTTGGTACCTTCAGAAGATGTTTTTCCAAATGTTGAAGGTGCGTTTGCCTATTTAAAAACAACATTGGATTAATTTTCGGATCTTGGCACGGAAGCAACAGGTTTGCTCAAAATGTTACCTTTGGCTTTTTCCATTTGTACTTTTGTATACGCCTTCCGCTTTACTACTACGCAATACCGTTTCTAAACTAATCTTTTGGAGTTTTATGGGTTTACTATTGTATAACCCACAATGGTTGCAATCGCAAACCCGACCTTCTTTTTCCTCGGGCCAGCTTACAGAACGTCTTGAATTTGATGGTGCTTTAACGGAAAACGATTGGCAGCAGGCACCTATCTTAACCGATCTTAATACCATCGTTCCTGAAGAAAGAGGAAAACCATCTCAAACCACTTTAGTTCAAGTCATTACCGATGCCAGAACCGTGGTAATCGGCATAACCTGTAATGATAGTAATCCCGATGGGATCATTCGATTCTCCAAACTTCGCGATGCTGATATTTCAGAGGAAGATCATATAAAAGTGGTTATCGACCCCTTTTTAGATGGGCAATCGGGTTACATCTTTGCCATAAATTCCTTAGCGGCGCGATACGATGCTTTGGTATCCAACCGGGGGGAAAGTGAGAATGAGGACTGGGATGCGGTCTGGGATGCCAAAACACAGATTACAGAAAAAGGCTGGACAGCTGAAATCGTTATTCCTATTCAAAGTATCGCCTTCAAAAAAGGGCTATCAAAATGGGGCTTTAATTTGGAACGAAGGATCCAACGTAATCTCGAAACCGTTCGCTGGGCTAATGTCAAGCGGGACCAGTTTTTTGCACAAACGAGTCGGGCCGGCTTCGTTACCGGTCTTCCCGAATTTAATTATGGGATTGGTGTGAATGTTCGCCCCTCTTTGATCGCCAATGCAAACCAATCCGGGCCAGACGGTGCCATGGTAGTAGAACCGGATATTAGTTTTGATGCCAACCAACGCATTGGTCCAAACGTGTTGGCCACCTTTACTGTAAACACCGATTTTGGCGAAACCGAGGTCGATACGCGACAAACCAATTTAACACGTTTCCCTTTATTTTTTCCGGAGCGGAGAATATTTTTTCTTGAAGGTTCCGATATTTTCGAATTTGGATTTGGTACAGGCCGCAGTACGGTACTTCCTTTTTTTAGTCGAAGGATCGGTTTACGCGATAATGTACAGATCCCTGTGGTTGGAGGCACCAAACTCAATGGTCGTATCGGCAAGACCGCTTTTGGAGGATTGGGTATTCGGACCAGGGATTTCGATTTGGAGGATGGCAGCTTTGATGCTACAAATATGGGTGTGGTTCGCGTACGTCGCAATGTACTCAAAGAAAGTTCGGTAGGATTCATTGCTACCTCAGGCGACCCACTGGGTCGCGATGGCAGTTGGATGTCCGGGGCAGATTTTACTTTTCAGACTACCCGATTCAATGGGGACAAAAACTTTCTGGTCGGCGGTTGGGCGCTATTAACCGACCGGGAAGATCTATCCGGGGATCGTTCGGCAGCAGGTTTTAAAATTGATTATCCGAATGACCGTTGGGATATTGCCATAACCTATGCCCGCATTGGAGAACAGTTTGATCCCTCCCTAGGTTTTGTGCCCAGGCAGGGCGTTAATTTCTATCGTTTTGGAGGCACCTTTGCCCCCCGGCCCAAAACCCCCTGGCTCCGTCAGATGTTCCACGAATTTTTCGTCACCTATATCAATACCCTTTCAGGCCCCTGGCAATCCTACAGTGTGTTTACCGCACCTATTAATTGGCGCCTGGAAAGCGGAGACCGTTTTGAAGGGAACATCAGACCGGTAGGTGAGAATATTTTAGAACCTTTTGAGATCTCAGATGGGGTCACTATTCCCATAGGAGAGTACAACTTTATGCGCTATCGTCTTGAAGCTGAATTTGCCCGTAAACGGCGGTTAAGTGGTGAGGCCACCTGGTGGTTTGGTAGTTTTTATGAAGGCACCTTGAATGAGTATGAGCTCACCCTCAATTGGAACCCTAGTGCCTTGTTAGCCTTTGAGTTCAACGGGTTGCATAACCGGGCCAGATTGCCTTTTGGGGATTTTAACCAAACCTTGGCCGGACTTCGGGTGCGATTTAATGTGACATCTAATCTGCAATTGAATAGCTATTTGCAATACGATACGGATAGTCGGGTCCTGGGACTAAATGCCCGTATCCATTGGATATTTTCTCCCTTAGGTGATGTCTTTTTAGTCTTTAACAACAATACCCTAAACAACATTAACCAAGCCTGGGAACTTCAAAACCGTCAGCTCTTATTGAAAGTACGGTATAACTTTAGGTTGTAATGGTTTCACACAATAGTAGGAGTGCGCCCAACTTTTAAGGGTTTCTTAAAACGGTCTTGAGGTGTTATACCCTATTTTTGGAACAACAACCTTGCCTTAAAATATAGAATAGTATGAAGCTGAACTACAAACTAATCTTAGGTTGTTGTACCCTTTTTCTTTTTACAGCTCAAATAAGCGCACAAAACGATCCCTACACCTATAAAACCAATGATCCTAGCGGGATCGGCAAATGGTATATGGGTAGGGAAATTGCACATGTTATGGGGTTTCAGGGCATGTTTTGGCTGGAACGCCCGGAACGGGAACAAGAAGAGAAAGCTACGATCCTACTGGAAAACATGGAAATAAAGCCAACTGATCGTATTGCCGATATTGGAGCGGGCTCAGGGTATCACGTATTTAAAATGGCAAAACTTGCTCCCGAGGGTACCATCTACGCTGTGGATATTCAGGACGAAATGTTAGCCGCCTTACAGCTTAAAAAAGAAGATAATAAAGTTGCTAACGTAGCCATAGTTAAAGGAAGTGAAAAAAGCTGTAAGCTATTACCCAATTCGGTAGACAAGGTTTTAATTGTAGATGTCTATCATGAAATGAGCTATCCCCAAGAGGTGATGACAACTGTGCACCAGGCCTTACGTCCAAATGGAAAGTTATACCTAATTGAATACCGGGGAGAAGACCCGGGGGTGCCCATCAAACGATTACATAAAATGACAGAAGCCCAGGCAGTACGGGAAATGAAAGCAGTGGGATTCCAATTAGAGCAAAATATCGCTAACCTGCCATGGCAGCATTGTATGGTATTTGTGAAAATATAAAAGTGAATGTCGGAAACGTAAAATGCAAAACGCGAATTTGTTACTACTCCCCTTACAACTAATTATCAATATGAATAGGTCACTGAGGGCACTCGAAGTTCGGTCACTGAGGGCGCTCGAAGTTCGGTTACTGAGAGCACTCGAAGTTTGGTCACTGAGGGCACTCGAAGTGACCTAAACAATAAGGTGGCTTCGAGTCACCTCAGCCACCTAGTAAGGGGTGGTCCACAACAAAAACGAAAAGCCCCAAAATGTGCAATGAAAACAAGACGAAGTACTTTATTAATTTTGCTAGTATCCACTATCATGAACGCCCAGACCCTTATCAATTTTAAAGCCAATCCGACGACCGAAAATTGGTATGTTGTCGACGATGTGGTTATGGGAGGACGCTCCTCAGGAAAATTTTCCCTAACTAAAGACGGTTATGGGGAATTCTCCGGTACAATTTCTCTGGAAAACAATGGTGGTTTCTCTTCCGTACGATGCACGCTACCCTCCATTTCGGTACATGAAGAAAGTGTTCTCAAAATCCGACTAAAAGGCGATGGTAACCCCTATCAATTTAGAGTGAAAGATATGCGAAAACGTAACTACAGCTACACTATCCCATTTGAAACTACAGGAGATTGGCAGGTCCTGGAATTTCGGTTAAGCGAGTTGTACCCGGTTTTCCGGGGGCGGCGTTTGGACCTCCCCAATTTTGATCATACTACTTTGGAAGAACTCACTTTTTTGATTGGGAACAAAAAGGCACAGGAATTCAGGTTGGTATTGGATACTATAGCGTTGCTACCTGGCAATCCTAAGTAAAACTCTGGGAGATTTCTCACATACGCCAGCACATGACTGGCTAGTTCGAAATGACTACCGTAGTACAGATGTCATTTCGAAGGAGCAAAGGCGACTGAGAAATCTCATGCCAACAATTTTGTAGTACTATCAACACTACCCGTTAACAACTCCGTTTCACCGCTCATTAAAATCCTTTACAATTTGATACATTTGCATTTTCCAAAACTGCGGATATGATTCACTTTTTCGGAGACTCCGGCACCAAGATTTTTGCACTACAAACCAACCAAAAGCTCTCCTCCCAAGACACAGAAAAATTAACGTGGTTGTTCGGCAACCCACCCAAAATAGAAGCGGCGTCACTAGACGCCTTTTTTATTGGTCCCCGGGCAAGTATGATCACCCCCTGGAGCACCAATGCTACCGAAATTTGCCAGAATATGGGTATCGCCGGTATCCTGCGAATTGAAGAATTTACATCCGTGGCAGCTGATTTTTCCGATTTTGATCCGATGCTGTTCCAAAAATACACTGGGCTGGACCAGGATATCTTTACCATTCATATTGCTCCTGAACCTGTCTTGGAGATTGACGATATCGGAGCCTACAATAAACAAGAAGGATTGGCCTTAAATGAGGAGGAGATCTCCTATTTGGAGAAACTTTCCGAAACTATTGGGCGCAAACTAACCGATTCGGAAGTTTTTGGTTTCAGCCAGGTAAATTCGGAACACTGCCGCCATAAGATCTTTAACGGCACTTTTGTGATTGATGGTAAGGAACAGCCTACCTCCTTGTTTAAACTGATCAAAAAAACAGCAGCAGAACATCCCAACGGTATTATTTCGGCCTATAAGGACAATGTGGCCTTTTTAAAAGGTCCTAAAGTAGTGCAATTTGCCCCCAAACGTGCTGATATTCCGGCGTACTATCAAGAGCAAGATTTTGACGCAGTACTCTCGCTGAAGGCAGAAACGCATAACTTCCCAACTACTGTCGAGCCTTTTAACGGGGCTGCCACAGGTTCCGGGGGAGAGATCCGGGATCGTCTTGCGGGAGGTAAGGGTAGTCTTCCCCTGGCAGGTACTGCGGTCTATATGACTGCATATTCCAGACTGGAAGCCACACGCGAATGGGAAAAAGCCTTTCCAGAACGCGATTGGCTATATCAAACGCCAATGGACATCCTGATCAAGGCCAGTAACGGAGCTTCCGACTTTGGCAACAAATTCGGGCAACCCTTGATCGCAGGCTCCGTACTCACTTTTGAGCACCAGGAGTTAACTGAGGGTACCCGAAGTTCGGTCACTGAGGGTACTCGAAGTTCGGTCACTGAGGGTACTCGAAGTTCGGTCACTGAGGGTACTCGAAGTGACCCTATAAAGTTGGGTTACGATAAGGTAATCATGCTTGCCGGAGGTATTGGTTACGGAAAAGCAGAACACGCTTTAAAAGAAGCACCTGAAAAAGGAGATACTATTGTTATCCTTGGAGGCGATAACTATCGCATTGGGATGGGTGGTGCAGCGGTTTCAAGTGCGGACACCGGTGAATTTGAAAGTGCTATTGAATTGAATGCCGTACAACGCTCGAACCCTGAAATGCAAAAACGCGCGTCCAATGCCATACGAGGCCTGGTAGAGGGTGAGGAAAACCCAATCGTTTCCATTCACGATCATGGCGCCGGAGGGCATTTGAACTGTCTTTCAGAACTGGTAGAAACCACGGGAGGACATATCAATTTGGATGCACTGCCCGTGGGTGATCCCACATTATCTGCTAAAGAGCTAATTGGCAATGAAAGTCAGGAACGTATGGGGCTGGTGATGGCCGAAAAGGATATGGCATTATTGAAAAAAATAGCAGATCGTGAACGTTCCCCCTTGTTCGAAGTAGGCAGAGTAACCGGCGACCAGCGTTTTACCTTTAAAAGTGCCCAAACTGGCGAACAACCGATGGATCTTGAACTTTCTGCACTATTTGGGAGTTCTCCCAAAACCGTATTAGAAGATACAACAGTTGCTACTCCATATCAAAATACCGCTTATGCATTGGAGCACTTCCACGACTATCTGGACCGCGTTTTGCAGCTGGAAGCAGTAGCTTGCAAAGACTGGCTAACGAATAAAGTGGACCGCTGTGTTGGTGGTCGTGTTGCGAAACAGCAATGCGCCGGGCCATTGCAGTTACCCTTAAATAATTGCGGTGTAATGGCATTGGATTTTAAAGGTAAGGAAGGGATTGCCACAAGCATTGGTCACTCCCCTATTTCCGGCTTAATCGATCCTGAAGCTGGAAGTCGAAACAGCATAGCGGAGGCCTTAACCAATATTATTTGGGCGCCACTTGAGGAAGGTTTATCCTCAGTCTCACTTTCCGCCAACTGGATGTGGCCCTGCAAAAATCCCGGTGAAGATACCCGTTTATACCGGGCAGTAGAGGCCTGTTCAGAATTTGCAATAGCCCTTGGTATTACAATTCCAACGGGAAAGGACTCCCTGAGTATGAAACAGAAATACAAAGATCAGGAAGTGTTGGCTCCGGGTACCGTTATCATTTCTGCCGCGGGTCACTGTTCAGATCTTGAAAAGGTGATAGAACCCGTCTTGCAAAAGGAAGGTGGGGACCTCTTCTACATCAATCTTAGTAAAGACACCTATCAACTCGGAGGATCCAGTTTTTACCAGATCTTGAATACGGTTGGAAGTGAGACCCCTACAGTAAAGGATGCCAACTATTTTAAAAAGGTATTTAACCTCCTGCAGCAGGAAATTAAAGCGGGAACTATTACATCCGGGCACGATATTGGTAACGGTGGGCTTATTACTACCTTACTTGAACTGTGTTTTGCAGACAACGGCCTGGGTGCGGATATCGATCTCAGCGCATTGGGAGAACCGGATACGATTAAACTGCTTTTCTCTGAGAATTGCGGCATCGTATTCCAGGGAGATTATTGGGTAGAAGAACGTTTACAATCTCAAGGCGTAGAGGTCATACGAATTGGTAGTCCAAATGCTGAAGGCATGCTATCCCTTACCAATAATGATGTGGTAATGGGGCTTAACATTAGTGCACTGCGCGACACCTGGTATAGAACCTCGTATCTTCTGGACAACAAACAGACTGCGAAAGGCCTCGCAAAGGAACGCTACGACAACTATAAAAAGCAGCCTTTACAGTATACCTTCCCATCTCATAAAATCACCTTGGATACGAACATAAAAGCAAGGCGTCCAAAAGCAGCCATTCTAAGGGAAAAAGGCAGTAATTCGGAGCGTGAAATGGCACACGCCTTATTTCTGGCTGGTTTTGATGTTAAAGATGTTCATATGACCGATTTGATCACTGGCCGGGAAAATTTGGAGGAGATTCAGTTTCTGGGGGCCGTTGGGGGCTTTTCTAACTCCGATGTCTTAGGAAGTGCGAAAGGCTGGGCTGGCGCGATAAAGTACAATCCAAAAGCAAATAAAGTAATACGGGATTTCTTTGCCCGAGAAGATACGCTTTCCGTTGGCATTTGTAATGGTTGCCAGCTATTTATGGAGCTGGATCTGATCAACCCGGAGCATGGAGAACGGCACGGAAAACTAACCTATAACGAATCGAATAAGCACGAAAGTAATTTCACCTCCGTAAAAATTGAGACCAATCCCGCTGTAATGCTATCCAATCTGGAAGGGGTCACCTTAGGGGTTTGGATCAGCCATGGTGAAGGGAAATTCCATTTGCCACTGCCTGAGGACCACTATCATGTGGTGGCCAAATACGGATATGCGGAATACCCTGCTAATCCCAATGGCAGTGATTACAATGTTGCTATGCTCTGTGATCCTACAGGAAGGCATTTGGTAACAATGCCACACATAGAACGCTCCATCTTTCCCTGGAACTGGGCACACTATCCCAAAGATAGGGAGGACACCATATCCCCCTGGATACAGGCTTTCATCAACGCGCGGAAATGGGTGGAAAAAAATAGTGGATCATTGTAATGCACATTCGTAAAGCAACAAAGGAAGATGTTCCTAAGATCGTAGCACTACTAGCCGATGATGAATTGGGAAAAGGACGGGAGCGTTTCAGCATTCCGCTACCTCAGGCGTATTGGGAGGCGTTTGAACGCATACATACGGACCCTCACCAGGAATTGATGGTCATGGAAGACCATGGTAAAATCACCGGGACCTTACAACTCTCTTTTATTTCCTATCTGACCTATCGTGGGGGGAAACGAGCGCAAATTGAAGCAGTTAGAATTCACAAAAATCACAGAGGGAAAGGCTTTGGGGAAAAACTCCTTAAATGGGCAATTCATCGCGCAAAAGAAAATGGTGCGCATCTGGTGCAACTCACTACTGATAAAAAACGGCAGGATGCGCTTCAGTTTTATCAACAATTGGGTTTTACTGCTTCACATGAGGGAATGAAATTGCACCTTCTTACTTAGATCGGTGCTGCTGTATTCTTATAACAAAGCTTGGATGCCGTAACTCCCCTTAAACATACCTACAGTAAGAATGGCCATAAAGCAAATAAGAAGTATGCTTAATGGAATGATCCATCGATCGATGATCGACAGGTCTTTTGCTCGCTGTTTGTCTCCAATTAAACCATTGTTGTCCAAGAACATGGCTAAAGCCCATGCCAATACGGGATTGGTAACCATAGCCATGAAAATGCAAATTCCCGCTGCTTGTGCTGATGCACTTTCTTTGATCATTTGGATCCCTGCCTCGATCAAAGGTAAAAAGACCCCAACCAACAGGGCAATACAGCGCACGGGCGGCCAAACCGCTACATCCATCGGGCTTCCTAAAATAGCTACGGTTATCACCATTATTCCGAGTAGAATAGCTCCTCCTGGTATTGGTCTTTTGGCAATCGCTGCCGGGATCATATAGGTGCCCCATGATGACGTGATATTACCTCCTCCAACAGCGGTTCCTACCATCTGTCGTATTGAACAGATCGTCATGGTATCGTCAACATCCATTAGCACCTTTTCAGAATTCTTTGGATAATTCATCTCCTGGAAAATGCGATGCCCCAAAAAATCGGGGGACCACATGGCAACGGCTAAAATTGCAAAAGGTAAGGAGGCGATGAAGTGTTGGGGATTGGGCAATCCCAGCATCCAGCCATCCTCGGTACTTCCCCACCAATGGACCGGGTTAAGATTGGGCAATCCCATTGCTGTAGTAAATTGAAGGTCAAAACCAGCCCCCCCAATCAAGGCGATGATCAATGCGGTAATGGCACATACTGGTATTGCCAACCACCGCTTGTCGATCCGGGCAAGATAGCTGTACAGAATTACGGTAACACTCAGAATAACAAGCCCTAAAAAACCCATGGAACCAAGTTGTACTGTTGTGGATTCAAGACCCATACCCCATGACTGCACGGTTACAATTTGACTAAGCGCTCCACTAAATCCCAAAAATATCAACAAGCCTCCGGCAACACCTTTGCTGGTAAGATCAACCAGGCGAGACCCCCCTTTAAAGAGGCTTAGCAATAGCCCGAGTATCCCGATAAGTATGGCCAGTGCTAATGGATGAGCTCCCGCTAAAGCCATGCTGGCAATAAGCGGGATCATAGGGCCATGATTACCGGCTAAATTTGCTCTGGGGTTTAAAAATCCGGAAGCAAGAATAACAAACAGCAGGGCAGGGATCAACATCTCTACCCTAGAAACCTCTATGGCGAACGCTTTACCCAAGGTAACATGATCCCAAGCCTCGCTTAAGCCCTCGGCCCATGCGATCATTACGGAGGAGTACATCGCAATGATACCAAGAGTACCCGCAAAAGCAGGTACTAAATCTTCCCATTCAAATCGAAAATCCCGGCCCGGAAGATTCAATCGATACCTTCTTGGTTGCATTATCTGCAATTCGTGATCCAAGTATTCTGATCGATTGTTGAATTCTGATGCGCTTTTATGACACGCTTTATAGGTTTTCATAAGGCAATAGCACAGTTTTGGCAAAGAAGCGCCTTGTTTTTCATCCGGTTGTTTTCGCGAAACCTTGCATTTTTCTAAAGAACTATTCCGTAGCTGCTTGTTCGGTTTACCATGCCCGTAGTGCAAGAGATACAAAACAATCGTCCTTGTTCCTCATAGCTAAGAAAGGCGCAGGCGTTACATTAATTAGTTCACAGTTACCTGTTTAAAATAGTTTTCAAGAATACGCACGGCGGATTGTATTTCCGCCTTTGTGTTCTCGCGCGCATTTTTTAGCGGATACTCCCACCCCAGAGCTTCCCATTTATGTACACCAAGTTGGTGATAGGGCTGAATTTCCATCCGCTCAATAGTCTTATATTCCTTAAAATAGGTGCCCAAGGCATGCAGTAACTTTGGGGCATCGGTCAATCCGGGGATCAGCACATAGCGAAGCCACATTTTTTTCCCGGAAGCTTCCCGGTATTTAGCAAAATTAAAGGTAGTCTCCTTGTGGCGCATCCCGGTTATTTGCTGGTAGCCCGCTTCGGTCATATGCTTGATGTCCAGCATGACCAGGTCGGTATACCGATCCAATAGTTCCATGGTAAAGTGATTTAGTATTCTACCATTGGTATCAATAGTTGTATGGATCCCTTCTTCTTTCAGTCGTTTAAAAAAAGGCAGCAGTGCTTTGGACTGTAACAAGGGCTCCCCGCCCGAAACGGTTACCCCTCCCTTTTTGCCAAAATAGGGTTTCATTTTTACCGCCATTGCCACCAGTTGTTCTGTAGTACATTCCATTCCCCCCTCCATGGCAATGGTATCCGGGTTATGACAATACACGCATTTTAACTTACAACCCTGCAGAAAGACCACCATTCGAATCCCGGGACCATCATGAGTTCCGAAAGATTCTACCGAATGTACACGTAATAACGGTGGAGCGGTTTTAATGGCTTTCGATTTGTTGGTATAGGGCATCTGAATGATAGTGTTGGAATGTTGTTCAGATGCCCTTACCGTTATGAAAAAGTTACAAGGAGTCATGAAAAGAACGCGTAATTACTTCCTGCTGCTGTTCCCGTGTTAATTTGGTGAAATTCACGGCATAACCCGAAACCCGAATGGTCAATTGCGGGTATTCCTCCGGATGCTCCATTGCATCTATCAACGTTTCCTTGTTCAAAACATTAATATTAACGTGCTGGGCGTTTCGCGAAAAATAACCATCCAGGATGGTGACAAGATTCTCTATGCGATCCGATTTATCTGCACCTAACGATTTTGGTACGATCGAAAACGTATTAGAAATACCGTCTAGCGCATCCTGGTACCTGATCTTCGCTACCGAATTCAAGGAAGCAATTGCGCCATGGGCATCACGACCATGCATCGGATTAGCCCCAGGAGCAAAAGGCACTCCCTTTGGTCTTCCATCGGGAGTAGCTCCGGTCTTTTTCCCATATACTACATTGGAGGTAATTGTTAATATGGACAATGTGGGACGGGCATTCTTATACACAGGTAGCTGTTGTAACTCCTGATTAAAGTCTGCTACAGCCTGCACCGCCAATGTGTCCACGCGATCGTCATCGTTCCCATATTTTGGAAAATCGCCTTCAATCTTAAAATCAACTGTCAATCCTTCTTGGTTTCGCACCGGTAGTACCTTAGCGTATTTGATAGCGGAAAGTGAATCGGCCACGATAGATAGTCCCGCAGCGCCATAAGCGATATCAATACTTGGATTTGTATCGATCAGTGCCATTTGGGCCTTTTCGTAGTAATACTTATCGTGCATATAATGAATGATATTCATCGTTTCATTGTACACCCTGGCAATTTCCTTGGAAGCCATTTGGTAATTGGCCATGACCTGATCGAAATCCAAATACCCTTCTTCAACAGGCGGAATACCTTCTACTACGGTTTCCCCGGTTATTTCACAGCGTCCTTCATTAAGTGCTAACAGCAGTGTTTTGGCCAAATTGGTTCTTGCGCCAAAAAACTGAATGGATTTCCCCAGGTCTTGATGCGAAACACAACAAGCGATTCCGTAGTCATCCGAACCCCTTAGGTCACGCATCAGATCATCATTTTCAAACTGAAGTGAGGAACTTGCGATCGCTACCTCCGCACAGAAAGCTTTAAAGTTCTCCGGAAGATTTTCTGACCATAGTACCGTAAGATTAGGTTCCGGAGAGGGGCCCAGGTTGTTTAGCGTATTCAAAAACCGGAACGAGGTCTTGGTCACTTTCGTGCGACCGTCATTAAGCATCCCTCCGATTACTTCCGTAACCCAGGTGGGGTCTCCGGCAAAGATCTCATCGTACGCTGCCATGCGTAAATGCCTTACCACGCGGAGCTTCATCACAAATTGATCGATAAGCTCTTGTGCCTCCTGCTCTGTAAGCTTACCTTCCTCAATATCGTTTTCAATAAAGATATCTAGGAAGGACGATACATTACCAAGGGACATTGCTGCACCGTCTTGCTCTTTTACCGCGGCCAAATACGCCATATAGGTCCATTGCACGGCCTCCTGGGCCGTTCGGGCCGGACGTTTCAGGTCCAAACCATAGGTTTTGCCCAAAACGATCATTTCCTTTAAGGCTTGAATCTGATCGGAAACCTCTTCCCTTAGACGGATAACTGCGTCCGTCATGGGGCCTTCCAATTGCTCCAAATCCTTTAATTTAGATTGGATTAGAAACGATATGCCATAGAGCGCCACGCGCCGGTAATCGCCAATGAGGCGGCCTCTGGCGTAATTGTCCGGTAAACCGGTTAATATGCCCAAGGATCGATACTTCTTAATCTCAGGAGTATAAGCACTAAACACCCCATCGTTATGGGTTTTGATATGTTTGGAAAACAGTTCGGTTAATTTATCATCCGGTGCCAAACCCTGTTCCTGTAGTGCTTTTTGCACCACCTGAAACCCACCGAAAGGTTTCATAGTCCGCTTTAATAATTCATCCGTTTGTAACCCGACAATTACCTCATTCTCCCGGTCAATATAACCCGCACCAAAGGCACTCACGGTAGATATGGTTTCCGTATCCACGGCCCGTACCCCATTGTTCTCCCGTTCTTCCAGCATCGCCTGTTTGCATAGCTCCCATAGTTTTTGGGTTTTAGCGCTCGGTCCCACAAGGAAGTCCGCAGTACCGTGATAGGGTCTCATATTCCTTAGTACAAAGTCCCTAACGTTTACCTCTTGGGTCCAAATTCCTTCTTTGATTTGCTCCTTTACCACGATCGATTCATTTATGATTTAACACTACCTATTCGTTTCAAGTATCGAAATTATAACCGTGTGTCAATTAATAAGATGATAAATGTCAGGTTAGAGAGTTAAATTTTCTTTATTAGTAGTATTACTATTAATTTGTGTGATGTTTTCATCGAATATCCAGGATAAAAAAGTGTAGGGTTTTAAGTGTCAACCGTTGCAGAATATCAAAATTATGGGGCATTATTAAAAAATAGCCTAATATTTTGCTAAATCCACTTTAAGATACTAACTGCATTCCCTATTTTGCAATTTCTTAAGAGTAACTTAATATGCATAGCGTAACCAGACTTTTCGATTTCCCTTACTACCAGCTCGACAAATACAATTTGCAAAGTGCATTGGTAACCAAAAAAAACGGTGAATGGGAAGCCACATCCACAGAGGAATATATCAACAAAGCGAATACGATCAGCCGGGGTCTGCTTCGCATGGGGGTAAAACCCGATGATAAAATTGCCATTATATCGATGACCAATCGCACCGAATGGAATATAATGGATATTGGAGTGTTGCAGATCGGGGCGCAAACCGTTCCCATTTATCCTACCATTTCCGAAGAAGACTACGAGTATGTGTTAAATCACTCAGAGGCAAAATACTGTTTCGTTTCCTGCGACGATGTACTTAAAAAAGTATTGGCAATTAGTGGAAAGACAAAGAAACTAAAAGACGTTTTTTCTTTTGATAAACTGGAGAATTGCAATCATTGGAGTGAGGTCTTGGAGAAAGGTAAAGATAAATCCAACCATGATGAGGTGGAAGCCAGAAAGGACAATGTGCAACCCGACGATCTAGCGACGCTAATTTACACCTCCGGAACCACGGGAAAACCAAAAGGTGTTATGCTCACCCATAACAATATTGTTTCCAATGTTATCGCCAGTGAACGCAGGGTTCCGCTTAGGGGAGGTTCTGCAGCCCTTAGTTTCTTGCCGGTATGCCACATTTTTGAGCGAATGATCCTGTATCTATACCAGTATTGCGGCATTCAGATCTATTTTGCGGAAGGATTAGATAAAATCTCGGTAAATGCCAAAGAAGTCAATCCCAATGTAATGACTGTAGTGCCACGACTTCTTGAAAAGGTTTACGATGCTATAGTAGGCAAAGGCGAAGAATTGGATGGAATAAAAAAGAAGCTGTTCTTTTGGGCGGTCGATCTAGGGTTGAAGTTTGAGCCTTATGGCAAAAATGGATGGTTGTATGAAAAGCAATTGGGAGTTGCAAGAAAGTTAATTTTTAGCAAGTGGAAAGAGGCCTTGGGGGGTGAGGTGGAATTGTTGGTCTCGGGAAGTGCTGCATTACAGCCCAGATTGGCTCGGGTTTTCGGAGCAGCAGGCATGCCCGTCATGGAAGGATATGGCCTTACCGAAACCTCTCCCGTTATCTCTGTGAACGAACAAGAAAATGCCGGGTGGAAGATTGGTACTGTGGGCCGGGTGATCGATGGAGTTGAAGTTAAAATCGCTGATGATGGAGAAATCCTGTGTAAAGGTCCAAATGTGATGAAAGGCTACTATAAGGACAGCGAAAAAACAGCAGAAGTCTTACAAGATGGCTATTTCCACACAGGAGATATTGGCGAGATCGATGCTGATGGTATCCTGAGGATCACAGATCGTAAAAAAGAAATGTTCAAGACCTCCGGCGGCAAATATGTTGCCCCACAACTTTTGGAAAACCGTTTTAAGCAATCGCGATTTATTGAACAGATAATGGTCGTGGGTGAAGGGGAAAAAATGCCGGCTGCATTGATCCAGCCGAATTTTGAGTTTTTAAATACCTGGTGTACGGAAAACAATATTACTATTGGCCAAAATTCAGATATCGTGATTAATGAAAAAGTAATTGAAAGAATGCAGGAGGAAGTAGATGATGCCAATACTGATTTTGCGAAATGGGAAAAGGTAAAACAATTTCGACTTACCCCGGATGTCTGGAGTATAGATGACGGACACCTCACGCCAACGATGAAGCTGCGACGTAAAGTAGTCAAAGAAAAGTATATTACGCTTTACAATGACATATACGGTCGTTAATTGAGCTGGAGTACTTAAGAATAGCTGAATAGCCGGTAAAAAATAGTGTTTAACCGGTAAAAAAAGAATAGCCAATATTCTTGTGAGTGCCGTGTTACATTCCATATTAGGCTTTTTTGTATTGGCCTGGAGCAGTGTAGCACAACCCAAAAAAGAGCGTAATTGCACTTAGGTAGTCGTGCTATTTTGTCTACTTGCTGTGTTTTCTGTCTTACTTTTCGGTAACCCAAGTGTACGGATAAACCTGAAGAAAATCCTAACCGCTACTACTACAGCACGGTAGGCTTCCCGTTCGTTCCTTTAGATGAATTTATTATGCATGCATAATAAATTTTGTTATATTTGGGAACCAATTAAATGCAATGCGGGATTTAACCATTGACTGGGCCTTGCGCGCCACATGGCAGGCCGTTACCAAGATGTACAACGAAGAAGCGAAAAACTATGGTTTAACCATGGCTATCGGCTTCACACTATTAAGTATCGATTCTAAGAAAGGAACCCCCAGCACTGCTCTTGGCCCCAGAATGGGCATGGAAGCTACCAGTTTATCTCGTATTCTGAAGACCATAGAAGAACGAGGATATATCGAACGTAGGCCAAATCCAAATGATGGAAGAGGCGTGTTGATCCACCTTACTGCTTTGGGACTTGAAAAACGAAAAGATTCTAAAGAAGTGGTTATGCGATTCAATGATGCTGTAAAGCAGCATTTGGACGATAAAAACCTAGAAGGCTTTTTTAAGACCGTGGACGTGATCAACAAACTGATCCAAGACAAAAAAATATATAGTAAAACAACAACGGATTAACTAAACCAAATCGTAACATGAACAGGCATATTAATAAGGTTGCTGTGATCGGTTCCGGAATAATGGGAAGTGGTATCGCTTGCCATTTTGCCAATATCGGTGTAGAGGTACTATTGCTAGATATTGTACCTCGGGAGCTTACCGAAAAAGAAACGGCCAAAGGACTTACTTTGGAAGACAAAGCGGTACGCAACCGGCTAGTGAACGATTCACTAACCAAAGCCTTAAAATCAAAGCCCGCTCCCATCTACCATCAAAAGTTTGCACATCGCATCACCACAGGGAATCTTGAAGATGATATCGCTCAAGTAAGCAAAGTAGATTGGATCATAGAAGTAGTAGTTGAGCGCTTAGATATAAAGAAAAAGGTGTTTGAAAATTTAGAAAAACACCGAACACCGGGTACTTTGATCACCTCGAACACCTCTGGTATTCCTATTCATTTTATGAGTGAGGGACGAAGTGAGGATTTTCAAAAGCACTTTTGTGGAACCCATTTTTTTAATCCCGCTCGTTATCTCAAACTTTTTGAAATTATCCCAGGACCAAAGACAGCTGTAGAAGTGTTGGATTTCTTAAATGGTTATGGTGAAAAATTTCTGGGAAAAACGTCAGTCGTAGCCAAAGATACTCCCGCCTTTATCGGAAACAGAATTGGGACTTTTGGGATCTTCTCGCTTTTCCATGCCATGAAGGATCTGGATATGACCATTGAGGAGGTTGATAAGTTGACGGGGCCACTTATCGGAAGACCTAAATCCGCTACGTTCCGGACGGTTGATGTTGTGGGCTTGGATACACTGGTGCACGTTGGTAATGGTTTGTATGAAAACTGTAAGGATGATGAACGACGCGATGTTTTCAAAATGCCAGGCTTCATCACTACGATGATGGACAACAAATGGTTGGGCAGCAAAACCGGCCAAGGATTTTATAAGAAATCGGTCAACGCAGATGGAAAAAAGGAAATCCTGACCCTCGATTTGGGCACTATGGATTATCGCTCAAAGAAAAGTGCAAAATTTGCTACTCTGGAACTAACGAAATCCATTGACGATGTTGCCGAGCGCTTTCCAGTTTTAAGTGATGGAAAAGATAAAGTCGGGGAATTCTTTAGAAAAAGTTTTGGTGCCCTATTTTCTTATGCCTCGCTTCGTATTCCTGAAATAACAAATGAGCTTTTCAAAATTGATGATGCTACCTGTGCCGGTTTTGGTTGGGAACATGGCCCCTTTGAGATATGGGATGCTGTAGGATTGGACAAGGGTATTGCATTTGCAGAAGCCGAGGGGCTAAAAATAGCGGATTGGGTACATGATATGAAAGCTGCCGGAATTCCCTCTTTCTACGCAGTTAAAGATGGGGCTTCCTACTATTACGACATTCCAAAGAAAGCAATGGAAAAAGTGCCGGGCCAGGATGCCTTTATCATTTTGGACAACATCCGAAAAACCAAGGAGGTTTTTAAGAACAGTGGCGCGGTCGTTGAAGATCTTGGAGATGGGATATTGAATTTGGAGTTCCAGTCTAAAATGAACACCATAGGGGCAGATGTGCTCATGGGCTTAAACAAAGCCATTGATATTGCAGAGAAGGACTTTCAAGGCCTTGTGGTCGGTAATCAAGCCGCTAACTTTTCGGTGGGTGCTAATATCGGTATGATCTTTATGATGGCAGTGGAGCAAGAATATGACGAACTTAATATGGCCATTAAAACCTTTCAGGATACCGTTATGCGTATGCGGTACTCGTCCATTCCAACCGTAGCAGCGCCCCATGGTATGACCCTGGGTGGAGGTTGCGAAATTACGATGCACGCTGATAAAGTAGTTGCAGCAGCTGAAACCTACATTGGCTTGGTAGAATTTGGAGTTGGCGTTATCCCCGGTGGTGGCGGGTCCAAGGAAATGGCCATGCGGGCGTCGGATTCGTTCCGAAAAGGGGATGTGGAATTGAATGTATTGCAGGAGTACTTTTTAGCTATCGGAATGGCTAAGGTCTCTACTTCTGCCTATGAAGCATATGACCTGGGCATCTTACAAAAAGGAAAAGACGTAGTAGTCGTTAACAAGGATCGCCAAATCGCGACCGCTAAGGCCTATGCCAAATTATTGGCAGAAAAAGGGTACACAAAACCTCCTCAAAGAAAGGATGTAAAAGTTTTAGGAAAGCAAGCTTTAGGGATGTTCTTGGCAGGCACTGACGCCATGGAAGCCAGTCGATACATTAGCGAACACGATAAAAAAATAGCAAACAAATTGGCCTACGTAATGGCTGGAGGGGATTTGTCGGAACCAAGTTATGTGAGCGAACAGTACTTGTTGGACCTGGAACGAGAAGCCTTTTTATCGCTTTGTACGGAACGAAAGACCCTGGAACGGATACAACATATGTTAAAAACGGGAAAACCGTTACGTAACTAATTTAAATGGAGAATACCAGAGCTGATCGCCTTCAGAGCATTGGAACTATTATGGCATTGGTTATCAGTGTCATAGCAATGGTTACCTCCATCTACGAGGCCAGCATCATGAAATCGCAACAAAAATCAATGGTATGGCCCTATTTAAGCGTAACACAACACTATAATAATGAGGGTTTTGGAATTAAAGTTATTAATAAAGGCACCGGACCTGCAATTGTTACCTCCGTACAAGTGGATTATATGGGTTTGCCTATGGAAAACAAAGATGTCCTGTTCGATTCCATGAATCCGGAGAGAACTTTTGGTTATGAAATTTTAAGGAACACTACAATAGCTAATTATGTGTTCACATCTGGGGAGGAAATATTGTTATTTGGACTTCCTTATAATGAAGAAACCCAAGTTCTTATGAAAAATATTTCAAAAGTGAGAATGCGCATAGGCTATAAATCCGTATTAGATGAACATTGGTTCTATGATACCGAAACAGATGAGCACGTTAAACAGGAATTTAAGGCTACAACAGAATTTAAAAATTAAGAAATGAAAACAGCATATATCGTAAAAGGATACCGAACGGCAGTGGGTAAAGCGCCCAAAGGTGCCTTTCGGTTTAAGCGAGCGGATGAAATGGCAGCCGAAACCATAGAACATTTGGTAGGCCAATTCGATGATTTTGACAAGAAAAGAATCGATGATGTTATTGTTGGAAATGCCATGCCCGAAGGTTCGCAGGGGCTCAATATGGCCCGCCTTATTTCGCTTATGGGCTTGGATATTGTAGACGTTCCCGGAGTAACGGTAAATCGCTTTTGTTCTTCCGGCTTAGAAACCATTGGTATCGCAACGGCAAAAATCCAGTCAGGTATGGCGGATTGTATCATTGCCGGTGGAGTAGAAAGTATGAGTTCGGTACCGATGACAGGATTTAAGACCGAGCTGAACTACGATCTGGTGCATTCCGGTCATGAAGATTACTACTGGGGTATGGGGAACACCGCAGAAGCCGTAGCCCAGGAATTTAAAGTTTCCCGGGAAGATCAGGATGAATTTGCGTACAATTCGCACCAAAAAGCATTAAAAGCACAGTCCGAAGACCGATTTCAGGATCAGATCGTCCCTATTGATGTAAACCACACCTATGTAGGCCCTGATGGAAAAAAAGCAAATAAAAAATATTCCGTCACTAAAGACGAAGGTCCACGACAGGACACTTCACTCCGGGCATTGGCTAAGTTACGTCCGGTTTTTGCAGCAAACGGCAGTGTAACCGCAGGAAACTCCTCTCAAACTAGTGATGGAGCGGCTTTTGTGATGATCATGAGTGAAGCTTTGGTAAAAGAATTGAATCTGGAACCCGTTGCAAGATTAGTGAGCTATGCTGCGGCAGGGGTAGAACCCAGAATTATGGGTATTGGCCCGGTAAAAGCTGTCCCGAAAGCCTTAGCGCAAGCTGGAATGAAGCAAGACGATATTGAACTCATCGAGTTGAACGAAGCGTTTGCTTCTCAGTCCCTGGCTGTAATTCGTGAATTAGGTCTAAACAACGATATCGTGAACGTAAATGGAGGAGCAATCGCACTGGGACACCCCTTAGGTTGCACAGGTGCCAAGCTTTCCGTACAACTGTTTGACGAAATGCACAAACGAAACATGCAAGGCAAATACGGTCTTGTGACCATGTGTGTTGGTACCGGTCAGGGTGCTGCGGGCATATTTGAATTTCTTTCTTAAGATAATGGAGTAAAGAAAAAAGAATCAAGAACCGAAAATCGAGAGACAAGAGACGAGGTAATGAAGAGACATAATTTTAAAAAACCGAAGATTTGGGAAGAAGGGATGCAAATCCTGGACGATACCTACGAGTTGGTTAAGGGCTTTCCGATACTCGAAAAATTCAATCGTACGTCTCAATTACTCAGATGTTCCGTTGCTATTCCTTCAAATATAGCGGAGGGAACCAGTAAATCTACGGATAGGCATTTCAATACATCTATTGCATATAGCCTCAGTTCTTGGTTTGAATGGGAAACACAGCTAATTATTGCCAGAAGAAAAAATTATATAAAGGAAAATCAATTTTCAGAATTATCTGATAAAATTCAACAATTATAAAAAATGATTTCAGGTTTCCAAGGCGGACTAAATTAGTCTTGTTTCCGGATTCTTGACGCTTAAATCTTAATCATTATGAGTACAGAAACGCTTAATAAAGAAATCCTGCGCGGTGGACATTTTTTGGTGAAAGAAACCCCCTGCGAAGAGGTATTTACATTGGAAGACCTCACTGAAGAACAAGAAATGATGCGCCAAAGCACCAAGGAATTTGTAGACCGTAAGCTTTGGGCACATTGGGAACGCTTTGAAAAAAAGGACTATGCCTATACCGAAGAATGCATGCGCGAAGCTGGAGAGCTTGGTTTGCTAAGTATTGCCGTTCCTGAAACCTACGGTGGCATGGGCATGGGCTTTGTTTCTACCATGCTGGTATGCGATTATATTTCGGGTGCAAACGGATCCTTTAGTACCGCGTTTGGTGCCCACACCGGAATCGGAACGATGCCCATAACCCTATACGGAACGGAAGCACAAAAGGAAAAATATGTACCCAAACTGGCCTCCGGGGAATGGTTTGGCGCCTATTGCTTGACCGAACCTGGCGCAGGGTCCGACGCTAACTCCGGAAAAACCAAGGCGGTCCTTTCAGAGGATGGCAAATTCTACAGCATTACCGGACAAAAAATGTGGATCTCCAATGCGGGCTTCTGTAAATTGTTTATCGTTTTTGCACGCATCGGAGACGATAAAAACATTACCGGTTTTATTGTTGAGAACGATCCTGAAAATGGGATTACACTTGGGGATGAAGAAAAGAAACTTGGAATTCACTCCTCCTCTACCCGACAGGTATTTTTTAATGAAACCAAAGTTCCGGTAGAAAATATGCTTTCTGAGCGCGGGAATGGTTTCAAGATCGCGATGAATGCTTTGAACGTTGGAAGAATTAAATTGGCCGCCGCCTGCCTTGAAGCACAACGTAGGGTCATCAATGAAGCGGCTAACTATGCCAATGAGCGGATACAGTTCAAAACACCTATTGTTAATTTTGGGGCTATTAAAGCGAAGCTGGCAGATATGTCTACAAATATTTATGTAGATGAAGCTGCCTGTTACCGTGCTGCTAAAAATATTGAAGATCGTATTGCCATCAGGGAATCCGAGGGAAACACCCACCAAGAGGCAGAATTAAAAGGAGTTGAGGAATATGCTATCGAGTGTTCTATTCTAAAAGTAGCCGTCTCGGAGCACGTCCAACACACCTCGGATGAAGGCATTCAAATATTTGGGGGGATGGGTTTCAGCGCAGATACCCCTATGGAATCTGCATGGCGCGATGCCCGGATTTCAAGGATCTATGAAGGAACCAATGAGATCAATAGAATGCTTTCCGTAGGGATGCTGATTAAAAAGGCTATGAAAGGCCACGTTGATCTTTTGGGGCCAGCTACGGCAGTTGGAGAAGAACTTATTGGAATCCCTTCTTTTGAATCACCCGATTTTTCAGAACTGTTCGCAGAAGAAAAAGATTTGATCAAACGCTTGAAAAAAGTATTTTTGATGGTTGCCGGTAGTGCGGTTCAAAAATTTGGACCCGATTTGGAAAAACATCAGCAATTGCTCTTAGCGGCCTCAGACATTCTCATACAGATCTATTTGGCGGAATCTGCGGTTTTACGAACGGAAAAAAATGTGAAGCGCTATGGAGAAGGTGCACAGGCAACGCAAATTGCAATGTCAAAACTGTACCTGTACCGCGCCGTAAATATTGTTAACAATCAAGGGAAAGAAGCCATTATCTCCTTTGCCGAAGGGGATGAGCAACGGATGATGCTAATGGGATTAAAACGTTTTACAAAGTATACAAATTATCCTAATGTTGTAGCCCTACGCACTCAGATCGCTGATAGGGTGGCTGCAGATAACGGATACACCTTTGACTAATTCAAATGACTTCTTAGTGAAGTAAAAAGAACCGCTCTAGTATTAGGGTGGTTCTTTGTTTTTGAAAAATGGTTTTAGACACTTGCCAGGAACCAAAAACCTTATGAATGTTCTAAGAACCGTACTTCAAAGCATTTCGATGGTACCACCTTACTTCCAATACCAAATCAGCATTAGCAACTGTAGAAGATCATATTTTATCAGACAGTGATCCTATTTCTAGGGTAACCGCTTATTTTTGGGTATGGAAAACCCGCTCTTAAATGCTGCATTTGATACTCAAAACTTCCTGGAACAAGCCCATTTACTACTAAAAGCTACCGAACAACATCTATCCAATACGCTCTCTGCAAGGAATAAAAAGGTAGTAGATTGGCAGACCCTAGAGGATATGATATCTTTTTGGGAAGACTTTTTGAAAAACGGAAAAACGGAAGACTTCTTTGAGAGGATATACGAACGTACTACCCATACGCATCATCCAAAATATATGGGACATCAGGTAGCCGCTCCAGCACCTGTTACAGCCTTATCTAGTGCCTTAAGTAGTGTGCTGAACAATGGCATGGCTGTCTATGAGATGGGAATGGCCCCTTCTGCCATAGAGCGTATAGTAATTGACAATATTTGCCAACATATCGGATATGAAAAGGATTCAGGAGGTTTTTTGACCTCAGGGGGTAGTTTGGCTAACCTTACGGCCTTGTTAGCGGCAAGAAAGGCAATTGTTCCCGAAGATATCTGGAATGAGGGGTATAGCCGTTCACTGGGCATAATGGTTTGTGAAGAAGCCCACTATTGCGTAGACCGGGCGGCAAAGATTATGGGCCTAGGAGAAAAGGGGATCATAAAAATCCCGACCCAACCTAACTTCTCAATGGACGTAGCACTGTTGGAAGAACATTTTAACAAAGCAAAAGCTAATGGGATTACCATCTTTGCGATAATTGGTTCGGCACCGTCTACAGCTACAGGGGCGTATGACGACCTTGAAGCTATTGGGCATTTTGCCAGGAAAAAAGGCATTTGGTTCCATGCAGACGGCGCTCATGGTGGAGCAGCCATTTACGCAAACAAATACAAAAGCCTTGTACAGGGTATACAACACGCGGATTCGGTAGTAGTGGATGGACATAAAATGTTGCTTATGCCAACGATTACGACGGCGCTGCTTTTCAAAAGTAAAACACACGCCCAAAACACATTTAGCCAGCAAGCGGATTACCTGTTGGAAGAAAACCAGGAAGATATCTGGTATCAAAGCGGCAAAATGACCTTTGAATGTACCAAAACCATGATGTGCCTACATTGGTTTATCTTGCTCAAGATGTATGGCGAAGCGCTATTTGATGAGTACGTTACCCGTCAATACGACTTGACCCGGTCCTTTGCCAGGATATTAAATGAAGACCCTGATTTTGAACTAGCTACACATCCCCAATCCAATATTCTTTGTTTTCGATGGATCGCCTCCGAAAAATCCAACAAGGAATTAAACCGGTTAAATGCCGCTATCCGGCAACAGCTTTTGGAAGATGGGGAATTCTATATTGTCCAGACCCAATTACGAGGTATTCATTATTTGCGAACGTCCCTGATGAATCCCTTTACCACACTGGATCATTTAGCACAGTTAACTACTAAGATCAAAGCGGTTGCAGAACAGATCAACTAATCGATTCTAATATTTTCTCTTCGCTCTGCTTCCTTGAAAAATTAATCGCACACTCTATCAAAGCCAGATGAGAATACGCCTGAGGGAAATTGCCCAACAACCGTTTGGTCTTAAAATCAATATCCTCGCTGAAGAGTCCCAGGTGATTGCTATAGCTTAACAGGCGTTCAAATTGTTGAAGCGCCTTTTCTTCTTCACCAATTTTAAACAAGGCATTAATAAACCAAAACGTACATATGGTAAAGGAGGAAGAGGGCAGACCAAAGTCATCCTCATTCTTATAGCGATACAGCAACCCGTCATTACTAAGGTCTTTTTCTATAGCTTTTACCGTGCTAATGTACTTTGGGTCTTTCGCATGAATAAATCCATACGATTCCATCAACAACACTGAAGCATCCAGGTGATAGGAGCCATAGGACTGGGCAAAGGCTTTTATATCTTCGTTCCAGGCATTATCCATAATATCTTCCCGTATCTCCTGTTCAATAGCTGACCACTTTTCGATCTTGCGGTGTTTTCCAAATATCTTGGCCACTTTTATCGCCCGATCCAGTGCTACCCAACACAATACCTTTGAGAAGGTAAAATGACGGTCTTCTCCCCGAAATTCCCAGATGCCCTTATCCGGTTCCTTCCAGTGTTTATCTACAATCCATACAATACCTTTCGTGATACTCCAGAGTTCTTCGCCATTTTCTATATCATTACTGAATTTGATCAACTGTTCGTAGATAACATCCATCAAAATCCCGTAAATATCGTTTTGCCGTTGTTTGTAGGCTGCATTCCCAGTACGAACAGGTTTTGACCCCTTATACCCTTCTAAATGATCCAGGTTTTTTTCGGTTAAGGTCTTTTCCCCATTGATCCCGTACATGATCTGCAGTTTTTCATCCTTATCGGGCATAAGGTCAATAATGAATTGTAAAAATCGTTTGGCGGAATTTTTATGACCCAATTCCGAGACCACCTTTATAACCATAGAAGCATCCCGAATCCAGCAAAAGCGATAATCCCAATTCCGTACCTCCCCTATCGTTTCGGGGAGAGAAGTAGTAGCTGCTGCTAAAACGGCCCCTGATTTATCATAGGTAAGCATTTTTAAAGTGATTGCGCTTCGCATGATCTCCTTATTGAACCTTTTATAGGTAGGGGTACGATCCACCCAATCCAACCAATAGATCTTTGTGCGTTCCAATTCCAGGGCGATCTTTTCGGTGGTAGGCCTTAAGATCTTTTCGTTATAGCAGACCAAAAAATAGCCATCTTCCTTAAGTGTAATTTCTTCACCGTTAACAATATGGTTCTTATTAAAAGAAGTATATAAAAATAAGGTATCAAACTGTTGCTTACTAGTAATACTTACTACGAAATTCGCCTTTACATGATGGGTGGTCTCTCCTTTGGCATATTCCAGTCTTGGATCGTACAACACGGTAAACTTGGGGGCACCGGCAATGTGTTTTACATACCGAATGATTTCCGGAGGGGCATTGTACTTGCCGTTGGGTTTGTAATACCGCGGCATAAAATCGTGCAATTCAAAAATGTTTTCACCATCCGAGAAACGGGTTACCAGTAGCGCCGTATTAGGATGATACTGCTGTGTTATCTCGTAATTGTACTTGGTAACAATTTCGAAACTTCCCCCTTTTTTTGTATCCAATAGCTTTGCAAAGACAGAAGTAGCGTCAAATTGAGGCAAACAACACCAGTCTAATGACCCGGTTGCCGAAATAAGAGCAGCACTTCTGCAGTTACCAATAATTCCGTAATTTAGGTTATCCATGCTAAGATTCTTATCTTTTGGTAGTTTTGTAAGTATTTTCTTTCTTAATAATCGATAAATCTGCCATTTTAGTACATTTTCACTAAAAACTAACCGATGAGTAAAACTATAATTATTTCCAATAGACTACCAGTACAATTGCAAATAAGTGATGGCGGACTTATGGCAAAGCCCAGTGTTGGTGGATTAGCTACCGGAATGAAGTCGGTACACCATGGTGGCGAAAGCCTTTGGATCGGGTGGTCCGGATTAACGGAAGAAGATACGCCGCCCGAACTGCAAGAGGATATTAACAAAGCCCTTAGCGAGCATGGTTGTTTGCAGGTACCCCTAACAAAAGCGGAGATGGATGGCTTTTATTTCGGCTTTAGCAATAGGACCGTATGGCCACTATTTCATTATTTCCTGGAATATACCGAATTTGAACTAGAATTTTGGCAAACGTATAAATCTGTAAATCAGAAATTTGCTGATGCTATCTTAAAAGAATCTAAAGATGATGATATTATTTGGATACACGATTATCAGCTAATGCTGGTGCCGCAAATGGTAAAAGAGAAACGCCCCGAAGCGACGATCGGTTTCTTCTTGCACATTCCCTTCCCTTCCTACGAGATCTTCAGAACACTGCCCTGGCGGAAAGAAGTTTTGGAAGGACTGCTTGGAGCAGACCTCATCGGATTTCACACGTACGATTACGAACGTCATTTTTTAAGTTCCGTTAGACGGTTACTAGGTCTGGATGTGAGCTTTAATGAGGTATATCTTGAGAATCGGGTAATCAAAGTGGATTCTTTTCCTATGGGCATCGACTATGAGAAGTTCCACAACGCGGCCAAAGTAAGCAATGCACTTAAAGGAAAGGAACGCACCGACCTTCAAAAAAAGCTTGACGATCATAAAGCATCCGCACCGGGCACCAAGTTGATTGTCTCTATTGACCGGCTGGACTACAGTAAAGGCATTGCCAAGCGGATTAATGCATTTGAATACTTCCTGAACAAATATCCGGAATACAAAGAGCATGTGCGTCTCATCATTTTGGCTGTTCCCTCACGTTCCAATGTACCACAGTATCAATTACTCAAAAGGGAAATCGATGAACTGGTAGGCCGGATCAATGGAGAGCTTTCTACCGTAAACTGGACCCCTATCTGGTATTTTTATCGTTCCTTACCTTTTGAAAATCTTATTGATCTGTATACCTCCTGTGATATCGCATGGTTAACTCCTTTACGTGATGGGATGAACCTGGTGGCCAAAGAATACATTGCCACCCGAACCGATAAAACCGGTGTGCTTATCTTAAGCGAAATGGCAGGTTCTGCCTATGAAATGAATGAAGCGCTACTAATAAACCCGAATAATTTTGAACAACAGGCAGATACCCTGAAGACCGCTATTGAAATGCCAGCTGAGCAGCAAATGGCGCGAAACATCTTCCTGCAAAATCGATTACGCCGGTACAATGTGGAAGTCTGGGCCAATGAGTTTATGAATGCTTTAAAGGCTAAAAAACAAGGGGCGGATCCTTTTGTTTCCCAAAAACTAAATTCAAAGATACTCGGGAGCATGTTGCAGGAATACAAAGTCGCCAACAAAAGGCTGCTATTCCTGGATTATGACGGTACCCTGGTCGGCTTTCATAAAGATCCGCAAAAGGCTTCCCCGGATACTGAGCTCTACGAACTACTGGACGCATTACATCATCAAGAGGGTACCACTTTATTTCTGATCAGTGGACGCGACAAAGAGACCTTTTCGAAATGGTTTTTAGACAAAAAGTACAATATGATCGTGGAACATGGTGTATGGATTTCTCGAAATGGTGAATCTTTCCAATTACTGGAAAAAGTAAAAAAAGCATGGATGGATAAGATTACCCCTGTTTTAGAATCCTTTGTGGACCGAACTCCAGGTTCATTTATTGAAGAAAAGAACTATTCCTTAGCCTGGCATTACCGAAATACGGATCCCGACTTTGGAGAAAAGCGCGCCACCGAGTTAAATACTGTACTTACCAGTCTAATCGGAAATGATGATATCAGTGTACTTAACGGTAACAAAGTCATGGAAGTAAAAAGTAGCAATGTAAACAAGGGTAGAGCTGCTGCTCGAATGTTAAGTGAAAAGGACTATGACTTCATATTTTCTATTGGAGATGACTGGACCGATGAATTTATGTTCCAGGAACTTCCCAGCACGGCATTTACCATAAAAGTGGGCTTAAAAAAAACCCAGGCAAAATACCATGTTGAAGGGGTAAAACGCGTGCGGGAATTACTTAAAAGCTTTGTCAATCTATCATAACATGAAACAATTTTTACTTGTCGTCTGCCTCCTTTTATGCGGTTTTATCTATACACAACCGAATACGGAAATTT
The DNA here is from genome assembly GCA_038750505.1 of Bacteroidota bacterium. Classification (GTDB taxonomy): domain Bacteria; phylum Bacteroidota; class Bacteroidia; order Flavobacteriales; family Flavobacteriaceae; genus Croceivirga. Next base: position 127,956 of record JBCDHD010000009.1, on the reverse strand, counting down.
ACCTGTTTGATTTGGAAATTGCCGAAGGAGAACCAAAACTTAGCAATAAGATCAACATATCAAACAATGACGGCTACGACAACCAACCCTCTTTTTTTGATGATACGACGGTGATCTTCTCCGCAACACGAAACGGACAAACCGATATCCGAAGTTATGATATCGTTACGGGTCAAACCAAATGGTTGACGGATACTCCTGAGGGAAGTGAGTACTCTCCCACACGCATACCCGGGAGCGATGCGCTTTCTGCGATTCGACTGGATACCAACGGATTACAAAGGCTGTACAGGTACGACACAGGGAGAGGGATATCTAACCTTATTCGCAAAGATGCCAAAGTAGGCTACCATCTATGGTATTCCGAAGACCTCTTACTAAGCACTGTTCTGATGGAGAACGGGATGGATCTTGTTGTAAGTAATCTGGAAGATGCCTCTGACTTTACTTTCCAAAAGCAAGTAGGCCGGTCGCTGCTACGGATACCCAATACGAAGGATATTAGTTTCCTCGATTTTTCAGAACAGGGTGCCATGTTAAAGGCAATGGACCCTATTTCCGGAGCTACCCGACCCATTATCAGACCCGATGGTGCGCAAGATTTTTGTTGGCTTCCGGATGGCACCTTGCTTACGGGAAGGGGAAATCGGATATTGGCATATCATCCGGATCGGGATACCAATTGGCAAGTAACCATGCAATTTGCTGATCCGGATCTTCATAACATTACCCGAATAGCGATCAATACCATAGGAACAAAACTAGCAATTGTCGCAGAAGCCTCTCCTGAAACCATTGTTTCGGAACAAGTAGCGACCTACAATGCTCGCGACCTGGAGGGTTTTGTATCCTGTTATGCCGAAAATGTACTGGTACAACGCTTTCCTAAAGACACCTTGTACATAGGACGGGAGCAAATGCGTAAGAACTACGGCAGCTATTTTCAACAAACAAAATCAACAAGCGTTGCGGTAGAAAAACGTATCGTTATTGGAAATACGGTAATTGATGAGGAGAAGGCACTGGACAACGGTGCAGAAACCCATCAGGTGGCGATTTACCAAATTAGAAATGGTAAAATTGCCAGTATGAGCTTCCTTTTTGAAAACAAGAATGTCACAAATCCTATAACGATAGTTGATACGCAACTGGAAGCCTATAACGCCAGGGATATCGATGCTTTTTTAGCTACTTACAGCGATGCGGTTCAGCTTTTTAACTATCCCGCTACCGCAATCGGAGAAAGACAGGAGCAAATGCGAAAGATGTATCAGGGTTTCTTCGAAAAAACTCCAGATCTGAATTGTGAGATCAAAAAGCGAATTGTTATTGGAAACACGGTAATTGACCAGGAATATCTCACCATCAATGGGCAGAATTATTCGGCTGTAGCCCTTTATGAGGTGGAGGAGGGTAAAATTGCCAGAGTCACCTTTATTCAATAATTTTCCAGGATGAAATGGCCACACAACAAGAGTCGTTTAGAGGCTTTTAGCGACGGGGTCTTTGCTTTTGCAGCGACCCTGATGGTGGTTAACTTTGATATGGACAGTTCCCTAACCTTTACCAAATCAACAGGAACAGGCTTTTTAAGCTTCTTTGTTACTTTCTTTGTTTTGGTGGCCCTTTGGTGGGTGCATTACAATTTTTTCAGACGTACCAACTATGTAGATAATTGGATAATTGCCCTTAACGCCATCCTACTATTTGTGGTGCTCTACTACGTGTTTCCTTTAAAAAACCTAGTAATATCCGGAATGGGAGAAGGGGTAAAAACGCTGGAAGCGCTGGCCAATCTATTCGTAATGTATGGGATAGGGTTTTTGTTGATCTTTCTATGCCTGTCTTTAATGTACTACCGGGCTTTCAAAAAATCGTATAAGGTAGAGAATGCCCTCCATCTGTTTTTCTATGCGCGTCATTTTGCCATTTTTGTTTTTATAGCCGTAGTTTCCGTGGTTCTGGCGTATTTTCAGGTAGCGGTAGATTTTGGATTTCCCGGGATATTTTATGTATTTCTGGGACCGCTTTGCTACTGGCACTCCCGTGATTTTTCTAAAAAATTTGAACTCAACTAATATGAACATTCCTTTGATAAAGTCATTCCCATTTTTTTGCATGCTTTCTTTGAGCTGTTATACCTATACACAGGAAGAACTTAGTTTTACTCAAGATGAGTTTTTACGGGGAAGTATTACTCCGGAAAGGGAGTGGTGGGATTTGACCTATTATCATCTTAAACTGACCGTAGACCCCGAAGAGAAATTTATTTCCGGTCAGAATACGATCCAGTACAAGGTACTTAAGGAAAAAAATACACTACAGGTTGATCTGCAACCCCCCTTGAAAATTGAAAAGATCACACAAAACGGCACACCACTTTCCTATAAAAAGGAAGGTAGGAATGCGTATATGGTGCTACTGGATCAACCACAAAAAAAGGGGGCTATCAATGAGATCGTAGTAAAATACTCCGGAAAACCAAAGGAGGCCATACGCGCACCATGGGATGGCGGGTTCTCCTGGAAAGAAGATAGCAATGGTAATCCATTTGTTGCAACCTCATGCCAAGGACTGGGAGCCAGCGTTTGGTGGCCAAACAAAGACCATATGTATGACGAAGTAGATAGCATGCGTATTAGCGTAAGCTTCCCAAAAAATCTGATGAACGTTTCCAATGGCCGATTGGAAAAGATAGAGGAAACCGAAACTATGAAAACCACCCATTGGTTCGTCAGTAGTCCCATTAATAACTATGGCGTAAATATTAACATTGGGGATTATGTTCATTTTGGGGAACAGTATGAAGGGGAAAAAGGTATCCTCGACCTGGACTATTATGTGCTACGGAATAACTTGGAAAAAGCCAAAAAACAGTTCCGACAGACCCGTCAAATGATGGAAGCCTTTGAACATTGGTTTGGCCCCTACCCTTTTTATGAGGATGGTTTTAAACTGGTAGAGGTCCCTTATTTGGGTATGGAACACCAGAGTTCGGTAACCTACGGTAACGGCTATCAAAACGGGTATCGAGGTACCGACTTATCCGGTTCCGGCTGGGGCCTTAAATTTGATTTTATCATTATCCATGAAGCTGGACATGAGTGGTTTGCAAACAGTATCACCTACAAGGACATTGCTGATATGTGGATCCATGAAGGCTTTACCGCCTATTCGGAAAACCTCTATCTCGATTACCACTTTGGTAAGGAAGCCGCCGCAGACTATGTTATAGGCACTCGAAAACGAATTCAGAACGATATGTCCATCATCGGCCGCTATAATCTAAACCGACGCGGCTCAGGGGATATGTATTACAAAGGAGCGAACACCTTGCATACGCTACGGCAACTGGTTGAAGATGACGAGAAATGGCGACAAACCCTTCGAAAAATGAATACCACTTTTTATCATCAAACGGTTACAACGCAACAGATAGAAGATTTCTTAAGCCAGGAAACCGGAAAAAACTTGTCCGCATTTTTTGACCAGTACCTACGCTCAACCAATGTTCCGCTTTTGGAATACCAATTTGACGGTGAAACCCTTAAATATCGTTACACTAAAGTGGTGGAAGATTTTGATATGCCTATCCGGATATTTGTAGACGAGAAGGAAAAGTGGATTTTCCCGAACAAAAATTCCAAGTGGAAATCAGAAACGATAAAGGGAAAAGAGCTCGTAATAGACCGTAATTTCTTTATTGAAACCAAAGCGTTATAATGCAGCTCTTCATTCCACAATGGCAGGGCTCGGGGAAAGGTATTTCCCTTGAAAAAGGGGCTTGGACTATCCGGGATTATTTAGGTGGTGGTCCATTTACTACCATATCCTTATCAGAAATTCCTGCGGGAGCAGACGGACTACAACGCTTTAACATCAACAACTATGATGCTATTGCAGAACAACTCTCCCGATTGAAAGCACTTCTGGAAGAAAAACAACCTCAGAAATTGTCTGTCTTAGGCGGGGATTGCGGTCTCGAAATTGTTCCGGTTTCGTATTTGAACAGCAAGTATTCAAATCTTGGGGTGATATGGTTCGACGCCCATGCAGACATCAATACCCCCTCCGACTCTCCAAGCAAGAATTTTCACGGTATGCCATTACGCATGCTCCTTGGTGAGGGTGTGCCGGAAATAGAGCGCTTACTATTCAGTAAATTGAAGGATCACCAACTCCACTATCTGGGACTTCGAGATGTAGATGATGCAGAACACCACCGCATCCGTTCAGGGAACATCTATAATTCCAGGCAAGTGAACACTGCTGACCTTGTCCACACCCTGAAAGCTAAGAACATCCGGCAGTTATACCTGCATTTCGATTTGGATTGTCTAGACCCAAAAGAATATGACCAAACCTACTACCAGGTCCCTGACGGAATAGCAATTGCAACTGCAGAACGTTGCATTAGGGAATTGAAAGATAAATTTGAAGTGGTAGGCACAAGTGTTTTAGAATCGGTGGCAACAGATACCAACGCCTTGCAACCCATAACTGGGCTTATAGCAATACTATTGAAATGACCGTAACCGTAGGGCTTATTCAGGACCATCCCATTTTCTTTGACAAAGAAAAAACGCTCCAAAAAATGGAAGCACTTATTACCACTTATGCGGGAAAAGGATGTGAACTCCTTGTATTTCCAGAATCCTTTTTACCGGGATACCCCCGTGGTTTCGATTTTGGTGCAACCGTTGGCAGCAGAACCAAAGCTGGAAAAAAGGTCTATCAGGAATACCATCGCAATAGCATAGGCCTAGAAGGAGAAGAAATGAAACGATTGATCGCCCTTTCTAAACAACAAAAGTGTTATTTGGTGATCGGTTTTACAGAACGTTGGGAAAACAATGGGAGCTTATACTGCAGCATGGCGTATATTTCGCCAACGGATGGTTTACTTGGTGTACATAGAAAGATAAAACCTACCGGGTCGGAACGGGTGATCTGGGCAGAAGCATCCGGGGAAAGCCTGGTAACTTTCGAAACGAAAATAGGAAGGCTGGGTGGGCTTATTTGCTGGGAAAATTATATGCCGCTAGCACGAATGTCCATGTATCAAAAAGGGGTGCAGATCTATATAGCCCCCACAGCCGATTCCAGAGAAAATTGGACAGCAACGATGCAACACATCGCCCTGGAGGGCCGGTGTTTTGTTCTGGGCTGCAACCAATACTTTACCAAAACCATGTACCCCGAAAAATATCAGGCCTTGTTACATGAAGCAACCGATGCAATTTGTCCCGGAGGAAGTCTTATCGTTGCTCCCTCAGGAGAGCTCATAGCAGGACCACTCTTTGGACAACCCGGAGTACTTATGGCCGTGCTAGACCTTGAGACGATCATACCACAAAAAATGGAATTTGATGTCAACGGTCATTATACAAGAAATGATATTTTTGAATTCCAGGTAAAACAACAACCAGAAACAAAAAAAGAAAAACATCTTCGCAAATGAGTACGCTCCAGCCTACCTTAGAAAACGAACTTGTGCACTTACGGCCTTTGCAATCAGAGGATTTCCGGGCATTATACGAAGTTGCGAAAGACCCTAAGATCTGGGAGCTACATCAAAATCCGGATCGCTACACCCTACCCGTATTCAAAATGTTCTTTGAAGAGGCTATGGCCTCCAACGGGGCTTTTGCCATTCTAGAAAAAAAAAGCGGCTTGATCATCGGAAGTTCCCGGTTTAAACTACACCCTATAGCCAATGATGCCGTAGAAATCGGATGGACCTTTCTGGGAAGGGCGTATTGGGGGGGTATCTACAATACCTCATTTAAATCCCTGATGATCAACCACGCATTTCAACATTTTGACTACATTCTCTTTAATGTGGATCAACATAATTACCGCTCCCAAAAAGCCGTAAAAAAACTTGGAGGAAAACACATTGAAAAAGATGGCGTGTTAGGCCATCTGCATACGGAAAAACCTACAGGCCTGACCTTTGTAATTGAAAAGACAGCGCGCCTCAAATGAAAAGGAACAGGGCGCTTTTCTGGATTTGTCTTGTTATTGCCGTATTTAGCGCGTTACTGTTGATCACGGGAAGTCCTTGGTTAGTAAAACCCCTTGGAGGACAAACTGCACCTCCTCTGGGTAACGTAACAACAGCTTTAGGATGTATTGCGCTATCGCTTATGCCCTGGTTTCTTTTACGCTGGTGGGGAAAGAAAACTACCAAATGGTATTGGTCACTACAGTTCACCACAGTTTTAGCCTTTGGATTTAGTATTTTTTGGTGGCCCGTTGGACGAATGTTAAGTGGAAACTGGAGCAATTTGTTTCTACAACGTCCCATAGCCTCTAAATGGTTTTGGAACTACTCCTATGGCCTTGTTAGCCTTTCCTTTATGCTGTTACTGCTTATTTGTATTACCCGCATCCTGAACGGAAAGAACGAAAAGCCTTGAGTTAAGCCATCTTTCTTGCTACTGTTGCTTCAACACACGCAAAAGAAGAGATTTGAAAACCTAAAATACAAAGGTGTACCTTGTAGTCATGAAAGCTGCGGTTTACGAAAAATTCGAAGGAAATATCGCCATTCAACAGCTACCCGACCCCGAACCCAAGGATGATGGGGTTGTGGTTAAGGTCACTGCTACCGGTTTATGCCGAAGTGACTGGCATGGTTGGATGGGGCATGATCCAGACATCACATTACCACATGTTCCCGGACACGAATTGGCGGGTATCGTAGTGGAAAAAGGCAAAAACGTAAAGCATTTTTCTGTAGGAGATCGGGTAACCGTGCCCTTTGTTTCCGGCTGTGGAAATTGTGAGCAATGTGCTTCAAACAATCATCAGGTGTGTGACCATCAGTCCCAGCCTGGATTTACCCACTGGGGTTCCTTTGCAGAATACGTTCGACTTGACTATGCCGATACTAACCTCGTAAAACTACCAGAAACAATAACGGATATAACAGCAGCTACTTTAGGTTGCCGATTTATCACCGCATTTAGAGCCGTAGTTGATCAAGGTAAAGTATCTGAAAACATGGTAGTTGCGGTGCATGGTTGTGGGGGTGTTGGGTTATCGGCAGTTATGATAGCACATGCCCTTGGGGCAAAAGTCATTGCTATAGATATTAATCCGGATAATCTACTGCTTGCAGCGCAGCTTGGCGCCAATTTGACCATTAACGCTTCGCAAACAGATGTAGTGCAATCGGTTAAAGCCTATACACAGGGTGGCGTTGCAGTTTCACTGGATGCGCTGGGAAGTGCAGAAACCTGTTTTAATTCAATTGCCAACCTGAAAAAAAGGGGGCGCCATGTTCAGGTCGGTTTAGTGGCCGGAGCGCAAAGACATCCTAAGATCCCTATGGATAAAGTGATTGCTCATGAACTGGAAATTGTCGGTAGCCACGGCATGCAAGCCTTCAGATATAAGGAAATGCTCTCCATGATAGCGCGGGGCGATCTACAGCCGGAAAAACTTATACATCAACGCGTTACTCTTGAGGAAGGTGTTCAACTACTACCCGAAATGAATCATTTCAAGCACAAAGGAGTTATCGTTATAAACACATTTTAAGCCCCTCAGGATTAGCAAATTTGGGCGCGTATTGGTACTTTTAGAGACTTCCTAACCCGTCCAACATGAAAAATCCGACCTTTGGTTTACTACTAAGCGCCATACTGATTTGCTGTAGTTTTTACGGAAATTCACAATCCGCATCGCGTACGCAATTGGAAAGTACCGCACAGGAGTATGCCGTTGCTTCTTTTCCCTTGCTAAAGGAACTACTAAGTATCCCAAACGATGCCTATTATCCGGAGGATATTGAGAAAAATGTGGTATGGTGCGAAAAGGCCTTTGGTGAACGAAGTTTTACCACAACCCGAATTCCTACGGAGACCGTGCCTTTGCTATTGGCAGAAAGAACGCACAAAGCGGCTGAAAAAACCGTGCTGATCTATTTGCAAATTGACGGGCAACCGGTAGATTCCACACGTTGGTTGCAAGAAACCCCATATACTCCAACACTAAAAAGGCCAGGCAAATCTTTAGGTTGGGAATCCCTTCCATGGAGTTCCATAGGGGATTATCAGGACGATTGGCGGGTTTTTGCCCGATCGGCGAGTGATGCCAAAGGGCCTGTAGCTATGTTTCTTGCAGCTTTGGATGCCTCGGAATCGCGAAAAATCGTTCCAAACTATACTATCAAGGTGATCATGGATTTTGAGGAAGAATTGGGTTCTCCCCGACTGCCTAAAGCGGTTACTGAACATGCCGACCTATTAAAAGCGGACATGCTCATTATTTTTGACGGCCCAAGGCATATTACCAACAAACCCACGCTAACCTTTGGCGCACGTGGTATCGCTACGGTGCAGTTAACCACGTATGGCCCGATTGTTCCTCAGCACAGTGGACATTTTGGAAATTATGCGCCAAACCCTGCCCTGCGCCTTTCTAAGGTATTGGCATCCATGAAGGACGATGAGGGCCGGGTGATCATTCCCGGTTTCTACGATGGAATTTCCATTGATCCGGAAACCGAGAAAATTCTTAAATCCGTTCCTGATAAGGAAGAACTTATCAAATATCGTTTACAGATTGCGGATGCAGACAAAGTTGCCAACTACTACCAGGCGGCCATTCAATATCCTTCCCTAAATATCAGAGGTATGCAATCTGGCTGGATCAATGAAAAAGTTCGAACGATTATCCCTGGCTGGGCTCGTGCCGAAATTGATGTACGCTTGGTATTGGAATCAGATCCCGAACGTCTTATCACGCTTATCAAAGATCATATTGCAGATCAAGGTTATCACATTGTAGATAGAGTACCTACCAAAGGGGAGCGATTGAAATATCCCAAAATTGCTACGGTTACCCATGAAATCTCCTACCAATCGTTCCGTACCGATTTTGATTCGGAAGTGGGATTATGGTTAACAAAAGCGCTTAAAAATGCCTTTGGTGAAGAACCTATACGAATTCGAATGAGCGGAGGCTCTATTCCAATAGCACCTTTTGTTACTACGCTCAACATCCCCGCGGTTACCGTACCCACGGTCAATCGGGATAACAATCAGCACAGCCCCAATGAAAACCTGCGTCTTGGGAATTACCGTGAAGGTATTCTGACCATGTTGGCCATTTTAAACGAAAAGTTGTAATCAAATATGGCAGAAATTAAGGAACACTATTTTAAAAACGACACTGCCTGGCGGAAGTGGTTGCATAAAAATCATAAGCAGTCCGGGGGGATCTACCTGATTTTCTATAAGGTAGATCACGAAATGCCCAGTATGCGATGGGAAGAGGCAGTGCGTGTGGCCTTATGTTACGGATGGATAGACAGTACCATAAAAAGTTTGGGGAATGGAAAACGACGTCAATATTTTTGCCCGCGAAAACCAAAGAGTGTATGGAGTAAAGTAAATAAAGCGCATATTAAAGCACTGGAGCGAGCCGGTCTGATGCATGAAAGTGGTTGGAATGCCATTGCAATTGCCAAAGAAAATGGCTCCTGGGCCGCTTTGGACGACGTAGAGAACGGCGTTATTCCTGATGATCTTCAAATAGCCTTTGACAAGAACCAAAAGGCCTGGAATAATTTTCAAGATTTTACACAGGGACAGCGAAAAAGCTATTTGTACTGGCTCAATCAGGCAAAAAGGAAGGAAACACGACAAAAACGAATCGCCGAAATTGTTACCTTATGCAAACAAGGGATAAAATCAAGAATTACACGATAACCAATAACGCTATTAAATCATGACTTCTACAACTTCAAAAGTACGCCTTTGGATCTCCTATATCCTTCAAGGCCTGATCGTTACCCTATTTCTTATGGGAGCGGTAATGAACATCTTACAAACCGACGATGCGATTGCGGGTGCTGTCGAATTGGGTTACCCGGAATCAGCTGTGCTGTATTTAGGAATTACACTGTTAATCAGCACCCTGCTTTATGCCTTCCACAAAACTTCAGGATTTGGAGCGGTCCTGCTTACCGGATGGCTGGGCGGTGCCGTAGCCTCGCATGCCATTCATCAAGATCCGCTATTCAACACCCTATTTCCGGTGATCTTTGGTCTTCTGATCTGGTTCGCTCTTTGGTTGCGGCAGGACAAAGTCGAGAAATTGTTTGCTTTCTAAAGTCAAAGGTCAGGAAGCGCTAATAGCTATCCTTTAAGGTAATGACGCGCAGGTCTTCTTTGAAATTCGACAGGGTACTATCCTTCTCAATTGTTACGGTCTTACTTTGTCCAGGTAACAGGTCAAAATAATTATCGGAAAAGTTCCCTGAGCCGCTGGAAGCGAGATAAATATCCTTGGCCAAACGCTTGGTGGTAAAAGTCACCTCAAAGGTAGTTTTCTTTTCCCGGATTTCGTATTGCAAGTCAGGATCTGGTAGTTTCAGTTCTTTAAAGGGAGATAGGTATCGGATCTTTTCCGCGACCAGGCTATCTTGCATATGTAATTTTGCCCAGAGTACGGTTTTAGAAGGATCATAGCCTGAAAAGGCTTCTGCCCTAATGGTAAATACCTTTTGGCTGCTCCCCGGTGGGACTGTGATCTGCTCTTTCCAGGTCTCGAGTTGGGTCCCCTCAAAATCTAGCAATTCCAATGTTAACCTTCCGGAAACAGGTTCCAAACGATCATTTAGTACAAACAACACCGTACGTTCCGAATTAGCGGTAAAATTCAGTGCCACAGGTTCAAAGGCCCGTTGTACTTCATAATGTAACGCTTTCCATTTGCCATAATAGTCAATGCTACTCCAGGAGGCAACCGGCCAGCAATCATTGATCTGCCAATATAGGCTCCCCATACAACGTTCCCGATTACGCCTGTGGGCGTTGATCCCCTCCCCTATACCGTAGGCTTGTAACAAATGACTTACATAAAGATAAGAGGCAAAGTCTTTGGGTTGTTGGTAGTGTCTTAACATGTATTCTTCAATGGTGACGTTCCCAATACTGGATCGTTGATGCGATTCCATAACCTCAGAATAAATATCGTGGTCTTCTGGCAAGGTATATTTCTCTACGGTCGATAACTCGGGAAAAGATTGAAAACCAAATTCCGACATAAAGCGGGGCATTTCCGTTTCAAAATTGGCAAAAGGCTCTTTCCCCCACCAGACCCCCCAATAATGGCGATCCCCATCTGTAAGGGATTCCGGTACGCCTTCCGCACTACTGGGCGAAGATGCCCAATACGGCCGGGACACATCGTAGGTTTCAACAACTCCGGGCAGCACCTCATGAAAAATTGCTTCGTAGGCGGCATATACGTCATCGGCGGCAGCTTTACCATACGTTTGGATCATCTCGTTTTCCCAGCCCCAGTTTTTCCAGGCTGCTAATATCTCATTATTGCCACACCAAAGGGCGATAGAAGGATGATTCCGAAGCCTTTTGACGTTATCAATGGCCTCTTGTCTCACATTCTCCAGAAAAGCAGGGTCCCCTGGAAACATGGCACACGCAAACATAAAATCCTGCCACACCAGAATACCTTTTTCATCGCATAATTCATAAAATAGGTCATCTTCGTATATCCCTCCTCCCCAAACCCGTAGCATATTCATATGGGCGGAGACGGCAGCGTCAACTACCTTAGTGTAAGCTGAGGAATCTACCCGTGTCAGAAAAACATCATTTGGAATATAATTAGCGCCTTTCATAAATATCGGTTGGCCATTTACCTTAAAATAAAACGAACTTCCAATACTATCCTTTTCAGTTACCAGTTCTATTGTGCGGAGGCCAATACGATGCGATGCCCTATCCTGGCTTTTTCTTCCCTTCAGTTGTACAGCAACTGTGTATCGTTTTTGCTTCCCAAAACCATTGGGCCACCAGAGCTCAGGATCCCTAATTGAAAAGGGTATCTCGTAGTGATCCGTTCCCGCCTGTACCAACAGCGGAGTTTCAGAAAGCACCTTCCCGTCTACCGTAAGGACCATATCCAATTCTGTTGCTTCCAGAGCTTCAACCGCTATCCTGGCAGTAAGCAGTGCCAGGCTATCGAGCGATTTTTGCTGAATATGGAGATCTTTGATCCTGAAGTCGTCCCAGCTTTTTAGCACTACAGGTCGCCAAATTCCCGAAGTGACCAAACGCGGTCCCCAATCCCACCCAAAATGGTACCCGGCCTTTCGCGTATAAATACTCACTTTTTTGTTTTCAGGCACTTCTCCAATCTCGGCCAGATCATTGTCCGAAACAGGGATAACATAAGGAACCGAATCGTACTTTTCTATACCCCTATGAATGGGGGATTCCAATAAAACCCGCAAGTGATTTTCGCCTGCTCTTAGCCTTTGGGAAACATCTACCGGGTACGTCCGGAACATATTATCCGTTTCCAGGAGCAAGCTGTCATTGAGGTAGATCTTTGCGTAGGTGTCCAGGCCTTTAAAGACCATTTCATGATGGCCGCGTCTCAATACTTTCGCATCAACTAGAAAGGTGGTTTTATACTCCCAATCTTCTTTATCCACCCACTGTAGGTCTAACTCGTTAAGCCGATAAAAAGGATCATCGATCTTTTGATGCGCCAGTAAATCCGTATGTACGGTTCCTGGGACGCTAGCTGTTAGCCAAGTGGTATCACCGGTTGTACGAAATGTCCAGCCGTTATCAATCGCTCGGTTCTTCGGTGCTTTTTTACCACAGCTGATGATAATTACCAGTACTCCTACCCAAAAATACCGCATAGACCTGATACCGCTTAAAAACCTAAAAATAGAATAATTTGGCACTTGAGTTTCTGCTATTGTACCTCTTTTAAAAGTTCAGTTATGGCCCGCTCCAGCTGTTGATCGATCCCTTTGTCAATAACATCAGGTGCGTTTTTGACCAGGATCTTGGGCTCAGTTTGGTTGTTTTCCATCCATTCCCCTGCTTTATTTTTGGCACTTACCGGAACAACACCCCAGGTTCCTCCGTTTGGCAGACGTTCCCACCCGGCAAAACTACAAGTACCTGGTACCGGCATACCTACGGTAGTCCCAATATTGAGATCGGTATAACCACTGGCAAAACAATGTCCATCACTATACATGGATTCATTGAAAATAGCAAGGGTGGGTTTTGTCCATCGCGAGGTAGGTTCTCCACCTACTTTTCGGTCTTCGGTTTCATATGAAATGAAAGGTTCTCCGGTAAAGAACATGGCCAAATCCGCTACCAGGTCTCCACCTCCATTAAATCGTGTATCCACAATCACAGCTTTTTTGTCAATAAATTTCCCCAGCATCTGCTCGTATATATTTCTGTAGGGGCCATCACTCATCCCCGGAATATGAACGTAGCCCAATTGGCCACTACTTTTTTCCGCTACCTCCTTTTCATTCCGTTTTACCCAGCGTTTGTATAACAAACGATTCTCCTCGGAAAGCGTAATCGGTTTTACAGTGATTTGTTGTCGTTTTTTAGTAACGGGATCCAGGATATCCAGAAGGGTAAATTGACCGGCAATACGGTTGAGATACCGCGCTACGTCGGTATCGGCAACAATGGTAGTACCGTTAATCTTTTCAATAATACTACCCGTTGCAAGGGTAAAAGCGGCCTTATCCAAAGGCCCTCCTTTGACGATCTCAGCTATTTTGATCCCATCGCCGGTATGGGTATAGTCCATAAAGATACCCAGGCTTGCTGTAGCATCCTGGTTGGGGATATTGCCATTATACCGGCCTCCGGCATGGCTCACGTTCAGTTCTCCTAACAATTCTGAAATCATCTCTGCAAATTCATAGGAATTGCCGAGGTGAGGAACATATTTCTCATATTCTTTCTTCAGCATTTCCCAATCTTTCCCATGAAAATCCGAATGATAAAATATCGCGTTGGTACGCAACCAAACGTGTTCAAACATCTGTTGGCGTTCTGCATCCGTATCCAGTTGCATTTCCGACTTCATTTTAACTGGTTTTGTGGAAGCGCCGCCCAGATCTACTTTCAGGATTTTCCCGTCACTCAATAAAAAGAGCTGTTCCTTTTTGGCATCCCATTGTAGACTGGCACGCTTTGCATTGAGTGTAATGAGCATTTTTGTCTTCTTGGTACGGAGCTCCGTTTCCCATAGATTTAGATCCTTCTCGAAGCGGGCCAGATAGTATAACTTTTCTCCGTCTTTGGACAACACCGCATCCGACAGGTTGGAAGAATGAATGGTAAGGCGCGCTTTGCGTTCCCGCATATCTTCCCAATCAATTTGTAGGGGTTTCACCGTATTCTCTTCCTTCTTGTCTTCTTTTTTCTTCCCCTTTTTTCCGGTACCTCCAGCCTTATCTTCGCCATTTTCGGGCTTTTCTTCCAGCAGTTGCTGCAAATCGTAGTCCTCCTTGGATAATCGGTACTTATCCCAACCTTTTTGGGTAAGGAAGAGCGTGTAGACGTCTGCCTGGGTCCTTCCACTAGTTGCATAACTCTTTAAACCATCCCGATTGCTAAACCAGAGGATCTGATTTCCATCCCCAACCCACTTTGGAAAAAAGTCATAGTAACCGCTTTGGGTAAGGTTTTCTTTACGGGTACCATCCGCGGAGACCACTAAAATTTCTCCGTTACTTAAGGTTGCCCCCCAGGATACCAGCAACCATTTGCTATCCGGGCTCCATTTGAAGTATTTATCCCCATCTTGAAAATGATAGAGTTCTTCAGGGGTTAACAGGGTTTTTTCTTCTTTTGTGTTCAGATTAAGCACTTTTAGCGTGCGGCGGTCTTCTATAAAAGCCATGTACTTGCCATCTGGCGAAAACTCTGGCAAATAGCAATCTACCTCCTTGCCCAAGACCAATTTTTCATCAAGCAAGGTAGCTGCAAAAAAATAGGGTTCTTCCTTACGGGCTTTTTCGGTCTTATAGATCTGCCATTTTCCTTCCCGTTCACTAGCATAGGTTACTGCTTTGCCATCCGTAGTAAAACGTACAAAACGTTCCTGTTCCGGCGTATTGGTCAATCGCTTGGTTAATCCCCCTTCTACAGCGGTAACAAAGACTTCCCCTCTGGCAATAAAAGCAATTTCTTTCCCATTAGGGGCAATGGCCATTTCTCGGATCCCGGAATTGATGGAAACGAATTTATCTGCATTTTCAGTGTCCTGGGTACGAATAATGACGGCTACTTTTTGCGGTGCTTCGCCATCTTTTAGTGTGTAGAGTTCTCCATCATGGCTAAAGGCCATAGTCCCATTGCCATACGACAAATGCCGTACCGGATGTGTAGTTAAGGAAGTAAGCTGGGTGGTTTGCTCGGGGGTGTCCAAAGAAAACCTGTATACATTAAAGCTACCATTGGCTTCGCTTAGATAGTACACCGTTGTACCATCTTTGGAGAACACCGGGTTCCGGTCCTCTCCCGTAAAGGTGGTTAGCATAGTATGTTTATCCTGATTGACATCGTATTTCCAGATGTCTCGAGCAATAGCAGAGACATGGTGTTTGCGAAATTCATTTTCGTACCCTTTTAAGTCATGGTATAGCAACAGGCTCCCATCACTATTAACCTGAACGTCCTGCGCAGGAACAGTCAATAGCTGGTCCACCCTACCTCCGGTTTCCGAAACCTTGTATAATTCCGGTTGTACCCTGGTTGGGTATTGCCGGTGTTGTGCCGCATCCTGACGTACGGCGCCAAAAAGTACCTCAGTATCCTCATGAGAAAAGGTATACGGGACTTCATCGTTGCTATGATACGTTAGACGCTTAGCTTCACCTCCCTGGGCGTCCATTACAAAAACATCAAAGTTGCCGTATCTATCGGAGGCAAAAGCGATTTTAGAACCCGCCTTGTTCCAAACCGCCTTGTAGTCATGTGCTTTATGAAAGGTCAATTGCGTAGCGGTGCCGCCATTCACAGGTACCCGAAAAAGATTCCCTTTATAGGTAAAAACGATAGTGCTGCCATCTGGTGAAATGGCAGGATAACGTACCCATTGCGGTTGGATCTGGGCGGTTAAGACGGTCATGGTAAGTGCCGCCAACAATAGCGCATAAATTCTCATCAGTGTTTCGTTTGATTTAAGCGGGGAAGATATTAAAACTGTGGCGATAGCACAGTATTTTAACACCTTTTCACTCCGCTTTTCCGTATTTCCGATCGTAGCTAAATGCTGCTATGCCCCCTATTAGTGAAAAAGCGGTAAACATCAAGAACACGTGTTGGTGGCCAATCTCCTGACCCGTGTGGGCATCGAGCAAATAGCCGTAGGCAGGGCCTGCGAAAATATCCGGGGTATAGCCAGTAAGCGATATCAATCCAACTGCAGTACCCGTAAGTGCCAGAGGTATCTTTCCTACCTGCATTACCCCGAAATAAAGGGCGCGACATGCATATACTGCTACCCCGATCACTACCACAGAAAGAAAGAACAAAATGGTAGTTGTCGGCGCAATGATCCCTGTGGCAAAGAGTAGTCCTGCCACTACAGCAAGTACAAACCCGAAAAACAATAACCGGGTAATCCTATATCTGTCTGCGATCAATCCAACTAAAATCCCCGTCGTGGGTCGTAAAAACTGTAGCAAAGTTCCTGTTTTTGCAGCTTCTACCTGATCGTATAACATCACTTCTTCGGCATATTGCGAAATGATATCTGTAATCTTGTAGCCTACGTAAGCGCTGAGTATGATCACCATCAACAACCAGACCGAGGGTAATTTCAGCACTTGTCGGATTTCAGCTAATGTAATCTGTTCTAAATTCCCCTGAGCTTCATTTTTGGTGGTCATAAAATACCATACCAATACCCCAATTATTGAAATGATCCCTGAAGAAGTGTAAATGATATAGGAAAACGCTCGTTTGCGTTCCGATAAGGAAGCAACATCAGCAGCTTCGGTCAAAAAGAAGGAGAAGATTAACACCCCTAACAGCCCGAACAAAGCCCCGGTCAATCCCCTGCCGCCATCCAAAAATCCATAGGCTTTTCCCTGGGCATTGGCCCCTCCCCAGACCCGTGCTGCTTTGATCATAGGTGCCCAAAAAAGGAAGATCGTGGTTACCCCCCAATAGCCATATAAAATCCGCAATACTGTGGCATCTGGATATTGCGCATAGAGCACACCTCCCAGGGCTGTAAGCCATAGGGCCACGGCAATTAATTTTCTGGGTGGATATTTATCCGCTAGCGGACCTCCAAATAAATACGACGGGATAGCTAGAATACCGTATACTGAAAAACACAAACCCAATTCCACATTATCCAGGGCAAAAACATCCAGTACCGTGGGCCGGAAAATGCGTGGAAGCACAAAAGGGAGGATAAATACCGCTTCGCCGGCCAGGATAAGCAATAAAAGATAATACCAGGGGGCGCGTGTTGTTGTTGGGGTCTCGATGGTGTTTTGGTTGAGTTTCAAATGTACACAAATCCGGATTATCGGACGTAGATCAGCAAGGCAACCGCATACGAACCAGCTAAGGAGGGGTACCAACTGCAGCATTTATTTGCAGGCCAAGTATACTAGCCGTTGAAGGAAGTTGTTCTATTCATTTCCTTCTTCTATCTGGATCGTGGTCGCGAATTACCCTTAAACTGGTACGCAATTAATAGGACTTGAAGTAATTGCTTAATTCTGAAGAAAAATCCACTAGCTTTTGATTGACTTCATGCGTTTGAAGGCTGTCCAACGGTTCTTTTGGATCATTTACAGTTTCATATGCCGATAATTCCGGATGACTGGTGAATCGGCTTGCGCTTACTATTAGGCAGTATATTTTTAATCCTCTTTGATCCGCTTTCTGTAATATTGGAGGTAGTTCATTTTCGGTGATGAAATCGGATGCTAAAAAGTTAGTTGAAATCAGCAAAATAGCAGCACTAGCGGCATTTAATTTGTTTTCAATTACCTCTCGCCATTTTGCTCCGGATTCAATTTTGGTATCATCCCATGGATCGATTTCCAGACCTTCTTTTTGCAACACTTTTAAATGCGGGCGTAATTTTTCGAGCCAGGTTTGATCCTTATGGGAATAGCTGATAAAAATGGGATGGCGCTTGTTTGAAGCAGGAGCAAACCCAATTTCGTCCTGTAGCGTGTAAAGTTGGTTGCCTTTTTGGGTGTTAAACCTGATATAGGTGCTATTCACATGGGTCAAATTCTTATAACTAATGTTACTATAGGTGTAGACACGCCGTAACTCCGTTAATTCCCGGAATAATTCCTTGAGGGGAAAATCGCGAAAGAAATTACCGCCCATCCATAAGGTTCTGAGTTTTTTCAATTTGAAAATGACTGCCGGAAATTCTGTGAATTTGTTGTACGAGATATTCAATTCAGTGAGGTCGGTGAGGTCGCCAAGCTTATCCGGTAATTTTCGAATTTCATTGTTAGCAAGGTGTAGAATTTTCAACTGCTTAAGTTGTCCTATTTGTCTCGGTAAGGTTTTAAGGCGGTTGTTGTTGAGCGAGAGAATTCCCAGCTTTTGCAATGCCGGGATTTTGGCATGCAGTTGAGTTATCCTATTTCCGGAAAGATCCAGAGTTTCTATTCTACCGAGATGCTCTATTTCTCGTGGAACACGTTTGATCTTGTTATTGAACAGGTAAACTTTAATAAGGTCGCGCTGGTGGACCACCTCCGGTGGGAATTGGTTCAACGAATTTCCCGCATTTCGGACCTTTGGTTTTCTACGTGGTTTTTTGACGGGTTTTTTCATTTGTTTATCTTTAAGTTATCCTAATGGAGGGTTAGGATGTAAATATGTTAATACCATTTTCGGAGCCTCACGAGTATATTTTACTAAGTTGTAAGAGTAGCAACATATACGATCACTGAAGTTTTGACTTTAGCCCTATATGATGACTGCATGAGCACCCAATTTAGTCTAAGGTTATTTTAGTAAATTTTAAATTGGTTTTAGTAAACGATCTAATACTTGGGACTGTCAACGAAGACAAGAAGCTTAAATCGTGATAGTTCAATTATCTTGGCATCAGCAAACTGATCCCAGGAAATTTTTAACAAATTAGATCTACAGATACTACACAAGGCCCATATCCTTTCGTTAACCTTGAGATATGGGCTATTTTTTCAAAACACGCTAATCCATTATAACTGTTCCACAGGAACTTCCTTGTATTCCCTATTTTAAAGACATCCCTGCGGTTAATTCGTTGTAATTTAAGACATCGGAATTGATTATAGCATGTTATGGGCAAATAATTTCTTTCGCTTAAATGTAAGAAATGAACCACTTAAAAGCTCCCGTTAAGCGCTGCATACCTGTGCTTTATGTCACTTTGCCTTAAGATGCGCACTAGTTCGTACTACATACGGAAACGTATCAGGAAGCTTTAGGAAGCGGGGATAGACCAACACGATACCATTACATTAAGTAGGGTTAAAAGTATAGCAGTGGACTTTCTTTTATCGTTTAGCAGCAAATACGCTAAAATACTCCCCATCTTAGGCAAAACCTCTAGTTCTTCTCCTCTTTCCGGGTACTAATGCACATAACCGTATCGCCCTTGTTTATAGGAGGAGTAGCCAATTTGTACAAAATGATTCCTGAATTTGGGGCGCGATACTGCTCCAGCCGTTTTCCAAACTCATCTGTGGTATACCCTACCAGATCTCCCTCCTTAACGGTGTCGCCTGCCTTATAGGAACTGTAAAAAATTCCCCCTGCTTTGGATCGAATGTAGGTTTGATGGTTGAGATATACGCGTTCTATATTGTCTTTTCTGCCCTGGTTATACATATTCATTTCCTGAAGTAGGTTGTACATCCCTGTTTTTATGAGCTGTACCGCTTCTTCCTGTACATTCCCTAATTTTCCTGCTTCAAAGCTTAGCGCGGTCTTTCCGTCCTGGACCGCCTGCTTGAAAGCATACTTTGCCGGTTCCTCATCCGTAATGGTGTAGGGGTAGGAAACTACATATTTAAAGCCGCTGGCCGCTGATAAGGTTTTGGCCAATGTTGTTTGTTCCGGTTTATTCGTATTGTTGTAGTAGCATACAAATGGAATAAGATCTTCACAGGCATCCCCGCCATGAATGTCCAGGAACACATCACTTACGGGAATAATGTTTTTAGTTATAAAATGCGCCAATTGTTGCGTAATGGTGCTTTGGGCATCTCCGGGAAAAGCAGTATTTAAGTTTATCCCGTCCTGCGGATTAACATAGGGGGTACGGGTATAAAAAGAAGCCACGTTGGCGATAGGAATAACAATCAGCGTACCTTTTAATTGGGTTACCTCAATTTCCTGTAACAACTCCTGAATCCCTACAATAGGCGGATACTCAAAGCCATGAACCCCGCCAACTATGGTAAAAACAGGGCCTGCCGTACTTCCTCTGAGGAGCACTATGGGGAGGTGTCCGGAATTGCCGGAAGCATCGGTAAACGGGATCTGAATATTTTCTTGTAAGGGTCTTGAAGTAGTTTTAAACGCATCCTGAAACGCATTTTGTGCAAATGTAAATTGTGAAGTCAAGGCTAGGAAAACCAGAAAGAAGGGTGTACTAATCGGTCGCATTTTTAATAGATTACATTATCCTTACTACAGGCAGGAAGGTAAGGAAAACCTTGGTTACCGTAGAAAAAAACAGCGACTCTCTTTTCAAAAACGTTACAAGCCCGGTACTACTGTGACTTTTTGAGGGGTGTGTAGTTCCGGTTGGTAAGTTTGTAGAATAGTTCTTTTTCCAGCTCGCCTACCCAGCGTCCACCACTGGAGGTAAGTAGAAGTACTCCCGCCTGATGTTCCGGCGAGAATACATAGCCGCTGGCATAACCATCCATATCACCACCGTGTCCGAATTGGGTGCCGGTGGCAAATACTTTTTTACCTAGTCCAAAGCCATAACCATTCTTCCTTTCTAGAGGGTTGGTGTGAAGCACCAAAGAATTTAAAGGGGTATCGGCGCTATAGGTACGGTATGCCGCTAGTTGCAGCAACATCAGCTGTGCAAGGTCCTTTATGTTGGAGTATACCCCACCAGCGGCAGATAGTTTTCCCATAATAAAAGCTTTGGTCGCCACAGTCCGATCCTCTTTCCTGTAAGGTGTAACCAGCCGTTGTTGCTGTGCGGCAGTAAGTGAGGTAGTGGTATTGGGCATATCATAAGGCCTTGCGATATATTCCCGTATCAAATCCGAATACGAACGCCCACTCACTTTTTCAAGTAGATATCCTGCCACGGCATAGCCAAAGTTGGAATACCCAAAATTCTCGCCAGGGACAGCTTTTAAGGTAACAACATTCAAATCATTCATCACGTCTTTTTCGGTGTAGGGCACCAACATCGGTTCTCCATCTTTACGTTTCATTGTTAATTCGCGGTAGGGTAATCCAGAAGTGTGCTGCAATAGCTGTCGTGTAGTTATCTGCTTTAATCGTTCCCGGGCTGCTTTTTGAAGGGTTTCCCCCAGAAAGTTGATAATAGGTAGATCCAGGTCCAGTTTTCCTTCCAGGACAAGATGCTGTGCCATAATCCCAGTCATTTTTTTGGTGTCGGAGGCGATCTGATAGATAGAATTTTCATCGGCTCTGGCTAAACCGCCGCGTTGATGCACCCCAAAACCTTTGGCAAGCAACACCTTCCCCTCGTAAACAATCCCTACCGATACGGCCGGGATATCATTTTTCTGCATCACACTATCAATTTTACGTTCTACCCACTGCGTGAATTTGGTAGTATCCTTTTCTATGTGCAAAGCAGGGCCTTGCGCAAAGGTGGTAGCGCATATATAACAGAAGATGAAAGCGAGAAGAGAATTTTTCATAGCGTGTCGTTTTCTTGAAGACACGCCCATTTGGTAAACGTTACATGCGATTCCCTAAATATGTTGAAAACAATCAAAAAAGTATATCGAAAAACGACCTGGTTTTTAGGTTACGTAGTGCGGTGTCAATTCCCGGATATTCGGTTAATCATCGTTGTGCTAGCTGACTGTTGCCATTGGAGCCCTTAAAAACGATCGAATTGTTTTTGCCAAAAATGCTACCACTTTTCCCATAAAACCAATGAATTACATCGGTCTTATTGAAGAGATTGGTTCTTAGTCGATTGCCGACATTTTTGTATCTTTTAGTTATGCATCTGCCGAACGAATTTTACGAATTACTCCTTCCGATCGCTTTAGTTGCTCTAGGTCTGGCTTTGGTGAATTATATCACCAAAGGAAGTCGGAATTTCCGCAGTAGCCGAAATAGAAAGGCCAAACGGCCCTTCTAATCGCTTCTCCAAATACGATAGCGGGCTATGGAACCCTAAACCAGGCCTAACGTCTGTGGAGATTGCTAGTTCGCCCTTTTATACCTGGTTTTTTATTTTTGCGATGAGCTCTCTTTCTTTCTCCGGGGGAATAGGAGCAGGTTCGGTTTTAGGAGATTCCCACTGCTTTATCTTTCCATAATATGCCAACAGTTGATCGACGGTTTCCGAAACTGTGCTAAAACTGAAATCGAAATCGGACAACACTCTGCTGTTGTCCAGGGTCAAAAAATCACTTGCTAACCATAAGGGAAGATCGGTCCATTGCCGTACCCCATGCCTTTCCAGAAACTCGGGAGTGGCGGATATTAGATTTACCCCAATGTCCAGTTTTTCAGAGGCAATTGTAATAAGGTCTTTTAAACTGGTGATGAAAGAAGGAATGTTATAGACGTTAAATTGATTTTTAACTTCAATCGAACGAGTGACGAGGTCGGCCAGATCGGAAACGTGGGTATACGATAACAGATTTTCTCCGTTGTTACCGATCAAGATATCAGTTTGGTGTTTCAATTTATGGAACCAGTAGTACAGCCTATCCGTATAATCATATTTTCCAATGATTAGACCTGGCCGTAGTATAATAAGATCCAAATCTTTCTGATTTTGAAGTATGCGTTCACATTCCGCTTTGTTTTGATTGTAAAAAGCGATATCCTCACTAACCTTCTCTTCTGCGGTGCATGGTACCAGGGCCTCAGTTTCTTTTATAAGGTGCGGATTTCCTTTGTCGAACTGATAATGACTGGCAGTAGAGATATAGATGTATCTTCCAATTTTACCGTACTGTAGTGCTAACTGCTGTTCCAGCGCGCCCGCCCAATAGCTGGATACATCAATGACTACATCCCATTCCCTTGCACTAATCCGTCTAAGGTCTTCCCCGTTTTTCCGATCCCCTTTGATGGTTTCAATATCAGGAAACAAATCAGGATGGGACGTACCTCGGTTGAAAAGCGTGATATCGTATTTGCCAATTTCAAGCAGCTTTTCCACAATATTCCGGCCAACAAATCGCGTGCCGCCAAGTAGTAAAATGTTCTTCATTTGTATTAGATTATGTTCGCTGCACCAGGGTGCATCCCCGGGATGTCTCTCAGGAGGACAAACAGATCCCTTACACCTTCTTTGCTAATGGCGCTAAGGTTGATTTTAGTTGTATTAACTGCCCTAACACCCTGGTTTTCTTCGCTAGCTCCGGTTGTCCTAGTTCCTCCGAAATTCTGGCGATTTCCAGATTTAGGCTCTCTATTTCCGTGCGCCTATTATTCAGAATATCCATGTAGGTAGAGATCAACTGACCATCCGACTTTTGGCTGATCAGTAATAGCTTCTCTTTTACTTCGCCGCTATCCAAAAGAACACCTTGAAGTTTAGCAATTGCAACACATTCCTCAATTACTGTTACTGCCATTTGCTCCGCCATAGCATTTCTGTGAAAAATGCCATTATCAATTTCCAATAGTGGACAGATGGTATTAAATACACAGTTGGCAATTGTCTTGTTCCAAATGTGTTTTAAAATATCGGGTTCACTTCGAAATGCGAACTGAGGCGTATTGATCTGATCAATCAATTGTTCAAGTCCTTCGTTATTTCCCTCCATATTTCCAACCGGAGAGGCGGTAACGGATTTAAAGGTGACCTCATTAGCCCCAGTCACCTGACTTGTAGCAA
Source organism: Bacteroidota bacterium (assembly GCA_038750505.1). Classification (GTDB taxonomy): domain Bacteria; phylum Bacteroidota; class Bacteroidia; order Flavobacteriales; family Flavobacteriaceae; genus Croceivirga. Next base: position 104,070 of record JBCDHD010000009.1, on the reverse strand, counting down.
ATAATACGCATCTGAAAACAGCAGGAAACGTTTTGAAGGGACGTTCTATATGAAGTCCATTTTGAAGCAGGATAATAGAAAAATTCCCTTTCAAAGTACTGAGCTTTTTGGCGATAACAGCATTCGCAAATGTTTTGGTCGTAATAAGCACAATTCCATCAATTGTAGAAATATGGCTAAAAGTGGTTGTAGTAATTTTTTGTTCAAACCTTTCCTTCTCGCCAATAACGGTAATGCTATTTTGGATTTCAGGTATCCTATCGACGCTTCCCCGGACCAATTTTACATTTTTGCCTTTTCGCTTTAAGAAAACCGCCAACGCCTTACCGATCGCTCCGGAACCAATAATGTATAGTTCAGTAGTATTCATGTTTTCCACTTTCATCGGTATTGCCTAGGGTTACGTTATATTTTATGCTGAGCGAGACCTTCATTTTATGCGCAACTGTAATTTGACAGTGCTTTACGCAGTACGGTTGGAATTTTGACGGGTCGTTTGGTTTCCGGATGAATACAAACCTGTGTTAATTCCGCCTTAAACACCGGATTTGATACCACAAATCCATCAACGGAAAACACCAACGCACTTGTCCGCATTTCCTTAAGAAAAACCCGAATTTCCAATTCATCATCCCAGGCCATTGGTGCTAAAAAATCAACTTTTAAAGCGCGGGCAGGTGGTAAAACACCCAAATCCAGAATACCCTTTTCCGCAGGGCTTCCTAAACAGGTGGAGATACAATCCAAAATAGCTTCAACAATAAAATAGCCTATTCTGGGAGTATATAGCACCCCCATTGGATCACAATCCCCGAAACGTACTTTCCGATTAACTGTATAGTAGGTATTCATTTCACCTTGGTCTACTGTTCCTTTTGTATTCAGGCGATATCATTTTTCAGATGAACTGCACGAAGCATGTATTGAACCACATTTAAGGAGTGGGTTATACTCTTAATCTGAATCCAAAAACGCCTAAATTGCCTTGCATAAAATCCAAATCCTCAGCTCTTTTAAATCCTAGTTTTTCATACATGTGCCAGGCGGTCTTCATAGCCCTGGTAGTATGAATTATTAAATGCGCTGCATTCGATTCTTTACCCCTTTTTATACACTCTAATGTAAGGGCTTTCCCTAATCCCAGTCCACGGGTTTTCGCATCAACAGCGAGTAGCCGGAAGCCACAGGCATTTTTTTCTTTTGTTGCGGAACCTCCTGAACCATACTCCTTCATATCCTTAAAATACACGACTGCCCCTCCAATTCTTCCTTGTTTTGAAACTGCCGCAATAAGCTCAATATTGGGATCCTTTGTAAGCTCCCCAACGTTTTTAAGCATCTCATAATATTCCGGTTGTTCGTTTATTTTTGGAAAACCCTTTAGTGAAGCATACTCCTGAACCATCAGTGCGCCAATTTCCTGAAACTCCTCTTTTATAGCGTTTCGGATGGTGAAATCGTAATACTTTTTTAGCACGTTTTTTTCAAAAGAGGATTCCTGTATGGTTTGATTGACTTCCAGTAATTTTTCTATAAATACATTGTTGTCCGATTGAAAAATGTTTTGCAATTCCATAGAAAATGATTCCCATAAGGATTCTAATTTGGGTTGCAACCTACTTCCTTTAGGGGTGAGCTTGAATAGCTTTGAACGCTTGTCGTCCGGATTCTGATTAATTTCAATCAGGCCTTCCAAAGCCAGCTCTTTCACTACGTTTTTTACCGTTATGCGCGAGTAGGAAATTCGTTCTGTGATTTCCATAACCGATAATAGTCGGTTGCTGTAGGCAATGGTATAATAAATGGGAAACCAGCTCGATTTAAACGTTATTCCGGCAGACGCATATACTTTATCTCCGTCATACTGTAGTTTTTCATAAATCCTTCGCATTTGCGAACCAATGGAAAGATATCCTAATTCGTCAATTGTTTTTGACATCCTATTTCTATATTTATGAAAATTATTCCGTAAATATATGAAATATGTTTCTTAAATCAGTTTTAGCAAGGTTATCCGCCGGAATTTTCGAGTTCACGGCAAAAGGCATAGCACAGGGCCGGATTCAAAAAGACGGGCAGGTCCGCCCCTCTGCTCATGAAAACACAACCAACGGAATCCAGTACTCCAAACCAAGTATTTTAGGGGTACCTGAAGCCAGAAGGAAGTAGCTATGTTTTACCTATTTTTTTCTACCAATCGTTGTAATCGTCGTTTTACTTCTTCATTCTCCGGGTTTATCTCCAGGCTCTTTTTATAGTTTTTTATCGCTTCTTCTTCTCTCCCGGCCTGTATTTGAAAGTCCGCCAGAAAGGCATAGGGATACCACTCCTTGGCGTACGCCTGCACAATCAGTTGCATTACGGCAATTGCTTTGTCTATTTCCCCTTTGTTGGCATACTGCTCGGCATAGTGGAAGGTGTTCTTATCAATGATAGCGTTGTTCAGGCCAGCAAGTACCTCACTGGCTACAGCAAATCCTTTTTCTTTATAGGCTTGAATAACGACTTCCGTGTTGAAAAACCGTTCCATTTCCAATGTAGGACCAAAGAATTCTTTTTGCATATGCGTTCGCATTTGGGCCCAACCGTTCAGCGGGTCTCGATTGGTCATCGTTACAAGGATAAGCGGTTCACCTTTCACCATGGTCAACTCCCCCGCAATACCCGGTGCACCGCCATTATGGCCATAAAGGCGATATGCATTGAGTGGTCTTAAGGTCATACCGTAGCCATATTCATGCCCAAAGTGGTCGGTAGTCATCATAGCAAAGGAAGCCGCAGTAATCAATTTCTGGTTTTGTAAGGCCAATGCAAAGCGGTACAAATCGGTAACCGTAGAAGGCCCTCCCCCAGCCGAACCGATAAGCGGTCCGGTGGAAGTCATCCCTGCCGGTTGAAAGATATGTTCTTCCAGGTAGGCAGTATATCCCTGACCGGTAGTGGCCTCTATAATAAGGCCCAACACAATGTATCCGGCATTGCTGTACCGCATCAGTTCTCCAGGGGTAAACTGCACGGGATCGTCAACAAAATAGGGTAAAAAATCCTTTAGACTTTTAATGTTCGCCTCATTTTCAAAGAAGGCAGGACCAAAGTAATCCCCCAGGCCCGAAGTATGGGTAAGAAGGTGCTGCACCTGGATCTCCAAGGCATCTTGATTCGGATACTCCGGTAGCAATTCCCCAACGGTTTGGTCCAGGGAGAGTTTTCCTTGCTCTACCAATTGAAGGATAGCGGTAGCGGCAAATAGCTTTCCCATAGAGGCAAGGTCATATTGTGTGTCTATGGTATTGGGTAGGTTGGAAGTACTTACCCCATAGGCCTCTTGCAACAGGATGTCTTCTCCATCGGCAATTAGGATAGCGCCGTGATAGTTGTTTACTAGTTCGGTACTGTCCAGCAATTTTCTGATCTGCATTACCTGTTCGGTATAGGTAGATTGTGCAGTACTCATAGTTGAAATGAGGATCGCGATTAGACTGTAAATCGTGGTGTAAAGTAATTTCCGCATGGCCCTTGTTTTTTAGCGTTCCCTTCTTGGACGGGAAAGCAAGCCAATAGGTTACCTTTTTTATGGAAAAATAGTATGTAGCAACTTAAGGAAGCCTAAGGTTCAAGGTTCTATCAGCATAACAGTATATTATTCTAGACTAAATGTTTGCTAGCGTGCGGCTATTAGGTTTAGGCACAATTTAATGAAAAGTCAAAGTAGTCAGTTGATCACTTCAAAGGTTTTGATTACTCCATTTTTTAGTATAATTACAAAAAGCTGAACTAGAGACTTATCCATTCATAATTATTGTAAAATATAACATCAAAAGATACATCAGGGATATTAAAAAAATACAAACTCTTACTATAGATTCATTTTTAACGATCCTTGATATTCCATTAATTCGAAGTCGATCTTCATCAACCAATACCGTATCCCCTTCGCTAAATGTTTTGCCCACGTTTATCATTTGGTATTGACCCTCAAACAACTCTCTTTCATAAAACCTTATCCAAGAGTACCAGTACTTATAAAAAGAAAACATCCTTTGCATCATTAAATACCACCCAGCACATAGGATAACTCCTGAGATAAGCAAAACGTAAATTAGCTTATTGGAGTTCGAAAACAGACTTAGGAATGCTACACTAAACGCAGTTAGTAGGGTATTCACAGCGACCATACTATTAAAAACGTTCCAAATTAATTGTCCTTCATATTTGGTCTGGGAATGGGCATGCTCTAATGCTTTATACAGGTCATTTTTCTTTTGTGAAGTCATAATGTTATGATGTTAAAGTTTACTACAAATTAGAGCAATAATTCATACTCTAAAAACACCACATTTTACTTTCAACTACACCAAGGATTCAAATCCGCCATATACCATCCTACGGGCATCAAAAATCAATCGTTTCGGATCGGTCAGGGGGGGCACTAATTCCGTTATTCGCGGGTCCTTAGGCACTTGTGTATTGGCCAATTCACGCACTGCTTTTGATGGAAAAACCACCCAGCCAAATACCACAACCTCGTCTTCTTTTACTTCCACCACATCTATAAAAGAGCGGGTACCTTCCAATTGCAAATCGTCCCCAACATACTCACAATATTCCAGGGCTCCGTATTCCTTCCAGATTCCCGCTATTTTTTTGGCAGCATTCTTATATTCCTCCAGATACGCTCGGGGAATAGGAAAAACAAAGCCGTCGATATAGGGGGTCTTATTTTTATCTGTTTCTTTCATGGTTCAAGGATTTCTTGGTGGACCCCCAGAATGTTTCGTGCCCCATTATTGTATGCTCTGCTTTTCTCCGTTTTTAGTAATACGCTCAATATGAGGTTCCCCCTCTTCATCGAGATAGATCTGCAATCTGGGTTGGTTGTCTTTATCCATTAAAAATAGCCCTACCCTTTCAGAATAGGTCCTACCAATAAATAATCTTTGTGGCGCTAAATTTTCCCGTATGCTGTAGAATTTATCCAGTTCTTTTTCCCGGGTTTCCGCATCCTCAATACTTCTGATTGTGTTCAATTCTGCAATAATACGGTCGGATGGCTTTTCAGAGCGTTCCTGTAATAATAAACCGTACTGTTTTTTCCATTCTCCGTCCTCTAAATATTCATCCTTCCGCAAGGCCATTATCTGGTCATTCTTTCGCTGGTCAAACGTAAGTAACTGATAGCTGTCCGTGCTATCAATGCCATAGACCAGGCCGCCAATTTCGTCTCCTTCTTCATTGAAGAACAATAAACCGGCAACATTTCTTTCTGTTTGCTGAGGATTTATAGGTTTACCGTTAATTGTTGCCAGTGCTTGCCGCTCAGGGTTACTTAAAACAACATATTTATTTCCGTCTTTCCCAACAATATTAAGCCTTTCGGTAGTGATCTCAGGAAGTATTTCGGTCGTTTTATCCTCCATGTTTTTAGGGGTATTAACTACTAAGTAAGCGATGATCGCTAGTAAAAGTATCAGGTTAAGTAAGGGTAGTTTTTTCATTACATTTTACTAATGGTATTTGACTTCTTTTATTCTTCCAGCCCCTGCACCATCTTTTCGGCAGACATAGGCAATGCCAGCGCGATAGTCCCTGCTGGGGTATCATTTTCCAGCGTATCGTTTTTGCCAATAACACATGCCTTTTGTCCTAATAAGCATCAAGAGCTTGGGATTTCTTAAGGAAAGAAAGGTATAAAAACCGGAGTATTTCACCCAATTCCGGGTTACAAAAATGAAGTCAGAAAAAGCAAAGATAAAGGCTGGTTATTGTAGCAACGAACTTTAGTTTTTTCATATGCTGCCAAGTTTTTGGTGCTGACATGCCCTACCTAATTCTACACCAGCGTCTTGCGATCGTATGCTTCACATCGAATACCCCTTATATCCCACTTCAATGCGTTGGTAATTTTTAAGAAAAACTTATTGCTGAAGCCTAATCCATTTTTGTATCACTTCCTGTTCCTTGCCTATGGAGTAGTATTTGAGCTGCTTCCCTTTCACCATTTCTCCAAATCTAACATCATCCCGGGGATGTCTGTATTTGTAACCATTGAGTTGGTCTGTTATCATTTCCACCATAGGCCGGTTTACCAGCCCGGCACCAACAGCCTTCTGAACATTAAAATAATACGATCCCGCAGGTGTTGGTTTCCATAAAGGAACGATTTTGTAAGGCAAGAGCCCATTTTTAATAAAAAAATCCCCGTCAATCCAATGTATTTTTTTGGGTTTGGCGGTAGCATAAATAAGACTGGCTACAAAGTCTTTAAACGGGGTGGCATCATAGGCTACATTAAATGCACCATAAATTGCTGCGGTAGCACAATGTACTATAAATCGTGTAAGGCTTTTTACATCGGTTACCTGTATATGGTGATCTGCAATTTTAGGTACTGCTATTTCACCTCCTCGTAAAAACCGTACTGGCCAAAAAGGCTCGGCGTTGGGATCCTCAGGGCGGGTAACTCTAAAGTCTTTCATCCCATGCGATCGGTATATCGTATACTTTGTTGTTTTTTCTTGTATGGCAACTTCGGCCAATGTTTTTCGTATCGCATATCTAAATTCCTCACTTATCGTTTTAGGAAATCTTGGTAATGGGTTTAGGGGCTCACTTTCTACTATAAATTTTTTGTCCCATTTATCGTAAACAGAAACCGTTGATATATAATGATAATGCCCATAGTGTCCTGCAAAGACTTCAAGAAAATCCGAAACGGCTTTTGGGGATTTTTGCCAGGTATCCACCACAATATCCCAATACGAATTCTTGTACTTTTTATCTATAGCGTTAAGCCCTTGTTTGTTTTCCTTTTCCCTATCACAGATAATGATGGGTAAATCAGTAAATAAGTGGGTATTGGTCTTGCCTCTGTTTAACAGCGTGACCTGGTGCCCGGCGGTTACGAATTCTTCAACGATACGGGGGCCGATAAATCCCCTACCCCCTAAGATCAATACATTCTTAGGATTGTCTTTTGGCCGTCCGAAACTACCCCACGGATGTACAATTGTAATTAATGAAGCCGCACCTGCTGTCTTTATAAATTCTCTTTTGTTCATGGTCGTGGTATCGCTTTAACAACAAAAAAAGCGACTTAGCCATCACCAACGGACGTCCTTAATTAATCCGTACCGATCTCTTTTTTATACTCCCCTGGGGTTTTGCCCGTTTTCTTCTTGAAGTTACTGAAGAAGGTAGACTTAGAGTTAAAGCCACACTCATATCCTAGTCCTTCCAGGGTTAAATTGTGGCTTTCCCGTATTTTGTGCATAGCGTATTCTATGCGTTTTGCGTTGACCAGATCATAAAAACTGGAGTGCATCTCGGAATTAATAACTTGGGAAAGATGGTGCTTGGGAATGTTTACTGTTTCTGATAGCGCCGCAAGGGAAAAATCAGGTTGAAGGTAGGCTGTGTTTTCGTTGAAAAATGTGGTGATGCTATTTTTTAGGTAGCTAACCTCTTGAGGATCCAGCGGACTATGTTTATATTTTTTACGCTCAGTAGGGAATGCATCGGGTATTTCCGCTTGGTAGACCATACCATATTTTAAGCCATAAAATCCAAGAACAGTAACCCATAGAATATATCGTATCAGGTCCCATAGTTCAAAATACGCTACGCCTACTATAAGTTCGGTAGTAAGCCGAATCATGCCAATGCCGGTACTCACCAAAAAAAGGATGGCAATACTACTTACCCAGGAAAAGTTACCCTTTGGTATCGCTGACGTTTTGCTGGTTACCCTTTGCACCTTTTTGCTCAGGTAACGTACATAAATGGGGTATGCGATAAGGGTAATAAGTTTTGCAATCAGGATCACTATTTCCCAGGTCAATTCCAATGTTCTTTGAATAGCGAAACTGAGTATTGTAAACACTACAAAAGGGATAAAATGCGAAATATCCCATCGGGAAAAGCGCTGATGAAATATTGTTTTTGCGTAAACAAAAAATAAGGGACCGTGTAAAAGCCCGATAGTCATGATAAATATTTCGGTGATACGCGTTGAGTGCACCGCCTTGGTTATCCCGACTATCAGGTGAATAAAAAAAACGAAAAACCAAAACAATAAAACATATTCAGGGCGTCTTTTGTTCTTTTTTATCAAAAGAAGCAACATAAATAAAACGCATTGAATTGCTCCGATGCCTGAGACTATGAAGTATACATCTGACATTTATGCTCTGTGATTTATTTAAGTTCATTGCTACCTTTCAGGGCCATGACACTAGTGTTCGATACCATTACTTAGGTTTTTAAAGAAAAACAGTAGTAAGGATGGCAACGGGAATAGCATCATGTTGGCTTAAGCCCCTATTAATAACCTTCCGCAACCGCATCACCGGTGCGTTTGTTATCGGCAGCACCTTCATAGGAACCGTCTGGTCGTACCAAAATAGCCTCGGTTCGCCCTAGCTGTTCAACCACTCTAAAGGAAGTATGCCCAAGCGCTTCTAATTTTACGAGGGTTAAGCTATCCAAGGTGCCTTCTTCCAAGACGATGGTATCGGGTAGCCATTGGGAATGATGTTTTTTGGCATCAACAGCTTCCTGCATGGTCATGCCGTGGTCGATGACATTGACGATATTTTGGTAGTTCACATTAATAATTGTTGAACCCCCGGGAGTCCCCAAAATCATAAACAACGCGCCGTTTTTTTCCACTATGGTCGGACTCATACTACTCAACATCCGTTTTCCGGGGGCAATGGCATTCGCTTCTCCGCCTATAAGACCAAAAATATTAGGGAATCCGGGTTTTAAACTAAAGTTATTCATCTCATTGTTTAAAAAGAACCCTGCATTATCCACCAATACTTTGCACCCAAAATACCCCACTAAGGTGGTGGTAATGGAAACGGCATTCCCATCTTTATCCACTATGGAAAAGTGGGTGGTTTCAAGGCTTTCAATACGATCCACTTCCCCGGCCTTAATCGCTGCTGAGGGTGTTGCTTTTTCCATAGTTATCGAAGCATTGCGATTGGCGATATATTCCTCATCCAATAGCATCGCAATAGGCACCTCATAGAAATCCAAATCTCCCATATGTTCTGCTCTATCCGCATACGCCCTGCGCTGTAATTCGGTCATCACATGCACCGTTTCCGGAGTATTATGCCCCATTTTCTTAAAGTCATAGGCATTAGATCCTTTCAACAATTGCACAATAATTATTCCACCGCTTGATGAAGGTGGCATGGATATGATATTGAAGGAATCTCTGTATTTCCCTTCAATCGGCTCGCGCCATACAGCGCGGTAGTCTTCCAAATCTGCTTTTGTTAAAATACCGCCTCCGGAATTCATTTCATCAACTATATATTTTGCAGTTTGGCCTTTGTAAAAACCATCTCTCCCATTGTCTCTTATCCGTTCTAATGTTTTGGCCAAATCCGCTTGTACGATAGCATCACCTTCCTCCCATGGTTCCCTCTTGATAAAGAGCATTGAAGAATCGTTGACTTGCCGAAATTGCTTTTGGGATCGATTGAATGTCCAGGCGTCATACTCCGAAATGGCATAGCCGTTTTTTGCAACGTCTATGGCCGGCTGTATCAAGGAATCAAATGGCAGTACACAGAATTTTTTATAGATCTTATCCATACCGTCCACCGTTCCTGGAGTACAGGCTGCCAGATGCCCGAGCAAGGCTTTTGTTTTTAAAACCGTGTCTGTCTTGGCGTCGATAAACATATCCCGACTTGCTGCCGCCGGTGCGGTTTCCCTAAAATCGAGTGCTCCCTTTTTACCATTAGCCGTTCTGTACACCATATAGCCTCCTCCACCTAAATTACCAGCTTTGGGCAACACAACGGCGAGTGCGTATTTCACAGCTACAGCCGCATCAAAAGCATTACCTCCTTTTTTTAAAACATCCAATCCAATGCTTGTAGCGATAGGATGTGCAGTGACCACCATACCATTGGCTGCAACAACCCCTTCATTGGATTGTTTTTCTATGGTGACCTTTTTAAGAGGTTCGGTCTCGCTTTGTTTGCATTGCCAAGCGGCCGTGGCGAGAAGGAGGATAAGTACGCTTATTTTTTTCATGGTTTTTGTTTTTATGTCATATAACAACAGAGGCTTGCATTCCTATTGAAAAGTGGATGTTATGGACCGGGTGGTTAGATGCTGCATAAGCCGAGAAGCGTAGACATAACCTGGAGAACGTGGTAGCAGCTTCTGTCTTCATTCATTTACTTTTTGTAAAGGGATAATCCATACATTTCCTTCGGGATCGATTGTTCCACCTATTTCATTTTTTACCACATTATCAACAACAGTTAGTCCCTTTAGGGCCATATTCTCAAAAGTATCGTTCCCTTCAACAGGAAAATTTTGTCTGGTTCTGTGAATATTAAATTGATTGGAGAGGGTGCTGTGAAAAGTTTCTTCTATTCCATCCTTTCCAATCATAAAGCCTATTAAACCACCCCAAGTTGCCGTTGGATTATCCGAATCCCATCCTGTAAGCGTGCCAATTTTGATAGTCTTTTTCAGATCTCCTTCTCCATAAAACAGGCTCACCAAACTTGCTGCAAAATTTATCCCCGCTGCAAAACAGCCATTACAATACAAGTTCTTTGAGGTAATGTTATATCCATCGTCTTCCTTGACCTGATATTTATAATAAATCGAATCTCTGGTTTGTTCCCACGGTATTCCGGAGCTGTATAATTTTTGGATATAATCATACATTTTTGCCGGATAGGTACTGTCGGGGAGTACTTTTCTGGCCTCTTTGGCCATCCAAAGAATTCTTTTACGCATCGTTTCCCGACTATTCATTGAAGACAAGGAATACATGCTTACATAAAACTTTGAAATATCTTCCGCTTCCGCCCTGGCAATAGTTTGTATGGGGAGATGGGCAATTTTGTTGGCGATATCTGGTCTGGCAGGTGAGAACAGGCCAAATATCTCAGTGGTTAATTGGGCATCGATCATTTCATAATGTTCGTTGTTCTTCGGATCTCCGGTCTCAGGAGGTAAAACCCCCTCCTGCATCAGATCAAATGCCCTTTGATTCGACACCCATAGATAGTTTTCTTCATCGGATTTAATATGTTTTAACCAACCTTCTCGGATCTGTTCCGCCGTTAACTCACTTGTCTGATTTACAAAAAGTAAATGTTGGTACATATATTCAATATCTGTGTCGTCATCTGCCCCCCAAACTTCATTTGTCTTTCTTAAAACAAATTCAATAGTTGGAGAAACCTCACTCGGTAAACCTTGCCCCCATATACTAGGCAGATCAGGTTTACCCCAATCATCCCTGGTGTAAAAATCTCCTGTTTTTATTTCCCCAATATTCCCTATTTTGTCCATCTCTGTTATCAATCCGGTCCAATTAGCAATACACTGGCCTAACCAAAAGCCATACAATTGATTTTTATATTTTTCTCTTGAGATCCTGACATGGGTATCCTCATTTTGTAGCCCCCCGGCAGCAGGCGCAATTAGCTTGCTATCGTTTTTACAGGCAGAGGTCATAATAAAAAGAAGCAATAGTAATTTGTATTTTTTCAAAGGTGCCGTTTTATGTGAACTGCTAACGATCTAAGCTGTCAGGTTTGCAGCCTGTACGCTCAGCAGGTGCTATTCCTTTAGTATTAGTTCAATTGCTTTTTCAAGTAATTCGTCTTTTCCATTTTTAATCCCCTCAATTGTTGGTTTAACTTCCAGGTCCGGAACAATTCCAATTCTTTGCGTTTCTTCTCCGTTAGGGTAATTAACTCCAATTCCCGAAATCATTGTTCGTAGTCCTCCAGGGAGCATAATTGATGATATATTTCCGTCTGCTCCCGCGGTTGTACTTCCTATGATCGTGGTATTATCTCCCGCTCTAAATGCCATTGATGTATATTCAGCTTGACTTTGGGTTAGCTCATTGACCAAAACAACTAGTTTTCCCTTGTACCTATTTCTTTGCGTGGGGATCATTACATTGTTAGTGAAAGTAAATTCCCCAGGATTATTTATATTCCCGTTCGTAAATTTTACAAATGGGGTTGAATCGGAAACAAAATAAGAACCTAAACTGAAGGGAACAAAAGTAGAAGGATAGTTCCTGATGTCAATTATGATCCCTCTTGTGTTTTTAAAATCTTCTTTTATTTCAAAAATGTCATTTTCCTTTATAGTCTGAAGGGTAACATAGCCAATATTGTTATCTAACATTTTAAAAGACCTGTCTTTACTACTTCTGTACCACCGATAAATGTCCAGGCTGTCCTTTGGATATAGTACTATCGATTTGGTTTGTTGTACAGCATTTTCCGCTTCAATCTCTATTTCATTTACTTTGAAGTTTGAACGTAAAAGATCTACAGCCATATCCCTTTTTCTCACCGCTTCATTTGAGGCAGGATAATACGGAGATTTTCGTTCGACGATCTGTTCAACTGCGACACCATTTATTTTTGTGATAACATCTCCAATATGCAATCCTACTTCTTCTTTTAACTCTTTATTGTAATAATCTGTTACGACTAACTGGTCTTCTACAAAGCGTAGGTGAACAGGAGGATAGTTTTTACCTTTCCACATTTCAACTTTGTCCGCTCCGCCCCAAAGATTAGCGTGCGTATCCTGAATGTCACCGATAATTCTAATGACGGCTAACTCATAGGCCAATTCATCATTCGCATTAAGAAAAACAGGAATATATTCCTTTAGTTTTGTATTCCAGTCATTGTCCATTAAGTGTTTATAAGGAAAAAAGTAGTGTATTATATTCCAATAACGGTATAGTGCTAGTAGTCTATAGCCATCATCAGGATACGACATGTTTGGGTATGGATCTTCATTTTTAAAAATTGGATTTCCCACATTCGGGGTCATTTCAATATAATAGTGCTTACCTTGCGAACGATTGTTGTAAACGTAGCGTATTTTTTTTTTCAGTGCTTTATCTTGATCATAAATCCACGCCAGATCTGGTTTTATGAATACTTTTTTAGCAGTTAGTAGACATTTTGTGCATTTTTCTATTTTACCCAGTGCATTAATCCAATCAATTAGTAGACTATCTCTTTTTTCATCACCTTGTAGCTTAGTGTATTTCGGCAAAAATCTAAAAAGTTCATAGTCCCAGTTATAGTTTCCTTTGGCAACTTCAGGATGATGGTATTTGAGGAAGCCCCAAACTCTACCCAATAATTCAAGCTTATCTATATCCGCTGTTGTCAGGTTAGCTAACACAATTGACGACCCCTCATCAAACGCATTATCCTGTTTTGCTTTTTCTGATTTTTTCGCTACCGCTTTTAGGGTTTGGATATCTTTACCATCTATGGAAAGTGAGAATTGATCAAACCAAGCTTCCCCTTTTCCGGAAAGTATTCCTCCAACAAAAATGTTCTCTGCTTCTTCCGGATAACCAAGTGTTATGCGATATTTCCTCCAATTCCTGGTCCCTGTAATATTTTGCCTTTGCATGTTATCGAATACCAAAGGATTCCCATTACCATCAATTCGCAACAACAAACCCGCAAATCCATTTTCTACGTTTTTGGTTTTCATGAACCCCTCCAGGGTTATCGTTTTACCAGTGTATTTCGCTGGAATTTTGTATGCGATACTGCCAAAGGAGCTTCCTCTTTGATTCGAGGTAATCCTTCCAGATTTCTTTCCCGAATAGGCAATTGTGTCTACGGATAATTCATAATCTCCCCATTTAAACCAACCGTCCGAAAGCGTTTCTCTTTCAAGTTGACGTTCAAATCCAAAATTAAATTTTTCAGGATTTTGGGCATGACCAATACATGAGACAACAATCAGTAGTGCGATTAGAATTCTTTTCATTAGGATGTTTTTCGGAATTGCGAAAACAATCTGGCCATTTAAAATTACTTATTTTCCATTAAGGATAATAGCACTTTGAAGTAGCGCCTATTCGTTCAAAAAAAGATGTAGGTTTAAAAGACCGGATACGTATTCCTGGTTCGTAATTACGATTATGCTTTTACCTATGCATAAGCCAGGGAAATACAAGAAGTATACTATTCTGCGTTTTGCGTAAAAGTAATCACCTCTGCATCAATTCCCCGTAAATTCAAATATTCGAACAAAGTAACTGTAGTTTCTTCCTCGGAATTGCTCTGCCCTGTTCTCTAGGGATCGGTATATGCGGTCTAATCCCAAGCTAACGCAACAAAAGTTGTATTATCCCTAGCCTAGCAAGCGTTAAGAATTGGCAACATTGATCATAAGATCGGTATCTTTTTTTCATAATATATGTTAACCGCTTTGTTCCTGCCTGTGTACCAAGGTTATTTAACCCAATGAGTAGGATTCTCACCAACACGGGACAGCACTTTCGGTCAGGTCTTCCCTGTCTTCAACTAGGGATCATACATTCCTAAAAAATATAAAAGCAAACCAAATTATTGGATACGGTTCGGATTGTATTACTGGATCGTCCAGCCTCCGTCGATCACCAAATTAGACCCGGTAACCATACCAGCGTTAGGACCGATTAAATACCGAATAGCTGCTGTAATATCAGCAATTGCAGCCACTTTTCCAACGGGTATACGTTGCAATACACCTGCTAGATATTCCGGGTTATCCAAACGTTCCGCTGTCCCAGGTGTGTAGGTAAATGTAGGAGAAATTCCATTTACGGTAACCCCTTTATCCGCCCACTCCAGAGCCAATACCTTTGTAACAGCATTAACTCCCCCTTTGGAGGCACAATACACCGCATGCGCTTTAATGGCCACCAAACTTGCTTGAGAACTCATATTGATAATGCGACCATACCCCTTTTCAAGCATATATCTTCCTGCTTGTTGGGCACAAAAGAACAAGCCCTTTAGATTTACGTTCATCATGCTGTCCCAATCTGCTTCTTCAACTTCAAGTGCGGCATGATTAAAGCCTAAGCCCGCATTGTTGATAAGAACATCTATTTTACCAAATTGGTCATAGATCGTCTTGAACACCCGGGTAATTTCGGTAACTGAAGTGATATCCAGTTGAAATGGGTACGCCCTGCCTCCCTCCTGTTCTATGGTTTCCTGTACTACCTTGAGCTGTTTAAGATTACGGGCAATAAGAATAAGCGTAGCGCCTTCCTGAGCTAATTCTTTTGCTATTCCGGCACCAATGCCCTTGCTGGCACCAGTTACGATGATGATTGTATCGCTGAGATTAGTGTTCATAGTTGAAAGGTATACAATACTGATTTTTGAAAGCCCGAATTAGGCCGGTTAAACCCGGACATTATCAGTTCTTTTGTAATTCTGACTCGATATTGACCCATTTTACGTTCCACTTCTTCTCTTGGTACGCTCCTGTTGTGAAAAATAGGAACTTTTTGTCCGGGGTTATCGATGGGTTTCCTTGTCCTAAAGTATTTATTTTATCGCTAAAACGTTTTGTTTTTGTCCAATTACCCTGTCCATCATTAAAGCTTACCCATAGATCTAGTTGATTTCCAATGGTTGCAAAAACAAGAAAGTCTTCGTCCGGTGCAACATAAGGTGTACATTTTCCAACGTCTGGGACCAGCGCTATTAGCACTCTTTCTGCCTTCTGAAATGTATTATTCACCCCCTTGGCAAAATAGATATCCATTTCGCTATAGTCTAAATTACTGGCATGAAAATAGAGCGATCCGGCATTTGTAATGATCGGGTGAGATACCAGTTTATCTCTCAAATTCGGAATATCGACAAAAACCGGTGTGGTCCATGCACCATTTACTTTATCTGATTTCCAAATGTGCCAGGTTTGAGGCATGCTCCGGATAGGAACAGGACGGGTTGAACTGAAATACACGGTATTTCCATCCGGGGCAAAGCTCATCCCATGGTCGTCATAAATGCTATTAAAAAAAGCCGTCCTAGGGGCGGACCATTCCCGCTCTAATTTGCGGATATAGTAGATGTCAAAATTCGTGAAATCTTTATCCGAAACCGTATAATAATAGGTTTTTAAATCGGGACTAAATATGCCTTTGTGAATGATCGTATTGTCCGGAAGTATCGCATTGTTAAATACAATTGGGACGCTATCGGGAATCTTCTCGGTTAAAAACTGCCTTTTTGCTTCTTCGTTTTGATTTTTACAGCTCAAAAAGCTGATTGCACATACTACCGTTATTTTGAGTCTATTCATTACTACAAAAAGTCTGGCATAGGTAGGGTTATCACTTGTACAGCTTGTACTGACTTTCTATACCATAAGGGTTTCATTAAATCGCAACAAATTTCCAAAAGAATCTTCAATTTCCATCTGGATCGTTTGCCTATCGGTTTTTTTACGTTCGGATAGTTCAATTTTGGATACGCTGCGATTTACATCTAAATAGAATTCTAAAGGTCGGTATTCCTTTTAAAACGATTTCACTCATTTCTTGTTCATTTCTACCGGGTAACTGAATTTGGGCCATACTACTTACTTACGAAGTGGCTTCCTATCCGCTTTAGGAGAAGGCAGGCACTGTTGTATTCGGTTGCCAGGCAGGTTGGCGTTAGGCACTTCATTTAACTAAAATTAGCAGCGAAAGGAGAACAGTATGAAATATAATTACTACAGTTTGCAGCTATTCTTTCCCTTGGTAGTTAAGATCAGGAACACCCCTTAAGAATAGCCTTGCGTCTGTAATCACTTCCTTGTTGGGCTGTAGATATTTGATAGTGGAGGGGTAGTTGATCGGTTCAATTGGTAAATCCCTTCTTCTGTGTTGAGTATCATAAAGCTATCCAATAGCACTGCTTACCTAGTGGACATTCGTATGTTTTATTCCGGTAGTTGCTCCGTTTTATCCTTGTATCTATTGTGATAAAAAACATATGAGCCAGTTAATACGGCCAGTGCTACTATTGGACCAATATAATACCCGTCATTACTTGCAATGTGTGCTTCTAAGGCCAATAGGAAATTAAAGAAAAATCCAGCATACGCCCATTCCTTAAGAAAGTTAGTTGTTTTGCTTAGTATAGCCAGTATTCCCAATATTTTGGCGGCAGCAAGGGGGATCACAATACGCCCGTTATATCCCAATTTCTCGAAATTTGACATAAATGTTTCTAAGTCCAATATATACCTAACAACAGACGTCATTACCAAGGCAGATAATACGACCGTAAAGATCCAGTAGATGGTGTTATTCGATATTTTCATTTTTTGATGTTTTGTTTCAACAAATATCTTGGGTTTTTATATACTTTTGTCATTAAGTGATTAAAAGTAACAGTAACATTGAGGTAACTAAGGAACTTGGTATGACTGCAGACAAGGAAAAAATGGAAGCTTGTATTTATAAGATTCGCGCAATTGCTGACACGATGTACGTATTAGGTGGCAAATGGAAGATGCATATTCTTGTGGCCCTTTATTTTGGTGGAAAGCGCTATTCCGATTTGTTGGAAGTTGTAGAGGGGATTTCCGGAAAGATGTTGAGCAGAGAATTAAAAGAGATGGAGACGAACTTGCTTATAAAAAGAACGGTTTTGGACACCCGACCAGTATCCGTGCGTTATGAATTGACGGAGTATTGCGAAAATCTAGTTCCTGTAATTAGTAATCTTGCCGACTGGGGACTTGCCCACAGACAAGAAATTCGAAAACAGGCCGGTGGGTGATCCTTGTATAACAGAACAACATGAGTTTTTAGTTAGCTAAATTCAGGTCTAAATCCAATTTTGATCGTTACCTATTGGTTCTTTTTAGTCACCTTATCCCTCACGGGCTTTTTGCTTACTGGTACCAGTGCAGGAACCTACTAGCGTTAACCTGGGCTTGGGTATATAGCTACCCCTGCGGAGGCTGTTAAAACCAAGCAAATCCTAAACCATTGTTGATTGAATTACAGCGACTCGCTCCCTTGGTAAACCGGCCTTTTATAGCCAATGTGCTGGCGAATCATTTCTTCACAAATTCGGAAACTATTGCGTTGAGAGATCCAATATCTCTTTTCGTATTCAAATACCTGTTAATATTCGCGTCTCCCATATTTTGGATCTTGTATTCTGGTAATCTTTCCTGGAACAGTAGCACTACAAAAGTGTCTACTATCCTTTCCTTTACTCCGTGAGGAAGGTTGAATTTACGAACAATCGAATACTCCATTCCCATATGAGTGATTTCGTGAATTATAGTGTAGGCAGGGTTTTTGTATTTCACAAATCCACCATTTTCATTCGTTAATAAAGTTATCGTTCCTTCTTCGGGGTCATAACTACCACCTGTCCCGTATAATGTAAAAACTACTTTATAGGTATCAAACATCTTAAATTTCCAATCCCATTGATCTCGCTTCGCATCTATTTCATGAACCATATCGTTTATAAGGTCAATCTGATCCGCTACTTTTTGTGTCGCTTTTTCATAGTTTTTCGGGTTGAACACTTTGTTTTCGACAAGGGTATGGATTATAGGAAAGTCTTCATTTCCAAAAGTCCCGTTTTTAGACTTGGCGATCAATGTATCCATCAAAGCATCCTTGGGTAGATTAATAGTATAGCCCTGTTTTTCAAAAAAAGTAATGTCATTGATTGTTCTCCAAATTGAAGTAGCTTCTTGTTCTACAGTGGGTACAACAATTTCAATTCGAGATAGCCGTGTTTGCGATTTACAGCCAAAGCTTAGTATCGAAAAAACAACTACTACTATTGCGGATCTCATTTTATTCTGATTTGTCTCTAAGGTTGTATGATTGGTTTCACTGTTCGCTTTGCTGCTAATGTTCTTAGCATTACCCTCATCTTGTTCCGATAATTATAAGGATCTGGGGAAGATAGGCCTCTATTGAAGCTAAGGCGGAGGCTTACTAGCTGCTATTTTCCCTTAGATAAAAACGTATTGGCTATCTATCCAATGGAACATAGCGTTCTTCAATACTATTAAAATGATGTATTTGATGGGCAGTAATGGTAAGCCCAATTGCAAAAAGAGGCATTTCGTATTCAAAAAATTTACAATTTGTTTCCAGTATTTTAGGGGTAAAAGATTCGAACATCATTATTGTTGATTGACGTACAATTCGAAGTTCATCCACCAACTGTGTAATTGAAAGTTCATCTGCATTTGAATTTTTGCCCATTATTTCCTGATCATGAGCATCCGGTATGGTTCCTTCTCCACGCGCAAAAATTATAGCTCTAAAACACCAAATTCTTTCCCAATCAATAAGATGCTGTAAAATTTTATGAATGGACCACTTATCCTTTTGATACGTTTTTAAACCAATTCTTTGGAATTGAGCTATATCAATAGTATTGATCGCTATCAAACTACGTTTGAATGCCTCTTTGAGATCAGCACCCTCATTTAATTGATAAACATACGCTAAAAACGCAAGATGTTCTTTCGTCTCAGGTTCTTCCATTATTTATTTTTTTTATCATGAAAAGCCTACGCCATTATTTCTGGTAGTTTTGAAATGTGATCTACTTCCTGGTATATCAAATTTGGCTACTTTATCGTCTCCGGATTTGAAATTAACCAATCACAACAGACCGGTAGCAGCCCTAATTGCCAGTTACTTCAGTCGTATTCAAAGTCTCATCTAACCATTTATAGAATTCCCTTTGCCAGACTAAGCTGTTCTGCGCAGAAAGTACCCAGTGATTTTCGTCGGGGAAATACAATAATCTTGAATGTATTCCTTGTAATTGCGCAGCTTGAAAGGCTTCTAACCCCTGTCCAATGGGTACCCTAAAATCTTTGCCCCCTTGAATAATTAAGATTGGGGTATCCCATTTGTCAACAAAATTAATTGGATTAAAATCGGTATACGCCTTTTCAGCAGCCGTATTTTCTTTCTCCCAATACGGCCCCCCGAGATCCCAATTCACAAAAAACAATTCTTCGGTAGTCCCATACATAGATCTCCAATTGAAAATACCATCATGGGAAATAAAGGACTTAAATCTACCTTCGTGCCTTGAAGCCAAATAAAAAACAGAATATCCTCCATAACTTGCTCCAACACAACCCAGTCTATCCGTATCCACATAAGGTTCTTTGGCAACGGCATCAATCGCAGCGAGATAATCCTTCATATTTTGTCCGCCATAGTCCTTTGAGATTTGTTCGTTCCATTCAACACCAAAGCCTGGCATGCCTCTTCTGTTCGGGGCTACAACAATATAACCATTGGCAGCCATCAATTGAAAGTTCCATCGGAACGAATAAAACTGAGAAAGCGCACCTTGAGGTCCTCCTTGACAATACAGCAGCGTAGGATACTTTTTGGCAGGATCAAAATCCGGTGGATAGATCACCCAGGTCACCATGTCTTTTCCATCCGTTGTTCTAACAATTCGCTTCTCTATTCTAGACATTTTGATGTCCTTATATATTTCATCATTTGCTGCAGACAATTGTTTCATTTCCCCAGTTGCGATAGCCAAATTATAGATCTCGGTCGCGTGATTCATGTCTCTTCGATACACAATTAAATGCCGCCCACTTTGCCCTATTATTCCATTTACATCAAATTGGCCTTCAGAGATTTGTTGGGGTTTTGACTTGGTGTTTTTACTGTCGGGAACATCGATTTGAAAGACATGGACTGTTCCACCAATCGGAGCGTTGTAATAGATCTTTGATCCATCGGCACTCCAAATAAACCCATAGACCGTACCATCCCAATCCTTAGTAAGGTTCAGATCGCCATCAGCTAGCCTAACGATTATATCATTTTTATCGGATTCATAACCATCTCTTTCCATTTGTAACCAAGCGAGAGTACCTTTCGACGAAAATGCAGGATGGGTATCATACCCCTTGTTATTCTCGGTAAGATTTGTGGTTTGTTGTGTTGCTATGTCATAGGCATAGATATCTGAATTCGTACTGACAGCATATTCGGTACCTGCGACTTTTTTTGTGACGTAGACCACTTTTTTAGCATCAGGACTCCATATGTAATCTTCATCACCACCGAAGGGTTTCTGAGGGCAATCGAAGGGTTTCCCTTCCATCAAGTCAATTCCCTTATCCAAGGTATCGGTTGCAGATTGTAAGAACAGATGGCTGTAGGACCCATCTTCCCAAGTGTCCCAGTGTCTGTAGTTGAGTTGATCGTATATGAAAACATTGGAGCTGGGCACATCATTATAGTGATCTGTGCCGCTTACTTTCTGTACTTTCACTTCCTTAGCCATCAACTTCCATTTCCCATCCGGGGATATATTTTTATTTTTTACTTGCTTCCCTACTTCCTCCAAAGGTTTTAGATCACCGCCCTGAACAGCAACGGAATAGGTTTTACTTGAGCGCGTATTTGTTTTTAAATCAAAGGTTGATGTCTTATAGATCACCTGCTTCCCATCATCACTCAATCCCACAGCGGCCACTCTATTCAATTCAATTAGCTGCTTCGGTGTCATTACTTTAGATTGGCTAAAGCCAATCGTTAGTAGTAGAATGTTAGAAAGGGTTAGTGCTAAAATTTTTTTCATTATTGATAAGGTAAAGTTAAAAGTTGAAGTTAAGGAATTCTTGCCTGCCGGTAGGCAGGGCAGCTACTTGTCTACCGTTGGGTAGGACAGTACGTCCTTGCCGGCTGTAGGTGTCGCTTACCTATAAATACCACACTTCACTAAGGCGAAAACCACCCCTAGAAATGGCCGCCAGAAATGTCTAGTATGGCGTATTCTGTACAGCGGTACGGCATTGATTTGTCTCCGATGGCGCAAAGTGCTCCTATCCAACTACCAACCAAGAGAAGCACATCTCGCTTTCCATAAAAAATTTCCAGAGTAACACGATCCCATTTTAACCTCCTGTACACCTTGGAAATGATTAGGAAGTAGCAGCTCCGCTGCAATATCTTTCTATTTTACGATAGAAACTAGCAACGCTCCCTACTCCTCTGTACCGATGATCAATGGGCCTACAGCATTACTTTGCATTGTGTTCTGAAAGACTGTGATTTCCTCTGTTTTAAATTGGTTCCAAGCTTTTTTAACTGCTTGCCACTCTGCATGAAGTTTCTCATATACTTGAACATACTGATCTGCCGGTTTGAAGTCCGCAACAGCAACGGTAGATGACAGGTAATTCAATTTCTCCATGAGCATGCCAGGCAATCGAATCGGATCCTGCCCCTTGCCCGTATGCTTTAGCTGGATCATCTTATTCTCTAATGCTGTGGCCATACTATCGAGTGCTTTCACCTGATCCGCCCTATCGCCGTCGAGCAGCGGAAGCATATCTTTCAGTTGTCGTCGTAGTTTTTCGGCCTCGTTTACTGTTTTGGAAATTGCCTCATAATCCAACCATATCTTGTCTAGAAGCTGCTTTTGCGCTTTTATGTCACTAAGATCCCCTTCTGTATTCGGGTCTTTCAGTAAAGCAAAGCTTTGCGTTTGCACCTCATCCCCTACGTTAAGACGCACCGTGTAGGTTCCCGGACTAGCAAGTAAGGACATCGGCGGTACCAGCGACTTTCGGGTCCTTTTTTCTGATAATTGCACCCAGGAAGCATACATAGGTTTGGTCCGTAAAACGAGGGAGGTACTTGGATCTTCTTTAAAGTCCCACCATACTCGATTAATACCGGGTTTACCTTTATGTTTAAGGGTTCGTATAGTGTCTCCGTTCTCATTGGCAATTACTAAGGAAACACTGTCCTTTACTTCCCCGGATTGCCAATAATGAAGCGATGTGCCAGCAGGTGGATCATCACCAAAAGAAGCTTCTTTGAAGAACTGCATCACCATTGATACCGGTTGCAGTCGATAAGCATCTTTAGGGTCGAATAAGTGGAGTGCGGAATTTTTCACTTCATCTGTGAATTGCTGCAGTGGTGTCAAATCATCAAGAATCCAGATGCCACGACCATAGGTACCAACTACCAGATCATTAAAATGTGTTGGAATATCCATCCAATACATTGGACTTGATGGTAGGTTGGTCATAAGGGATTGCCAATTAGCCCCCTTATCCAGGGAGAAGTACAAGGCATTTTCGGTACCTAAATACAGTAGATTGGGATTCACCGGATCTTCTTTGATCATACGACAGTAGCTCAACGGGCCGGATTCGATCCCAGTTGTGATTTTAGTCCAGCTCTTCCCATAATCGGTACTCTTGTATACATAAGGGGCAAAGTCGCCCATCTCATGTGCATCTACCGCTATATAGACCGTGCCCTCCTCATGCTGAGAAGCTTCAATATTGCGCACCGCACCATATTCTGGCATTGCGGGGATCTTTGCGGTCAAATTGGTCCAGTTGGCACCATTGTCCTGGCTAATATGCACCAGACCGTCATTGGTACCTGCCCATAGCAGGCCTTGCTTCAATGGAGACTCCTCCAGTGCATAGATCACATTGGCGTATTCCACACCGATATTGTCACCCGTTAATCCTCCCGAAAACTGTTGCTTACTCAGGTCGTTAAGGCTAAGATCCGGGCTTACGATTTCCCAGCTTTGCCCACCATTTGTCGTACGATGTACGTACTGGCTGGCCACATAGACGGTAGTGTTATCATGGGGGGAAATGAGTAGAGGGAACGTCCACTGGAATCGATATTTGACGTCTGCAGCAGGCATCCCCGCTGTCAACTCCGGCCATACCTCTACTTGTCTGAATTGTCCGTTTTCCTCATTGTACCGTGTAACTACACCTCCCAAAGCACCAAATCCCGATGCACTGGACCAAACAATATTGGGGTCCGTAGGGTCCGCAGTAGCAAAACCACTTTCGCCACCACCTACATCATGCCATTTCCCCGTAGGAATAAACCCGCCAAAAAAACTTTGCATACGACTTCTGCTGGGACCTTTCATCGAGGGGCCATCCTGCCTGTTTGTGAGTACGTTGTACGGTATAGCTGTATCCGTGGTGACGTGATACAGTTGGGCCACTGGTAATTGCACTCTATACCAGGATTTCCCCCGGTTATGGCTAATAGAAAGTCCACCATCCCCTACAACGATCTGTCGTTTCCCATTCGTGGGATCCACCCACATCTCGTGATGATCCCAGTTGGGTGCTGTTCCCGGTGCCGCTATCGTTGCAGTTTTACCACCATCAATACTGGTGGCGTACGCTGCGGAGAAGAAGTAAATTTCATTAGGGTTATCCGGGGAGGCTGTGCATCTTGTATAGTACGCCCCACGTCCGGTCAAATCTCGATCTGAATTTACGAGAGAAAAGGTGGTTCCCCTGTTTTCCGAACGCCATAATTCTCCGGTATTCGTGGGTTCACCATCCAGTGGTATGCCATCTCCCGTTTCAATCAAAGCATAGAGTCTACCTTGCTGCGCGGGTGTCATGGCTAAGGCAATCTTACCTACTTCTCCTTTTGGCAATCCTTTGTCCTTTAATTTTTCCCAGGTTTCCCCACCATCCAGAGAGCGGTAGATACCACCTCCAGGACCCCCGCTTTTACGTGTCCAGGGACGAATTTCCAGCGACCACATTCCAGCAAAGAGAATCCGAGGATTAAAAGGATCCATTACCAGATCTGAAGCGCCTGTCCCTTTATCCACATGCAGTACCTGCTTCCAGGTTTTACCTCCATCAATAGTCTTGTAGATACCGCGTTCCTGTTGCGGTGTATAGCCATGCCCCAGCGCAGCTACATAGGCCACGTCAGGATTCATGGGATGTACCAGTATTCTACTTATCCTTCCTGTATTCGCCAATCCGAGATGCGTCCAGGTGGCACCGCCATCGGTCGAGCGCCAAACCCCATTGCCAATGGAAACATTGGATCGAATGAAAGACTCTCCCGTTCCGGCGTACACTACCTCCGGTTCGCTAGGGGCTAAAGCAAGTGCTCCTATCGAATGCACGTGTTGCTTGTCAAAAACAGGTTTCCAGTTTATACCACCATCCACCGTTTTCCAAATGCCTCCCGAAGCCGCACCCACATAGTAGGTCATAGGATCTCCTGCAACACCGGTCACTGAAATAATCCGGTTGCCAACAGGGCCGATATGTCGGAATTTCAATTGATTCATCTGCTTCTTCGAAAGCTGCTGAGCAGGCATTTGAAAGGGCAGTAAAAGGATACTTGTTAGTACACCAAGGATAGCTGTTCTCATAACTTGATTGGATATTGGTTATCAGCTATCTAAGCTAGCAAAATCTACTGTTAAAAGAAAACTTGGTTGTATAAAATAATCAGAGTTTACTGGAATTGCGGGTAACGGTTTATCTACATCCTGTTTTACCAGTATTTCGGTTTTGTTTTAGCTAATTCGTAGTAGTTAACTACAAGGATTGAAATATATTTAGTCCTAACCAAAAACGATTTCTTAAACGGTCATCAATAAAAGCGTCCACTCGGTTATCAAATCCTATTTCAAGTTTTGTTTTTGGTGAGAAAACGTAGCCGACAAATGCGGCAACCCGTATTTCTAAATCATATTCACTATGCTGTACCGCGTTCAGATATTCATTACTAACTTTTAAATAGAGCTCGTTGGCATCCAAAGTTTGACCATTAAGTGGAATCTCCGTAGATAGCCTATATCGTATTCGATACTCGGTATCCGCGTTACTACTAAAGGTTTGATCCGCCTGAAATCTATGATTAAGGATAAAGGTTCGATACTTTTTCAAATTATGTATTTGTTGTATAAACCTATGATTAACGCCCCCCTGGTTTTCAAAAATAACCTGATATCCTACAGCTAGTTTGGTGCTAAATCCCAACTTTTTACCTGCTACGAATAACAAATCCGTACGTAGGTAGGAATAGTCAAAGTCATCCTGATAGATCTCCTGCCTCGATTCTATCTTAAGGTTAGTAAACCAGTCTTTAGGTAATTTGGCGTTAACATTAACCGTAGGCAAAAATCCATAGGTATTTACGTTCTGAGCCCGAATGGATCCAGATAGTACAGCCAATAGCAACAGGGCAAAAAGCGAATGCTTAAGATTAGAATTCAAGATTATCGGTCATGCGAGATGTAACTCTCGACTTTTGTATTAACACTCCGTTTTTACCAAATAAATATTCGTACATAACAAAGGCACCATCGGTTTTGGTGGTAATAACGATCTCGTAGTTGATTGTCAAGCTTTTTTCATCCGCTTCCCTTAAAAAGTAATTCAGAATACAATGGGTATCTCCTGAGTATTGTATTTGTACCTTATTGATTTTAAATTTAGCATGTGCCTCTTGCAGATAGTCGGAAATTTTCTTGAAGGCGACTTGTGTAATCTCAGCGGATTTGATTTCAACTTCAGCATCCTCAAAAATGCCCTCTTCCGAGAATTCAATACTTAATCGTTTGCCCTGATGTTTTGTTTTGGCCTCGTACGATATTTTGTTATATCCAATTTCTTTGAACCATTTTATTCTACCAGATAATTGCATTGAATCCACAAAACGGACAGCACCCACCGGAACATCCTCCTGTTTAATGCGTTCTTCTTTTTCAAATTTTAGTTGTGCGTAGCTGGATAGTGAAATAAAAATCAAGCAAATGATCGGTGGTAATCTATTCATTTCTGCATACATTAGTTTTTGAAGTCTGTTATCACATGAATACATCTAATTGGCTATAACGATCCCGCCCGGCCAGCCGGTAGGATCTTGTTCCTGCAGAGCCTCGTTTCCCGATGAATTATAGCCACGTCCTTTGCGCACTTTATGTCGTTAATGAAATTACTTCTTAAGATAAAATCCAACTGCAATGCAAACCATGTTATCTGCTTCTACCGGCAATACAGCATCAGAGTGATCATGGGCTAAGCACTGTAAAAATAGTCAAGATATTTGATCATTTCTCCTGCGCCAAGGGATACGATATACCGCTTATCATTCCTCTAATTCGATCTTAGCTTCTCGTAGATATTCTTCAATCTTACTTTGTTCCTTTGTTTGTAGGGGAAAGTTGTAGCGTTTCCAAAAATTGGGATTGTAGGGCTTCGCCTGGCGCTCTACACTTTTACTTGGACTTAAATTATTAGTAAAGGGGTACGCTTCTATGGCCTCAGTGATCACTTTATTAACAAATAGTTCTTTCTTTGGATACTTTGTAAAGATCAATTTATTACTCTCCGGTCCTTTAAATATCTCCCACACATCTTCCTCTTTTTGATACTTCAAATACCATTTTCCACGGTATTCCTGATATTCAAAAACCAGGTTGTACGACTTCTCCTGTTGCCCGCTAGCGAGTCTCCGTTTGTAGTACCTTTTGTTGCGAGATGCTCTGGAATAGTCTATTCGTACAAAGGCATAGCTATCGCTATCTATGAAAAACTGAGCAGTGTAGAAGGGTTTATCTATCGCATTGATTTTGTAGACCAGTTTATCACCAAAGGGTACTATGGATTCAATTTCATATTTCCATTTGTTTTTGGCTTTGATTGGACCATAATCGAATCGTATAAAATCATCTTCCACCAGGTCCATAATTGAATTCTTCCGCTCCCATTGAGCATTCCAAGGATGCTTTTCCGTCACATAACTTTGCTTTAATTCCACCAATTCAATGTGAGGTTCCCGTTTCACAGTATTGGACCTGTAGCGCAACTTAATAGCGTATTCCAGCAATTCCACATAGACACTGTCTTCGTTTTGAAGGTCACGTACAAATCCTTCCAAAATATAGGGCCTGGAAGGATAATTTACGGGAATTAACCGATACGCTTTTTTAACAATTTCTTTTGCCGTAAGTGGTTTTTCATCCGTAACAACAACTTCATTAAGCATAAAAATACGCTCCTCAAGCGCAATACGTTCATTTTTTTCAAAATCAGGAATTGCTTTACGAACAGAGCTGTAGCCAATCATTGACACAACAATGGTGTCCTTTTTGAACTCCTCGGGCACATGAAATACGAATGCACCTTCCGTATTGGAAACTGTTCCTATGGTGGTCCCTTTCACATAAATGGAGGCAAATGGCAAGGGTTCATTGCTTTTTGAATCTCGGAGTTTACCGGTTATGGTTAGCTGTTTATCCTGAGCGATTGCCTGATAAATTGCTAGAAAAACAAAAATTAGTAGAAATCGAATTTTTTTCAATGTTGAATGCACTATGTAGTACTAAATAATCTTTCCTACTGGTTCTATGCTATACTATTGGGAAAATCCAAAGCGTAAAACGCAACGCCCACACTGGTAATTTTGAAGGCCATCCAAAATGCTAGTAGCGGGTACAGACCACCCGGACAGATCGGTAACGGCCTGCCCGATGCCGGTCTGAGCAAGGGCCAAAACGGGCACTAAACTGCTACCCTTATGAGTATTCGTTTTTATTTCCGAACGTATCACGCTATTTCGGTGTAATTAGTCCGATTATATTTCCTGCGATATCTTTAAACCAAGCAAACGTTCTGCCATCAGGAAGTTGAATTGGTTGTACCACGAGCGCTCCACCGTTGGATGTAATGGCTTCCAGGTCAGAATGCAAGGAGTCGGTTTCAATATAAACGGTTACATAATTTTGGGGGTCATCTGGTCCTAATTGATTAATATGCCCACTTAAAAGGTCTTCTTTTCCGGTGTCAATTACCGCTGAATTCCCATGCTTATTTAATTTCCAACCAAAAACTGTGCTATAAAAATCAGACGTTTTCTCAATATCACTACATCCTATTTCAAAATGTACAATTCTCTTTTTCATACAACTCAGATTACACGCGAAGGCCTGGCTAAACGGGGTTTTAATGCAATTTAGGTTTTGTTACAGGTTGTCCTTCGTATTTAAATATAGCAATTGAAATACATTGTATCCTAATCAAAAACGATTTCTTAAATGTCTTTAAAAAAGGAATCTAGCCCCTTATCACGTCCTATTTGAAGTTTGTTGGGAAACGTTCTTTTTAACGCAGCGCTGTTTTGAAGTACGTTAGTTCCTTTAGTTCGTTCTTTCCTCCATCATTGCCCTATTTCATTTACTGTTTCTCTTAAGTAACCTATTCCTAACAATAAGGGGACAAGAAAACATACAATTGCGAAGACAGTGAATGAAACTATACCGGAAATACCCAGTACAAATGCCCCGGCTAACAACACTAATGTAAGGATAGCGTACCATCGGGGTACAATGCCCATCGTACTAAATCCTTGCTGGAAATAGATGATTAATACACTTAACTGAAATAACGCACCATAATCAAAAAGATAAAGGGCAACCGCGTATAGTGTCAAAAACATAGGGATGGTTGTCAATGACATCCAGTGCAGGGTAATAGCTTCCGAGACTAATGCCAAACGAGAGGATAAGCAACCAACTACCAATAAAGAAGATGGACCAAAAAAGACTTGAAGGGAACCATCCGATTTTGGTAGCATTTTTCATCAATAAAACCGAAGCGATCGTAAAAAATACGTTTCCGATCAGGGCCCCGGTCCAGATCCCATTCATTTCATCCCAGTTCTCAAATAAGAATTTACCTGCTTCATAATTCGTTCGTTCCATTTCTATGAATAATGATGCCCAACCGGCATTAACTTCCAGCAGTATACAGAGTATTGTAATTAATGCCCCTACACTTAAGAGGATACCCCCATAGCGTACTTCAGGCTTCGTTTGATCTTCCATGTTGTATTGATTTTTATCGGTTTTCCTATGGTGTTGTAAGCAGTTATGGTTAACGAATTATGCTGTTGCTTCTGCTACTGAGGATTATCTATTCGTCATTCGGATCATCTTCGTGATCATTAGGCGATACCATCGCACAACGCAACACAATTTGTTCTGGTATGGGTAAGGTAGTTTCATAAAATTCTTCCCTGTATAAATCTCCCAATTCAGAAAACCCAGCTTCCAGGAAATCAAGATATAATTTTGCTACGGCGTAATTTTGAGGGTTCTCGGTCTTTGGGGTCTCTGTAAATTCCGGCATGGCCTGATACGCCCAGACCCTACCCCCCGAAACATTAAATTCCCTGATTTTATCGGTCACTTCAATTCTCTGATACCCTTTTTCTGTCCTATCGATTGGTTCAAGGTCTTCTTCGTCGATTATAAAAAAACAACAGTTTATTGCCACGGAATCATTTTTTTGGATATTGAGTGCTGATAACTTCTTTGGCGCTATAGAATCTCCCGCGTATAAACACCTTAACAATAAACCAACGGGAGGAAATTGCAATTGGTTAGGGGTTGTAGCGGTCCATGTTCTTTGAAAGCCTTCCAGATGAACGATCTCTACACCTCCGGTATATGGCTTTCCCAATTGAGCGGCCATTTGTTCGCTGGAAGTCAACGAACCATATCCTATTAAACCAACCTTTCCCTGAGGAAGTATAAGCGCTGTTTTCTTATTCGGTTGGCAACAGGTCAACAGCCCTAAGGCGAGGAATAAGCGTAAGAGTAATCTCATGATTGCATATCCTAAAAGTTATTCTTAACGTATTTTATCACCCAATAAAGATCATTAAACTGCAATCAGTGCAGTATCACGAATCTCCCATAAGCTGTAAAATATGTAACATCAGAGGTAATTGAGGGATACCCCTCAAAAAGACCACTAACGATACGATTTGCACTGCTACTAGTGAGGTGTATTGGGAAAACTGATGGATAAGGCAAACAGGGAGAAGTGATCATTGATCCTCTATATCGAGTAGAACGTATTTTGGTTACGGTAGTTAATGCAGAAAGTATAGCTACTTTGCTGCTAGGATAGTACCAGCAAGGATAGAGTGGATATTGCTACGGCACGGTTACTTCGGGGATCTCTTCCCACTAATGCGGCTGTTGGAGTACGTAATATCCTAATGGTCATGCTCAGCTTGATATTGCCTTTTTAATATCCTGCGACAAAGTGGCATTGGGCTTCTACGCTATGCGCTGCTTATATGTGCTTTAGCAGATCACCTAATCGTTTTAGTAGGGTATCTATTTCTGAGCTTTTGTGATCATACTATCAATTTTTTCAAGTTGCTCTCCAAGTAATGCTATCCTATCGGTATATCCTTTAACAAAAAAATACTCCATAGCCACAATATTTTTGAACTCCTCTGAATCGTAGAGTTTTTCGAGGCCATCAATCTCTTTATTAATGGCTTTAGCTCTACTTACAAAAGACAACATTTGTCCTTGGTCCTTTAGATAAGGGATAACCTGCTGATTCCAATACGTATCGAGATAAAATCTATGTTGTTCCAAAGCAAAATGCATGTCCTTAAACCGCTGTAGTTCTTTAACTAGATCCGTGTGCCCAATAATCACATGGTTTACACTAATCTCTCTCTCGATAACGGGAATAGAGGGTTGAATTGGATTATAGGCAAAACTATAGCCAACGGTTCTATTTTTTATGCTATCACTGGGATTGATGAATTGGTCTTCTAAGTAGGCTTGCATAATGGTTGTGGCTAAAAGATTTACCTCATTTTTTTTAAGCAGCGTTTCCTTGAGGGTCCGGACCTCCACTTGAAGCTCAATTAATGCCTGGTCAGACTGTTTTAATCTCTTATCTTTTTCTTTCCACGAATTTATCTGCAGTGCAATCAAAATCCCAATGACCACTAAAATGATCTCTCCAATGGCGTAGAGCAAGTACCTGGAAAATTTACTTTCGGCCAATACTTGTTGTCTAATTTTTCTAAATACTTTTATCATTCAGTTAGTGCAACGCATGTCACATTTAAGGTGAACATGTCCATATGACTATTGCTATTGTATCCCTTATATGCCCGACCTATTGCTTTACTCTCCCACTGAAATCTGCGGCAGGTCTTTCGCCCTTTCATTGATCCCCTGGATCGCCGTAGAACGAATACTACTGAGCGTACTTTGTGCTGAACTTACTTCTCCTGTAAGCTGCTCTAACCGGGATAGCTGGGGTTGGGTAGGCGTTGCTACAGCGCCGTTAATAGCGCGCATTAAGGAACGTATCTCTTCCCGTAAGCGCGGCCGTTGGCGGTAGGTCATATCTGGTGGGGGACGTTTTAGGATGTCATCCCGGAATTCGGCAATGCTTTCCATCGCCTTTTCAATATCCGCAGATAAGGTGCCATCGGCATCCTGAGCTTTGTTGTGTTTCAGTTTTTTGTGCAAGGCCGCTAACTGATCTCTGTACGTATTGGTACTATTGATCAGGACATTCGTCTGCGACAATAAGTCACGAAGTGCCAATAGGGTTTTGGTTTTAGCCGCATAGCCATCAGGGGCTAATTCCATTCGAGGATCGGCGCGAACTTCAATGGGCGTTTCTAATACCGCATCTTGTACTTTGAGCCGGGCCGTATAGCTCCCGGGCGCTACCAAAGGATGCATTTGGCCGGAGAAAAAGCCTCCTCCTCCATCAGAACCTTCCATTTTGGTGGCCGCTGCATGCCCCAGATCCCAAACGATACGGTTCACACCCTTAGTTACCGTGGTATCTTTGAGCGTCCGAATCACAGCTCCGGAACCATCCAGGATCTCCACGGTAGCTGTTTCCTTCTCCCCTTCTGCCACATAAAAGTTGATGTTGGCGCCGTAGTCCGGGTTTTTGGCTTTGTAATGCCGGTCGCCCAGGTTTTCCAAACGCCAGAACATATGCCACAGGGTAGCACGTCGTACCGGAAACAAATGCATGGCTTTGCCATTGGTATCCCCCATTTCCTGGAGTGGCCGAATATCATCTAAAATCCAGGCGCCTCGACCATGGGTCCCTACGATCAGATCGCGATCTCTGGCCTGGATACGCAGATCCCGCACGGAGACATTGGGCAGATTGTTATTGATCTTGGTCCAGGATTTTCCTTTATCCCAACTTGCAAAAATACCGTGCTCCATTCCGGCGTATAAGAGGTTGGGATGAATAGGGTCCTGGCGTACTACTTTCACGTAATCGTCCTGGGGTAATCCATCGCTGATCTTGGTCCAGCTCTGGCCATAATTAGTAGTCATAAAGGCATAGGGGTGGAAGTCGTCTGAGCGATGCTGATCCACTGTTACAAAAGCGGTACCCGCATCGTGCTCGGAAGCATGGATCTTGGCCACCCAGGCAAAGGCGGGCAACCCTTTGATGCGATCGTTGAGTTTGGTCCATGTAGCGCCACCATCTCGTGTTAATTGTACATTCCCATCATCGGTACCCACCCAGATCACCCCTTTTTCCACGGGAGATTCATCGATATACAAAATGGTGCAGTGGAATTCCGCTGCGGTATTATCCTGGTAGATCTCTCCTCCCGAGGTCTTTTGTTTAGCTTTGTCATTGGTCGTCAGATCACCACTGATCTCTTCCCAGGTATGGCCTCGATCTGTTGATTTAAAGACCACATTGCCTCCAAAATAGACGGTATTGGGATCGTGAGGCGAAATGGTAATCGGAGAATCCCAGTTAAAGCGATAGTTGTGGTTTTCAATGGCATCGCCCGCAGAACCAATGATCTTCGGATAGGGATGGATGTTCCTTACATTACCAAAGCGCGAATCTACATGAAAGATCACCCCACCTTGCAGATTGGCATAGACTTCATGTTCACTGCCGGGAATGGGAACGGCGTAATAGCCATCACCGTAGGCCAATCCTTTCCAATGGCGTTTCATAATCCCAACTGCATATAAGGAATTACTAGGCCCTACCCATGTTCCGTTATCTTGTAAACCCCCATACACATTGTAGGGATCTTTGTTATCGATAAAGATCTGGTAGAATTGTGACAATTCTACATTATTGATGATCTCCCAGGTATCCCCACCGTCATAGGACACCTGATAGCCGCCATCACTTCCGTTCAGTATCCGATTGGAATTGGTCGGGTCTATCCAAAGTGCCTGGTGATCCCCATGGACCGTTCTGGCGATACGCTCCCAGGTTTTCCCTCCATCTTTGGAACGACTTAAACGGCCGGAGATAGAAAACAAAATATCCGGGTTGTTTGGATCCACACGGACATCACTATAATAGAAGGGACGAAAGTTAATATTGGGATCGTCATTGACCATTACCCAGTGCTCTCCTCGATCTTCGGATCGAAAGGCGGTTCCCCCTCCTTGAAATTCGGTCATTAAATAAATGATGTTGGGTTGACTTTTAGCAATGTGAATACCGGGTCGGGCCATTGGCGTTTCAGGTAAGCCCTTCATGATCTTTTCCCAGGTCTCTCCCCCGTCCATTGTACGATAAATGGCGGTATTCTTTCCGCCATCATCAAAACGCCAGGGTTTACGACGGAAGGTCCACATCCCGGCATACATGATACGGGGGTTGCTGAGTTCCATAGCGATGTCCGCACAGCCGGTGTCTTCGTCGATATAAAGAATTTTTTTCCAATTTTTACCCCCATCGGTGGTCTTGAAGACACCGCGTTCGGGGTTCGGACCCCATTCTTTACCTAAGGCGCATACACAGGCCACGTCCGGATCATTGGGATCTACTACAATGCGTTTGATGCGCTCCGTTGCCTTCAAGCCCAAATGGATCCAACTTTTTCCCGCATCAACGGAGCGATATACCCCCCAGCCATAGCCAACACTGTTTCTGGGATCTCCTTCACCTGTTCCTACCCAAAGCACATTAGGATCAGAGGGGGCAATGGCCAACGCCCCGATGGAATAGGCGCGCTGCCCTTCAAAAATGGGTTCAAAGTGAACACCACCATTGGTCGTTTTAAAAATGCCTCCATCGGCACCGGAAACATAAAAAGTACTGGGATCCCCGGGGATCCCATCAATATCGGTCACCCGACCTCCCATATTGGCCGGGCCAATAGCCCGCCATTCGTAGGATTTCAAGGCATCGCCGTAGTTGTCGTTTTGAGAGAAGGAGGGGTTAATGCAAAGGAGTAGCCCCAGTACGAAGAGGTTAATTAACAATTTCATGCTTGTATTGATTGGTGTGAATAGCTAACTCCCAACAAAATAGCCAAAATCCGGGAAATAGTGTAGATTAGCCCGTACTTATTTACACTGGATATCATCTTAAAAGCTGTAAGGCGCTTTACTTCCTGGTAATTGAATGAAGTTCGCTACTACGCTATTCGCGATACTGCACTACTTTCTCTGCTACAAATGGTATTTGCCGTAGCATGTAAAAAAAACCTAGCATTCAAATTCTTGTATCCGTACATGTATCGCATTCCCCAATGATCCTACAGCATCTGGAGGAAGAAAAAAGGTTTTTCTGTGAATTTGACAAGAAAAACAGGATTTTGATCAAAATTTTTCAAAAGCAACCTGGGATGGCCAAGAAACGCCATATGCAGTTTACCTTTTCTCTTGCTTGCGTTATTTTTGGCAACTATAAAAACAACTCATGCTACACGACTACGCCACCTGGAAGCACCCGTATACGCCAGATAAAAAATACGGAAAGCGCATCGCCTACTTCAGTATGGAATTTGCTGTTGATCAGGCCCTGAAAATTTACTCGGGAGGTTTAGGTTTTTTGTCCGGTTCCCATATGCGGTCTGCCTTTAGTTTAAAACAAAATATGATTGGGATCGGGATGCTATGGAAATACGGTTATTATGACCAATCGCGTAATGAAGACCAAACTCTGAAACCACAATTTGTAGAAAAGACACCTACATTTATGAGTGATACGGGGATAGAGGTCAGCGTTGCTATTAATGGCAATAAAGATGTGAAAATACGAGCGTATGTGCTGAAACCTGAAATTTTTGGAACCGTGCCCTTATATCTCCTATCCACAGACGTGGAAGGCAACGACTTTCTCTCGCGCACCATTACCAATTATCTATACGATGCTAATGAGATAACCCGTGTGGCGCAGAGCATAGTTTTAGGGATCGGAGGCGCCAAGGTAGTGGAAGCCCTTGGTGGGGCGGATGTCTACCATCTTAACGAGGGCCATGCATTACCTGCTTTTTATTATCTGAGAGACAAAGGAGTAGGTCGTGAGCAATTGGCTTTTACCACCCATACCCCTGAAAAGGCGGGCAATACGGAACGAAACATCTACCATTTAAATGATTTTGGGTTTTTTGGAAAGACCTTGTCCAAAGCAGAACTGGAAAAAGAAAAAGTGGCAGGAGACATGCTTAGCTATACCGTAAGTGCCTTGAGAATGGCCAAAAGAGCCAATGCTGTTTCCAAACTACATGGTCAAATCGCCCGGGATATGTGGAAAACAGTAAAAGACTCCTGTGATATCATCCCGATAACCAACGCGCAGAACCTGGGATTCTGGCAGGACACCAAGCTAAAAAAGGCGTGGAAAGATAGCAATGGTAGTGCCTTTTCCAAAAGAAAGCGTGAGCTTAAAAAGGAACTGTTTAAAACGGTGTTGGACCAAACCGGAAAGCTGTTCGATCCAAATGTGCTCACGATCGTTTGGGCGCGACGCTTTGCCGGATACAAACGCGCCGATATGCTACTGTACGATTGGGACCGCTTTCAAAAGCTGATAAGCAGTAACAAGTACCCTGTACAGATCATTTGGGCCGGAAAACCCTATCCTATGGATTACTATGCCATTGACGTTTTCAACACACTTGTTCATACCACAAAATACGCGAAAAATCTTGCCGTACTTACGGGCTACGAAATGGAATTATCCCGATTGTTGAAACAGGGTTCGGACGTTTGGCTAAATACGCCAAGAATAACCCGAGAAGCCTCCGGAACCAGCGGAATGACAGCAGCTTTTAACGGCTCCCTAAATGTATCTACTGATGATGGCTGGATCCCGGAATTTAAAAAGAATGGCAAAAACAGTTTTGTTTTACCTGCCTTGGATCATTTGCTTCCGGTAGAAATACAAGACCGTCAGGATTGTGGTAATCTATATGACATTCTCGAGAAAAAAGTGGTAAAAACCTATTACGACAAACCCGAAAAATGGCAGCAAATGTTGTTTAAAGCTTTAGAAGATGTAGCTCCTGCATTTAGTTCGGACCGGATGGCCAAACAGTACTACGAAGAACTGTATTGAGAAAAGTACGCTCCTACTACAACCTAACCTAATAGAACACATATTCCTACATGAGGAACGCTGTAGCATAAAAGGTCCCCTTAACATCGTTTTAAGAAATCCCCTGTAGGGTTTCCGTTATCTTTAGCCGACTAATTAACGACCGAAAATGAAACGATCCCTTTCGCTAGTACTGCTCTTTGCATCCCTATCCCTCTTTGCACAAGAATTTTCCATGGACCTCGTTCAGGACCTTACACCCAGAAACATTGGCCCGGGTGGTATGAGCGGTAGGGTCACGGCTATTGATGTACAAGTATCAAATCCGGATGTACTATATGTAGGTACGGCCTCAGGCGGTTTATGGAAATCAACTTCCGGAGGCATCAAGTGGGAACCCATATTTGATAAAGAGGTCACGGCATCTATCGGGGCAGTAGCCCTTCAGCAGTCCAACCCATCTGTTATCTGGGTAGGTACCGGAGAAGGCAACCCACGAAATAGCCTGAATGGTGGCTACGGGGTATACAAATCCCTGGATGGTGGTAAAAACTGGCTGTCCATGGGACTTGAAAAGACCCGGCACATTCATCGCATTGTAATTGATCCCACGGACCCGAATACCGTATATGTTGGCGCGATTGGTTCCCCCTGGGGCGAACATCCGGAACGGGGCGTGTTTAAGACCACAGATGGCGGGGCTAGCTGGGAAAAGGTGCTCTACATCAACGAAAAAACGGGAATTGCGGACCTTGTTATGGACCCCACTAACCCAAACAAACTAATAGCGGCCTTATGGGAACATAAAAGAGATCCCTGGTTTTTTAAATCAGGGGGTCCGGGCAGTGGACTCCATATTACCCACGATGGGGGGAAGAACTGGAAAAAAATAACGGATAAAGAGGGGCTTCCCAAGGGGGAACTGGGAAGAATTGGTATTGCCATAGCAAAAAACAAACCCAATATTGTATATGCCCTGGTGGAGGCCAAGAAAAATGCGCTCTACAGATCAGAGGATGGGGGATTCAAGTGGAAAAAGGTCAATGACAAGAACGATATCGGAAATCGGCCGTTCTACTATTCTGAAATTTACGTAGACCCCCAGAATGAAAACCGGGTGTATTCGATCTTTACCTATGTCAATGTTTCCGAAGACGGTGGAAAAAACTTTAAACAACTCATGCCGGCCTATGGGGTAGCGAATGGCGTACATCCCGATCATCATGCCTGGTGGATCCACCCGGAAAACGGGCAATTTATGCTCGATGGTAACGATGGCGGAATGAATATTACCAAGGATGGAGGCAAAAGCTGGCGCTTTATTGGTAATCTTCCTTTAGCCCAATTTTACCATATCGCTATTGACGAGGAATATCCGTATAATGTGTATGGTGGGATGCAGGACAATGGTTCCTGGCGTGGCCCCGCCTATGTATGGCGTGCACAGGGAATACGGAATAGCTATTGGCAGGAAATTGCGTTTGGCGATGGCTTTGATGTGGTTCCGGACAAAGATGATAGCCAATTTGGCTACGCGATGAGCCAGCAGGGTTTTGTGCGGCGTTACGACTGGAAAACAGGTAACAATTATTCGGTACGGCCTACCCCTCCTGATGCTGAAACCAAATTGCGTTTCAACTGGAATGCGGGAATTGGGCAAGACCCCTTTGACAATGCCACTGTCTATTTTGGCAGTCAATTTGTGCACAAATCCACCGACAAGGGATTGACCTGGGAAATAATTTCAGCGGACCTGACTACTAACGACCCTGAGAAGCAAAAGCAAAGCGAAAGTGGCGGATTAACAATGGACGCTACAGGGGCCGAGAACCACTGTACTATTTTGGTAATAGCGCCATCACCAGTAGAAAAAGACATGTTATGGGTAGGTACTGATGATGGACGCGTACACTATACGCAAAATGGGGGCCAAAGCTGGATTGAAGTA
Source organism: Bacteroidota bacterium (assembly GCA_038750505.1). Classification (GTDB taxonomy): domain Bacteria; phylum Bacteroidota; class Bacteroidia; order Flavobacteriales; family Flavobacteriaceae; genus Croceivirga. Next base: position 65,357 of record JBCDHD010000009.1, on the reverse strand, counting down.
ACGGCCAACATCAAAGGCTTACCTAAGGGCAGTTGGATCCCCCAGATACAAGCGTCAAAACGTACGAAAGGAGAAGCCCTATTGATCGCAAATGATTATCGAAGATTCAACTATACCCCGTACGCTTTCCGAACCAGAGATTATGGAAAAACATGGACGCGCATTGTTGACGAAAATGATGTAAAGAGCTACACCCTTTCTATCGTAGAAGACGAAAAGAATCCCAATTTACTCTTCTTGGGAACAGATGATGGCTTGTACCTCAGCTTTGATGCAGGTGCCAATTGGCAAAAATGGACCGAAGGCTTTCCAACCGTTTCTACCAAAGATCTGGTGATCCATCCCAGAGAAGAAGATCTGATCATTGGCACCTTTGGACGTGCCGCCTGGGTGCTGGACGATATCCGGCCTTTACGAGCGGTAGCTACAGACAAAACCGTTCTTCAAAAGGATATTGCGCTTTTTGAAAGCCCAACTGCGTATTTAGCAGCCTACCAACAGCCTACCGGTAGTCGTTTTGGGGGAGATGCCTTGTACAATGCCGAAAACCGGAAGCGCGGAGCTATGATCACCTATTATCTCAAGGAGGGGAAAGCACAAAAAGAAGACAAAAAAGAAGAGAAGAAGGAGAAAGATGATGAAAAAGATGCCGAATCCGATACAAAAAAGGAGTTAACCGGGGTTCAAAAAAAGGATTCACTGCAATTCGATTTTTACGATGGCGACCGACGCATCCGTACCTTAAAGTTGAAAACCCCCGAAAAAGCAGGTTTTCATAGGACGTATTGGGAACTAGATGAAAAAGGACCCGATCGTCCCGCAAGGAAGATCAGCAAGAATACGAATCCGCCCGAACGGGGCGGCGCCGATGTAAAGCCCGGAACCTATTTGGTAAAAGTGACTTTTGGCGAGGCCACGGATTCTACCCGTATCACCGTAAAAACCGACCCACGCTTGCAGGTAAGCACAGCAGCCTTAAACGAAGTCTACACCAACACCAAGGGGTTGGAAAAGCATATACAAATGGCCGCTGATGCTGTAAAACAATTGGTGGAAAGCAAGGAGCTGGTCAACAAATTTGAAAAAGAAATGAAGGACCTGGACAAGGAAAAATTCAAGGACCAGATCAAGGCTTCTAAGGAAATTACCAAAGAGATCGATTCAGTGGTGGCCTTGTTTATAGGAAAAGAAGACAAACGGCAAGGCATTACCCGTAATCCTGAACTAACGGTTATGCGACGGCTCTACACAGCCTACAGCTATGTGGCGACGCGAAAGACAGGAATTACAGCTACGGAAAGAAGATTGACCCGTCTTGCAGAAGAAGAATTGCAATCCGCACTGGATGCTACAAATACGTTCTTTGCCGAAAAATGGAACGCGTATAGAACCAAAATTGAAGGCTTAGATCTTTCGCCCTTCAAAGCCCCAAAAACATTCATGCTTAACTAGAAAAACGACAATAATGAAAAAACTATCCTTACTCATTTGCATTGCCCTGATATGGAGTTGCAAAGAAACACCCAAAGAACCGTCCATCGCGGATAGCCTGAAAACATACACCATTGGTCAAATGATGGACAATGAAAGTGTATTTGGGGGTAGCTTTTCTCCGGATAACGCGAAGTTGATGGTGTCCAGTAACCGCACGGGCATCTACAATATCTACGAAGTAGATGCAAAAAATGGCGCTTTTACGCCGGTAACCCAATCCGATAGTTCTACCGTTTATGCGATTAGTTATTTCCCAAATGATGAACGCATGTTATTTGATATGGACGATAACGGCAACGAGATCTATCAAATATACCTTCGGGATACTACGGGCGTAATCACCAACTTAACACCGGATGAAGGTGCACGGGCCTCTTTTTATGGTTGGAGCAAAGACGAAGAGCACTTTTACTTTGGCTCCAACAAACGAAACCCCCAGTATGAAGATCTTTACAAGATGGATCTGGCCACCTTCACCCCTACTCTGTTATACCAGAACGATGAAGGCTACAGTGTAAGTGAGATCTCAGATGATGAAACCCATCTGGCACTATTAAAACCGATAAACACAAATGATTCTGACCTTTTCTTGTATTCCCTGGCGGACAAATCCATGAAAAAAATCAACGAAAATCAAAGTGGCAATTCCGCAGAGGATTTTTCAAAAGACGGTAAATACCTCTATTATACCACGGATGACGGTGGGGAATTTTCGTATTTAAAACGCTACAATATGGCCGATGGCACCTCCGAAAATGTCCTTGAAAAAGAGTGGGACATTGTTGGAAGTTACTTTACAAGAAGTGGCAAGTATCGCGTAACCTATGTTAATGACGACGCCAAAAATGTTATTGAGGTGTATGATACGGCAAAAGAACAAAACATTGATCTCCCACAATTTGATGGTGGAGATATTACCAGTGTTGGGTTTTCCCGTGATGAAAAGATGATGCGGTTTTACGTTGGGGGCTCTAATAGCCCTGCCAACCTGTACGCCTACGATTTAGAGACCGGCGAACAAGCACAATTGACCAATGTATTAAATGAGGAAATCGATGCAACCCATTTGGTTCAAGCAGAGGTGGTTCGCTTCTCCTCTTTTGATGGCGTAGAAATTCCAGCTATCTACTATCAACCTCATCAGGCTTCTGCCGAAAATCCGGTACCTGCCCTGGTATGGGTCCATGGGGGACCCGGAGGACAATCCCGGCAAAATTATAGTGCGCTGATCCAGTATATGGTAAATCATGGGTATGCCATTCTCGCGGTAAACAACAGGGGAAGCAGCGGATATGGAAAAACCTTTTATCAGATGGACGATCTCAACCATGGGGATAAAGACCTTAAGGACTGCATAGAGGGTAAAAACTGGTTGGCACAGCAAGCTGAAATTGACGGAGAAAAAATCGGTATTATCGGTGGTTCCTACGGTGGGTATATGACCATGGCCGCACTTACCTTTGCACCTGAAGAATTTGATGTAGGGGTAAATCTATTTGGCGTAACCAATTGGATCAGAACCCTACGGAGTATTCCGCCATGGTGGGAATCTTTTAAAGACGCCCTATACAAAGAACTGGGAGATCCCTATAGTGCGGATTCTGTTCGATTGCGGGAAATCTCGCCCTTGTTCCACGCCAGCAAGGTAACCAAGCCCTTGATCGTATTGCAAGGTGCTACGGATCCACGGGTTTTGCAGGTTGAATCTGATGAAATAGTTGCCAATGTCCGGAAAAATGAGGTGCCCGTTGAATACGTGCTTTTTGATGATGAAGGACATGGCTTTGTAAAAAAGGAAAATCAAATAACCGCCTATAGTAAGATTTTGGAATTCCTGGATACCCACCTTAAAGGGGAAGTCGGGGAACCCATAAAAGATGGTAATCTCTAGAATACGGTGTTCCTTGCTGCTCCTGTGTTTGTGGGTAGGTATGGGAAATGCTCAAAATACCGGGGAAGAGGAGCTCGGGATATGGTATATGTATTTCGGTATGAATCGTGTTTCAGAGCGGTTCAGTGTACATACCGAAGCACAGTTCCGGTACTTTGAGACCTCCCGGAATTTTAACCAGTTGCTTTTGCGTACGGGCTTGAACTACCATATCAACCCCGATGCTATTGCGACTTTTGGTTATGCGTATATTGATACCGATCCAACCTTTGAGGACGATCAGTTTACCGACGTTACCCTTAGTATTAATGACATACGGGAACATCGTATTTTTCAGCAATTCATCCTTAAAAACAAGGTTTGGGAGTTTTTATTTGAACATCGTTACCGCTTGGAGCAGCGGTTCCTGAATAACAAATCGTTGGAACCCTTTACCGATGATGCCACAACCACAGAACATCGGGCACGGTACCGATTACAGGTGATGCTACCCCTGACCGCTACGATTTTCCTGAACTTTTATGACGAACTGTTCATTAACTTGCAAAACAACATTTTTGATCAAAATCGCCTGTATTTTGCAGGAGGGATCCATTTAACCGAGGATAGCAATGTTCAAATTGGGTTTTTGAAAAATCATTTCAATTCCAGGGTTTTTGATCGCTTACAGATAGGATTTTTCTACAATCCCGACTTAAGAGGTGTCTTTAAGAAAAATAAATAAGAGCCTCCCTTTGGTGAAAGGGAGGTGATATCCCAAGAAATTGGGGGTGTCCGAGGGTTTTGAACCTTTGAAATGAAACGAACAATGCATTCTTTGAAACAATTAAAAGAAAGAAGACGTATAGGTAAGACGTTCATTGACCACTGCTGAAGCCTTTTGTGAAAACAGCTGAACGCCCGAAAACGCTGTGGCAAAAGATTTACGAAACAACAAAGTATACTCCATTATCATGAACACCACGAAGGTTACATTTCAAAATTTAGAGGGACAAGAATTGGTGGGCCGCCTGGAACTCCCGGCGGATCGGCATCCGCATAATTATGCGCTTTTCGCGCATTGCTTTACCTGTAACAAAAACCTTATTGCCGTTAAGAACATCAGCAAGGCATTGACCTCGAACGGTTTTGCTGTGCTCCGATTTGATTTTACCGGCCTGGGAGAAAGTGAAGGAGATTTTTCCGATACCAATTTTTCCGGAAATGTTGCAGATCTGGTCGCCGCTGCGGATTATTTAAGAGATACCCATCAAGCCCCTACCCTATTGATAGGCCATTCTTTAGGGGGAGCAGCCGTACTATTCGCTGCAGCAGAGATCCCGGAAGTCAATGCCATTGCCACTATAGGAGCACCGTCCAACCCGGTACATGTAAAACATCTTTTAAAGAGCGGCCTGGAAGAGATCCAGGCAAAGGGTAAAGCGGTGGTTAATCTCAGTGGGCGGGATTTTACGATCAAAAAGCAGTTTGTAGACGATTTGGAAACCAAGTCCTTACCGGAAACCGCTAAAAAACTACGAAAACCCCTTTTGATCATGCATTCGCCTCAGGACGCTACTGTAGCTATTAAAAACGCTGAAGAAATTTATGTTGCCGCGCATCATCCTAAAAGTTTTGTTTCACTTGATGGCGCAGATCATCTGCTCTTCAACAAAAACGACTCCCGCTATGTGGGTGACGTAATTTCGGGTTGGGCCAAACGGTATTTATCCACGGAAGACCGTGTAGACAAGAGCTTGAAATCCAAACACCATGTGGTGGCCAGCCTGGATAGTCAGGATGGATTTACTACCCAAATGAAAGTGGGCAAGCATTATTTGTTAGCGGATGAGCCGGAAAGTTATGGAGGAAACGATTTTGGGCCCTCGCCCTATGAACTGGTATCTGCAGGCCTGTCCGCCTGCACGGCGATGACGATCCAAATGTACGCACAACGTAAGGGATGGCCGCTAGATACTATCGAAGTGCATACCTCCTATGATAAAAAACACGCGGAAGATTGTGAGAACTGTGAAACCGATAGCGCTAAGATCGATACGTTTGAGCGGGATATCCGGCTGATCGGAGATCTGGATGCCCAACAAAAGGAACGCATACTGCAAATAGCGGATAAGTGCCCCGTGCATCGCACTTTACATAGCGAAACCCAGGTAATTTCAAAATTGGTCGACTAAAAGTAGGGGTTAAAGTCGCATGGGAAGTACGTGAAAATACTGTATTTCCAGTTCCAGGGCGGAATGATGAATGCTTTTGAGCTTTTTCACATAGTCATTTGGTTCAATAGCTCCTTTATACCGTAATTTTTTAAGGCGATTATAGCTCTTACAAAACGCTTTTCGTTTATTGCAATACACAAAAAAATCGATATATCTGGCAGGTGTCGCGGCCACTATAACAGGTTTATTTCAATAGTTCTACTCATCGGGGGATATGGTGAACGTATAACGGAAAACAAAGGGCTTTCGTATATCCCAAACCGAGAAAAACCATAAAAAAACTAGGGGTTTGCTACCTTTATTCAGAGAATTCAAATGATATGACCAGTCCAATTTTTGAAGTAGCTGTACGGGGAATGCATAGTATTATCATTCCAGAGGAGTATGCAGCACCCTTTATAGCGCAAGGACATTCCCGGGTTAAAGTACAGGCGTCTTTTGGTGGCAAATCCATAGCATTCCATGCGGCGCTCAAAAAATATCACGGGCAGTTTATAATGATGTTCAGCAAAAACAAACAGCAGGAACTGGAGCTATTACCCAACGATTATTTTACGCTGCAGCTCTTTGAAGATACTTCCAAATACGGCGTAGAAGTACCGGAGGAATTGGAAGCCGTACTTTTGAGTGATTACGACGCCTACCAGATATTCGAATCGCTGACCAAGGGGAAACAACGTGGACTGATCTATGCCATAATTCGGATAAAGAAATCACAAACCCGTATTGATAAATCCCTGATCCTTTGCGAAAATCTGAAACGTGGCATTCGGGACCCCAGAGAATTGCTGAAACCGTTTTAGGTTGACACAGCCTTAAATAATACCTACCTTTAAGCAAACCCTAAAAACACTCTTATGAATAAGCGGAAGTTTTTAAAAAACACTTTGATCGCTACCACTGGCATGACAGTGACCCCGACTATTTTATTATCCTCCTGTAAAGATGCACCTAAAAAAGAAGAAAACATGGAAGCTACCCCTGCTGCTGCAGTAACTACATTTACCTTACCTGAGATCCCTTACGGCTACAACGCATTTCCGGACACTATTGACGCAATGACCATGGAGATCCATCATTCCAAACATCATCAAGGCTACACCAACAAGTTAAATGCTGCTCTGGAAGCGGCCAATATCTCTGGAAAAACGATTGAAGAAATTCTTATGATGGATGAGTTGCCCACTGCCATTCGCAATAACGGAGGTGGGTTTTATAACCATACGCTTTATTGGGATATCCTAACCCCCGGCGGTACTATGAGCGATACCCTCAAAGCAAAGATCACTGAAGATTTTGGTTCGGAAGAAGCTTTTAAAACGCAATTGGCGGAAGCAGGAGCAAAACGTTTTGGTTCCGGTTGGGCTTGGGTATGCCAGGATACCGATAAGAAATTACATATTTGTTCTACCCCCAATCAGGATAACCCCTTAATGAAAGTATCGGAACGTATGGGCACCCCCATATTAGGTATAGACGTTTGGGAACATGCCTACTATTTAAAGTACCAGAACAAAAGAGGCGAATATCTTCAGAATATTATCAATATCATCAACTGGGAAAAAGTAGAAGGCCGTATGTCCTAAACACAGATCAGGTCCGATATACCCGCCACCCATATAAAGTACCCTCAATAAGTTAGACCCTATTTGGGGGTATTTTTATGAGCAGAAAAATCAAACAGTAAAGCGTCTAGATGTGAAGCAGTATGTGCGGTTTTAGGTGGGTACTATTCCAAAATGGCACTTTTGTATTTTTGAACCCTACCCCACCCGAAAACTTGCCTGCTGTAAGCAGGAATTCGGGCGGTAGGAGGACTTCCCGTTCCCTATCCTACTCTTTTTTCGCTTTTTTTTGATCGCGTCCCTGGGTACATCTACCTAAATCGCTAAAAAAACCGGTAGTTCATCCGAAATTTCTATCATTTCATCGAAACTAAGGCATATCCCTTAGTACTTCTAAGGCAAACCCTTAGTCTTTTCTTTTTTTTCTGTAGTATTTTTATGTCAGTAATTACTTTCGAATCGTAGTTAAACCTACGGAAGCAATTACTATAAACAAATCGTAACCTACAAAACTCCGCCCTTTTACGGGCCTTTACCCATGCTAATGCTTATCCCAAATCCGTATCCAAATGCCAACAACCTACTGTCCCCGGATCGCCCAGGCGTTGCCCGATTTTCGATTCCCTAAGGTTTTTAGATCCCAGTTACTGGCCCCCAAAAGGAGCAACTGCTTTGCACTTCTGATCCATGGGAGTGCCCCTCTGGAAAAAACAGAGAAATCAATGCTGTGGTTCTTACAACAAGAGCGACGCGTAGACCCGCTAAAAGGACTTCAACTAAACCGATAAAACATCAGAAATGAAAACAAAGTTTCTCCTGCTTACGTTGTTTGCCATAACCCGCGTTGCGGCACAGCAAGAAAACCTGTACCAACAGGAAGTAAACAAGTTGGTTAGTATCCCAAATTCTCCGGAGGCACAAGCTTTTGCCAAATATGGAGATATTGACGTAAGCCTGTATTCAGGTACCCCTAACATTGTGGTTCCCCTGCACACCTTCAAAGGAAGGGAAATGGACCTACCCATGACCCTTACTTATGACGCTTCAGGGATAAAGGTTGAACAACTGGCTACCTGGGTAGGGTTAGGATGGAATTTGAACGTAGGCGGTAGAATTTCACGAGTAGCCAACGGGTTACCGGACGATTATATCGCTGGAAACTACCTGACATTGAATGATGCCAGTGTAGTAAATGACCTAAATTCGTATTTGACCAATACGTCGAAACAGTTTCCCACGGAGCAAGCCGTGCGCGACTATTATCAATTTTTGTTCGACATTAATCGCAACTTTATCGATACCCAATCAGATATCTATAAAGTAGCTGCTCCGGGCCTGAATACCACAATCGTCTTTGATCCGAATGATGGGAATCTTCCCAAATCTTTGGACAACCCCAGGATTAAGATCAACGGGGTGCAACGAGGCAGTGCTGGTAACGGTCAAATTATCGGCTGGTCCATAACCAACGAAGCAGGCACAACGTATTTCTTTGGCGACGCCCTTAGCATTACAGGAGACGAAGATCATTTCGAGTTGACCAAAAGGAACGGAAATGACGATGCCAATAACGGCGTTACGAACAATGAGTATGTTTCCTCCTGGTTGCTCACACGAATACAAAGTGCTAATGGCAAGGACGTCTATGATTTTGACTATTTCAATAGCGGCTACTGGACACAAGAATTATTTGCTTCCTCGGCCCTAAGGGCTACGGTACCCGTACTCCCCAATGATAACTACTACACTGAAAATGAAGTAGCCGAATTATTTGCCGGAGGGGCAGGGTATTGGATCAGTCAACAGTTCCTTAGCAGCATTACCCACAACACGCATTTGTTGGCCACTTTTAACAGAGCAAATCGGTTTGATGTTCAAAGTGCAGGTACGACCACCCGCTTATCACACATCAATGTCTATGACTACACCAGCAGTTTGCTAAAAGAGTTTGCCTTTAATAACAATACGTATTTTAATGACGATGACCCTGATCCTTTGGACAGAAAGCTTAAACTGGATGGGGTACAGATCAAAGATGCTACACTGGCCATAATAGAAAACTATGTGTTTGAGTACGACCGTCCCAATGATCTTCCACCCAGAACCTCAAAAAGCCAGGATTTTGCCGGATACTATAACGGGGCGAATAATAATGTGCTTTTTGAACAGTTTGAAATCGGTGGTAAATTTTTTGAAGGTGCAGATCGCAAACCGGATAGTAACTCGGCAAAGGTGGGCTTGTTGCAAAAAATTACTTATCCCACAGGAGGATATACCACTTTTGAATTTGAGGGAAACCTGGCTGAGGTAGACGTAAACAATGAAATTACAGTCTATGACTTGCAAATGAGCCTTTATCCCAATGATCCGGACAACAATAATTTTTATCTGGACGAAAACAATTTTCCTCCCGATGATAAATATTCCCTGGATGGGGTACATCCTAAAATTAAGCGCACCCGTTTTACCATAGAAGATAGACCCAGTCCACTATCCCCCTACGATTATACGATCAATATATACGGGACAGCTCCTAATACGGTAATTGATGCCTACATCTTTAAGATCGATAGCACCTTTAGCGGTAACGATTTTGCGGATTACCTGGCCTTAGGTTTCGAATGGTACGGCCCTAATAAAACCGCTAATGTAGACATCGACCTGGATGCCGGAGAATATGTAGGTATTCTGGTTATGGATGAGTTACCGGGCACTGCCAATGGGGTAAATGGCCCACAGTACGGGAATATCCTTTTTACCATTACCCATAAAGAGGATGTTTTTACCAGCGAGGAAGTAGATCAGGGAGGTCTCCGTATTTCCACAATCCGGAACTATGAATCGCAAGGCAACTTTGCCAATGGAAAGCAATACAGCTACCTGAGTCAAAAGGATAATTATAAACCGGTCTTATCGGAGATCAAGAATTATGATGGGCAGTCGGCACTTGTGCGCTCTGCCAGCTTTCCCCGGGGAGATGAGCCTATTGTAACCTATCCGCGGGTACGGGAATATCAAATTGACGAAAATGGCAACTCCGAAGGCTACGTAGACTTTCGTTTCTTTCCCGACAACAAGGGGCTAACCCCTCGAAATTCCCCGCCGTTCGAATCCAACTATTACCCAGGTTTAAAAGGGGGGGAAGTCCGGAATAGGACTGCTTATAATAGCCAAGAGGAAAAGGTGGCCACCAAGGATGTAGACTATTATGAAACGCTAAACAGGCCCATAAACATAGATGGCTTGGCGGTTTTTTACGATGATGCCAATATTGGGGATTATGTATATATCCAGGATTTTGGTACTCATTTTTCACCGGTGCTTCTCTCCGGAAACGATTGCTCGGGCAGTGGGGTAGCCAGCCCCACCTACGGGGTAAATTTTTGTGCCCCGTTAGCCTGCGGTAGTTTTCCCTGCAATGGCTATGTCGGCTTTATGGATGCCACATATGGGGGGCTAACGTTTCGAGAAACCTTCGTCAATGGCGCTTTTGGCGGAGTAGCCGTTCAAAAAGATACGTTGTTCTTTAAAGATGCTGTAGGTAATCCCTTATATCACATCACCTCTACCACCACCACCTACGAACAAAACAGTGGTTTTTACCTCCCCACGGAGGTCGAAACGGAGGATAGTACCAAAGGGCGGTACAAACAAACCTTTACCTATCCCAGCAGCAGTAGTGGGGAGTATGGCGGGCTATTTACAAAAAATAATTTGGTCGAGGTAGTTGCCGCTACAACCGAAAAACTAGATAGCACCGGTACGGTAACCGCGTTTATCAGTGCACGCAAAAACGATTATCCCGCCTCTGGTAATGTTATTTTACCCACCGCGATCTTGACCAGTAAAACAGGTGAAACCATAACCGATTTGGAAGAGCGTATTACCTTTTCCTACTACACCAATGGCAACCTTAGGGAGGCAAAACAGGTCAATGCCCCCGCCACTATCTATATCTGGGGGTATGATGATATGTACCCTGTAGCAAAGGTGGAAAACGCTACCTATGGTCAGGTAACCGGTACAGGCGTAAACCTCACCGTGCTAAACAGTCTTAGCAGCACTACCGCGGCTAAGCAAACGGAGTTAGAAAAAATACGAAATGGACTCCCGGATGCTATGGTTACCACCTATACCTACGACCCAGCCGTTGGCTTAACCAGTCTTACGGACCCCAGAGGCTATACCACGTATTATGAGTACGATGCCTTTACCCGGTTAAAAGCGGTTAGGAATGCCGCCAACCAACTGGTTACCGAACACAACTACCATTACAAACAACAAAACTAAGCTCCTATGATACCCGTGTTTTTTCGCCATAACCTAATCTTATCCCTCCTTGTCCTTGCTATAATGCTTTCCATACAAAACAAGGCATGGGCCCAGGAGGCCCCACATCCCCTGGTCGGGACCTGGGTCTTTGATGCGACCACTTCTTTTGCACAACTAGACCCTGGCATCAATACTATTTTAGACGAAACCCCGGCGCTTCGCCAACAGTTCAATGCCAGTTACATCGGGCGTACCCTGATCTTTACCGCGCAAGGCGAGTTCACCCAGCAAATGGCCAACAACATTACCCTGCGGGGGCTATGGGCCATTGAAGGGCAAACCCTTGTGATCAACTACCCCGACGGGAACAACTACAAACAGGAGATCGGCCGGATTGGCCCGGAACAACTGCTCTTGATCGTGGGTAACCCCGAAAGCATACTCCCCCAACAGTATTTTGTAAAACAGTAAAAAAGGACCATCATGCGTTATATCATCAAAAACCATTTTCGTATCCTTGGCCTGCTGTTATGCCTGGCCAGCCCTCTGGCCTATGGCCAAGGGATAGGCGGGGATATTGAGTTCAATTTGAATGGCCCTACCCAGGGAAGCTCTGGCAGTTCCGCCACCTACACCATAACGGGTACCACTGCTCTGATCTCCAACACCTTCTGGAGTACCACCAACACTTCGGTAGCCACCCTTAGTTCCGTTGGCAGCACCAGCGCTACGGTAAATTTTCTGAGCAGTGGCTTGGTTACGGTACGGGCCAATGTAACGGATGTTAACTTTAACTTCCATTTGTTGACCAGGAGTGTCACCGTATCACAGCCCTTAAGTCCCGGGAGTATCGGCGGGGTGCAGCCGATCTGCAAATTGGGAGACCCCAGTACCCTTACCAACACGACCAGTGCCTCGGGCGGCAATGGTAGCTACGCCTACCAATGGCAAATTTCAGTCACGGGCAGTGGCGGGTGGACCAATATCAGCGGGGCTACAGGTACCAGCTATAACCCTCCGGGCAATATGGCTAACAGTCGTTGGTACCGCAGAAGAGTCATTTCAGCAGGGCAGATGGAATATACGGATTCCGTAAAGGTTACGGTATTGCCCCAGGTGGGCCAACCTTCGGCGCCCACCATCACCAATAACTGCGGTACTACTGTACTTACCCGGGGCGTTCCGCCCGTGGGGATTACCTGGTACTGGCAGAGTACCGCTACAGGGAACAGTACCTCAAATTCTTCGGGTGCTGTTACCCTTAGCTCCGGTTCTATCTATTACCTCAGGGGCCGAAGCAATTCCGGCGGCTGCTGGGGGACGGCCCGAACTATAAATTATACCGTAGATCAACCCCTTACCTGGTATGCCGACAATGATGGTGATGGCCTCGGTACTACCAGCAGTACCACACAAGACTGTACGCAGCCGTCCGGCTATGTTGCGGACAATTCCGATTATGACGACAGCACAGTGATCATTACCAATATTGCCCCTCAAACCTATTATACGGATAGGGATGGCGATGGTATGGGGGATACTGAAGGTACGCTTTCCGCCAGCTTCCAGCTTTTGGGGTATAGCACTACCCTAGGTGACCCCTGCCCGGATACCCCGGGAACCAATGGATGTCCGGATGCTTTGGATGCGGTGGCCAGCCCCGAGAACTACATACACACTAAGGTGTATCAAAACACCAGCGGGGGGGCACCTATGGAAAGCATTGCGTATTTTGACGGGCTGGGCAGGCCTTCACAACAGTTGGAGGTAGCCGCCTCAGGTACGGAGATCACCTCAACCTCCAATAGCGCCCCGGGCTGGTCCATGGATTGGACCGTAGGAACCGGGGGGACCCCATTTTTTAACCAGTATGGAGCCACTATAGAGAATAGCCGAGTACTGGCCCCTGACCCCTACGGTAAAACCGCTACCATATGGCAATGTGGTAACCAAGCGGATAATGGCCCGGATGGGGGTTGGAACACGGACTATTTTGATGTGGATAAAACCGCTACCTACCGGTATACCGTATGGGTACGGCGCCACCATTCCCAAAACGGTGCTACCCATCACGGCACCCAAAATGTAGAAAACCTTTCTGGCGGGGCCAACAGCAACCCTTATTTCTGGAACGGCGATCTGCCGCAGCTAGACACCTGGTACCTTATGGTGGGTATGGTACACCCCCATACCCATTCCGGGGGAGACACGGGTATAAGCGGGGTCTACGACCTGGCGGGCAATAAGGTCCTGGACGGTACGGAATTCAAATGGAGCTCCACAACTACCACCTCTCGTTTTAGGAACTTTCTGTCTAACTGTACCGATGTGAACGTACGGCAGTATTTCCACGCCCCTACCTTGGAGATCGTGGATGGTACCGAGCGGCCCTTAACCGAATTCTTTGATCTGGGTACGCCCAAAGATATTCTGGGCCAAACCACCTATGATAGTTTTGGAAGACCCGATAAGCAGTGGTTGCCCTTTAGCACTACAGGCACCTATGGCAGCTACCGTACCGGCGATATGCAAACCGCAGCCAAACAGTACCACAACTACTATTATGGTAAGGATTTTACCGGAACACCCGTGGCCGATCTTAATCCCTATTCCAAAACGGCCTATGAGGCCTCGCCCCTCAACCGGGTGGTACAACAAGCTGCTCCGGGAGACGCCTGGAAAATAGACAATGGCCATGAAATAAGCTTTGAATACAGCGCGAATGATACGAGCGAAGTGCGCTTTTACAAAGTCACCACCACCTTTGCCAACAACACCTATACCCCTACTTTGGTGGGCAATGGGCACTATAGCGCGGGGGAGCTCCGCAAAACGGTCACCTATGATGAAAACCATCCGGGTACGGGCAAGGACCATTCCACAGAGGAGTATGTGGATATAGAAGGGCGTACCGTACTAAAACGCACCTATGCTAACGCGGTGGCCCATGATACCTATTATGTATACGACGACTTTGGGAACCTGAGTTATATGTTACCCCCCAAAGTGGTGCATGACAACAGTATCTCGCCATCCGAGCTAACAGAATTGTGCTACCAATATGTCTATGACCACCGCAACCGACTGGTGGAGAAAAAACTACCCGGCAAAGATTGGGAAGAGATCGTCTATGATAAACTGGACCGGCCCATTATGACTCGCGATGGCAATTTAAAGGGGAATAACCAGTGGCTTTTTACCAAATACGATGCTTTTGGAAGGGTCATCTATACAGGCAGAGACGATAATACCAGCAGTACCCGTATCGCCTTACAGAATGCTGCTGATAGTAACCCTATCACCTTTGAGCAGATACGTAATCCCGCACTGAATCTGGCCGGCACTAATGTTTACTATACCAATGATGCCTACCCGACAAGCTTTAACAAGGTATACACCATTACCTATTACGATAGCTATGTGGATACCAATGGGCTAACGATTCCCGCCTACGTCTTGGGGCAGCCAACGGCTAGCAATGTAAAAGGCCTACCAACGGTAAGCAAGGTACGGGTCTTGGACCCTTCTGCAGGCTCAGGGCAGGCTGACTGGATCACCACCATTACGGGCTACGATACCAAAGGGCAGGTGATCTATACCGCCAGTAAAAACAACTATTTAAACAGCACAGATAGTGCCGAAACTGCTCTGGACTTTGTTGGAAGGCCCACAAAGACCATAACCACCCACATAAAGGGAGCAAATGCCCCTGTGGTTACCACAGATCGGTTCAGTTACGACCACATGGGTAGATTGTTGACACACAACCAGACCTTAGGTGGAAAAACGCAAACTATTGTACAAAACAAGTATGATGCCTTAGGCCAATTAGTACTAAAGGAAGTAGGAGGTGCAATACCTTACCAGATGCCTACCTTAGTGGATCCGGTAAATATTGCGATCAATGGTGATCAGATTACCAATACTGCTACCACCAGTACCTGGGGATCCAGTGGTTTTGCATCCTTAAAAACAATTAATGGGGACGGGCATGTGACTTGGCGACCTGATAGGTCGGATAAATCAATAATGGTAGGCCTTTCAACCAATAATACGAGTGCCCATTTTACTACAATAGATTATGCCTTGTACGCTAGGTACGATGGCTCGGTACGAGTGTATGAAAACGGGGCAAACATGGGAACTTTCGGCACCTATGTCGCAGGAGATCTTTTTAAAGTAGAGCGGTCTGGCAATCGTATTTCCTATTTTGTTAATGACCAACTCCTTTATAGCTCTCCTCAGACTACTACAGCACCCCTTATTGCGGATGGAACCATCTACCATGTGGGTGCAAGTATAAGGGAACTAGCTGTACAGGACGCCAACGCAATAGCAGCGGCCTCTCCTTTGCAAACCGTAAACTATAAATATAATGTACGCGGCTGGTTAACCAGCATCAATGACCCCAATGCTTTGGGCAATGACCTATTTGGTTTTGGGATCCACTACAATAGCACCCAATACGGCGGAGCTCCCTTATACAATGGCAATATTGCTGAAACCGCATGGAAGAGCTCGAAGGACGATGTGTTACGCAGGTACCGTTATGAATACGATCCCCTTAATCGATTGAAACTGGCAGCGTTCAATGTTGGTGACAATACCCAACCCAACCGGTATTCGACCTCCAATATTTCGTATGACAAGAATGGTAATATCCTAGGGCTTGCACGTAGAGGCCATAACAATGCCGCAGCTACCTCTTTCGGTTGGATGGACGTGCTCAGCTATCAATACGATACCGGCAATAAGTTAACCAAGGTAGAAGACACAGGGCCCGTATACGGTTTTAATAATGGTGCCGATACCCCCACGGAATATACCTACGACCAAAACGGGAACCTAACCTCCGATGCCAACAAGGGGATAACCGCCATTGCGTACAACCACTTAAATCTACCAACAAAAATTACCGTTACGGGCAGCAATGCGGGCACGATAGATTACGTTTACGATGCCAGTGGAGCGAAGCTCAAAAAAACTGTGAGTACGGGAACCGTGACCGAATACGCAGGCAACCACGTTTATGAAAACGGGGCGTTGCAGTTCTTCAACCACCCAGAGGGCTATGTCGCCCCGGACGGACAAGGAGGCTACGACTACGTTTATCAATACTTTGATAATGTTGGTAATGTCAGATTGAGCTATACCGATAATAATGGGACCCTTGAGATCATTGAGGAGAACAACTACTATCCTTTTGGCCTAAAGCACAAGGGGTACAACGAAGTGATATCCCCACTGGGCAACTCTGCGGCCAATAAATGGAAGTACAACAGTTCTGAGTTGGAAAATGCTTTAGGGCTAAACATGTACGAAATGGAAATGCGTCATTATGACCCAGCAATAGGTCGATGGTCTACATTAGATCCAATCACGCACCATTCGCTATCTCCATATAATGGGTACGAAAACAACCCCATTTTTTGGGCTGACCCTAATGGGGCAAACGTAATCGTTAAAGATGGCGGTGACCATATCACTTTTACAGGAGCAGACGCAGTAGACGCATTTAATATCCTAACAGATTGTGATGATGATTGCCAAAAGAAGAAAAAAGAGGCAAAGAAAAACCGAGAGGATGCCCACAAGCGAATGAATCAAGCCATGGCGGCTGCACATCAACCGGGTGCTTTTACTGCCGCGATGCGAGGAGGAGATATTTTCAATCCCACACAAGAGGATATTGATTCAGAAAAAGAAGCATTTTTTGAAGCAGTTTTGTTTGTTACCGGTGAATGGGCTACTGTAAGAGTTTTTCAAGCAGGAAGATGGGTTATTAAGACAATTAAGTTAAAAAACCTGATTAAGAATGCGAAGTGGGCGCAAACCACATTCAGCAGCACTTTTAGTTTGGAAGGTACTTTTGCGGGTAAAACTGTAGACCAACTCGCAGGTTTACTAAGATCAAAGAAGATGTCTGTAGATGACGTTCCAATTGATATAATTATAAGAGATGGGAACACGTTAATTTTGAATACTCGTTCTTCTGTCGCCCTTACAAAAGCAGGTATTTCAAGAAGTAAGTGGAAAGTTGTTAACCGTACAGGGCAAAAAGAATATGAGAAACGTTTAACAAACCAATTGACAAAAAACAAGTTGAATAGTTCAGGAACAAACACCGTAAGGCAATCGAACACTCAAAATGTAATAAGTCACTAAACGGTCATAATGATAAAATTAGATAGATTAAGTAAAATTGTTTCACATGCCTTAAGACATGATCCAGATAAATACAATATAGAACTGGATGAAAATGGTTGGGCAGACTTAAATAATCTAATTGATGGAATAGGTGGCGTTGATAGTGAGTTCAAGGAAATCACTAGAGCCACCTTACTTGAGATGATCAATACTTCCAGCAAAAAAAGACATGAAATAGAAGGGAATCGGATTCGAGCTTATTATGGACATTCTCTAAAGGATAAAATCATCAAAAGTGTATCGAATCCGCCTCCCTATTTGTTTCATGGGACAAATGCGAGTGCATTGGAAATGATTTTAATTAAAGGCATATTACCCATGAAAAGACAATATGTGCATTTGTCTACAAATAAAGAAGACGCAACAAAGGTTGCCTTACGTAGAACACGTAAACCGATTATTCTCAAAATAAAATCTGAACTAGCGAATCGTAATGGGGTAAAATTTTATAAAGAGAAAAATAATCTTTGGTTATCTGATGTTATTCCTCCGGACTTCATCGAAATAGGTGATTAGATTAGATTATCTGTAACCATTTTTAAATTTTCCTTTAATGGTTTTGATGAAAAATTGATTGAATAATTTTTAGCTATGCACTCGAAAGTATTGTCCTTGAAAGTAATTATATAATGCTCGAAACCATCAAATGACCTTTCATTATAGTATGGGTGATGACTTCCAATTTCCTTAAGCTCTTTTACCCATTCAGAATCATGTACGATAAAAAAAGAATAAGAATCTAGTCCCATATCATAATAGCGATGCCCGCTTATTGTCTCATCACTTGGGGAGCCAAACTTGTGAATACGGCATAGTTCAAACTTTAAAATAGCCGTTCCAGAATCTACAAAAATGTTTCTTTCCTTTACTTTGTCCGTTATCCTTACTGAATCAAATAAGTCTACATAAAACAATACGGTTAAGTTAATATCGTCCGAGATGATTTTAGGTGAAGGGGCACCTATGTCCATTGGGTGTTCTAGATTAATTTTTTCTAGACTAATCATGGTGAAATGGGTTCTTTTTGGAATTTATGGTAATTATTTATTGGAGTACGTTCTGTAGCTTGGTCTGCTTGATAAAGGCGTCGAGCATTGCGAACACGTGTTCCCTGTCCTTGTCCTTCATCTGGGTAACTTCCTGAATGCGTTCGAGCATTCTGCTGTCCAGTTCCATATCGGTATGACCAACTAACCAATCAAGGGAAACATCGAGAATACTGGCAATCTTTGCGGCGACATCGATACTGGGCTTCATCTCATCACGTTCATAGCGACCAATGGCAGGGCCTTTGGTGCCCAGCTCCTTTGCCAAATCCTCTTGGCTCAACCCTTTGTCCTTGCGTGCCTGTAAAACCCTTGAACCGAAACTCATACTATCTTTTTATACCGTGTATTAAGCGTATTGTTCAAAGGTACAGAACGTAAACGTTCAATACAAATCGTTATTATTTTGTTTATTAGACAGTATCCGTTACCTTTGGAACGTATCTGTTCTATAAAACTTTTTTTGACGATGCTCAACACCACGAACCCGAACAACTACCAGTACAAAACACAGTACCTGAAAATCCATATCCTCGGCGGTCTGAAAACGAA
Organism: Bacteroidota bacterium; assembly: GCA_038750505.1. Taxonomy (GTDB): domain Bacteria; phylum Bacteroidota; class Bacteroidia; order Flavobacteriales; family Flavobacteriaceae; genus Croceivirga. The sequence continues at coordinate 46,114 of JBCDHD010000009.1, read as the reverse complement.
CAAGCTCGAAACCCTACGCATTACGCTCTCTATCCAAAAACCAAAGAGCCACAACATACTTCGCCACTCGATAGACCTGTACAATGACAACCAAACGGAAAAACTCGTCAGAAAAGTTGCCGAAAGGTTGGAGATAGGCACAACGATAGTCCGAAGGACTTTACAGGAGCTAACCAAAGAACTTGAAAACTACCGCTTTTTATTGCTCGAACAGCAGCAAGTTGCTGCACCCATTAAAACGATGACCGCACGGGAGACCAAAGAGGCAGAAACCTTTCTAAAGAAAAAGAACCTACTTGAAAAGACCAACGAACTCATTGGCAAGAGCGGTGTCATCGGAGAACATACCAACAGACTGCTCATGTACCTGATCTTTACCAGTCGCAAAACCAACAACCCTTTGCACTGTATCAGCCTTGGCAGTAGTGGCGTTGGAAAAACGCACCTACAATCAAAGGTGGCCGAACTCATACCCCAAGAGGACAAAGTTGAGATCACCGTTTTAAGTGCCAACGCCTTTTACTACTTCAACCGTACCGAACTGCAACATAAGTTGATACTAATTGAGGATTTGGACGGGGCGGAATCCGTGCTTTACCCCTTACGAGAACTACAAAGCAAAAAGCGCATCACAAAAACGGTGGTACATAAAGATGCAAAAGGAACTACCAAAACCATACACTTGACTGTTGAAGGCCCCGTATCAGTTGCAGGTTGCACCACACAAGAATCCGTTTACGAGGACAACAGCAACCGTAGCTTCTTACTCTACATTGATGAATCCGCCGAACAGGACAAGCGCATCATGGATTACCAGCGGTTGGCAAGTGCTGGCAAATTGGACGAGCAAGAACAAATTGAAGCTGCCGGACTTCTGCAAAACGTACAGCGGTCATTGAGGCCGATAAAAGTTGTGAACCCCTATGCGCTGTACTTGGAGCTGCCCGGATCGGTCTTTAAACCGAGAAGAACGAACAGCCATTACCTACAATTTATCGAAGCGATCACCTTTTACAAGCAACAACAACGAGAGAAGAAATATGACGAGCAAACGGGCGAGGAATATATCGAGACCACTATCGAGGATATCAAGGAAGCCAATGAACTTATCATTGAGGTACTGTTACGAAAAAGTGACATCATCACGGGGGCTTGCCGAAATTACCTAGAGGAACTCAAAAAGCACAGTACCCAATTTACCGCCCTTGAAATGCGCCGAAAACTAAAGGTCAAAAAGACCACCCAATGGCGATACCACAAACAACTGTTGGAGAACAACTATATCAAGAAAGTAAAGATAAAGGGCGAGAACCTGACCCGTTACGAAGTAACCGACCCCGACGAGTACAGGGAACTTGAAGAAGCCATTGCCCAAGCCCTTCAAAACTGCCTCTTGGAAATAGGTGCCAATGGCGGCTCGCCACGTTCCAACGTTCCGAGGCGTTCCACTGCCAAAATGGAACAGCTAAAACACAGAAAACAAACTAGTTAAATAGGTTGTTCCACAAAACCCGGAAAAACACATACCGATGCAAAAATTACCAGTGAACAACAGAACCTACAAAGCCTTGTTACTGTCTTTCAAAGAGTGGCTCGAAATCCTCGGTTACAGCAAAAGCTGTACAAAATACTCGCCCCTGTACCTGCGGGAGTTCTTCCATTGGTTGGAACAGAACGGGCATACCGATCTGAGCAGCATCATGCGAAAAGATGTGAGCGATTATTACCAATACCTAAAACAGCGACCCAATGAAAGCTATGGGGGCGCATTGAGCAACCACACCCTGAACAACCATATCAGTGCGCTCAAACGCTTCAACGAATACCTGAAAAAACACAATGCAAGACCTCTATCGATACACCTGCGTTCCGAAAAGACGGACAAACTCGAAGCCACCGATATTGTCAGCCAAGAGGAAATAAAGGAACTGTTCGAAGCGGCACACCATAGCTATGTAATGCCCCATGTATGCCTGCGGGATAGGGCTATGCTAACGGTTTTATATAGCTGCGGACTTCGAAGAAACGAAGCCGTGCACCTGAACCTTAACGATGTGCTTTTTAGCCAAAACCGCATACTGGCACGAACCACCAAGAACGGAAAAGAACGCCATGTACCCCTGAACGATCACAACATGGAAATACTGGAAGAATATATTTATGACGGTCGTCCGATATTTTACAGGGCGAACAAGACCGATGCCCTCTTTGTAGGCCAGCAGGGCAAACGTATGGGCGGTCAGAGTTTTAAGCTACGGTTGCGTGCCATCATCAAGGCAACTGGCAATCCCGATCTGATGGAAAGAAGGATTACGCCCCATAAATTAAGACATAGTATTGCTACCCATCTACTTGAAAACGGGGTCGCCATTGAAACGGTCAGCAACTTCCTCGGCCATACTTCATTGGAAAGCACCCAAGTATATACGCACCTCATAAAAGAAGAACTATGAATTTTAAAGAATACCTATTGCAGAACCGATATAGCGAAAGCACCATCAGGGTACACCTATTGCGAATCGGGCGTTTAGAAGGTTGGCTCAAAAAAGAGGGTGTCGAAGAAAATGGAATGACCTATCCCGAACTGCTCAAATATACCAAGTACCTACAGACCGAAAAGGGGTATGAACGCCAATCGTTGAACAATGAACTACGTGCGATAAAGCTCTACCATGATCATTTGATAGAGGAAAATATCGCCTATGAAAACCCCGCTACGGATATGAGCATACGGGGAACACGAACAAAGGCAATCGGCGAACTGTTGGACAGTGAAGAACTGGAAGACCTCTATTACAGTTACCCGACAGCGCATCACGATACGTTCTTTAAAGCAAGTAAATTGAGGGATAAAGTTGTGATCGGGCTGATGGTCTTCCAAGGTGTCACTGTGATGGAACTGCACCACATGCAGGAAGAACATTTACAGCTCAAAAAAGGGAAGGTCGATATACCGAGTACCCGAAGGAGCAACGCACGTAGCTTGAAACTACAACCCTGCCAAATGATGGAACTGTTGGAGTACATGGAAGAAGCGAGACCGTACCTATCGAAAAGGGACAGGGGCAACAATTATGAAAAACTGTTCTTCGGCAGCATCGACCAGATGCACAGCATTACCAGTAGGATATTAAAGGCCATGAGACAGAACAACCAAAAGATAAGGGGCTGCAACTCGCTTCGGACAAGTATCATCATCAACTGGTTAAAAAAACACAGCCTAAGAAAAACGCAGTACATGGCAGGTCACCGTTACATCAGTTCCACCGAAAAATATTTGCAGGACGATATCGAGAACCTACATGACATCGTAAACAACTTCCACCCGATAAGCTAAAGGAAAAAACTATGAAAGTACAGGTCAGAAGCCCATAGGAAAAGCAAATAAGAATCTTAAATTTACTCCTTGAAACATCACGATTTTACTACCTTATTGAATATCTAATTGCCCTGTACGGCTTGGGTAAGGAAACGAGCCCAGCACATGTGATGTGTGCAAGGAGCCTAAGCAGGGTTTTTATAATCCTTAAAACATCACAAAATGAATCTACAAGAATTTACCGCAAGGTACGCACATACCCTGCACCGAGACCCGAACACCCAAGAAAATTATATCAAACTTACCGTTGCCGATTTGAGCGAACTCGGGCAGATGCAACAGGCATTATTGAACGGAATCGCCATGCTCACACAGTTGGACGACGACCAAAGAAAGGAAGCCGAACATAGTATGTACTGGCTGTGCCGAATATTGTTGGCAGGTTACCCACAGGAAGAACTGGACGGGTTGGCCGAATGGCTTAAAACTTCACGATAAACAACTCCACGCAGGGCAAGTACAACCGTTTTGCAAACTCCCCTTGTTCTTGCCCTGCTTACCTTGCCAGCGCACCACCAAAGCAATGTTTACATAATAGAAGTTATAATAGCAGCCGCTAAAATCCACGCACCGCCCAAGCTGTAGTTATAACTGCTACTATGTAAAATTGCCGCTATCCCAACGCTCGAAAACTATCACTTCTTCAAGATGTGTGCGTGTCATGACAAACGGCTTACTCTGCCGTGACGCTCAATCGTCGCTTGCCTATCATTTTTAAAGAATGTGAACGCCTTTGCGCTCGGATCCACCGCAGTTAACAATCTTTAAAAACGCTTACTGTTCGAGATGTGTCCTTGTGGCCACAAAACGTTTTAAAAGGTGGCGGAAGGGGCTTGCGGATGCGGATGAGTTCCGACAGCTTTTAAAATGACCACTTCTTCACAAACTTGCTCAAAAAGCGTTGGCAGCGAGGGCGCAGGGAGTATTTTACATAGTTTACATTATGGCCTACCTGAAACCCAGTGAAAGAGTACCATAATGCAAATTATGTAACATACCGAGGCCGAGGGAGCAGGGAAAATACAGAGGCTTTTTATGCAGTAAAAAACTGGATTTACCCTGCGAGGAATCTACCCCAAAAAGGGTATCTTTAACATAGTTAAAAACGTTCTTTTACATAAAATTTTGATGGGTCGGTCGGGCAAAAACGAATCCAGTAACCGCTTTTTTGCATAGAGTATGACCAAAACGGCAACATGATATCCGATGCCAGCAAAGGGGTTAGCTCGATAGAATACAATTACTTAAATCTACCTACAAAGATTACCGTTACCGGGGTAAATTCGGGTAATGTTCCAAAATGGTGCTTTTGAAATTTTATACGGTTAAGTAATTAAAAACCAATGTAATATATAAAGCGTACACCTCCTTTTGGGGGTGTATTGCTTTATAGCAAAAACAGGAGAAACGCTCACAGCTCCCGTATATGAGCGCTGGTAGTTGCCTCGTGTATCAAAATGGCACCTGCCTATTTTTACATGATGAAATGTAAAAACTGCCATCAATACCACTGTATAAAGAAAGGGAAACGCAATAAAAAACCCATGCTGCCGCACGATTCCAATCGTGTGTTAATTATAAATAATAAGAAGTTCCTTTAAAGACTTAAATTTAGGCATGAGCCGTAATTATAAGTTTCACAATCCTGAAGGCCTTTATTTTGTAAGCTTTTCCGTCGTGGAATGGATGGATGTTTTCACACGAAACGAGTATAAGGATATTCTTATCGAGAGTCTTTCCTTCTGTCAAGCAAATAAGGGAATGGAAATAGTAGCTTGGTGCATTATGACCAATCATGTGCATTTGGTATTTAGGTGCGTTGGTTCTGAGCCGCCAGAAAAAGTTTTAGGAGATTTCAAAAGATTTACCAGCAATCAGTTGGTAAAGGCAATCGACAGAAATCCAAGAGAAAGCCGAAAAGAATTTTTGTTGGAACAGTTTAAAAGGGCTGCAGAAAAGTCATCTAATGTAAAACATTATCAATTTTGGAGACATGACAACAAACCTATTGAGCTTTGGAACAATCTCGTAATCTGGGAGAAGGTGAACTACGTTCATCAAAATCCCGTTGAGGCCGGGTTAGTTTTTAAGACAGAGGATTATGTGTACAGCAGCGCAATTGATTATGCAGGGGAGCAGGGACTTCTGGAAAACATAGTGGTATTTGAGTATCATTAAATATACTACCTACGCGAAAGCTTGCCTGCTGCAAGCAGGGATTCGCGCGGTAGCAAAGCGGGAAGTCCCCAAGGCAAAAAGCCCGTTTATCATCTATACATAAAGCGTAATAAAAACAAAGCTATTTTTAGGGTTACATCAGGATACTTCCCGCCGTAGTACTTCCAAGGGTGGGCTTTGAAGCACGCTTTTGCTGTTAAACAGCCCGATAAAGAGGACCAAAAGGGTTATGCCGGGTAAAACAACGGTAAAAGGTACCGCGGAGGGAACAAAGTCTACTTCAAACACAAATTGCGCCAGCAAAAAACTCCCGAATAGGGAAAGAAAAATACCGATACCCGCGCCCAACAGCCCTAAATAGAGGTATTCAAAGGTGGTAATTTGTAGGATCTGTTTTCCTTTCGCTCCCAGGGTCCGCAACAACACGTTTTCCTTAATACGCTGATATTTACTGGTGCGCACCGAGCCGATTAACACAATAATACCCGTTAGAATACTAAAAAAGGCCATAAAATTGATCACCCAGGAAATCTTATCCAGGATACCTTCAATCACGGTTAATATCTGCCGTAAATCGATAATAGAAACGGTAGGGAATTGCCGCACCAACTTGCGTTGTAAACTAGCCGATTGCGCCAGATCCGGTGCGTTTGTGGTCAGTACATGAAATTGTGGTGCGTTTTCCAACACCCCGGATGGAAAAAGGATGTTGAAATTGATCTGCATCCGGGCCCAATCTACTTCACGGAGATGGGCAACCCTTGTCTCCATCAATACCCCTTGTACGTTAAACACTATAGTATCGCCTACCGCTACCTGGGCATCCTGAGCCACATTGGCAGACATCGAAATAGGAATAATCCCGGTACTGCTTTGTTGCTCGGGCCAGCTCCCTGCAACGGTACGCTCAGAGGGTACCAACGAATCCCGATAGGTGACCCGAAACTCATGAAACAATACCCATCGGTTCACTACGGCTGTAGTATCTAAAATCAATTCCCGAACCGGTCGCTCCTTAATTTTTTGCATCCGCATCGTAATGATCGGAATATTATTGATCACCGGTAGGCCCTCCGCAGCAATACTATTAGCCGCCGCTTCCTTTTGATCCGTTTGTACATCCAACAAAATGATATTGGGTGTCTCCTCCGCGGATTCTAACGAAGCTTGCGCCAACAGGATATCTTTGGTAAAGTAAAGGGTACTTATTAAAAACGCACCAACGCCAATGGCTAATAGCAATACCGAAGTTTGATTGTTTGGTCGATAAAGGTTAAGCAAACTCTGGCGCACCGTAAACCCCCAAGATACCGGAAAGAACCTTTTGATGGCCCGCATAAATAGTATGGCGATCCCTCCCAGTATAGCAAAAACAACAAGAATGCCCAAAACAAAATAGAGGGCAAACTCTGCACTTTCCAAAAGCCAGTAGGAAAACGAAAAAATAAAAAGTACAATAGCCGAGAGTACCCATAAGCGTGCCCTGCGCGATTGTGGGCTTTCCTGCTCTTGTATGCGTAACACCTGTAAAGGAGAAACGAACCAGGTATTCAATAGCGGTGAAAGGGCAAACAGGACAGCAAGTAAAACACCCAGTACAAGCCCGGCAAGCATTGCATTAGGCGCCAGGGAAATTTCTACCTCAAAAGGTAGAAATCCCTGCAATAAAAAGGGGAAGGATTGTTGTAACAACAAGCCCCCAATCACCCCAAGTAAGCCCCCAAAAAGCCCCATTCCGGCAATTTGGATCAAATAGATCAAAAAGGTTTGCCTCCGGGTGGCACCAATACACTTCAATACGGCTACGGATCGTAATTTTTCCTTGATGTAAATGTGTACTGAACTGGCTACACCTACACAACCCAGTAGTAATGCGATAAAGGCAACCAGGTTAAGGAACTTGCCAAAATTCCCATAGCTATTGCCCAACTGTCTCCCTGTGGAAAGGTGCGTATCCAAATCGGCATTTTCCACATCCAATCGTGGATCCACCTTAGCGTCCAATTCCTCAAGGTCTTGCTCAGGATTCGCCACAAAGTAAAAATCGTACCCCACTCTACTCCCCGTTTGGATGAGACCGGTACCTTCTACCGCATCATAAGGAATTAAAACCGGTGGAGCTATCGAGGCTCCAATACCTGAGCTTCCGGGAGCGGCAACCAAAGTACCCACTATTGGAAAGACCGTGTTACCCAATTTTATGGAATCGCCATTCTGGACATCAAATTGAAGCATAAGTGTGGCGTCCACAAGTGCTCCACCTCCCGCCTGATAGGTTTTAGCAGCTTCCGGGGGTTCTGTCTCCAACGCTCCGTAAAAAGGATACGCCCCAGCTATCCCGCGTACACCAACTAGTTTGGTATCCCCACTTTTTGGAAAAATGGCCATTGACCCAAATGCTACCGCCCTGGCGTCAGCACCGCCCAAGGAATCTATAATGGCCTGGACCTTTTCATTGGGGGGCTGATTGCTATCGATAACAAAATCGGCCCCCATAAGCGCTTTAGACTGTATCGCAATATTATCTTTTAGGTTATCACTGAAGGATTGAATGGAAACTACCGCAGCGATACCTAGAATTATAGAAGCCATAAATAACAGCAAGCGGCTACCGCTGGCTTTACTATCCCTCCAGGCCATTCGAAACAGCCATGATACACTTGCCTTACCCGATGCTGTAGCGCTCATGACAGTTCAACAACCTCGTTAGCAACTACTTTTCCACCTCGAAGCTTTAATAATCGCTGACATTTTTGTGCCAATTCCATATCATGTGAGACAATGACCAGGGTAGTTCCTGCCTCCTGGTTCAGTTCAAACAGCAAACGCACCACCTTATCTCCGGTATCCTGGTCCAGGTTACCTGTGGGCTCATCTGCAAACAACACCGAGGGACGATTGGAAAAAGCTCTTGCCAAGGCCACACGCTGCTGCTCTCCTCCCGACAATTGTGAAGGGTAATGGTGCCAGCGATCTGCGAGTCCTACTTTGTCTAACAGCTCCTTCCCGATCTTTGCGGGCTGCTTCACCCCTTGTAGTTCCAAAGGGACCACTACATTTTCAAGTGCGGTAAGCGTGGGTAACAATTGAAAGTTTTGAAAAATAAAACCTACATTTTTATTACGAAGGCGGGCGCGTTGATCTTCGTTGAGATCCCCAATATCTGCACCACAGAGCTCCACAGTACCGGTATTGGGATAATCCAGGCCGGCACAGAGCCCTAAAAGTGTGGTTTTACCGCTGCCCGAAGGACCTACAATAGCAAAGGTCTCACCTGCTGATATGCTAAAGTTAATATCTTTAAGTACCGTTAATTCTTTTGTCCCGCTGGTGTAGGTTTTTCCTAGCTGGCTAACGTTTAATATCTTTGACATAGCGCAAAAGCTTCCTTTTTTCTCAAACAGGAAAAATAGGCAATTGATTTTGATTTTTAGTCTACAATCCCATGCAACAGCTCTTAAAGTTTCGTTATTTTTTAGTGCTCCTCTGTTTTATCTCCTGCAAGGAAAACGTAAAATCCAGCGCAGAAACCCCAACAGCGGATACCGCCACGGAAAGTGTTGAAAATACGACTGAAACCGACAATGTGATCCTTTTTTTTGGAGACAGCCTAACGGCTGGTTATGGTATTGAATTGGAAGAAGCCTTTCCAGCGCTGATCCAAAATCGTCTGGATTCATTGAATTTAGGTTATACGGTGATCAATTCCGGGTTAAGTGGGGAAACGACTTCAGGCGGGTTAAATCGGTTGAGTTGGGTCCTCAATCAAGAAGTGGACGTATTTGTGCTGGAATTGGGTGCGAACGACGGTCTTCGCGGGATTCCCCTGGATGAAACGCGGAACAACCTACAGGCCATGATCGACCTGGTTAAAAAAAAGAACGCTACCACCAGAATTGTGCTGGCGGGAATGCAGATCCCACCTAATATGGGACCGGAATATACCACGGAGTTCCGGAAAATTTTTCCCGAACTGGCAGAAAGCAACGAAATCCCACTAATACCTTTTCTCCTGGATGGCGTAGCCGGTATCCCGGAACTGAATTTGGAAGACGGTATCCACCCTAGCCCGGAAGGACATCAGATCGTAAGGGATAATGTTTGGGCCATCCTGCAAGACGTGGTTCAATAATTGCGAAGCAAAACTACCATTCAACCCACTGTACCACAATTTATTTGCGTAACCAAACGGTTTCATTTATATTTGTAACCGATTAGTTACGTATTTTAATGAGAAGAGATGTTTTTCAAGCCGTTGCGGATCCCGTACGGCGGGAGATTGTACAATTGTTAAGTCAACAACCCCTTACTGTAAATGCTGTTGCGAAGCATTTTGCGGTAAGCAGGCCGGCCATTTCCAAGCATTTAAGAATTCTCCGGGAATGCGGGATCATTACCCTGGAACGAAAAGGACGAGAACGTTTCTGCCTGCTTCAACCCAAGGCATTGATCCCGGCCTTTTTATGGGTGGACCAGTATCGCCCGTTATGGGAGGAACATCTGGATCGCTTTGAACAGTACTTAGAACAACTAAAAACCAACAAATAATACACCATGAGCACTACACAATTTCCCAGTAACCGCACACTGACCCTCGAACGCACCTTTAACGCCCCGCTACCTCTGGTTTGGGAGGCCTGGAGCCAGGCCGAGCATATTGTGAATTGGTGGGGACCCAAAGGTATGGACACCCGGGTGGTAGAACACAGTTTTACCGAAGGGGGGCGTTGGCATTACGAAATGACGCTACCGGACGGAAGAACGTTTGTCGCAGAAGGTAACTATCTGGAAATTGAACATCACAAAAAGATCGTTACCTCCGCTAGTTTTAAACCCATGACGGAAAATGTAGTACTACATGCCCTTTTTAAACAAGAAGGAGCCATCACGCATTTTACCTTTCACGTGGTGCATGAAACCGAAGAATACTGCAAGCAACAGGAAGCCATGGGCTTTTACAACGGATGGGGATCTACTTTTGATCGCCTGGCCACGCTATTGGAAGAATAGGCAAGCCTACCGGTAGAACCATATCAGATGGGTGAGGTCCATTTAGGAGGGCTTTTAAATTGCTATGGGGCACTCAAAATAACTACATAGCGATAGTTCCTGTGCACATAACGAATGTTTGTTTCCCTTTCTTGCTCTTCACCTATCTTTAGCAGCGCATGAGGGACCTTTATGGGAGTATTTTTCAACGAAAAGATACTACGGCCTTATAAACCATATGTACTGAAAATATCCACAAGGTGATCAAAGGAAGCATTAGAGATCCGGAAAAAGGGTAAAGGGGAATGGATGTAAAAGCATACATAGCTTCAGGAATTCTAGAGCTTTATGTAGCGGGTATTCTGAGTCAGAAGGAAAAGCGCGAGGTGGATGGACAGGCAAGAGAACATCCGGAAATCCAGGCTGAGATTCAGGCGATTGCGCGGTTAATGGTTCGGATGACCCGGAAGGACCCCCCGGATATGCCCGAAATTGATTGGGCCAAGATCACTCCTGTAAAAAATGACACCTTGGCCTTTCAACCCGGCCGGCCAACGCAAAAACTAGCATGGACCCATTACCTGGGCTGGATTGCCACGCTACTTTTTGGGACGGCTTTGCTTTGGGTATATGTAGAAAACAGACAATTGCGATCTGACGTTGAGCATACCCACCAGCAGAAAGGAACTTTAGAGCAACAGCTAGTAGAAGAAAGGGAAGCACTGACCAACACCAACAACCTACTCGAAGAGTTGAGAGCACAAAACGTTACTGTTGTTCCACTAAGGGGGCAAAGCATTGCCCCCGAATCTTTCGCAAAAGTGTATTGGAACACTACCTCGCAAAGTGTGTATATTGACGCCCTCGGATTACCGGAGCCGCCCAAAGGGTATACCTACCAGGTGTGGTCCTTACTGCTCCATCCCTTTACTCCCAGCAATATCGGGCAGTTAGAAAACTTTTCAGCCAACCAGGAACGTCTCTTTCAATTACCCAACCCGCATGTTTCCGAAGCTTTCGGAATAACCCTGGAGCCAGAAGGGGGAAGCAATTCTACCACCTTGGAACAATTGTATACCTTAGGGGCGGTAGAACCGTAAACCATAGCAATGAAAATAGTGGTCATTGGAGGCACCGGCACACTGGGAAAACCCGTTGTAAACTACTTTAAAAAGGATAACGAGGTGATCGTTGCAGGACGTACTACCGGGGATATCCTGATAGATATTGCCGACAGTGCTTCTATTAAACGTCTTTTTGAAAAGGTGGGTGTGCTGGACGCGATAGTAAGTATTGCCGGGGAAGCCAAGTGGGGTAATTTTAATAGCCTTAGCGAAGAAGAGTATTACATCGGATTAAAAAGCAAATTAATGGGGCAGGTCAATCTGGTGCGCATCGGGAAAGACTACCTCCGTTCTAATGCCTCTATTACCCTGACCACTGGTATTTTAGCGGATGATCCGGTTGTTCAAACGGCAAGTGCAGCCATGGTAAATGGGGGCATACATAGCTTTGTAAAAGCTGCTGCTTTGGAAATGGAAAACGGTATACGCCTTAACGTGGTCTCATCAGGCATGGTAGCGGACGCCTATGAGCGGTATCACTCCTTTTTCCCAGGCCACAACCCCATCCCCATGGAAAAAATGGTACAGGGTTATGTGCGAAGTGTATATGGGAAAGGAAATGGGGAGATTATTCGTATTTACCATTGAAAGGAAACACTATGCTACGCATTACTAAGAAAAATACTGCTTTGGTACTCATCGATATCCAAACCGGTTTAGATGATGGGGCATTTTACGGGGGCAACCGCAACAATCCTTTTGCGGAAGAAAATATGGCGCGTATCCTTCAGAGGTGGCGTGCTGCAAAAGGGTTAGTTTTTCACGTGCAGCACAGTTCTACAAATCCGGAATCGCCCTTGCACCCTTCTAAACCAGGCTTTCGCCTAAAAGATGGTTTTCATCCCCTGCCCGGAGAACCCCTTTTTGTGAAGCAGGTCAATAGTGCCTTTATCGGAACGGATCTGGAGGAAACACTGCGAAATCAAGGCATAACCACCTTAATTGTTGTTGGCTTAACAACAAATCATTGTATCTCCACCAGCGTACGTATGGCTGGGAACCTCGGATTTAGGACCTATTTAATTGCAGATGCAACAGCAACTTTTGATCGTATCGGCATCAACGGGGAGCAATGGGATGCCGAAACGATGCATCAAACTACCCTAGCCAGTTTAAAAGACGAGTTTGCCACAATTGTATTTACCAAAGCACTACTAGAGGCAATACAATAAAAAACCGTACCTCCCCATTTGTCAGACAGATACGGCGCATTATTCAAAAAACAGTTTTCAAAGTTTTAAGCCCACTCCTACTCCAAATATCCACGGATTAATGTCCACATCAGCAGTAACAACTGCCCCGAGAGCCCCAGTAGCATCTACTGTGGCGTCGGTATTCAAAAACAACCGCTTAATATCTAAATTCAGGAACCATTTGTCATTTAGCATAAAATCAAACCCTCCTTGTACAGCAAACCCCAAAGTGGTATCGTATTCCACATCATCTGCTGTTGGTCCTTCATCTACACCATAGAAAAAGGTGAGATTAGGACCCGCCCCCAGGTAGGGTACAAAATCTCCACCGGTAAAATGGTATTGGGCCGTTAACGTTGGTGGTAATAACCAAACATGACCTAGATCAATATCCCCTACATCCGTTCCAACGGCTTCCACATCGTGTTTTGCCGTAGCCAAAATAAGCTCCAAAGACCAGTTTTCGCTAAAAAAATAGGTAATATCAAATTCCGGAACCACAGCCGTAGAGATAGCAACATCCCCTCCAATTACTTCAATATCAGCACTCTCATCGGGGGTCACTACAATTCCCCTCAACCTGAATTGCCATTTTGAAAATGGGGTATCATCTGTAGTCGTTTGGGACATAAGAAGACTTGAAACACACAGGAGTGCAGCACCAAAGCAAATTAACGTTTTTCTCATTGCGAATTATTTAGAATTTCCAACAAAACTATGGGCAACTCCTTTTACTAAAGATGATGAAAATCATTGTTTAAATTCGTTCCATTACGGAAGCGATATCAATATTATCCAGGTACTATTGAAAGTAATTTTCCAGAGGTTCGACCAATTGGGCAATTCTAAGAGGAACCCGTGTTGCTCCAAGCTAAGACAGTATTTATGAAACTCCCGGTACTAGCCCTTGCTGTATTGTTGCTTTTGAGTTGTTGTAAGGTAAAAGAAGCCCCATTGTCTAAGGTAAGTTCACCAACCACTACCTTTAATGCATTGTCTGAACAGTTCTTACAGGATATTATCGCAGGCAGGGATACCAAAATGATTCAGGAACAATTGGCCAATACTTCGGTAGAAACCTTATCCAAGGCGCTGAAAACCGATGCGCAACGTTATGCATTTTGGATCAACATCTACAATGCTTATATCCAGGTGATCTTACGGGAACATCCCGAGTACTATGAAGACCGCAGTGCTTTTTTTGGAAAACCACAAATTCCAATAGCGGGAGAGGTGGTGTCTTTTGCCAAAATTGAGCACGGCATCATTCGTAAATCGCAGTGGGAAAAGGGATTGGGTTACGTTAGAAAATGGTTCCCCGACCGCTTTGAACGAAAGTTACGCGTTGGGAAAAGGGATTACAGGGTGCACTTCGCCTTGAACTGCGGAGCAAAAGACTGTCCACCGGTCGCTATCTACAACCCGGAACGGCTGCAGGAACAACTAAGCGAGAGCACCGCTTTATTTTTAAAGGGTTCTACTGCCTATGATGCCACTACAAGGGAAGTCGCGGTTACTTCACTCTTTAACTGGTTCCGTGGAGATTTCGGGGGAAAAAGTGGTGTAAAAAAGATTCTTAAGGCCCACGATCTTATTCCAGCCACTAAAGAGGTAGACCTGCGCTACACGAATTACGACTGGACCTTAGCGCTCGATAATTTCATCTCCCTTTAAACCGCCAGAACATCACCATAGAGTATCGCCATAACTTATGCAACGGAAGGATTACGTAGGTAGCGTTGTAACCCGGAAAAAAGAAACACTTTTTGCAAGCTTTGTGACTGTGGCCCTTTCTTGTGGGTAAAGTCCTATAATTTGTTTTTCTTTGAGGATATCAATCAAAAGTCCCATGAATCCCTCAGCCCAAGGTTGGATCACAAAATTTGGTTATCTACTGAATCAAAATCCACCGGATTATGACAGTTTTGGCGCCTTGTATGAGGCTTTAGTAGGTTATGGGTTTGTTTACGGAATTCATTTAGGTGTTCCGGATTTTATTCAATCCGAGCATCGCTTAACGGAAGACGAAGTTGCAAAGACCAACTTGTTAATGGCGCTTTATTACGCCTATTCCTTTGAGACTGGTAATGGTGATTTCAACGACTTTGTTACCACAGTATTTGAATACTACACCTCTTTGGAAATTGGGAGGATCTCATTGCTAAACAAAATTTTGAGCGGTAAAAAAACCGAGGCGCAGCTTGAAAAGCTTTTGGATTCCCGTATTTATCTGAATGGAAATGCTTTTAGCAGAGCTTTTGGCAATAGTTTGACCAACTCTCTACTCTATATAGACGTCCTTATTTTTAGGCGTTATCTGCAAAATCATCCCGACCTCCTCGCCCAAGCCCAGTTGTTAGAATACGTAGCCATCACTATTGCATACCAGGCACTGAATTCCAAAGCCACCCATAAAGGTGATGCCAAATTGATGCAAGTATTGGCCGCGTCCATTACGTATGTGGATCTGAAAGATACCTCCTTTGAGGCAAGTTATGAAGAACTGATCCAGCAAAATTTTAGTTCGTATGAAAAAGACTATTTGCTGGATATTGCCTGCTTAACGGTTTGGGAAGATAGCACACTAGAAGGAGCTGAATCAGCGTTTATTTACGATATCGGACATATTCTAAATAAAGAAAAAGTGGTCATCGACAACGCACTTCACAATGTAATTGCCTTCTTTGAAAAAAACAGGGATAATATTCCTTATTTAAAGGATACCAACCTCGCCGCAAAATTTTATGACGGGATGACAAAGAACGTGGGCAAACTTATTCTCCGTAACAGCAAACGGCTAAAAAAAGAATTATCTGAGAGCAAGGAGCTGGTACAACTTCTTGCCAAATCTGCAGCGCACGACCTCACTGCTGAGGAACGAAAAAAGATCCAGGCACAATTGTTGGATATCTTTAAAACCATTCCCAGTTTAGCGATCTTTATGCTACCGGGAGGGGCTGTACTTTTACCTATTTTTATTAAGTTAATTCCAAAACTGTTACCCTCCGCATTTGATGATAATCGGGTAAGTGAAAATTAGGAAAATACGGATTAAAAAGGGGTATAAGAAAAATCTATAGTAGATACCAACTAATTTTTTTCCAATATTTTATATAGCGTTACTCTAACCATAGCTTAAAGTCTTTGACTCGCTCCCTACTTACAATAATAGATTGGTCCTTATAGTGGTTCATTTTGATCTGGAGCCGAGAATTTGTGTACGAAATAATATCGTTAATATGGTTGACGTTTACATAATACTTTCGGCTAACTCTAAAAAAGGTTTGTGGCGCTAACTCCCCTTCTAGCTGTTCCAAAGTAGTATCCAGCAGGTAATTTCTTCCATCGGTAGTGGCCGCGTAGGTACCCTTGTTTTCGCTGTAAAAACATTCCACTTCATCTGCATTGATAATCTTTAGATGTTGCCCGACTTTGGCGGTAAACCTCTTTTTGTATTCCCGTTCTACAGGATTGATCAACAACTTTTTTATGTCCTCAAAATCGACTGAAATATTTTCTCGTTCCGGTTTGAATTCCTTGTATTTACGCACCGCTTTCTCCAGTTCCTCATCGTCAATAGGTTTTAGTAAATAATCGATACTATTTAATTTAAATGCTTGTAACGCATATTCATCATATGCAGTGGTAAAAATGATCGCACTCTTCACGTGTATGACATCAAAAATCTCAAAGGACAGTCCGTCTGAAAGTTGAATATCCAGAAAGATCAAATCCGGATGTTCATTGTCCTGAAACCACGCAATGGATTCTTCCACAGAATGTAGCATGGTAGATACCTGTACATCAAATTCTTCTAACATGCGTCCTAATCTTCTCGCGGCTGGTTTTTCGTCTTCTATAATGATGGCTTTCATTGTAAAGCTAGTTTGGTTAGCGATTTAAAAATTCGTTATCCTCTTCCATTATTTTTCGAATCTGGCGCTCTTCCCATTTTCTAAAAGGACTTTTTGCGAATACGGAAACCGCATGTATTAGCAGGGCTACCCCCCAAATAATAGGAGTACCCAAGACATTCCAGTTGATCCATTCCAAAAATTTCGGGTTGCCAAGGGCCTCCTCACTCAAAAGAATGAACTGGATGCGCTGAGAAAACAACAATAGACCCAAGTTTACCAATAGGTATACCGTTAGATGTTGATAAAAACCCTTAATTTCTTTTACCCGCTTTTGGGCTTTTTGCAGTCTTAAATTGGATAGTTCTTGTTGGTTCATGGTTATCGCTATTTTCTTATTTGGAGTTATCCTCATCCACATATTTTTTAATTTGGCGGGCTTCCCATCTTTTTACGAAAGGGAGGCTATTATGGAACACGAAAATACCGTGAACTAACAAAATGCTGCCCCATACGATCAGATGAAGATTCAACCAGCTAAAATAATAGGACACTAACTGAAAGTCTTCCGGCAGAAAGGGATTAAACAGTCCGATTTTTGCCAAATACAATAGACCATTGATCAGGATAAAGACCTTAACATGGTTGTAAAAGCCCTTCAAAAGTTCAACCTTTTTCTTCGCGCGTTTACGTTTTTGCTCCAAACGCTCCAGCCTCCCCCCCTTATATGAATCTGTTCGCATCATCCCTGTCCTTTTCGATGTATTTCCGAATTTGACGTTCTTCCCAATCTTTCCCAAAAATAGGGTTAAACCCAAAGGTTTTTGCAGCGTGAAAACCGAGCCCGATCCCCCAGCCAAAAAGCACAAAGAAGTGCCCCCATTGCCAAAAACTTTCCCCGGCTCTTAAATTCAAGTAAATATTGATCAGAATAAAGGTGTTAATGAAGAAATAGACCATAAAATGGATATAAAAGCCTTTTAACTGGTCAACCCGTTTCCTGGCGCTGTCGTATCTTTTCTTATGTTGTGTTTCCATAGTTACTTCCATCTTGTTTTATTCTCGTTTTCCTTATCCATAAATTCTTTGATCTTTCGCTCTTCCCAGTCTTTTCCAAAAAAAGGATTCCATCGGAACGTATTTACGGCATGAAAAAAAATTCCTATACCCCAGCCAAATGCCGCCCAAAGAAACCACATATAACTCCAACCGTCTATGTAATAATTTAAAGCAGCTAATCCTGTAATAACCAAAATATAAGCGGTTAGATTACCATAAAATCCACGTAGTTGGTCTACTCGCTCCTTAGCTTTGATGTATTTGTTCTCCCTATTATCGATCTCCATGTTCTTCAATTTTGTTGGTTACTGCTTGTTGTCGTTAAAAGTACTTAAAAAGAATCGCTATTCATTAGCTCCTTTATCTTGCGTTCCTCCCAATCTCTCCCTAAAAATGGAAGATAGCCAAATGCACTGAAACCGTGCGCTATTACCCCTAGGCCCCATCCGATAGCCGGAAAAATCACCCAGGGAAAACTGGTTGAGTAATAATTTAACAATGCCAGAAAACTTATTACGGCTATGTATGCCGTAGCGTTACCATAAAAGCCTTTGATATTCTCTACTTTTTCCTTTGCTTTTCCGTATCTGTAATCCTCTGAAATATCCATTTTTATTTTGTTTTAAGTTCACTACTAATTGATGATCCAAATATCCAACAGATCATCACAAGTTTAAAAAGTGGATGACCGAATTGTAAATTTTGAGGGTTAAACTGTAGGAGGTAATCCCGTTAGGACCAACTTTCCATAGGTTTACATGTTAATATGAATCCTTATCTTTCCAGGGAAGACGTGAACCAAGGTAAGTATGAAGAAACGATGTCTTTTTTGGGGGGTATTGCTGATATTTGGAAGCTACACCTATGGACAGGATTTGGGGGAAACCTATATTTCAGAATGGAAGAAATTCTATCCTTCAAAAGCGGAAAGATCGGGTATGCACGACGCCATCTTCAGTTACGAAAATTTGGCAGCACCGAATGTTGAACAATGGCTGGCCTTCAACAAGGAAACTTTACATCGTCTCTCACAAGACGACACAAAAGTTGATCGTTTAGATGCACGACTACTTCGCGTACAGGCACAATCTGAGATTGATCGCTACGAGACATTAGAGAAACATCGTAATTCTCTCCAACTCTATTCCCATTTAATTTCAAACGCCATGCCCCATGTTTCCAAGGCAGATTATCTTCTAGCGCCAGAAAAATCCAGCCTTTTTTGCGAACGTTTAGAGGCCATTACCCAACTGGCCCTGGCAGCGAAGACCAATCTGTCCGATGTGCCAAAAGTTGATTTGGAACGCGGACTAAAAGAGGTGTCGGCAACGCTTGCATTTTTAGGAAAGGATTGGATTGAAAGTAGGCAGGGGATTGCCCCGGCGCGTTGTGCTAAAAGGAAAGAAATTGCCCTACAGACCCTTCAGGAGCTAAAAACCTTTGCGGAAGAATTACTACAAAATGCCAAGAGCTCCGAGCCTGTCCTGGGACCGGCGGAATACAATCGGCAACTGCAATTGTACACCGATAGCGATATCACTTCGCAGCAGCTGGAAGCCATGGCCCTGGCTGAAATTGACACCGTAAAAAGCATGATGACCACGGTCGCAAAAGCATATCTCAAAATCACCTATCCCAATACCCCTTTGCCCGATACTGAACTGGATATACTAAAAAAAGCGTTGGCTGATATGGAGAAGGATGCGCCTTTGAACAGTGCTGATTACCTCCAATTTTGGCAACAACTGGCAACAGCCGCAGTAGACTTCATTGAGGAAAATGCTATTGTTACCTTACCGAAGACAAATACGTTACAGATCCGGACCGCTCCTGAGAGTGCAGGTCCCGCAGCACGGATCGGCTGGGTTGCCAGCGCCCCACCATTCGCTCCCAATCCCATAACAATTTTATATCTTCCTTCCATTCCTGAAACCCTGCCCAAACAGGAACAAATCGATTTTTGGGCCTCGTTCAACAAGCCTTTCAATCGCATGATCGTTATACACGAATTGTATCCTGGTCATTACACACAACTCAAAATCAGTAGAACCACCCCGCATCCGGTCCGTCTCTTGTTCCCATATGGGATCTATATTGAAGGCTGGGCTACCTTAACCGAAAGGGTTTTGCTCGACGCAGGATGGGAAAAGGGAAACCACTTGACATTTTTGGCACATTTGCGTAAACGACTGGAAAATGCCAACCGTTCGTACACCTCTGTACAGGTGCATTGCAATGGGTGGAACCAAGAACAGGTCCTCCAATTCTCTACGGAAACCGCACTATTGGCGCCGCAATTTGCAAAAAGTCTTTGGGGGCGTATCATGAATTCTCCGATGCAGTTAACTTCATACTTTTTAGGCGCTACCGCGTTTTCCGAATTGTTACGATACGAGAAGGAACGACTTGGAGAAAAATTTAACCTAAAGTTCTTCATGGATACGGTAATGAAAGCAGGGGCCATACCTATAGACGAATTCTATACTATATTTAAACAGATGCAACCTACAGGCTAATGGAACGTATTGATCTACAGCCAGGGTATTCGATCTCTCGGGTCATCAAGGGCGGATGGCATTTAGCCGGGGGGCACGGAAATATTTCGGAAGAAAAGGCCTTGGAAGACATGCTGTATTTTGTAAAAGCAGGCATTACCACTTTTGACTGTGCCGATATTTATACCGGTGTTGAAGCACTGATCGGGAAATTCCTAAAAAAACATGCTGATGCTTTCACATCGGGAAATTTGGCTCCGGTTCAAGTACATACCAAGTACGTCCCCGATTATAATGTATTGGCTACGTTGACCAAAGCAGATACTGAAAAAATAATAGACAGATCATTGCAGCGCCTTGGCGTTGAGCAACTTGATCTGGTTCAATTTGCATGGTGGGATTACCAATTTCCCAACTATTTGGACACCGCCATTCACCTTACCGAGCTGCAAAAAGCCGGAAAGATACGATTTCTTGGCATCACCAATTTTGATACCAAAAGGGTGCTGGAACTGTTGGATGCCGGTGTACCGATTGCCTCCAATCAAGTGCAGTATTCCGTTCTGGATCGGCGTGTGGAGGCGGAAATGACGCCAGTAGCGAGCGAACAGAACATCCCTTATCTATGCTATGGAACTGTAGCAGGAGGGTTTTTAAGTGATCGCTATTTACATGCGCCGGACCCAGTGCCACCATTCGAGAACCGTTCCTTAACAAAATACCGCTTGATTATCGATGAGTTTGGGGGTTATGCCCTATTTCAAGAAGTCCTAAGGGTATTGCGCAATATTGCCAGGAAACACCAGGTCACTACTGCAGAAGTTGCCTGTAAATATATTCTGCAAAAACCAATGGTTGCCGGTATCATAATTGGTGCCCGGAACCGGAACCATCTGGACGGGCTTCAACTCCTGGGAGATTTCCATTTGGATGAACAAGATCTTGAGGAAATCCGACAAATAATCCACAAAGGCAAAGGGCCTAACGGCCCATTTTATGAATTGGAACGCGACAAAACCGGGAAACACGGTGCTATAATGAAATACAATCTCAATACGAACGAAACCAACTCTTAATTAATCTGTCAAGTTGAAATTGGACCAACCCACTGAAACGCTACCCA
This sequence comes from Bacteroidota bacterium, assembly GCA_038750505.1. Classification (GTDB taxonomy): domain Bacteria; phylum Bacteroidota; class Bacteroidia; order Flavobacteriales; family Flavobacteriaceae; genus Croceivirga. Next base: position 24,720 of record JBCDHD010000009.1, on the reverse strand, counting down.
AAATTCAATTCTACGGAGGAACGCCAGGAACCTTACTTCCATTTTTCATTTTTGTAACAGGAGTAATAACCATTGCACTTTCAGGTGCTCCTGATGAAAGGGGATTTTGGCCGGTACTCATTCTTGCTCTGGCCCTTGGGCTGCTTCTGTGCAAGAACCGAACAGCCTTTTCCGAAATAGTCATTTCAGGAATGTCTCAAAAAATTGTGATGATCATGATCACGGCTTGGATACTGGCTTCCATCATTGGTGTACTCATGACCGTAACTGGATTTGTTGAAGCACTGATTTGGCTCTCTGATACTCTAAAACTAAAGGGTGTGGGATTTGTTATCGCCACGTTTATAATTTGCTGTATCGTATCCTTATCTACCGGGTCCAGTTTTGCCACTATTTTGATCTGTAGCCCCTTGTTGTATCCTACCGGAGGTTTGCTGGGGGCGTCTCTTCCGGCCTTAGCAGGAGCCATCATTGGAGGTGCTACCTTTGGAGATTTTATCGCACCAATATCCGATACGACTATCGCCAGTGCTTTGTCACAAAATGCCGCTATCGGGGCAACGATAAAAAGTCGATTGAAATACGTTTTACCCGCTGCATGCTTTGCCCTGACAGGATTTATTTTAGTAGCCTGGATAGGGACCGGCAAAGAAACTGCGGTGGGGACAGTTGAAATGGGCAACCCGAAAGGATTGCCCATGGTATTGGTACCCATCTTTATCATTTATCTTTTTTTAAGGGGAAAACATTTGCTACATGGCCTATTACTGGGGCTCTTATTTGGCACAGTATTAGGCCTAATCCTGGGGCTGCTTCCGCTCGATAGTATCCTCACCTTGGATCGGGAAAACTATGTTGCCAAAAGTTTCGTTATAGACGGCATTGACAGAGCTTTAGGACTAAGCATTTTTACCATTCTGTTAATGGGGCTCGTTGCCACTTTAGAAGCTAGCGGCCTACTAGCTCGTTTGGTGAATATCGCGACGGACCGAGCAAAAACACAAAAACAAGGAGAAGGTTGGATCGTCGCTGTTATGACCCTGGCGGTCTTACTCACAACACACAGCATAGTAGCCATTTTGATGGTTACTGATTTTACCAAGAAAACGGGTGAACGTCTGGGGCTAAGCACCATCAGACGAGCCAATCTATTGAGTTTGATAGCTTGTATCTTCCCTTTCGTATTGCCGTACTTCATCCCCGTTATTTTGATGGCGAACATGACCAACACCGGGGAGGCCTACGATATTCCCTCGGTAAGCCCAATTGACATAGGATTGCATAACTTTATGTCTTGGGGATTGCTAGTTATGACCATGATCACATTCCTAACAGGATGGGGTCGTGCAAAAGCAAAGTAAACTATGAATACCAAAAGAAAACTGCGCGACGATCAATTCGAACTTTACGATTTAGCCGTTTCGGTAGAAAAAATTGATGGGAACTGTACTTGCAATATGGCTATTGGCGATGCATTTTATCTTAAAGGCGGTAAGCTCTCGATGCCAGAAGGAAAAGACTTTTGCCTCTATGCTTTGCAGTCTACTATTCCGTTATTACCTGCAAAACAACGAAAGAACCATCCGGCAGATTGGATGGAAACCGATGCTCGGGTCATCTGTCCTGATCCCGAATGTAAACTAGTGATGCGTATTGATCGAGGTGAACAACGGATATTGGATCACGATGATGTAAGTCCTGTAAAAATGACCAAAGAATAGGAAAAGGGATCTTTCTACAGCTTTGATGAAAAGTGGGTTTTAAAAGTCATCCTTTTCCATAAGCTCCCGTATCTTCTTTTCCTCCCAATTCTTTCCCAGAAAGGGGTTATGCCCAAAAGCTTCCATTCCGTGGAAAAATAGTCCTATCCCCCAGCCTATAGTTGGAAAAATAGCCCATGTAAAGGAGGTAGTACGGAAGTTGAGCCACCATAAAAAAGGAATAACGAGACAATAGGAAATCAGGTTACCATAAAATCCTTTGATCTGCTCTACCCGTTCTTTTGCTTTTAAATAGCGTTTCTCTTCAATATGAGACTCCTGGGTTTCCATTACCGTAATCTGTTGGGATAGCATGGGTAACTGTACGCTAAACTGCGTATTGGTCTTATCGATTGCTACCTCCTTATCCGTAAGGATGGAGTACCGCTGTTTTATATTCTGTAATCCTACTCCACTACTCTTTTTCACTACCTGTTTTTCTTGAAGGTTATTGCTCACCACCAGATTTCCATTGTTTTCAACAACTTTTATATGCAGTGGTTTTGAGGAGGTGACAACATTGTGTTTCACCGCATTTTCCAATAATAACTGAAGGGATAGCGGAACTATTTTAGCTTCCGGGAAAGAGGCTTTTTCAGGGATCTCAAAGACAATACTATCTTCAAAACGCATTTTTAACAATCGTACATAGGTCCGGGCAAAATTCAGTTCTTCATCTACGCTAACCAGGTCCTTGTTCTTTTGTTCCAATACATAGCGATAGACCTTAGACAATGAGGTGGTGAATTTTTGAGCTTGATGTGGGTCTTCCTCAATTAGGCTGGTCAGAACGTTGAGGCTATTGAAAAGAAAATGAGGATCTAGTTGATTTTTAAGCGCATCAAAACGCGCAGAAGCCGTTCCTGCAATAATTTTTTGCTCCTTAACTTCCTGTTTCTGAAGTGCCCGATAGAAATAAAAGGCATGGCTAAACAAAATGGCAATAAGCGTTATTATCAGCGCTGAGATGTAGGTAGCCAAGCTTTCACTCTCTAAAAAATCGATAAGGGAATCGCCTGTATAATAGTATTGGAGCAAAAAACGAAGCAGACCAAAGGTAATAATGGTTAAAACAAAGGAACCCATAGCTCCAATCCAAAGTCGCTTCTTAGGAGTGGTTTCCCAGCTATACCGGGTCTCTATTGCATTAATATAATAGGAGTTAACGGCTGTTAGTCCAAAAGAGTAAATAAAGGCCTGAATCACTTGACGGGTGATCTGTTCGAGCGTATACGTCCCCTCCCCAAATACGAAAATAATGAGAAAGGCCACAAAAGGGGTAATTATCGCTGATATCTTTACTACTCTGAGGAAGCGTTGCATTGGTTATTCTTTACATCTTTCCAGCACCAGCTTGGCTCGATCTTCACCCCAATACGGGTAAAAAGGTTCTTCCGATTCAAAGGTAGCAAATAGTTCTAAGGCTTTTTCCACATCCTTACAATACGGACGGATGTCCTTTCCAAAATAACGAGCAGAACCCATGTCCCATTCTGCCTTGGAAAATACTACTCTGGGATTTTCGGGGGCCAATTGTAAAGCCCTGGCATATAATTGTGTGTTTTTTCCAGATAAGGTCCTGCCGTAAGTAGGCCCATCAAAAGAGATCCACGCCGTGTTTATTGTAGCTTCCTGTATCAGTATTTCAGCATTATCCGGAGATAGCCTTTTAGCGATGTCTACATTCTCTTTGGCTTTTTCCAAACGCTGTGTTAGCAAAACCTCATCTTCTAATCCAAAACAGGATATTGTATTTACCCGAGAGGCATAGTAATACGGGATCCAGTTGTCTTCTTCAGCCAGTGCGATGCGCTCAAAGAGATTTGAGGATTCAACAATCTTTCCTTCCTTCCATAACGCCAAGGCTTTTTCCATGCCTTTCGTGTACTGATCCTGGGCGGTTAAAATGAGCGTCGCTAAAAATAAAAAAGTGAAGAGTTGCGCTTTCATGACGGTTCGTTTTGTTCTGTGCTGTAAAATTTATACTACCTGCAACAAAGTGAAAAAATAGCTTACCGAATTGATGGTTTTGGGGGATGGATTGTAAAAAAAAGGTGTTTTACAATGGAATAGTCTTTCTTCCCGGGATTCGAGCTGTAACAATCGCTTTTAACCTTTGTCATTAGTTAAATTTCAAAAGATGCCAAGAATACCATTTTTGGGGGGATGTGTTTGGTTTGCATTCATGCTCTCTCTTTTAAGCTGCCAGCCCAAGCAGAAAACCAATAAATCAACTGATCCAAAGAAAACCGATTTCGAGTTTGAAATGGGAACATTGTCGAAAAATGGCATCGATTCCCTTTTTGTCCAAAAAATGGATGATGCTATTAGCACTGGGGCTTACCCCAATATTCACAGTGTCCTTATACTCAAGAACGGAAAACTCGTTTACGAAAATTATTATGAAGGCCCAGACGAATACTGGGGAAATTCCCTCGGAATAATCAAACATCACAAAGACAGTCTTCATGATATTCGAAGTATTTCAAAAAGTATTGTTGCGGCCTGCACGGGGATTGCAATACAACAGGGCGCTATTGATAGTATCTCACAAAGTGTTTTTGATTTCTTTCCCAAGTACGAACACCACAAGACCGGTCTAAGATCCGAAATCACCATTGAAACGCTGCTTACTATGACCACAGGCATGGAATGGAATGAAGACGTCCCCTATACAAACCCGAGTAACAGTGAAATTCAAATGACAAATGCAGACGACCCCATTGATTTTATACTAAGTAGACCAATTCATTCCAAACCGGGTAGCGTTTGGGGCTATAATGGGGGAACCACCCAGTTACTTGCTTCCATAATCGAACGAACCACTGGTATGAATATTCATGAATTCGCAAAAAAAAACCTCTTTACACCATTGGGTATTCAACATTCTGAATGGGTCAACTTTCCAGGATCGGAGCTGCCTGCAGCAGCTTCCGGATTACGACTAAGATCCAGAGATTTATTAAAGTTTGGTATGCTCTACACCAACAAAGGCGAATGGAAAGGTCAGCAGGTGTTGCCAGCGGACTGGGTCAAGAAATCAAAGCAAGTTTTTGTGAAGTTCGGTAGAAATCGCAATGTTGGATATGGTTATCAATTTTGGATATTTAAGGCTGAAACCATTGCCGAAGGCCAAAATCACTTTATTCCGACCGCGGTAGGGAATGGAGATCAACGGATCTACATTGATGAAGAACACGATATGATCCTGGTATTTACGGCGGGTAATTACAATCTGTGGAATATCCAAAAGAATTCTGAAGCCCTACTTACCGATTTCATTTACCCGGCATTATACTAACGAGGGCATCATAGATTATTCAATTGATTGCTCTTTTTGTCTGTACTAATCGTCCAAAAGAAACCTACAAAAAAGAAGCTATCTGCTGGGGGAGTGATTGCCCTCCTATCGAAAATTCCTTCGCTATTAGGCGCGTTGGCATATTGGTAGTTGCTAATATTGTTGAACCCAAGTACATTGTTTACAGAGAAATACAGAATTTTCTGTTGATCAATCAAATACGCCCAATTAATGCTCAAATTGTTAAAAGTTTTTGTTCTTTCATTTAGGAATCCCGGTGTGTTCGGGTCTTCATATGGTCTTCCCGTGGCGAAGTTATACGATAATCCCACTTGGGATTTTAGCTTATCCACCCAGTACTTGGTCACCAGTGAAAAATTATGGCGAGGTGCAAAGTTGGGCGTAGCGGTTTCAACAAAATTTCTAAAGTTTCGTTCCGTATCTAAGTAACTATAGGATATCCAGTAATCTAAGTTGTTTATTGATTGATTATCGCGCCAAAAAACATCTAATCCTGCTGCATATCCATTCCCTAAATTGTCAAATTGGGAATCGAATTGTGGAAGTTCCGTATTAAACTTAACTAACTGGTCATAATCTTTATAATATGCTTCTGCCCTAAAGGTTTTCCCATTTTTTAAATATTGATAGTTCAGGATATAATGCGACGTTTTTTCCGGACGCAAGTCCTGATCATATCGCAACACTTCGGTTAATGGATTCTGATAAAAATCGCCATACGCTAGTGAAAATTGAGCATTTTCCCCACTTTTATAAGCTAACGAAAGTCGCGGTGAAATGGAAAATTCTTCTAGAACGGAGGTATGCTCCCCTCGTACACCCAGCTTAAGTGCAAGTTCGTTACTAAAAAATACATCTGCTTCAAAAAATCCTGCCCAAATCCGATCATTAAAAGCACTGTTGAACGAGAAGTCATCCGGAGCTGAAAATGTCTCTTTATAATCTATATTAAATAGCTCGCTACCGATGTTTACGGTAAATCTACTAGTAAACATCTTTTTTAGTTTCACCTTTATATGGCTTGCGGTTTCCTGGGTTTCAATTCCATTTTCCAAAACTCCAATATCGTTGGTATCCCAAGAAATACTTCCTCCAATATTTATAGTCCAGTTATTATCAAAAAAATACTTGTAGGTTGAATTATAATACAGGTTGTTATTCTTGAGGCGGAACCGTACAAAGTCTTCAAAATTGATATCTTCTTGCTCAATATCGAAGTTGGCATAGTTGAAGCCCGTATATAGTTTAAAAATGCTATTATCCCCTTTCAATCTAAAAACTGCCTCTCCACCAATAGATTCGTAAGGGCTATTCCATCGCATCCCCTGAGTTGAGGGGATCAGAGTTTCATAAGGCGAAAGATTAATATACTGGGTATTGAAACTAAGGGAAGCATCCCCCCAAATTTCCGTGTGCCCTACTCCACCTCCTACGGACATTGCTGAGACATCTGTCTTTTCTTGATCGGGCACGTCAGTGGTATTTAACAATAAAACACTGGAAAGTGCCTGTCCATATTCTGCAGAGTATCCTCCGGTGCTAAAGGTTATTCCCTTGAAAAGAAATGGAGACAATCGAGCTCTGGTCGGTACGTTATTTGTGTTAGCATTAAAGGGTTGAAACACCCGTAAACCATCCACAAATATCTGTGTTTCTCCCGCAGTACCACCACGCACAAAAAGTCTTCCATCTTCATTGACCGTTGTCGTTCCAGGAAGGGTCTGCAGTGCAGCCACAAAATCGCCTGCAGCACCAGCTGTGGTGACAATATCCAGAGGTTTTAATGCCGATACCTTTGAATTATCCCCAGCTTCAAAAGTACCCGCAGAAAGCGTAACCCCAGTAAGCTGATTAATAGCTTCTACCAAAACAATATTGAGGTTTTTAAAGTAGGAAACCTCCCCAATTTCTAAGTGAGGCTCATACCCCAATACCGTGATTGCTAGGGTTTGTGTACCTGTTTCAGAGGTCTCAAAATAAAAACTGCCTTCGTTATTCGTGGATGCACCGTCATAGGTGCCTTCCAGATAGACATTGGCACCGGTAATGGGATTGCCCGCTTTGTCAGTAACTTTTCCATTGACAGTATTTTGTGCCCATATGGTCATAGCTGTAAGGAACGTAACGATAAGAAGCATTCGATTTTTCATGACTGTTCGTTTTTTGATAGACCAAAAGTCATGGAATTCCTTTTTCAGGAAAATTTCGATCGACCGAATTGTATGATTTCCGTACTGGATTGTAATCGCGGTGTAAATAGCCCTGGTGGTGTACCAACAGAGAAGTAAAATAACAGGTGGGTACTAAAGCGGATACTTCTTTCAAGATAGCTATTCTTCAAGCGTCTTTTTCCGTTGTAAAGCTCACCTAACAGCTTCAAATTTCATATCTTAGGGCGTATACCAAAAGCCGACTATGATACGAAAAGCCCTTGCGTTACTCTATGGCGCGTTACTGACTATTTTACTTATCAATTGTAAAACAGAATCGCAGCAATCGGGATCTCAAGTAGCCGCTACTGCGCTGGAGCATTTTACAGATTCTATTGTTCAGCAGAGCATAGATAGTGCTCAAATTGCGGGGGCTGCCATATTAGTGCATCAAAACGGGAAAACCCTGCTAAAAAAATCATACGGTTATGCCAGTTTGGAGCTAGATGTGCCCATGCCGGAGAATGCAGGCTTTGAAATTGGATCCGTAACCAAACAATTTACTGCTGCTGCTATCCTAAAGCTGGCAGCAGATGGTAAACTATCTCTGGAGGACGATTTTACGAAATACCTTGCTTACGATACCAAAGGAAGAAAAATTACCATTGATCAGCTTTTAAACCATACCTCAGGTATTCCCAGTTACACCGAAATGGAAGCGTTTGGTGATTTTTTCATGAAAGCCCTGCCTAGGGATTCTCTGGTAAGGACTATAGAAGCAGCAGAATTCCTTTTTGAACCGGGTGAGGCCATGATTTATAATAATTCCGCTTACTTTCTTCTGGGACTCATCATTGAAAAGGTTTCCGGCAAAACCTACGAAGAGTATCTGTCTGAAACTATTTTTCAACCGTTAGAGATGCAGAACACCTATTATTGTTCCAGCAGCGAAGTAGTGAAAAACAAGGTATATGGCTATTCGTTTACCCCGGACGGACTCAAGCGAAAAATGTATCTAAATCATCTTTGGCCGTACGCAGCAGGTTCATTATGCAGCACAACAGAAGACCTTTTGATCTGGTTGGAGGCTTTGCATCATCAAAAGATCCTGACACCGGCGCAATACGCAGCAATGAGCACCCCCAAGACTTTGAATAACGGGACACCGCTACGCTATGCAATGGGCTTAACCAGCTTTTCCAGGTATGGTCATAAAGAGTTAGGCCATGGTGGCGGGATATTTGGCTTTTTATCAGACACCCGGTATTTTCCTGAAGAGGAGCTCTACCTCATTTGTCTGGTAAACACTACCGGTCCAAAGGGAGCTAGCTTTTTTACTGAAAATATCTCCTGGGAACTGCTCGATAAACAAGAATATGAAACGCAGGCAATTGATTTTGACCTCAAGGCGATTGAAGGAACGTATTCCGGACAAACAAGAGGTGGTAAAGGCACCTGGGAAATCAATGCCCTGGAAAAAGGGATTCGCTATAAAATCAATAATGACACCCCGGATACGCTTACGGTCTATTTGGGTAATCGTACCTGGGCCGATGGTATTTCCCGAATTACTTTCAAAGAGGATAAGGTACTGATGGATAGGGTTTCGGGCTACTACACATTACATAAACAATAAATACCCTCAAGGATGAAAGCAGCAATACTTTGGCTATTCCTATGCACTGCAATCCTCCTTAGCCATTCCCAGGATATGCAAGCAGCAACTATTCTGGATGAAATGATCAAAACCGGAATGCAGGATTGGAACGTCCCGGGTCTGGCTGCAGTTGTTGTAAAAGAGGGTGAAGTGGTCTTTAAAAAAACCTATGGGGTTAAAAGTATTGTTTCCCAAGCAGCAGTAGATGGAGAAACCCTATTTGCTATGGCCTCCACAACCAAAGCTATGGTTGCCATGGCACTGGGCATCTTGGTTGATGAAGGAAAACTGCATTGGGAAGATAGGGTTGTTGACCATTTCCCTGATTTCCATTTATCGGATTCCTATATAACCGTAAATGCACGTGTGAAATATCTACTTACTCATAATTTGGGTATTGCGAATGCAGATGTACTCTGGACCTTAGATAGTCTTTCGACCAAAGAAACCCTGCATCGCTTTAAGTTCACCGAGGATATTTACCCCCTAAGGGGTGGTTTTACTTATCAGAATATTATGTATGCAGCGGCAGGAGAGGTTATTGCAAGAGTTAGCGGAATACCGTGGCATCAGTTTGTTCAGGAACGCCTCTTCGATCCTTTGAACATGAAACGATCTCAAACCAAAGCGCTGGACATACTTGAAGCCGGAAATTATGTAGATGCCCATTATGATTTTGAGAAAGAAGGGGTACAAGTGGTAGATCGTAATTATTCGGACCAAATTGGCGCTGCCGGAATGATGTGGTCATGCCTTGATGACATGGCCAAGTATCTCAAGTTTATTGTAAATCAAGGGAGGGTAAATAATGATACTTTAGTACAACCCAAAACCTTCAAAACCTTATTTCAACCCCATACGCTAATTCCGGAGCATCAGTTTTATCCTACCATATCGCTTACGCGACCTAACTGGTTAAGTTATGGCCTGGGATGGTTTCAACATGATTATCGGGGATATAAGCTTGACTTTCATACCGGAAGTCTACAAGGGTTGGTAGCAATTGCAGGGGTAATGCACGATAAAAACACTGCTGTATATGTCTTTGCCAATCTGGATCATGCCGAGTTACGACATGCCATCCTTTACCAGGCTATGGATCTGTTTGCTTTTGAGGATGTAAGCACCAATTGGCATCCAAAAGTTTTTGAGCGCTATCAGGATTTAAAAAAGGAGCGTAACGGACAATTAGAACAGCAAGTAAAGCAGCGTGTTCCCAATACAACTCCCTCACTGGAATTAAAGGCTTATGCAGGAAACTATCATCATCCCTTGTGTGGGCAACTCTCAATTACCATTGAAAACGATATGCTCTTGCTTAATTTCAATACTTTTCAAACCGTTAGTGCAAAGCACTGGCATCATGATACTTTTAGGACAGTTACCAACAGACGATGGACATCCCCGCAATTGATCCGGTTTCAATTGAATAACACTGCTCATGTGGATACAGTAACCTTTTGGGGATATTCTTTTGAAAAATCGGATTAAGCCAGCTACCTACCGTTTATAAAACCCACACGATATGAGTAATTACCAAGCTATTCCCACCCTCGGCTATCGAGACGCAGATGCTGCCGTTGAGTTCCTGAGTGAAGCTTTTGGCTTTAAAATTAAAACTATTTTTCGTGATGATACCGGGAAAATATTACATGCCGAGTTATCTATGGGAAAAGCATATATCATGTTAGGTACCGCGGAAAACCGATCAGATCTGGGCCGCTTCACACGTACTCCAAATGAAATACAGGGTATCAATACGCAAACACCTTATATTATACCAGAGGATATAGACGACCACTATAAAAAAGCACAAGCCTATGGGGCAGAGATGGTGATCGCATTGCGGGAAGAGGAGTATGGGAACAGAAGATATACCTGTAGGGATACCGAAGGTCATATTTGGAATTTTGGCACCTATTCTCCTTTTTCATAGATGGATACGATCAATATTGTAACACTTATTGCTATTATTCTATTCGCACGATTGGGAATTCGCCTATATTATAGCTATCAAAAGCTTAAAAACAATAAAAAAAAGCAACCGGATGATACGGACTAATTTTTCTCGATATATGATAATTGCTATGAATAGCCAATGCAACAATTACCCGTTTCCTGCCATTGGCAAAGAAGTATGGGTTTAACATTGTTCTAATTATGCTTTAACTGCCTGTTGCAATGAAGAGTACCGTTTTCGCAACATATAAAGAAACCTATAAATTCAAGATGGTGTTGGCGATAGCCACAGGCTTGTTCGTGTTCGTATTCTTGCTCTTTTTCCAACCCTTTGGGGTTAACAATTATAGACCTGATGAACGCATCACACTGCTCATCGCATCTTCGCTATTCATTTTTTCAAGTATAGCAACAGTGTCCTTACTTATAATGGAGTTTCCCATATCCCGCTGGCTATTCTCCAGAAAAAGACCTAAAAACTATTTGGTTTGGATAGTCATGGAACTGGTGGTCACTGCAAGTGCCACGTTTATGTTTTACAATACCATAGGCGGCTTTCACGACTTTTATCTCGTCAGTTATTTTAGACATATCGTTGAAGTTGGTTCACTATTGATCATACCATTTACAGGGACACATTTCTATTTCAGGTATAGTAAAGTGGTGCAGGCATACAAGGACATACGCGCAGCGTCAGGAGAAGGTTTAAAATATGACGATATCATAATGCTAACCGGCGCATATAAAAAGGACCGTATTGCCCTACCCTTAAAATGCGTACGCTATATCCAATCAGAAGATAATTATGCTTCTGTAAACTATCTGGAGGATAATATGCCCAAGAAGTATTTGCTAAGAGCTACCTTGACTAGCCTGGAAAAAAGGATAGGATCCAGTGCCATCATTAGAGTTAATCGTTCCCACATGATCAACCTTATACATCTGGAAACGTTTAAGAACGATTCAGGAAAGCTAAAATTAAAACTCGCTAACCTATCCAAAACATTTGAGGTTTCAAAAGGGTACCGAGCTAAAGTAGTTGAGCACCTGGAGGCATATACCAATTAGCGCGCCATCCCTAAAAGACAACCCTCTATCCCTAAACCTCTTTTTCCAGTAACAGTAGTTCGTGTATTTCGGTCTACTTGTTAAACTGAAAAACCTATATCCTATGAAAACAAGCAAACTAAACCTTAAATCGGCTAGCCTTCTTTTGGCTTTTGTAGTAAAAAGCCTGGTGCTTTCTTCACAAAACACTACCGTACAGCATATCCTGACCCAATATGTTGAAGACTATCAAAAAGATGTTGCACTTACCAAAGACGTGGTTTTTGGAATACAAGTAGATACCGTGTTTTGGCATGTAAGCGCCAAGGCAAGAACAGTAGACGCTCCTGCGTCCGTAGCACTAATAAAGGGAAGACCAAATACACCTACCTACTATTTTAAGACCAACTTGGAAACCCTAACCAAGATTAATAAGGGTGAGATTAATGCACTCACAGCATCAGCCAAGAATTTTTCTACCGATGCAGCACCCTTTGACGTGGACACCATGGAAGGATTTCAACCTAATGCTACCTTTGTTAACGATTTATTTTCCGTCTATTTTCATTTTTGGACAAGAGGGTTTCCCGAGCGAATTCCATTTGGGTTGGAATACACGCGATTTACCCATGGAGGGCAAGCATCGGTTTTTTACTACCAGGAAGGCTTTCGATCCGCTTACTTTGCACTAAAAAAGGGACAACATGCCAACAAAGATGAACGCTCAAGACACAACCCTTTCCCTTCCCTTTTTGTGGCGATAAAGGGGCAGGGTACTATGATCATTAACGGCACAGCATCCCTTCTGTCTGCAGGAGAAGCTATCTTAATTCCGGCTGATGTTTCCCATGAATTTTACAATGAAAACGAGGCACCTTTTGAAGGTTTTCTATTTATGTTCGGAGAAGGCGCTTAGCATTTTTTGTGCTAACGTTATTACCGGCGGGGTAGAGGGCCTTAAAAGGCAAAAGTTGGAAAAGTGATTATGTTTTAGAAATCGTCTAAAATCGATCAAATTGAGGTGGTCATTGTACCTGGACGTATATTCCCCGGCACTACAGGAGTAAAAATCATGATGAAGTACGAGCGTTTGTCTGACAAAATAACTTTGGGATTGTGGTAAACCAGGTGGAGGGAACACCCTGGGCAACTCCTATTCCTTTAGAACCGGAGCGAAATGTGCAAAGAAACGAAGTGCTGGTAGGTCCTATTGCAAAAGCTAACGCACAGGGAAAATCCTCCGAAGAGACCCCCACAGTACTAGGTATTTTTAATGGCTTACATGCCTGTACTTCTTCCTCTTTCTACCAGGAGGAAGAAGTACCCACCTGGAATTATAGTGTTGTGTATATAGGGAACCCTTACAATGCTTTCAGGGACCGTAACGCTGGAAGTTTTACACAGATTAGTGGATAAACATGAGCAAGGATCGGAATACCCTCTGGTGCTTGAAAAGATGTCACCTAAGACCTTAGGACAGCTAAAAGGTATAATTCCAAATTGAAATCACTACGATCCAAGCTGCTTACAAGCTATCGCAAACCAGAAGGGAAGATCACCCAACCCTTCTCAGAGCACTAGAAAAGAGGGGAGACTCTGGCGCTCCCGAGATAACGGATCAAATGGAGAAGATCCCGGACACCAAATACTCCTACCATCTTTTATCCCCAATTGCGGCCCTGTTTTTTTATATCTCATTTAAAATGAGTAACTTAAATAAGTAACCAATATATAGTACATCATGGTGTCCATCAAGAGTTTGAACAAATGGGCTAACGCCCATACGTATTACCCCTTGGATATTTTACGCGTTGCGCTTGGGGTGTTTCTTTTTTACAAAGGAGTTGATTTTATGTCCAATCCTGAACAATTGACCGCACTTTCCAAACCTTTGAAAGAAGTACCTGGAAGTATGTTATTCTTGCACTATCTAGTTCCAGCGCACTTTGTTGGTGGGTTTTTAATTGTTGTGGGATTACTAACGCGTTGGGCTGTTGCTGCTCAATTACCCATTTTAATCGGTGCGGTTTTAACCAATTTTATCGGGGAAATGGATCGTATGAATTTGACACTTTCCAGCCTTACCTTACTAGTCTGTATATTCTTTTTATTGTATGGTTCAGGGAAGCATTCCGCAGATTATTACCTAAAGATGCAACAATGATCCAAAATGCTATTGGATCGCTCAAAACGTATTAATTTTACACAAAACCACCTAGCATGTTACACAGTAAATTTTGGCAGGCATTTTTTGCCATTGCCCCGATTGCCTCGTTTGTTCTTATCCTAATAGGATATTTCGTTTTTATGTTTTCCATCTTTAGTAATCTTCCTGAATTGGAACAAAATGATACTCCCCCCGCAAGTTTTTTTGGTGGCTTAGGTTTCTTCTTTTTAATGATCCTATTCGTGCTGGTAATTGCTTTTTCGAGCCTTATCTTTTACATTGTTCATGCCGTGCAAAACCCAAATATGAAAGATAATAACCTACTGATTGTATGGGTGCTGCTCTTCATCTTTGTTGGCGGGATTGGTCAGTTCGTATACTGGCTCGTTGAGATCATCGGCAAGCAAAGACAAGCCTACGCTTAATACAACCCATGCAGGAGATACAAATTATTGACTTTAACGACGCTTATAAAGAGGCCTTTAAAGTGTTAAACGAAGCATGGATAAAAAAATATTTTGAAATGGAACCGGAGGACTACCGGATCTTGCATCACCCAAAAGAACATATTATTGATAAGGGCGGGCACATCTTTGTTGCGCTACACAAAGCAGAACCTGTGGGTGTCTGTGCCCTTATAAAAATGGGAAATGGCCCTTTTGAGTATGAACTGGCAAAAATGGGAGTTACGCCTAAGGCGCAAGGGAATGGAATAGGCTACTTATTAGGCAGGGCCATAGTGCAGAAAGCCAGAGACCTTGGGGCAAAAACTATTTATATAGAAAGCAACACCCAACTACAACCCGCCATTCGGTTGTATCAAAAACTTGGTTTTAAGGAAATTGAAGGAATAGTAACCCCTTACAAGCGTTGCGATATCCAAATGGTACTTCAATTGTAAAAGCACTGCGATAGGACAATATCGCTATGAGCTATTTGAATCGCCAGGGAATGAATTCGTAGTAAACTGGTATTTGTTGTTGATAAGTGATAGATAACAATTCGGTTGCAATAATTTACAATTGAGTAATGCAAAGTTTCTTGCTTTGTGGAAAGCAGATACTTTTATTCCATCATTTAATAATAAATCAAAAAACAAATGAAAACATTAACTATTTTTTTTGCAATCGTATTCAGTACCTTCCTTGCCTATGGCCAGGAAACAGAAACAGTTACCGTAACGGTTACCATTGAAAACGTACTGAATGATCAAGGCACGGTTTTAGCAGCATTACATACGGAAGAGACCTTCATGAAAGGCGCTGGTATCATAAACCTAACGGAACCCGCTAAAGAAGGAGAGCTTACTTTTATTTTTGAAAATGTTCCCCCTGGCACATATGCAATAATGACAATGCATGATGCCAACGACAACAAACGCATGGATTACCAGGTGAATGGTATGCCAAAGGAAAGCTATGGAGTATCAGGTAATGATATGAGTATGGGTCCTCCTACATTTGATGGGGCTAAATTTGATGTAGCCGGTGAAAACCTTGAGATCAATATGCGATTCTAAAGAACACATTCAAAAAGATTTTACCCCCTTTTCAGAAAAGGGGGTTTTGTTTTTATAAGATTTTTCAATGTGTTAGTGTTTTATGATAATAAATTCTGATGATTATGTATCTTTACATGAATAATTAAGAATATGACCATCACCCAATTACAGTACGTATTAGCTGTAGCGGAACATCAGAATTTCACGCTAGCCGCTGAAAAGAGTTATGTTACTCAACCGACACTTAGCATGCAAGTACAAAAACTGGAGGATGAACTGGACATCTTAATTTTTGACCGAAGTAAAAAGCCTATTGGCATTACTGAAGTAGGGAAAAAAGTAGTAGCTCAGGCTAAAAACATTGTTGCTGAGGCAGAACGCATTAAAGATATTGTAGATCAAGACAAAGGATTTATTGGTGGAGAATATACCCTTGGTATTATACCCACGGTAATGCCCACATTACTGCCCATGTTTTTGCCTACCTTCATTAAACGATACCCTAAGGTAAATCTCATAATCAAGGAACAACCTACGGATACGTTAATTACTAGCCTTCAAGACGGACATTTAGATGCTGCCATTGCGGCCACCCCGCTTTATGTATCTTTTATTAAAGAGCGTCCATTATATTACGAGCCTTTTGTGGGCTATGTGCCTCCCAGTCATCGATTATCCGAAAAAAAAGAGATAGCAACTTCGGATCTGGATATCACAGATATTCTCCTCTTACAAGACGGCCATTGTTTTCGGGATGGCGTAATTAACCTTTGTAAATCTTCAGGTGCAGATCCTACTGAACAATTTCAAATAGAAAGCGGGAGCTTTGAGACTTTGGTCAATCTTTCTAACGAAGGGATGGGAATGACGCTATTACCTTACCTAAATACCATGGAACTAGATAAGCGAAAAAAGGAGAATTTAAGGCATTTTGCAAAGCCCTCCCCTGCACGGGAGATAAGTCTTATCTTTCATAAAAGCGAACTTAAAATTCAGATCACAGAGGCTTTACGAGATGTAATTTCGGGGATAGTACGTGGGGCTATCGCTTTTCAGGATGTAGAAATTATAAGTCCGATGGCCAAATAAAAACCGCCTCTGGGGCGGTTTACTTATGCTTTAAGATACATTAGACTTTGGTGTAACTCCGGTTTATCGTAAATAAATTGAGTCAACCAAATCCTTAACTCATCAATTTCTTCCGGCAGAAGCCGGGAAGCTGCTTTCTTTACTTCTTTAACGAACAATTTCGCATCAAAACTTACCTTTTGCAAAATAGTTTTGGTGTACTCTAACATTGCTCTGGCCATAGTGTCAATTTGATTATTTTAAGATCATCGGTTTGTACTAAAATACTTATAAATGCTGTACTTTGAAACCTCAATGCCGTTAAAAATTAGATAATTTCATGTTAATACCGATCACTTCAGCAATACAAACGCCTACAAAACAAATTGTTAGCAGCACAGCGGTAACGCTCTTGTTGTTGCTCTTCTTCATGAGTAGTTGTGGCGCTTTACCCCTCCGCAAGATAAAAGGATCGTTATCGGACAAGTTGAACACCGCCGCATATCATCAACAGTTTACCGGGATTTTAGTGGTGGACCTAAAAACCAAGGACACCCTTTACAGCCGGAATGCCCAGAAGTACTTTACCCCAGCCAGCACGGTTAAACTTTTCACGCTTTACGCCGCTCTAAAAAATTTGGACAAGCACACACCACTATTAAAATATAGCGAGCAACAAGACACACTTTACATTTTTGGAACAGGCAATCCGGCCTTCCTACATCCCTACTTCAATGATAGTACGGTATTACCTTTCCTTAACCGCTACAAAAACATTCTCCTTAGTACCCACCACTATATCGGAGAAAAGTACGGCCCAGGCTGGGCTTGGGAAGATTATCCCTATTACTTTTCTGCAGAAATAAACTCCTTCCCACTTTATGGTAATGTACTACGGGTAAACCCGGGAACATCAAGGGTAGTATATCCACAGAGTTTTGAGCCTAACATACAATTAACATCTGGGAAAGCAACTCGGGCATGGGGCGACAATCGATTTTATCTTCCTGCAGAAATAAAGGATACTTTGGATATTCCATTTATTACCTCAGACTCCCTTACCCTGCGGTTATTGGCAGAAAAGGTGAACGCCCGGGTGCGCCTTTCCAAGGAAAATCCGGTATTGCCAACGCAGCTTTATTATGGTATTGAAACCGATACTATTCTAAAGCGAATGCTATTCAAAAGTGATAATTTCCTTGCAGAACAGACGATGCTTATGGTAGCCGCTACCCTATCGGATACCCTGAGTTTTCCTTTGGCCAGGGATCATGTCCTTGTACATAACCTTAACCACCTAAAGCAACCCCCGAGATGGGTAGATGGTTCCGGACTTTCCCGCTATAATTTATTTAGTCCGGAATCCATGGTACAAGTGTTGACCCAGTTATACGACGAGACCGACACTACAAGACTTTTTTCATTGATGCCAAGATGGACTGGTAACGGAACGTTTGAAGACGAAAAAGAAGGTTTTGAAGATCACTTCCTGATGGCTAAATCCGGTTCTATGGGAAATATCTACAATCTTTGTGGATATCTCAGGACCTCTTCCGGTAGGCTGCTGGTCTTTAGCTTTATGAACAATCATTTCAAGGGGCCTAACGATGAAGTACGCGAACAAATGTTTGCTATTTTAAAAGCCATACATCGTGCTTATTGATCATCAAAGAGTTGATTGATCCTGGCCCACTGCAATAGCAAGATGGTCTTGGCATCCTTGATCTCTCCCGCTTCAAACAGGCGAAACGCTTCGGCAAAGGAAAGCTCCAACACCTCTATATTTTCGGTTTCCACAGGATCGCCACCGCCGGCACTCACCTTCATGGTAGCTTCGTACTCCCCAATAAAAAAATGGACCTTTTCAGTAACCGAACCGGGTGAAGTGTAGCATTCAAATACCTTTTCCACAAGGTCTACCTCGTAGCCTGTCTCTTCCTTTAATTCTCTTCGAATTGTTTCTTCCGCATTCCCGTTTTCCAGAATTCCAGCGCAAACCTCGATCATCATTCCACTCAGGTTCCCGTTTAAGTAGGTGGGCATCCGAAACTGCCGGGTAAGTACCACAGAACGCTTCATTTTGTTATACAGCAGAATGGCGGCGCCATTTCCTCTGTCATAAGCCTCACGCTCCTGTGTTTCCCAATTCCCATCTTCCCGTTGATATTCAAAAGTTACTTTGTTCAGTGAAAACCAATTGTCAGATAACAATTGCTTTTTAATGTTTCTTACCTTACCCATTGCTATCCGGAATTTCGTCCAGACTAAAGTAAACTTTTAGGCCCAGTTTTTTGGCCAATACCACATCCTGATCCGCCCCTTTGGACGCTCCCCTGATCCGTAGTATAGCGTCACATTTCTTTAATAATCTGTGTGCCACCGGATATTGTAATTCGGTAAATACGGCATCACCGACTTCCTTCGAACCGGCAAGAGCAATCAATGGGTTGGCTACCCATTCTCCGATCATTGGTATGTGCCCCTTACGAAATATGGGGAGTGCCATGGCTTCAAGATTATCCATGTTTTTCTGAATTAAAGCAGGGTCGTTTCCGGTGCCACTTCTGTAAGGGCCGGCAATTAAAATTAGTTGCATCGATTTCTTTTTACCAAAGAAACCCATTTACGAACTATAAAAGAATAAGATAGTTTAAGAGGCGCTATTTTTTTTGACGGTACTTAGGAATTCGGGGGTAACACCAAGATATGAGGCAAGCTGTTTTTGCGACACCTTTTCTACGATTTGTGGGTATTTTTCAAGGAAATGGATATACCGTTCCTCTACCGAATAGGAAATAGCATTTAAAACCCGTAATTGCTCCCGAATATATGCACGTTGAAACAATATCCTGAAATAGCGCTCCATCTTTGGTATTTTTTGTAACAATTGTTCCAAGGCGGTTGCATCAATGGAAAAGAGCAAACAATCCTCCAAAGTCTCCAACGAGATCAATGCCGGTTTTCTGTCCACAAAAGCGGCCATATCAGTAATCCACCAATCCTGCACCGCAAACATCATAGTGGCTTCTTTACCCCTGGCATTGGTATGAAATGCTCGCAAACTCCCAGATTCCACAAAATAAAAATACCGACAAAGCTTCCCCTGCTCCAGAATATTTTGCTTTTTAGGCGTCCACATTTCTTTAAAAGTCCTAAGGACATAGCGCTTTTCCGAGGGATCCAGGGAAATATGACGTGTCATATTTCCCAGAAGCAGCGCTGCATGCCCATCTCCTAAATCTTGATTATTTGTTTCCTCTTCCATTTCAACAAAAACGGCCTCAATTCGTCTTAAAGAGAATTATAGCAATGCGGCTTCATTAAGATATCGGCGAAACGGTAACATCTCAAAATACACCTTTAGCACCAAAGCTTCAAAGTCCGGAGCTAAAATCATTTTCCTGGTGATCTCCTTCGCAACGGCAAACGACTTATTCTTTAATAAGTCAATATGAGGGTGGTCTGAGGAAAATCCTTTGGGTGCATTGGTTAGTTTTTCGTCATGGTAAAGTTCCCCAAAGGTTTGTTTAAAAGAACCCTTGTTCAAAATGGCTGTCAATTCTTCACCGTTGTAATCAATCCCGTCCCGGATGTTTCTGAGTGTTTTGGGGTCCGGTCGCCAAAAGCCCCCGGCCAACATACATTCATTCAGCCCTATATGAATGTAAAAATCTGCCGACCTTGGTGCCTTATCCAAGCCCGCTCCAAAATGGTCTTTGTACACCGGTTTGTTTGGATGGAACATGAGGTTATTGTTGATCCTATTGATCCCTTTTTTTCCCGGGGTAGGAAAATAATCATCGTCCCTGGCCATTAATTCCGCATCTAAGCCATCTAACCAAACAACAAAGTCCTGCCGCACCTCTTGATACCATTTCCTGTTCGCATCCATCCATTCTTTGTGATTGTTTTGTTGTAACTGCTCGAGAAAGTTGAAAAGGTTTTGGAAATTCATTCTTGTTTGGTGTTAGAGGTTCGATGCCTGATGTATTTCTATTACAAAGTATTTCTAAATGCAATAATCATGTTCATCAATTTGAAACACTTCTGATACTATTTTTCAAACTCTTCTTCAGGCATTTACTTTCTATGGTTTGCCTTGTGCAAGCAAGATACCACTTCCGCCAAAAAGCGTATAGAATAACCTAAAAATTTACGAAACTCAGCGTTTGATTGCAGTATTGCACCTTCGGAAATGTTTAGAGCAACAGAATCGATCGCACAACATGCTTGGGAAGATAGATTGTAAAGTTCTTTTTGAGGAAATGTATCGGTAAGTGTATTTACCTCCTCTCCTAAATCCATTGCATCCTGCCAAATTCGGAGCTTTTCAAACTTGAATTTAGGATCCCTTTCCATTCAAATACTTTCTATGCAGCTAAAAACGAAATTACGATTCCATAAGGATGAAGAACATCGAACTTCCAGCAACCGACATCTTGCCCCTTAAAACCGATTATCCCCCATCACAATATCGCCAAGACCGCCTAAGAGACTTCCTTCTCCTTTATCTTTTCCACCGCCTCGGGGCGCTGCTGCCCATACTCTACTTGCCAAACGGCTAAAGGGCAGTGACTGGATGTATACCGTTCCAGGCCCACGCAAGGAAGCAAAGAATAAGCCTTCGCCGCCGAAAACTGTATTTCGTATCCCTCCTATAAATTCAATATTGTAGTCCACATCTTTGGAAAAACCAACAATGCATCCGGTATCCACCTTTATGACCTCCCCTGGGGCCAGGGTCTTTTTAGCCATAGTTCCTCCAGCATGAACGAAAGCCATCCCATCACCCTCTAATTTTTGCATAATAAATCCTTCGCCTCCAAAAAAGCCACGGCCCAATCGTTTGGAGAATTCGACACCGACAGATACCCCTTTTGCCGCACAAAGGAAAGCATCTTTCTGACAGATAAATTTACCTCCTGTTTCCGAAAGGTCAATAGGAATGATCTTCCCTGGATAGGGGGAAGCAAAACTCACCTGCTTTTTACCTTGCCCTACATTTAAAAAGGCGGTCATAAAAAGACTTTCTCCTGTTAATAAGCGTTTTCCAGCGGAAAATAATTTGCCCAAAACTCCGGAGTCCTGGTTGGAACCATCGCCAAATATGGTATCCATTTTTATGTCGGTATCCATCATCATAAAGCTCCCGGCTTCGGCTACTACCGCCTCCTGGGGATCCAACTCGATCTCCACATATTGCATTTCTTCTCCGTAAATCTGGTAATCGATTTCGTGTGCGTTCATATTTTTCGTTTTTAGTTGACGATTATTGGTTGTCTACTTTCAGGTTTTGTTACAAATTACTTTTATAAGATGACCGTCCACTCAAAATTAAAGGTAGACACGGCTACATTCATACAAGTTTGCCCCAGGGATAGCCTCTGGGAATTTGCGCCCTGCTTTGCTTGCTTTTGCACTCAGGATTAACTTCCTACGCAACGGTAACCGAAAAGGCAGCCCAGGGACTGCCTTAATCTATAGGGCTAAACATGAAACAAAAGAGAGCTGTTCCGAATATTACGTGTTATCCGTGATTTCTGCGCCAGGTGCATTCTTTTTGACCGAAGCAATACCCTTCTCCATGGCCTCTTTTGAACTGTACATCTCACTCTTTCCAATGACCTGACCATTGGTAGCATTCAAAGTAAAAAAGGGGCTTCCGTCTTTGGCCGTTTTACGTTCAAATTGCGCATCACTTTCTGAATTCTTACGAACCGATTCTATTCCATTTTTGCAACCGTCCTTACTTGTGTAAGACTGGCTGGTCAAAATCACTTGACCGTTATCGGCTTTTAAGTTGAACATACACTTATCTGAAGCTGAAGATTTAATCTCAAATTTTCCCATGCTTTAAAGTTCACTAATTAATAGGGATGAAAATACTAAAAAGAAAGAAAATACCTATTACTGTTTTAACCGAACCGTCCACTCAAAATTAAAAGTAGACACCACTACCCCATCCTGATTAACCCCAACAGATCTCATCCAAATGGTTTGTCCTTCCCCAGTAGCTATGGTCTGTTTCAATGCGGCTGCGATCAAATGCCCATCTTCGCAGGTAAAGGTGATCCTTCCCGTAGCTTTTTTTGAAAAGTGCGCGTTGTTGTTTTGCACCAACATGGAGATTTTTCGACCACTTTGCCGAATTGCAGTGGAAACCATAATACCGGTGGTAAATTCTGCTGCCATCCCCTGCACCGCCCAAAAAATTGAGTTGAAAGGATTTTGATTGAACCATCGATGCCTTACTGTTGCCACCGCTTTGGTAGCATCCATATACTTCAATCGTACCCCGCACCACCAGGCGGATGGAAGGTTAAAAAAGGTAAAAAGGTTTACTTTGAAAGTCGAAGGTGGGTTCATACATTGTCGTTAGTCCGCATAAAGGTCTGCAATTTCTTTGGCAAACTTCTTACGAATAACCCTTCTTTTTAACTTTAAGGTCGGAGTTAGCTCAGACTCGCTCCCATCCTCATGTAAGGGCAACCACTGTTGGGGAACTAAAGCAAACTTCTTCACCTGTTCAATATGACTGAACTGTGGATTGTATTTATCAATGACCTTTTGATATTTTCTTTGCACTTTTTTATGTTGTATCATGTGTTCCAGACCCTTCCATTCCAATGCTTTTCGCTCGCACCAATTCTTTAATGCCTCTTCTGCAGGAACGATCAAAGCGGTAACAAATTTTTGCTTATCTCCTACCACCATAATCTGCTCTATTAAAAAGTCCTCTTTCATTTTATTTTCAATAGGTGCAGGGGCTACGTATTTACCGCCGGAAGTCTTTAATAGTTCCTTCTTACGGTCCGTGATCTTAAGGAACTTTCGCCCATTCGCCCCATGAACAATTGTTCCAATATCGCCGGTACGGAACCACTTTTTTCCATCCCTTTCTGTGAATACCTTTGCGGTAGCCTCAGGCTTTTTGTAATACCCCATCATAACATTAGGGCCATAGGTCAAAATCTCTCCCTCGCCCTCCCGATACTCCCCATTGGTATCGATGTATACCGAAACGCCATTAATTAGGGGACCGGTTGTACCTAAAATGACACCATCATCTTCCATAGTATTGACCGTTATGGTGGGAGAGGTTTCCGTTAATCCATACCCTTCGCGAATAGGAATTCCCGCAGCACAAAAGACTTGAATAATTTTTACAGGGCAAGGAGCTGCGCCCGTAACAATGGCTTTTACATTGCCACCTAAGGCCTCCCGCCATTTACCAAAAATTAACTTGTCTGCAACTTTCCACTTCAATCGTTTTCCAAAGGATAGTTTCTGATTGATCTGGTAATCATTTGTCATTTCCAAAGCCCAGAAAAACAACTTCTTTTTGGCGCCCTCTAAGCTCAATCCCTTATTATAAATAGCCTCATATACTTTTTCAAGTAATCGTGGTACAGCGCAAAAGGTAACGGGTTTTACGGCCTGTAAATCTCCTTCCGGGCCGCTAAGATTATCTGTTCCGGTAAAATGAACCTGCGCGCCCATATACACATAGACCATGGCTACAGCACGTTCAAAAATGTGGCAAAGGGGTAAAAAACTCAATACATTTTCTCCCGCTTCAGCGGTTAAATGCGGCGAGGTCTCTTTTACTACATGTAAGATATTGGAATGGCTAAGCATTACGCCCTTGGGATTTCCTGTGGTACCGGAGGTGTAAATTATTGTTGCCAGATCTTCGGATTGTATTCCGCTTTTGATGTTCTCCACCGCATCAACCTGTAAGGTATTAAAAATAGAACTCCAATGTTCACCGTCGGTTTCTTTATCAAAAACATAGATATACTCGAGTGTTTTGACCTTTGTTTTAGCTGCTGTCAATTTATTAACCAAATCCAAAGCGCCACAAAACGCTGCCTTTACCTCGGCTTCATTTAAAATATACTCATATTCTCCTACGCTAATTGTTGGATAAAGCGGCACGCTTATCATGCCAGCCATTTGGATGGCAAAATCCATAATCAACCATTCCGGGCGATTTTTATAGGCAACTAAGGCAATCTTATCCCCTTTGTTCAGTCCCAGGGATAACAAACCAGAAGCCGCTTGTTCAGCCATTTCTACTACTTGCCGG
>JBCDHD010000008.1:0-269773 GCA_038750505.1 Bacteroidota bacterium | reverse complement strand
GCCCCTCCCATATACATGGCCTCTTGCCTGCTCTGGCTATCGTAGAGATACTCCATTATTTTTGAAGGTGCGCCTAGTTTTTTCGTTTTTTTTTCTATATAATTGAACTTTTATTCTATCCTTTGAGCCTAATGTTAAAATGACGGTAAATCCATATGGGGATAGAAATGACTCGGCAATTGCCAATCTGCAGAAATTGTTGGCATTCCAAATAGAAATCAAGCTTTGTTATAATTGAATACTTATAAATTCTCTTATCCTCTGATAAAGCCCATTTCCTTTGATTTTTTGATTATAAACTCATTGAATTCCAACTCGGATAGTTGTATTCCGTTGGACTGCGGCTCTATTTTAACATTTTCATTCAAATCTATATTTGATACAGTAAACCGCAAATTCCCTTCCTCCAATTCCATTATCAAACCAGGAAGACCGAAAAACAGTTTAGGTCCATAACCATATGGGATGTCATCTGTAAACCATGCAGTAACATCTATTGGTTTCGTTCTAATTAGACTTTTTCCCAATATTAATGTCGCTTTTCGACATGAAAAACCCTTGATCTTTTTTACTTCGTTGGTAATATTCCAAGCTAGTTTTTCAAAAGGGTAATTGATTAAAAATTCATCTCCTCTAAAATTGATATACCTAATTCTTTCTTTATTTCTTAAATCAGTATAGTATTCGCCTCTTCCAGCAATGCTTGAAGCCATTTTAACATAAATCTCATCATTATTAATGGACAACAATTTTTTTAATGAATAAATTGACCGGGTACTGTCAAATTTAAGTACATATTGCAAATCATTTAATCTTTGATAAGTCCTATCTAAAACATCACTATTATTAGAAGTTTTATTTTCAATTTGGCTAACGGAATATTGAACGATTCCAGATTTTGTTTGTGACGACACGAATGAACCCGTCAACACGGACAACAATAAAAATGAAAAAATCTTTTTTACTATCATGATATAATCTCATTAACCTCCCATACAATCATCGTAATACCAGATTGCCAGGTCAATTGACCTAGCTCGGTCACCTGTTCGATCTAGAGTAGCTAGATAAAGCATTAATGCGTCACTTATGCAGCTATAAATGCCTTCAAGCGCAATTGATTTGGAGATGCTAGGGTGAATCGAATGGCTAATTGTAAATAACGCCAATAATGCGATAATTCTTTTCTCATTTCTAAAATTTTTAATGAATACTTGCCTGTTCTCCTTACTGTTATTTTTTCGAAAATTGTAGGACTTTTTTAAAAATAGAGCTTTTTTTCGAAAATATATTGTGTATTTTCGTTAAAATCAGGTTTGTTGTCTAAATACTAAGATTTAATCTCTAAACAACCTTTCATTTACATTGTAAACTAAAGATTTGATAGCCGAATAAAGGAAAGAATTTATTTGTGATAAAAAACTGGATGGTATTTTCTATACGTGTTCCCGCTCCAAAGAAAAATTGGAATGTATTTCCAATTCTTCTTCCATTTTTTCTTTGAATTTCAATAGCTCCGCCTCACTGTAGTCAAATGCCTTTCTAAAGTCTTCCAGCAGGGGCGTAAAATAGCTACGTATGCTTTCGATATCAAAGTACAGGCGGCCTGTTCTTCTGATAAAAAAGTCCATGGGATTCAACACCATCTCATTATGGATACCAAACTGAAGTTCCGCCCTTAACATCCGTAAGTAAGCGTCTTTGTTTTTAAAGCTGTTGTAGGTATCAAGAATGATCTGTGTCTGTTTTCCGTAATTGGTGACCAAGTACCATGCATCGTATTTAGAGAAACCGTCTGCTTGTATGCGTTCATATACTTCTCCAATGTATTTTTTTACATGCTTAAACTTCTTAAACGCATTCCCACATAAGGGTATGGTATCTGTTAAGCACTCTTGTACTTCGGCCCCATACTCTTCTTCCATTTGCTTTGCTATCCGATTTACCACGCGTTCCGCCATTTTTCGGTAGCCTGTTAATTTCCCTCCTGCGATACTGATCAGTCCTGTATCTGATGTGAATATTTCATCCTTTCGGGATAATTCCGAAGCCGATTTACCCTCCTCATGGATCAAAGGACGCAATCCTGCCCAGGAGGAGATAATGTCTTCCATCTCCAAATGAATATCCGGGAACATATTATTTACAGCCGAAATAAGGTAGATGGCATCTGCCAGATCCGTTCGTACATCATCTTTATCCGAATTGTAGTTGGTGTCAGTAGTTCCTATATAGGTAATCTTTCCTCGTGGAATAGCAAACATCATGCGCCCATCCGGGATATCAAAATAGACAGATTGCTTAACAGGAAGTTTCTCATACGGAAATACCAAATGGACCCCTTTCGTGAGATGAAGTCGTTTTCCCTTTTTCGAATTGTTCGCAGCACGTAGTTCATCCACCCAAGGTCCCGCTGCACTAACCACATAGTTGGATCTTACGGTAATCTGGGCTCCGGATGGAATATCTTTTACCACCACCCCGGTTATCTTGTCCTGATCATAGACAAAATCTACAGCTTCGGTATAATTCAAAGCAATGGCTCCAAGTTCTATGCTTTTTTTAATATTTTCAATGGTTAGACGGGCGTCATCTGTTCTGTACTCTGCATAATACCCGGCACCGTTCAATATTTTCTTTGGTAAAAGTGGTTCCAGCTTTAAGGCTTCCTTTTTATCCAGCATTTTTCGTTTGTCATCTCCGGTAACCTGAGCAAGGATGTCATATACTTTTAATCCTATGCTGGTAAGCCATTTTCCATAGGATCCGCCTTCGATCAACGGAAGTAACATCTTTTCTGGTAATACGAGATGCGGCGCCAGTTTATGTACAATAGCACGTTCCGAACCTACCTCCTTTACCAACCAAAAATCAAATTGCTTTAAGTAACGTAATCCCCCATGTATCAGCTTTGTAGATTTGCTACTGGTTCCGGAAGCAAAGTCCCCTTTTTCGAGTAGCGCAACTTTCAAACCTCGGGAAGCAGCATCCAGAGCAATGCCACCCCCGGTGATCCCCCCTCCAATGACCACCAGATCAAATTTCTCTTGGCCGAGTTGCTGTAAAAACGATTTACGATCAAGGTTGGAAAACCGTACGGGAGTTTTCATAATAAAGCGCAATTTTTTAGCACCTTAAAAGTACGCGATTATACAACCAATCCCAAACCTTAGGGTGTTTCGAATTCATATTCTCCTTCTACGCGAAATACCCGAATTTTGCGCCAGGAATACCTGATTCCCTTTCCTTCTTGCCGGGCTGGCAACTATTCTCTTTGTTGCTCCCACGGTGCTATGGCTTCCAAATTGTTCCAGTAGCTTATAGCAATCCCTAATCCATCCCTGGCACGTTCAAAATCTACAAAGCCAGGTTGAGTGCTTGCCGATTTTCTATCGCCGGGATTATCCGTATATCTCCCTAATCATCTTTTGCAGTTCTGGTATTCGTAAAAATTACAGCCTAATACGGTGGTTTAGCTATGATCAATTGATGTATTCCTTTTCCAAAAAATAGTTGACCAGGGCTTCTTTCATTAAAACGCTTTGCTCACCGGGTTGAAGTGTAGGCAGACTTTCCTTAACCTTGTAATGCGGCCAGCCTTCATCGTCAAAAAAATCGAACTCGTAGAATCCATAGGGTTCAAGAAGTCTGCATATGGCAATATGCATAAGGTTCACTTTTTCGTCTTTTTTGAAATTTCTATTGAGCTGCCCCAATTCCTGCACCCCAACCAGATAGATAATCCCTTCCAAATCCAGAGGATCTCCATCAGAGAACTGGCTAGATAGCTTCTGCACCAGGGTGTGCCAACGTTCTTTTAAAACGATATCCCTTGCCATATGCACAAAGTTACATTGGTTTTGATAAACTATAATGCCTCCTTTCAACTACCAGGGTAGTAAAGTTCGTTCCAAAAAACTGGCCGCCCTATCTTTGTGAAAACCACAACAATGAATTTTTTAGATGTCATCTTTGGTCTTATGTTGGTATGGGGCCTCTACAAAGGACTAAAAAACGGGCTTTTTGTAGAACTCGCCGGCCTGGTAGCTTTGATAGCCGGAATTTACGGCGCTATTCACTTCTCTTACATTGCAGGGGAATATTTATCGGAACAAATGAATTGGGAAGAACGCTACATTAAAATTACGGCCTTTCTCATTACGTTTATTGGTATTGTCCTTCTTGTGCACTTTTCAGCGAAGCTATTAACCAAGATAGCGGACTTTGCCATGCTTGGCTTGTTGAACAAAATAGCCGGAGGTATTTTCGGTATGGTTAAGGTGGCTGTAATTCTTGGTGCCTTATTGATCTTTTTTGAAAAAGCAGCAGCATCGCTTCATGCAGATGAGAATACCGTTGCCAATCAATCTGTATTGTATACACCCCTAAGGGATATCGGTGCCTTCGTCTTTAGTTTGGTGATCCATTCAGAGAACACAAGTGCCGCTTCGTCACTTCAGGCAAGCCTTACCCAAGCGTCCTTAAAACAACTTCAGCCAGGAACCTAAACCAATTTGGACATTTCTTTTTTCTACAAAACGCTCATTTTTTACGATGAAGTAAATCCTGCTATTCTTTCCAATTCTCCAAATTTAGACGGTTTCTGCGGCTTATCGAATAAATATCCACACTTACGGAAAAAATCAGGTCTGGCTACATTCCGGCTCTAGTTTTAACCTTGAGAATGAAATGAGACACTACTACCAAAACTATTTGGTTGAAAATGAAAATGAATCCCTTTTTTGTGCTACTTATTGTGGCCTTCAGTATTTCTTGCGATTCCAGTACAGTGGAGGAAGAAGAAGCTACTTTTCAAACGGAGCAGACCGGAAAAGTAGAAAACGCTTTTACACTCACAATGGAAGAGGCAACTCTATTTGATCTGTTCAATGCCTACCGGCAATCCAGGGCATTTGCACCCCTTACTTTTAGCGAGGAAGCGTATTCATATGCCGAAGCACATAATGAATACATGATATCCAAAGGAGAACTTAGTCACGAAGGCTTTGGTGAGCGAGCATCTAGAATCTCTCGAGAACTACAAGCTGATCTTGTTGCGGAAAATGTAGCCAAAGACTATACCAGTGCGGAGGCAGCGTTAGAGGGTTGGCTAGAAAGTGCGGACCACAGAAATACGATTGAAGGAGACTTTACCCATTCAACCTTGAGTATCACCCTCGACCCGGAAGGAAATCCGTACTACACTCAGATTTTCTTTAGAAAATAGGTCTTTCTTACCGATCAATTTGATGGTGAGTGTGCATTTACCCAAGTTTATAAGTGTACCAAAGCTTTTGTACCTTTAGCTAAACAAAAAGCATGGCAATAGCACCTCCTTTTAATCTGAACCGGTGGATCGAAGACAATCGGGAGCTTCTAAAGCCTCCTGTTGGAAATAAAAACCTATACATTGAAGCAGAAGATTACATTGTAATGATAGTTGCCGGGCCCAATGCCAGAAAGGACTATCATTACAATGAGACCGAAGAACTCTTTTATCAACTGGAAGGGAATATTCAAGTACATATTCAGGAAAATGGAAAAAAGAAGACCATGGAATTGGGACCTGGAGATATGTACCTACATCCTGCTAAAGTTCCCCACTCGCCGGAGCGCAAAGCCGGTTCTATCGGACTGGTGATAGAACGAAAAAGGGATAATCTCGACGCCAAAGATGGCCTTTTGTGGTTCTGCGACAGCTGTAATCACAAATTACACGAGGTGTATTTTACACTACTTGATATTGAAAAAGATTTTTTGGGCCATTTTAATGATTTCTACGGTTCTGAGTCGTTGAGAACCTGTCATAATTGTGGCACCGTAATGCCTGTAGATAAGCGCTTTATAACCGAAAAATCGTAGCATGTTGCTCCTTGGAAAAGTCATTACTGTCTTTGTGGCCCTACTCCACCTGTACTTCTTGTGGTTAGAAATGTTTGCGTGGACCACCAGGGCAAAAAAGGTATTTCGCAATTTTCCTGAACACTTATTTGAACCTACCAAATCAATGGCTGCAAATCAGGGCCTTTATAATGGATTCCTTGCAGCAGGATTATTTTGGTCCTTGCTTATAACAGATGCTAAATGGTCTATTTATGTGGCTTTCTTTTTCCTGGGTTGTGTGGTTGTGGCAGGGATATACGGCGCACTCTCCGTTTCTAAAAAAATATTCTATATCCAGGGAATTCCTGCATTGCTTGGCATAGTAGCTTTCCTTTACGTTATCTTCATCTAAGGATACCGCAAAACGACTATTCTTTGTAATTTTGTTGCAATTACAACAGAAACGAATAAAAAAGTTTTAAATGATAGCAGCTGCCACAAGTTTTGGACTGGATGAAGCCTTGAAAGCATTAGGAATACAAGCAATAAATGACGGTACTTCTACGGGTTTGAAAAATTTTGGCTCGGGAGAAGTGATCGCCTCATATTCCCCAGTTGATGGTCAACTGATCGGTAAGGTGAAAACCACTACAAAAGCGGATTATGAAAAGGTGGTAGCGGCGGCAGCGACAGCATTCACCGAATGGCGTTTAGTCCCGGCCCCAAGGCGGGGAGAAATCGTCAGACAGTTCGGAGAAAAACTGCGAAACTTGAAATCTCCCTTAGGAAAATTGGTCTCCTATGAAATGGGTAAATCGTATCAGGAAGGCTTGGGAGAAGTTCAGGAGATGATCGACATCTGCGATTTTGCTGTTGGGCTTTCACGGCAATTACACGGTTTAACCATGCATTCTGAGCGCCCGGCGCATAGGATGTACGAACAATATCACCCCCTGGGCATTGTGGGTATTATTTCCGCATTTAACTTCCCGGTAGCGGTTTGGTCATGGAACACCGCGCTGGCATGGGTATGTGGAGACGTATGCATTTGGAAACCTTCAGAAAAGACTCCCTTGTGTGGAATAGCCTGCCAGAACATATTTGCCCAGGTACTAAAAGAGAATAAATTACCGGAAGGTATTTCCTGCTTAGTAAATGGCAATTACACTGTTGGAGAATTTATGACACATGACCCACGTGTTCCTCTGGTTTCAGCTACCGGGTCCATACGTATGGGCAAAATTGTAGCTCAGGCAGTAGCAGCCCGCCTGGGAAGGTCTTTACTTGAACTTGGTGGAAACAACGCGATCATTGTTACTCCCGATGCGGATCTAAAAATGACAACGATCGGTGCTGTTTTTGGGGCAGTAGGGACTGCCGGGCAACGTTGTACTTCTACGCGTCGCTTAATTATTCACGAGTCGGTTTACGATCAGGTCAAGGATGCGCTTGTCGCCGCATACCAACAACTACGCATAGGGAATCCGCTGGACGAGCAATACCATGTAGGCCCCTTAATTGATGCGCATGCGGTGCAGTTGTACCTGGAAGCTCTGGAGAAAGTAAAACAAGAGGGAGGTACCGTGCTTGTTGAAGGTGGCGTTCTGGAGGGTGAAAACTATAACAGCGGTTGCTACGTAAAACCCGCAGTAGTAGAAGCTGATAATTCTTTTGAAATAGTGCAGGAAGAAACTTTTGCTCCTATTTTGTATTTGATTAAGTATTCAGGTGATGTAGAAAATGCTATTGCGCTACAAAATAATGTAGTTCAGGGGCTTTCTTCAGCTATTATGACCAATAGCCTGCGCGAAGCCGAAAAATTCTTATCAGCAGCAGGAAGCGATTGTGGTATAGCAAATGTAAATATTGGTACTTCGGGAGCAGAAATTGGCGGTGCCTTCGGCGGCGAAAAAGAAACCGGCGGCGGTCGGGAAAGTGGTTCGGATGCATGGAAAATTTACATGAGAAGACAGACCAATACTATTAATTATTCCACAGCACTTCCGCTTGCACAAGGTATACAGTTCGAGTTATAAAAAAACCGCTGCCTCGGAAGTGGACAGCGGCTTAAAACCAACTTAACTAACTCAAACTTAAATATGATATGCCCCACCTCAATGCCGGAACTTTGTCGGGAGAAACAGGGCTTTATTTTAGTTTCTTATCGTAAATTTCTAAATTTTTTCCTGGCACCCTAAACAATATCGTATCAACGGTAGAAAATACTGTATGGATGGTAATAAATTCGGACTAAAACGATTATCCATAGAAAAACCCGTAGAATTGCCGCTTTTAAAGCAGCCTATTCTCAAAGATTCAACTACCGAATTTTGACTTTTTAATCGCTTTTTTTAATAATTTGGTAGGGAAACACTAATTTTCGGTACCATGACTAAAGATTTATCCTATCTATTTGGGATAGTTATTACGATTTTTATAGGTATTTTCTTGTATTTTACATTCTGTAGTAGCTGCCATGTAGCGGCAGTACAAGAAACGCCTCCTCAACCGCAAGACCTCAAAAGTAATGTCTTGGCACCCACTTCATTCCCGTTTGCTATTGCGCACGAAGATTTCAATTTTAAAAGTCCCGACAATTTTAATTTTAATCTCTCTTCGGGAGATTTTGAATTGCCGGTTTCTTTTGATGTTAATAAGGGTGTTGAGCAACTAAAAATCTATTTGTCGGAACATCCGGATAAGGCCATAACTGTCACAGGGTTGTATTTATCTTCGGAAGAAAACAGCACTGCCTGGCCAAATCTTGGCTTAGCACGCGCTACTATGGTAAAAAACTATCTGGTTGGACTTGGGGTGCCCTCTGCACAGACCAACACCTTTGGAAAGTTGGCAGAAGAACTAGTTCCTCAAGAAAATAGCTTACTCGGACCAGTACATTATGATCTGGTTGAAAATGAAGAGAATCCAAATGATCTACAAATCCTTCGTCAAAAAATCCTTGAAAATCCTTTGATGCTCTATTTTGAGACCGGAGAAGCTGAAATTGGGTTAACAGCTTCCCAACGTGCTAAGGTGGCCGATATTGTTAAATACCTTGATAAAGCTGATGGTACTTCATGTACAGTGGTAGGTCATACGGATGATACGGGTCAAAGAGCTGCCAACATACAACTAGGACAAGAACGGGCAGATTTTGTTAAGGCCTTCCTTATTAAAAACGGTATTCCGGAATCTAAAATCACTTCTAGTTCCAAAGGCCCGGATGATCCTATAACGTCAAACACCTCCGAAGCGGGGAGAAAAAAGAATAGACGAACTGTTGTCACTATAAACTAAACACATAACACGTAAACTATATAACTATGAATTTTGATACTATTTGGTGTTGGTTAATTCCTTTACTGGTTGGCCTCATCTGTGGAATTATCGGTTATTACTGGGGCAAAAGTAAAGGAGAGATCGTTGATAACACAACGGAATTGGATGCACTCAAAGCAAAAAATACACAACTGCAAAAAGATTTAGCCGCCTGTAACAAAAAGCTTTCGGATACTAAAGTAACGAGCGGAAGCGCGGGAAAAGGAACGGAAACTGCCCTTGCCGCAGCAGCAATGCCGATCTTTGATGCAGATGCCGCAAAAGCGGCCTTTGGCAAACGAATAAAACAAGACGATCTAAAGGTTGTAGAAGGTATCGGACCTAAGATAGAAGGGCTGTTCCACAATTTTGATATCCGTACATGGCAAGCATTATCCGAAGCTTCCGTGGCCAAATGCCAGGAAGTATTGGATTCAGGCGGGGACCGCTACCGGATTCACGATCCCTCATCCTGGCCAATGCAAGCCAAAATGGCCTTTGAAGGCAAGTGGAAAGATCTGGTAAAATGGCAGGATGAGCACAAAGCCGGTAAATTTTGAAATGCTGCTGAAAACGTTGAAAGAGCTGACCAAAAAGCTGGTCGGCTTTTTTATTTTCTTCCTTCTTCTCCTGGATATAATGTATATACCGGATCACTTTGCCAGTATTCTTTAGTATCGACATTCATTATGGACAACGCCCCCTTAAACGCTGCTCCGGTGTCCATATTCCAAACATTGGCCCTTTTTTGAGGTGCCACTATTCCCTTCTTTGAAAGCGGGGTATGCCCGATAAAAATCTCATCATAATGCGTAAGTCGCTTTGGAAATGCTTCATCTTCAGGACGGAGCGATGGGTCTATAGCTTTTGCCAGTTCCCAAAGCGTGCGGTCCCAATAGAACAGTTGTTCAAAGTACTCATACGCAATTCCTTTGAGATTCGTATACCCTGCATGTAAATACAGTCGATTTGCTTCATCCAGATGCGTATTTAAGAGGGATTCGTAAAAGGCCAAATGCGGTTCCCAGTTGGACTTTCCGGCTTTGAGATAAGAAGCCCTGGTGGCTACACCTCCATGCGCCAACCATTGTGGATTCTCCTTCCCGGTTACCATCCATTCCCTACATAGTTCGTCGTGATTTCCGCGTAGAAAGATGCACCGGTGGCGTTCACGCAATCCAATCAAGAATTCAACGGTTTCAAATGCATCGCTCCATGCATCCACGTAATCCCCCAAAAAAATAAGTTGATCCTCCCGCTGTATATTGGCCCTTTCTAATAGTTGTTCAAGCGCTTTTCGTCCTGAATGAATATCTCCGATCACAAATTTAGCCATGAATTTTTTTGGCAATATTAGAAACAAATATGGGCATGTCCATTATTTAATGTAAAGTTTTGAAGGCCTTCTGGAATAGATATTTTCTGTGTACCTTGTCATAACAATATCGATTATTCATGAATAAGGTCTTCTGTATAGGAGAGTTATTAATTGACTTTGTTGCCGAAAATCAAGGCAACGATTTATCCAAAGCTGTAGAATTTAAAAAAAAAGCTGGTGGTGCACCCGCTAACGTTGCCTGTGCTATTTCGAAACTAGGAGGAAAGAGCACCTTTATAGGGTGTGTGGGCAAAGACCCTTTCGGCACTTTTTTGCTTGATGTGCTTAGTAATGAAAATGTAGATATCTCTTTGGCACAACGTTCTAAAACATTCACTACTCTGGCCTTTGTATCCTTGGCAGAAGACGGAGAACGGGACTTTGTATTCAGTAGAGGTGCCGATAAGGAGCTCAAATATGACTCTAGCATTAAAAAACAGTTTTATAGAAACATCGTACATTTCGGGGCTGCAACAGCACTTTTAGGGGGAGCTTTGGAGGAGGCGTACGGGCATTATCTGTTCGATGCATTGACGCAGGATTCCTTTATATGCTTTGACCCCAATTTTAGAGAGGATCTTTGGAAAGAAAAAGAAAACATCTTTATTAAAAAAAGCCTCCCCTTTGTTGAAAAGTCACATCTCTGCAAATTTAGCTTAGAGGAGGCGCAACTTCTTTCGGGTAAATCTGAGGTACAAGAAGCTTGTGATCATTTACATGCTGTGGGCGCCAAGATCATTGCTATAACTTTAGGAAAGGAGGGTACGTATATAAGTTGTGCTGGCAAAGTCAAAATAGTACCAAGCATAAAAGTTACCCCGGTAGACACTACCGGAGCAGGAGATGCTTTCATTGGTTGTCTTTTGTATCAAATAGCTCAGCTAAACGATCTAACGCGTATCTTTTCAAGTTGGGAGCTTTTGTTGCAGATGGTAGAAAAAGCAAATAAAGCCGGTGCTATTACGACCACAAAATATGGTGCTATAATCGCGTTACCCTATTTAAATCAGCTAGACGACTAACAAAGCATATGAATCAGGCCACCCTACATAAATTGCTTGCCTCCAAGCAAAAGGAAGCAAGTATGGAAACGTGTTTTGATTTCCGCCTTGCAACCAATGTGACGCTGATAAAAGAGGCCTTTTTTACGATCTATCCGGAGTCGGATCTGGCATTCAATGCGTTGTTGGAACTTCTTCCCCAATTATTTGCTAAACGTCCCTTACATCTCAAAAACCAGGATGTAGAACGCTTAAATTCAACAGACTGGTACCGCTCAGAAGACCTTGTTGGCATGCAACTCTATGTAGACCATTTTAGCAAGGACCTAAAAGGGCTTCAGAAAAAAATACCGTATTTCGAAGATCTTGGCATCAATTTTCTGCATATCATGCCAATCACTACCCGCCCTGAAGGCGAAAACGACGGGGGTTATGCGGTAAATAGCCACACGGCAATAGATCCTAAATATGGAACTACAAAAGATCTAAAAAAGCTAACCAAGCTACTCCGGGAAAAGAATATGTATTTGATGTTGGATTTTGTGGTAAACCATACCTCAGAGGAGCACGAATGGGCCATAAAAGCCAAAGCGGGAGATACCACCTACCAGCAGTTTTATTATACCTATCGAGAGCGAACTATTCCCGATGAATTTGAAAAGAGCTTACCTGAGGTATTTCCCAAAACATCTCCTGGCAATTATACCTTCGTTCCTGAAATGAACCAGTGGGTAATGACCGTTTTCAATAGCTACCAATGGGATCTCAACTACACCAACCCAAAGGTTTTTTTGGCAATGCTAAGTAATTTGGTAGAATTATCAAATCTAGGCGTAGATATTGTTCGCTTTGATGCTCTGGCATTCTTATGGAAGAAAATGGGCACTATTTCTCAAAACCTGGACGAAGCGCATACCATTGTTTTTCTTTTTCGAATGTGCCTGCAAATAGTAGCCCCTAGCACGATCCTACTAGCTGAGGCTATTGTTGCCCCAAGAGATATTCTAAAATATTTTGGCGATGGTATTCGCAGGGGGAACGAATGTGAAATTGCCTATAATGCTTCACTAATGGCCCTCCTTTGGAATTCTATTGCCACCAAGAAAACAGCCTTGCTTTATAAATCGCTTATCAATACACCCAAAAAACCTGAGGAGTGTACGTGGATCAATTACATTCGCTGTCATGATGACATTGGTCTTGGTTTAGACGACCAGTACATACAGGAATTGGGGTGGAATCCGCAGGGTCACCGGAAGTTTTTACTGGACTATTATTGCCAACGCACTGATTGGTCCCCGGCCAAAGGGCTACTTTTTATGTATAATCCCAAAACAGGCGATGGGCGAATTACGGGGAGTGCAGCATCCTTACTGGGATTGGAAAAAGCCCTGGAAAGCAATGATGAAAAGCGCATTGTAGCCTCCCGAGATAAGATTATAATGCTCCATGGGCTTATTCTTTCGTTTGGTGGAATTCCGTTGGTCTATGCCGGAGATGAGATCGGAATGCTTAATGACTATTCTTATATGGACGACCCTACTAAAAGGGAGGATAATCGTTGGGTTAACCGCCCTTATCAGGATTGGGAGTTGATCCGGGATTTTTCCCGGAACCCATCGGTACATTCCCAGATCTTTGCAGCTATAAAACAGCTTATAGCGCTTCGGAAATCACTCCCGGTATTTGCGGATAATGACAACACAGTTCTCCACCAGACCGCAAATGAGCATATCCTTATCTATGAACGCACAGCAGATGAAAACCAGGAAATTATGGTACTTTGCAATTTTGACGAAAACCCTCAAGTTGTAGAAAGCAGCTGGATTGGAAATTTGGGGTACATAAAAAATCAGGAATTCCGGGATCTTATCACCAGTACCACTCAAGCTTTACAAAGTGGTTTTCT
The DNA here is from genome assembly GCA_038750505.1 of Bacteroidota bacterium. Taxonomy (GTDB): domain Bacteria; phylum Bacteroidota; class Bacteroidia; order Flavobacteriales; family Flavobacteriaceae; genus Croceivirga. Next base: position 256,344 of record JBCDHD010000008.1, on the reverse strand, counting down.
AGAGCTAGGGGCTTACCAACTGCTCTGGTTAAAAAAGTGGATTTAGCTGTAGCGTACTTTTCGCAATATTCTTTGCGATAACTTGAGCGATTGATAAACGTTTCGATTGGCCTGCTTTAACAGGGGAAGTGCGCGTTCCATGTGATCTTTGGCTTCTTCAAATCCATTGAGATAACAAATAAGATAAGTGTCTGGTAAATTTCTTAAGTCCACTTTTTCGGATGTATTCAACGTGATCCCTTTTTCTAACTTTTGTAAAACGCTGTTGTTCGTATTCAATATATGATACAAGGTTTTCTTATCATAAAGCGGCGGTTCAAACACCAATTCACTCTGAATGGAATAGTTGCCATTCTCCAAAAATGTGATGGTTACCTCCTCTAGCGGAAAGTACTTTTGTTGTTTCCCCAGGCCCAATTGTACATACTCTAAAGTGCTAAACGTACTGTCATCGTAATGAATAGAAACTTCATCGAGGGCAGAATAAAAGAGTTTTACCTGTTCATTGATAAGTTCAATATCCACCCGAGAGTAGTAGGTTTTTTCGTTTACCCGTTTTCTATGCCCCGCCCAGCAAACGACAAACTGCTCTTTAAACACTTTGTAATCACTGGTCAGATTGGCATGTCTGTTATTAATAAAGTCAATTACTCCATCCAGGGTTAATTCAATATTGTTTTTAGCATGTTGCTCTATAGTGGCCACTTTTTCAGAGTTAATATCCTTTAGTTCTATATCAAAGGCTTTAGGCAGACTAATACTGCCCTCTCTAAAAAAAACGGCCCCTCCGTAGTATTTCCAGATGTTCTTTCGCAAGGCGCATACGTTTCCATTTGATTTGATCGTAACCAAGCCTACCACTCTGCCTTCCGGCAAATGGGGAAAAGGAATGTTTTCGTAAGCAATCAGTGGAGGATTATCCAGATAGGCATTCACCAGATTTTGGATCTTACTGTCATCAAAAAAATCTACCCCAACAATTTTGTTGTCCTCATCCTCCACGCCAACAACAATGTACGAGTTATTTTGAGGATTGCTGTTCGCCAAAGCACAAACATGTTTCAGGAATTTTGCTTTCCCTTCTTTTTCGCCAATTGAGATGAACCGTTTTTTGTCGTAGAAGCTATTCTCATCGTTATGCGCCAGAAGGTTTTTGACAAGCAGGCGTTTGTTGATCATAATTCTTTCTTCACAATTGAAGAGCTCGCCTGCGCTGTTGGAAGCACCAACAAATCGGCAATATTCACATGATAGGGCCGTGATACAACAAAGTAAATGATCTCTGCGATATCGATTGCCTTTAGAGGAACATATCCCTCATATACTCCTTTTGCACGTTCTGTATCCCCTTTAAATCGAACATCGCTGAACTCCGTTTCTACCAGACCGGGGTTGATTGCCCCAACACGAATACCATGTGTATTCAAATCCATCCGCATGCCCTGATTAATTGCATCTACGGCATGCTTGCTTGCGCAATACACATTACCTTTAGGATACACCTCTTTCCCAGCTAAAGAGCCAATATTAATGATCTGTCCTGATTTTTGTTGTATCATTTGAGGGATAACTGCCTTGGTTACGTAAAGCAAACCCTTCACATTAATATCTAACATGGCGTCCCAATCTTCCACACTTCCCTTTTGGATAGGATCCAACCCATGGGCATTTCCGGCATTGTTCACCAATACTGCTATGCGTGAAAACTCCGGATCGAGATTGCCAATAGCACTATTTACTGCCTCGCGATCACGTACGTCAAAGTTAAGGGTTGCTACTGCTGTTTTAGGAGACAGTGCAGCTTTCAATTCTAACAAACGCTCTTCTCTACGACCGCACAATACAAGCTGAAATCCTTTTCTAGCGAAGAGCTCCGCCGTAGCTTTTCCAATACCGCTTGTAGCTCCGGTGATAAGAATAGTCTTTTTCATTATTCAGGGCATTTTTAAGGTACGCTTCTTCCTTTCGCCGCTTCCAGTAACATAAACCAATCCTGATCTTCCAAAGGTATCTCGGTTGCCGCCAAAGAAGCTTCTAAACGGGCAATGTTGGTTGTGCCTACAACAGGATAGATCATTGCGGGATGTTTGCAAATGAAAGCCAGTAGCAGCTGACTTTCATCGGCATTGTATTTCACCTTAAGGTCATTCATAACTTCTCGGATACGCTGTACCTGTCCATTATCTTCCCTAAAAAACGAACCTAAGGGACTCCATGCCATAGCCGTTCGATCATGCGTCAGACAATCATCTAATACACCATTTTCCATCGCTTCTGTCTGGGTCAGTGAAAACTCGATCTGATTGCCTTGCACCGGAATACAGGTTTCAAGCAATTGTATCTGTGAGGGCGAAAAATTAGATACCCCAAAACGTTTCACTTTCCCTTGGGATTTCAGTGCTTCCAAAGCCTTGGCTATCTCTTCTGGAACCATTAAAGGACTGGGGCGATGTAACAAAAAATAATCGAGATACTCGGTTCTTAACTTTCGTAACGATTCTTCCGCAGACCAGATGATATATTCCGTGTCGTATTGGTAATGTTTCACCTTATTCGCTCTGCCCCGAATCATTTGAATCCCACATTTTGAGATCAATTGAATGGTTTCCCGGGCAACACCACTCTCTTGAAAAGCAGCTCCAAACTCCGTTTCATTTTCATACCCTCCGTAGATATCTGCGTGATCAAAAACCCGAATACCGCTTTCAACACAATGATCTAAAAGCTGGGTCATCTCCTTTTTGGAGAGTTGTTTTCCCCAACTTCCCCATGTCATTGTACCGGCAATAATTCTAGAGTAAAAAGTTGGTAAAGCCATGGTTGTGAAAATAACCATAAATCCCTTAAAGGGGTCATAAAACTGGGGACTCGCAGGTTTTTTTAACCAATAATTAACAGGTCGATTTTAAATAAATTTTCATTTTGCAGCCCAATAGCAACCAGACCTGACAATCATTTTTTATGGAGGAAAATACAACGATTGACATTGCTGCTGTAAACGAAAAAATTGCGCAGGAAAGCACATTTATAAGTTTATTAAAGCAGGAAATGAATAAGGCTATTGTAGGCCAAAAGCAGATGGTGGAGCGTTTGTTAATCGGGCTCCTTGGGCAAGGGCATATTCTATTGGAAGGCGTTCCTGGCCTCGCTAAGACTTTGGCAATAAATACGTTGGCAAAAGCTGTTAAAGGGAGTTTTAGTAGAATTCAATTCACTCCGGACTTACTGCCGGCAGATGTTATTGGTACGCTCATTTACAACATTAAAGAAAACGACTTTTCTATTAAGAAAGGGCCCATTTTTGCCAATTTTGTACTTGCAGATGAAATAAATCGGGCTCCTGCAAAAGTACAGTCTGCATTGTTAGAAGCCATGCAGGAAAAGCAGGTAACCATTGGAGATGAAACCTTTATTTTGGATAAGCCTTTTTTAGTTATGGCTACCCAGAACCCGGTTGAACAGGAAGGCACTTATCCGCTTCCTGAAGCTCAGGTAGACCGGTTCATGTTAAAAACGATAATTGATTATCCAAAATTAACGGAAGAACAGTTGATCATTCGTCAAAATCTGAATGAAAAACCGGAACCCATAAAGCCTGTAGTTACCTTAAAACAAATTTTATCTGGGCAACAAGCTGTGCGGGAAGTGTATATGGACGAAAAGATTGAGAAGTATATTTTGGACCTCATCTTTGCTACACGGTACCCGGAAAAATATAATTTAGAAAATCTAAAACCATTGATCAGCTTTGGGGCTTCTCCCAGAGGAAGTATCAATCTGGCTATTGCTTCCAAGTGTTATGCCTTTATCCAGCAAAGAGGCTATGTAGTCCCGGAAGATGTCCGTGCCATCGTTCACGATGTTCTCCGTCACAGAATTGGCATTACCTACGAAGCAGAAGCGGAAAATATCACTTCTGAAGAAATTATCAATAAAATAGTCAACCAGGTAGAAGTGCCTTAACCGCGTACCGTTTCCCGTTCAAAATTGAGCTTACTTTTGAACTAGAAACCATAGGCTTTGAATACCATGGATACCAAAGAACTCTTAAAGAAGGTACGAAAGATAGAGATCAAGACCAGACGTCTATCTGACCATCTATTTGGTGGAGAATACCACTCCACTTTTAAAGGGCGAGGTATGACCTTTAGCGAGGTAAGGCAATACCAGTTTGGCGATGACGTAAGAGCTATTGATTGGAATGTTACTGCTCGCTACAACGAACCTTTTGTAAAGGTTTTTGAAGAAGAACGTGAACTTACAATGATGTTAATGGTGGATGTAAGCGGTTCGGAGCTTTTTGGTACGGTTACCCAGTTTAAAAAAGAAATACTTACTGAAATCTCTGCAACCCTCGCGTTTTCGGCCATGCAGAACAATGACAAAGTAGGTCTGATTTTGTTTTCTGATGCGATAGAACTCTTTATCCCCCCAAAAAAAGGAAAAAGTCATATCCTTCGGATTATTCGAGAGTTGTTGGAATTTGAGCCAAAAAGCCATAAAACGGACATTGCTGAAGCGCTGAAGTTTTGCACCAATGTGATGAAGAAAAAGGCTATCGTTTTTGTGCTATCCGATTTTATGGCAGAGCACTATGCCGATACCCTTAGAATTGTAGGGAACAAGCATGATGTTACAGGAATTAGGGTGTACGATGAAAAGGAAGAGCTTATCCCTAATCTGGGGATCATCCAGGTTCAGGATGCAGAAACAGGAAAACAACTTCTGGTAAATACAAGTTCTAAAAAGGTTCGGCACAACTATTGGAAGTATCACACGGAGCGAGTAGATTACTTTAATAATGCATTTACGAAATCGGGTAGTGGGGTTATTAGTTGTCAGGTTGATGAAAGTTATGTTAAAAAGCTATTAGGCTATTTTAAGCGAAGAGGATAATATGGTTGGGATAAAATATACAGGGGGTTCTTATGGAAGCAAGCCGTCGCTGTGGTTGGCCCTCACTTTGTTCTGGGCTGTGCTACTATCGGCGTATTCGCAATCTCCTAAGGCTGTAAAAGCTACCATTGATACTAGTGCGATAAAAATAGGAGAGCAAATACACTACAAAATAATTGTAGAAACGGACTCCCTGAATACCGTATTTTTTCCGGAAGACCAAACCTTTTCTCCTTTGGAAATGGTAGAGGCCTTAAAAATTGACACCACTACAACGAAAGATCGACTTACTTTACAACGGATCTACGCCCTTACCCAATTTGACAGTGGAACGTATGTAATTCCTCCACAGCGTGTATCTATTAACGAACAGCCCTTTTTTACAGATTCTTTTCAAATCAGCGTCGCTGACGTGGTAGTAGATACTACCAAACAGCAGCTATATGATATCAAACCGCTTATAAAAGTTAAGCGTAACTATGCCAGTATTTGGAAATGGTTATTCGCCATAATCGTGGTCCTGGTAGTACTCGGAGGGGTGGTATATTGGTTCTTTTTCAGGAAGAAACCGCTTACCGAGGAAGAAAAGGTAGCGTTATTACCTCCCTATGACCGAGCGCTACTACAGCTAAAGGAATTGGAAAATTCACGCTATTTAATTCAAGATGAGTTTAAAAAGTATTATTCTGAATTAACTGGTATCGTACGGTCGTATTTGGAGGAAGAGATACACGTTTCGGCCTTGGAAAGCACTACAGATCAGTTGATTGATAGGTTGGAGTTGTTGAAAGATGCAGGAGAATTGCCTTTGGAAACCAATACGATTGAGCAGTTTAAGAAAGTGCTTAAAACTGCGGATCTGGTGAAATTTGCAAAATCAAAACCTCCAATGGCCAAGGCCGAGGAAGATCGCAAGTCCCTGGAAGCAGTTGTAATAAAAACAAAAGAAGTCCTTCCCGAACCAAAAGAGGAAGAATTACTCCTGGATGAAGATTATGTAAAGGCGCTGGAAAAGAAGAAAAGGAGAAAGCAAATTTGGAGTGCTGCTGCTATTCTTGGTGTCCTAATAGTTTTGGGAGTTGGAGGCGCTGTAGCCTATTATGGATTCGAAAATGTAAAGGATACTGTTCTTCGGCATCCGACCAAACGCCTTTTGGAAGGCGAATGGACCAACAGCATGTATGGTTATCCGCCCATTCTTGTAGAAACACCCCAAGTACTTCTGCGGAAAGAACTTCCCGAACCCAATCCGCTAGATAGTATTCAAAGCAAACAAGCGTTCGCACTGCCTAACGAAGAAGGGCTTTTCAATATAGAAGTTGCCGTGACCACCTTTCAAAACGGAAAGCCGCTGGACTTTGAAAAAGCAGTGGAAGGCTTCCTTGTAGTACTGGAAAAACAAGGTGCAAAAAACCTGCTGGCGAAAAACGAAGAGGCGTTCACTAAGAGTGGCGTGCAGGGCTTAAAAACCTTTGGCTCATACCAAATGAAACTTCCGGATTCTGATACTTCTGTACGAATAAAGTACGCAGCATTGTTATTTGGGGGTTCGGGATTTAAGCAGCAACTAACCCTTACCTGGGAAGATGGAGATAGTTATGCGGAACAAATAGTGCAACGAATAGTTGCTTCTATTGATGTAAAAACACAGGCCTAATGTTTGATACTATAGAATTTGCCAATCCTGAATTCTTTTGGTTGCTCTTGTTGCTTCCCTTAGCACTACTATGGTATTTTCTTACCCGGACGGAACAGATGGCCTATGTGAAACTTTCGAGTTCAAAGGCCTTTTCTTCTTCGGGTTGGGTGGTGCGGCTAAAACCCTTTCTTCTGGCACTACGCCTATTGGCACTTGCGGCGGTAATTACCGCACTGGCACGACCGCAAACTGAGGATATTTCAACCCGGACAAAAACCACCAAAGGTATAGATATTGTTATGGCTATAGATGTTTCCTCCAGTATGCTTGCGAGGGATCTTAAGCCCAACCGCCTTTCTGCATTAAAGGAAGTTGCGGCAGCGTTCATAAAAAAACGCCCCAATGATCGGATAGGCCTGGTTGCCTACGCCGGGGAGAGCTATACAAAAACACCTATTACCAGCGATAAGTCTATAGTTCTGGGTGCACTTAGCAATATTATATACGGCCAATTGGAGGATGGTACGGCCATCGGAATGGGGCTAGCCACTGCAGTTAATCGGCTTAAGGAAAGTAAAGCCGTAAGCAAAGTAATTATTTTACTCACGGACGGTGTCAATAATTCCGGTTTTATTGAACCCCAAACGGCTGCAGATCTTGCTGTAGAATACGATATTAAAACCTATACCATTGGCTTGGGGACCAATGGCAACGCACTTACCCCAATTGCATATAAGAAAGATGGTTCCTTTCAATACAGTATGCGACAGGTAGAGATAGATGAAAAGCTCTTGCAAGATATCGCAGCGGTAACTGGTGGAACCTACTTTCGGGCTACGGATAATGAAAAACTCGAAGAGATCTACAACGAAATCAACAAACTGGAAAAGACGGAAATTGAGGAATTCAAGTATTACCGGTATGAAGAAAAATTTCGCCCATTGATCTTTTTTGCAGGATTGTTATTGTTATTGGAATGGGGATTGCGTAATACGCTATTCAAAAGCTTTATTTAATATCTATGGTACAGCTAGACGAAAAACTATATCTGTATTTACTGGGCATAATTCCAGTTATGGTCTTGTTGTTCTTAATGGTGCAGGTATGGAAAAAAAGCAAACAACGTGAGTTTGCAAATAGTAAGCTACTCAAAAAGCTAGCTCCTGAACGTTCTAGTTTCAAATCTACCCTTAAACTGATTACCCTGCTCACAGGGCTTTCTTTTCTGGTTTTGGCACTGGCCAACCCAAAAATTGGCACAAAACTGGAAACAGTAAAACGAGAGGGTGTCGATATTGTTTTTGCTGTAGATGTATCAAAAAGTATGTTGGCAGAAGACATTGCTCCAAATCGTTTGGAGAAAGCGAAACGTCTGGTTTCTGAGATTATCAATCAACTGGCCAGTGATAGAATAGGTATTATTGCATATGCAGGTCAGGCTTTTCCACAATTGCCAATAACAACGGATTATGGTGCGGCTAAAATGTTTTTACAAAGCATGAATACAGAGATGCTTTCTTCCCAGGGGACCGCGATTAATTCTGCCATTGACCTGGCGGCAACCTATTATGACGACGCTGAACAAACCAACCGGGTATTATTTATTATCTCTGATGGCGAGGATCATTCCGAAGGATCTACTGCCCAGGCCGTAGATCGCGCAGTTCAGAATGGCATTCAGATCTACACTATCGGAGTAGGAAAAGCTAAAGGCGCTCCCATTCCAATTAAACGCAATGGTATTGTTGAGAGTTTAAAAAAGAACGCTGAAGACGAAGTGGTAATCAGTAGGTTGAACGAACCGGTTTTGGCACAGATTGCAGAGATCGGGAACGGAGAATACATCAACGGCTCCTACACCGAAGATGCGGTTAATTTTATCAAAGAAGAGTTGGCAAAAATGGATAAGAAAGAATTTGAAGCAAAGCAATTTGCCGAATACAAAGACCAGTTCCAGTGGTTTCTTGCTATTGCCGCCTTCTTCATATTTTTAGATATTTTCATTCTGGACAGAAAAACCAAATGGTTAAAGAAACTTAATCTGTTTAACGAACATTAAAGATGCGTAGAATATTAGTTGCCTTAATAGCCATCTCTGCTATCACGACGCTTAGCCGTGCCCAGGAGGAGAGCGGAGAAAACACTGAGATTTCTTCAAAAGAAGCACGGGAGTCAAAGAATTATACCTACGAAGCAAATAAAGAGTTGACACAAAACGACTTTGTAAATGCCGAGGCAAATTACCGCAGGGCAATTTCAAAAAACAAAGAAAACACCTCTGCTCCCTATAATCTAGGAAGAGCGTATTACAACCGTGAGAGTTATGCAGAAGCATTTTCGCGTTTCAAAGAGGCCGGAGAGCAAACGCGTGAAAAACCCACGAAACACAAGTCCTATCATAATATGGGAAATGTTTTTATGAATAATAAGGAATACCAAAAAGCGGTTGAGGCCTACAAAGAAGCATTGCGCAACAATCCGAAAGACGAAGAGACCCGGTATAACCTTGCCTTGGCAAAAGAAATGCTTAAAAAGGATCAGAACGATCAAAAAAATGATCAAAACCAGGACGACAAAAAGAACGATCAGGATAAAGACAATAAGGAAAAAAACCAGGATCAGAACCAGCAAGGGGATCAAAACAAAGATCAGGAAGGGGATCAAAAAGATGATCAGAACAAAGACCAGGGAAATGAAGGAGATAAAGGAGACAATACGCCTGAAGAAAACAAAAAGGGTGATGGTGAGGAAAAGCAAGAGCAGAAAAAACAGCCCAATCAGGGAGAAGAACCAGAGAAACAACAGCGCCCCCGCCCCAATCAGTTGTCCAAACAGCAAATACAAAATCTGCTAGAGGCCATGCAGAACGAGGAGAAAAAAGTACAGGAAAAAATTGACGCAAAACGGGTAAAAGGAAAGAAAATCAAAAACGAAAAAGACTGGTAGTGCACCTTAGCCTGCATCCATATCGAAAAGTCCTATTTGGTCTCTCCCTTATCCTTGGAACCTTTCTCTTTTCACAGGAAAAGGAAGAGGTAACCTTCGAAATGAAGTTGAGCAAAGAGAAACTGGGCATTAACGAGCGGTTGCGCGTAGAATTTACCATGAATAAGGACGGAGACAATTTTAGCCCGCCTAGCTTCGATGGCTTTCGTGTAATAATGGGTCCGTCACAATCCATCTCTTCTTCCTGGATCAATGGAAAAAGAACCTTTTCCAAATCCTATTCGTACATACTAAAACCCACAAAACAAGGAAGTTTTACCCTGGGACAGGCTACCATTGAAATTGAAAAACAAACCTACAAAACCCTTCCTAAAAGGGTCACCATTACTGCAGCAGTCGATAATCCCAATGCGCCTAAAACAGCCAATGATGTAGCTGAAGAAAGCCTTTACCTTGTAGCGGAAGTCTCAAAATCTACTCCTTTTTTAAATGAAGCCGTAAGCGTTACCTATAAGTTATATGTTAGTCCAAACACCCGCGTAACCAATTTCAGGTCTTTGGATAGTCCTAAATACAATAATTTCTGGAGTCAGGATATCCCTGTTACCAAATACAATACCCAGGACGAAACGTTTAGAGGCAAACCCTATCGCAGTGTCATTTTAAAACGCGTGGTACTGTATCCGCAAAAGTCAGGGAAACTGGAGATTGAACCGCTTTCCCTTGAGGTTTATGTTGATGTACCTACCAACCGAAGGGATTTCTTTGGTGGACGAATTTATGCCCAGGCCAGCAAGATAGTTTCTGCTGGTAAGCGCACGTTAAGTGTGCGCCCACTTCCTGAAGCAGGAAAACCCTTGGGTTTTGGCGGAGCTGTTGGAGAATTCGATTTTACGGTTACTACAAGCAAAACCAGTCTTAATGCTTCCGAATCCCTTCAGGCCAAGGTAGAAGTTTCGGGAAAAGGAAATTTAAAACTATTTCAATTACCAGAACCTGAATTACCCAGTGCGCTTGAAGTTTACGAGCCCGAATTTGATGAAAACGTACGAACCACTTCTTCAGGGATGCAAGGTAAAGTTTCTAATAATTACACCATCGTTCCTTCTTTTCGTGGTCGTTATCCATTGCCAAGCATTGCTTTTAGCTATTTTAATCCGAAAACAGAAACCTATGCTACGCTTGACTCAGAGGAAATAACCATAAATGTGATGGAAGGCCCATCTGATAATACTTCTTCAGCAAATGCCGGTAGCGTTGACAGGCCCAAAATTCCAATCACATCCGGGAATCAGTTCCATTTTATAAAAACTCAGGCTAACCTCACACCCATAGGCAATTCTTTCTTCTTTGGATCTAAAAGGTTTTACCTGCTGTTATTTGGCCCTTTATTATTTATCCCGTTAGTGATGCTGTATCGGAAAAAAAGAGCCGCAAATGAGGCCAATGTGGAGGGTAACCGGTTAAGAGCAGCGAATCGGTTAGCAAAAAAGTATTTGTCAGCAGCCAAAAAAGAATTGGGAAATAAGGAAGGTTTTTACATAGCACTTGAAAAAGCCCTACATAACTATTTGAAAGCTAAGTTGAAAATAGAGACCTCAGAGTTTAGCAAGGATAGGATAATAGCTCTATTTAGTGAGAAGAACGTTGACGATGCCTCAACTACGCAATTTATTGAGTTGCTTAAAAATTGCGAAATGGCGAGATATAGCCCTTTTACCAATGTTCAAATGCAAGATGACTATGAAAAAGCAAGTGCAGTAATTTCTAAATTGGATAAACAATTATGAAAAAATACTTCGCCTTTATTCTTTTATTTATTGCTGCTGCTTCGGAAATGGTAGCACAGGAAACCTCTTCCTTTCAACAAGCAACGGAATCCTATAATAAAGGAGAATACCAAAGCGCTATTGATCGCTATACCCGTATTTTAGAAAGTGGAAAACACTCCGCAGCACTGTATTTTAACCTCGGGAATTGCTACTATAAATTAGATGAAATTGGGCCCAGTATTTATTATTACGAAAAGGCATTATTATTACAACCCCAGGATGAAGAAATTCTAGACAACCTTAGGTTTGCTCAAAATATGCGACTCGATGCCATAGAAGAAATGCCAAAAACGGCTATGGCACGGCTCCACGATGCTGTAGTGCTGGCATTTTCCTTTGATCAATGGGCTACAATTGCCGTTGTGATGTTGTCGCTTTTTGTTACTGGTTATATCACCTACTATGTATTGTATTCAGCAACAAAGAAAAGAATTGCCTTCATTTCGGGTACGCTTGCGCTGTTTTTGGCATTTTTTGCAGTTGCTATGGCGTATTTGGGCTATCAGGACTTTAAAACCAAAAATCCCGCTATAATTTTTGAACGGGAGGTTGGGGTGACATCAGAACCCAATGAGAGAAGTGAAAAGGTTTTTGTGTTGCATGAAGGTACCAAAGTAAATGTAATGGATACCCTGGAAAATTGGTATAAAATAAAGATCGCGGACGGGCAAACAGGATGGATTCCTTCAGAGAGCCTTAAGCTGGTTAAGGATTTTTAAATTCCTTAGCAAAAACAGGATTATCTTCCTGCTATATTTGTTAACTCAACCTACCTAATTGTGCCGGTATCACCCAATTACATCCTTGGTGGAATGGATTTCTTTATGCATGTACCCACCTTCCCATCCAAATTTTGATCTTCGCCCTTTCCTCTTGCTGAGGTTCGGGATTTGTCCCCTCACAACAATTGTAGTATTTTAATCCTCCCGAAGTGTTCAGGTATCGGGTCAAAATATGAATTATGTTCAGGTATATTAAAAATGACTTACCCGCCAGTATCGTTGTATTCTTTGTGGCTCTGCCTTTGTGCTTGGGTATTGCCTTGGCCAGTGGAGCTCCGCTTTTTTCCGGTTTAATCGCCGGTATCGTTGGGGGTATCTTTGTAGGTGCTCTTAGTGGGTCACAAATCGGAGTAAGTGGTCCGGCTGCCGGACTAGCAGCTATCGTATTAACTGCCATAGGTGCCTTGGGAGGATTTCAGAATTTTCTGTTAGCTGTGGTAATAGGAGGGGTAATTCAGGTACTCTTTGGGATTCTAAAAGCCGGTGTTATAGGCTATTATTTTCCATCTTCCGTAATAAAAGGAATGCTTACCGGAATTGGCATCATCATCATTCTAAAACAGATCCCGCATTTTTTTGGCTACGATGAGAACCCTGAAGGCGATTTTGCTTTTTTTCAAGTGGACGGAGAAAATACTTTTTCGGAAATCATTAACGCCTTCAATTATATTAGTCCGGGATCTACTCTAATTGCACTAATTGGACTTGCCATTCTTATTCTTTGGGAAAAGGTATTGAAAAAGCGCGCTAAAATATTTGAATTGATTCAAGGCCCATTGGTAGCAGTGATTGTCGGTATCGTATTCTATGTTTTAACACGAAACAATGAAGCCCTTGTTATCGCAGAAGGAAATTTAGTAAGCGTTCCTGTTCCTGAAGATGCCGCATCCTTTTTTGGGCAATTTAGTTTCCCCAATTTCGGCGCAATTAGTAATCCTGAAATATGGATCACAGCATTTACAATAGCACTTGTGGCTAGTCTGGAAACCCTTTTGTGTGTTGAGGCTACGGATAAACTGGATCCCCACAAAAGGGTAACACCAACGAATCGCGAGTTACTCGCTCAAGGTGCCGGGAATATCATTTCCGGGTTTATTGGAGGGCTCCCCATTACCCAGGTAATTGTGCGAAGTTCGGCCAATATACAATCGGGTGGTCAGACTAAGCTATCTGCAATTATTCATGGTTTCTTTTTGCTGATTTCTGTTATTCTCATTCCCAGACTGTTAAATATGATCCCGCTTTCCGTCTTAGCGGCAATACTATTCCTGGTTGGCTATAAACTAGCCAAACCAGCCCTCTTTAAAACGATGTATCAATTGGGATGGAAGCAATTTGTGCCCTTTACGGTAACCGTTCTGGGAATTGTTTTTACAGATCTTTTGATAGGAATTGGACTGGGACTTGGGGTAGGCATTGTGGTAATTCTAATAAAAAGTTATCAAAATTCTCATTTTTTACATATCGAGGATAAGAGTAATGGCAAACACAAGATAAAAATGACCCTCGCGGAGGAAGTTACTTTCTTTAACAAAGGGGCTATTTTAAAAGAGCTGGATAGCCTTCCCAACGAATCGTATTTAGAATTGGACGTATCAAAAACGCGTTACCTGGATAATGATATCATTGAAATTCTTGATGACTTCTCCAGAAAAGCTAAAGAACGGCATATTGATATTAAACTGGTTTCACAACAAGGAGAGGTAGAAAACCCGGAAAGCTATCTTGAATTTTTCAACCTCAGACCTAAAAAAACTGCATAAGATGATCACACAGACCAAGGAGACGCAAGAAGCGCTATCTCCAGATGGGGCAATAGCCTTACTCAAAGACGGAAATGCCCGTTTTATAACAAAAACAATGACAGAAAGAGATTTGATCAAACAAGTAGAACAAACCGCTTCCGGGCAATACCCTTTTGCTACGATCTTAAGTTGCATAGACTCCAGGGTTTCCGCAGAATTGGTTTTTGATCAGGGCGTCGGGGATATTTTTAGTGTTCGTGTTGCAGGAAATATTGTCAATGAAGATCTATTGGGCAGTATGGAGTTTGCGTGTAAGCTGGCGGGTACTAAAGTAATTGTTGTACTCGGGCATACGGCTTGTGGTGCTGTAAAGGGAGCTTGCGACGATGCAAAAATGGGTAATCTAACCTTGTTGTTAAGCAGAATACGAGCGGCCGTCGATGCTGTCTCAGAGCCCACCGAGCCTGAAAATAGAACTTCTAAAAATGCAACCTTTGTTAATGCAGTAGCCGAAAAAAATGTGGCAATTACCATAGAAAACATACGACAGCGAAGCAACGTATTGCGAGAGATGGAGGAATTTGGTGATATTAAAATTGTGGGAGCCATGTATGATATTTCGGATGGAAAAGTACATTGGCTCTAAAGAATAAGTAGCCAGAATTACCATCCTCTCTTAAGGTTTGGTCCAACCGCTTTGTTGGTTCAATTTTTTATCTTCCTAACGAGAACATCCGGCATGTTTAAATATCTACGAGGAGATCTGTTTGGTGGAATAACCGCCGGAATTGTTGCCCTCCCTTTGGCCTTAGCTTTTGGAGTAAGTTCCGGACTAGGTCCGAGTGCCGGTTTGTATGGGGCCATCTTCATTAGTTTTTTTGCAGCGCTTTTTGGCGGTACGAACACTCAAATTTCCGGTCCAACTGCTCCTATGACCGCAGTAAGTATGGTAATCATTGCCAGCATACTGGCCGTTCATGATGGTGATGTAAATAAAGCGCTTCCCGTAATACTGGTCGTTTTTCTTTTAGCTGGGCTTATGCAAATAGGCTTGGGTGCTCTCGGCATGGGCATGTATATAAAATATATTCCTTACCCTGTAGTTTCAGGGTTTATGACTGCTATTGGCGTGATTATCGTGGTTACCCAAATATTACCTTCCATCGGGTATTACCCCAAAGAAGATGAGGAATATGTAAATCAGTTTATGCCGCTGGCTGAAGAAGAAATATTAGAGAATATCCTAAAAGAAGAGGCTAGTGAAGGTATTTTGGTTTTAGAGGATTTTGAAGAGACGGTAAAACGAGCTAACACGATTACCGAGGAAGACAGAATAAAGGAAGCACGTACCCTCGCAGGAAATAAGGCTTCCGGTGTCTTAGGTACCTTCAGAGTGCTTCCAAGAGGTTTACAGCAGATTAACTGGTTAGAACTAGCCTTAGCCTTGGCCACTGTTTTTATAATATATGGTTTTAAAAAGATAACCAAAGCTGTACCTGGTACGTTAGTAGCCTTATTCCTTGTATCAGGAGTTGCCTATGGGTTTGGTTGGGAGTACCGCCCAATTGAACGAATTCCGGAAGGCCTACCCATTCCAAAACTGGAGCTATTTACACAGTTTAGCTTGCGTGCTATTTCACCTTATATTTTCACCGCATTAACCCTTGCCTTGCTAGGTGCTATTGATTCTCTGTTGACTTCCGTAGTGGCGGATAATATGACAAACACGAAACACCGTCCCAATAAGGAACTGGTAGGACAAGGTATCGGAAATAGCATAGCAGCTATATTCGGCGGAATTCCGGGAGCCGGGGCAACGATCCGAACCGTGGTGAATATTAACGCAGGAGGAAAGACAAAGCTATCCGGAATGATTGCCGGGGTATTGTTGCTAATTATATTACTTGCCCTAGGCCCTGTGGCCTCGCAAATTCCCGCAGCCGTACTAGCTGGTATTCTAGTCACCGTGGGTATTGGCGTAATGGATTACAAAGGACTTCGGGCTATTCCCCATTTGCCAAAGGATATCAAAATTGGCCCTATCCAATTAAGTTCTGAGGTTATCGTTATGCTAACCGTATTGGTACTGTCCTCAATTTGGAACCTGGTCTATGCAGTTGGAATAGGTCTTGTAATTGCGTCATTGATGTTCATGAAAAAAATTGGAGATCTTACGGCTAAACGTTCCGAAGTAAAAGCCCTGGACGAAAAGGCCTGGCCAGATGAAAAGAATTTTCCGAAACGTCTAAAAGAAGAAGTCTTCATCAAGCATTTAAAAGGCCCTTTGTTTTTTGGTTCAACCAGCGATTTCCAACAGCTTGCAGAACAAATTCCACATACCGCTTCTACAGTTATTATCCGAATGGGGTTGATGCAGTATATGGATCAATCTGGTTTGTATGCTATGGAAGATGTTTTACAGGATCTAAAGCGAAAAGGGGTTACGGTACTTTTTGTAGCGATACTAGACCAGCCTCGCTATATGATGGAGCGAATAGATATTATTCCGGATTTAATTCCTGTGGAAAACCTATTTGATGATTTTGACCAGTGCCTGAGGTGGGTCCTTGCTAATGTAAAAGACAAGTATTAAGCTATTTCGTAACGTTCAACCATTCTCCCAATGCAAAATTTACTTTTATTGGCTTCAGTTTTTTTGGATTACAGTTCCCTTTCTAATCCCTTATATCTACAAAGACAATTTACTAAATTTGTCTTTCTCTAAGATTTTTAATAATGATTGATACGCTTAAGGAGCATTTAGTCGAGGTTGAAAAATTCCAGGCGAATTCGATGGAGGAGGTGGAACGCTTTCGGGTGAAATATTTGGGCAAAAAAGGATTGCTAAATGCTTTCTTCACTGCTTTTAAAGATATTCCGGTAGACCAAAAAAAAGAGTTTGGGCAGATTATAAATCAGTTGAAAACCAGTGCAACTCAAAAGGTGAATCATCTTAAGGAAACGCTGGAAAAGAATACAACTTCCCTCGGAAAATATGGCGATTTAACACGCCCTGGTGAGCCTATTCCCCTTGGGGCAAGGCATCCCGTATCCATTGTTAAAAACCGGATAATCGACATTTTCTCTCGGATTGGTTTTAATGTTTCTGAAGGTCCGGAGATCGAAGACGATTGGCACAACTTTACTGCCCTTAATTTACCGGAGTATCATCCTGCCCGAGATATGCAGGATACCTTCTTCATTCAGACCCATCCGGATATTTTGCTACGAACACATACTTCCTCCGTACAAATACGTTACATGGAAGAAAACAAGCCGCCTATTCGAACCATTTCTCCGGGAAGAGTGTATCGCAATGAGGCCATCTCCGCTCGTTCCCATTGTTTCTTCCATCAGGTAGAAGGTCTTTATGTGGATCGGGATGTTTCTTTTGCCGATTTGAAACAAACGCTTCAGTACTTTACAACGGAAATGTTCGGGAAATCCAAGATCCGGTTGCGCCCTTCTTACTTTCCCTTTACTGAACCCAGCGCCGAAGTTGATGTGTTTTGGGGCCTGGAAAATGAGATTGACCATCGGATTACCAAAGGTACCGGTTGGTTGGAAATCGGGGGTTGTGGTATGGTAGACCCTAATGTATTAAGCAATTGTAAAATTGATCCTGAGCTATACTCCGGCTTCGCTTTTGGGGTAGGTATCGATAGGATTGCCATGCTGCTTTACCAAATTCCGGACATACGAATGCTAAGTGAAAACGACCTCCGGTTTCTGGAGCAATTTAAGTCTGCGCTTTAATAAGCAACCTTTCCACACTTTTTGATCTTATAAAAAACCGTAGATGAAGCGCTATTTGTTTCTTTTCATTTTTGGATTTTTTTTTGGATGCAATGATGACGAAGGCGATGATTGCGAATTGGTCGACTGTGCTTTTCAGTCCATGTCTATTGAATTTGTCGATACCGACGGAACCAACCTAATTGCCAATGGTACTTACGAACAAGCCACAATCATAGTAACAAAAAATGGCGTACAGCTAAACTCAAATTTAAGTACTTCAGATACACTACTATTCGAAATCAACGGGGAGGTTGGTGAGAACATATACGAAATCAAACTAACGGATGCTGAGACCGACATGTTGATTTTAAACTTAAGTGGAGAAAATGTACAGACAGGGTGTTGTGGACCTTACTTTCCGATAACTCAGATTCTTTATAACAATCAGGAACAAGAGGGTGAATCCGATGAGGGCCTTTATTTTGAAAGAATAACTATTGTAAAATTACGTTGACTTCCACAAATGATTTGAATCATTTTTGTTCAAACTTGAGAACTTCTCTTTTTTTTGCCCAATTTTTTTTATATCCGAATTTTAAATAGTTGATTTTTATCACTTTACCATAGGAATTACGCAACACTCCTGTTAATTTAGTTGCACTGACTAATTCAAATAGATAGTTCATGGCTGCAACAAACATTCATCGAAGGGATTGGCTTAAGAAAAGTTTCCTCACCGCAGGAGGTGTATTGGCCGCTCCTTATTTTAGTTTTGGGGAAACTCCCAGGGCCCCTCTCCAGTTAGACAAAGAAGGAAATGCTATTTACAGTCCTTTTTTTAAGGAGTATTTGCCGGAAAACCTCAGGGATTTCCCTGAGCTCGATGCCAAGTTAAATGCTAACGAAAATCCATACGGCCCTTCTCCAATGGCTTTAGAAGCATTTAAAAGTGCGGCTGCCGGAGGGAATCGATATGCCTGGAAAGAGTTGTTTCAACTTACAGATAAAATTGCGGACTTTGAAGGGGTGAGCTCGAAAAATATCATGATGGGGCCGGGGTCATCAGATCTTCTGGAAAAAACAGCAATGGTATTGTTTATGAACGGCGGGAATGTAGTTTCTGCTGATCCGGCCTACATGTCATTGATTCGAGTGGCTGAAGCTGCAGGGGGCACCTGGAAACCCGTACCATTGAAAGCCGATTGGTCTCATGATCTGGATGCCATGGAAAAGGCAATAGATGCGGAGACGAAATTGGTATATATCTGCAACCCTAACAATCCAACAGGGACTATCACCGATAGCAAGGCTTTATTGGATTTCTGTTCCAGAGTTTCTGAAAAAGTTCCTGTTTTTGTTGATGAAGCCTATCTGTGGTTCCTTGAAGACGGTGCAAAGCATAGTATGGTTTCGCTAATCAAGGAGGGAAAAGATATTATAGTTGCCAGGACATTTTCCAAAATCCATGGGATGGCAGGACTCCGCGTAGGCTATGCCATCGCCCAGGAAGCGACGTTGGACAAACTACAAAAAATCACCCGGGCCGGGATGGGTATTTCATATCCTTCTGTATTTGCTGCAATAGGTGCCATGGATGACACCGAATTTCTAAACAAGTCCAGAGACCTCAACGCAGCAGCTAGAGAATACGTTTTTACACGGCTAACAGAAATGGGATTCGACCCCGTTCCTTCCCATACCAGCTTTATGATTTTTCCCATAGAAATGGACGGAAAAGCATTTTTAACTAAAATGACCGCGCTCAAAGTAGGGGTCAGAGCTTTTCAATTTATGGGTAAAAACTGGTGTAGGGTAAGTATGGGTACCATGAAAGAAATGCAACTGTTTACTGAAGCCATCAACAAAGTATTGGCGTAACTGAATGGAAGTAGGCATAGAAAAAACAGTAGTATTTCTTTTGTTCATATTTCTCGGAGTACTACTAAAGATCAAGTTCAAGTCCCCGGAAGAAGTAAACGGCATTAAGAAGATCATTTTAAATCTTGCTTTGCCAGCAACAATCTTTATCGCGCTTTTAGGTATACAGGTAAAGGCTAATCTACTTTTTTTACCACTGCTTGCTCTTTCATTAAATGCGTTGCTCTTTTTGATAATGCCCTATCTGTTCCCGCTAACGGGGATTAAGAAAAATACACCTACCTATAGAACTGCACGCCTTCTAGTCCCTTCTTTGGCACCCGGGCTTTCCTGTTTCCCTTTTGTTTTAGAATTTTTGGGTGAGCCCTATCTGGCTAAAGCAGCTATGGCCGATTTGGGCAACAAGATTTTTGTTCTGATCTTTTTGTATCTGATTGCTATGCGATGGTACTATGCCCGTCAGCAAGGTAGTTTTAAGGCGGGAAAGAAAAACCTCCTTTCCCTTTTAAAGACTTTGGTAACCGAACCTGTCAATCTTTTTATAGCTGCTGCGCTGCTGCTATTACTTTTAGGTCTAAATATGCAGGCCTTACCTTTTGTAATTGGAGAAACCCTCTCTAAGCTAAGCCTTATGATGACACCTTTGGTCCTTTTATTTATAGGGCTAGCGGTAAAAATAAAGAGAAAACAGTTCTTAGAAATCTTTACACTACTAAGTATGCGGGCGGGTCTTGTGTTTTTACTTTCGGGTATTTTTGTGAGCATCAGTGGCCTTCAAATCCAAAATGATGTGCTTTTGATTCTGGCATTTGGATTGAGCGCCTGTAGTTTTTGGCCCTACGCCCATATCTGTCTTGTAGATCATCTTGAGGTGGATAAGACGGAAAAAACGTTTAACAACGGGTATGCCATATCTATTCTGGCCCTCTCTTTTCCGCTTTCTACTATTTTGATTTTAGGTGTACTTAATAGTGGCACGTTTTTCGTGAGGCCCACCCCTATTTTTCTTATGGGGCTAACCCTCGTTGCACTTGGGGTTCTCCCTTCCCTATTGCGATTTTGTCGTCAAAAAGTAATACGCCACAAGGGTTCGGGACCCAAGTGGGTGCTTCCGCAAATCAGGTTTAAAAAGCTTATCGCAACGGAAACCCTTTTGCCGCCCACCAAGGATGGACCTCAATAACCAATCGTCCTGCTTTAACTGCTGGATCTAAATTGGCCAGACTATCTGCCATTTGTATGTTGGGTACATTGTAAATGGTTATACCTCTAATAGCACCGTCATCACCGAAAGGCCCGGAGATATCCGCATAACCTGCTTCATACATGTGACCAAGATGTTCCAGATGTAAGGTTTGTAGACTGTCTACCGCTACCTTGTCTTGTGTACGATTGGGTCCACTTTTTAGGAAGGCGATAAAATATTGTTGCATGATGATCGTATCTTTTGTCTTCTCGTCCACATAGTCAAAAATTTGGAAGCCCTTATCCAAAAGCTCCCTTTTTGTTTCAGCGATAGTCTTTCCGGTATCCTGAACTCTTCCATTAGTGGTCGCTGCCGGTTGTGGCTTACATCCGGTGATCATAATTGCTATTACAATTGAAAGGACTATTTTTTGTTCCATTGGTTGTATGGGTTTTTACTTAATTGCGAATTGTAAAACCTGATAACTCCGGTAACCTCCTCTCCCAACCATTCGGGTCTTGGGAAGGGTTCGTCTTCATGTTGTAACTCAATTTCAGCAACCACCAATCCTTTGTTTTCTCCTAAAAACTCATCTACCTCAAAAACGTGCTCCCCAACAGGGACAACGAAGCGTTCTTTTTCCAGAATAATTGGTTCGCAAAGGTCAATGAGATTGGTGGCCTCAGCAATCGGGATTTCAGTCTCCCACTCAAAGCGCGTTGTCCCAGATCTATTACCAGCACCTTTAACCGTAAGGAACGCGGTATTGCCATTTATTCTCACCCGTACCGTACGCGCGGGATGCGTGTTCAAAAAACCTTGAACAATCCGTACTCTTGAGATTGCTTCACCTTGATATGCATGGGATCGGACCAAAAACTTACGTTCAATTTCAAGCTGTTCCATTGTTTCCAAGTATCTCTAAATCTGCAGAAGCTATGCGCGTTTGGTCATAAGGGGTATTAGCCAGGTAAACCATCGCTTTGGCAATCGTTTCCGGCAAAATCATCCTAAACTTCTTAAAAGGCCCTATCATCACCGGGTCTAAGGCCCCCAATAATTCTTTAAAAAAGTGTTCTCCAGCTCTTTTCTCGCTTCGATCGCCACCAATCAATGCAGGTTGCACCATATGGGTTTTCGCTATGCCTAAGGCTATAATATCTCTTTCCATTTCACCCTTGATCTTGCTGTAAAAAATGGCACTCCTGGGGTCCGCCCCAAGAGCAGAAATCGCAATAAAAGTAGGTATGCCGTTCTTTTTGCAATAGTTGGCCGCCCCTACCGGTATCCCATAATCTATGGCTTTATACTTTGCCTTGTTCGGTGTCTTTGCCTTAGTTGTACCAATACAACAATATAGCTCATCTCCTCGAAACTCTTTTTCAAATGATTCCATTTGCATGAGGTTGCCCAAAACAACCTTAAGTTTTGGATGTGATATCTCAGGAGCACTTCTGGTTAAAATTGTAATATCCTTGTAGCGATCGTCTTGCACCAGCAACTGCACTAACTTTCCTCCGACCAGGCCTGTTGCTCCAAGTACAATTGCCTTTTTTAAATCGCTTTCCATCCATTTAAATATAACCTAATTTTGGGTATGGCCTTTGATTTTCCTCTTCGAAAGATCATACATGTAGATATGGATGCCTTTTATGCTTCGGTAGAGCAGCATGATCATCCTGAGCTTAAAGGAAAGCCTGTTGCCGTAGGCGGGGGTTCCAAAAGGGGGGTGGTTTCTGCAGCGAGTTATGAGGCCAGAAAATTTGGTGTTCGCAGCGCAATGAGTGGCTATTTGGCCCGCCAGAAATGCTCGGACCTTATTTTTGTAAAACCCAGATTTGAGCGGTACAAAGCGGTTTCCCTACAAATACGGGAGGTATTTTATTCGTTTACGGATCTAGTAGAACCCCTATCTCTAGATGAAGCGTACCTTGACGTTACCCAGAACAAACGGGGCAATCCGAGTGCAACGCTTATCGCAAAAGAAATTCGTGAGACCATCTTAGAAAGAACTGGCTTAACCGCTTCTGCCGGAATTTCAATTAACAAGTTTCTTGCAAAAGTTGCCAGCGATTACAACAAACCCAATGGACAAAAAACAGTAAATCCTGAAGAAGTGCTTCAATTTCTGGAAGACCTTGAGATCCGAAAGTTCTACGGTGTTGGAAAAGTGACCGCAAAAAAAATGTATCAGCTCGGTATTTTCACCGGAAAGGATTTGAAGAGAAAATCATTGGAATTCCTCAACCAGCATTTCGGGAAAAACGGGGAATATTATTATCATGTTGTCCGAGGCATTCATTTAAGCGAGGTAAAACCGCAGCGGATCCCAAAATCTGTAGGTGCTGAGCGAACTTTCAGTGAAAACTTGAGCAGTGAAGTTTTTATGCTGGAGAAACTGGAGAACATTGCAAAAGAACTGGAGCGGCGTTTGAAAAAGAATACCATTGCCGGAAAAACGATCACTTTGAAAATAAAATACAGCGATTTTACATTGCAAACGCGAAGTAAAACACTACCGTATTTTGTTGCAGACCAAGCACTCATTCTGGAAACTGCCAAAGAACTTCTATATCAATCCGAGTTAAAGGACTCTGTGCGCCTCTTAGGGATCGCATTGGCTAACCTCAATACAGAACAAAAGAAAAATCCAGATCCGGAAAAGATCTCCGTGCAATTAAAGTTTGATTTTTGAGCTCACTTTTATTGCATCAAAGGAAAATAGATTAACTTGAGGTCTCACCATACTCCTTCCCTATGAATCAAAAGAATTTAAAAAACCCGCGTAGATCGTTTATCAAAAAGGCATCTCTAGCTTCCGCTGCCTTAGGTACTTCCCCACTTATACTATCAGCGTCGCAAGGGGAGCATTTGTTTTTGACAACACCTAAATACAAAGGAGCCTTTACAGCCAATGACCAAATAAACCTTGGCCTTATTGGTTCAGGAATTCAGGGAATCTATGACACGCGAGCAGCACTCTCTGTTGGCGGAGTAAAGCTGGTAGCTGCCTGTGACCTGTATCAAGGTAGACTGGAGCGTGCAAAAGAACTTTGGGGTACTTCTATTTTTGCGACGAGAGACTATAGAAAATTGCTGGAGCGCAATGATATTGATGCCGTAATTGTAGCCACACCGGACCATTGGCACAAAAAAATTACGGTTGATGCCCTCAAAGCCGGAAAACATGTGTATTGTGAAAAACCCATGGTCCAAAAATGGGAAGATGGTCAAGAAATCATTTTAGCACAGAAAAATAGTGGTAAGATTTGTCAGGTTGGTAGTCAGGGAATGGCTTCCCTGGCCAACGAAAAGGCCCGTCAATTGTATCGTGAAGGCGCCATTGGAGACTTAGTACTTCTGGATTTTTATAATGACCGTTATTCCGCTGAAGGCGCCTGGCAATATCCAATTCCCTCAGACCAAAATCCGGATACCGTAGACTTTGATACATTTCTAGGAACAGCACCAAAAGTACCTTACGACCCGGTACGTTTTTTCCGTTGGAGGAATTATAAAGATTATGGTACTGGTGTTGCGGGAGACTTGTTTGTTCATGCGTTCTCGTCCCTGCATTATATTTTAGATACTACAGGCCCTGTAAGGGCTTTTGCTACCGGTGGCCTGCGCTATTGGAAAGATGGCCGGGATGTCCCCGATGTAAGTATTACACTATACGATTTTCCTAAGACCGAAACCCATACCGCGTTCAATGCTTCTTTTCGGATAAACTTTATTGCCGGTTCAGGTGGTGGCGCTGGATTTAAACTTATCGGCACAGAGGGTGAAATAGAGCTGGGATGGAATGCCGTTACCGTGCGGCGATCAAAGCTTGAAATGAATCCTAGTGCGTATTCTATGGTGGCCTATACAGAAGCCACACAAAACAAAATAAAGGATAGCTTCTCAGATTTAAATGTCCAATCAAGAAAATCGGCTTTAAAAACCGGAACAACAACTTGGGAGTCTCCTGAGGATTACAAAGGTTCGCACCACGACCATTTTTATAATTTCTTTACAGCCATTCGACAAAACGGTGATGTAATACAAAATCCTACTTTTGGATTGAGAGCTGCCGGAGCGGCCTTGTTGGCCAATGAAAGTTACTATCAACAAAAACCCGTTGGCTGGGATCCGGTTGCTATGAAAATGATGTGATCTAACTAATGTAGTGAAGACAGATACTCACAGGATAATCTGCCATGAAAAAGAGATTCCCCATACATTTGTGATAGCGGTGCTTTTTTTGTTGCTATTGCTACCTAATCGGATGGTTATACCGTGTCGTTGATAGAAAGAAGCGTAGCCGTCCAGATGAATACCGAAGACAAAAAGATCCCTATGGTATTGGCAAGAAAAGCTTTTTGTTTATCCATCTTAAATAAGTATGCCGCTATACTGCCTGCATAAACCCCTGTTCCAGGCAAGGGGATCATAACAAAGAAAATAAGACCAAATACCCCGTATTTTTGAATCTTTTCACCACTCCCTAATTTCGCGCGTTTGGCAACAAACACAGCAGATTTTTTGTAGAATCGCCATTGGAGAAGATGCTGATTTACTTTTTCCAAAAAGAACATCATCAACGGAAAGACCAGTACGTTAGCAATAAAACCGACTATAAAAACAAGGTATATGTTTAACCCATTGAGCATTCCATAAGGAATACCAACTTTAGCTTCCCCAAAAGGAGATAAGCTCCAAAGTATCGTTACTACAAAATCGAGTATCACGCTGTGAGATTGATTTGGCGAAACTAATAATCAACCTACTTTTAATACATTAAACAAATCATAAAAAAGAATTAAAAAAAACACCTGCTAAAAAGGAGTAATCGCCTTTTGAAATTTGACCCCGACCGTTAGGTTAACGCAGCGATTTGTGGTAACGCATTGCTAATAAAAAACAGGCCAATGCCATGAACATTATTGCTCCGGGCACATACGCTTCCAGATATAATGCAAAAACCAAGTTTATCCCCGAAAAAATGCAAACCAATACCAGAACCGGAAACCCTCGCTCTTTCAAAAAAATGGTTATTCCGGCAAAGCAGGCTAAACTGAGCAAGTTAATGGAAGGTTGTAGGAATAAAACAGGCATGATCTCTTTTAAGAAAGAAGCTGCGTTCGATTGATTCATTTTATCGACTACAAAAACAAAACCACTACCATGAAAAAGGGCTAGTACAAGGAGTAAACCACTTCCGATTATAATTAAAATATTGAAATTTCTCACGGTATTGCCCTTGTCCATAATTGCGTATTTATTTACATAGACGGAACACAATATCCCATTAGTTGCCTATAACCGCCTAAAAATTCAGAATTTTGTTTAACAACCTACAGATCAGGTGTTGGAGATATAAGCGCACGTTGGTTAATTGCCTACATTTAAGTCGTGAAAAAAGAAAACATTCGTCAACATATTATTACGGTGGCAAGCGAATTGTTTTATGCACAAGGGTATAATGTTACCGGAGTTAATGAAATAATCTCCAAAGCCAATATTGCAAAAGCAACATTATACCATCACTTCAGATCTAAAGAAGACCTTTGCATAGCCTATTTACAACAAAAACACGAGCAGTTTCTTGATGAATTGCAAGGGTATATCGCAGAAGGAGAATCACCCAAACACCAGGTTTTGGGTATTTTTGAATTGCTGAGAGATCGTTATCGTAAAAAGGATTTTTACGGATGTTGGTCACAAAAAATAGTGGCAGAGATCACTCCTCAAAACAAAAGGATTTTTCCCCTTATCCAAAAGCACAAAAAAGAATTATTAACCACCTTGGGCAATGTGGTTCAGGATTCCGTTGCGCTTATCTCTAAAGCTGAGCGAGAAAAGTTAGCAGGAGGGCTCTATTTACTCTATGAAGGAGCGGTAACGGAAAGTTATTTACACAAAAACGATTGGCCGATTCATTTGGCCAAACAAATGGCAGCCGACTTATTCCTTACTGTTCAATTGAAAAGATAAGTCCCGCCTTTTCGAAATACATTCGATAAAAGCGGGACCGCAACAGCTATCTTGTTTAAGCTTTTATGCTTCGCTTACTGTACAATTAAGGTGTTGTCCGTGCTGGTCGGGTTTAAAGGACAAAAATACACGTACTCCCCTGCCGTAAGCACAGTAGGTTTTGAGGTTTGTGTTTTATTTGTTCCTACAGGGGCGGTAACGTAAGCCGTTTGAATATGATTCTCTGGCTTGCTGATATCTTTTCCCTTTTCTACTAATACAAAGCCAACATTGTGATCTATACCCCTATTAGCTATTTCAAAAATATAGGTGCCAGCAGGGACCGTTAATGTCTTTTTCGTAAATGCTCCCGGAGTTTGTTCCAGGTGTATTGTTTTAACCGATGAATCGGTCATACTATCCTGTGCACTAGTTGTAAAAATGGCACCGATAATAAATACTAATGTTGTAAATACTTGTCTCATTTTATGCTATGTTAAAAGGTTATACTCGGTTTATTGTACTTATCTATTCGGCAATAGCAGCTTCTAACGGAGCAGCAACCGGAAAATCTACCGGAATCTGGGTGGTGCTATGGATATAATTAGATATGGTTTTGTCCCCAACTAATACAATGGTATCGATAAGGTTTTCTTTGTTCCAACCTGCACTGAAGAAATGCTCAATTACGGCAGCGTCCGTTCTCCCACGGTTTTCGGTAATGTTTCTGGCTAATCTGGCCAAGGCGTCCAATTTATTGTCGAAAGACGCTCTACCTGCCCGTAGTTCAAGGATCTGTTCCTCTGAGAATCCATTCATCTTCCCAATTGCCGTATGCGCAGAAAGACAATACAAACAGTTATTAACCTGACTTACAGCAAGGTTTACTACTTCTTTTTGTTTGGCAGTTAATGATGTCTTGGCATTCGCGAAGTTTAAGTAGTTCTCTAATGCGTTTTCTGAATAGGCATAGGTCGCATAAAGATTAGGGACAAAGCCTACCGCTTTCTCCAAATTATCAAAAATAGCTTGATTTTTTTCACTTACTTCTTCTCGCTTAGGTACATTAAAAGTGCTCATAATTTCTAGAATTAATTATTGATGTTTTGATTAAAAATTTGAAATGAAAGGTTTCTCGGCATCGCAATAGAAATCCTGTGGACGCTTCTTATCACAATAGGTTGTGGTAACACTGTTTAGCATCAAAGTTTTCCCGGGGCCTCTAAAGAGGGTAATCACTGTTGTTAATGATTTTCGTATTGCATTCATACTGCCTTTTTTAATTACAGTACAAATATGTGCGGATTGAAGAAGGAAGTGTTAGGAGGGATTTCCCGACTACTTGTCAAAATTTCCCTTAGACGCTTAGCGAAAGACTTTCCCGGTATTCAGAAGGTGTTTTTTTCGTCATTTTTTTGAAGAACCGACTAAAATGGGCAGGGTCGTTAAATCCAAGTTCGTAAGCGATTTCCTGATTTTGCCTATCTGTAAAATGAATTAGTCTTTTTGCTTCCAACGCCAAACGTTCCAAAATGATCTGTTGTGGCGTTTTCTGGTTGTAAATGGAGAATAGGTTAGACAATGTTTTCGGCGACTTGAACAACATTTCGGCATAGTCACTTACTTTCCTTTTGGATTTATAATGGATATCTACCAAAAAATTGAATTTTCTAATCACTTCAATTTGCTCATTATTTAGTGCTTTTACTACTAACTGTTCTTTTGCAAGTCGTGTACTCATAATAATAAGACGCTTAAGCAACATCTGTAGCATATCTCCCTGAATGTTATCCAGCGTTAAAAACTCCTCCACAAAAACATCATAAAGACGGTTGAATCTTTTTTCCAAATCTTTTGGGATGCTTATTATTGGGAAATCCTGGGTTCCAAAAAACAAAATTCCGTTACAGGAAACTTCGCTGTCATGATCTGCGATACAATAAAACGCTCTGTTAAAAACAAAAGCAGTAATGGGAAGGGGAGCGATCTTAAAATCTACCTTTTGCAAATAGGTAACGGTTACAACCTGATTTGGCAGCAACTCTAGCTTTCTTGCATCTACCTCAAGATATACCGGTTCCTCGTTTCTATTCCATAAAAATTGTATCGTATTGGAAGCGGAAGGAAAGTGGTTGCCGTCCAGTTTAATATCGTCTGAAAGCCCAAATAGCGCTCCCAATTTTGCATCATAAAAAGTATGCTTCATCCTGGTATTTAAGTGTAATTCCTTTGTTTTATAGGGGTTTGGTCTTATTTTTTTGTTTAGTCTTACAAAACTAAAACCACTGTTTTTGACCTATCCTTTTGGACAGAACTGTTAATTGTTGTTATAAATTTTCCTGGGTTTGGTTCTTTTTCTAGTATTGAAGTATGAAAGAGATGTATAATTACGATCTTGCTGCGCAAAAATATTACGCTAATCGCGAATTCAAAGCGTTGCCGCTAGAAGCTTGGGATCTGTTTGCGGAACGATATAACAAGTTTTGTAAAGGGCTTGAAGAAATACAAGCATTACAGCATTTAGCAAAGCGTCAGAATTGGAGTGACACTAGTTTTTTCGAAAAAGAAATTCTCCAAAAAGATCATATTGTTGTTGTTACAGATCCACAACTACATATTGTACACGCATCGCAGAACATATACCAGATGAATGGTTATCATCCGTCAGAGATCATCGGACAGACTCCTAAGATTTTTCAAGGTGAGGGAACGAACAAAGCTACTTTAGCTAAGATACGTACTGCAATAACCGAACAACGTTCTTTTGAAGCAACCTTGGTAAACTATAGAAAAGACGGCTCTCCATATAAATGCTGGATCAAAGGGAATCCGGTTAAAGATACGGTTGGACGAGTAGTTAATTTTGTAGCTTTCGAACGGGAAGTAGCTTAAAAGCTGCAGGTTTCAATTTCGGTGACCCTCAAAGTATTCACCATGCCTTTATCTTTAATAGGCATTGCAGCTAAGCTGATAAGCATATCTCCAACATCTAGAAATCCTTTTTTGCAGGCTATTTGGTTAACATCTTCAATAGTCTCGTCCGTAGAAACATACCGGTCATAGTAAAATGCTTTAACCCCCCATAATAGATTTAACTGATTTAAAATTCTTTTGTTGGAAGTAAACACCAGAATATGGGCACTCGGACGCCAAGCTGATATTTGAAATGCTGTATATCCACTGTTCGTTAAAGTGGATATCGCCTTTGCCTGTATTTCATTAGCCATTAGAGCTGCATGATAACATACGGCCTTTGTGATATACCGTTTCGTTCTGATATGCGGAGGGTTCTGAGGGACATTTATAAGACCCGACCCTTCTACACTTTTCAAAATACTGGTAATTTTATTAATTACCTGTACCGGGTAATTCCCTACCGAAGTTTCTCCGGATAACATCACTGCGTCGGCTCCGTCCATCACCGAGTTGGCTACATCATTTACCTCTGCCCGGGTTGGTGTTAGACTAGTAATCATGCTTTCCATCATCTGGGTTGCGATAATAACAGGAATTCTGGCCTTTTTCGCACGCAATACCAGCTGCTTCTGAATTAGGGGGACCTCATGTGCCGGGACTTCAACTCCCAGATCGCCCCTTGCTACCATTAAACCGTCGCAATAGGCAACAATTTTATCGATGTTTTCAACAGCTTCCGGTTTTTCTATCTTGGCTACAATTGGAATCTTATGTTCGGAATGCTCTTTGATCAGATTTTGCAGATCTAAGAGGTCCTGACTATAGCGAACAAAAGAAAGTGCAATCCAATCCACCTCCTGTTTAATTGCAAATACAGCATCTTCCTTATCTTTTTCGGTAAGGGCTGGTAAAGAGATATTCGTATTGGGCAGATTAACCCCTTTTTTAGATTTAAGAGGCCCCCCCTGTATTACTTTTGCTTTTACCTCGTTCTCTCCATTGGTGTGCACTACCTCGAAGATCAATTTTCCATCGTCCAGCAATATCCGCTCTCCGGGATTGACGTCTTTTGGGAAATTCTGATAGTTCATATACACGCTTTCGGAATTTCCCTCAAAAGGTTCACCGGTAACAAAGAGAATTTCATCTCCCGGAGCCACCACAACTTCCCCTCCCATAACACCAACCCTAAGCTTTGGTCCTTGTAGATCTGCAAGAATTGCAGTGTTGGTTTCTAATTCTTCATTGAGTTCTCGAATAAGCGTTATCCGCTCAACTACATCCTCATAATTTGCATGCGAGAAATTAATTCGGAATACGTCTACTCCGGCTAAAATCATATTCCGGAGTACTTCTTTTCTGCTAGTGGCAGGTCCTAGAGTAGCTACTATTTTGGTCTTTTTCTTGCCAGGCATTAATAAAAAATTAGATTTTGTTTTGCTTTAATGGTATGGGAGTCCAACACATATGCCATAGTTAATTTGGGCACCGTCATTAATGTTTTAACCATTTCCCTTACGACCTTCGGGTTTCCCGGAGTAATTTTCAAAAAAAAGTCGATATCTCTTCGTTCTTCTACCAAATAATAGGATCTCGATGTTTTACTTTCGGTGAACAGCCCAACCGCATCTTCTCTGATTTCATGTTTTCTGTAATTGCACAGCAACTGCCAACATTGCCCATCTACTTTATCTTCCCACTCAAAAACCGGAAACGCCACAGTATCCAGTTCCAAATCTTTACTACCTCTCGCTAATCTAAGGTTTACTTTTTCGTTTAGATGATACGCCAATGCATAGTCTTCCAAATTACTGTGTATGGCAATCAGTTCAAAGGAATCTTCAAAAGACTCTTCGATTATCTTATATTTTACAGCCATCAAAATTTTGCGAATGCTAAAGATAAAATTAATCGCTAAACCAACCTAGTTAGCCTATCGTTTTGCAAATAAAACAAGTACGAAAACGTTTGAGTTTACCTTTTCTTAAAACTAATTGGGATCAATTTTGTCTTGAAGCGCATAATAGGCTCTTTTAGAAGCTTTTTCTTCGGCTTTTTTCTTGGAAGTGGCCCTGGCTTTTGCCAGAACCCTATCATCTATGGTCAATTTTACCGCAAAGTGTTTCTGTTCATCATTTCCGGTATCTTCATAGACTTCATAATGAAAATCCTTTTTTTGCTTTTGACACCATTCAATAACCAGGCTTTTATAGCTAATAACCTTGCCTTCCAACTGCTCAATATCCACATAGGGATCAATGACCCTTACCTGAATAAATCGTTCACATTGCTCGTACCCTCTATCAAGATAAATAGCACCAATTAGCGCCTCAAAAACATTACCATATATATTTTCGCCAAAATGCGATTTTGGGATACGACTCTCAACATACTGCAATAGTTTTAAGTCTTTTCCAAGTTCGTTCAGATGCTTTCTGCTTACAATTTTGGAGCGCATTTTTGTAAGATATCCTTCATCCCCCTCAGGAACCTCCTTGTACAAATGTTTGGAGATAACGGTTCCCAACATGGCATCTCCTAAAAATTCAAGACGTTCGTAATTCAGAGGGTTCCCCTGAGCGTCTCTTTTGTTTAATGAACGATGGAGAAATGCCTTTTGATAAATTTTAATGTCTTTGGGCTTAAATCCCAACATACTTTTCATACCCTCAAAAAAATCCCCATCCGGCTTTGGATGGGAATTGAATATTTTGGGTGCGAATTTCATCCGTCCCTGACTAGCTTATTTTTCTAAAAACGAGACATGCGTTATGGCCTCCAAAGCCAAAAGTATTACTCATCGCAATATTTACTTCCCTTTCCTGAGCCCGATTAAGGGTTAAATTCAGGCTGGGATCAATCCCTTCATCAACAACACTATGGTTGATAGTGGGAGGAACGGTGCTATGTTCCATAGCCAAAATGGAGGCTATCGCTTCAATTGCCCCAGCGGCACCCAACAAGTGCCCCGTCATGGATTTAGTAGAATTAATATTCATTTTAGGCGCATGATCTCCAAAGACCTTGGAAATGGCTTTAAGTTCTGCAACATCTCCAAGAGGTGTTGAGGTGCCATGTGTGTTTATAGCATCGACATCCTCTGCCCGTAGCCCGGCATTATTTAAACAGTTTTCCATTACCCGAACCACTCCAACTCCGTCAGGATGTGGGGCAGTCATATGGTAGGCGTCACTGGACAGTCCTCCTCCAATTACCTCAGCATAAATTTTCGCCCCTCGCGCTTTCGCGTGTTCATATTCTTCGAGGATCAACGCCCCGGCACCTTCGCCAAGAACAAAACCGTCCCTTGTAGCATCGAATGGTCTGGAAGCAGTTTCCGGACTATCATTACGCGTGGAGAGCGCATGCATGGCATTAAACCCTCCCATTCCTGCAATTGTAACCGCAGCTTCGCTTCCACCAGTAACAACAACATCGCAATGTCCTAGTCGAATATAATTTAAGGCGTCAATTAACGCATTTGCTGAAGAGGCGCAGGCAGATACCGTGGTATAATTGGGGCCCATAAAGCCGTGTTTGATTGAGATATTGCCCGGGGCAATATCCGCAATCATTTTTGGGATAAAAAAGGGATTAAATCGAGGTGTTCCATCTCCATTTGCAAATCCAATTACCTCATCTTGAAAGGTTTCTAATCCTCCTATACCAGCTCCCCAAACGACACCTACTCTAAATTTATCTACCTTATCCAAATCCAAGTCAGCATTTAGTATTGCTTCATCTGAAGAAATAAGCGCATATTGGGTAAAACGATCCAGTTTTCTGGCTTCTTTTCTATCAAAATAATCCAGAGCATTGTATCCTTTTAACTCACAAGCAAATTTGGTCTTGAATTTTTCTGTATCAAAATACGTAATGGGAGCCGCTCCGCTTCTTCCATTCTTAAGTCCATCCCAATAGGCTTCAAGGTTGTTTCCTATGGGGGTTAACGCACCCAATCCAGTAATTACAACTCGCTTTAATTGCATAGCGCTGCTATTTGGCCTGAAATTAAAAAAATTATCCATGTGGAACTGTTCCACATGGATAATTCTAATCCTTTAATAAAATATCATTAATTATTTTGCTTCTTCAATATAGCTTATAGCCTGACCCACAGTTGCGATGTTTTCAGCTTGATCGTCAGGGATTTGAATGTCAAATTCTTTTTCAAATTCCATGATCAACTCTACAGTGTCCAAAGAATCGGCACCTAAATCGTTCGTAAAGCTCGCTTCGGGTACTACTTCATTTTCATCAACACCCAATTTATCTACGATAATGGCTTTAACTCTTGATGCAATGTCTGACATAGTGTATTGGTTTTTAAATTTTAAACGTGGGCAAAAATAAAAAACTTTGGATTAAATTCACCATTTGTCGATAAAATGTGCTGTAAATTACCGCTTTAACCATCAACAGCTTACTTTTACCCTCTGAAAAATACACTTCATGAAGGAGATTGTGCTCTTGGCTTCAGGTTCTGGGTCTAATGTAGAAAACATTATCAGATATTTTGAGGGACATCTTACAATTAAAGTATGCTGTGTTTTGACCAATAACCCAAATGCGAAAGTAATTGAAAGATGTAAAAGACTACAGGTGCCATTGCTCTATTTCAATAGAAGTGCTTTCTCTAAATCTTCCACGGTATTGCAATTACTTAAATCGCTCAAGCCTTCCCTCATTGTTCTTGCCGGGTTTTTATGGAAGATCCCTAAAAATTGGATAACCGCTTTTCCTAATCAAATCATTAATATTCATCCTGCGTTACTCCCGAAGTACGGGGGAAAAGGAATGTACGGGATACATGTGCATGAAGCAGTAAAAGCGAACCATGAGAAGGAAACCGGTATTACCATTCATTATATAAATGAGCACTATGATGAAGGGGCTGTTATTTTTCAGTCCAAGGCACGAATTGAACCAAACGATTCTATAGCAGAAATTGCGCATAAAGTTCATGTTGAAGAACATAAACACTTCCCAAAAGTGATCGAAAAACTGCTGGTTGACCATGGCTAAAAAAAAACGGTTCTACGTAGTATGGAAAGGTAAAAACCCTGGTATATACGACTCCTGGGAGGATTGCCAAAGTCAAATAAAAGGAGTTAAAGCCGCACAATACAAAGCCTTCTCCAGTTTTAAAGAGGCAAAAAAGGCATATAACGGAAACTACCAGGATTACAAAGGAAAAAAGAAGGGCAAAGCAGCGCTAAGTCCAGAAGAACTTCTGAAATACGGAACACCCAGTTTTCATTCTATAGCGGTTGATGCTGCTTCAAGTGGAAATCCGGGGGTTATGGAGTATCAAGGTGTGGATACCAAAACGAAGAAACCCCTTTTCAAACAAGGCCCATTCCCGGAGGGTACTAATAACATTGGAGAGTTTCTTGCTATAGTTCACGGTTTAGCTTTTCTGAAACAAAAAGATAGCAACAGAATTATTTATTCGGATTCCAGAACGGCAATGGGTTGGGTCCGCAAAAAAAAATGCAATACTAAACTTCGGAAAACCGCAAATAACCAAATGCTTTTTGAACTTATTGAACGCGCTGAGGCCTGGTTAAAAAACAATTCGTACAACACCCCTGTAGTAAAGTGGGAAACCAAGGCCTGGGGAGAAATCCCTGCAGATTTTGGTAGAAAATAATACGGTATATTTGCAGCAAAATTCAGTGAATGGGCAAATTGTTAATCGTGGGCACCCTTGCCTTTGATGCCATTGAATCTCCCTTTGGAAAAACAGATAGAATTTTAGGTGGCGCCGCAACTTTTATTGGACTTGCAGCGGCGCAGTTTGATGTTGAATCGGCTATAGTTTCCGTAGTTGGTGAAGATTTTCCTGACGAATACATGGAGGTGTTGCGAAAAAAAAATATTGATCTTTCCGGGGTAGAAATTGTCCGAGGGGGTAAAACCTTCTTTTGGAGCGGAAAATATAAGAATGATCTCAATGTGCGAGAAACGCTGGTAACAGAATTAAATACCCTAGCAGATTTTGATCCAAAGGTCCCGGATGCGTTCAATAATGCAGACGTTGTAATGTTGGGAAATTTACATCCCAATATCCAAATGCGTGTAATAGAACAGCTAGAAACCCGACCAAAGCTCATCATCTTGGATACTATGAACTATTGGATGGATCATACTTGGGAGGAGTTACACAATGTCCTACGTCATATCGATGTGCTTACCTTGAACGATGAGGAAGCGCGGCAACTTACCAAGGAGCATTCATTGGTTAAAGCGGCAGAACAAATTCAAAAACTAGGACCAAAATATGTCGTGATAAAAAAGGGAGAACACGGAGCATTGTTATTTCATAAGACCAATATTTTCTTTGCTCCTGCCTTGCCCTTGGAAGAAGTATTTGATCCTACCGGTGCGGGAGATACTTTTGCAGGAGGCTTTGCGGGATATCTGACAGCTTCCAGGAACAAAACGTTCGAAAACCTAAAAAATGCCGTTATTCACGGATCAAATCTTGCCTCTTTCTGCGTGGAGAAATTTGGGACTGCACGAATGATTGAGTTGAAAGAAGAAGAGGTTATGCAACGGCTTGAGCAATTTAGCGAACTAACACAATTCAACATTGAATTAGAATAAAAGGTACCGGTTTAAAAATGACATTTATTTTGGAGCATGAGCGATCCTATTAAACACGAATGTGGGATTTCTTTGATTCGATTGTTGCAACCTCTCGAATATTACAAGGAAAAGTACGGAACGGCTTTCTATGGGGTAAATAAGATGTATCTCATGATGGAAAAACAGCATAATCGTGGGCAGGATGGTGCGGGTTTTGCGAGTATCAAATTAAATATGAGTCCGGGAGAGCGGTATATCAGCAGGATCCGTTCTGCCAAATCACAACCCATTCAAGACATTTTTTCCCAGATCAATAACCGCATTAATAGCACTATTGCAGAACACCCACAATCCTGGGATGATGTAGCGTATCAGAAGAAAAACATTCCCTATATCGGGGAACTGCTATTAGGACATGTACGGTATGGTACTTTTGGAAAAAACAGTATTGAAAGCGTGCATCCTTTCCTCCGCCAAAATAACTGGATGCATAGAAACCTTATCGTTGCTGGCAATTTCAATATGACCAATGTAGATGAACTCTTTGGGAATTTGGTGGATCTGGGGCAACATCCAAAAGAAATGGCGGACACCATTACAGTGATGGAAAAAATTGGCCACTTTCTGGATGATGCCGTTGCCAAACTCTACAAGGAAATTAAAAAAGAGGGCTATAGTAAGCGAGAAGCTTCCCCGCATATCGCAGAACGTTTGAATATTGCTAAGATCCTAAGAAAATCCTCTAAAAATTGGGATGGCGGATATACTATGGGAGGACTTCTGGGACATGGGGATGCTTTTATGCTTAGAGATCCTTCAGGTATCCGGCCTTGCTATTATTATCAGGACGAAGAAGTAGTAGTAGTAGCATCGGAGCGGCCAGCCATACAAACCGTTTTCAATGTGTCTTACAGCAAAGTAAAAGAACTGGATCCCGGGCATGCTCTTATTATTAAGAAGAATGGGGATTTGAGTCTCGAGGAAATACAACCACCAAGAGAACGAAAGGCGTGTTCCTTTGAACGTATCTATTTTTCCCGAGGAAGCGACCAGGAGATTTATGAAGAACGAAAACAGCTTGGAAAATTGGTCTTCCCGGAAATACTAAAAGCGATTGATGGGGATCTTATCAATACGGTTTTTTCCTATATCCCAAATACGGCTGAAACTTCTTTCCTGGGCATGATAAAAGAGGCGCAAAACTACCTCAACAAGAAAAAAGAAGAACAGATATTAGCCCTTGGGGATGCGATGACCAAAGCAGAACTTCATAAAATCCTGGAAGTACGCCCGCGGATTGAGAAAGTAGCGATAAAGGATGCTAAACTGCGCACATTTATCACTCAAGATAGTGGTAGGGATGATCTGGTTACCCATGTTTACGACATTTCATATGGATCTGTGGGAAAAGACGATAATCTGGTCATAATTGATGATAGTATTGTTAGAGGCACTACTTTACGTAAAAGTATCTTACGAATGTTGGATCGGCTTCGTCCAAAGAAAATCGTAGTGGTATCCTCTGCTCCTCAGATTCGTTATCCAGACTGTTATGGTATTGATATGGCGAAATTAGAGGACTTTGTTGCGTTCAGAGCTACAATTGCCCTACTTAAGGAAGAAAACTTGGATCACAAGATAGAAGAGGTCTACCAAAAATGCCTTTGCCAGCAGCAGTCCAAGGATTCTGATGTAATCAATTTTGTAAAAGAGTTATATGCCCCTTTTACTCCAGAACAGCTCTCCCGTAAAATAGGGGAATTATTAAGTCCTAAAGATCTTAACGCCAAAGTTCAGATCATTTATCAAACTGTAGAAAATCTCCATATGGCTTGCCCTAAAAACTTAGGAGACTGGTACTTTACTGGAGATTATCCTACTCCTGGCGGGAATCGCGTTGTAAACCGAGCCTTTATCAATTATTACGAAGGTAAAAACCAACGTGCCTACTGATTTTTGCAGTTAATCGCAATAATTAAGTATTTCATCGATGAAAATGGCGCTTCACCGGCTTTATACCATATTTGAACCTACTGCCGTTATTTTAGTAATTGCCATAGCATAAGTAGGTTAAGTTCATGGTAAGATTTGGGGCAAAAAAGGTGGAGACTTCTCCACCTTTTTTATTTCTATAAAATCCTTTCCGCAATTATTGTACGCTTTTTCCTTACCGTTTTATAATACGTTATTCCGTATACTGTATTTCAACCAAATTTGAGGGCGTTGGTCTAAAACCTTTTCCTTACCCGCAGCCTTAGCCTACTTTTGGAGAACCATAGCATAAGTAGGTTAAGTTCATGGTAAGATTTGGGGAAAGAAGGCGGAGTAACATCCGCCTTCTTTATGTTTGAATACCAAGATATTATGTTAAAATTTGCGCTTGATCCACTTCCTCTCTAATCAAAAAATTCTTAATTTTTCTTTGTTATTTCTCACAATACCAGTAATTTAGTTTTGCCATAGCATAAGTAGGTTAAGTTTATGGTAAGATTTGGGACGAAAAGGGCAGGAGCTTTCCTGCCCTTTTCTATTAATGCCAGCGCTACCCTTCAAAAACAAAAAAGTGCGGAAAATTCCACACTTTTTTAATCCTACTAACCGTTTGTATACTACATCTTTGCAGCGTAGTTTTCCGCAACTTTGTCCCAATTAATTACATTGAAAAATGCATTGATATAATCGGGCCTTCTATTCTGATAATTCAAATAATAGGCATGTTCCCACACATCTAATCCTAAAATAGGCCATCCCTCACATCCAACGCCTGGCATTAAAGGATTGTCCTGATTGGGAGTAGAACAAATCTCCAACTTACCACCGGGCTGAACGCAAAGCCAGGCCCATCCTGATCCGAATCGGCTGCCCGCAGCGGCACTAAATTTTTCTTTAAAGCCTTCTAAGGAACCAAAAGCTTCATCAATAGCACTGGCCAGCTGTCCTTGTGGTTCGCCTCCGCCATCGGGGGCCATTACCTCCCAAAATAAATTGTGGTTGTAAAAGCCTCCCCCATTGTTTCGAACAGCGGTGTTGTCCATATCCAATCCGGCAAGGATATCTTCTATGCTTTTATTCTCATGATCAGTTCCCGCAACAGCACCATTGAGCTTGGTAGTGTATCCGTTGTGGTGCTTGGTGTGATGTATCTCCATAGTGCGAGCATCTATATGAGGTTCAAGCGCATCGTATGCATAGGGCAAATTGGGTAATTCAAAAGCCATTTCTTTTTAATTTTTTAGTTAATCCTTTCGTTTTGTAAAAATACTGTTTCTTCACAAACAAATCATTAATATTGAGTGTTAACTAGAGAGGAATCTTCTGCGCAACATAGCTAGATAAGTAGTGGTAATAAAGGGGTTTAACATATTTAATGCATCTGCAGGCTCAGGAAAGACCTATCAACTGACAAAGGCGTATTTAAAACAACTACTTTCTGCTCCTTCTAAGCAGACCTTTAGGCAGCTTTTGGCAATTACCTTTACCAACAAGGCCGTTGCAGAAATGAAGGAAAGAATCTTAGAGACGCTTTATGAATTTTCCAAAACCGAAATCGCCGAAGGGAGCCGCACCATGTTTAAGGAAATTGCAGAGGAACTTCAATTGGATTTGAATATACTGCAAGCAAGAGCAGAAAAGACCTTAAAGCGCGTGTTGCATAATTATTCGTATTTCGAGATCTTGACGATCGATAAATTCACACATAAAATTATCCGTGCTTTTGCCAAAGACCTTAAGATCTCCCAAAACTTTGAGGTAGCACTTGATGGCGACCTATTACTGGATGAAGCCATCGATCAACTTCTTTCCCGTATTGGCAATGACGAGCTAATAACCAGAATTTTAGTCGACTATGCATTAGAGAAAATTGATTCAGAGAAAAGCTGGGATATTACCTATGATCTCCGAAAAACAGGAAAGCTGTTGTTTGTCGAAACCCACTATCCCCATTTACGGCAATTAGCCGAAAAGGAAATCGCACACTTTTCAGAGTTAAAATCCGGGCTGCGACAAAAGATGCTCCTTATCCAAGCTCAGGTGGTGGAAAAGGCCAAACAAGCGTTAGAAAAGATAACTCAGATGGGGTTTTCTTATGAAGACTTTCCGAGACAAACGCTACCAAACCACTTCCTTAAAATAAGCCAGGGAGAAATAGATCTTCGAAAGCTCTACATCAACAAAATTGAAGAAAGCCTTATTGCCAATACCATTGTTAAAAAAAGTGTTCGCAAGCCAACTGAACTGCTTAGCGTAGAGCTTCTTCCCCTTTACCTGGATGGTAAGGAAGCCTTACATCAACTTCATTTCTATAAAAATGCCTATAACAATGTATTACCGTTGACCGTGCTTAAGGAGATTGCCCGAGAAGTGCAAAAGATTCAAAGGGATAAAGAGATGCTCCATATTTCGGAATTCAACAAATTGATCTCCAATGAAATTAAAAACCAGCCCGCTCCTTATATTTACGAGCGACTGGGGGAAAGATATCGCTACTTCTATATAGATGAATTTCAGGATACTTCGGTTATGCAATGGCAAAATCTCATCCCGCTAATTGGAAATGCCTTAGAGGGGCAAAATGAAAAAGGCCAACAGGGCGCTCTGTTACTTGTTGGTGATGTAAAGCAATCGATTTACAGATGGCGTGGTGGAAATCCTGAACAATTTCTGCAACTTTCAGAAAGCACAGCAAACCCATTTTCGATACCTCCTTTAGTACACCTATTAGATACCAATTGGAGAAGTCATAACGAAGTAATCAATTTTAACAATGGTTTTTTTAAACATATTGCATCAAAATTCTCAAAAGCAGCATACGAAAAACTATATGAGACCACGGGTAGTCAACGCAACAATAATAAAACTGGGGGATGCGTTGAAATTTCATTTGTAGAAGAAGGCGGTATTGATAAAGACTTTTATCTGGAAAAAACGCTGGAAACCATTGAAGCCCTTATTGCAAGAGGTTATGATTATTCGGATATTAGTGTCCTGGTGCGCAAGAATGATCAAGGGATACTGCTTGCCAACCATCTCGCTTCGAATTCTATTCCTATTATTTCCTCCGAAGGTCTTCTTTTAAAAAGCAGCCCTAAAGTCTCCTTCCTCATTGCATTATTGCAGTTTATAGATAGTCCGGAAGAACGAATCCCCAGATACGAAGTTTTGGAGTATCTGTTCAAAGGTTCAGCAAAAAAACACGATGAAATCGTTAGGAATCTCGAAAGGCTACATGAGTTTTTGGAAGAGCAATACGGTTTCAATGTCAACGCCGTCAGTACTTTAAACGTATTGGATATCGTGGAAAAGGCGATAGCTTGTTTTGATTTAGCTCCGAACACTAATGCCTACATTACTTATTTTGTGGATCAACTCCTGGAACTTGATCAAAAGACAGGTATTACCCTTTTCGATTTTCTCCGGTTTTGGGAGTTAAAAAAAGAGGTTTGGGCCATTTCCATGCCCGAAAACCTGAATGCTGTTAGCCTAATGTCCGTTCACAAATCAAAAGGCCTGGAATTCAAGTTTGTTATTTTTCCCTTTGCAGATGCGAAAATCAATGATCAGCTGCACTCAAAAAAACTTTGGATTCCGGTAAATCCCGAAAACTTTCATGGTTTTGATCATTTACTACTAAACGCATCCAAGGAACTTGAATGGTATTCTCAGACGTCCAGAACTATGTATTTCGATGAAATCAATGCCGCTGAACTAGATGATATCAATGTCCTGTATGTTGCATTAACACGAGCTATTTTGGGGGTATTCATTTTTACTTCCAGCAAGAAAACGGGGGCTTACGGTTCTTTATTTGAAAGTTATTTGCGCCATTTAGGGATATGGAATCCTTCCCAATCAAAATTTACCTTTGGTTGCTTACCGCCTAAAGAAGCTAAAACAGCTGCGATTCCTAAAAACATAACGATCCCGTTTAGATATACAACAAAAACACAAAACCTTTCTATGGCGCCTGCTTCAGCAGATCGTATTCAGAAGTCTGAACAAAAGGAGGCGCTTCAACGGGGAAATAGAATACACGAAATTCTTTCTAATGTTCATTCCTCAGAAGATATTGAAGGTACTCTTCAGCAGAAACTGCAGCTATCCTCCTTGGCGGAAAGCGATCAACTATGGTGTAAAAAAAAGATAACCGCAATTATTTCACATCCCGAGTTAAAAAAGTATTATGAGCCACAGGTTCATTCGAAAAATGAGGTAGAACTTCTGGATACTGATGGTACTCTACTACGGCCGGACAGAATTGTATTTTCAGAAAACGGGATAACGATCATCGACTACAAAACCGGTAAATTTGCAACATCTCATAGGAAGCAATTAGAGAAATATGCCCAAGTATTACAAAAAATGGGCTACGTTGTTTTAAATAGAATTTTGATCTACATTGAAGAAGACATTAAACCAGTATTTATCTAAATTATGTACGGAAAGATTAAGGAATACCTCAGCGAGGAGCTAGAGGCAATAAGAAATGAGGGGCTTTATAAGGAAGAGCGTATTATAACTTCTCCTCAGGATGCAGTAATCAAGATAGCAAATGGGCAGGAGGTTATTAATTTCTGCGCCAACAATTATCTTGGACTGTCATCACACCCGGAGGTGATTCGTGCTGCCAAAGCTACGCTGGACAGCCATGGCTTTGGAATGTCTTCCGTCCGTTTCATTTGTGGAACTCAGGATATCCATAAGGAATTGGAACAAAAAATTGCCGATTTCTACACCACCGAAGACACCATACTTTATGCAGCAGCTTTTGACGCGAATGGAGGGGTCTTTGAGCCCTTACTGACTAATGAGGACGCCATCATTTCCGATTCCTTAAATCATGCCTCCATAATAGATGGTGTACGTCTCTGCAAGGCAAAGCGATATCGTTATACAAATAATGATATGACGGATTTGGAAAATAAGCTTCAACAAGCTAATACTGATGGGGCAAGGTTTAAAATTATTGTCACCGATGGCGTATTTAGTATGGATGGTTTACTTGCACCACTTGATCGCATTTGTGACCTCGCAGAACAATATGATGCCTTAGTTATGATCGATGAGTGCCATGCGACTGGATTTATAGGGGCCACAGGAAGGGGTACGCTAGAGGCCAAGAATGTAATGGGCAGAATAGATATTATTACCGGAACCCTAGGGAAAGCACTTGGGGGAGCAATGGGTGGATATACTACCGGAAAGAAAGAGATCATTGAAATGCTGAGGCAACGTTCACGACCCTATTTATTTTCGAATTCTCTCGCTCCCACAATAGTTGGTGCTTCTATAAAGGTATTTGAAATGTTATCGGAAGACACTTCCCTGCGGGATACGCTTGAAAGCAACACGGCGTATTTTAAGAAGGGAATGAAGGCCGCAGGTTTTGACATCATTGATGGAGATTCCGCAATAGTCCCGGTAATGCTATACAATGCAAAACTGTCACAGCAGATGGCCAATATGCTGTTGGATGAAGGTATCTATGTCATTGGGTTTTTCTATCCAGTGGTCCCCAAGGAAAAAGCAAGGATAAGAGTGCAGCTTTCCGCCGCACATGAGCAGTGGCATTTGGATAAAGCAATAAATGCTTTTATCAAGGTAGGCAAGGCTTTAAAAATCGTTTAACGGTAGTAATTCCTCTATGAACGGAGTTAAAAAAAATAATAGATTGATTTTGTTAATAGTTCTTAACAACTTACATTTGCAGCTGATAAACACTTAAACTTAAAATTTTGAACATGAAACATCTTAGCAAACTTCTTGTTGCTGCTTTACTTGTTCTAGGCTTCAACAA
Organism: Bacteroidota bacterium; assembly: GCA_038750505.1. Taxonomy (GTDB): domain Bacteria; phylum Bacteroidota; class Bacteroidia; order Flavobacteriales; family Flavobacteriaceae; genus Croceivirga. The sequence goes on along the minus strand of JBCDHD010000008.1, from coordinate 212,442 downwards.
CCTACAAGCTCAAGACGAAAACAATCCTTGGCAGGTTAGCTTTGGTGTAAACGCAATTGACGTTTTCCCTACCAATGACAATTCCACAAGCTTTAATTTGCCGGCTTACGAAACAGGTTCATTATTCGATGAATATTTTAATGCTAATGACCACTGGAATATTATTCCATCGATATCATATATTGCTGTTTCTCGTTACATAGGAGATGGATTCTCAGTCGGAGCGAGAGGGTCCTTAAATAGGATTGAAAATTTAGGAGATGTAACTATTGAAGATGTCTCTCATTACGCAATTGATGGTACTATAAGATACAATGTGCTCAAAAATACGAAGCTAGACCCTTTCGTAGAAGTGGGTGGAGGTTACACTTGGGTTGACGAAATTGGAGCAGGTACGGTAAATGGTGGTGTAGGTCTAAACTACTGGTTCAACGATAATGTCGGTGTTGTATTACAAACACAATACAAGCATGCTTTCGAAGATTACGGTGTTAAGCACTTCCAACATCTTGGTGGTGTTAATATCAGGTTTGGAGGAACGGATACCGATGGTGATGGTATTTATGACAAAGATGATGCTTGTCCTGAAGTAGCCGGTCTAGAGGCATTTAACGGATGCCCAGATTCTGACGGTGATGGTATTGAAGATGGTAAAGACAGTTGCCCAGACCAAGCCGGATCAAAAGAAATGAACGGTTGTCCGGATTCTGACGGTGATGGTATCGCTGATAAAGATGATGCTTGTCCTAATGAGGCAGGTATCGCCGCTTTAGCTGGATGTCCTGATGCTGACGGTGATGGTGTAGCTGATAATCAAGATCAATGTCCTAATGAGGCAGGACCTGCAGAAAACGGTGGTTGCCCATGGCCAGATTCAGATGGAGATAGCGTTCTTGATAAAGACGATCAATGTCCCGATGTAGCTGGTACAGTAGCCAATAACGGATGTCCTGAAGTAACCGAAGAAGTTCAAAAGCAGTTGAATGATTATGCCCGAACTATTTTATTCGATACCGGGAAGTCTTCTATAAAAGCAGAGTCTACTTCTGTAATGGTAGACATTATCCAAATTTTGAATGAATATCCTACTGCTAAGTTTACAGTAGAAGGTCATACAGACAGTGTAGGTAGTGCCACTACCAATCAAAGACTATCTGAAGAGCGAGCAAATTCTGTTCGTGACTTCTTGATCGACAAAGGTATCGGTTCAGATCGTCTTACTGCTATTGGTTATGGAGAGGATAAGCCTATTGCTACCAACAATACCAGAGCCGGTAGAACACAGAACAGAAGGGTTGAAATTAACCTTATCAAATAAGTTTAAGTACATTTCTTACTAAAATAAGAGCCCTGACGCTGTGTCAGGGCTTTTTTTATGGCTAGCTTTTTAGAAGATACAATACATGATATTTTCCAGTCCTATGGAAGTTTTACCGATATGGTTTTCATACTTCCTAATAAGAGGTCGGGCCTTTACCTGAAAAAATGTATTGCAAATTACCTGGAAAAGCCCATATTCAGCCCGTCAGTCCATAGTGTAGAGGAACTTATTACTTCCATTTCAGGACTTGAAAAGGTTTCGTCATTACAGCTTATGTTTGAATTGTATAAAGCACAAACCTTTCAACCCAAAACAGATCCCAAAGCGTTTGATATCTTTTCTAACTGGGCTATTACACTACTTTCGGATTTTAACGATATCGATAGTTATCTGGTGGATCAAAGGGCGCTGTTTGGATACCTAACAGCAACAAAGCGAATTCAAAGTTGGGAGTTGAAAGGAACAGCACCTACGCAACTCATTTCAGAGAACTTAAAGTTTTGGGAAAGCCTAGCATCTACCTATGACAATCTCAAACACAATTTTGCAAAAAAAAGAATAGGATATCAGGGTCATATTTACAAAGATGCACTGCAAAACCTTGAAAATTATCTGCAACAGCAAAAGGATCAGCACTATTTTTTTATTGGTTTTAATGCATTAACCGGTGTTGAGCAAAAAATAGTACAGTATTTCCTATTGCATGCAAAAGCAACAATTTACTGGGATATTGATACTGATCTACTTAATGATACTATCCATGAAGCGGGGTATTTCATCCGAAAATATATTGAGCAGTGGCCCTATTTCCGAAACAAGTCGCCCAAGGGTATTTCTAATCATCTGATTTCAGAGAAACGAATAAACATCGTTGGAATTCCGAAGCAGGTCGCTCAGACGAACTATATAGGTGAACTACTCGAGATTATTTATCGTGAAAACCACAATGAAAATGTGGCCCTAATTCTGCCCGACGAACATCTGTTACCCGCTATGCTTAATGCAATACCACAACAGATTAATCGGGTAAATATTACCATGGGCTTGCCTTTGAAGGCTTCCGGATTATATCGCTTATTCAACGCCTTTATAGATTTACATCTCAACACCTCACAAAACGGATGGCATTACAAACAGGTCCTTGATATCTTTTCCAGCCCCTTTGTATCCTTGCTTTTGCGCACCACTTCAGAAGATGGCGCGTCCGTTTTAAGAACATATATAAAGAAGGGTAACGTAATCTACATCAAAAAATCCGATATTGATCAGCTTGTTGAGGATCCTCTGGAAGTACTGAACACGTTTTTTCCCGATTACAGCTATTCCAATTCTGGCTTTGTAGAAGCATGTCTTCATCTGGTTAAAGCCCTTGACAAGGCGACATCCGAATCACCTGAGAATTTGTTTGAACTACAGGCCCTATCCAGTTTTTACAACATATTTCATCAGCTTAACCAACTTTTGAACGAAAATCAGTATGTAAAAGGGTTAAAATCACTTAAAACAATTTACACCGAACTCGTCAAAACTGAGAAGATACATTTCCGCGGAGAGCCTTTAGGGGGCCTCCAGATTATGGGAATGTTGGAAAGTAGAAATCTGGATTTTGATACCGTTATCATAGCTTCCGTAAACGAAGGGGTATTACCAGCGGGCAAAACACAGCGCTCACATATTCCGCACGATATCAAAAAAGAATACAATCTCCCCTCCTATAAGGAAAAAGATGCTGTTTTTGCCTATCACTTTTACCGATTGCTCCAGCGTAGCAAAACCATTCACATAACGTACAATACTGAAGCGGATGTTCTTTTTGGTAATGAACCCAGTAGATTTATTGCTCAGCTCCTTACAGATCCTACTTTAGCGAGGTTTGTTCGGCACAAATTAGCTACTCCAAGTATTTCCATTCCTAAGGAAAGCCCTTTACAAGTACATAAATCTCCATTGCTGGTAACTAACTTAAAAGCCGTTGCCGCCAAAGGTTTATCCCCAACCTCGCTTTCGGACTACATACGAAATCCCTATTCCTTCTATCAAAAACATGTTTTGCATTTGAATGATTTAACTATGGTGGAGGAAAACATTGCACATAACACTTTCGGTACAATTGTACACGATACTCTGGAAGAGCTCTATCTTCCCTTTGTAGGCAAAACGCTATATGCCGATATGTTAGCGCCGCTTAAGCATCAACTGCCACTAGTGGTAAGAAAACGGTTTAAAGCATTCTACACAGATAAAGGCATCGATACTGGTAAAAACCATATCGCATATCAGGTTATCCTGCGCTATTTGGAATCTTTTTTAGCATTTGATTCCAATAGGGTTAAGACGCATACGATAACCCTAAGAGCTGTTGAAGAAAAAAGGATCACAACTCTGAATGTACCAGGCCTGGGACATGATGTAGTACTCAAAGGAAAAATCGATAGAATAGAAGAAGTAGACGGCAAGATCCAGATTCTTGATTATAAGACCGGACGTGTATCATTACAAGAGTTACAAATAGAACCATTGTCTGAGGTCTTTACAGAAAAGAGGACAAAGGCATTCCAGTTATTATGCTATGCGCTATTGTTAGGGGAAGCAAAGTTAGCAACCCCAATTCATGCAGGGATAGTACCGTTGAAACAATTGACACAAGGAATTCTTTTCTTTAATCTTAAATCAAATCGTGCAGCTAAAGCAATTGGAACACCCATTGATAAGGCGCAGATAGAGCAGTTCGAACTTTTATTAGCGCAATTGGTCGAGGAAATCTTCAACCCTAATATTCCCTTTGAAGATACTGGACAATTACTTTAAATCGGGTCGAGTTGGGCGCACCTCTACCTTACTAGGCAATGTCCTTGGATGCATACTAAGCAAATCAACCACCAATTTCCCAATATCCTCGGGTTGTATTTTCCAGGCATCTTTATCGGACGGCAAATTATTGTTAAAATAAGTAGCCACTGACCCAGGCATGATCGTTGTGACTTTTATATCGTACTTTCTCAGATCTAACATTGCGGCCTGAGTGAAGCCTACCACCCCAAACTTAGTAGCATTATACCCTGCTCCCTGTGGGAAAAAGTTAACCCCTGCTAAACTGGCTAAGGTCATGTAATAGCCCTTAGAGGCCTTTAGCGTTTCAACCGCTGCTTTCAAGGTATAAAAAACCCCGGTAAGATTGGTAGCGATCATTTCATCCCAGGTTTCCTTGCTCATAGCATCGATTGGAGCAAAATGCCCAACACCTGCATTGGCCAATACCAAGTCTATTGTTCCCCAGCGTTTTACGATAGCATCTACCGCCTTTTCCTCATCGGACAATTGCGTAACATCCGATTGAATTGCAAATACGTGTTCTTTTTGACCTAAAGTAGTAACAGCATCTTCCAATGCCGTTGTACTTCTTCCGCTAATGGCTACTTTCATTCCCTTGTCAAGTAACGCTTTGGCCACTCCAAGTCCGATCCCTTTAGAACCTCCCGTGATATATGCAATCTTTCCCTCTAAACTCATATTAAAACAAAAAGAGCCATCCCTTGAAGAATGGCCAATTATGTGGAGAATACCGGATTCGAACCGGTGGCCTCTTGCATGCCATGCAAGCGCTCTAGCCAACTGAGCTAATCCCCCTTTAAGACGGCAAAGGAACTACTTTTTAAAGAAGTTTCAAAATGAACCTTGTGTATCAGTCTTTCTTAACACTTAAAACCAAAACCGGGATAGGGGCGTAAAACTCAGATTTCAAAATCGTATTCTTTTCCCATAGTTTTTTAAAAAATCCACGTTTCCTTCGAAACACACATAACAGGTCGGGATGCTTGTTTTGAAAATGCTCTAGCACTCCTAAATACGTCGTTTGGTTTTCGGTTATGGTGAGGTTCTTACTTAAATCCAACAATGCTGTATTTACCTGTAAATCCTCTTCGGAATACCTGGGGGTTTTAACGAGCAACAAGTTGACTGAAGAACTATATTTATTAATAATTTCCACTAATGGATGCAACACTTTGCTACGCTTTAGAATTCCAGATTTAAAGGCTACCAAAATATTTTTGATAGCGCTAAACTTTGTCCCTTTAGGAACTATTAAAGTCGGAATATCCGTGCGTTTTATTATTCTTCCCGAGGTGTTTCCAAGATAGAATTCCTCATTGATATCATTGCTTTTTGGAGCGATGATGATTAGATCTATTCCTAATTCCTTCTGGATTTCCTCAAGCCCGTCTATAATATCGCCATTATAGGTGGCAATTTTAACATCCACACCTTTGGTATCAACTCCGGAAATAATCTTTTTGATGTTTTCCCTACTTGACGATGCTACCTTCTCCTCTACATTAGCAAGGCTTCCCGCGCCGGAAGTAACGGCAAATACATCCATTACAAACACCTTTGCGCCAAATTCTGCTGCAAAGTCAAGCGCATAGGCCAATGTTTCTTGACAAACCGGAGAAGTCCCAACGGGAACCAGTATGTTGTTCATAGTTTGGTTGTTATGATTAAAGCCTAAATTTACAATTTAATCAAACGCTTTTCATGATTCGACTCGCAAAGATGTCAGATGTGGAAAAAATTCTACGTACTACAAGGGCATGTGCAAGACATATGTGTGCTATGGGGATTTTTCAATGGAATGAACACTATCCTTCCAAAGCAGCTTTTGAAAACGATATAGCGCGAAAAGAACTTTATATAATACCTAAAGATAAAGATGTGATTGCCGGAATCGTTGTTTCTTCGCATATCGATGAAGAATACCTCCCTATCCGCTGGTTAACGGAAACGGGTTCTAACCTTTACATCCACAGACTTTTTGTTCATCCCAAATTTCAAGGGAACGGGATTGCCCGTCAGCTTATGGATTTTGCCGAAGCCTATGCCAGAAAGAACGGTCATATCTCAGTACGACTAGACACTTTTTCCCAGAATAAGCGAAACCAAAAATTCTATGAAACCAGAGGATATCAACGTTTAGGGGACATTTTTCTTCCCATGCAAAGTGAACACCCTTTTCACTGTTACGAACTTGTGTTTTAATAATTCATGATCAGTAAAATTACGGTTAGCTTTAAGAATATTAATAGACTGGCTATTCCGGCAACCCTGTCGGGAATAGCGGAACCTCTGCTGTCAATAACCGATACTGCTATTGTGGGTAACATTCCAGTTAATGGAGTCGCTTCATTGGCTGCTGCCGGTATAGTGGGTTCTTTTCTATCCATGTTGATCTGGGTACTAGGTCAAACCCGCAGTGCAATTTCTTCAATTATCTCCCAGTACCTTGGTGCCGATAAGCTTGACGAGGTACGCAACCTCCCTGCCCAGGCAATATTCCTAAATCTTGCATTAAGTCTCGTAGTCCTGCTAAGTACAGTTTTTATTGTAGAAGATATTTTTAGATTATTTGAAGCCTCCGGACAAATATTGGAGTACTGTGTTGCTTACTATTCCATACGTGTTTGGGGCTTTCCGTTAACCTTATTCACTTTTGCCTTGTTTGGGATTTTCAGAGGATTACAAAACACCTTTTATCCTATGGTAGTAGCCCTTCTGGGGGCTGGGCTAAATATTATATTGGATTTTGTCTTGGTGTATGGTATCGAAGGCGTCCTATCGCCTTTATATCTCGAAGGAGCCGCATGGGCCAGTCTTATCGCCCAGATGGTGATGGCGGTAACCGCTTTTTTCCTGTTACGTGCTAAAACCAATATTAGCCTTAAACTCCAATTTCCTATTAATAAGGAATTAAAAAGCCTTATTTATATGAGTCTTAACCTATTCATACGAACCCTGGCATTAAATACGGCCCTATTACTGGCGGTAAGAGAAGCTACTGCATTAGGTACCCAATATATTGGAGCCCATACCATAGCAGTTAATATTTGGCTCTTTACAGCATTTTTTATTGATGGCTATTCGGCTGCCGGGAACAGTATGGGAGGGCGTCTTTACGGCGCAAAGGAATATCGAGGGCTTTGGTCGCTGGCAAAAAAAATCAATGCCTATGGGTTTGTGGTTAGTTTATTTCTATTGCTGTTAGGTTTTGTGTTTTACCAATCCGTTGGCAGTATCTTTTCAAAGGATAGTGAGGTGCTAACTACATTTAATTCAATATTTTATCTTGTCTTATTGGGCCTTCCTATAAACTCGGTGGCCTTCCTGTTTGATGGAATGTTTAAGGGAATGGGCAAGATGAAGCTCCTACGGAACGTATTGGTAAGTGCTACATTCCTGGGTTTTATTCCTGCACTTTACGTAGGTCTTCATTTTAATTTGGGTATTTATGCGATCTGGATAGCATTTATTGTCTGGATGCTATTGCGAAGTTTTCCGCTGGTTTGGAATTTCCGCACTACCTTTAAACCATTGTTACAAAAGGTGTAATTTAGAATACTAGTCGCACATTGAGGCGCAATAGCAATCATGACCACTACGCGAAAGCAAGGAAGCTTATTTACTAAAGTAGAAAACCAGATCGCTTATGTTGAATTTGGACATCCCGCAAGTAATTCGTTTGTCTCGGCCTTACTGGAGCGACTTACCAAAACATTTGAAGACCTTGCGGTAAATAAGGATGTTTCCGTTGTGCTGCTGAAATCAGAAGGAGATCGCGCCTTTTGTGCCGGGGCTTCCTTTGATGAGTTGGTAGCCATTTCCAATCTGGAAGAGGGGAAGTATTTCTTCAGCGGTTTTGCTAATGTGATCAATGCCATGCGCAAATGCCCAAAACCAATTCTTGGAAGAGTACAAGGAAAAACCGTAGGAGGTGGTGTTGGTTTAGCATCGGCCTGCGACTATGTACATGCCACTGTTGATGCGGCTATAAAACTTTCTGAAATTGCTGTTGGTATTGGTCCTTTTGTGATTGCCCCGGCAGTAGAACGAAAAATGGGTAAAGCTGCATTGGCCGAACTTTCCCTATATCCCTCCGAATGGAAAAATGCCTATTGGGCCAGAGAAAAAGGCTTGTATGCCAAGGTACATGATTCGATTTCGGATATGGATAACGAAATTGACATTCACCTTCAAAAACTGGCAAACTATAACCCGGAAGCCTTGTCTCAGATGAAAAAAGTGCTTTGGGAAGGTACGGAGCATTGGGACAATCTCCTTTCCAAGAGAGCCGGTATGAGCGGAGAACTGGCCCTATCTGATGCTACAAAAAACGCCCTCCAAAAATTTAAGAAATAGATGGATATCCTTACTTTTTTGAATAGCGATATGGTCTTACCGGCAGTTATGGTCCTAGTAATTGCCGTGTATGGTATTACCCGGGTACGAAACCGGAAAAAATACAAACGCGATTAATAGATATGTTTAGGACAAGCTGTTATTACCTGTCATTAATAGCCTTATGTCTAGTGACGAATTCCTGTAGGCATATGAAAGATTCAACAGAAAGGAGTTCCCTAAGCACGGAAGAAGAAGTTGAGGATCCCTTAAATTACCAAGGGGAGGCCTTAAAAGTGGCCGTCATCGGTTTGGTACATACACATGTGCATTGGATCCTGGGGCGGGAAGCATTAGGGGATATTGAAATCGTTGGTATCGTAGAACCCAATCGTGAATTAGCACAAAGGTATAGCGAGCAGCATGGGTATTCCATGGACATTGTTTTTCCCACCATGGAAGAACTCTATACCCATGTTCAGCCTGATGCGGTTACTGCCTTTAATACCATCTATGGACACCTGGAAGTAGTGGAATTCTTTGCGCCAAAAGGGGTTCACATTATGGTAGAAAAACCACTTGCCGTGAATTGGGAACATGCCCAAAAAATGGCAGCCCTTGCCAAACAACACGGCGTTCACCTATTGACCAACTATGAAACCTCATGGTACAGTTCGCATCACGATGCTTTTAAAAAAGTGATTCAAGAACAGGGTATTGGGCCAATACAACGAATGGTGTTCCATCACGGCCATCCCGGCCCAATAGAAATTGGCTGTAACGAAGAGTTTTTGGTCTGGCTTACAGATCCCGTTCTGAATGGTGGTGGGGCCCTCACGGATTTTGGCTGCTACGGTGCTAACCTGGCTACCTGGTTCCTGAAAGGAATTCCCCCCGAAAAAGTAACCTGCCTTACCAGACAATACAAACCAGAAAAATATCCAAAGGTAGAGGATGATGCCACCATTATCCTCGATTACCAAAATGCCCAGGTAGTTATACAAGCTTCCTGGAATTGGTCCCATAACCGAAAAGATATGGAGGTATATGGAAAAACGGGGTATGTAATATGCCCGAACGGAACGGCAATGGAAGTCTTGGAAGATGAGGAAAAAGGCCCTTTTACTTTGGAGGCGCCACCATTGCCCTTGGGTATCCATGACCCCTTTGCCTACTTTGCAAAAGTAGTTATCGATGATTATCCAATAGATCCTTATGGGGTATCCTCTATAGAGAATAACGTATTGGTTATGCAGATATTGGAAGCTGCCAAAGCCGCTGCGGAAACGGGTGAAACAATACGATGGGATTCATTTTTCACCGCTGGCACGCCTTAAGTTTGTAATTTTAGTTCCTGAATGAAGCGTATACTTTTACCACAAGGCAAGAAAATTTACTTTGCCAGTGATAATCATTTAGGAGCTCCTACCGCTAAAGATAGCCTCCCCAGGGAAAAGACTTTCGTGGCCTGGTTGGACGCTGTTAAAAAAGACGCAGCTGCCATTTTCCTTATGGGGGATTTGTTTGATTTTTGGTTTGAGTACAAAACAGTTGTGCCAAAAGGATTTACAAGGGTTTTAGGAAAACTAGCAGAACTAACAGATACTGGAATTCCCATCACTTACTTTGTGGGGAACCATGATCTTTGGATGAATGGGTATTTTGAAGAGGAGTTAAATATTCCGGTACATCACAGTCCACAACAGTTTTACATCAACGACACCTCTTTTTTCATTGGACATGGCGATGGCCTGGGCCCGGAGGACAAAGGTTTCAAGCGAATGAAAAAAGTATTTACCAACCCTTTTGCGCAATGGCTATTCCGTTGGTTACATCCTGATCTAGGGGTGCGTTTAGCACAGCACCTTTCCGTCAACAACAAGATTATCTCCGGGGAGGCAGATGCAAAATTTCTTGGAGAAGATAAAGAATGGTTGGTGCAATATTGTAAGCGAAAACTGCAGCACCAACATTATGATTATTTCATCTTTGGTCATCGCCATCTGCCCTTGGAAATCGATTTAAATGGGAAATCCACCTATTTCAATCTTGGCGACTGGATCAAGTATTACACCTATGCGGTTTTTAACGGCCAAACCCTTACCTTAAAGGAATGGAAGTCGTAACGAGCAGCTTAATCCTTGAATCCCGGAGTAACAAAAAACCCTGGTACTCTTTTCAGCACCAAGGTTTTTGCTAAAGAACGGTCGGCTTGCTTATTGAATAGCAGCCTGAGCAGCAGCCAATCTGGCGATCGGTACGCGGTAGGGCGAGCAACTTACATAGTCTAAACCATTGTCATGACAAAAAGCGACTGAAGAAGGCTCACCGCCATGTTCCCCACAAAGGCCAATCTTTAGATTTGGCTTGGCACCACGTCCCCTTTTAGCTCCTAAGGCGACCAACTGTCCTACACCGTTCTGATCCAAAACTTCGAATGGATCATCCTTTAGAATACCTTTTTCCAAATAGATGGGTAAAAACTTGCCAGCGTCATCACGGGAATACCCGAAAGTCATTTGTGTCAGGTCATTTGTCCCGAAGGAAAAGAAGTCGGCTCTATCGGCAATAACATCCGATAATAATGCAGACCGTGGTGTTTCAACCATCGTACCAATTGTATAGTCTACCACATCACCGTACTCCTTAAAAACGGTTTCTGCCGTATTTCGAATAACGCTCTCCTGACTCTCGAACTCTTCAAACGTTCCAATCAAAGGCAGCATGATCTCCGGACTTACCGTTATTCCTTTTTCTTTAAGATTAAGGGCGGCTTCCATAATAGCCCTGGTTTGCATTTCGGTAATCTCAGGATAAGTAATCCCCAACCGGCACCCTCTATGTCCTAGCATTGGGTTAAACTCATGCAACTCTGCTACCTTATTTTTCACTGCAGCCAACGAGATATGCAAATCCTCTGCCAATTCCTTTTGTGTGGCCAACTGATGGGGCACAAACTCATGCAAAGGTGGGTCTAGCAGTCGTACCGTTACGGGATATCCCTGCATCGCTTCAAAAAGACCTTCAAAGTCGCTGCGTTGCATCGGCAACAGCGCTTCAAGGGCCAATTTTCTTCCTTTCAAGGTATCGGCCAGGATCATTTCGCGCATCGCTTTAATTCGGTCTCCTTCAAAGAACATATGCTCTGTACGGGCCAATCCAATGCCCAAAGCACCAAACTCTCTGGCGATTTTAGCATCTTTGGGGGTATCTGCATTCGCACGTACCTTCATAGTGGTATACTTATCCGATAGCTGCATAATTTCGGCAAATTCATCACTTAACAGGGGCACCATAGTGGCCACTTTACCTTCTATAATATGTCCCTTGGACCCATCGAGGGAAATCCAATCGCCTTCATGGTACTCATGCCCCTCAACAGTCATGGTGCGTTTCTTGTAGTTAATTTTCAATGCTCCTGCCCCTGAAACACAACATTTCCCCATACCTCTGGCCACAACAGCTGCATGAGAGGTCATACCTCCTCTTGCTGTTAAGATCCCCTTGGCAATATTCATGCCTTCCAGATCTTCAGGGGAGGTTTCCATACGAACCAGAATAGTATTTTTAAATTTGTTGGCTTCATCGGCAAAGAAGACGATCTGCCCGGTGGCTGCCCCGGGAGAAGCAGGTAATCCTTGAGCAATAACCTTTGCCCGCTTCAGTGCTCTCAAGTCAAAAACCGGATGCAATAACTCATCCAACTTGTTGGGGGAAAGTTGCAGCAGCGCTTCTTTTTCATCGATCATACCTTCGCGTAACATATCCACCGCAATTTTCACCATTGCCGCTCCGGTCCGCTTGCCATTTCGGGTCTGCAGTATCCAAAGCTTCCCATCCTGAATGGTAAATTCCATATCCTGCATATCCCGATAATGGATTTCCAGTTGATTTTGATACCTAAAGAGTTCCTGGTAGAGCTCAGGCATTACTTCTTGCAAAGAAGGATAGCTTTTAGCCCGTTCCTCCTCACTTAATTTCGCCAGTTCTGCCCATCTTCGCGAACCTTCCAAAGTAATTTGCTGCGGCGTGCGTACGCCCGCAACTACGTCTTCTCCCTGCGCATTGATCAAATACTCTCCGTTAAACTGGTTCAAGCCTGTAGCTGCATCTCTTGTAAAACATACCCCGGTAGCAGAATTGGTTCCCATATTTCCAAATACCATGGCCTGCACATTTACAGCTGTACCCCAGTCCGAAGGAATACCATTTAACTGTCTATAATACACAGCCCGCTTTCCATTCCAGCTATCAAAAACTGCCATAACCGCTCCCCAAAGTTGCTCCCAGGGATTTGTTGGAAAATCGTTCCCCGTACTTTTCTTTATTAATTGTTTAAATGCATTGACCAAAAATTGAAGATCCTGAACCGTAAAATCCGTATCCAGCGTAATACCCTTTTCTGCTTTTAATTGGGCCATACAATGTTCAAAAGGATCCTCATCGTCTTTATTCTCCGGTTTCATGCCCAACACTACATTCCCATACATCTGAACGAACCTTCGGTAGGAGTCCCAGGCAAATCGTTCATTTTGTGTTTTCTTAGCAAGACCTTTTACAGCCACATCATTCAGGCCAAGATTAAGTACCGTATCCATCATACCTGGCATGGAAACCCGAGCACCGGAACGCACGGAGATCAACAATGGATTCTCAGCATCGCCAAACTGGGTTCCCATACTATGCTCAATAGCGTGGATCGCTTTAGTTACCTCATCCTTCAAAAGGGCTACTGTTTGTTCTTTACCAATTGTATTGTATTGCGTACACACTTCGGTGGTTATGGTAAACCCTGGTGGAACCGGGATTCCAATTCGGCTCATTTCGGCCAAATTAGCTCCTTTCCCTCCTAGCAGATTGCGCATGGTCTTATCGCCGTCGGTGTTTTCATCACCAAAACCAAAGACATTTTTTGTAGTGCTTACTGTTGAATTCATATACCAAAATTTAATGTCAGCTAAATTAAAACCACTACCAGGGGCATTTTATGATATAAGTCATAAAAGGCTCTTAGTCAATGTTATGAAAAGGTTTTATTTTGAAGTGTAGTCTGCATTTTCCACCTCATCAGAAAGATCAAGACGCCTGAATTTCGGTGAAACAAATGCGGTAACCCCTACCGTAAGTACCGTCATGCACCCCCCAAAAACAACAGCTGTTACCGTACCCATAAGTTTTGCTGTAACACCACTCTCAAAAGCCCCCAACTCGTTGGAAGAACCTACAAAAATGGAATTGACTGAAGCTACACGACCACGCATAGCATCAGGAGTTTTTAGCTGCAAAATGGTTTGGCGAATGATCATAGAAACACCATCTACGGCCCCACTGACAAACAAGGCGACCACAGAAAGCCAAAAAAGTTTGGAAAGCCCAAAGACAATGATACAGACCCCAAAGGCAAACACTGCCCAAAGCAATTTGATTCCTGCGTTTTTGTGCAGCGGGAAACGTGTAGACAACAACATGGTAATAGAAGCACCAATAGCTGGTGATGCTCTTAGTATCCCAAAACCTTCGGAACCAACCTGTAGAATGTCCTGAGCATAAATGGGTAATAATGCTACAGCTCCCCCAAACAATACAGCGATCATATCCAGGGTCAAAGCCCCTAAAATTGCCTGGGTCTTGAATACAAAACGCAAGCCATCTTTAAGGCTTTGCAAAACAGGTTCTCCCCGTTTTGGGTTTACTATCGGTTTTCTGGGGATCCGGAAAAGAAATAGTAGTGCCAAAACCGAAAAACCCACAATTATGCAGAGCGACCAGTGCACGCCGATCCAGCTTATGGAAAACCCCGCCAAAGCAGGCCCCAGTACGGAAGCAACCTGCCATGTAGAACTGCTCCAGGTAGCCGCATTAGGATAGATGCGTTTGGGTACAATTAAAGCGATTAATGAAAAAATAGTAGGTCCTATAAATGCCCGTACTAATCCGCCTAGGAAAACTAGCCCATAAATACCATACAAAATAGCAGTATCGGACAGGCGATCTTCCACACTTGGTACCGTAATCAAGAAAAGTCCCAGGCTAATTATTGAGAACCCTAGAATGCACTTTAACAATAAATTTCGCTTTTCGCTCTGATCCACAATATGTCCGGCAAACAAGGCCATCCCAACGGCTGGAATTATTTCCATTAACCCAATGATCCCTAATGCAAGCGGGTCTTTGGTTAGGGAATACACTTGCCATTCAATTACAATAAATTGCATAGACCAGGCAAAGACCATAGCAAAACGAACTAACAGGAAGCTGTTGAATTCCTTGTAGCGAAGAGAAGCATAGGGATCTGTTGCCATTAGCGGAGGTCCCTGATTTTAAGTTGTAAACTGGTCTGACCGTTCCACTCATTTTCATCTAAGGAAAAAACACAATCAAAGGTTGAATTATTTGTAGTTCTGGATAATTTTCCCCCAAGATTGAATCCAATAGCCCCAATCGGTGGTGATCCTTTTTGGGTGAGGGTCAGCTTCAGATGTTTTTCTTCCTCTCCTACACCCCTGGCATATCCTGTATCTTGAACATGGCGCGCCAGAAAAACCGGGGTCATATTTCCCGGGCCAAAAGGGGCAAATTGTTTTAGAATACGAAGTAATTTGGGGATAATTTGACCCAAAGTAATCTCTGCATCAATACGTATCTCCGGGACAAGTAGTTTGGGATCGATAGTGTTGGCAACTACTTGTTCAAATTGCTGTTTAAAGTCTTTATACCGCTCCGGTCTCAAGGTTAGCCCAGCGGCGTATTTATGTCCCCCAAATTGCTCGATAAACGCAGAACACCCTTCCAAAGCTTTGTACACGTCAAATCCTTTCACCGAGCGGGCGGAAGCCGCTAATTTATCGCCACTTTTTGTAAATACTAAAGTGGGGCGATAATGGGTCTCTGTTAACCGCGAAGCTACAATTCCAATAACCCCTTTGTGCCATTTTTCATCATATACAACAGAGGTAAAATTACGTTCCTCCCTGTTTTCTTTGATCTGTTGTAATGCCCGATCTGTAATTTCCCGATCCAGCCCTTTTCGGTCGGTATTAAACTGCTCTATTGCTGTTGCAAATCCCCGGGCTTCTTCCAGGGTTGTTGCCGTAAGCAATTGAACCGCGTATTGGCCGTGCTTCATTCTACCAGCGGCATTAATTCGGGGGGCTATGATAAAAACCACATCGGTTATGGTTAACCGTTTTTTCTTTATTTCATGGGTAATAGCTTGTATTCCAGCTCTTGGGCTACCGTTAATTACCTTTAGTCCGTAAAATGCAAGTACCCTGTTTTCCCCGGTAATCGGCACAATATCAGCTGCTATAGCGGTTGCCACTAAATCCAGATAGGGCATAAGGCTTTGCCCGGGATGGCTATCACTTCCAGCCAGGGCCTGCAGCAATTTAAAGCCCACCCCACAGCCGCATAATTCCTTATAAGGATACTTACAATCGTCTCTTTTTGGGTCGAGGACTGCAACGGCCTCAGGTAAGGTTTTTCCCGGAAGATGGTGATCGCAAATGATGAAATCAATCCCTTTCTGCTGCGCGTAGGCGACTTCCTCTAAAGCTTTGATGCCGCAATCCAGCGCAATGATCAAACTAATGTTATTATCAGATGCAAAATCAATCCCTTTAAAAGAAACACCATACCCCTCATTATAGCGATCCGGTATATAGGTGGCTACATTTGCATACTCCTGAATTAAATAGGTATACACCATGGCAACTGCAGTAGTCCCATCTACATCGTAATCACCATAAATCAGAATATTTTCTCCGTTCCGGATAGCCTTTTGTATTCGTGCCACTGCCTTGTCCATATCCTGCATCAGAAAAGGGTCGTGCAGATCCGAAAGCTGAGGCCGAAAAAACTGTTGGGCTTCCTTATAACTGGTAATACCCCTTTGAACTAATAATTGCCCTATTAGCGGAGCTACTTTCAACTCCGTGGAAAGTCGGGTTACATCCTCCTGTAACGGATTTGGTTTAATGCTCCAACGGGTATTCGTTTCCAATGGCAGGGTATGGTTAGGTTTCTTTTATCTACTTCTCAGGAAGATATACGTACTCAGCGGATATGAAAATGTGTTGTTATTTCCAGTGTTGCAAATTGTCTGAACATCTCCATTACACCGCAGTACTTCTCAACAGACAGATCCACAGCACGCTGCAATCGTTCCTTGTTAAGGTTAGGGCCGTGGAAATGGTACTCTACGCGAACCGTATCATAGAACTTAGGGTGCTCTGCGGTCAAATCCCCAAAGGTTTCCATGTGAAAATCATCTACCTCAAGCTTCATTTTTTTAATTAAAGCTGCTACATCCAATCCGGAACAGCCTGCCAGGGAAGAGAGCATTAACGCCTTAGGGCGGTATCCAGATCCTTCACCTCCGTCCTCCGGGCTAGCATCTATCTTTAGGGAAATGCCTGACGGATTGTTGCTTTCAAAAGCCATCTCCCCTAGCCACCTGGTGGTAATATGATTTGTATCTCCCATAAATTTTGTTTCTTGTAATCAATAAAAATACAATAAATCCGACCAGCATGGCACTCGTTGAACCACTATCCCCCGACCACGACCCGGAAACTAAAACCTTGGCAGAATTCTTTAATGAAACCCTGGGGTTTTGCCCAAATTCGATACTAACAATGCAGCACAGACCTGCTATTTCAAAGGCATTCATTAACTTGAATAAGGCTGTTATGGCCAATGAAGGGAAGGTAACCTCCGCACTAAAACGGATGATTGCCTGGGTAAGTAGCAATGCTACCGGCTGCCGGTACTGCCAGGCCCATGCTATTCGAGCAGCGGAACGCTATGGGGCGGAACAGGAAAAGCTGGATAATATTTGGGAATATCGCACCCATCCCGCTTTTTCCAATGCGGAACGAGCGGCCCTGGATTTTGCGCTTGCAGCATCGCAGGTCCCCAATACCGTAAATGCCGATATCAAAAAACGGCTACATGAACATTGGACTGATGGGGAAATTGTAGAAATGTTAGGGGTGATCTCCTTGTTTGGCTATCTAAATCGCTGGAATGATTCCATGGGTACAGCAATAGAAGAAGGCGCAGTAGAAAGTGGCGAACACTATCTGGGCAAATACGGCTGGGAGAAAGGGAAACATGACGGGTCTAGATATTAGATACTAGATGATAGATTTGAGATATAAGACTGCTACGCTACTAGATTTTAACTTTTCTTGTCATTCCTGCGAAGGCAGGAAACAACCTTATACCAATTGAGTTGACCATCTTATATCTACTCTCTATCAGCAAAGCAGTCTCAAATCTTATATCTTTCAGCGAAGCGGTCTAAAGTCTAAACAATCATTTCTTGACCCAGATCAAGTTTTGATAGCAACTATCCTGCGATCTTTGTTTACATCAAAAACGAATGGTCATGGCTAAACTACTTGTAACACCTGAACACCAGATCCAACGGCTGAATCACATCCTTAACACAGTATCGGCACTACGGAAAATGCCGGCAGCAACTTTAACCAGAGCTCCGCATTCCAAATCCTGGAATGTGCTGGAAGTGCTTGAGCATTTATCCATCTCACTATATCTGTATACTTCAAAACTAAAGCAGGCGTTTTCAGAACTTCCCGAATCCGATTCCGGATCATGGTCGTTTAAGGTCCGGCCCTGGCAACGCTTTGTCATTGAAGGACAACGTCCAAAAGGAAAGAAGCGTCCTTTCAAAATCAAAACATTGAAACGCTTCGAACCCCTATTAACCTCAGAAGACCTCGAGCACGGAGACACTATTTTCGAACGGTTTCTTACGTCATACCGTCATTTGAAGCAACAGATCGTTTCCAGTAGGACCCGGCAAATGAAACATTCTCCCTTTTCTTCCGCTATAGGCCCTATTGTTAAATTCTACCTTCCGGAGGCCTTTGAATTTTTATTGTGCCATGCAGAACGCCATATGGTACAAATCGAGGAAATACTGGACGCACAGGGAGTATCCTTATCTTTATCTGGTGATAGATCCGGTATACTGTAATCTGATAACCTCCTTTTTTAAGAACGTTGATTTTTCGGAGCAGCAGGAGACTTTCTTTTTGAAATCCTGGGACACCTACAATTTTTCACAGAATGCGTTAATCACTCAGGCCGGAAGTATTGAGCGCTATTTTTACGTAGTGGTAGAAGGGGTGCAGGCCCTTTACCTGCTGAATAAAAATGGGGAGAAGGTAGTATTAGGCTTTTCCTATCCCGGAAGTCCTTCGGGGCTTTTTGATTCGTTTATCTATCAAAAACCAGCGGATACCTTTCTGGAAGCCCTAAAACCAACAACACTCCTGGGAATTTCCCGTAGTGACTATTTGTCCCTCTTTGAAAACAATCCCGATTTTCATAAATGGGCACATCTTTTTTTTCAGGAAATTCTTTTTGGGCGTCTTTATCGAGAAGTTGAGTTGCTAACGCTTTCCGCGGAAGAACGCTACATTGCCTTTATGCAAAGATGTCCTGAAGAACTTAAAGTTATCCCACAAAAATACCTGGCCTCTTACTTGAATATGAAACCAGAAACCTTTAGCAGGCTTCGCCGTTCAGTACAGTACTAATGGTTCTTTGCAATTCCGGTAGTACCCTTTCCTCAAACCAAGGATTTTTTCGCATCCAAAAATGATTTACCGGTGAAGGATGGGGTAAGGGGAAAAACCCAGGTAAAAAAGTTTCGAAACAGCGAATATTCTCGGTTAAATTCTTTTTACCATTTTTCAAATACCTGTCCTGAGCATACTTGCCGATTACCAGAACGAGCTGTACCCCTTGCATCAGTTCCCAGAGCTTGTCATGCCACAAAGGAGCGCATTCTTTTCTGGGTGGTAAATCTCCGGTCTTACCTTTTCCTGGATAGCAAAATCCCGTAGGTAAAATGGCGAAGTTATCCGTATTATAAAATGCTTCATCGGTAACGCCCAACCATTCCTTTAGTTTTCTACCACTAGGGTCATCCCAAGCCTTGTTGTGTAAATGCGCTTTTCTGCCCGGGGCCTGACTGGCTAATACGATCTTTGATGTTGTAGCGGCTGAAACAATGGGCCTGGGACCCATAGGCAAAAACGGTTTACATACCGAGCATCCTCTTATTTCTTGCAGCAGTTGTTCCATCAGGGCTTCCCTCCTACTACAAGTACAAATTCCCCTTTGATAGGCTTATTTGCAAAATAGTCCTGTACTTCTGTTACGGTTCCCCTAACCGTTTCTTCATACAATTTCGTTAATTCCCTGGAAACGGCAACCGGGCGTTCTCCTCCAAAATAGTCCTGAAATTGTTTAAGTGTCTTGAGGAGTTTGTGCGGGCTTTCATAAAAAATCATTGTTCTTGGTTCCTGGGCCAATACTTCTAACCGCGTCTGACGACCCTTTTTTACAGGTAAAAATCCTTCAAACACAAAACGATCGCTGGGTAGCCCACTAGTTACTAATGCCGGAATACAAGCCGTTGCTCCCGGAAGACACTCCACCGGAATTGCGTGCTCAATGCAAGCACGAGTGAGCAAAAACCCGGGATCCGATATTCCCGGTGTTCCCGCATCCGAAATAAGTGCAATGTTCTTACCCTCCTTCAACTTGGTTAGTATTCCCGGTAACATCTTATGTTCGTTATGCATGTGATGCGACTGAAGTGATGTCGTAATTTCATAATGCCTTAGTAATTTTCCGCTGGTACGGGTATCCTCAGCGAGAATTACATCTACACTTTTCAATACCGCAATTGCCCTAATAGTGATGTCATCTAAATTTCCTATTGGTGTCGGTACCAGAAAAAGTTTTCCCATGGATCTAAGTTACGGCCTTACCGTCTTTCCTGAGAAATAGGAGATCAGTACAAAAATAAAAGCCAATACCGCCCCCATATGTTGTCCGTCAGCTATCATGTAATGGGCAAAAAACGCTAATACCGAATTGAAGAAAAATCCAGCGTAGGCCCATTCTTTTAACCATTTGGAAAAATTTCCCCAAAGGGCTACCAGCCCCAATAGTTTTGCAATAGCCAGAGGATAGATCAAATAGGTAGGGTATCCAAAGCTTTCAAAGGCCGCGGTAATCGCAGAAGTATTAAAAAAATAATTGTATACGGAAAATAGCATCAGGAGGGTAAACAGACCGGTAGTCCCCCAAAACAGGATTTTTCTAAACATGGTGTGAAGTTAGGTGGTTTGTTATTTGCTCTAATTTAAGCAAACTTGCGCTCAATAATTGCCTTAAACCGGTTCTCGTACTCTTCTTTACCTTCCCAGCTATTGTATTCCGGTTTAACCATATTGTTGATGAAGGCCATAGAACGTTCTTGGGTATCAATGGTATTGAGCTGTGAAATGACCCTGTTGTAGTCATCCATATTGTTATCGAAGAGGTGCTTTACGAACGCCAGACGATCATTTAACCCAATATTAATCTTCTTGATAAGCGTATCATTAAGGGAGGTTTTTTTAATCACTGTATTCTCCGGAGTTGCTACAGGGGAAAGCATCTCTTTGTCGTTTTTTATTGTTTCCGGCTTGGCAATAAAATCTCCAAAGATGTATTCAATAGCTTCGCTTGGCATTTCCGATACCATTCCCTTAATTGTGTCCATCCCCGGAGTAATAATATCTTCTTCATGGGGATTGCTTTCGGGAACTCCGGTATTACCACTTATTACCGCATTCGCCATTTTTTCAAAACGTGCCGCGAGAACATTTTTGGACACGTCTACTTCTATATCATTGAGTTTTTCATCGATGAATTTCAAAACCGCAAGTTTTTCGTAGAGTTCCTTGGCCAAGGTATATAATTCAGTAAGTTCTTTATCCTCTCTAGACGTTATAATGTCGGTAGAGAGCTTAATCAATTCTTCTCGTAACTTCCTTTTCATTTGCTATATATTGCAGATTATAAAAATAGTTGGAATCCCCGTAAATCCCTGAGAACAAAAGGTTAAATTTTGACCGTACATACGGGAAGCTTTTTTAGTAATTTTGCTTTCTTCTAAATAATTAACGAAGAAAGTTGTTGTTTTCTTTTAAAGCTACTACATGTTTCTCGAAAATACCGTAAATCATAAAGAACAGTTTGGTTGGATTGAGGTAATTACGGGTTCCATGTTTTCAGGAAAAACAGAGGAACTGATCCGGAGATTAAAACGCGCACAGTTCGCCAGGCAGAAAGTGGAGATCTTCAAACCGATAGTAGATACCCGTTATAATGAGGAAATGGTAGTCTCCCATGATGCTAACGAAATTCGTTCCACTCCGGTACCTGCGGCGGCAAATATTCGATTGTTAGCAGATGGTTGTGATGTTGTTGGTATTGACGAAGCGCAGTTCTTTGATGATGAGATTATTGTGGTTTGCAACGATTTGGCCAATAAAGGTGTACGTGTGGTGGTGGCAGGTTTGGACATGGATTTTAAGGGAAACCCCTTCGGCCCCATGCCGGCGTTGATGGCTACAGCAGAATATGTTACCAAGGTACACGCGGTATGTACCCGCACGGGAAACCTGGCCAATTATAGTTTCCGAAAATCCGATAACAACAGTTTAGTGCTGCTTGGAGAGACCGCAGACTATGAACCTTTAAGTAGAGGGGCTTTTTTTCAAGCAATGCTTCGAGAAAAAATAGGTAAAATGGATGTTCAGGCAGAAGAAGTACGCCCAAAAAAGCGCCTCAAAAATGAATAAGATCGGAGAAACGACTCTAGAAATTGATCTTTCCGCACTAGAGCATAATTTCAATTATCTCAAATCTCGTATTCCAAAAGGCACGCTCTTCCTGGCCGTGGTTAAAGCGTTTGCCTATGGTAGTGATATGATCACCATAGGCAAAAAGCTGGAACAACTCAATGTAGATTATTTAGCGGTTGCCTACACTAAGGAAGGCGTAGCTTTACGAAGGGCTGGGATACAAATCCCTGTTTTGGTGCTACATCCTCAGCCCGTAAATTTTGAGGTACTTATCGACCATTCTCTTGAGCCCAGTCTCTATTCTCCAAGGGTTTTACAATTGTTTTTGGGGATGGCTAAGGGAAAGGCTCAACATCACTATCCCGTACATATCAAGTTCAATACCGGATTAAACCGCTTAGGTTTTTGGGAAAACGATGTGGATGACATCCTGAAGCTGCTGATTAATCAGGAGTATATAAGCGTAAAGGCAATATTATCGCATTTGGCAGCCTCCGAGGATGAGAACGAAAGGGAATTCAGCATCCGCCAAATTCAACGTTTTAGTAACATTGCGGAAAAATTACACCCTGTACTGGGGTATCTACCCATCCGGCATATGCTAAATACCTCGGGTATTCTTAACTATCCTGAAGCCGCATTTGATATGGTGCGCAGTGGTATAGGCCTTTATGGTTATGGGAATCATCCTGACATAGACACCAAATTAAGACCGGTGGCTACACTTAGATCTGTAATATCACAACGTCATAGAATAGAACCTGGCGAGAGTGTTGGTTACAATCGAAGATACAAATCGGATCACTATCGCATTACCGCTACTATACCCATTGGCCATGCCGATGGTATTGGCAGGCAGTACGGGGGTGGAAATACTTGGGTTTGGGTTAAAGGCAAAAAAGCACCAATTATCGGAAATGTTTGTATGGATATGATCATGGTTGATGTTACGGCTATTGATTGCAAAGAGGGAGATGAGGTACTCATTTTTGGAGGAGAGCATTCCGCAGAAGACTTTGCAAGTAGCGCTAATACCATCTCCTATGAAATTCTAACTGCCATCTCTTCCAGGGTTAAAAGGATTACCAAGTCCTAGTATTTTTCCAATAGTGCTTTACGGATTTTTCGTATTTTCCCGGGCAGTAACCATAAAAACTATAAAGATGCTTAAAGAATTTAAGGAGTTTGCCATGAAAGGAAACCTGGTGGATATTGCCGTAGGTTTCGTAATGGGTGCTGCCTTTAATAAGGTGGTAGCCTCGTTTACCGGAGGAATCGTCTCGCCCTTAATTGGTTTGTTGTTTGACGCAGATTTCAGGGATCTAAAATATATTTTAAAGGACGGTACTATGAACGATGCCGGAGAAAAAGTGGGAGAAGTAGCTGTGCTTTACGGAGATTTCTTAACCAATGTAATCGACTTTATTATTGTTGCCTTTGTAATGTTCCTGATTGTTAAAGGGGTAAACAAAATGAAGAAAAAGGAAGAGCCTGCTCCCGAACCCCCAAAAGGGCCAACAGCGGAAGAATTACTTGCAGAAATACGGGATGCACTGAAAAAATAACGTAGAATTCCCTCCCAGGGGAATTTCCGCTACACTACATTAGTTTAATCCATAAAACCGTCAGTCGCTATCGCTATGAGGCTGGCGGTCTTTTTTTTGAGCGTATCACTCTTTTATTTTGCCCTTTCGGATAAAACCCTTAGCGAGCCAAAGGGCGTTTGGCTTTGTTATAAAATCAACAATTTGTTGTTTTTTGAACATTCTTCATTTAATTGCTTGCACAAAGCAGGTAGTATACTACATTTGTCTTCTTAAATCATACGCTATGAAAGTTGCAGTTGTAGGCGCTACCGGAATGGTAGGAGAAGTAATGTTGAACGTTTTAGCGGAACGCGACTTCCCTATTTCAGAATTGCTTTTAGTTGCTTCTGAACGTTCTGTAGGAAAAAAGTTGTCCTATAAAGGAAAAATGTACTCCGTAATTGGGTTAGAAACTGCAGTTGCCGCCCAACCCGATATTGCTATCTTTTCTGCTGGTGGTGGGACCTCACTTGAATGGGCCCCAAGGTTTGCTGAGAACGGCACTACGGTAATAGACAATTCTTCCGCATGGCGTATGGATCCCACCAAGAAATTGGTAGTCCCTGAAATTAATGCCGATGTCCTAACTGCAGAGGACAAAATTATTGCCAATCCCAACTGTTCTACGATTCAAATGGTTATGGCACTCTTTCCACTGCACAAAAGATATCAAATGCGACGTGTGGTAGTCTCTACCTATCAATCCGTCTCCGGTACCGGAATAAAAGCAGTGCAACAACTGGAAAACGAAACGGCGGGTATTAAGGGCGAAATGGCCTATCCCTACCCGATTAATAGAAACGCCTTACCCCATTGTGATGTCTTCCTGGACAACGGATATACCAAAGAGGAAATGAAATTAGCCAGAGAACCTCAAAAAATTCTCGAGGATAGTACTTTTTCTGTCACCGCAACCGCAGTGCGCATTCCGACCGCAGGAGGCCATTCTGAATCCGTGAATGTTGAATTCCACAATGATTTTGATTTGGGGGAGGTCCGAAAACTACTTAGCGAAACGCCAGGGGTTGTTGTGCAAGATAATCCGGATACCAATACCTACCCTATGCCTGTCTATGCCCATGAAAAAGATGACGTTTTTGTGGGACGTATCCGCAGGGATGAAACGCAGCGCAATACCCTTAACATGTGGATTGTATCGGACAACCTTAGAAAAGGAGCGGCAACCAATGCTATACAAATTGCGGAGTATTTGGTGCATAAGGACTTGGTGTAGCCTCGTCGCCCCCTTGAAAACGGGAATTCATTTTCTCGAGGATCTTTTTTGGTTCCCGCCTTCCCTTCCTTTCTGCGCGTTCATGGAACGCCAAGGAATGACGAATAAAATCGTTAAAAAAAGTTAAGACCTAATTGTTGAATTGACGATTCCCCTCTTTTCGTGGTATTTTTAAGGATTAACTAATTTGTTACTGATGCAAAGACTTACACTACTCGCTGCAATTTTCATTTTTGTAGCCTGCGCTAAAGAAACCAAAAGAACTCCTATTGCCTTGAATTATCCTGTTACTCAAAAAGTTGATTCTGTTGATACCTATTTCGATACCCCAGTAAACGACCCCTTTCGTTGGTTAGAAGATGATAGGAGCGAGGAAACAGAAGCCTGGGTTAAGGAGCAAAACAATGTCACTTTTGGATATCTGGAGAAAATTCCCTTTCGTGAAGACTTGAAAAACCGGCTTGAACAACTTTGGAACTATGAAAAATTGGGTTCTCCTTTTAAAGAGGGCGCCTACACCTATTTCTACAAAAATGACGGCCTGCAAAATCAATATGTGGTGTATCGGAAAGAGGAAGATAGTGAAGAAGAAGTGTTTTTGGATCCAAACACCTTCTCAGAAGATGGCACTACTTCTTTAATGGGGCTCAGCTTCACTAAAGATGGTTCCAAAGCGGCCTACCTGATCTCGGAAGGTGGGAGCGATTGGAGAAAAGGAATAGTGATCAACGCCGAAAACCGGGAACAAGTGGAAGATACCCTAGTAGATATAAAATTCAGTGGTATTTCCTGGAAAGGCAACGATGGCTTTTTTTATTCCAGCTACGATAAACCCGAAGGGAGTGAACTATCGGCTAAAACAGATCAGCATAAACTGTACTATCACAAGCTCGGTACACCACAGTCTGAAGACGAAGTTGTTTTTGGTGGTACCGAAGCGCAGAAACACCGTTATGTGGGTGGATACCTTTCCGAGGACGAGCGGTATCTTTTCATTACCGCTTCCACTTCTACTTCCGGAAACAAATTATATCTAAAGGACCTGACCCAGACAAATGGCCCATTGGTAACGATTTTGGACGATACGGATTCTGATACTTATGTTATTGAAAACGAGGGATCCAAATTATTCCTGGTCACAAATCGAAATGCTCCAAATAAAAAAATAGTGGTAACGGACGCTGCTAACCCCAGCCCTGAGAACTGGGAGGAGTTTATTCCCGAAACGGAACATGTACTGACCGCAGGTATAGGTGGCGGTTACTTTTTTACGGAATATATGGTAGATGCCATCTCCAAAGTATTACAATATGATTATGAAGGTAGCTTGGTTCGTGAGGTAACGCTTCCCGGGGTAGGTAGCGCAGGTGGTTTCGGTGGAAAAAAAGAAGAAAAAGAGTTCTATTTCTCCTTTACCAACTACAACACCCCAGGTTCTTCGTACAAGTACAATGTGGACACCGGGGAATATGAGCAGTATTGGAAGCCGGAAATTGATTTCAACCCTTCTGATTATACTTCCACTCAGGTTTTTTACACCTCAAAAGACGGAACAAAAGTACCGATGATCATCACACATAAAACAGGAATTGAGCTCAATGGTAAGAACCCAACTATCTTATATGGCTATGGAGGTTTTAACATTAGCCTTACCCCTTCCTTTAGTATCGTCAATGCGGTTTGGATGGAACAGGGGGGGATTTACGCCGTTCCTAACCTGCGTGGTGGTGGTGAATACGGAAAAAAATGGCATTTAGCTGGCACTAAAATGCAAAAACAAAATGTTTTTGATGACTTTATTACAGCGGCAGAATATCTTATTGAAAACAAGTATACCTCCAAAGAATATCTTGCTATACGGGGAGGATCAAATGGAGGGCTTCTGGTGGGCGCCACAATGACACAACGGCCGGATCTTATGCAGGTGGCACTTCCTGCGGTTGGGGTATTGGATATGTTGCGATATCATACGTTCACAGCCGGTGCCGGATGGGCGTATGACTACGGCACAGCAGAGGAGAGCAAAGAGATGTTCGAATATCTAAAGGGGTATTCCCCGGTCCACAACGTAACACAGGGAAAAGAATATCCTGCTACCCTGGTTACTACCGGAGATCATGATGACAGGGTAGTTCCAGCACATAGTTTCAAATTTGCCGCCGAATTACAGGAAAAGCAAAGCGGTGATAACCCTACTCTTATTCGCATTGAAACCAATGCTGGCCATGGCGCTGGCACACCGGTTAGCAAAACCATAGAACAATACGCTGATATTTTTGGATTTACCTTCTATAATATGGGGTATGACAAACTACCAAATCAAGCCGTAGTAAAGACCTTTAAAGAGTAAAGAACCCTAAACCACCCAGCAAAAATCCGTTTCTTCTGGAGCGGATTTTTGTTTTCAAGAAACATGTTAAAAGTAGAGGCCATTTCCTTTTCATATGATCGCCAACCTGTTTTGGAGGACATTTCTTTTGAGTTAGAGAAAGGAGGGCATTTAGCGATCCTCGGTGAAAGTGGTTCGGGAAAAAGTACACTGCTCAAAGCACTATACGGTAAACTAGAAATTAAAAAAGGAGCAATCCATTGGGAAAATAAAAGAGTTCTTGGCCCTAATTTTAACCTTGTTCCGGGCGAAGCATATATGAAGTATGTAGCACAGGATCGGGAGTTGATGCCCTACACAACGGTTTACGAGAATATTGGTCAACATTTATCGGTATTTCATCAAGAAGAACACCATGACAGAATCATGGAATTATTAGAAATCATAGAACTGTTGAACTATGCCAAGGTTAAAATCAAAAACCTGAGCGGTGGACAAAAACAAAGGGTAGCTATAGCGAGAGCCCTTGCCGAAGAACCCAAGCTATTACTCCTGGATGAACCCTTTAGTAGTATTGACCAATTCAAAAAGAACACTTTGCGACAATCTTTGTTCCCTTACCTCAGCGAAAAAGGGATTACCGTGATCAACGCAACGCATGATCCTGAGGATGTGTTGCCTTTTGCAGGGCAGGGCATAATTATAAAAGAGGGGAAAATCGTAGATTCGGGTCCCATCAAAACGATCTATGATTATCCTAAAACCACCTACATAGCCTCGTTATTTGGGGATGCCAATACTATACCTCTTCATTTTTTAAACCCGAATTACTTTTCGGATAAACCCCTTATTGTCTATCCGCATGAGCTGGCTGTAACTCCCCAAGCCCCGCTTCAAGTTGAGGTTAAAGAGAACTTTTTTAAAGGGGGGTTTTATCTTATTAAGGCACTACACGAAACCGAATTACCTATTTGGTTCCAACATAGCAAGTCAATTCTGCCAGGAACCCGGATCGCACTAAAAATGGCGTCGGAAACACTTCGTAATCGCATAGCCCGAGAACAGTGGATAAGAAAATAGTACTCGGGGAGCTAAAATTCCAGGCTGCAAGAAGTAGTGGCCCCGGAGGGCAGCATGTGAATAAGGTTTCCAGTAAAGTAGTGTTATGTTTTAACATTGAGGCTTCCGGAGGACTAACTACAACTGAAAAAGAACGGCTCGTAAAGCGCCTATCGGGAAGGCTGAACAAAAAAGGGCTGTTAGTACTACAATGTGATGAAACCCGGAGCCAACATAAAAACAAAGGAATCCTTACAA
The DNA here is from genome assembly GCA_038750505.1 of Bacteroidota bacterium. GTDB lineage: Bacteria > Bacteroidota > Bacteroidia > Flavobacteriales > Flavobacteriaceae > Croceivirga. The sequence goes on along the minus strand of JBCDHD010000008.1, from coordinate 183,812 downwards.
AACGCTTTTTGGATATACTTCAGAGCAATCTAAAGGTGCCGAAAAAAAGGAGGCCTACAACGCCCTCAAAATCCGCTATTGAAAAACGATTACAATCTAAAAAGATAGCATCCAAGAAAAAGGCCAATCGAAAGCCTCCTGATTTTTAAGCTGCAATGTTTTGCCCTATCTCTTGTATTTTATCGATTTTTTGGAGTAAAACATACCGTACTTATTAACTATTCCGTTACTATTTTACCCAAACACTATAGTTATGAAAAGACGTTTTCTTTACCTCACCGTGCTTTGTAATTGCTATGTATTCCTAACGTCATGCGAAGACACTGAAGCCACTCCAGCTATTGCTGCTGAAGACGAAACTGAAGCGATAGATGATGCTCTCTCGGAAAATGAAAATGACGCAGAGGAACCTATCGAAGAAACATCATCAGGAGAAACTATGGTGTCCTTATTTGCAAACCCTGAAATCATAGCCAATGATGGCGAAGGATCTCAATTTTGGGGAGAAGGGGTAACCATTACAGCTTTTGCTATTGATGGTAGCCCCGCAGCGCTCATCTATGATACGCAATTTAGGGATAAGGGGTTTGGCGTACTTGGGTCCCGCTGGGATCAGATTGATTACTACGTAATGTATCAAGGTCAAGAAGTGCGTTCTAGTGAAAAAATAGTAATTACCTTCGATGTCGGGGCATTGGACATCATATTAATTGTTGGGATGATGGGAGCCAATGAAGGACATCCTGAAGGAGAAACAGGAAAGTGGACCGGATTTAATAAAGAGGGGCTTAAAGTTGCAGAAGGGGTATTAGGAGCAGACGAAAGTAGTCTTGGGAAGGAGGTAAAGCTAGAAGAAAACTCCTATGGAAAGTATCCGATCAACATTGTCTCCACGGAACGTATCTATTCCCTCGAAATAGAGGCCACCGGATTTGGTTATGGTCAGGGAGGGCCAAAAAATGTGAATTCGTATGACAATGAAAGCGGTAATAAAGAGAATAATTCTGACTTTAATATCGCAGGTATTTCGTTCCGGGAATAAAAAAAGCGGAGATTTCCCCGCTTAGTTGCTTTGTGTTCGGTAACCATTACATGGCTGGTACTTCATAAAAATATTGGGCTTTTTTGATTTTTCCATTCTCCACCTCATACATGCACAATTCGTCAAATGCCCATCTTCCTCCTTGTTTAAAGGTAGCGTCCATGGACATGGGTACCACAAAGTGATTTGCCGCGACAATCGGGTCCCCTACAGATCCGCCGTGAATTTCCACAATACCATCTGCCCACTGTAAATAGGCATTCCAAATGTTTTCTTTTCCTTTGGTTATCTTCTCGCCGGGCATACCATCCATCTCAATACTTTCCGCGTCATCCGAGTAGAGATCATAGGCTTCTTTGTACTTTTCTTCCCGGCAAAGTGTAACCAGTTGGTCTGCCACTTCTTGTGTTGTCATGATTGTTTTATTTTTTGGTTAATCTCTTAAAGATAACCAACCCTATCTTCAAAAATTGTAAAGAAAGGTTAAATGATACCCCCTTACCAAATCTTTGTGATCCGATATTCCTGTTGATTGAAGTGTATAGAATCCCCTACTTTCTTTCCTAAAAAAAGCTGCCCCAGTGGAGTTAACGATGAGATGCAATAGATATCTGTATTTCCAATGGTGGTTTTTCCTGCTGAAATAGCAATGTAATACGAGGGACCCTCGGTTTCAATAAGGCTTCCAAGGGTTACAATCGCCGTACTATTGTTATGCGTAACCTTTTGAAGTGCCTTTTTCATCCTTTCAGCCTCAAACAACCGCTTACCCAATTTCTCACGTTCCAATTGTAGCATTGCCCTGCCGGTTTCGTGTTTATCTCCTGCCGTATTTTTTGATTCTGACCCCAGGGCCTCCTGAACCCTTTTCATCTCCTTCCGGATCATCAGGATCTTTTCCATTACGAATGTATCACAAAACGCATACACCTGATCTTTCATAATCCATTTAAAAGGTTAATGTGAAGGAGGTTTCAGCATCAGGAATGGAAAACATTTTCATGGTCCCGCCATGTTGCTGCATGATTTGTCTGGAAAGACTGAGGCCAATACCAGTTCCTCCTTCTTTTGTGGTGAAAAACGGCACAAATATTTCATCGGCTAAGTGTTCCGGTATCCCCGGGCCATTGTCTTTTACTTCTATATACTTACGATCGTTAGTATCAATAGCGGCAGTAATAGCTACCTTCCCGTTCTCACTACTTCCCAAAGATTGTATAGCATTTTTAACAAGGTTGATTAAAATTTGGGTCAATTGTTTCTCATCGATAAAAAAATCCAAATCTTCAGGTTCACTCCTCCAGGTTAACTGTATGGTGCTCTCAGGGCCCCTGGCCATGAGTACTTTGACCTTATCCAAGAGGGCTTTGGCACTAACAATTTTTCGATCGGGTTTAGGTACATTCAGAAAGCTGCGATACGATTGTACAAAATCCATAAGATCGCCGCCCTGTTTTCTAATCACTTCCAACCCTCTGGAAGCACTTAGTATCTTTTCCTTATCCAATTGCTCTACTACTTTACCTTCACGGGTACGATAATATTTCAGGATGGATTCCGAAATAGAAGTAATCGGCGTGATCGTATTCATAATCTCATGGGTTAATACCCGTATTAAGCGGATCCAGGAATCAGTCTCTTTTTCGTCCAGCTCCTGCTTAATATCCTGAACAACGATTAATAACAAAGGTTTTTCGTCTAAAACTAATGCCGTTGACTTTAATGCTAATTGAATTTGTTCCCGTTCATTGGTCAATTGGAATAATTTTCTTTCGAAAGGGCGAAACGAAGCGAATACCTCGTAAAGCTTTTCATCGATTTGCTTTAATTGTTTAATATGATTTAGCGGATGGTAATTTAATATACGTTCTAAGGTGGGATTGGTAAAGAGAATATGACCCTGTTCATTATAGGTCATAATACCAATTTTGGCTTGCTTTATGATCTCCTGGTAATACCTTTCCCGTATTTGTAGTTGAAGATGTACTTCCTGAATAAGCCCATTTACCCGATTTAAACTTGTATTCAGCTCTTTAAATGATTTTATGGAGACTCTTTCAGGAAATCTCAGCGTAAAATCTTCATTTTTTATAGCGTCAAAAAAATAGGCAATCTTTCGGTTAGTACTGTTAATGAAAGTAATTAAGGAATATACCTGACCAATAAGTAGAATTAGGGCAAAGAAAATCGTAACATACCACAACTTTACGGCGGCAAACCCAAGTAACAAGGCAGTAGCCGTAAGAAGCAGTACCTGAATGATCAAGCGGATATAGAAATTTCTACTAGCCACTATTTTTTGAATCTTTTCAATTTGTTATAGAGGGTTTGTCGCGAAACTCCCAACTGTTCAGCCGCTGCAGTGTAATTCCCGTCATGAATGGCCAGTGCCTTGGTGATCATATGGTGTTCCATTTCATCTAAGGTAACCATTTCCGTTGCCAACGACTGCACGGGTTTAGCATGGAAGGGAAAGTCCGCAGGCTTTAGAACATTTCCTTCGGAAAGGATTACTGCACGTTCCATCGTATGCTGCAGTTCCCTGATATTTCCGGGCCAGGAATAATCCATCATTTTTTCCAATGCAGGATTGTTAATCCGTAAGCCGGGTTTGTCATATTTCTGGCCAAATCGCTTTAAGAAGAATTCTGCAAGTAACAGAATATCTCCTTCACGCTCTCTAAGCGGAGGTACTTCAATATGAATTGTATTTATACGGTACAAAAGGTCTTCTCGAAACAGCCCATCAGCTACCATTTGTTCTAAACTACAGTTCGTAGCGCATATTAAACGAATATCCACTTTTACGGAGGTATTGGACCCCACCCGAACTATGGCTTTGTTCTGAATGGCGGAGAGCAGTTTGGCTTGCATCGGTAAAGAAAGGTTCCCAATCTCATCTAAAAAAAGGGATCCTTGATTTGCCGCTTCAAATTTACCCGCCCTATCTTCTTTAGCATCGGTAAACGAGCCCTTCAAATGTCCAAACAGTTCACTTTCAAATAAGTTTTCTGCAATTGCTCCCATGTCTACTCCGATAAACACCTCATTCTTGCGTTGGGATAGGCGATGTAGTTCTCGGGCAATTAATTCCTTTCCTGTCCCGTTCTCCCCAGTGATCAAAACATTCACATCTGTTTTAGCTACTTTTCTAGCCAGATTCAATACAGAAGAAATTGCTTTTGAATTGCCAATAATATAGTTCTTATCCTCATTGATAACCTGCTTTAGGTTATTTTCCTGTTTACGTAGCTGATTGATCTCTTCTTTTGATTTCCGAAGCTCATAGGCAGACCTAACTGTTGCTAGCAAACGTTCGTTATTCCAAGGCTTTAGAAGAAAGTCGGCCGCTCCTTGCTTTAGTGCTTTAACTGCGAGATCTACTGCACCATAGGCAGTCATCATGATCACTGAAGTATTTGGTGACTTTTTCTTTATTTCATTCAACCAAAACAATCCTTCATTTCCTGAATTCACCCCGGCAGAGAAATTCATGTCCAAAAGCACAATATCCACTTCATTCATGTTGGCATACGATGAGATCTGGTTGGGATTTGAAATAGTAAGAACATGCTGATACTCGAACTGCAACAAGATCTCCAGCGCACTCAACACACTCTTGTTATCATCAACAATCAAAATTTTGGCGTTTACCATGCTCTTCGTTTTCAATAAAACTACAACTTCATGGTTACGACTTGCTTTATGCGTTAAATAATTTTACACTTTTTGTATAAATATTTTACACACATGGCAAGGCCATAAAGCAAACACTTCGGTAATTATTTGTTTTTAAACGACTTAACTTTATGGCACGGTCGTGGCTGTTTTTTTGGCATAGTAAAATACTATGCGATTAGAAAAACACTTTTTGCCCCTACTGCTTTTGGTTTCGATGACGATTTCTTCTCAGAAGATTTGGACCTTGGATGAGTGCATCACCTATGCTATTGATCACAACCTTCAGCTAAACGATTTTGACTTTAACACGCAGTCCAACAAAGAAACCTATCGGCAATCCGTTCGGAACCTCTTACCCACTATAAGTGGCTCCACCGATTACTTTGTTAATTTTGGACGTTCCATTAACCCTGATGATAACAGCTTTGTTAACACCGAATTTTTTTCTAATAATTATAATCTTAATTCGGCTTTCGATCTCTTTCAGGGCTTTCAAAAAATAAATACGATCAAAGCCTCAAAATTCCTATTTAAAGCGGCTGTAGAAGAAAGTCTGCAACAGAAGTTCCTATTGGCCTTTCGGGTGATGGCTGCTTATTATGACATTCAATTCATAGAAGGGCTTATTACAATTTCGGAAGAACAAGTTGCCATCTCGCAAACCAATTACAACCTGGTAAGAAAGCAGGTGGAATTAGGCGTTATGGCAGGTGCTGACCTTTATGAAGCAGAATCACTGCTGCTCGCAGATGGGTTGTTGCTCACGCAAAATGAAAATCGATTAAAGGCAGCAAAGCTAGTTTTGCTTCAGGCGATGAACATTGTTGGGGAAAGTGAGATTTCCATCCAGCCAGAAATAGTACCCACTCCAAGTGAAGTTTCGTGGGAAACGATGAAGGCAGATTCCATATTTACGGTTGCTAAAGGATTTATGCCTTCTGTTAAAGCCCAGAAATACAGAGTAGATGCTGCAAAAAAACAGCTGGCCGTTACCAGAGGTAGCCTGTATCCGTCGATATCGCTCCAGGGAGGCATTGGAACCGGATACTTTGAAACCATTACAGACACCTTAGGCGTTACCATTCCTTTTCGTGATCAGATCCGCGATAATACCTTCCGATTTATTGGAGCTAGGTTAGACATGCCTATATTTAATGGATGGGCTTCGCGTTCAAGAGTAAAACAACAAAAAATAGCAGTAGAGCGTGCCAAAAACAACGAACGTATCCAAGAGCAGGAATTGTATCAAATTATACAGCAATTGGTACAAGAAAATGATGCGTTACGGGCGGAAACCTCACAGACGCTAAAGCAAGTAACGTCTCAGGAAATTGCCTTTTCTATTGCTCAAAAAAGATATGAAAAAGGCATGATAAATGCCATTGAATTGGGGCAGGCTAAAAATCTTTTTGCGACCGCTCAAAATCAAAATTTACAAGCCCAATTACGATTACGGGTAAACACCACTACCTTGGATTTTTATAAGGGGCTACCCATATTTAACATCAATTAAAATGGACATACAACTAGAAAAGAAAAAAGGATTACGCCCAAAACACTATGGGTATATAGCTTTAACCATACTCTTGCTGTTTGTAGGCTGGAAAATCCTTTTCGCCAGTTCGGTCTCTACTTTTAGAACCGACAAGGAAAAGCTTTCAATTGCTGCGGTGGTTGACGGAAAATTTGATGACTATATCACCATTAACGGCTCGGTGGCACCTATCTCCACCATCTATATGGATGCCTATGAAGGAGGGAGAGTAACCGAAAAGCTAATTGAAGAAGGGGCCATGGTTAAAAAGGGTGATATCATCCTAACTTTAGAAAACAGTGTCCTGTACGAACAGATCTTGCAGAGCGAAAGTAACCTCGCGTTGAAGCAAAACGACCTGCGTTCTACCCGCTTGACTTTCGATTCGCGACAAGTGGATGGCCGGAGAAATCTGGCTACGGCTGAAAATGACCTTACGCGTACCAAACGAAACTACGAACAAAACCTTGCGCTTTACGAAGATGAGTTGATCTCCAAAGAAGTGTATTTGGTCTCCAAGGAAAACTATGAGTTATCGCAAAAACAATACGAAATTGTAAAATTACAGACCGAACAAGATGATGCCCTACGGAAAACCTCGTTGTCGGGACTCGATACGGATCTGGAACGGATGAAGAAAACACTGGCCATGGTGTATGAACGTCTGGACCATCTTAACGTAAGAGCTCCGGCAGATGGGCAATTGGGCTTTTTAGATGCAGAAATTGGACAAAATATCGGCCAAGGACAACGCATTGGTCAGATCAATGTCCTTACCGATTTTAAAATTGAAGCAGCTATAGATGAGCATTATATAGATCGTGTAAAGCGGGATTTGACTGCGGTCTTAGAACGAAACGATTCTATATACCCGCTTCGGTTGCGTAAGGTCTATCCGGAGGTAAGGAACGGTAGATTTCAGGTAGACCTTGTATTTATGGAAAACAGGCCTGCAACCATACGAACCGGACAGACCTATAATATCAGGTTGCAACTTGGTGCTTCTAATGATGCTTTACTACTTCCAAAAGGTGGGTTTTTTCAAAGTACAGGGGGCCAGTGGGTTTTTGTCATGAATTCTGATGGCAGCGAGGCCTTAAAACGAAACATACGTATTGGAAAGCAAAACTCTAGGTACTATGAGGTGCTAGAAGGATTGCAACCGGGCGAACAAGTAATAACCTCTAATTATGATAGCTTCGGAGAAGCAGAACGAATTGTCTTAAAATAAATCGATCAAAAATGATACAGATCAAAAACCTAAAAAAGAGTTTTAGAACGGAAGAAGTAGAAACATTGGCCCTAAACAATGTAAATCTCAAGGTAGAACAAGGGGAATTTGTTGCCGTTATGGGTCCTTCCGGTTGTGGGAAATCTACACTTTTAAACATTATTGGGATGTTAGATAACCCAACAGAAGGCAGTTACAATTTTGCCGGCCACGAGGTCGCGGGCTTGCGTGAGAGCCAACGTACTCAACTACGTAAAGGAAATCTCGGTTTTGTATTTCAGAGCTTTAACCTTATTGACGAGTTAACGGTATATGAGAACGTAGAGCTTCCTCTTATTTATTTGAAAATGGGGAAAAAGGAACGAAAGGAAAAGGTAATGGCAGTCTTGGAGCGTATGAAAATTGCCCATCGGCAAAAGCACTTTCCGCAACAACTCTCCGGAGGACAACAGCAACGTGTTGCCATATCCCGCGCAGTGGTAACTACTCCTAAATTGATCTTAGCGGATGAGCCTACGGGAAACCTGGATTCTAAAAACGGTATAGAGGTGATGAACCTTTTAACTGAATTAAACCAGGAAGGCACCACGATCGTAATGGTAACTCACTCGGACAGAGATTCACATTACGCACATAGAGTAGTAAACCTATTTGATGGTCAGATCGTTACAGAAAGTCAAAACAGAGCTATTGGTGCTATGGTATAGAAGAGTTTATTCATCAATCAAAAAACAATCATGAAAAAAAACGCAGTATTTCCAATGGCATTGGTGCTATTGACTGTTCTGATAAGTGAACTGCATGCGCAACTCGAAACCAGAACGGTAAAATCCTTTGAAAAGGTAATTGTAAGCCCTCATATCCAGGTGGTTTTTGAGGAGGGCGAAGTTGAACAGGTATCCATCGAGGATGCGGATATCCCTCTGGAAAAATTAAAAGTAGAGGTTAACGGAAAAACGCTACGTATTTACCTGGAGGATGCCAAATTCCTAACAAAACGGGTAAAGTATAAAGCACCCTACGGAAAAAACAAACGCCCTATGTACCAAGGCACTGAAGCAAGGGTTGTGGTGCATTACAAAAACTTAAAACGCCTTGCCGTAAGGGGGGAACAACAGATTACTCTTAATAGTCCAATAGAAAGACACAAATTCCGATTGCTCCTTTACGGTGAGTCTAAGGTGATATTCAACAAAATAGCAGTAAATAAATTACGAACAACCATTTACGGCGAAAGCGAAGTAGAAGTTAAATCGGGAACAATAGAAAAACAGAAGTACTTGGCATACGGAGAAAGTAGGGTAAACACTTTAGGGGCGTTAAATGGCACTACCCGAATCACAGCCTATGGCGAGAGTGACTTTAAAGTAAATGTGCGAGATAAAATAAAGCTTTCGGCATTTGGTGAAGCTTTGGTTCGCTATGAGGGGGATCCTAACATTAATCGTGGAATTGTTATCGGTAGGGCAAGGATCAAAAGACTATAGCTGCACATAAAGAAGGGGGACATCATGTTTAAAAACTATTTAAAAACCTCGTTACGACATATTTGGAAACAAAAAGGATTGTCTTTGGTTAAAATCGGAGGGTTGGCCCTTGGGTTTTCCGCATTCTTGTTGCTTTGCATTTATTTAAAGCACGAGCTTAGTTACGATAGCTTTTATCCAGATAAGGGCAACCTATATCGGGTCACTACAAAATACCTGGAAGAGGATTTTTACGGTGTAGATTATCCCGCTCCTTTAGCGAAAGCACTGGTAAATGATTATCCTGAAATAGAAAAAGCCGGAAGATATATCCCCGCCAACTGGTTCAATCGGATACGACCTAGTAAACAGCAAGAAAACTTCCATGAACAGGGTTTTGCCTATGTAGATCCTGATCTTCTGAAACTATTGCATATCCCAATGCTTCGTGGCGAGTATACTACCGCAATGGCCCAACCCAATACGCTCCTACTATCAAAAAGCAAAGCCGAAAAATACTTTCCCAATACAAATCCCTTAGGGCAAAAATTGATTATCAACAACAACACGGATACATTTTACGAAATTGTTGGTGTATTTGAAGATTTTCCTTCCAATTCTCATCTCGACTTTGATTTTCTGATTTCTTTGGCAGGCATTGAATTTTGGCCTGGTGAACAGACCTATTGGGGTGCTAATATGTATGATGTATATGTTAGGCTAGCGAAAAATGCAAATCTCCAAGAAGTAAACCAAAAATTATCATCTATTACCACCAAATACTTCTTACCGAGTTGGACAGCTCGAAATTTTTCCAACCCCGAAGATATTGCGAAAAACCTGAAGCATGAATTGCAGCCCATTACCGAAATCTATCTCAGTTCAAAAGACATACGAGATAATCTTCCACATGGGAATAGGCAACTCTTATGGCTTTTTGCTGTATCAGGAATATTAATTGTTCTAATTGCCTGTATCAACTTTATCAACCTATCTACCGCACGATACACGATACGATCAAAGGAAATCGGGCTAAGAAAAGTAGTAGGGGCCGGTAAGAAACAAATCGTTTCACAATTCTTAACAGAATCCATTCTATTTAGCGTTTTAGCCTTGGTTTTAGGGGTTTTACTGGCCAACTTCCTCCTACCTTTCGTAAATAGTTTGGCTGGAAAATCTTTAGTGTTTTCCTTTTGGACGCCAGGAAATATAGTCATTCTTCTTTTTGCCACCATCGCTTTAGGGGCTTTGACAGGTTTGTATCCCTCCGTTTATCTATCAAAGTTCAAAATTGGATCTAACGGTCAGCCTAATTTGAATGTGACTAAAGGCAACTACTCTTTTCGAAATGCTCTTGTTGTATTTCAATTTATGATTTCGTCTATTCTGATCATTTGCACTCTGGTAGTCTATCTTCAAATGAAATTTGTTTCAGATAAGGATGTAGGGTTTGATAAGGAGCATGTAATGATGATCAAGGGAACGGATGTTCTTGGCAAAAAAATCGATGCTTTCAAAGAGCAACTCTTACAACTAAATGATGTCCAACAGGTCTCAATAGGAGACTACTTACCCATTGAGGGTACATCCCGCTACTCCGATTCTTTTTGGAAAGATGGAACCCAAAATGTAGAACAAGGGATAAATTCACAAATATGGGGGGTAGATCATGAGTATGTGCCTACCCTGGGGATTGAAATAACCCAAGGACGAAATTTTGATAAAACCATTGCCTCAGACTCCACCGCAATACTAGTTAGTGAGACATTTTTAAGCAAGCTAGGAGGGAACAATGGAATAGGGGCTACGATCACAAATAAAGAGCTAAAATGGAAAGTAATAGGGGTATATAAAGATTTTCATTTTGAATCTTTAAAAAATCCCATCGCTTCGTCATCCTTAATTCTAGGCAATTCCAATTCAATGATCTCAACAAAGTTGGCCGCTGAAAATTTGGAGGGTTCATTGGCGTCGATACAACAAATTTGGAATACCATGAGCCCTTCATCTCAGTTTCGGTATGATTTTTTGGATGAACAGTTTGCTAAAATGCATAAGACAGTTGAGGGAACAGCAAAATTGTTCAATGCTTTTGCTTTGCTTGCCATTACAATTGCTTGTCTGGGTTTGTTCAGTTTAACCACCTTTATTTCGGAGCGAAGGAGAAAGGAAATCGGAATTCGGAAAGTTTTGGGAGCCTCGGTTGCCAGCGTAACAAGTCTCATATCCTGGGAATTCCTAAAGCTGGTCTTGTTGGCCATCTTAATTGCCACTCCAATAGGTTGGTATTTAATGGCCAGATGGTTAGAAGATTTTGCCTACCATATACAATTACGTTGGTCTATTTTCTTTGCTGCCGGGGGTATCGCTGTACTAATTGCTGCTATAACGATTACCTACCAAAGCCTTAAAGCTGCGCTATCTAATCCAGTAAAGAGCTTACGAATTGAATAAGCAATCAAAAAACAAACAATCATGTTTAAAAACTATTTAAAAATCGGTTGGAGAAATCTCGTAAAAAACAAAGGGTTTACTCTTATCAATGTTGTTGGTTTGAGTATTGGTGTTGCTGCCTGCATGCTTATTGCTATCTATATTTTACACGAAAGCAGTTACGATAAAGCGGTAACCCATTCTTCTCAGGTTTATAGAATGTTGAATAGGGATATTCTTGAAGGGAAAATTGACGACGGGATTCACTTTTCGGCTAATACGGCTTCAACCGTAATGGATGATTTCCCAGAAGTGATCAATGCCGGTAGATTGAATGACAACGATTTGTTTTATGGAGCCGGCAGCAACGAAATACGCATAGACGGGCAGGAAATGCAGCATCATGAAAAAGGTTTTAGTTATGCAGACCAAGCCATTATAGACATTATGGACATTGATATGATCTATGGTGAAAAAAGATCTGCTTTATCAGAACCAAATACCCTTGTAATATCTGAACCCATTTCTAAAAAGTACTTTGGCGATAGTAATCCTGTTGGCCGTTCTATCTATTTGAATGGCAATGACGATCAGCCTTTTCGTATTACGGCCGTAATGGAAGATTTTGCCAGTAACTCCCATATGAATTATGATTTTTTATTGACGTTGTCGGGTGTTGAGTTTGGAGAGGGCGAACAAACAAGGTGGATACAAAATAACTATCCAACGTATATACAATTACAACCCGGTACGGATGTTACCTCATTTCAAAAAAAACTATCCCATACCTTAATTAATGACTATCTAAGACCTGCTTATGAAGCCAGTGGCTTTGTGATTCCGGATAATGAAGAAGAAAGCTTTAGTATTCAATTACAGCCCCTTACGGACATTAATTTGTATTCAAATAACATTGCCTTTGAAGCAGGGAAGCGGAATGACATAAAAGTTATTTCAATCTTTGGTATTATTGCGGTTTTTATATTGGTCATTGCCAGTATTAACTTTGTTAACCTATCTACTGCCAAATCTGCAAATAGGGCCAAAGAAGTGGGTATCAAAAAGGTAGTGGGTTCTTCAAAAAACTATCTCATTGGTCAGTTCCTTACCGAATCTATTTTAATAACCTTTATTGCTTTCATAATAGGAACTGCTCTGTCTTTTCTAATAATGCCGTTGTTCCGGGAGATATCTGGAAAAGCGCTGCAAATTCCATGGACAAATCCATGGTTTACCCTAAGTATTTTAATAGGTTCTTTAGTGGTGGGGTTCATTGCTGGGTTGTATCCTTCTTTTTACTTGTCTAAGTTTAAGCCTAGCGCTGTGCTTAAAGGTAAATTAGCTATAGGAAGTAAGTCCAGTAGTCTTCGAAGTGGTTTGGTTATTTTTCAGTTTGCCATTTCAATTGTTCTCATCATCGGGACATTGATTGTAAACCAACAATTGAATTTCATCCTTAATTCAAAAATTGGATTCGAGAAAGATCAGGTTATTCAACTATATGGGACCCATATGCTGGGAGATCGTATAGCTACTTTTAAAGAAGAACTAAAAGGACTTAACGGAGTTAAAAGTGTAAGTGTAAGTGACTACCTCCCGCTGGAGAACACCAAAAGAAATGGTAATGGTTTTTTAAATGAAGGGCGGGATAACATTGATGAAACCGTTTTTGGCCAGGCTTGGCTCATTGATGATGACTATCTGGAAACTTTGGGAATGAAGCTAGTGGAGGGAAGGAATTTTTCCGAGGAAAGAAGTTCAGATGAACAAGCCACAATTGTCAACCAGACCATGGTACAAAAATTAAACTTGAAAAACCCCATTGGCAAAAGAATATCCAGGTATGGAGAGGTATACGAAATTATTGGTGTGGTTGAAGATTTTAACTTCAGCTCCTTCAAACAGAAAGTAGAGCCACTTTGTTTTTTCCTAGGAACCAGCCCAACGATAACCTCGGTGAAAATAGCAACAGCAGATATTGGAGCATTATTGTCCTCCATAGAAAGCAGATGGAAAACGTTGATGCCCAACATGCAAATGCGTTATGCCTTTATGGACGATTCCTTTGCAAAAATGTACAACAATGTCCACCGCATCAAACAAATATTCGTCTCGTTTGCCATTCTAGCCATTTTTGTAGCTTGTTTGGGACTTTTTGCCTTATCTGCATTTATGGTGGAACAACGGAAAAAGGAAATCAGTATCCGAATGGTTTTGGGTGCTACATTACAAGGAATATACAAGCTACTCACCCTCAATTTTGTTACGCTTATTCTGATTGCGGCTGCTATAGCCATTCCCGTCTCTTGGTATATCATGAATCGCTGGTTACAGGATTTCGCTTACAAAATTGATATTAGTTGGGAAGTGTTGGCAGTAGGTTCAATAATAGCGGTAGTTATTGCAATTTTTACGATAAGCTATCAGTCGATATCAGCAGCACTGACACAACCTTACAAAAATTTAAGAACCGAGTAATCAAAAACAAACATCATGTTTAAAAACTATTTAAAAATTGCTTGGCGTAACCTGATCAAAAACAGAGTGTATTCCACGATTAATATTGGTGGTTTGGCTATTGGGATAACCGCATGTCTGTTAATCCTGCAATATGTAATGTTTGAGTTCAGCTATGAAAACTTCCATGAAAAGAAAGACCGGATTTATCGAGTGCATCAGGATAGGTATGATAATGGAAAACTTTCAACCCAATGGGCAGCTGGTGCTTATGCGGTTGGAAACTCTTTTGCCGAAAAAATTCCGGAAATTGAAGCGTATGTAAAGGTGGTTGAGACCGAAGACATTGTTGTTGAAGTGGAAAATCTCCCTTTGAAAATTGACAATGTTTTTTTTGCTACGAATTCTTTTTTTACCGTTTTTTCATGCCCTCTTCTTCAGGGTAAAACCGAAGGCCTTTTAACAGAACCCTATACCGCTGCTATTTCTCAAAGTACCGCACTTAAGATATTTGGTTCAACAAATGTGGTCGGTAAAATACTTCCTGGTAGCGGGGAGAGCGCTTATAGGATTACAGGAGTATTTGCGGATATGCCTCCTAATACCCAGTTACAACCTGATTTTTTAGTTTCCTATACCACTTTTGTCGATCGAGTAGTGTCTGATTCTAATGGAGAAAATACCCCTGAGGAGGCTTGGACTTGGGATGGGTGTTTAACCTATGTGTTGCTTAAAGAAGGTGTAAGCCCTGCAAATGTGGAGGTCAAATTTCCGCCTATTGTAGAGGATGAAGTAGGGGAAGTACTTCAACGATTTAATTCTTCGGTAACCTATTATTTAAAGCCCTTGACCGATATACATCTGTATTCTAACAATATAGGAGAGCCAGGTCCCACAGGGGATTCGAAAACTGCGTATTTGCTGTTAGGCGTTGCCATATTCGTTATAGTTATTGCCTGGGTAAACTACATCAATTTAGCTACATCTCGAGCCATCAGCCGAGCACGGGAAGTTGGTGTTCGAAAATCTGTTGGATCACAACGAAAACACTTAATGGTGCAATTCTTTTTTGAATCTGCCTTGTTCAACAGTTTGGCCATAATTCTTGCTTTGCTATTAATAAGCTTGGCATTACCAGCCTTCAATAGTTTATCCGGCCAACAAGTCTCATACAGTTTGTTTTCGCATTATTATTTTTGGTTGGGGTTATTCTTTTTGTATGTTGTTGGCGTCTTCCTGTCAGGGTTTTATCCTGCCTTGGTTCTCTCTAAGTTTAAACCCGTTGAAGTATTAAAAGGTAATATGTCCGGGGCTAACAAAGGTGTCGGATTGCGAAAAGGTTTGGTAATATTTCAATTTGCTGCCTCGCTTTTTTTGCTAATAGGTTCACTGGTAATCTACAAGCAAATTCAGTTTATGCGGAATCAGTCTTTGGGTATTGATATTTCCCAAACCGTAGTACTTCCTCCTCCTATTGAAGTGGATTCCACCTATTCCAATAACAGAATAGCCTTTAAGGAGACTCTTTTACAGTATCCGGCCTTTCAAAATGTAACCGTATCCTCCTTTGTCCCAGGAACGGGACCAGGTGATAATGCCGGAGGCATACGTTTAGTTAGCCAGGACGACACAGAACAAAAGCAATATCGGTTTATTCGAGTAGACCACGACTTTATAGATCTTTTTGATGCCACAATGGTTGCAGGCCGAGCATTCTCAGAAGACTTCGGTTCACAAAGAACAAATGTAATTTTCAATAGAAAGGGAATTGAACAGTTAGGATTTACCAATCCAACAGACGCTATAGGAGAGCAAATCGAATTCTGGGGAGACCAATGCGAAGTTGTCGGTGTAATTGAAAATTTTCATCAAGAATCACTTCGCGATGCCTACGAACCCCTCATTCTTGTTCTAAATCCTGATGTTTACGGCTTTTTTTCAATAAAAGTTCAAACCAGTCAGCTAGAAAAAACCCTCGCTGTAGTCCAATCTGAATGGGAAAAGTTTTTCCCCGGAAACACTTTTGAGTATTTCTTTCTGGATGAACGGTTTAATGAACAGTATAAAGCAGATCAACAATTTGGGAGCGCATTTGGAATTTTTACTTCCTTGGCCATTTTCGTAGCTTGTCTTGGCTTGTTCGGATTGGCTTCGTACACAACATCACAGCGTACAAAGGAAATTGGAGTACGAAAGGTGTTAGGAGCATCCGTAATCCGGATTTTAACCCTTCTCTATAAGGAATTTGCGATGTTGTTGTTACTGGCATTTGTTATTTCCATACCCCTGGCATGGTATATTATTACCAATTGGCTTAATGGATATGCCTTTAGAATTAATCTCCACTGGACCTACTTTGCAATTCCATTTATGACAGTTACGATTATAGCGCTGTTAACTGTAAGTTTTCAATCCGTAAAATCGGCAACTGCCAATCCAGTGAAAAGTCTAAGAACCGAGTAATCAAAAAACGAACGATCATGTTTAAAAATTATTTAAAAATCGGTTGGAGAAACCTGCTAAAGAACAAAGCCTACTCTGCCATTAACATTGGTGGGCTAGCGCTTGGTATGGCGGTAACGCTGATCATTGGGTTATGGATAGAAGATGAGATCACCCATAACGACTATTTTCAGGACGGTGACCGGATCGCCCAGGTGTATCAATCCCAAACCTTTAATGGACAAACCGGGACCGGGCCAGCTATCCCGCGTCCCCTTGAAAATGCATTGCGGGAAGGCTATAACGATAATTTCGAGCACTTGCTAATGTGTTCCTGGACCAGTAGCCTTTATTTAAAATATGGAGAGACCAACATTTCCAGAACGGGAAATTATATACAACGTCTGGGGCCAGAATTATTAGAGTTAACGATTACCAAAGGCGAAAAAGATGGTCTTCGGGAAATCAACTCCATTATGCTATCGGAATCTGCTGCGGAGGCGCTTTTCGGAAATGAAGATCCAATAGGGAAGGTAGTTAAGGCTAGCAATCAGTATGACCTTATGGTTACTGCAGTTTATGAAGATATCCCTGTTAATAATTCATTCAATGACACCGATTATCTAATTCCCTGGGAACACTATGTATCCGTGAGGGAATGGGTACAAGAGGCGGACGATAATTGGGGGAACAATTCCTTTCAAATGTTTGTGAAAATTGCCAAAAATACCGATATGGTTGGGGTGTCCGCTAAAATAAGAAATGTAAAAAAGGATCTCAACGAAGATACGGCCGAATTCAATCCACAGATTTTTCTTCACCCAATGAAAGATTGGTATCTGCATGGAAACTTCGAAAATGGCAAACAGGTAGGCGGCCGTATAAAATACGTTTGGCTTTTTGGGATTATTGGCTTGTTTGTGTTGTTGTTGGCCTGTATCAACTTTATGAACTTAAGTACGGCCCGATCAGAAAAGCGGGCGAAGGAGGTAGGTATACGAAAGTCTATTGGCTCCCACCGTGGGCAATTGATCAATCAGTTTTTAAGCGAATCCTTTTTGATTGTGCTTTTCGCATTTTTTGTTGCAATGGTAATCGTGCTTTTATCCCTTAATGGTTTTAACGATCTGGCGCGAAAGGAAATTGAATTCCCCTGGACGCAACCTGCCTTTTGGTTACTCTCGTTAATTTTTATAGTGTTTACCTCGTTACTGGCCGGAAGTTATCCCGCCTTGTATCTGTCTTCATTCCGGCCGGTAGAAGTTTTAAAAGGTACATTTCAAGGTGGAAAATATTCGGGTTTACCGAGAAAGATCCTGGTGGTGCTTCAATTTACAGTTTCTGTAGCTTTTATTATTGGAACTGTGATTGTAATGCAGCAAATCAATTATGCCAAAAACCGTCCTATTGGGTATGATAAAGAAGGCCTGATTCAAGTCCCCACCTTTAGTGCGGACTTTGAAGGGAAAACCGACGTAATGCGAAACGAGTTTATCAACTCAGGAGCGGTAGTGGCCATGGCTACTTCCAGTAGCCCAACGACCCGAATATGGTCAAACAGAGGTGGATTTACCTGGGAAGGAAAACCTGATGGTTTCCAGGAAGACCTTGCCTGGACAGAGGTCTCTCCGGAATATGCACAAACCCTTAACCTTAAGATCGTAGAAGGGAGAGATTTCTCCAGAGATCTCGCTTCCGATTCCTTAGGGGTCTTGATCAATGAAACGGCGAAACGGTACCTTGGCATGGAAAATCCTGTAGGAAAGCTTATAAAAGATGATGACGAGGAGGATCCGGATCCGCCCATGAAGATCATAGGTGTTGTAGAAGATATGATTGCCCAATCTCCTTATGAGCCCGTTAAACAAGGCGTGTATGTGTATGATCGTTTTGAGAATTTCAGTTATTACAATCTCCGGCTGAATCCTAAACAAAGTGCCAGCCAAAATGTGGCAATCATCGAGCGCGTGTTCAAACAACACTTCCCCGATATTCCATTTGAATACCAATTTGTAGATGAGGAGTATGGCGAAAAGTTTGCCGCAGAAGAGCGCATTGGAAGCTTATCCGGAATATTTACGGCTTTAGCTATTTTAATTAGTTGTTTGGGATTATTTGGGCTCACTTCCTTTGTAGCGGAACAACGCACCAAAGAAATTGGAGTGCGCAAAGTATTGGGAGCTTCGGTATTAAATGTTTGGAACATGCTCTCAAAAGACTTTTTGAAGTTAGTTACCATTTCCTGTTTTATAGCTATTCCGATCTCCTATTACGTTATGAATGGTTGGCTGCAAGATTATCCCTATCGAGTCATCCTGAAATGGTGGATTTTTGGTCTCGCGGTTGTAGGAGCCATGGGGATTACAGTACTTACAGTAAGCTTTCAGGCGATTCGGGCGGCACGGCAGAACCCGGTGAAAAGTTTGCGTACCGAATAAAACAGCTGTCAAAAAAAGAACAATGATCAGAAATTATATAAAAATCGCCTGGAGAAACCTTCATGAACGAAAGGTTTTTTCCTTTATCAATATTCTGGGACTTGCCATAGGTTTTAGTAGTACTTTCCTTATCTATTTATTCCTGAGCCATCATCTTTCTTTTGATTCTTTTCATTCCAATTCCGATAGGATTTACCGAATGGTGAGCGAGCAGCACCAGGATGGTATTGATTTTTCACCTAGTGTTCCCCCTGCTTTTTCCAATACCTTTAAAGAGAACTATGATTATGCCGAAAAGGTGGCAAAAATAGTTTATCGATTTGGTTTTGTAATGGCCGTTAAAAACGGTGCAACAAGGGCCAAGTTTAAACACGATGTGGCATTTGTTGAACAGGATTTCTTTGATATCTTCAACTTTCCCTTGTTGGATGGCAGCAATGGAGTGCTTTTGAATGCCCCAAACAAAGCCGTCATTACAGAAAACATTGCCAAAGAGCTATTTGGAACAAGTGATGCCGTGGGCAAGACATTTGTGTTGGAGAATGATAACACCATCCAAATTACGGGAGTGCTGAAAAACATCCCGGAAACGAGTTTTTTAAATAGGGAAATCTTCATCTCCTTTGTAAACCTACAGGATTTCTTTGGTTTTGCAGCAGGTGAAAATTGGGGGGGTATCACCACAAATTTGGAATGTTATGCGCTTCTTAAGCCAAATCAGGATATTACGGCCATTGAAACGGCACTGTTGGAACTTCCAAAAAAACACCGTCCCAGAAGCACAAATAAACATGTCTACAAACTGCAACCGTTATCGGACGTTCACGTTAACCCTTTGTATGGTGGGCTAAATCCTGTTCTCCTTTGGATTTTTACCATTATAGGCCTCTTTTTGATTGCTATAGCGTGTATTAACTTTATCAACATTTCAACAGCTCAAGCTTTTTACCGTTCCAAGGAAATCGGTATTCGAAAAGTCCTGGGCAGCGTTAAAAGTCATTTGTTTTGGCAGTTTATCTCCGAGGCTTTTGTCCTTAGTTTCTTTTCCGTGGCGGCAGGCTTTTTGTTTGCCCAAGTGGCGCTGCCTCTTTTCAATGAACTCTTTCAATTACAATTGTCATTAAGGGACTTGTTAAACCCTGGGTTTTTCGGATTCCTACTGCTACTGTTGGCACTTGTGTCTTTAGTTTCGGGAAGTTATCCTGGCATCTTGATGGCCAAAATTATACCGGTTTTGGCTTTAAAAGGAAAGCTGACCCAAAAGGACATAGGAGGTCAATCTACACGAAAGGTCTTAGTAGTCCTTCAATTTTCAATATCCATTGTATTGATTGCCGCTACGATTATTATTTCCAAACAAATTGATTATGCCATAAACACTGATCTTGGTTTTGAGAAGGAATCCATTGTTATGGTTAACATTCCCAAGGAAATTGATCCTATTCCACTTAATGGACTTAAAGAGCGATTCCAGGGTATTCCGGGGGTTCGTAACGTAGCTGCTTGTCTTGGAAGTCCTGGTGCATCGGATAACAGTTGGAGTACAAATGTCAAATTCGGGAACAGACCAAATCACGAAGAGTTTGGTGTTCAGGCCAAAATTGGGGATATCAACTATTTAAAGACTTTTAATATCCCGTTAGTTGCCGGTAGAAACTTTATTAAAAGTGATTCCCCAACCGAAGTATTGGTCAATGAAAGATTTGTTGAAAAAATGGGTTTCACTTCTTTTGATGAGGTCTTAGGTCAAAAGCTTGAGGCCGCCGGAGGTGATGTTAAAGCTACTATTGTAGGGGTGACCAAAAATTTTCATGACCAAAGCTTCACCCAGGATATCAATCCTGTATTTATAACACCCAACACCAACTGGTACGGGGAAATAGCTTTAAAAATAGACGCCTCCAACGCAAAAGCCATACTCGATCAATTCGATACCACATGGTCAGAGGCTTTTTCAGGTTATGTATTCGAGTATTGGTTTTTGGACGATAGGGTAGCAGAACAGTATGCAACCGAGCAGCGCTATCTTTCCCTGTCAAAAGTCTTTTCCGGATTGGCCATTATTATAGGCTGTATGGGATTATATGGCCTTATCCTTTTCTTTGTGGGGCAACGAAAAAAGGAAGTTGGGATCAGAAAAGTCCTTGGCAGTGATATTACCAGTATTCTAAACTTGTTCTTTGTAGATTTTTTAAAATTAATGCTCATTGCAGGGGCTATTGCCATACCCTTTGCCTGGTATTTCATGGAACTTTGGTTGGAAGGATACGCCTACAGAACCGAAATCCGTTGGTGGCATTTTGCCGTTTCAATACTGATTGTCTTGACATTGACCTTTATCACTATAAGCTATCAAACTGTAAAAGTGGCCCTGGAAAACCCGATAAAAAGTTTGCGTACCGAATAAAACACCTGTTTGATCAAAAATCCTCAGTTATGATAAAAAGCTATTTAAAAATTGCTTGGCGAAACCTGAAAACAAATCGGTTGTTTTCGTTGATCAATATCATCGGTCTTTCCCTAGGATTAACCATTACCATCGTATTGTTTCTGTTTATTTCAAACGAACTAAGTTTCAATACCATGTATCCCAAAAAAGAGCGGATCTATAGGGTTTTGACAGAAATAAACAGCCAGTTTAACAACGAAACCTGGGTAACCTCACCACCTATAATGGCTTCAGCCCTAATGGATGAGATTACCAATGTTGAAAGTGCAGCAAGGGTGTACAAGCACAATTTTGGCAATACCGCTGCTATTCGGGCAAACGACCAGAATTATACAGCGGATATGTTCTTTTGGGTGGACAAGGAACTGTTGACCATTTTTGATATTCCATTGGTGAAAGGAAAAGCTGCAGATGTACTCAGTAGACCTAACACTGTGATTCTATCGGAATCGGCGGCTCAAAAATACTTCAATGGCGTAGATCCCATAGGTAAAACCCTTCTTGTAGACAATCGCCAACAACTTGAAGTAACAGGCATTTATAGAGATTTTCCCAAGAATAGCACCCTAGATGCCCATGTAATGGCCTCCAGCAACGGTTCCTGGTTTTACGACAGAAAATCCTGGGGCAATTTAAGCTTTGAGACCTATTGCTTGTTACAGGAAAATGCCACTATGGAGGCGACTATTGCCCAGATGGATAAGATGTTGGATGCTAAGGTTTCCAAGGAAGACCAATGGTATAGTTTGTCACTACAGCCCTTTGAGCGTGTACATTTATATTCCGCTTCATACCAAAATTCCTATGCTTCTAAAATTGGGGATATTACTGAGGTTCAAAACCTCGGTTTTCTGGCTGTACTTGTGCTCCTAATTGCCTGTATCAATTATATGAATCTCACAACGGCAAGATCCCAAAAACGATCAAAAGAGGTAGGCATTAGCAAAACCTTGGGCGCCTTATCCCAATCGCTAGCGCTCCGGTTTTACGTGGAAACTGCATTGATAACAGCAATAGCAATTGTATTGGGCATTGTATTGGCCATACTATTGTTGCCCGCTTTTAATACACTAACCAATCAGCAATTGACCATCCATCTTCTGGCAAACCGTACCTTTTTATGGGTTGTATTGGGCATTTGGTTCGCAACCACTTTAATTTCCGGCCTATACCCTTCATTATACCTTTCAAAATTTTTGCCCAGGGAAATCCTATCGCCATCTTCAAAGCAAGATCAAGGTAACGTAATGTTTCGCAAGGGATTGGTTGTCTTACAATTTGCCGCTTCCACGGCCTTAATTGTAGGCGTTTTGGTTATCTATCAACAAACCAAATACATACAAAATAAAAAGTTAGGGTTTTCCCCGGAAAATATCATGGCTATTTCAACAAGGGGTTTAAGGGGAGATGAAAATAAAGATGCGTTGATCCAAGAATTTATAAAAAATGCTGATGTTAATGCAGTTGCTTTTGCCCAGGGATATCCTGGAATGGACGTAAGCGGTTATGTTTTGCAAAAAAATGTAAGCGACGGAGAACGCGGTTTGGGTATCCAAACAAATACTACAGATGCCAACATCATCAATGTGCTAAAATTGAAGCTTTTGGCGGGAAAAACCTTGCCTCAGCAAAAAAGTCCAAACGACACGATAGTTAATGTTATCTTGAATGAAACGGCTATCGCGTATTTGGGATATTCCCCGGAAGAAGCCATCGGGAAGCAGGTAAGTATCTTTAATAGTACCACTAGCAGAATTGCCGGTGTGGTCAAGGACTTCAATTTTGCTTCTTTGCATCAACCTATTGGAGCATACGCCTTTCACAACCATACGAATGAGGCAAAGTCATACCTGTTGGTGCGATTTAATTCGGGAAATTTGACCAATACCTTAACACAGTTAAAAACATCTTTCTTAAAAATAGCGCCGAACCTTGACTTTAATTATTCCTTTTTGGATCAGAATTTGGAACGGTTGTACGAAAGAGAGAAAAGGATCGCACGAGTAAGTGTTATGTTCAGTCTGTTAGCCATTATTGTAGCCTGTCTAGGGCTATTTGGATTGACCGCCTTTATTGCTGAACAGCGAAAAAAAGAAATTGGTGTGCGCAAGGTGTTGGGTGCCAGTGTGATGAACATCACACAAATGCTGTCCAAAGACTTTTTAATGCTGGTGGTATTGGCACTGGTTATCGCTTTTCCGATAGCTTTTTGGATAATGTCTAACTGGTTGAATGGTTTTGCTTACCGAATTGATATTGGGTGGGTAGTATTTGTTTTAGCGGGAGCAACTGCCCTACTTATTGCCCTGCTTACAGTAAGTTTCCAAGCGGTTAGCGCGGCTATCGCCAATCCGGTAAAGAGCTTACGCACAGATTAGGCCGGTTCTAACCAGTTAAGACGGACTTCTTCCTTTTGCGGAAGCGTTCCTACCGGTGCGCCTTCTTGTATAAATACTTGACGGCCTTGTCAAAAATTTTTACAAAATTCTATTCTACTTATTTGTAAAGTATTGTTTATTAAATACTTACAATATGGCATGAATATCGATTTACATGATTACGATCCATATAAAAACGACTGCCATGTTTAAAAACTATCTAAAAATTGCCTGGAGATCACTTCTCAATCAAAAAGGACATTCCCTTTTAAATATTCTGGGGTTAACCATTGGAATGGCAGCCGCCCTACTTATAGGTCTTTGGATATATGGAGAGCTCTCTTTCAACTCAAAATTTAATAACTACAACTCCATAGTACAAGTAATGCAGGACCAAACATTTGGTGATGAGATCAGCACTGGAGTGTTTCAACCTATGCAATTGGCTCCCGCACTCAGAGATAGCTATGGCGACTATTTTGAACACGTGGTCACCGCTTCATTTATTGGAAACGAACAATTAGCAGTAGGCGAGCATAAAGTATCCCTACCGGGAAATTATATGGAACCTGGAATTGCAGATATGTTATCGCTACAAATGATCAAAGGTACCCGGGATGCACTGCAAAACCCAACTTCAATGCTTATATCGGCCTCTACGGCAGCAACTCTTTTCGGAGAGACCGATCCTATGGGTCAAATTGTAAAAATAGGCACCAGCATGGAGGCAGAAGTAGCTGGAATATATGAAGATCTGCCTCAAAACAGCACCTTTTCGAATCTCGGTTTTATAGTGCCTTGGCAACTTCTTAGTACTACTGCAAATTTCGAGGAACGCCTTGAATGGGGAAACAATTGGTTTCAAGTTTACGCGCAAATGAAGGAAGGAGCAGATTGGGCAACTGTCTCCGAACTGATCAAAGATGTAAAGTATAATAACATTAAAGACGGCCCCAACACAGTTACAAACAAACCTGCCCTACATCTCCATCCTATGCGCAAATGGCACCTGTACTCTGAGTTTGAAAATGGAGTCAATACCGGGGGAGCTATTGAACGCGTATGGCTATTTGGCTGTATAGGTGTATTTATTTTGTTACTTGCCTGTATCAACTTTATGAACCTGACTACTGCCAAATCAGTAAAAAGGGCTAAAGAAGTAGGTATACGAAAAACCATAGGGTCAATAAAAAATCAGTTGATTACGCAATTTTTGTTTGAGTCCTTTTTGGCTGTGACTTTTGCTTTTGTTACCGCTTTTATCGTAGTATTACTGGTACAACCTTATTTTAATGATCTTACTGGTAGAACAATGGGTATCCCCTGGGATAGTATGCCGTTTTGGGGGGTAGCACTGTTGTTTATTTTGTTTACCGCTATCGTTTCAGGCAGTTACCCCGCATTTTATCTTTCTTCCTATCAGCCTGTTAAGGTGCTAAAAGGCTCCTTTCATGGGGGTCAAGGCGCCGCTCGTTTACGAAAGGTCTTGGTGGTTTTTCAGTTTGCCATCTCGGTATTGCTCATCATCGGAACCATAACCATTTTCAGACAGCTGGAACATGTAAAGAACAGGCCTGTAGGCTACGATAGGGAACAATTACTGTACGTTCCCATCAATACTTCAGAAATCATTACCCGTTTTGATACGTTGCGAGATGAGCTATTGCGTTCAAGTGACATCAAAGAAGTGGCCGCTTCCGATGTACTGATAACAGGAACGTTTACAACAAACAGTGGTTTTACCTGGAAAGGAAAAGATCCCAATATGAGTGAGGAATTTAACACCCTACGGGCTACCTATGGCTACGGGGAAATGGTAGATTGGGAACTAAAGGAAGGTCGCAACTTTTCTCGTGATTTTAAGAGCGATTCCCTCGCCTTTATTGTCAATGAAACAGCGGTGGAGTATATGGGACTAAAAGATCCTGTGGGAGAAAGGATACAATGGGGTACCAACGGAAACTACAAGATTATAGGGGTCATAAAGGATATGGTGACACAATCCCCCTATGACCAGGTACGCCCTATGCTATTTGTACTCCATTATGGCAGGTTCCTAAACTTTGTGAACATCAAAATACGCAAAGGCGGGAACACCAGAGAAGCACTAACACATATAGCATCTATTTTCGGCAAGTACGATTCCGAAAGCCTATTCACCTATACCTTCTTGGATGAGGAATATGAAAGGAATTTTATTAATGAAGAACGAACTGGAAAGCTCGCCAGCTTTTTTGCCTTTTTAGCAATCTTCATAAGCTGTCTTGGCATATTTGGTCTTGCATCCTATGTGGCAGAACAACGAACCAAAGAAATAGGGGTTCGCAAAGTATTGGGAGCATCCGTGTATAGTCTTTGGCACTTACTCTCCAAAGACTTTGTACTGTTGGTGCTCATTTCATGTGTTGTTTCCATTCCTGTAGGATATTATTTTATGCAGGGATGGATTGAAAAATATGCGTATCGAACAGAAGTAAGTTGGTGGATCTTTGCGGTTACCATATTGATCGTTTTACTCATTACCATAATTACCGTTAGCCTTCAGGCCATTAAAGCGGCCGTTGTTAATCCTGTTAAAAGCTTACGGACAGAATAAACATTAAAAAACGAGCAATCATGTTAAAGAACAATTTAAAAATTGCCTGGCGCAACCTCTGGAAACGAAAAGTTTTTACCGCAATTAACATCTTGGGGCTTGCCATTGGTTTTGGCAGTGCCATATTGATCTTTCTTTTTTTACAATACCATCTTTCTTTTGATGATTTTCATCCCAACCAGGACCGCATTTATAGAATGGCTACGGAAGAACATTTGGATGGCATTGGCTATACTGCAAGTGTCCCTCCCGCTTTTGCCAAAGTATTTCGTGAAGATTACGCCTATGCGGAAAAAGCAGCCAAAATTGTGGACAGGGAAGGTTTGGTTATTGATGTTGAACGGAATGGGAACATCAATAAGTACAAAAGAGATATCCGGTTTGCTGAAGATGATTTTTTCAAGATCTTCAATTTCCCATTGGTTGACGGTAGCAATGCCATTTCCCTTTCAGCTCCCAACACAGCAGTAATAACGGAAAGCGAGGCACTTGAACTTTTTGGAAATACTGATGTTATAGGTAAAACCTTCGTATTAGAAAATACTGAAACTATTGAGATCACAGGGGTTTTGAAAGACCTTCCCAGTGCTTCTTTCCTAGAAGGCGATATCTTTATTGCCTTTGACAATCTTGAAACGTATTCTTCATTTGCCCATGGAGAAAATTGGGGGGGTATCACTAGCAATTTACAGTGTTATACCCTCTTGAAACCCAATCAAGATATTGCCACTATTGAAACTGCATTGCTTGAACTTCCCAAAAAACATAGACCGAATAGCAGGAATATGCACGTTTATAAGCTTCAGCCTTTGTCTGAAATTCATCTTAATTCGGAGTACGGAGGCTTAAATCCCGTATTCTTACTCATTTTTGGTATCATCGGGCTCTTCTTGATTGTTATTGCTAGCATCAATTTTATAAATATCTCCACGGCACAAGCCTTTTATCGCTCCAGGGAAATAGGGATCCGTAAAGTGTTGGGGAGTTTTAGGAGGCAGCTTTTCTGGCAATTTATGAGCGAAACCTTCCTTATCAGTGTATTCGCAATAGTAGTAGGTGTGGCCTTAGCAATTCTTTTTCTTCCCGCTT
Organism: Bacteroidota bacterium; assembly: GCA_038750505.1. Lineage (GTDB taxonomy): Bacteria > Bacteroidota > Bacteroidia > Flavobacteriales > Flavobacteriaceae > Croceivirga. The sequence continues at coordinate 156,576 of JBCDHD010000008.1, read as the reverse complement.
TTAATAATCTCTTTGAAATACAACTAAATATAGAAAACCTCATAAGCGTTCCTGTTTTTATTTTTTTGTTTGTGTTACTCGTTTTGGTTTCCTTTTTATCCGGAAGTTATCCGGGGCTATTGCTATCCAAAATAGTTCCTATTCTGGCATTGAAAGGGAAGCTTCACCACAATGATACCGGTGGTGTTGGTACCAGAAAAGTCTTGGTTGTTACCCAATTTGTGATTTCAATCGCCCTTATTGTGGCTACTTTGGTCATTTCAAGGCAAATCCAATATGCTACGAAAAGTGATTTAGGTTTTGATAAGGAGTCTATTGTAATGCTAGAAGTACCGGAGACCATGGACTCTGAGAAGTATTATGGTCTAAAAGAACGTTTGAAAAATGTAGTGGGCGTACAAAAGGTGTCTGGATGTTTGACCAGTCCCGGAGGATCGAACAACTTTTGGGATACTTCCCTAAAATATAATAATCGGCCTGAACGAGAAGATTTCAGTATTTCGATAAAAGTAGGGGATGAAGATTATTTAAATACTTTCAACATTCCTCTTGCTGGAGGGCGTAATTTCTTTAAAAACGATTCTATACGGGAGATGCTTGTTAACGAAAAGTTTTTAGAAAAAGTAGGAGCAGCTTCTGCAGAAGAAGTATTGGGCAAAACACTTGCCGTAAACGGAGAGCGTATTGAAGCTACTATTGTTGGAGTTGTAAAGGATTTTCACGACAGCAGTTTCACAGATGAAATTAAACCTATTTTCATTGCGCCTTATGTGATGTGGTACAATGAGTTTGGGATTAAAATAAACCACCTAAACACTAAGGCTACATTAGAACAACTGGAAAAGGAATGGGTACAGACCTTTCCCAATCATATTTTTGACTATCGCTTTTTAGATGAGCGAGTAGCCGAACAGTATGAGACCGAGCAACGGTACTTATCATTATCCAAAGTTTTTTCAGGACTGGCAATTTTCATTGGTTGCATGGGACTATACGGGCTCATCCTCTTCTTTGTTAGTCAACGCACCAAGGAAATAGGCATTCGTAAAGTGTTGGGGAGTAGTGTAGCCGATATCCTCACTTTATTTTCTGTTGATTTTCTTAAGCTCATTTTGGTAGCAGGGCTTATCGCCACCCCCTTTACGTGGTATGTAATGAACCAGTGGTTAGAAAGCTACACCTACAGGACAGAGATCTATTGGTGGCATTTTGCCATTGCCATTTTGGCAATTATACTCGTTACCCTCTTAACAATAAGTTATCAGACCACTAGAGCGGCACTGGCTAATCCTATACGAAGCCTGAGAACGGAATAATTGAAGTAATGTCCCGAAAGTTAGGGCCATAAAAGGATCCTTATGATAAAGAACCATTTAAAAACCATCGTACGCCGAGCAACAAGGGATCGTATGAATACGGCAATAAACCTTTTTGGCCTCTCAGTGTCAATAGCCTGTTGCATGGTGATCTTCCTGTTTGTTAACAATGAACTGGGATATGATTCCTTTCATTCGGAAGCCGACAACATCTACAGGATCACTACGCATGAAATCTCGGAAGAGGGTATTAAACGCGATTTTGCAAATTCATTTATGGCATACGCCCCGGTTTTGGGATCGAAACTATCCTTTGAAAACGAAACCGTTAGTATGCTACCTCAAAGTGTAAGCATTAGTAATCCCGAAAACACTTCAGTTTTTCAAGAGTCTCGATTTTTTTATGTTGACAACAACTTTTTTGATGTCTTTACTTTTCCTCTTGTTTTAGGAGATAAGAACCAAGCTTTAGAAGCTCCAAATAATATTTTGATTACAGAGACAATTGCCCGAAAATATTTTGGAGATGAAAATATTCTGGGCAGCGTGCTTCGTGTGGAAGAAAATCATGTCTTTAATGTGGTAGGGGTCATTGCAGACCTCCCTGAGCAATCCAGTATACAATTTGATTTTATCGTTCCCATGAAGGCAGCTGAAGATATCATCGGCACCTGGATAGCAGATCTGAGTAACACCTGGTATTATCCTCCGGTGTATAGCTTTATAAAAACGAACACAAACAGTCAGACAACAGAACTTATCCGCCAGATCCAATCCCTGGAAAAAGAGATACTTCCAGAAAATATTGCCAAATCCCGCTCCCATTCTGTCCAGTCCCTCAGGGAAATTCATTTTTCCGATTTAGAAAATCAACTTAACCCCACAGTCGATAAAAGTGTGCTTTACCTGTTTATTGGGGTGGGTATTGTAATACTGCTCATCGCCGCATTTAATTTTATCAATTTATTCCTTGCAAAAATAGTACTACGCCTTAAAGCAGTGGGAATTCAAAAAGTATTAGGCGCACAAAACAGCAATATTTGGAGGCAGACCTTATTGGAAAGTTTTTCTTTTCTCTTTATTTCCTTACTCATAGCCGTTGGCTGGAGTGCGCTATTCCTACCAGTTTTCAATAGTATTATGGGCGCTCAACTTGAGCTTGTCTCTATGCTTACTGAAGGCTTGATTGTGTACATTATAGGGTTACTGCTTTTAATGAGTTTGCTTATTTCCACAATCCCATTGTTAGTGATTTCCAAGTTTAAACCGGTTGCTTTCTTAAAAGGAAAGGGCAAATTACTTTTTAAAGGTAAAAAAACATCCTCTGTCCAATCTTCATTATTAGTCTTCCAATTCATAATTGCCGTTGTTCTTATCATTTCAACCACTATCATGCACTCCCAACTACAGTACATTAAGAACAAGAACTTAGGAATACAACAGAATCAAATACTTGTAATTCCGGTTCGAGATGAAGCTGTTCAAAACAGTTTTAGCACGGTTAAAGCGAATATCCTTGCATTAAATGGCGTTAATGCGATCTCTGCTATTTCAAATTTTCCCTGGGAAAAGGGCTTTTATGATTTCAATACCGCTATCAAACACAAGGGAGAAGTACTTAGATCTAATGCGAATACCCTTGTGGTGGATGAGAGCATAATCCCCACATTGGATATGACCGTTCTAAAAGGAAGAGGTTTTTCCACAGAACACGGAACAGATTCCACAATGGCTTTCGTAATGAACGAAACGGCTGCGGCAAAGTTTGGGATCGAAGATGTAGAAAATGTAGAAATAACTATGACCGGTATTTCATCCTCCGGTCAGAAAGCTGGCAACCTAATTGGCGTTGTTAAGGATTTTCATATGCAATCCTTACATGATAAAATCCAACCTTTAATCCTAACCATTTCTCCGGAAAGCTATTTTATGGATAATATTTTAGTACAGCTTTCTGGGGATAATATTGCCACAACAATTGAACAGATAGAGGGCGAGATAAAAGCCTTTGCGCCGAACAGGCCTTTTGAATTCTTTTTTTTAGACGACGCATTTGATACCTTGTATCTAAGAGAATCTCTGGTCGGTTCTCTGTTCACGTATTTTTCCTTTATAGCCATTCTCATCGCCTGTTTAGGCCTACTCGGGATCACCACTTTTACCACAGCCCAACGTCTTAAAGAAATCGGGATTCGCAAGGTTCTTGGTTCCTCAACACAAGGGATTATTCGCCTTTTAACCTATGGTTTTTTAAGGCTGGTTCTAGTTTCCATAGCAATTGCTACTCCTATTGGATGGTGGATCATGAGTAAATGGTTAGAAGACTTTGCTTACAAGACAACAATACATTGGTGGGTCTTTGCTTCGGCAGGTAGTACCGCATTGATTATTGCTATAATAACGGTAAGCTGGCAGAGCTTTAAAGCGGCCTCAGCGAATCCCGTAGAAGTATTGAGAAGTGAATAATCAAAAAAACCATACGTCATGTTCAAGAACCATTTAAAAACCGCATGGAGGAACCTGCTTAAGAACCGCGGATATTTTAGTATCAACATTTTTGGACTTTTTATTGCGTTAACAGCTTCGTTCTTGATGCTTTTATGGGTATACTGTGAACTAAATACAGATACGTTTCATAAAAATGAGGATCGCCTATTTCTTGTGAAAAGAACAATCCCCCTGGAAGAAGGGGTCTTTGACGTTTACCAGAACACTGCTTACCCATTATTAAAAAACGCCAAAGAGCAATTGCCCGAAGTTGAACAATTTTTACCTGTAGGTTTTTCCTTTGAGGACAATCTGAAAATTGAAAATATAGATTATCGGGCTACTGGGACGTTCGCCAATGCTGATTATTTTTCAGGATTTTCTTTTCCGGTAATACAAGGGGATATCCAACAGCTTGATCAAAAACCCGAAGCCATTGCAATATCCGAGCGTCTCGCAGAGCGGATATGGGGGAATTCCTGGACCACTACCGCTATTGGCAAGAACATCCATATTCTTGATAATGGAGATTTCATCGTAGAAGCGGTCTTTCAGAACTTACCAGCATCTTCTTCTATTCAAAATGATTTTTACTACAGTTTTGAAAAACATCTAAAAGATAACGAATGGATGATGGATTGGGGAAACAATGGTATGCAGGGTGTTTTAGTACTAAAGGATGGGGCCAACCCAAAACTGGTTGCTGAAAAACTCAATACCCTATTTCAGGAAAACATTAGTGGGGAAAACAAGGAAGGATGTTTTCTCCAGAAATTCTCAGACAGTTATCTCTACGGCAAGTTTGACGAACAGGCTCAAGTTGCCGGTGGACGAATAGAATATGTGCGCATCTTCAGTGCAGCAGCCCTCTTTTTGTTACTTGTGTCTTGCATTAATTTTATCAACCTTTCCACTGTTTCCGCTACCAAACGTGCTGGGGAGATAGGCATACGAAAGGTGGTTGGTGCACGAAAAAAAGTATTGATTACCCAATTTTTTACCGAAACCGCCATCATTACGACAATCTCGTTTGCCTTGGCTATAGTGTCTACCCTATATCTTTTGCCTCAAGTAAGTGACTTTGTAGGTAAGGATCTGCACGTGAATCTCTCAACACCCATCATTTGGATTGCGCTCCTTTCCCTTTTTTTGCTAACCACTTTATTCTCCGGGGGATATCCTGCTATTGTAATCTCTTCATTCCAACCGATCAAGGCGCTTAAGGGAAATAGCCGGGAAAAAAAGGGGGCGGCCTCTTTTAGAAAAGGTTTGGTAGTATTTCAATTCGGACTTACCATCCTACTTATCGTGGCAGCAATAATTGTTAAGCTGCAGGTTGATTATATCAACACAAAAGACCTGGGTATTGCCCGAAACAACATTGTCTCCATTCATCAGGATGAAGCACTCACAAATAAATACAGCGTATTACGCCATGAATTGTTATCCAAAAATGCAGTTGAAGATGTCACCTTGGTAGGGCCCTCACCTTTGGACATAAGAGCTTCATCAAGTGGGGTGGTTTGGCCAAAGAAAACCGTAGATCAAGAGAACATTGAATTTGCCTTGTTATGGACGGCACATAACTTTCCGGAAGTGTTCAACGTTCCTCTTGTCCAGGGAAATTATTACAGAGAAACAAGTGTTGATACCGTTAATGTGGTCATCAACCAGAAGGCTGCAGCCATTATGGCATTAACTGATCCTGTAGGGAAAACTATCCAGGTTTGGGGAGATCAGCGGCAAATTATTGGCGTGGTTAAGGATTTTCATAACACCTCTCTCTACGAACCGATACAACCTACCGTTTTTTTCCTCGATCCTAATGATGCAGGAACTATGTTCGTGAAATTTAGAGAAGGTAAAACCCAAGAAGGGTTGGCCAACTTGGATGGTGTCTTTCAAAAAGTTTTGCCGGATTTACCTCTACACTACGCATTTTTAGATCAGGAATATGCGGCCATTTATAGGACCGAGGTCCTTACCGGAAAGTTGACCTATTACTTCGCATGGATCTCCATTCTTGTGTCTTGCTTGGGCCTTTTCGGTTTGGCTTCTTTTATTGCGAAGCAGCGCACTAAGGAAATCGGAATTCGAAAGGTATTAGGGGCCAGTGTTAAAAGTATTACTTCATTAATTTCTAAGGACTTCCTAAAACTGGTTGCTTTAGCGGTACTAGTAGCATCCCCTATCGCATATTACCTCATGCAAAACTGGCTTTCCGATTTTACGTACAGGATCGATATCTCGGGATGGATCTTTGTTTTCACAGGGATACTAACCCTTGGGATTGCTTTAATTACCATAAGTTTTCAAGCTATCCGTGCTGCAATTATTGATCCGGTTAAAAGTCTAAGAACAGAATAACAATCATCAAAAAACAAATCGTCATGTGGAGAAATTATTTAAAAACAGCATGGAGGAGCTTAAAAAAACAGCCCTTCTTTACCTTTCTGAATACTTTTGGCCTCGCTATTGGTATGGCGGGAGCATTACTCATAGCACTATATATTCATGATGAATTGCATTATGACAATATGTTTACCGATGCTGAACGCATTTACCGTATTGATGCCGTAAGTAAATTTGGAGGTTTGGCAGAAGAACTAGCCCAGACTCCTGAACCTATGGGCGCCACGCTGGTCCAAGATTACCCTGAAGTAGAACTAGCAACTCGTTTTCTGGACCGGGGAAGTCTACTGCTTAGAAAGGCAAATGTCTCAGTAAATGTAAAGGAACTGCATTCAACTTTTGCCGATTCTACCCTGTTTAAAATGTTTGGAATAAAACTATTAGCAGGCGATGCCAACACAGCATTGTCCGAACCCAATACCTTAGTGCTTACACGTACCGCTGCGGAGAAACATTTTGGGGTTACTAACGCCCTGGGTCAAAATATGCTGATCAACAATTCGGAGACCTACACAGTAACTGGTGTAATTGAAGACTTTCCCAAGAATTCGTTCTTAAGAGACCATTCTGTTTTTATGGCCATGTCTGGTTTTCAATTTGCGCAAATTGGACATTGGGGGAGTCACAATTATTTCACCTTTATAAAAATGGTTCCATCAGCGCGTATGGAAGGGTTTGATACCAAATTGAACGCACTGTTTGGAAAATACTTGATCCCATGGGTCCAGGATTTTTTCCCCGGGATGACCGAAGAATCCTTTAAGGCTGCTGGAAATTATATCAATTACGCTACACTACCTCTTACGGATATTCATTTGCACTCCAGTAAGGTGCAAGAGTTAAGTCCCAATGGCAGTATCCAAAATGTTTACATACTTTCATTTATAGCCTTTTTTCTAGTGGTATTGGCAAGCGTCAACTTCATGAACTTATCCACTGCTGGTTCCCTGAAAAGAGCCAAAGAAGTAGGTGTACGAAAGACCTTGGGATCCAACAAATCCGATCTGGTCCGTCAATTCCTCACGGAATCGGGATTGATCTGTTTCCTCTCCCTTCTACTTGCTGTGGGTGTCTCATTTTTGGTATTGCCTGTCTTTAATGAGCTGGCGGGCAAGGCGGTCTCCATTCCTTTTTCGAACCCGATATTTTGGATAATTCTGTGTTCAGCTACACTTATGTTGGGCCTTTTATCCGGTGGCTATCCTGCTTTTTTTATGTCAAGATTCATTCCTGTAAAGGTGTTGAAAGGAAGTGGTCTTTCGGATATTAGTGGAGCCAAAATCCGAAATTCACTGGTTGTTTTTCAATTTGCAATTTCCATTCTTTTAATTGTAGCAACTGTAGTAGTGTACCAACAATTGAACTTTATTCAAAATAAGGAATTAGGGTACAGCAAAGATCAAGTCCTGGTGGTAGAAGATGTAAACAACACTAAGGGTCAGGAACAAATATTAAAAAAGGAAATTCTACGGCTAAGTCAGGTAAAAAAGGTAACGCTAAGCAGCTTTCTTCCTACCCCTTCCGACCGAAGCAGTATGACCTTTTTTAAGGAAAAGGCCAGCCAGGAAAATGCGATAAACATGGAAAATTGGAGGATAGACCATGATTACCTCTCCACACTTGGTTTGGAGCTAATTGCAGGTAGAGATTTTAATACTACTATTCCAACAGATTCTACTGCCATTATTATAAACGAGGCCGCCTTACGAACGCTGGATGTGAGCGCTGAAGATGCCATCGGACTTCGGATTTCTTCAGACCTTGGTGCCAATGAGGGAGATACCACCTTCCAGCCGATCATAGGTGTAGTCAAAAACTTCCATTACGATTCCATGCGGAATACTATTGAAGCATTATGCCTTACCATAGGGAACTTTCCCGGTACAATGGCGATAAAGTTAGAAACCCCAGATATTATGTCTACTGTTTCGGAGATAGAACGTCTTTGGAATACCCTAGCTCCGGGTCAACCTTTTAATTACTATTTTTTGGATGATTCTTTTAACAACAGCTATGAAGCCGAGCATCGATTGGGCCAGATTTTTTCTGTTTTCACAGTACTTTCCATAGTAATTGCCTGTCTTGGATTGTTTGGCTTGGCCACTTTCAACGCCCAAAAACGAACCAAAGAAATAGGTATCCGCAAGGTGCTGGGGGCCACGGTAAGCCAAATATCCTATCGGTTGACCACAGACTTTCTAAAAATGGTAGGCCTGGCCATCTTTATTGCGCTCCCTATAGGATGGTATGCCATGAACAAATGGTTGGAAGACTTTTCCTATCGCATTGAAATTCAATGGTGGATGCTTTTGCTAGCAGGGTTTTTGGCCATTGCTATTGCCGTTATTACCGTTGGCTATCAAAGCATTAAAGCAGCAATTGTGAATCCTGTGAAAAGTTTAAGAACAGAATAAAAAATAAGCCATTTATTATGTTACGATTGGGTTTTTTAGTAGCCTTCAGAAATTTTATCAAGTACAAAACAAGCTTTTTAATTAACATCATTGGACTTACCTCCGGTATGACGTGCGCTTTTTTGATATCCCTGTGGGTTCAAGATGAATTCTTAATAGACGCGTTTCATGACAAGGAAGATCGCCTTTACCAAGTGATGGCAGTGGAGAATTATGCTAGTGGAACGTCGGTTTCAGAAAATACTCCCGGACTTTTGGGGGCATCTTTAAAAACTGATTTTCCGGATGTTCAGTATGCAGCAACCACAACGTGGATCTTCCCTACCGTGCTCTCGTACAACAACACCTTCATACGAGAAAATGGGTATCATGTTGGAAAAGACTTTTTCAATATTTTCACGTATCCCCTTATTTTAGGAAATCCGAATAACGTATTAAATGACCCATCTTCAATATGTATTTCAAGGGATGTTGCCAAAAAGCTATTTAGCAATGTTGAAAATGCTATGGGCAAAAGTATACAGGTAGGGGAAAATGAAAACTTTATTGTTAATGGGATCTTTGAAAATATCAGCAACAAATCTACCTATCAATTTGATTTTGTGCTGCCTTTACAAAGTTTTTTAGACCAGGCAGATTGGGCAAACGACTGGGCAAACAGTGGCCCGCTTACCTTTGTAGTGCTAAATGAGGGAGTGAATGCAGCATTAGCTTCCGATAAAATTTCTGCATATGTCAAATCAAAAGTCTCGAAAAGCAAAACCGAACTTTTCCTTAAAAAATACGCAGAGCAATACCTCTATGGCCATTATGCCAATGGAGTCCCTGATGGGGGGCGTATAGATTATGTTTGGCTATTTTCAATCATTGCGGTTTTTATTCTGATCATTGCCTGTATAAACTTCATGAACCTTTCTACCGCACGTGCCTCCAAGCGCGCGCAAGAAGTTGGGATTCGCAAGACGATTGGTGCGGGACGAATAGGACTAATTGGTCAATATATTGGAGAGGCCCTTTTTATCGCCTTCCTATCTATGCTTATCGCTTACGGACTGGCCGCCCTGCTTCTTACCCCTTTTAATACGCTTACGGGTAAGGCCATTGAACTTACCCTAACACCAGAGTTAATAGCAATCGCAGTAGGTGCGGCTTTACTAACAGGTTGCATTGCCGGAAGCTATCCCGCATTTTACCTCACCCACTTCAGACCAATAGCCGTTCTTAAAAATGAAATCAAGAATTCCTCAGGTGAACTATGGGCAAGAAGAGGTTTGGTCGTGTTCCAATTCTCCATAACCATCATACTTATTGTTGGAGTGACCGTCATACATAACCAAACACAGTACCTGACGAACAAACACCTGGGCTATGATCAAGAAAATATCATTTTCTTCCCTCAGGAGGGAACTATTTCAAACCGAAGTGAAGCATTTTTCAATGCACTAAAAAAAATTCCAGAAGTTGTTCACGCCGGAGGGACGAGCCATGATCTATTGGGAAGTGTGAGTACCAATCCGGGGCTTGATTGGGAAGGAAAAGCAGCTGAAGAGCACGTGATTTTTGAACGGTTCTTTGTAGACTATGATTTGTATAAAACCATGGATTTTCAAATGGCTGAAGGGAGATGGTTCAGCAGGGAATTCTCAACAGATACTACCAAAATGGTTATTAATGAAACCGCCGCAAAAATTATGGGATTCTCGCCAAAAGAAGCTATTGGACAGCGGGTGAAACTTTCACCAGATTTTTATTTGGAAATCGTTGGTGTTCTTGAAGACTTTCACTACCAATCACTCCATCAGACGGTAGAACCCGCCTACTTTCGTTTAGCAAGTACGTATTATATCGCGGCAAGATTGGCCAGGGGTAAAGAGGAAAAGGCCATCGCTAAAATTGAAGCATTATTTGAAAAATTTGCGCCAGGGTATACCTTAAATTACTCGTATTTAGATCAGAATTACCAAGCCCTGTACTCCTCTGAAAAACGAGTGGGTCAATTATCTTCTTACTTTGCTGGTTTTGCCATTATTATTTCCTGCCTTGGTCTCTTTGGCCTGGCCGCCTTTACAGCAGAACGTAGAGTTAAGGAAATTGGTATTCGAAAAGTTCTCGGGGCAAGTGTAGGAACTATCGTAATACTACTCTCAAAAGATTTTGTTCGACTCGTCCTAATGTCCATTGTTATAGCCTTACCACTTTCTTACCTGTTCATGCAAGAATGGCTTAGTCAATTTGCATATAAAATTCATTTAAGCATTTGGATATTTATAGGTGCAGCCGTAACCTCAGTAGTCATAGCTTGGCTATCCGTGAGTTCACAAGCATTAAAGGCAGCAATCGCTAATCCTGTGCAAAGTCTTAAAACCGAATAACAATTGGGTGTAATACCCTGTAAATATTTTGTACAGGTTTTGTCAAAATATTTGACATTTTTAAACCCTGTTTTTTTATAAAATATTGTATATCAATTTTTTGTGTTTTGGCACGATAATCGACCCACTTCGATTGGTGGGGTTTGCTTAAACTCCTGCTATGACCCTTAAGACCATACTCATGTTTACCAACCATTTCAAAATTTCAATACGAAATCTCTGGAAGGACCTAACCCGCTCGTCGCTAAACACTATTGGATTGAGTATTGGCGTGCCAAGTGCGTTAACCGTAGTGTTTTCGGTTTACGCCTGCTATACCATAGATAACACTATTCCGGTAATGGAATAACACAATGACCAAAACAATAAGATTGTGGTAATAAACCAATTGAAAATAGCCTGGAGAAGCCTAAAAAAACAGCCGTTCTTTACCTTTTTAAATACTTTTGGCCTTGCTGTTGGCATGGCAGGCGCTTTACTTATCGGACTTTATATTTACGATGAACTGAGCTATGACAAGATGTTCGGGGATGCTAATCGAATCCATCGGGTAAATGCAGATATTAAGTTTGGAGGGGAAGTCACCAGTACCCCTGAAGTCTCTGCTCCCATGGCCAAAGCCTTGATGACCAATCTGCCTCAAGTAGAACTAGCTACCCGTTTTCGCAATATCGGTAGTGTACTGATCAAAAAAAGTGATGCCCCCAACAATGTTAAAGAATCCGGGGTAACCTATGCCGAAACCAGTATGTTTTCTATGCTCGGTTTGAATCTGCTTTACGGCGATAAAACAACAGCCTTGGACCAACCCAATACTATGGTGATATCGCGCAGTTTAGCCGAAAAATTCTTTCCAATAAATGAGGCTTTAGGTCAGACCATGGTTCTGGAAGATGACCAAACGTATACGGTAAGCGGTGTCATCGAAGACTTGCCAAAAAATTCCTTTTTACAAGACCGTAAATTGTTCTTAGCCATGCCTGGCTATGCTGATGCTCAAGCTGGCGAATGGACCAGCCACAACTACTACACCTTGATCAAAATGAAACCTGGCAACCCACCCTCCGATATTCAAAAAGGGATGGACGATATGATCGACACCTATGTCATTCCTTATGCGCAAAGGTATTTCCCCGGAGTAACACGGGAACAATTCGAAGCTTCGGGTAACTACATAAAATACAGCACTATTCCACTTACAGACATCCACTTGTATTCCCATCGGTATCCGGAATTCAGCCAGAATAGTGATATTAAAAACCTCTATGTTTTAGGTGTAATTGGACTCTTTTTGATTGTTTTGGCGAGCATCAATTTTATGAATCTTTCCACAGCACAATCTTTAAAAAGAGCCAAAGAGGTGGGCATTCGTAAAACTTTGGGCTCCCCAAGATTGGGGCTGGTACGGCAATTTTTAACGGAATCCGGATTGATCACTTTTGGCTCGTTATTGTTGGCTTTGATCATTAGTTCCATTTTGCTTCCTTTTTTTAACGTCCTTTCGAACAAGGCATTGCAAATCCCTTTTACCAATCCGTGGTTTTGGGGCATCCTTTTGGTTGCCACTTTTCTCCTGGGGTTGGCCTCAGGCAGTTACCCTGCCTTCTTTATGTCGCGTTTTGTCCCCGTAAAAGTGCTGAAAGGCAGCGGTGATAAAAGTATAGGAGGAGGTAGAACCCGTAATTTTTTGGTGGTTTTTCAATTTGCCATTTCAATTTTTTTGATCGTTGCCACTTTAGTAGTCTACCAACAATTGCGCTACATCAAAAACAAAGATGTGGGTTTTGGCAAAGACCAGGTATTGGTAATTAACAATGTTTACAGTATGAGTGCGGAAAAACGGCAAACTTTTAAAAGGGCCGTTAAAGGTTTGGCTCAAATTCAAAATGCTACATTGAGCAGCTATTTGCCCACTCCTTCATCACGCAGTGATACCTCCTTTTTGAGGGCTGAAAATCGAGATCAGGAGAAAGCGATCAACATGCAGGAATGGCAGGCAGATTATGATTACGTAACTACCCTTGGGCTTGAAATTATTGCCGGGCGTAATTTTGATCCTCAGTTTGCCTCAGACTCCACAGCTATATTATTGAACGAAACCGCCGTTTCCATTTTGGAAAGTACTCCTGAGGATATTTTGGGCAAACAATTGGTATACAATATTGTTGATCAAGGTCAAGAACGTATCTATACCGTTATCGGGATCATTAAAAACTTCCATTTCGAATCTTTGCGAAATGACATCAGCGCCCTTAGCATTATGCCTGGTAACTTTGCCAGTCGCTTAAACGTTAAGCTAAGGGAAGGAAGCATTAGCCAGACTATAGCACAAATTGAGGGAATCTGGGATGAAATGGCTCCTGGCCAACCCTTCTCTTACTATTTTTTGGATGATTCCTTTAATGATAGCTATGAGGCCGAACAACGTTTGGGCCAGATATTTATGGCCTTTACTGTATTGTCCATCCTCATTGCCTGTTTGGGGTTGTTTGGCCTTACTGCTTTTAATGCTCAAAAACGGGTAAAGGAAATAGGCATTCGAAAAGTGCTCGGTGCCAGTGTTAGTCAGATTACCTTAAGGCTGTCCTTCGATTTTTTAAGACTGGTAGGCATTGCCATTTTAGTAGCCCTGCCCTTGGGTTGGTTTGCCATGGATAGATGGTTAGAAGATTTTGCCTTTCGGGTAAGTATCCCTTGGTGGGCCTTATTGCTTTCGGGCGTCTTGGCTGTTTTCATCGCCCTTGTCACGGTAAGCTATCAGAGCATAAATGCTGCTATTGCAAATCCGGTTAAGAGTTTGCGGACGGAATAATTTAAACAAAAGATAGTAGATAGAAGAACCAAGACTTTAAACCAATTAACGATGATACGCAACTACCTTAAAATTGCCTGGCGTAACCTGTTGAAACGAAAAGTGTTTACGGCCATTAACATTTTAGGCCTCGCCATTGGTGTTGCTTCCTGTCTTACTATTGGACGCTATGTAACCTATGAGCTTTCCTACGACCGCTTTCACCAAAAGGGAGATCGAATTGCACGAATAGTCCTAAAAGCAAAGATTGGGGACGAGATCATTGAGGAAGCTACCACGCCCTCCCCGGTAGCATCGGCTCTAGTACAGGATCTGCCAGAGGTAAAAAGCGCTGCCAGAATCCGTTACGTTGGTGAACCCAAGGTGACCTACAAAGAAAATAGCCTGCGCCATGGCCAGTTTGCCTTTGTAGACCCCGATTTCTTCCGGATTTTTACCTTACCCTTACTCAAGGGTGACACTAAAACAGCCCTGGAAAAGCCCAACTCCCTCATTGTAACTGAGAGCCAGGCACGGCGGTATTTCGGTAATGAAGACCCGATCGGAAAGACTTTAGAGATAGAGGGGATAGGCTTCTACACAACGGATGGTTATATGCACAACGATGGTATTTATACGGTGACAGGCGTAATGGCCGATCTGCCCAAAAACTCTCATTTTGATTATCAGCTCTATGCCTCCATGAGTAGCAATAAAGGGGCCGCTGGCCAGAGTTGGATCAGTGGCAACTATCTCACTTATGTATTGTTAAACACAACCTCAAACTTGGAACGCCTGCAAGACAACCTCCCTGAGATTGTTAAAAAATATATGGGAGAACAATTACAACAGGCCTTGGGGATGTCACAGGAGGAGTTTCTCTCCAGCGGGAATAGGGTAGGCCTCTATGCAGAACCACTTTCTGCTATCCATTTTTCAGAGGTCAAGAGCGATCACATAAAACATGGTAATAGTAAAACGGTCTATATGTTTGGGGCAATTGCGCTATTTATGTTGGTGATTGCCTGTATTAATTTTATGAACCTTTCCACGGCAGTAGCGAGGAAACGTAGTAGAGAAATTGGTATGCGCAAGGTATTGGGCTCCAAACAGAGGCAACTGGTCTTCCAATTTTTGGCCGAGGCCTTACTGGCCAGTTTGGCAGGAACCTTGATTGGACTGCTCTTGTGGGCATTGGCCCTTCCTTATTTCAACAATATCGCCAATACCGAATTTAAATTGCTACAAATATTTTCCCCCAGCTTTTTGGTAGTAGTTGGTGGGCTAATGGTTTTAGTTGCTTTGATGGCAGGTAGTTACCCAGCTTTTTTCATGTCGTCCTTTAGACCGGTAACGGCTTTAAAAAAACGATTTGTGCCCAGCGGTAGTTCAGCCGTTCGCAATGCCTTAGTAGTGTTTCAGTTTATAGTGTCTATTACGCTGATCATCGCCACTTTGGTGGTTTCCAATCAAATGAATTACGTTCTAAATAAGGATGTTGGTTATAACCGCGAACAAATGATTGTCATCCGTTCGGCAGGTCATCTGGGAGATGACTTAAAAGCATTTAAGGAGATCGTTCAGCAAGATGCGCGGGTACTCTCCGCTTCTAATTCGGCGTTTGTTCCAGCAGGACCTAGCGATCAGAGTATTAATATAGTGACCACAAAACACCAGATTCCACAGACCCTAAGGACAAACACCTATCATATTGATGAAGCCTACATCCCAACCTTGGGTATGGAAATTGTCAATGGACGTAATTTTTCAAAGGACTTTGGTAATGAAAGAAATAACATCATCATTAACCAAACCGCAGTAAAGACCTTTGGATTTGAGGGCGACCCAGTAGGCCAAACCCTCTCTGTGTCCACTGACAACAAGGGAGGAAGACAAGACCTTACCATAGTAGGGGTGGTCAGGGATTTTCATTCCAGATCCCTCCATGAGGTTATTGAACCTTTGATCATGGACCACAACCCCTATTATGGTTTAATCGTCAGGGCTCAAACCCAGGACATAGCCAATCTGGTACAGACTATAAAAACGCAATGGGATGCCCTTAAATCCGGCGAAACCTTTGAATATGCCTTTTTGGACGAACTTTATCAGGAAACCTATCGTAAAGAAAGTAATACGAAAACTATACTCCAGTTTTTTGCCGTACTAACTATTTTAGTTGCTTGTTTAGGCCTGTTTGGGCTAGTCACCTTTACCGCAGAACAGCGCTTTAAGGAAATCGGGGTCCGTAAGGTTTTGGGATCAACCGTAACCCAAATCGTACAACTCCTTGCCAAGGATTTTCTAAAGTGGGTGGTGGTCGCCCTGTTCATCGCCTTTCCCCTAAGCTATTACCTAATGAATTTGTGGCTGGAAGATTTTAGTTATCGCATCCAGATTCAGTGGTGGGTGTTCTTGGTCGCTGGCCTGTGCACAATGGCAATTGCCTTTGTCACCATCAGCTTAAAAAGTATAAAAGCGGCCCTGATGAATCCCGTAAAAAGTCTGCGAACGGAATAGTCAATCCCTTCTGGTATCAGAGTTAAAAACGGAAGATTATGTTTAAGAACCATCTGAAAATCGCATGGCGAAATCTAAAGAATAACCCGCTCTTTTCAACAATTAATATTTTCGGGCTTTCTTTAGGCGTGGCGATAGCCTTAGTGCTTTTTGTTTTTGTGCGGCATGAACTAGGCTTTGACCAGCAACTCAACACTACCGTTCCGGTATACCGTGTAGTATTGCATACGAATGATGCCTCTTATGAAGAGGTTTGGGCAAACGTCCCTCCTGTGTTGGCACCAACACTAAAAAATGAACTTCCCAATATAAAGGTTGCAAGCCGTATCTTAAAAAACGGCTTCGGAGAAAATGCCTATATAGATGTAGGTAACACCAGTTACGTGGAGGATGAACTGTACTGGTGCGACCCGGAAATAGTAGATATCTTGCAAATTCAATTACTGAGAGGTAACTCAAATGAGCTACATAGGCCAAATACTATTGCACTCTCGCAGCATGCCGCGGAACGCTATTTTGGTACTATTGACCCCCTTGGAAAGCGTCTAAAAGTGGACAACAGGATCGAACTTGAGGTTGTCGCAGTTTATAAAAATCAACCGCAAAATAGCAGTTATCGTTTTAACGCTATTGGATCTTTTAATACAACGCCGTTTTCACGAAACCCAGGCTGGGGCAACGCTAGCTTTGAAACTCTGGTAGGCTTTGAGAAAGCGATTTCTCCTATTGCTGTGGCACAACAGCTTCAAAAGATTTTGGATAAGCATGTACCCAAAGAAGAGCAATGGTATTCCTTTTCCCTGCAACCCTTCCAAAAAATACACCTGTACTCAGCAGGGTTCTCTGACTCCTATGCTACTCGAATAGGTGACATTCGGGAAATTATTAACCTCTCGCTTTTGGCTATCGTCATCTTGTGCATTGCTTGTATCAATTATATGAATCTTACCACTGCCCGTTCTCAAAAACGTTCCAAAGAAATTGGAATAAACAAAACCTTGGGAGCAAATAAGAGCGTACTTGTTGCTCAATTTTACATTGAAACCGCAGTGATTACCGTTATCTCAATAGGTATAGGAGGATGTTTTGCGGTATTAGCACTCCCCTGGTTCAATCAACTAACTGGTCAACACCTGGAACAAGCATTGCTTTTTAACGGCGCGTCCTTTTTTGCGTTAAGTATCCTTTGGATTATCTTAACCCTTGTAGCCGGTTCGTATCCGGCATTGTACTTATCTCGTTTTTCACCCAGATCTGTGCTTTCGCCTTCCCAAAAACAAAGTGGTGGTGCGCTACTAGTGCGGAAAGGCCTTGTAATCCTCCAGTTTACGGCTTCAGCCATTCTTATTGTTTGTGTAACCATTGTATATCAGCAACTCGGATTCATTAAGAACAAAAACCTGGGTTTTGAACCTGAGAATGTTATTGCTATTTCAACAGCCGGCATTAAAGATCAAAAGCAATTTAAAGCCCTTAAAAGCCAATTCGAAAACCTGGGGCAGATCACTTCGGTTGCATTGGCACAAGGATTTCCCGGAATGGGTGTTAGTTTGAATTCTCTTTATAAAAATGAGAATGATACCAAAGGACTTGATATTTATACCAATATGGCCGATTCAGAAATAATTGATGTTTTGGGCCTAAAACTTCTGGCCGGCAAATCACTAGCAAACATAACGCACGAAAATGACACTACCATTCAGGTAGTTGTAAACAAGAAAGCAATCGCCTACTTAGGCTACAGGCCCGAAGAAGCCATTAATAAAGAGATAACGATCAATAGAAAACATACCATTGTAGGTGTTGTTAACGACTTCAATTTTGCCTCTTTACATGCTCCTATAGGTGCCTATGCTTTTACTAATAGCAAAAGAGAACCCAAATCCTATCTTTTGGTGCGCTTTAAGGGTTTTTCACCAGAGCTTTTACACCTCATGGAAACTGTATTTAATCGTGTGGCTCCTGATGCAGTATTTGATTACTCATTCTTACATAATAATATAGAAAAGCTGTATGAAAAAGAACAAAGAATTGCCAATACTGGTATCTTCTTCTGTATACTAGCTATTGTAATAGCCTGTTTAGGACTCTTTGGCCTGGCCGCCTTTATGACAGAACGAAGAAGAAAGGAAATAAGCATTCGCAAAGTTCTTGGGGCCACTATAAACAACATCATAAGAATAATCTCCATAGATTTTGTAAAACTTGTTCTGATGGCCTTGCTAATCGCCTTCCCAATAGCGTTCTGGCTCATGGAGAACTGGCTGCAAAATTATGCGTATAGCATTGATATAAGCTGGTACGTATTTGCTTTTTCCGCATTACTTGTCTTTGGTATAGCATTGGTTACGGTTGGTTTGCAGGCGGTAAGGGCAGCTATCTCCAACCCCGTTAAAAGTTTACAGGCCGACTAATTACAAAGCATCCTTGCCCAAGTGTAAACATATTATACAGATTTTGTCAAAATATTTTACATTTCTAAAATGCAATTGCTTGTAACTATATGCAAATCAACGCATTGTATTTTGGCACGATAATCGAAAAGCATTGTTTGGTGTTTGTTTAAATTCCCATTGCAATCCGTAATATAATACTCATGCCTACCAACCACTTCAAAATTTCATGTCGAAATTTCCGAAGTACTACAAAGACCTAAACAACAAAATCATGCTAAAAAACCATGTAAAGATTGCCTGGCGAAATTTAATCAGAAATAAAGGTTTCTCCCTATTAAACATCCTTGGGCTCTCTATAGGTTTGACGGTCACCGCCTTGATTGTTTTATGGATGAATTTTGAAATGGGCTTTGACAAGTTTCACGCCAACGATGAACGGCTCTATCAAGTATACAACAAATATCCCCTCGATGGAGAAATCTGGACCTGGAACTCCACTCCCAAAATCATGGCCAAAACCATAGAAAAAGAGTATCCGGAAGTGGAACGAATTTCACGTTATTTCTATGATACCCCCTTTTTGTTCTCTTTTGAAGAGAAGCGAATTAAAGCAGAAGGTACGGCTGTTGATCCCGACTTCTTACACATTTTCAGCTTCCCCCTGGCAAAAGGAGATGTCAATCAAGTATTGGAAGGGACCAATTCCTTAGTCCTCACTGAAACTTTTGCTAAAAAGTTGTTCGGAGATGAAGACCCCATCGGCAAGGCGGTAAAAATAGATAACCTTGACCTGCTTACGGTTACTGGTGTTTTGAAAGATTTACCTGAGAATACTGAATTCAACTTTGAGTACCTCGTCCCCTGGGAGTATATTGTTCAAAAGGGTTGGGATGATGAAAACTGGGGGAATAATTCTGTTGCCACCTATGTTATGTTAAAAAAAGGTGTGGATTACAACGCTTTTTCTTCAAAAATAAAAACCCTAAGAGCCCGCTATGACAAAGAAACACCGGATATGGAGACTTATCTGTACCCTTTTTCCAGAGGCTATTTATATGGTGAATTTGAAAACGGAAAAGAAAGCGGAGGGAGAATCGATATCATAAGTATGTTTGGCCTTATTGCTTGTATTGTCTTGCTTATTGCATGCATCAATTTTATGAATTTAAGTACGGCCAGGAGCGAAAAACGAGCAAAAGAAGTAGGGATCCGTAAAGTAATTGGAGCGAAAAAGGGAAGCCTTATTCGACAATTTCTTGGAGAGTCGCTATTGCTTTCATTATTAAGTGCACTAATCGCATTGCTCCTTGTGGCTCTAACACTACCGGCTTTTAGCGATTTAATTGACAAACCGCTGTCCTTAAACCTGACGCGTCCTGCGTTTTGGTTAATGGGACTTTTACTGGTACTTTTTACTGGTATTTTAGCAGGAAGTTATCCTGCGTTATTCTTATCCGCGTTTAAGCCCGCAGCTGTCCTTAAAGGAACTTTTCAAAAAGTAAACAGCCTTATCACTCCGAGGAAGGTTTTGGTGGTCCTCCAATTTGCAGTAGCTATTATACTTATCACAGCAACTATAATTGTGAAACAGCAGGTAGCGAAAGCACAGGATAGACAATTGGGATACGCCAAGGACAAATTAGTGTACACCGTGATGGAAGGCGACATGCATAAAAACTATGAATCTATAAAACGGGAACTATTATCCTCCAATGCCATTGCCTCAATTACCAAAACCATGTCGCCCATAACCGAAAGCTGGAGCAATCATTGGAATATGGAATGGAAAGGGAAAAGAGAAGACGATAAAACATTGATCTATCGTTTGTCTTCCGATGGCGCACTAGTAAAAACCCTCAATCTGGAGTTGACCTTGGGAAGAGATATGGACCTAAAAAAGTATCCAACAGATTCTACTGCCGTTATTTTAAACGAGGCAGCGGTAGCGCATATGGGCTTTAAAAATCCTTTAGGGCAAATCATAAAGGACAATGGGGCGAATTGGACGGTAATTGGGGTGGTGAAAAACTTTGTGTTCAATTCTCCATTTCAAAAAATTGAACCTGTAATCATTAAAGGTGCAAAAGCCTGGGGTCAGGTGATTCATATAAAATTCAATGACAATAGTAGTATGGTCCAAAATCTGGCGGAGGTAAAAGCGATCTTTCAAAAGTTTAATCCCGAATATCCTTTTGAATACCGATTTGTAGATCAGATGTATGCAAAGAAATTTGAAGATCAGCAAAAAACAGAAACCTTAGCCAGTTTGTTTTCTTTGCTAACCATATTCATTTCATGCTTGGGGCTATTTGGCCTTGCCAGTTACCTTGCTGCCAATCGCGTTAAGGAAATTGGTGTTCGAAAAGTTCTTGGAGCCACTACCATCAGCATCACCTCCTTGCTGTCCAAGTCCTTTTTAAAACTGGTCTTTATTGCTTGCGTAATTGCTACGCCTATTACCTGGTACATCATGAATAGGTGGTTGGCAACTTTTGAGTTTCGGGTAAAGGTTTCCCTATGGTATTTTATCACTGCTGGCCTATTGGCCATGGCTATTGCCCTGTTAACCGTGAGTTACCAAGCTATAAAGGCAGCCTTAGCTAACCCTGTAAAAAGCCTTCGAACAGAATAACATCATCTTTAAAAACGACGTCATCATGTTTAAGAACTATTTGAAAATTGCGCTACGGACCCTCTGGAAAAATCGCCTTTTCACCCTGCTGGGGATTGTTGGACTTTCAGTTGCTTTTGGAACAGCAACACTCTTGACCATGGACTCGCTACACGAACTTTCATTTGATAGGTTTCATACAAATGGAGATAAGATCTATCAACCCTATATTAAATGGCAGACCCCCAAAGGCCTGGAAGCAGGGATCAGTCAACCCACCCCATTCGCTGAGACATTAAAAGCGGAAGTTCCCGGAATAGATAAAATTACGCGACACTTAGAGGAGGAGGCATTGACCTTTTACAAGGAAAAAGAAATTAGTTTCGATGCGCTGTATGTAGACAATGATTTTTTTTCAATGTTCAGTTTTCCCATACTACAGGGGAACAAAAAAGACCCTTTGGATAAGCTCTCTTCCGCAGTAATTACAGAAACGACAGCAAAAAAATTATTTGGCGAGGCAAATGCCATAGGCGAGACGATAAACATTCAAATCAACGGAAAAAAAGAACCCTTTCTCATAAATGCGGTCTCTAGTGACCTACCGGAGGAAAGCTCCATAGAATATGAAATTGCACTGCGATTTGAGAAAAATCCTGAATACGCGGAAACAAGGGAACGCTGGAACGCCCAATACCACGAAGTGTTTTTGCAGTTGGAAGAAAAGGTTTCGCCCGAGGTTTTTGAAAAAAAGAGTCAGGCCTTTACCAATCTACACTACGAAGGCGCAATTCAAAACCTAAAACGAGATGGCGCTTTGCCTAACGAAGATGGGAACTATCTCCAGATCGGACTGGTGCCACTTACGGATATAAATTTCACAAGCTATGAAAAGGGATTTGCCGAGACAAGCCGCATTTCAGTGTACATTGTTTTGGGTATTGCCTTCCTTATTTTGTTTATCGCCTGTGTCAATTTTGTTAACATGAGTGTGGCAAAAAGTTCACAGCGCCTACGCGAAATAGGTATGCGAAAGACCCTTGGTGCAGAGAAAAGGCAACTCTTCTTCCAATTTTGGGGAGAAAGCCTAATTATTTTCTTGGTTTCAATCGGTATCGGTATTGTATTGAGTTTAATACTACAGGATAGCTTTCAGACCCTATTTCATTCTAGCGCTTCCATAACCATTTTGCTTTCTGCTAAGATACTCCTCGGGGCCATCCTATTGGTACTCATTATTTCTCTGATCGTAGGAGGATATCCCGCCTTGCAATTAACACGCCTTACCACAGTGCAATCGCTAAAAGGAAAATTGGAAAACACTGGTAAGAATCGTTTACGAGATGGATTAATTGTCGTTCAGTTTACTATTGCCATACTCTTGATCAGCGGCACTTTTGTCTTAAAGGGGCAAATAGACTTCATGCGAAACAAAGATTTGGGCTATAACAAAGAACAAGTACTCTCTTTTCCGTTGATTGGAAAAAAGGATAGTTACAGCGCGGTTAAATTATTGCGTAACGAGCTTTCCGGTAACCCAAATATTTTGGATATCACGGCGGCTAGCAATAACCTGGGAAGGGGAAAAGATGGGAGTCAGTATAGCAGTGTCTGGGGTTTCGATTATAAAGGCAAAGGTCTCCGAACAAATACACTGGTTGTGGATTATGATTACATCAAAACCCTTGGATTGGAACTTTTGCAAGGCAGAAGTTTTGATCGTACTCGGGAAAGTGATAAACTATCGGTAATCATTAATGAAAGCATGGCAAAAGAGCTCGCAGAGGACAACGCCCTCGGGGCGCTACTTCCTGCCACCGATAGCTTGAACTATACCGTGATAGGAGTGGTTAAGGACTACCATTTCCAAAATGTATCAAAGGCTATAGAGCCACTCACTTTGTTCCTTGACAAGGAACAAGGATTGTTGTATGCTTACGTTAAGGTCGCCTCAGCCAATATGGCCAATTCCGTTAGCGCCATAGAAACTGCCTACAAGAAAATAGAGCCCAATGCTGAGTTTTTAGGCTCATTTTTAGATGAAAATGTTGACCGTACTTTTAGACGAGAAAAAACCTTAGCTACCCTTGTTGCTAGCGGATCAATTGTTGCTATCCTCTTAAGCTGTATTGGCCTGTTTGCCATGTCAATGCTCATAACCGATCAGCGCACTAAAGAAATTGGGATTCGAAAGGTGATAGGTGCTAGTGTGGCTTCGGTGACCTACTTATTGACCAAGGACTTTTTGAAATTGGTCTTTATTGCTTTTGTAGTAGCTACTCCAATAGCGTGGTGGTTGGCTAATGACTGGCTTCAAAATTATGCCAATCGGGTTGATTTAAGCTGGTACTTTTTTGCTTTTTCCGGAGTATTGGCCCTTTTCATAGCCGTATTGACCATAAGTACAAGAACAATAAAATCCGCTTTGGCCAATCCGGTAAAAAGTTTAAGGGCAGAGTAAATTATGAACCGACCCTAACACAGTAGAAGGGCTAAAAAATAAAATCATGTTCAAGAACTTTCTTAAAATAGCGATACGAAATGCTTTTAGGAACAAGTTGAGTTCCTTTATCAATGTTTTTGGCCTAACCTTAGGTATAAGTGCCTGTATTGTTATTTTAATATTTGTGGAATACGAGTCGTCCTTCGATTCTTTTCATGAAAAATCTGATCGTACCTTTCGGGTGGTACAGCATACCCAATTGCAGAATGAAACCCTGTATTGGAATACCACAGCCTATCCGCTGGCGGCAGCTATGCGAAACGATTTTCCCGAAATCGAGAGGGTAACACAAATATCAGGACCCGTAACGCGAGTTTTTCAGGTGGAGGATTCTTTTGGGAGCAGCAATTTATTCCAGGAACCTAACGTGCTTTTTGTGGACAGGTTTTATCCCGAAGTTTTTGATGTTGAATGGGTTGCTGGAAATAAAGAAGATGCACTCAAGGAAACCTCTTCAGCAGTAGTAACCGAAGAATTGGCACAGAAATACTTTGGTCTTACCGAAGGAAATTATCACAACGCTTTGGGGAGGATAATCGCACTTCAAACGAAAGATCCATTAAAAGTGACCGGAGTGATAAAAGCCCCAAAAGGTAATGGTGATCATCAATACAACATCTTAATTCCCTACGAATTCTTTAAGATCAATAACCCTTACTTCTCATCAAATTGGTCAGGTAATTATCAAGGAAGCACATATGTGGTTCTAAATAAAGTAGCAGGTAAAAGTCCGTTGGAGTCTAAAATTGCCGGATGGAAGAAAAAGTACTTAAACCCGCTGGACGATAAACGAATTTCCTATCATCTGCAGCCCTTGGAGGAAATTCATACGGAGACCAAATATGGGTCAAGTCCCGGGGGCTATATTATGCCTAAGAACATTCTGGATATCGCAAAGATCATTGCACTATTTGTATTATTGATTGCCTTGGTCAACTTTGTGAACCTGGTTACAGCACAATCCCATACCAGAACCAAAGAAGTAGGTGTAAGAAAAGTAATGGGCAGTAATCGGTTGCGCCTAATTCAACAGTCCCTTTTTGAAAACGGTTTGCTCATATTTGTGGCGTCCATTGTATCCATTGTGCTTATTCAAGGATTTATCCAATTGCTCAACAGCAATTTGACGTTGATGGAACTTCAACTGGCGTTTTTACCCAAGCACTTCGTTTATATTCTAATTGTGGCAGTGATTGCAATTGCTCTTGCCTGCTTTTATCCTGCTCTCGTTTTTTCCGCATCCAATCCAGTAAATGCATTACGGGGACGCGTGCAACTTGGAAAAAACAAATCCGCAGATTTGAGAAAAGGGTTGGTTACCGTGCAATTTGTGATTGTACAACTATTTGTTATTGGAGCCATTATCCTTGCTTTTCAGATGGATCTTTTTAAAAACAGTGATTTGGGTTTCGATAAAGAAACCGCGCTAATTACAGAAATTCCAGATGTTGAAAAGGGCGCGCTATTTCGTGAAAAACTAGTATCTGATGCCAATGTTACCAAAGTTGCCATCGGTTCCGGTCCTCCCATGGCTGTAAATGGTTTTCAATTGGGAACGAACTTCAGACAACCTGAACAATCCCCGGAGGAGTCATTGGAAGCAGAGATGAAGATTGGTGATGTGAATTATTTAGACTTTTTTGGATTAGAATTATTGGCCGGCAGAAACTTTCGCGTAAACAAAGCGACTTTTGATGAATTTATCGTTAACGAAACCCTTTTAAAGTCCTATGGATGGACGCCTAAAGAGGCAATAGGGAAAAGAATTCAAATCAATGAAGGTGAAGCAACTATAGTAGGTGTAGTTAAGGACTTTCATAACAACCCATTACAAAGTGAGATCTCACCCTGTATTCTTCTCAATTGGACCTACTTTCAAAACAATGCATTTATCAAAATGGAAGGTTCTAAACTTACTGGTGTAGATAAAATTCAAAGCTATTGGGAGGAACTCTTTACAAAAAGTGTTTATAAACAGCAGTTTTTAGATGACGCCATCGAAAAAGAATACCTGGTTGAAAATATGGTGTTTACGGGATTCACCACATTTTCAATTTTGTCTATCCTAATTGGCTGTCTTGGTCTTTTTGGATTGATGGCTTTTATCGTTTCCCTAAAACGCAAGGAAATCAGTATCCGCAAAGTATTGGGAGCCTCCTTGATTGAAAACATAGTCTTGTTTTCGCAAGAATACGCCAAAATTGTTGGGCTATCCTTTGTCATTGCTTCACCGTTGGTTTACTATTTTATGAGTCAGTGGTTAGAAGGCTTTACCTATCGGATACAGCCTTCTTTATGGATGTTTTTATCGGGGGGTCTAATTACCCTATTAATCGCATTGCTGACGTGTAGTTTTCAATCCGTTAAGGCTGCTTTGGCCAACCCGGTGAAGAGTTTGAGAGCCGAATAGAAAATGTAAGCCATGTATAAACTAGTATTAAAAATCGCATCACGTTACCTGCTCAAGAATAAAATGTACTCCTTTATCAACATTTTTGGGCTGACCATTGGTGTTGCTTCTTTTGTACTGATCATGTTATATGTCAACTATGAAAAAAGCTATGACAAATTTAAGGGCTCGGAGCATGTATACCGGGTCTATATGGATTACCTGGAAGGAGACGAATATGTGGCTGGAGATGCTGAAGCCTACATAAAAAGTGGTCCTGCACTTAAAGCTGAATTTCCGGAAATTCAAGATTTTGTGCGCTTTAGGCGCCTCAACAATCTGGTAGTACTAAAAGACAATAATCCCTATGACAATATTGTCGGGTCCTTAGCCGACCCAGAATATTTTGACGTTTTTGACCATGGTTTAGTCAAAGGAAATGTGGAAACAGCACTTCGTGAGCCGTATTCCGTGGTACTGAGCACCGTTTTAGCAGAAAAGATCTTTGGGGATGAAAATCCCTTAGGACAAGCTTTAAAAATCGCAGGGGACAATACCACAACATTTACGGTGACCGGGGTAATGGACAATAAGGACAGAAAAACCCATATTAAGAACGATTTGCTTGTTTCCTTTAAGACCTTTTATTCTTGGAAGATGTTCGAAGGTGATTGGGAATATACATGGAACCAAAATGTGTATTACACCTATCTTAAACTAGCGGAAAATTCCGATGCCCGGTTGCTCAATCAAAAAGTAATGAATTTTAGACCTAAGGGCTTTGAATTTCAGGAAAAACACCACCTTGAGCCTATTGAGGATATTCATTTGTATTCCAACAAACCCTTTGAAGCTGAGGCCAACGGGAGTGGGAGTAGCGTAAGACTTTTGGCAATAATAGCTTTCATCACTTTAGTGCTAAGCTGGATCAATTATATGAACCTATCAAGCAGTAAATCTTTGGAGCGTGCCAAAGAAATTGGGGTTCGCAAAGTTGTTGGTGCCCAAAAAATACAGCTGATTCAACAGTTTTTATTAGAATCTGCCCTGCTAAACGGTATTGCCATTATCTTGGCCTTAATAGCTGCTTATCTGTTCCTCCCGGGCTTCAACGCCTTTGTAGAGCAGGACTTGCGCTTTGACGGAACACAGTTAAAAGGCCTGTTGCCCTATTTTGGTATTCTTTTAATAGGGGCTACTTTGGCAGCTTTTTATCCTGCCTTTGTATTGAGTCGTTATAACCCGGCAAAAGTGTTAAAAGGAAAAGCCCAAACGTCAAAAAACGGTCTCAATTTTAGAAAGGGGCTTATTGTTTGTCAATTCATTGCCACTATTGCTTTGCTCACCGGTACTTTTGTGGCCAATAAACAAATTCATTATTTAAAGAATAGGCCCATTGGGGCTAATCTTAACCAAGTTGTTGCCCTTAGCGGGCAAGTGTTCAATCGTGAGAAAGATTCCCTTTTCCACCAAGACATTAACCTATTTATCGATGAACTTAAAAACAGCCCTTACGTCAGTAATGTAACAGGAGCAGGCACATATCCAGGAGATGACTTCCTGGAAATAGATTCAAGTGTCGGGTTGACTTTCCCAAACGGTCAGACGGACGAGAAGCATATTTGGTACCATTATAGCGTACGACCGCAATACTTTGAGTTCATGCAAATGGACTTTGTTGCGGGTAAAGCCTTTGAGGAAACGGCAAGGGGTTTTAGTAACAATATTGTTATCAATGAAAAAATGGCGCATTTTATGGGAATTGATGACATGCAAAGTCTCCTTGGACAAACCGTACGATTTGGTGAGCGTGATTGGCAAATACGAGGTGTGATTAAGGATTATAACCATTTTGGGATGAAATCTCCGGTTGTTCCCATGATTATAAGGCACTATAAGGACACAGACAATATTTTGGTGAAATTGAATAATAAGGCCTCGACATTTGCAGCAATGGACAAAGCTTTGGCAGAGTTGAATACAATGTGGCGTGGCATATTTCCACAAAGCACCTATAAGTATGCCTTCTTGGATGAACAATTTGAAGGACTCTATAAAGAGGATCGTAAATTCAGTAGGGCATTCCAAATCTTTACCATTTTAGCCATACTAATCGCAACTATGGGGCTGTTTGGATTGACTTCCTACACAGTCCTACAGCGGAAAAAAGAAATCGGGATTCGAAAGGTCAATGGGGCTACTATACCCCAAATTCTTTCACTTTTGAATATTGATTTTGTAAAGTGGGTCGGGCTGGCCTTTTTAGTCGCTGTCCCTTTTTCGTGGTATGCCATGAATAAATGGTTGGCAGCTTTCGCCTATAGAACAGAATTGAGTTGGTGGATCTTTGCCCTTGCCGGAGTTTTGGCATTGTTTATTGCACTCTTTACTGTAAGCTGGCAGAGTTATAAAGCTGCAATTGTAAATCCTGTTCAAACGCTTAGAGATGAATAGTTAAAACCCTAACCATGTTTAAACACAACCTAAACCTCTTCTTAAGGAACATAAAACGCCATAAGGCCACCTTTGGCATCAATGTGCTTGGACTAAGTGCGGGTATCGCCTCTTTTTTGATAGTGGTTGTTTATGTCTACAACGATTTAACCTACGATCATTTTAATGAAAACCTGTCCAATATCTATAGAATACAGGAGGTGTATCCGGAAGGGACGAGCACGGGAACCAAAGGCCTACTGTTTCCCCAAATACAACAAGAAATTCCAGAAGTTGTCAATGGCACTCGGATTTTCGATTGGGAGGGTTACCGGCTAAGCAATGGTGAAAATGCTTTTATGGAGAATGTCTTTTATGTAGACCAGGGCTTCTTTTCTGTTTTCAGCTTTCCTTTTAAGGAAGGTAAAGCCGATAAGGTGCTAAAAGAAAAATTCCATGCTGTTATTAGCACAACCTTTGCTAAAAAATATTTTGGTACAACTGCTACTGCCCTGGGAAAACAATTACAGGTTGGGTTTGGGGATATTTTTCTGAATGTTAGTGGAGTAGTTGAAATTCCTGAAAATTCCTCCGTCAAATTCGACATCGTCACTTCCTATGAAAGTGGAGAAGCTATTTCACCTTGGATAAAAGAAGTGCACGATTGGTATAACACTTTTTCAGAAACCTATGTAGTACTTCAAGACGGTATCCGACCATCCCAAATTGCGAGTAAGCTGGATAACATCGTTAAAGCAAACTTTCTCCCTCAAGGCGAGAATAAAACAAAGATAAACCTGCTTCCGTATGCAGACTACCATGCTGCTGAAGAATCGAACCAAACACTAATTATTATTTTGGCGATTATCGCAATAGGAATTATAGGGATAGCTACGGTCAATTTCATTAACCTAACTATAGTTAGTTCACTATCAAGGACGCGTGAAATTGGAGTTAAAAAAGTACATGGAGCCCTAAAAAAACATGTGACACAACAAATTGTTTTAGAGTCTTTTGCTACCGGATTCTTTGCTTTAATAATCGGGTTAGTCCTTTTTAGTTCCCTGTTACTCCCAGCTTTTAATGCTCTTTTTGAGACGAACCTGAGCCTTAAATCCTTGAATCCATATCTTTTGGCCAGCCTCCTCTTTGGCCTCTGGGTGTTTATAGGACTTTTTTCAGGAACGGTACCTTCCATACTCTGGTCAAAAAGTAAGCTAGTTGAAAACCTTCAAGGAAAAATAACCACTTCAAACAAATCGGGCTTCACAAAACACGCCTCTGTGATAGTGCAGTTTGTTATTGCCATTGTGTTGATTTCGGGCACCATTGCCGTGAGGAAACAGGTCAATTTTATGTTGGATAAAAATCCAAAGTTCGATAATGAGAACGTTATCGTATTAGAAACTAATGATTGGCAACACGAAGACCTTGATACCGCCTCAAGAAAACTTCACCTCCTCGCAAAAGAATTACAAAACAGTCCTTTTGTAAAGGCTATCAATTTTACGGGAAGCGTTCCCGGTGATTATGATGAAAACTACAATACCTTTTATCCTGTTGGAAAAAGTAATGTGCCGAACATTAGCCTTAGAAAATCATATGTCGGTAAGGAATATTTCAAGACACTTGGAATAGAGATAGTAAACGGGCATGGATTTGACAAGGACCCGACAACACTAAAAAATACCGTGGTGTTGAATAAAACCGCAATGGAAAGACTCGGTTTTACGGAGGCCACGGGTCAAATTTTAGTAGAAGGACGAAAGGGCGGGACGCAATATCGCGTAGTAGGCACCATAGACGATTTTAGCTATCAAGGCGTTCAGCGGGCAACAGAACCCTTGGCACATTTTTTTACAGATTTTGAAAATCTGATGACCTGGGAGTACCTCACCATTCGGTCAGAAAAAGAAGCCTCATTACAAGTTATCAAGTTTTTGGAAGAAAAATGGCAAGCATTATTCCCTCAGACAACGTTGACCCATTTTTTTGCTGATGAAAAGTTGAACAGGTACTATAAAGCGTATGAACGTGTAAACACCTTGATCACCTGGTTCTCCTTCCTGGCAATTATTTTATCGTGTATGGGCTTGTTTGCTTTGGCTTCTTATACCATGGCGCGCCGCACCAAAGAAATCGGAATACGGAAAGTAAATGGGGCAACGATCACACAAATACTTTCCCTTCTCAATAAAGACTTTGTAAAATGGGTAGGGTTGGCTTTTATCATCGCTATTCCCATTTCGTGGTATGCAATGCACCAATGGCTTCAAGAGTTTGCAGAGAAAAC
Source organism: Bacteroidota bacterium (assembly GCA_038750505.1). GTDB lineage: Bacteria > Bacteroidota > Bacteroidia > Flavobacteriales > Flavobacteriaceae > Croceivirga. The sequence continues at coordinate 125,639 of JBCDHD010000008.1, read as the reverse complement.
AACACTCAGCTGGTGGATCTTTGCCCTGGCAGGAGTCTCCGCCTTGGTAATAGCGCTGCTTACGGCAAGTTGGCAAAGTTTTAAAGCAGCGATCGTAAATCCTGTGGAAGTGCTCCGAGACGAATAATGTACCACTGAAAAGACTTTATAAAACCAGACTACAATTCTTAAAATTAAAAATGACAAACACTTTTTGAGCCATCACGCTAAACCCTAAAAAATGTTGAAGCACAATTTCCTATTGTATTTAAGAAAAATTCAAAAGCACAAGAGTACTTTCCTTATCAACTTGATAGGTCTTTCCTCCGGCCTGGCCTGCGTACTGCTGGTATACCTCTGGGTATCGAATGAACTCGCAATGGACAAGTTTCACGAACACGATGAGCGACTATACCAAGTGCGCAGAAATGTACCGGTAGCTCCTGGAACAGTAGGTACCTTCTCATCCAATTCGAGCTTAATGCTCACGGCCCTGCAGGAGGAGGTTCCCGAAGTAGAATTGGCGACCGCAGTCTACGAATCTGATAACAATGCACGCTTGGAAACCAAGGACAAAAAATTAAGTGCCTTTGGTGTAATGGCTAGTGCCGACTTTTTTAAGGTCTTTTCCTACCCCTTACTTTCGGGGAACAAAAACACCGCCTTGACAGCAGTGAATTCCGTGGTTATTTCAAGTGAATTGGCAGCCAGTTTTTTTGGTGAAGGGGTTGACCCCATGGGAAAAACCCTTGCCATTAAAGAGGGCGAAGAAGAAATTGACGATGTTTTTACCATTTCCGGAATTTTCGAAATACCTCGTACTTCTTCGGAACAATTTGACTTTATATTACCCTATGCAACCTTTCTTAAGTACAGAGATCCAAATGATATTGCGTGGTATAGTAATAGCTCCAGTGTATATGCGCTTTTAGCGCCTAAAACAGATATCCATGCCTTCAATCAAAAAATGACTGATTTTGTATCAAAACGGAACAAGTATCTCAAGGGCGAAGAGGTGCTGTTTACCAAATACAGCGACAATTACCTTCGTGGAAATTATGAGAATGGAAAACAGGTCGGTGGTCGGATAAATTATGTCATTCTTTTTTCAATTGTGGCCCTGTTCGTGCTAGCAATAGCGTGCATCAACTTTATGAACCTATCTACGGCACGGGCCACCAGGCGGTTAAAGGAGGTAGGGGTTAAAAAGGCTATTGGTGCCAACAGAAAATCGTTGATCCTTCAGTTTCTTTCAGAATCTCTTTTGCTGTCTTTCTTTTCGTTAGGATTTGCGGTTCTTATTGTTTTGCTTTTATTACCCTGGTTCAATGGCGTAACCGGCAAGGAACTCACCTTTGTGATCGCCCCTCAAATGGTACTTACACTTTGCCTGATTGCCCTTATTACCGGGCTAGTTTCAGGAAGCTACCCCGCCCTGTACTTAACTAAGTTCAGCGCTGTAAAGGTTCTAAAAGGAAAAATCAATACGTCTTTCGGCGATCTTTTGGCTCGAAAAGGATTGGTCATTTTTCAATTTAGTATTTCCATTTTACTAATTGTTGCGGTTAGCGTTATTTACATGCAACTGGATTACATTCAATCAAAAAATCTGGGTTATGATAAGGATAACGTCATGATCTTTGGGATACAGGATGGGTTAGTCGACAAGGTGGATGTATTTCTTGAACAGGCAAAACAGCTGCCTGGAGTAGTCAATGCGACCTATATGCAAGGAGGAATGACAAATTTCAGTAATTCCTCAAGAGGCCATTCCTGGCCCGGTCAAACGGAAGAGTCCAAGCACATTAGTTTTAGACATGCCCATGTTGGTCCGGAATTCATAGAAACCATGGGGATCGAATTAAAAGAAGGCAGGACCTATAGCAATGAAAAGCCCAATAACGAATCAAAAATTATATTGAATGAGACAGCCGTTGAAGTTATGGGGCTTGAGAATCCTATTGGGACAGTAATCGATATGCGAGGGCCTAATAGGGAAATAATTGGTGTGGTAAAAGACTTTAATATCCAATCCTTATACAATGAAATCGCCCCTATGGCACTATTATGCCGAACAGAATGGATCAGCAATTTAGTAGTCAAAATCAAAGCAGGCGAAGAAAAAATTGCCATTGCCTCCCTGGAAAAGCTTTACAACGAATTCAATCCCGGGCTTGCTTTCGATTTTCGTTTTTTAGACAATCAATACCAAGAGCTATATCAGTCCGAACAGCGTGTTTCAACACTTTCAAAATATTTTGCCGGAATGGCCATTTTGATTTCTTGCCTGGGTCTTTTTGGTTTGGCCGCATTTTCCGCTGAACGTAGAAAAAAGGAAATCAGTATCCGCAAAGTTTTGGGGCAAACCATTTCACAGGTCACGGTAATGCTTTCTGGCGAATTCATGAAATTGGTTTTTATTTCAATAGTAATCGCTTTGCCCATTGCCTACCTTTTGGTAACAAATTGGCTTTCACAATTTGCTTACAGGATTTCATTGCATGCGGGCTATTTTATTGGTGCTGGAGTTGTCGCCATCCTTGTGGCCATTCTAACTGTCGGAAGCCAAGCTGTAAATGCCGCCAATAAAAATCCGGTTCATGCCCTTAAAGACGAATGAACCTTTTATAGCATAAATTATGTTCAAACAGCACATCAAATTATTCTTCAGGAGCATTAAACGGTCAAAAACGGTCTTCTTCGTTAACATCACTGGTCTTGTTGGCGGATTAACCTCGGCCCTCTTGCTATTTCTTTGGGCTACACATCAGTATCAAATGAACCGCTTTGATGAAAAGGATAGTAAAAGGCATGTTCAGGTGATGGTAAATTATATTGCTCCACAGACCATTGAGACAGAAGAAATCACCCCTGGACCGTTAACTGCAGCTATGGCCGCCGAAATCCCTGAGATTGACTATGCCATTCCTATTGTTGCTCCAAGATCTTTTTACAACGGTGTGCTGTTGGCCAACAATAACAGTATCAAAGTAAAACCCCAGTTTGTGGGAGAAGGTTATTTTAAAGTTTTTGGATGTGACTTTCTTGCAGGGGATAAGCAAACCGCACTTAATGGAAAACAGTCCATCGTCATTTCAAAAGAAATGGCGTTAGGCCTTTTTAATACGGTGGAAACTGCAATTGGTAAGGACATTGTTTTTAAGAACGAATATTTTGATGGAGCCTATGTAGTTTCCGGTGTTTTTGAGCACCCAAGTAACGCCTCCTTTGAATACACTGCCTTACTAAATTTTGAGCGTTTTCTGGAAGGAAGGCCCAACCTAAAAAAATGGAACAATGGTGGCGTTCAGGCCCATTTTGTTCTTAAACCAGAAGTATCGTTACAACAATTCAATTCAACTATTGAAAATTATCTAAATACCAAGTTAGACGGTTTAAGTACTTCCTTGTTCGCACAGGAATACGCTAACCGCTACCTGTATAATGTTTTTGAAAATGGCAAGCCCGTTGCCGGTCGAATAAAGTATGTGCGTCTCTTTTCAATTATTGGTTTACTCATCCTGGCTCTAGCCTGTATCAATTTTTCAAATTTGGCCACTGCTAGCGCATCCAGGCGAATTAAGGAGATTGGTATTAAAAAGACGGCTGGAGTACAACAAAGAACACTGGTGCTCCAATTCATGACCGAAGCAATTTTAATGTCGTTATTGGCCTTGTTACTGGCGCTTCCTATGGTACAACTTTTGCTGCCTGTATACAACGAAATTATAGGTCTTCAGTTAACACTTGACTTCAATTATGAGATCATCTTCGGAAGTATCGCCATTACGCTGATAACCGGATTTATTTCAGGTATTTATCCTGCATTATTCCTTTCTAAACAGAACCCTTCCCAGTCTTTAAAAGGAAAAATACGTGTAGGTACAGGTCAACATCTGTTCAGAAAGGGACTGGTCGTTTTCCAATTTTCCATATCCATCTTTCTATTGATCGCGGTGTTAACCATTTCAAAGCAAATTGCCTTTATGCAAGACAAAGAACTGGGCTATAATCGGGAACAGGTATTGTCTTTTCCCATAGAAGGAAATTTAGATAATAACTATGAGACGTTTTTAGAGGAAGTTAAGCGACTTAAAGGCGTAACACTGGCTTCCCATATGTGGGGAGACCTTCCGGGAAGGCTAGGTTCAAGTAATGGATACCAGTGGGCCAACCAGGAAAAAGAAGCGCTCAAAATTCGCTTTTTTGACATTGTTGGAGGCGCTAACATCATAGACCTTCTCGGGCTGGAAATTATTGAGGGCCGTTCATTTACAGCAAATGCTGAAGCAGATCGTAACGGCATCATATTTAACGAAACAGCCATAAAAACGATGGGCTATGAAAACGATCCTATTGGCTCACAAGTATACTTTGAGGGGTATAAGACCATTGTTGGGGTTGTTAAAGACTTTCATTTTGAATCTATGTATGAACCCATTAAGCCCCTCTTTTTTGAGTTGGGTAAAGGAGATAATATTGTTTTGAAATTGAATACGACAGACCACCAAAAAACGCTGAAGCAAATTGAAGCGCTGTATTATAATTTCAATCCGGATTTTCCTTTTGAATACCGTTTTATAGATGAAAATTTTCAGAAGCTCTATCGATCCGAACAAATCATATCGTTGTTATCAAAGTACTTTGCATCCCTGGCCATTATTATTTCTTGTTTAGGGTTGTTTGGCCTGGCCGTCTTTACGGCCTTCCAAAAACGAAAGGAAATCAGCATTCGCAAAGTTCTGGGTCAGACTTCAAGACAAGTGGTTCTTATGCTAACAAAAGACTTTGCCGTCCTGGTCATCCTAGCAATTGTCATAGCAATTCCATTGGGTTATATTTTGACCATGGATTGGCTGTCAAATTTTGCATATCGTATTCCACTACCAGCATCGCATTTTATCTGGGCAGGATTGATGGCACTAACTGTAGCCATGCTCACAGTAGGAAGTCAAGCGCTGATCGCAGCCAATAGAAGTCCTGTAAAAAATTTACAAACGGAATAAGCCTTATTCCTTAATGAACGATAGCCATGCTAAAAAACTATCTAAAAGTAGCCTTAAGAAATATTCTGAAGCATAGACTGTTTTCAGTGATTACTATTCTGGGATTGTCGGTAAGCATGGCAACGTGCTTGCTAATTATCCTTTTGATTTACAGCCAAAAAAAGAGGGATAGCTTTCATGAAAAGGGGGATAGGATTGTGCGAGTTTTAAGTCTTGAGGATAGCCGTTCTTTTGCTTCTACACCCTTGCCTTTAGGCAATATGCTTTCTGAAGACTACCCCCATCTAATAGAAGATGCGGTGCAGATACGATCGAGCTTCGTGGGGGGTGACATGATATTTGGTGAAAATAGGATTCCACTAGCTGGGCGCTATGTAGATGACCGCTTCTTTGCTGTTTTTGATTTTAATTTGATTGCTGGAGATGTAGCAACTGTTTTGCAAGCACCATTCTCCATTGTACTTACAAAGAATTCCGCAGAAAAACTGTTTGGGGAAACCAATCCCATTGGTAAGTCCGTCAAACTAAGTGATATCGGTTTAAATACGATGGGTATTGATGTTGTTCTTACCGAAAACAAAGAAAACGTGTTGGGTGATTTTGTAGTTACCGGTATCACAGACAACAGCTTGCCTTCACATATTCAATTTGATTTTTTGATCTCCGCATCTACCTTACCTTCCTTGGTAAAACAAGGAAAAAGTGACATCACTTTTGATACTTGGGAAAATTATTTTGACGCCTACCTCTATCTCGTGCTGAAAAAAGGGGTTTCCGAAAAGGATTTGCAACCTATTCTAAATGCAATAGCCTCAGAAAAATATACTAGTCTTGAAGATGTCAATATTACGTTTGCTCCTGAAAAACTATCTCAAATCAACTTGAGCAAATTTCATCAAAATCCTATGAGTTTACGAATGCCTGTAGAAGTTATCTATGTGCTTTCCTTTTTAGGTATCATCGTTCTTTTTTCTGCCTGTTTTAACTATGTAAACTTATCTTTTGCAAGATCCCTCGCCCGGTCTAAAGAAATTGGGGTTAGAAAAACCATGGGGGCTGCCCGTTATCAGGTATTTGTTCAGTTTATGATGGAGTCTATCCTCGTTGGGCTCTTGTCATTGGCCTTCGCTATTGGGTTACTTCAACTGCTAAGCCGTATGTTCCTGAACCTATGGATCAACCGATTCTTGATTTTGGACTTTAGATTTGACATAGCCCTTTTCCTGGTATTCATTTTGTTCAGTATTGTGGTCGGGCTAATGGCAGGCGTATTTCCAGCCTCTTTTTTATCTTCCTTTTCCCCCATAAAGACCCTTCGCAATACTAAGGGAATAACCCTGGGAAAAGGTAAGGGCTTACCGCTTAGAAAAGGATTGGTCGTACTACAATTTTGTGCCTCCTTGCTTTTCATAATCACTACCCTTTTAATTTTTTCACAACTGAACTATTTGATGGAGAAAGAATATGGTTTTAACCAAGATCATGTCATCAACCTTAAGTTACAGGGAATAGATCATGGAACCTTGGCAGATGAGCTTTCTAAAAACCCCTCCATTCAAGGTATTTCCGCTAGTTCTTTTGTGCCTGGTACAGGCGGTTATAGTGGAGGTGTGCTGATTAAAAACCGCTTCTCTGAAAGCCAATCTGATGTAGCATCAAGTTTTATTGCCATAGATCAGAACTTTATACCGAATTTAAAAATACCGCTAAAAGCCGGAACCAATTTCCCCTCCAGTATGCCAAAAAATAGTGAAGAATATGTTATCCTAAATGAAGCAGCGGCGAGGTTGTTGGGTCATAACGAACCGAAAGCGGTGGTAGGTGAAACCATCCTTCTAGGAGAAGATCAAATCCCTGTTGAAGTAATTGGTCTAACGGCCAATTTTATATATGATTTGCTAATGGAGGCTGAACCCACCGATCCATTGATCATGCGTTACCTACCACATGAATTTGCCTATTTGAATATCCGCTATGCTCCAACGGCAAGTACAAAATCCATCATTTCCTATATAGAACATAAGTGGAAAAGTATGGATAAGGTGCATTCCCTTAAGTACAATATATATGAAGACGAGTTAAAAGGAACTAATGCTATCTTTTCGGATATTATTTACATTTTTGGGTTTGTTTCCTTTTTAACCATTACCATATCAATGCTCGGTCTTTTAGGGATAGCAGCCTTTACGGCAGTATCAAAAAGGAAAGAAATAAGTATTCGAAAGGTACACGGGGCACAGGCGAAAAATATTACTTATTTATTGTCCAAAGGCTTTTTGCTGCTTTTTATAATTGCTGTTCTGGTAACAGTCCCATTGAGCTATTTCGTAAATGTACTTTGGCTTGAAGCGTTCGCCTATAAAGTCAACTTTAGTCCATGGATTTTTATTATAGGTGTTGGGATAATGTTTACCACTGGTTTTGGGACCATTTTATCACAAACCCTTTCTGCTGCTAACGATACTACTAGTCTTTTAAAAAGACTAAAAGAAGAATAAAACAAAGATTTTCTGCCTGAACGTCAGGTAGATGCTCAAATACTATTTAAATTAAAATTATGTTATTGGAATTAAAAAACATCTTTAAATGGGTCAACTCCGGAGGCCAACGTATCTTCTTGCTAAAAGATATTAATATTACTGTTGAAGAGGGCGAATTTATTTCCGTGATGGGGCCCTCTGGTTCTGGAAAATCCACCTTATTAAATGTCATTGGCATGTTAGACACCTTTGATGAAGGGGAGTATCATTTCTTAGACGAGTCCGTGCATTCGCTAAAGGAGAAATACCGTTCCAATCTCTACAAGGAATACATTGGATTCGTATTTCAGTCCTATCACTTATTGGATGATCTTACCGTTTACGAAAATTTGGAAATGCCACTGCTTTACAAGAAGTATAAGGGGGCAGAGCGCAAAGCAATGGTAGCAGATATGCTGGATCGATTTAATATTGTTGGAAAAAAAGACCTTTTCCCCGCACAACTTAGTGGAGGACAACAGCAATTAGTAGGGGTGGCCAGAGCTTTGATCGGTAAACCCAAGCTGATCCTTGCCGATGAGCCTACCGGTAATTTAAACTCACAGCAAAGTGAAGAAATTATGGGTTTGTTTAAACGATTGAACGAAGAGGAAAAAGTTACTATCATCCAGGTAACGCACTCTGAAAAAAATGCAGCTTACGGATCCAGAATTATAAACTTGTTGGATGGTCGGAGGATATGATCTTCGGTAAGCATCTGATGTTGTAGAAAAAGATGCTACAGGGATTTTCAAAAGAAAATTTCCCAAATGAGGAATTTTTAGAAAGAAAAAAGTAGACACTTCATACAATCGGAAGCGCCTGATTTAGTCATTGATACCATAAAAAAGATTGGTGAAATAGAATGATCCTTAAGGCCTCAGTATAGCATGGCCGCTAATTCCTGTCCTACACTGCTCCCTATGGCTACGCCCATCCCACCCAGGCGAACCCCACAAAAGACATTGTTGGAAAGTTGTTTAACTATGGGCTTTTTTTGTGCGCCTATCCCCATGATACCGCTCCATCGTTGTTCCACCTCAAAATCCGTTTCCGGTAAGATCACCTCCCGCAGCAATTGCTCCAGTTGAGATTGTACCAATTCTGTTTGCCCGAAGGTGGTCGTAGCTTCTGTCTTAAAATCCAGGTTTCTCCCACCTCCGAACAAAACGCGGTTGTCAATATTTCGAAAATAATAGTAGCCTTCATCAAAATGAAATGTTCCTTGAATATTGAGATGATCTATCGGTTGGGTCACCAATACTTGTGCTCGGGCCGGTTGAATATCTGCTTTGATAAATTTTCGTGCAAAGCCGTTTGTGGTAATGAGTAGTTTATTGGTCTTACATTCAAAACGATCCGTTAATAGGTGAACACTGTCCTGTTTTTCGGAAAAGGAGGTAAGCGCCACGCCATTCAATAGCAAAATGTTTTCTTGATGTACTCGTCTCAAAAGCGATTGCATCATTTTTCCCGTGTCTATCTGTCCTTCTACTTTTTGGGTAATATAGCGCTCTTTAATTCCTCGAAACCCAAATCGATTTTCTGTAAGGACGAATGGATCTTCCTTAAAAACCGGGCATAGCAACTGGTTTATGGATGGAAGTTTCCCCAAACACTTCTCAAAAAGATCAGTTTGTGTGTCCAAAAAAATCTCATGTCCTCCGTGTTGTTCATATCCTATAGCATTGTCCCCTAGGTTTTTCCGCAACAGCTGAATTCCCTTTAGCCGCATGGCAACCAGATGTTTAACCTCTTCTTCTGAGTGCTTTTCCAGATCGCTTAATATCTCCGATATACTTCCGAAACAGGCAAATCCCGCATTTTTTGTACTTGCCCCTTGCGGTAAAACTCCTTTTTCCATAATAAGGATTTTCGCTTTTGGGAACCGTTTTCTCAGTTCCAGAGCAGTACTCAATCCGACAATACCGCTCCCTATCACGGTAAAATCGATAGCAGTTAACCACGTCTTATATTCCCAGAAACTCAGGTACATTGCAAAAAAAAGCCCCGTAACGGGGCAAAATCAATCTTGATATTTTGGATCTATCACAAAGTCTTCCATAAACTTTGTAGTGTAGTTTCCTGCCAAATAATCCGGATGTTCCATAAGTTGTCTATGAAACGGAATGGTCGTCCTGATGCCTTCAATCACAAATTCATCCAGTGCCCTTCGCATTTTGTTAATCGCTTCTTCCCGTGTCTGCGCGGTAGTGATTAATTTCGCGATCATCGAATCATAATTGGGCGGGATAGTGTAGCCACTATACACATGCGTGTCTAAACGAATCCCGTGCCCTCCAGGGGTATGTAATGTAGTAATTGGTCCCGGAGAAGGCCTGAAATCATTGTACGGGTCCTCGGCATTTATCCTACATTCTATAGAATGCAATTTGGGGGTATAATTTTTTCCGGAAATGGGCACCCCGCCGGCCACTAAAATCTGTTCTCGGATCAAATCGTAGTCGATAACCTGCTCTGTAATGGGATGCTCTACCTGTATTCGGGTATTCATTTCCATAAAATAGAAGTTCCGGTGTTTATCTACCAAGAACTCAACAGTACCCGCTCCTTCATATTTAATAAATTCAGCAGCTTTTACCGCAGCTTTTCCCATCTCATCCCTAAGTTTATCCGTCATGAATGGAGATGGTGTTTCTTCCGTTAATTTTTGATGCCTTCTTTGTACGGAGCAGTCTCTTTCAGATAGATGGCACGCTTTGCCATATTGATCTCCAACAATTTGAATTTCAATATGTCTCGGCTCCTCGATCAGCTTCTCCATATACATACCGCCATTACCAAACGCAGCGGTAGCCTCCTGCACAGCGCCTTCAAAGTTGCTTTCCAGTTCATCTTCACTCCAAATGGCACGCATCCCTTTTCCACCTCCACCGGCGGTAGCCTTGATCATTACGGGATATCCCATTTTCTTTGCCTCTCTCCTGGCATGATCTGCATCCTTTAAAAGCCCTTCAGAGCCTGGAATTGTAGGAACACCTGCCTTTTTCATGGTCTCTTTGGCCGTTGCCTTGTCTCCCATCTTTTCAATCTGTTCTGCAGAAGCTCCAATAAATTTTATTTCGGATTCTGCACAGATCTTCGAAAACTTTGCGTTTTCAGAAAGGAAGCCATATCCTGGATGTATGGCATCTGCATTGGTGATTTCCGCAGCAGCAATGATGTTAGGAATTTTCAGGTAGGATTCGCCACTCGGCGCAGGGCCAATACAAACGGCTTCATCTGCGAAACGCACATGTAAACTTTCCTCATCCGCTTTGGAATAAACGGCAACCGTTTTTATGCCCATTTCCTTACAGGTACGAATGACCCGAAGTGCAATTTCCCCCCTATTTGCAATTAATATTTTTTTGAACATACTTTTAAAAATTCAAATCTCAAATTCCAAATCCCAATTTGGCTTTTGGAATTTGGTGCTTGGAATTTTACAATTAAGCTGGATCTACCAAAAACAAGGGTTGATCAAACTCTACCGGCGAAGAGTCATCGACTAAAATTTTCACAATTTTCCCGGAAACATCAGATTCAATATCGTTAAACAGCTTCATTGCTTCAATTACGCAAAGCACATCGCCCTTTTTAATATCCTGTCCCACTTCAACAAAAGGTGGCTTATCAGGGGAAGGCTTTCGGTAAAAGGTGCCAATTATTGGCGATTTAATCGTAAGATATTTGCTGTCATCGCTTTCCGGGCTGCTGTCGGTTGGGGCTGCTTCTTTAATCGGTTCCTGAACCACCGGTGGTGCTGGGACCATTGGACTCTGCGGTATCGGGATTTGCTGCACAAATGTAGTTTCCGGTGTTGAAGGAGCGGAGCCTGTTCGAATGGTTATCTTGAAATCTTCCATTTCTAACTTTACTTCGCTGGCTCCCGATTTCGCCACAAACTTTATCAGACTTTGAATTTCTTTAATGTCCATTGATGTACTTTTAGTTGATTCTAAATTTATGAATTATATGCCCATTTCAGATAAATGGACCCCCAAGTAAACCCTCCTCCAAAAGCTGCAAAGACAAGATTATCACCCTGCTTTAAATTCTTTTCATAATCATGTAGTAGCAGCGGCAAGGTTGCTGAGGTCGTATTCCCGTAACGATGAATGTTCATCATTACCTTGGATTCCTCCAAACCCATCCTTTTCGCCGTGGCATCTATTATTCTTTTGTTCGCCTGATGCGGTACCAGCCAGTCCACATCCTCATGTGAGAGATGGTTTCTTTCCATTATCCGTGCAGCCACATCTGCCATATTCGACACCGCGAATTTAAATACCGACTTGCCATCCTGAAAAACAAAATGCTGTTTGTTTTTAACTGTATCCAGGGAAGGAGGCAAAATAGACCCCCCGGCATCGATCTTTAAAAATTGCCTGCCGCTTCCGTCTGTTCTAAGATATTCATCTTTAAGACCATAGCCTTCTTCATTTGCTTCAAACAGCACGGCTCCGGCTCCATCTCCGAATATAATGCAGGTGGTGCGATCCGTGTAATCTATGATTGAGGACATCTTGTCTGCCCCAATGAGCAATATCTTCTTATACCGTCCGGATTCTATATAACTTGAGGCCGTGGACATCCCATATAAAAAACTTGAACATGCTGCCTGTAGATCATACGAAAAAGCATTCACCGCTCCTATTTCGGATGCTACGTAAGCCGCAGTAGCGGCTACGGGCATATCGGGTGTAGCCGTGGCAACGAGCACCATGTCAATTTCGGTTACATCCAAATCCCTTTTTTGAATAAGATCTTGAGCCGCTTTAATCGCCAGAAAAGAAGAGCCTTTCCCCTCCTCCTTTAGGATCCTTCGTTCTTTTATTCCGGTTCTTGTAGTGATCCACTCATCTGTGGTATCTACCATGGTTTCCAATACTTGGTTGGTTAACACAAAATCCGGAAGGTAAGCCCCTACAGCCGTAATGGCTGCCGTAGTTTTAGCCATCTAAATATTTTGTTTTGTCAAAAAATCTAAGAAATTGACGCAAAATCGTCGAAAAGTAGTGAATTTCTAGGACTTTTGAAGAAAAGAAACCCTTTTACATCCATGCCCTCACTAAAAAAAACTCTCGTAAGGGAGAACCCCAAACGAGAGCTAAAATTATTGCAATAAGGGTAGTTTTACCCTTCCGTTTCTTCTACTGTTTTATCTACCAGTACCTGACCTCTATAATACAATTTACCTTCGTGCCAGTGTGCTCTGTGGTACAAATGCAATTCCCCTGTAGATGCATCTTTGGCAATAGTTGGGGCAGTTGCTTTGTAATGGGTTCTTCTCTTGTCCCTTCTAGTCTTAGAGATTTTTCTTTTAGGATGTGCCATGTTTTCCTATTTATCCGTTAATAACTTTTTTAGTCCATCCCATCTGGGATCTGTATTGTCTGATTTGCCTTTTTTTTCTTTTGGTTCCAGTTCCTCGAGTTTTTCCAGCGCTACTGACTTCATCGTGCCGTCCAGTACTCCTGGATGAATTCGTTTTGTAGGTACTGATAACACCAGCATCTCATAAATATACTGGGCAATATCTACTTGATGCTCACCATGAGGTAAGATCAACAACTCGTCATCCTCATTGTTGAAATCCTCTCCAAACTTAATGACCAGATCTAAGTTAGAACGCACTACTTGATCATAAGGTTCATCGGTTAGATCACAATTTACATTTACCGTGCCTACAGCTGAAATGGTTAACTCCATCATAGTAGACATTTTATCCAGAACTGCCGATATTGTAATATCAGCGCCATTGTATTCATGGTAATCAAAAGACTCAAAGAACGTATTCTGTATTTGGTATGCAAACTCGTGTTTCCCCAGTTTCAGCCCACTGAAAGGAATAAAAAACTCCCTGCTCTTCATCGTTTAACTCACTTCTGATTCCGGCACCAGCCCTCTTTGGCGGGTGCAAAGATACTATTTATTTGGTGAATAGCAATTTAAAACAAAAATAGCTGATCTTATTATGCCGAACGTTTAATACTTTGTTTTTTAAGAGGGTTTTGGGTAATCTCCCCGTACTCCATCCGTTTTCTAAAAACCTTTATTGCGGTGAATATCGCTTCTTTAAAAGAGCTTTCATCCGCAATTCCCTTTCCGGCAATTTCGTAAGCGGTCCCATGATCGGGAGAAGTCCTTATTTTAGAAAGTCCTGCAGTGAAATTGACTCCTTTTCCAAAACTTAATGTTTTAAAAGGAATCAATCCTTGATCGTGATAGGCGGCAAGAATTCCATCAAAGTTCAAATAGGTGCCTGAGCCAAAAAAGCCATCTGAAGCGTAAGGCCCATACACCAAATGGCCTTCATTATGGAGTTCCGCAATTGCAGGCTTTACAATTTGGTCATCTTCCTGCCCTATCGTACCATTATCACCGCTGTGTGGATTAATGCCTAATAATGCAATTTTCGGTTTGCGGATTCCAAAATCCTGGATTAATGCCGTCTTTAGAAGAAAAACCTTATCCCGAATTAATTTGGTCGTTATTGTTTTGGCAACATCTTTAACTGCAATATGATCCGTTAACAAGCCCACCTTAATAGTTTCCGACACCATAAGCATCAAACTAGTACCATTTAACTCCTTAGCCAGATAATCTGTGTGTCCGGGAAAATTAAATGTTTCTGACTGAATGTTCTTTTTGTTGATCGGGGCAGTAACCAATACGTCTATTTCATCATTTTTTAAGGCACTTACTGCCGCTTTCAACGAAAGAATAGCAAACTTTCCTGCTTCCGGAGTCGCTAGTCCATATTCCGTTTTTGGCGTTTCCTTCCATATATTCACAACATTGACTTTTCCTGCTATTGCATGGGAAGCCTGCTTTACGCCATTAAAATTAATCTGTAACCCCAAAGCCCGTTTTTGTTCTGAAATAGTTTTGTTGGAAGCGAAAAGTACTGGAGTGCAAAAATCCAGCATGCGATCATCCACAAAAGATTTCAAGGCCACCTCGCCTCCAATTCCGTTGAGATCACCAATTGAAATTCCTAATCGTATTTTGTGCCCTTCTTTGTGATTCTCCATAAATGAATCCCTACATTTACTTTGCAAAATTAGCTAATTTAGATCACAGATGTTTACAGGAATCATTGAGACCCTGGGGGAGGTGCGCCATTTGAAGCATGAAGGTGAAAATTTACATATCACCGTTGCCACATCAATTGCTCAAGAACTTAAAATTGATCAAAGCGTTTGCCATAACGGGGTTTGTTTAACGGTAATTGCTCAGAACACCCGGGAATATATGGTAACTGCAATCAAAGAAACCCTTGATAAAACTACCCTTGGAAATTTGGTGCCGGGGAGCAAATTGAATTTGGAACGCGGTATGATACTAGGGGCAAGATTGGATGGACACCTGGTGCAAGGTCATGTAGATCAAACAGCAACCTGCTCCCGTATTACGGAAGAAAACGGAAGTTGGTTGTTTACATTTGAGTATGATCCTTCCAAAACCAACGTCACTATCGAAAAGGGCTCAATAACGGTTGACGGCGTAAGTCTAACGGTTGTTGATTCAAAGGATAAAGGGTTTTCAGTAGCCATAATTCCCTATACCTATGAGCATACCCTATTTCACACCTACACTCTAGGGGTCCAGGTAAATCTGGAATTTGATGTCATTGGAAAATACGTTGCACGTTTACTACGTACTCAGGAATAATCCCATCCCTATTGTTTCCTTACTTTCGGATGCTTGCTTGAGATCGTGCATCAAACTTTTATAAAAATCTTCCGCTGATAGAGTACAAAAGCCAAAAGGCAATAAAAACCCGTAACCGTCAGCGCGTAGAGTAGCGAAGACATTTGTAGAGGGAAAAAGTCATGCACATATATATGTTGAAACAACCAACCGTGAAGTGAGGTCTCCCCATCCACCCGGATGAGATAAAACAATTTGGTGATAAAGCTTGACAAGAAATATACGACAATAGCGTTAGCCCCTGCGTACCGGAAGATGCTTCCAAATCGCAGTTTTCGCACATCGGTAAGATAATAGATCAATGCCAAAAAAACATTTCCCCAACCGGCCGTTACCAGAACAAAACTACTGGTCCATAGCGCTTTGTTTATAGGGAAGATCAAATCCCATAAATACCCTGTAAGTAAAAGACTTCCGCCAATACCGAAGAGAAGGGTGGCCTTTTTTTCTTGCTTGGAAACCAATAGTAACCCTGTGAAAATTCCCAGAATTGAACTCCCAATAGCCGGAAATGTACTTAAAAGCCCCTCAGGATCGTAGTCGGGCTTCCACATATGTGTTCCCAACACCGTAAGATCTATGTAATTGGCAAGGTTGTTTGCCGCCCGATCATAGGTAGACGGCTCCCCAGCCACCGGCACCAAGGTCATGAGTAACCAATACCCTATTAAAATAAACACCAACACCCCTATCAGTTTTTTCCAATTAAGATTAAGAAAAAGGATAGCAGCAAAGAAAAAAACCACCCCTATACGCTGTAGTACCCCAGGAAATCGGATCTCAGAAAACGCCTTGATAAAGGGAAAACTCAAGGTAAATGCCCCTAAAAAAAGTCCTAGACCGATGAGTTTTAAACTTCTAATTGTAATCTTCTTATATACCGCCTTGCTGGCTTTTTTGTTTTGGTAAGCGAATACAATAGAGGTGCCAACAATAAACAAGAAAAAGGGGAAAACCAGATCGGTGGGAGTATACCCGTGCCAATCTGCATGAAGTAAGGGGGGATAAACATCAGACCATGTCCCAGGGGTATTGACCAAGATCATCAATACGATCGTCATGCCGCGAAAAATATCTACTGCTACAATCCTATTCTTCATCCCTACAAGATAGTATCCTTCATTTTATTCCAAACTACAACCAGAAGAAAACCTGAAAGCGCAGCAACTGCTGTTAAAACAAGCGCACTAGTGGTTTTACCATAAATCCAATGTCCGGTGGCGAACATAATGGTATAAATAAGTACAACACCCAAAAGCATAGCTTTTATGCCAGAAGGAACGCTCCATTTTTCTTCAGTTAGCACAACAGGATCTTTATCTACTTCTGCTTCTTTGACCACTTTTTCCCAGCCTGGTCCACCCGGTTGTATCTTCTTGTAAAAATCCCGTAATACTTCCTTGGATTCGGGTTGAGTCATAAATGTTGCGGCCAACCAAATAACGGAAGTAATTACCATGATAAATGGCAATTCGGCCCAATCGGGTAAAAGACCGGTTTCCGGAGCAAAAAGAAATTGCCTGAGGGGTGTTGTTTCCAATAAAATGGCCAAAATCCCAGAAGAAAACATGGCTGTAATCTCACTCCATGCATTGATGCGCCACCAAAACCAACGAAGGATAAATATCAATCCTGTACCAGCTCCGAAAGACAACAATAAATTGAAAATTCCCATCGCATTCTGCATGGCCAAAGCAAGAAAAGCACTCAAAACCATCAACACTACAGTTGATAATCTCCCCACGGCTACCATCTGCTTTTCCGAAGCATTAGGGTTGATTTGCTGTTTATAAAAATCAAATACCATATAGGAGGAACCCCAGTTCAATTGTGTGGAAATGGTACTCATGTAGGCAGCTACCAAAGACGCCAATACAATACCCAACAAGCCGCTGGGCAATTTGGTTAACATGGCGGAATATGCCAAATCATGTCCCAGTTTATCTGCTGGTACGTTTGGAAAGGCCTGCGAAATACTCGCAACATCAGGATATACTACCAATGACGCCAGGGCAACCAAAATCCAGGGCCATGGACGAAGCGCATAATGCATTATATTAAAGAAAAAAGTAGCACCAATAGCATGGCTTTCGTTTTTTGCGGCTAGCATTCGTTGAGCAATATAACCTCCTCCACCCGGTTCACCACCAGGATACCAAGAGCTCCACCATTGCACCGCTAGCGGGATTATAAGCATTGTGATGAGGGCTTTTGTATCGCTAAACCCCGGAAGGATACTTAATTTATCCTTGACATTGTCATTTTCCAAAATAGCACTCATGCCTCCCACCTCAGGAAGATTCACTAAATAGAATGCCGCTCCAATAGCACCCGCCATAGCTACGAAAAAAAGAAGAAAATCGCTATATACAACTCCTTTAAAGCCTCCAAGGGCACTAAAGATCACCGTGATCAACCCGGCTGCTACTACAGTCACCCAAGGTTCCAACCCTAGCATTACTCCTCCTATTTTTATGGCAGCAAGGGTTACTGCAGACATCGTTATAACATTGAAAAGAACGCCGAGATAAACCGCCCTGAATTTTCGCAAAAAGCTTGCTGGTTTTCCACCATATCGAAGTTCATAAAACTCCAAATCGGTCTTAACATTTGACTTTCTCCAAAGCTTTGCGTAAACAAATACCGTTAACATCCCTGTAAGCAAAAAACACCACCATCCCCAATTTCCTGAAACTCCATTGGTCCTCACCAAATCGGTTACCAGATTAGGGGTGTCTGTAGAGAAGGTAGTTGCCACCATGGAAAGTCCCAACAGCCACCAAGGCATAGTTCGTCCGGACAAAAAGTATTCCGAAGAGCTTTTTCCCGATTTCTTTGAGACGTAAATTCCGATAAAAAGTACAATGGCAAAAAATCCAAAGATGATAATGTAGTCAATGGTTTGAATATCCATACGTTGGTCTTGGTTGAATATTAAAGATATTATTTTTTTGCAACCCCCTTATTTGCACCGTTCCATTTGGAACATTAGTAGCAAAAAATGACAAGATTCTACACTATCGTGGGATTTAATATGAAGTTGAACCGGACGCTCCTTCAAATTAGAACTACTTTTGAAGTAGCATGCCCGCTATGATTTTATCGCTATCAGCAAATGTTCCCATATCCGGCTGGGCCTTGGCCTTTGCTGCAGCGTTTCTGATTGGGATTTCAAAAGCCGGCCTTAAAGGGTTATCCCTGTTTAATGTAACATTACTTGCCTTAGGTTTTGGCGCTAAATCCTCCACAGGCATAATTATGCCGTTTCTCATCCTCGGAGATATTTTCGCTGTGTTGTATTACAATCGACATGCGCAGTGGAAGCCCATTTTTAGAATTTTACCTTGGATGACACTTGGGATAATCCTTGGCGTTGTAATTGGTAAAGACTTGCCGGAGCAACTCTTCAAAATTGCCATGGTTGCCATTATTTTTACCAGTCTTGGATTGATGGTTTTTTGGGATAGTAGAAAATATAAAACGGTTCCCAAACACTGGACATTTGCTTCGGGAAGCGGAATTCTTGCGGGATTGACCACCATGATAGGGAATATGGCGGGGCCCTTCACCAACCTCTATTTTTTAATGCTTCGATTACCCAAAAATGAATTTGTGGGTACGGCGGCTTGGCTATTCTTTATCACTAACCTGTTTAAAGTTCCTTTCCATGTATTTATTTGGAAAACAATTACTTCCGACACCCTATTGCTAAATTTAAAATTATTCCCTGCGCTGTTATTGGGCTTTTTCCTGGGAACCCAGATACTAAAATATATTAACGATGCGGGCTATCGCAGATTTATTGTGTTGGTAACTGCTATTGGCGCTGTTGCCATCTTATTCCGATAAATAAATGCCCTGCTGCCTTATCGAAGAGATCATTCATGTCAAAAACCAGACGTCTCTTTTTTTTATATATTGAAGACGTGACCCGCCATGAAACACTTTTATCCCATATTTGCCTTTGTTGTTGTTTTTACAACTACAATAGGATATGGACAAAGCTTCCGATACACCCAGTATAAAGACAACCGCACCCCTTTTAAAGGTGTAAATCAGATCTTAGAGGACCACAAAGGCTTTGTTTGGATCGCTTCAGATAATGGTCTGTATCGATTTGATGGGCAGAATTTTCTGGACTTCAATACCTCTTTAAAAAGCAAGCATATCCATCAATTGGTGCAGGACAGCGATACTCTTTATTTCTCGAATGATGCTGGTATTTATAAACTGTACTATGAACAAAATGAGGTTACCCTTACACCCTATCAAGCTATTGGTGAGGGCACCGAACTGGGTTTTATTAATGTCTTGTTCTTGGATTCGGAAAGACACCTTTGGGCGAGCTCATCTGAGGGTAAGATCTTCAAAATCAACAGGAATGACAAAAACATAAAAACGTATCAGCTGCCAATAAAAACTAAAGTGCGATATACTTTTTTAGGGGAAGATGGCAATAATACGCTATGGGCGCTATCTCCCGGCAACGGACTTTTCCATTTCGATATAACAAGCGATAGCTTTGTACAACTTCCTGGTTTTAACGATATGCACCATTTTTATATTGACGAGGACATGTTATTTGTTGCGGGATCAGGAATTCAAGGCTTTGCTATAATCGCTCCAAATACCTTGAAAAAACGAATAGAAATTCAAACGGGGGATACTATTGTAAAACGAATAGCAAAAGATAAAAATAGTCGTTTTTTTGTCTCCACAGGAAGTTCGGTTTTTAGCTTTACAGACGAGGCTCCCCGTCTTAAGAAGGTCTTCGGATCAAACGATCCTCACCGTTTAGAAGCGCTTCCGTTTGCCGAAATAAATACTATTGGATTTTCCCAAGACCAGCTTCGAAAGGGTGGGAAAATATGGATTAGCACGAAGGACGGATTATGGTTGTTGAAAACTGATTTTTTTAGCAGTGTAGAAGGTATGCCTCATGATAATGTTCTAGGTATTACCACCTCCGAAAAGCAACAAAACGTCTTAGTTTCCCAGGGAAGGGTGTTCGAAATTGACATCACCAAAAAGAACAAGATATTCTCAAGCATTGCTGAACGCGGCAGGGTTACCGGCATCAGTATGTACGGCAATACGCGTTATTATGGCTCGACGGATGCTAAAATTTCGGTTTTTAAGGATCAAGAAGAGCTGCGGACCCTAGATTTACAATCGAGAGGAGGAGGTGTTTTTTTCACCTTTTCAGATGCTACAGGTAATCTTTGGTTTTGCCAAGCACCTTCGGACAAACCGCTACAAGGTGTGGGAAAATTGAAGCCGGATGGGCAATTGAAATTTTATGGTGCTGAACACGGGCTGGACAGCCGTATACTAGTAATTCGTGAAGGGGGGCGCTCTGAGATCTATGCTGCCGGAATAGGAATTCAATCGTATCTTTTCAAATACAACAGTGTAACGGATCGTTTTGAACCCAAGAGTTTAGCTTTGCCAGAAGATGTAAGCACTAATTTTGAGGTACACGATCTTGCAATTGACCCTCTTGGCATTGTATGGCTGGGTACAACAGATGGTTTACTCAAATACGATACAGAAACCATAAAAAGGATTGATCTAGGCCCCTTTTCAAACAACGAAATTCGTGCGGTAAGAGCTGTACAAAATGGTGGGGTTTGGATAGCTACAGACACCGATGGCTTGCTGTATCGATATCCTTCGGGCGCCTATGTGCAATTCGATGAAACCAGTGGTACTCCTTCGAAAATAGCTTCCTACCGTAGCCTTTCGCTCGATGCCAATGGCACTATTTGGGTAGGCACAGCGGAGGGAGCAGTATACTCTTCTATGCAACAGCCTGAACCGCTGAGAACAAACCCTCCTGGAATTACCGCGGTTTATGTAAATGATCGGCTGGCAACATCAACTTCATTTTTGTTCTCTAACCAGGATGATATTCGATTGAAATTCGCCACAATTGCTTACCCCGCCAAGGGACTTCAGTATCAATACAAAATGGTGGGCAGTGCCCTTTCCAAAGAAGCCGCTGACCACACCCCTTGGTCCTCTGCTTTTTCTCTTCCTGAGGTGTATTTGCAAAACCTTCCTCCTGGGGAACATACAGTTCTTATTAGAGCCCAGCAACCGGGAGGATATAACTGGAGCGCTCCTGTTTCAATGCCTTTACGGGTTAAAAAGGTCTGGTACGCTACCTGGTGGGGCCTAGGTTTAATCCTGGCTGCTACACTACTACTATTCTGGTATGTAACCTATTTGTGGGGATACAGAAAAACAAAAACCCTGTCCGCAGAACTTTCTAAAAAGGAACAAGATCTGGAGGACAAACATGCGCAATTATCTGCAAAATCCAGCGCTTTGAGCTTACGAGAGCGCGAGCTGAAAAGTACGGGGGCTAACCTTTATATGCTGAATCGGCTTTTGGATCAATTGCCTAACAGCGCATCCTGGGCTATGGTATTTCCCGTGCTTAAAAAATTGGTTCAACAGCCCACCCCAATAGCGGCTTTTGAAATTGGTTTTAAAAAGGCCAATGAAATTCATTATCAAGGATACACGCGAAACGAAGGGTTACTCTTTGAACGAAAAGCAGAATTTAATGAAAAGGAAAACCTTCAAAGCTATGCTATCTGTGGAAACATTCCATTGTTGATACGTAATTTTGAAACCGAAGTTACCCAGTATATTGGAACAAAAACAACAGTAGGCTATGCCTCTTTGATCGTCATCCCTTTTAAACAAACTAAGGGGCCCGATGCTGTTTTTTGTGCGTATGCTGAGGAAAAAGATGGCTTCTCCCAAAGAGATCTGACGCTGTTACAAGTGCTTGTTAAATTTTTGTCCGCAACAGTAAAGGATACTTCAAAATGATGGGATTTAAACGAATACATATCATTTGTATCTTACTGTTGCTTGCTACCCATACGACTAAGGCTCAATCCCGGAACGATACGCTTATGGTAGGCGTATTTATGGATCCTCCTTTTGTCATTGAGCAGGAGAACGAAAGGTATACCGGGCTTTCAATTCAGTTGTGGGAACAAATCGCCGCAAAAACACAGATCCCGTACCGCTACGTTGGGTTAAGTGATGCTGTCGGGGTAATTCGTTCCCTGGATTACGGAGACCTGGATATTGGGATTAATCCCTATGCCAACAGTCCCCTTAGAATGGAACGATTTAACATTTCACAACCTTTTCATGTATCGAGCATAGGGATAGCGATTACCGCGTCAACACAAAGCCAATTTCAGGTTTTTGTATCCAACTTTTTTTCCAGGGAGTTTTTAAATGTAGTGTTACTCCTGTTATTGATATTGCTCTCTTTTGGCACCATTCTTTGGTTTGTGGAACGCAAAGCGAACAAGTATCAATTTCGTCCAGGAATTTTAGGGCTTTTTGACGGCCTTTGGTGGGCAGCTGTTACTATGACCACCGTGGGCTACGGCGACAAAGCTCCTAAGACAAATGCAGGTAAGACCATAGCTATCATTTGGATGTTCACTGCAGTTATTATTATTTCAAGTTTTACAGCGACTATTGCGTCTACGCTTACGGTAAACAGCTTGGCAGGACAGGTCAACAGCCTTGAAGATCTGAGAACTGTGGATCGAATAGGTGTGGTGGGCGGGAGTGCCGGAGCAGCCTTTTTACAGGAACAAGATATGCTTTCGGTTCAGCGCTATCGAAGTACGGAGACCGCGCTTTTGGCGTTGGCCCGAAAAGAAATTGATGTATTGGTCGATGATAGGACTGCCATGCAATATCTTATACGAAACCGTCAATTGGAAGCCAATGTAGAGCTCTTACCTTTAACTTTCAGTAAACAGTATCGTAGCTTTATTGTACGGAAGGCTCATCCTTTATTTACGATCCTAAACCAAAACTTGGTATCGGAAACCCAGGGTAGTAACTGGAAAAAACTTCGCAGCGACTATAATCTCGGAGAGTAATGATGCGCACAGCTTTATCGTAAAATTCGACCATTATTTCCAGCTTCATTCGCTAGTGTCCCTTTTTTGGTCTCCCAAATACTCCAATCCTTTAAGGGGATATAGTCCTTCTAAAGGAAAGCTATTTAAAGTCAATTGGGTTATGGATATACGATGCGCGAAGCTTTCTTCTTTTTTTAGCTGGTTAAATTGAATGGTCAGCATACCAGGGTAGGTGATCCCATCTCCATTCATTTTTCGATCAGAGAACCGAATAGAACCATAAATACTCCCGGGAGCAGGTAAGTACAATCCTCTTACTGTGTAATTTGCGAAATCCAGCTGCCCCGTTTCTTTCAATATATAGCAAATACTGGTCGTTTTCTTTGTGTGGTTCCGGTTGCTTCCAGGTGGCAAAAACCAGATCGTAATTTCTTCCTTCTATTGTGGTAGTCCCGGAATGTTTAAGAATAGGGGCATTTCGCAATCGCAGGGGGAGCTCAAAAAAATATTGAATAGCAGGCAGCGAAAACACTACCTTTTTCTTCCTACGGAGTACAATGCTACTGTCTTTCTTTATTTTATAATACTGCATTGACTGAACACCATGAACTATCTTCTTTTTGCGCCCGGAATATTGAAATTGCCCGTCAAAAGAATTGGGGCGAAACCGTAACTCCATTGCTGTATTATCCTTGGGTAAAGGATTCATTACTGCCAGGAGTCCCTTCCAATTATCGCTGGCTTCCAAAGAATAGGTTCCGGCCGCTGCTAACTTTTGAAGATGATTCGTGGAGATCACGTTTTCCAACAACAAAAGTGCCTTTTCCTCCCGATCTGGCATTTTTCTGCTAATCGCAGGCGTTCGCAAATCAGCGATCTTACAAGCTTGTGTACTTACAACGATCAATAGCCATAGTAAAGGTTTTTTCACTTTTATGAACATAGTAGTAGAAAAGACGCAACAATTGATACCACCTGACAGTAGATTGATAAATAAAATAGTTTTGCCAATATTTTGTTAATGTCTCCTTTTTTATTAACTTGTCTTTAACATTTTTAGCATGTATTCAACTAAAAGCAGCCTGGGACTTCGAATTGTACTAAGTGCATTGATTACCGGTGTATTGATCCTTTGTATTTCCTATTGCAATGCGTATTCCGATGATATGAAACAAGAGCTTTCCGAAAAGGTTACGGAATATTTGCCGGATATGGAAAGTAGCCTTGCCCAGCTTTAAAAAGAGAGAACGGAGCACTTCTTAGTTCCTTTGATCTATTATATGGGGTATTCTCTCTTGCTTATCTTTTCCTTAAACTGTATGCGATACGCTTAGGGGCGGTCATTGATGTTGATACTTTTCTATTCTGTAAAATACGGTGGGCTTATTGTTTTCTATGCGTTTTTCAACAAAAGACATCCCAAGGCGTTTTGCCACCTTTTGGGATGCTAAATGTGGCGCATCCGTTGCAGCAATAAGATAGTCAAACCCTAAATCCTCAAATACATAGTTGATTATGGCCGCACCAGCCTCTGTGGCATATCCCTTTTTTGTAAATGATTCTAACAAGGCATAGATCAGTTGTGGTTGTGGTTCATCAAAGAAGTACCAAAGGCCCGCATAACCAATTGTACTTTTCTTTCCTCTCAATTGTATTTTCCAAAGTCCAAATTGGCTTTCTTCGAAATGTTTGACGTTTTGTTCCATAATATCATCCGCAACCATGGGGCCAATCATCTCATCATCCCAAAGAAACTTTCTTATAAACGCATCATTGTTCAGGAGTTGAAAGGCTTTTGCATCTTCCGGGATAAACGGTAAAAGTTGGAGTCGTTTCGTTTCAAGCGTAAATTGTTTCATTTTAGATTAGGTTTTACGATTCTTCATTTTCGGCATACTGCCTTTTTTCAAGACCAGGGGAGACGCTAATGCGCTACCCCCGGTCATTGATCAACTAAACACTGATTAACTACTTTAAACGGCATTTCATTTTAGGGTTGGTTACGCTGCTATGGATGACAACTTATTAACTATACCGACTGAAATTTGATAGTAAATGCGCCGTCTACAACTTCTGTAATGTCATTAGTGTCACGGATTACCGTAGGGTTGATCCTGATATGATAAAGCTTCCCTTCGAATGTTCCACTGATCGTGTTGTTTTCGATCTTTTCTATGGTGATCTTAACCTCGTCCACCCCCACACCAGAATAAAAACAGAGCACATCAGGAGCGGCACAGGGAACCTGAAGTTTTTTTATCGATTCGTCTACCCAACTAATACTGGCTTCAGCACCAGTTAATGCGTAAGGAAGCACTAGATTTTCGATATCTACACCATATGTCCTAATGGTCCAAAAACCATCGCTATCATCTTTTCCATTCTTAAACGATTGTAACAAAAGTGTATTGTTCGCCCTATTGAACACATTGACGCTTCCATTGCTTCCTCCATCAAAAACGGTTTGTTCATAACCTACATAGTCATCGCCTATTGTAGCCGATATCTCAAATTCTGGTGGCAAAGGTGCCCCGTTATCATCGTTTTGACAGGACATAAGCAAGCCCCCTAGTATTACCCAAATTATCGTTCTCATTATTGTTTTAATTTATGAGTATCCAGCATGAGAGTCCCCTTAGATAGGCGACCATCCTCGATACGAAAGTTTGTATTTGTTTTTATGCAATTCCCAAATATTTAGATACTTCCTTTTCACCATTTTTGCGGCATTTTCCTTTATTTCAAATTCCCCAAATTCAAATATCAATGTACCTTTCTCCCACGTCTCCAAAATTTCGACTTGCCAGAAAGTGACATCATTTTTGGCAAGGAAACTTTTGATAATGGGACCTACGTTTTCAGAACCGTTCAAGGTTTGGCCTGTGGGTGGGGAAAACACCACCTCTGGATGTAGCATGTTCAACAATGCCATTGTATCCTTCTTAATTACTGCTATTCGGTAGTTCTCAGAAAGCGCTGAGGCTATTGCCTTGTCCAAATTCGTATGGGTTTGCGCATAAGAGCAAGCAGTTAGTAAGGATATCAGGATTAACATCTTTTTCATTTGGTAGTTCTTTAAAAGGGTAAAGCCAAGGCTCTACCCTCCACTATTTATTGGTTTTATCCCTCTTAACTACTACGGCTGTGGTGTTAATCGTAAATAGGATTTTACTTCTTCAAATCCTTTTGGGAATAATTTATCAGCTTCTTCATTACTGACCGAGGGAAGTATAACACAGTCTTCCCCATTTTTCCAATTTGCCGGAGTAGCCAACGACTCATATTGCGTTAACTGTAAAGAATCGATGACCCTTAACAGTTCTTCAAAATTCCTTCCTGTAGATGCCGGATAGGTCAGGATCAGCTTTACTTTTTTGTCCGGCGCAATGATGAATACCGAACGAACGGTCATAGTTGCATCATCATTGGGATGGATCATCCCATACAGTGCTGCTATTTCCCTTTTTTCATCGGCAATCAAAGGAAACCCAACACTGGAATTTTGCGTTTCCTCAATGTCCTTGATCCATTCAAAATGCGCTTCCAAAGGATCTACGCTTATTGCCGCAATCTTAACATTCCTTTCCTCAAATTCTTCTTTGTAATTGGCCATAGCGCCTAATTCCGTGGTGCACACCGGTGTAAAATCTGCAGGGTGAGACACTAGCATGCCCCAACTATCCCCTAACCATTTATGAAAATCCAATTTTCCATTCGTGCTCTTTGCACTAAAATTTGGGGCAGTATCCCCCAATCTGATCGTGTTCATTTTTAATTGATTTTAATTATTAATTCGCTTTTAGATTGATTCCAACGCTAGCAGCAGATCATTGCCGCTCTATCGCTAATAACTCAATGCTCGGTAACGCATCAGCGCTACCACATTGATGTGTTACCCCATCGATCAAGTCATAGACAATTCTTACTCTTAATCCATCCACCCGATATTCTTTATCCAGGCCTACAGGAAACAGTACATTATCATTTGCCGTTTCAACAGCAAAATCTCCACAACCCTCCGGAGGAGAACGTAGTTTAATTGTTGCGTTAACCATATACGGATCCGTAGAATCATCGATAGTAATGCAAGAAAGAACGACTATGCCCAAGGCAATAACCAAGATTTTACTACGCTTTCTCATGTCAAGTGTTATTTCTGGTTCTTCGGTATTCAAAAATGAGATTGGCTTTGTGTTTTAACTGGAGGTGAGATGAAGAAAGCTTTTACAAAAACATAGCTTGTTTCAAATACAGTGTCCAGGACAATTTGATAGAATTTTGACGGTTTCCTATTTTAATTGTTGTTATCATCCGTAGGTCTTCAAGCTTTGATTTCATATGCACAACGAACCTAAGTTGAACCCGCTTAAGAAAAAAGATGAATGTTGGCAAATAAGAGATCCGTGTTGTAAAAGCTATACCGTGCTTTCCTTTTGGTTAGGACCTGTACATGGACCTGTACAATTTTTACAACACTGGAATTCAACCGGCTCAATCTTTCCTATTACGCTTTCACGGACTTCTTTTGATTTAGATTTTCCCTAATTATTACCACCAAATTGGAGTATTGGTATTATCGGTCAAGCCATTTTTTAAACGCAATTGACCTGACCCTGCTAACGATTAATTCCTTATCGAAGCTCGGTTTTAAATTAACCTTTAAACGACTATTGAAATAGCGGTGAACAGAGGTAATAGACGCAATATTGATTATGCAATTTCGTGTTATTCGAAAAAAGACATCACTATTTACTTCTTGTTCCAAATCCGATAAGCTATGATCAATTATTTTACGCTTTCCATTTTTGAGAACCGCAAAGGTTGCCGTTTCCTCCGATAGAAAATAGGCCACTTCATTGATGTTAATAAAGCTAAGGCTATCTCCCATTTGTACGGAAATACGTTGCCTAAAGCTATTCTTTTGGTAATAGGAAACTAATTCTTGTATGTTAATGTTCGGCTTTTCCTGGGTGAATAGATTTTTGTATTTATCCATCGCATTTTTCAACTTGATCCTAGAGATAGGTTTCAGCAAATATCCAATTGAATTTTCCTGAAATGCCTGAATGGCATACTTATCATAGGCTGTGGTGAAAATAATTGGCGCTTCAATTGAAACATGTTTAAGAATTTCAAATGACAACCCGTCCGACAATTGAATGTCCATAAATATCAGATCAACCTTGTTGTTCTTTAACCATTCAATCGATGCTTTTACCGAAGCCGTTTCACCAATGACGGAGATATCAGGAAAATACTTGTTTAACTCGGTTTTTAAATGATCTCTTGAAAGTTTCTCGTCTTCTATTATTACTACTTTCATATCAACGGAATTTTCACCACAAATCGGTCACTTTCATTAGTAACCATAATCTCAGAACTATTTACAATCTTATAGCGCTTCCTTATCATATTTAACCCTATTTTACTTCCCTTTGAAATGACGATCTTCTTATTCAGGTTATTGCAAATGATAAGGTTGTTCCCTTCTGATTTAATATCAATCACCAAAGGGGAATTCTCGTCAACGATATTGTGCTTAACCGCATTTTCTATTAACAATTGAAGTGTCATTGGAATTATTCCTTTGCTCAGTGCCGCTTCCTTAATATCAATAGTAACCTGCAGCCCTTCATCATATCTAAATCTTAGTATTTCAATAAAACTCGTTATGAATTC
This sequence comes from Bacteroidota bacterium, assembly GCA_038750505.1. Classification (GTDB taxonomy): domain Bacteria; phylum Bacteroidota; class Bacteroidia; order Flavobacteriales; family Flavobacteriaceae; genus Croceivirga. The sequence continues at coordinate 96,830 of JBCDHD010000008.1, read as the reverse complement.
AAGCTCTTGTTTCAAGGGAACCAAATCTTTTTGATCCTGAAAAAGCACATACCGATAAATCTCTGAGAGATTCTGAATAAACAACTGGGCATTATCCTGATTGGATTTGACCAAGGCTGACAGAATGCTCAAACTGTTAAACAAAAAATGCGGATTAATCTGGTTCTTAAGCTGTATATATTTTAAGCTGAGATTCTCTCGATTAAGTTGTTCATTCTCAATTTCCTTTTCATTACTTGCTCTTACCTGAAAATGTATTTCGAGAATTGTAAGGGTAAATACTCCGATAAGTAATGCCATCACAAACGTGTCGCCAAAGATGTTTATGTGCTCCTTTAGTACAAACCCATTGATATTCTGAGTAAGCTCTAGTAATACGCCTGTTGCAAAAACCAGTAGCGCGGTAATGAAAAAAATTGCAAAGATCTCTACCACTAATCGTAAGTAAATCTTTGAGGGAAAGAAACGATTGAACAACCGAACCACCTTGAAAATAAGAAAGATGTTGATGAGTAATACAGGTAAATTGAAGAGGAACTCTTGAACTAGTTTGGGAAAAAAGCCTGCTCCCTGCGCTGTCAATAAAAATCGAAAATATAACAACAAAAGAAAGTATAGCACAACTCCTATAATTGAAGTTGCCCATATCATTGTTTTATTTGATTTCATGAAACCCTTCATTTAACTGTATGGCTTATAAAAGTTAAAGCGTTATAGCAATACCGAGATTAAATCCTACCCAGGCGCTTATCATTCTTTCATCGTTACTATCTTCAAAAATGGTATATGGAATGTTTAACGTTCCAAACGTACCATCCACTTCTTGATCCGTGATATAGGTATTAAGGGATGGGCCGGCAACTATTTTAAATCTATCATTTAGAGCATATTGAAAATTAATATCAAGTTTGCCTAAAATATTTAGGCCATCCCATTTGCCTTTATAAAGGATGTTATTACCGCTCAACTCCAATGAAATCCCATGCTTTTTGGCAAAAGAGAACAACGATCCGAAGCCCAAACCTGCGCTGTAAACATTTTCACCTTGAAAGCGAGAATACCCCGTTTTGAGGATTGTATGAAATTCTCGTACACCAAATTTAAAACTTGTATTCGCCAATAATGTCTCTCCCCCGGAAACTTCTACGGCATAGTAGCCATTTTTCACGACGTTGATAAGTCCAATCGGCGTTCCACTGGAAATAGAATCTGAAACATTAATAAGCCCGAATTGTATTCCATTAAGTCTTCTGGAATAATTGAATAGTCCCAGTTGTAGTCCTTTATATTCCCCTTTGGTGATATTTGCCAATCCCATCTGAAATCCTTCCGAATTCGTATTGGCGATATTGGTAATTCCGGAAATCTGAATCCCTCTCACGCTTCCCGTATTTATATTCGCGAGTCCTCCGAATTGAAATCCTCTGACATCGCCTTTATTATAATTGACCAATCCCCCAAATTCAAATCCATTTACTCCGCCATTAAGCCCCATAAGAAGGTTAAACGAGAGCTTGTTCGTATAGTCTAATGAATTTGCTCCATTGGTGCCCAGTGGATAAATAAACGTGATTTGTGATTTCCTACTTTCTATTGTATTCTGAGCAATAGCGGCAACACTCCATCCCAATAACAGCACACTAGTTGCTATTCTTTTTAATTTCTTATGCAATTCCATGTCGTTTTTTGATTAAATGATTATTACGACAAAAGTCATAGGATTGCTAATGACTAAAAACCACTAATTGATAAACATAAGAATCAAGACCATGAACTTTAAAATTCTTCAAATGAGTTCAAATTGATGTACGAGATGTGTATGCTAGCGGTATTGTTCCTTGGAAGGCAATGGGTATTGCTCTCTAGCTTACGAATAGTAAACAAGAAGGCTATTGAGTGGCTCTGAAAGAGAACGGTTGTCGTTCCAATAAAAAAGCCCCGGCTATTGCAAAGGCGTATAGTAGTTACGGCTGGGGTTACCTCGGCTGCGATCGACATAAACCCTGCCTGGTATCAGGCAGATTCTCGCGTATTTTCGTTTCCTGAAAAAGCCGTTCTACCGGGGTAAGGAAGATCAAATAAAACGTATTATTCCGGGAATTTCTTAAATATTTCCTTTAACATTCGTTCCATTAAGGTTTGATCAGATATGTGGGTCTTAACATTTTCAGCAACCCCAACCCAAACCAATTCCTTTGTTTTTGTATCATACATCTCAACTGCCAGGCTTCCTCTTTTATAAGGGATGTTATTGGTTGTACTTTCATCGTTTGAAAGATATCTTTTGCCACCTGATGTGCCTGTTGAGGAATAATTAGGGCTGCTCCCTGTGGAGCCGCCTGAAGAGGCCTGTTCGTATTTGCTCTTCGTATTTTCATTACTGTTTAGTTCCCGATTTGTCCTTAGTAAAAGCAATAGGTCTGGATCTTCGTTATTGATTGAATACCCTTTTTTGATCATTTCATTGTTCATAGAGGCAACTAAAGCTGCTTCCACAGAATTGTCTGCATCACTATTGAACGCATTGATATCAAAAGTTGTATTTGGCAAATAAGCGAAAGTTTGGAATTCATTAAAATTACCCGCTATCGTTTTTTTTGTCTTGATGTTTGATGCACAACCTACCAGAACTACTACTACCAGAATAAGTTGAATTTTTGTACTGTTCTTCATCGCTATTGCTTTAGCTATTAAGATAGTATTTTGTTAGGTATAAAACCAGTTATTGGCGCTAATATTCTACCTCAAAAACTGCTATTCCCCAAAAGTTGCAACATCTGCTACCCCAACTTTTTCCAAAGCACGGTTGACCTTCGCTCCATCTTTCGCAATAACCTGCTCCAATTCCCTTAGATGCTTGTCCAATTCGGCAGCGAGTTCCCTAAAGACCTTGTATGCTCCGGCGGTAGGGCGGGCATCTCCGTTTTCGATACTGCGTCGCAGTGAGGCTAAACGGTTATTTAGCTTTATGGGAAAGTTCAATGGATCCTGATTGGACTGGTTTTGTACCTGGTAGAGTTCCTGTTCAATTTCCGCCAGTTTGTCTAAAAAGGGTTGGGCCGTTCGCCCATAAATAGCGGTGCCCAGGGCATCCTTATTTGCTTCCAAATGTGCTCGTACCTCACGAATGTGGATAACCGCTTCGTTGGCAGCACTTGTTTTTTGAACAATTTGCTGGGAGAGATCGAATTGCTCTTGCAAGTCAGCTTCGGTTATCCCCTTCAGATTAGGATCCATCAAAACGTCAAACGAGTTGGTTTGACTTTCTCCTCCGACTTTCATTCGCACCTGATAGGTGCCCAGAGGTGCCTTCGGGCCGCGCTTGGGTCGCGCACTCCAGATGATCATCCCTTCAAAATCCGTAGCGCCTTTGTAGCGTAGATCCCATGAAAATGTGTTCAAGCCCTGTGCAGTCGTAGGCTTAGTAGACCCCCCTTTTCGCCACCACGGAATATCCGGATCTACTTCATACTCTGGCTTGCTACCCGTAAATGTATCGATACGTTTGCCTTCCGCATCCAAGATCTCAAAAGTAATGGTATCCTGTTCTTCCCTGAGGTAATACTGTATATTGGCATCGTAAACGCCGCGAATTGCATCGGCTGGTTCAAATAACACTGCCTCCTTTTCCTTCATCTCCGGAGTATATTGCCTTAACGGACGGATATCATCCAGGATCCAAAAGCCGCGCCCATGGGAGCCTACGACCAGGTCGTTGTCTTTCACAACCAAATCCCGAATAGGGGTGTCCGGCAAATTGCCCTGCAGGGATTGCCAGAGGGACCCGTCATTCAAAGAGAAATACACGCCGTGTTCTGTTCCCAAATACAGTAAGCCTTCCCGCTTTGGGTCCTCCCTAACGGCCCGGGCAAAATGCCCGGCTTCAATACCATTGATAATCGTCGTCCAGGTTTTGCCATAATCGTGGGTCTTGAAGACATAGGGCTGACGATCATCTACCTGATAACGGTTAGCAGCCAAAAATAAAGTTCCTGGACGATGCCGGGACTCGTCAATAATACTGATGCGGGAAAACTTCGGTAGACCTTCCGGAGTGATATCCTCCCATGTGCTACCACCATCCCGGGTAATGTGCATCTTCCCATCATCCGAGCCAGCCCAAATAGTGCCGATGTCATGCCAGGAGGGCGCCAGGGCAAAGACTGTAGCGTAGATCTCCGGTCCATTCATATCCATAGTAATTACTCCTCCCGTCTTGCCAAGAGTGCTGGGATCCGCATAGGTGAGGTCTGGGCTGATCTTCTCCCAGGATTGCCCGTCATCTGTCGTCTTCCAAACATGTTGGGAACAGGTATACATAACACGGGCATCCTGTTTTGCAAACATAATAGGAAAGGTCCATTGCCAGCGTTCCGGAAGGGCATCTGCAGGTTCTCCAGAAAAGAAACGTGGATATACCTGAATGTCGCGAATCTGCCCGTTGCTGCGATCATAACGGGTTAATAATGCTCCCTGACTACCGGCATAAAATATATCTGGGTTCTCAGGGTGCTGGGTAATCCAGCCGCTTTCTCCTCCACCCACGGGATACCACCAGCCATGGTTGGGTCCGCGGGCTTGCATATGACTCCACCCGTCGCTGGGCATTGCCAGTGTTGAGTTATCTTGCTGGGCCCCAGCTACATGATAAGGTACATCGCTAGTTGCCATTACATGATAGAATTGCGAGGTAGGATAGTCTTGTAATGTCCAGGATGTTCCGCCGTTGCTACTTACATTCCCCCCGCCATCATTAGAGTTGATCATCCGCTGCGGATTATTCGGATCTATCCACAGGTCGTGGTTATCTCCGTGCGGCACTTTAATGGTGGTATCAAAAGTCTTACCTCCGTCCGTAGATTTATAAAAACCTGTGTTTAGGCAATAGACCGTTTCTTTATCTACCGGGTCAGCATAGATGCGGGAGTAGTAAAAGGCCCGCTGCCGCAGCTTGCGCTTATCATTAGTGCGTTCCCAGGATTTTCCGGCATCGTCCGAGCGGAAGACGCCGCCCTCATTCGCTTCCACAATGGCCCAAACCCGATTAGGATCTGCCGGGGATACGGCAACTCCAATCTTTCCAATAGGCCCTTCCGGCATGCCGGAATTGCTCGTTAGATCTGTCCAGGTATCGCCCCCGTCCGTGGATTTCCAAAGCTTGCTGTCGCCGCCGCCACCCCACATTTTCCAAGCTTTTCGGTAGACTTCCCAGGTGGTGGCGTAAAGCACCTCCGGATTAGTACGATCTATGATCAGGTCTACCGCTCCCGCCTTGGGGCTCACATACAATACTTTTTCCCAGGTTTTCCCGCCATCGGCACTGCGGAAAACCCCACGCTCCTCGTTCTCTCCATAAGGATGTCCCAGCGCCGCCACATAAACCAGGTCAGGATTTGTAGGATGGATCCGAATCCGTGCTACGGCCTGGGTTTCCTTCAGGCCAAGATGCGTCCAGGTCTCACCGGCATCTGTGCTTTTGTATACTCCATCTCCCTGAGTAATACTACCACGTAGCTGTACCTCTCCCATGCCGATGTAGACAATATCCGGGTTGGATTCGGCCACCGCCACCGCGCCTACGGAAGAGCTGGTAACCTGGCCATCCGTAACGGGCTTCCATTCATTCCCGCCATCCGTTGTTTTCCAAAGCCCACCTCCTGTAGCTCCAAAATAGTATTCATTTGGCCGTGTAGGACTTCCTGCGCATCCCAGGGATCGCCCGCCTCGGTTTGGCCCAATGTTTCGCCACTCCAAACCTTCATAGAAAGCAGGCTCGATGGGAAGTTCTTTTGATCCGGTCTCCTGGGCCATGGTTGCTGGAGAACTTAAAAGCGCAATACTACAAGTAAAGATCAAGGATAAAAGGAGGGTCTTGGTTTTCATGGTTGGTGACTTTTATAACAAGGAGTATGAGACTCCAATACGTTGATTTCAAATGAAGTAGTAAGATAAGGAAATGTTAGAAGCGAAAGAAAATGAATGGCTCTTATTTAACTGAGACCTTGTCTCGAGCATTTCATTCTAAAAAATCCGCAAACCTACTTGAATCAACATTTTGCGAATTCTTCAAATGTTCCCACCCCTTGCTTACGTAATGGCAGGCAAAACTAACCGTATTTTGTGTTAATCATAGTTGATTCGGTCCCGAATGGTCCCATCCTGTCTGTGGATAATTACATCAGCCTTGTATTTTTTGGCCAGGCTCTTGGCTTTGCGTATAGCGGTATCTTGACGGCGGTGTTTAGAGGTGATGCGTTTATTTCCTTCTCTCCTTACCGCCCAGCCATCATTGTAGGGTACTACGTGTTGGTGCCAGGTTCTTCCGCGACTCCCCTGACGGGCACTTTCAAAAAATACCGCTACAATTTCAATTAAAATAGCTATCCAGGATCCGGATTTGCTGCTTTTGGACATATTGGGATACTTCCTTTTGCCGAAGATACTGTTTTCAAAAAATAATGGCCCCAGATGCTATTCCAGGTATAGTGCTTGCTCTAATTTCTTATCCTGTTTAAGAGATTTTCGGCTTCCCTATTTTTACCGTCCATTTGTAAAGCCCTTTTCAAATGCACAACTGCCTTGTTCCGTTCTTTTTCATAGAAATAACTCCTGCCGAGTAAAAAATTCAGGTATGAGGATTCCATTTTCTTGTCGAGAAGTTCATTGCCCAGCTGAATCACTTCCAGTTCCCGGCCCAGATTGCTCAACATCATCATAGCACTTTCCCAGTCCTTGATAGTAAAGCTATCCGGTTGTATAATCGATTCCATTCTAGGATGGTTTCGCAAAACGTAAAAAGCGGGTAAATACACGGACCACTTCGGGTTTTCGGAGAGGCCCTTTTTTATCCAGTGGATTGCAGCATCTTCATTTCCCAGCTTGATGTTCACTGCTGCTATTTTTGTATATATTCCCGTCCAACCGTCTAACATAGCCTCTGCCTCGGTTAATTTTTGTTTTGCCCTTTCCCTATTGCCCTCTCGATACGCATAACTTGCTTGATTGAGGCGAATTCGTCCATAGTGGTAATCCATTAAGATTTCCAATTCTTGTATTGGATTCTTGGAATTGTCTACCCGAAGGTCAATTTGATTATACCATTTGTTGTTTGCCCCTTTCACTACAACAGCAGCAGATTGTTTTCCCGAAATTTGTCCGCCACCGTTTTGGCCGGCTACCAGGCTTTTTAAAAGTCGTTGTGCTAAGGTTCCCGTTGCACTTTCGAACGTTTTTGACATATCGGAAAGTACATTCTCGTTGAGTTGATTGCCGATGACAACATAATTTTTACCCACTATTTCCGAGGCAGTGCCCTTCCAATATTTCAAGGAACTCCCCGTAAAAGCGAAACCATTTCCAGTTGCGTCTATTCCCGAAACCTGACGATAATTCGCCTGATCGTCATCCTCGCTAACCTCAAGAATTGCTTGTTGGATGGATTTGCCTGCCTTAAGTTTTTCAATCCCTTCAATCCCATATTTGGGTTCGGTCTCAGCAATTACAGAAAATGCGCCAACCTCAGGGGCTATATATATGGTAGAATTTCCCACATATATGTTGTTCGTTGCTACTGCGATCCCCCATTCCCGGGCATTTTCATCATAAGCAGTTATAGAAAACGTCGCATTTATATTTCTCTCGACGAGAAGACTGGGCAGGTTTTGTGCTTGTAACACCGCAGAGATCTGTAAAAGGACAATTATAAAAATGCGTTTATCCATCTGTCTTTCGTGTTTAGATCACGCCCAAAGTTAAATTCAAAATTTTGTGGCTGTTAGCCAAACAAAGAATTAGTGACGAGTATCATCTATTTGGGGTGAATGACTATTTAGATCAATACGCTTCTTAAATTTTCGCGAAACACCTACTTCAATTTGGTTCAATAGTATGGTGTCTTTATCCTTCCATCCCAAGATATGTGTTGGGTTTATTAAACGTGATCGATGTATCTTTTTTAGAAAAGGGGCTTCTCCCTGTACTTTTTTTAGTGTACTTCTAAGGAGTTTTTTGTGTAGCTTGTTATTGATCAAATAAAAAACTTCAACATAATTTCCAGCACTAAATACGCAAATAAGATTCGCCTTTTTTACACGAAGTACGTCAAATTTGCTTTCCCCTCTAAAAATAACGGATCCCTCTTTTTGGCTACGTACGTTATGTTGACTGCGCGATCTCAGAAATAGTAGAGAAATAGAAATTATGATGAAAATAGGCAGGAAAATAGTGCCAAAGTACTCCTTAAAATTACGGCCCCCATAGATCGCATTTGATTTATAATACAGAAAACTACCCATTAGTACAAAACCCCCAAATACTACAATGATGCATAATTCAGATAATAAGGTCCCTGTTTTATTTACCTTTTGAATATAATTTTGTAAGGGTACTAGCAAACAATAGCTAAAAAACAAAATAACACCATACCCCGGCATTTTAACAAGGCGTTCTACAAATGATAGATTGGCTACATCAAATGGTGAAATAATGATCAAGAAGACAGTACTCCAGACACTAATGATAAATGCCGTTTTTACATGGAATTTGTTGGATACGTTTAGATGAGATCTGAGCATGTACATTTGTTTTCAACGCCATGTGGTCGTTCTCGAAATTGATTCCCCCGAAGTTTTCATCGAATTCTTATTCCCCTATTCCCCGGGCTTAAAAATACCTCGAATGACCGCGTTCAAACAAAAAATACAATGAATCATTTGAAAAAATATCGGGAGATACGGAGTTTAACTCAAAAAAAGCTATCGGAAAAAACAAATATTTCTCTTTGAACCATTCAACGCGTTGAATCTGGGCAACAGCCAACGTTCTATGCTTTAAAGCCCTTGGTAAATGTTTTACAAATAGATGAGAAGGATTTAGCTGATCGTATTGCTTTATCCGAAGTAAAAGATGTGTCTACCAGTAAATGGATCAATCGTAGTACGATCCCTTTTGTATTTTTTCTTCCCTTGAACATTATAGTTCCTCTTATGATAATGTTTTGGATGAAAGATTTTAAAAGCATGAATAAACAGCTGGTTCTGCTGCAAGTAACGTGGACGGTTATTTTGGTTATTCCAGTTGTTTTAAGCGCGAGCAGCAGCAATACATTTTGGTTAAGCGACGCGATTCCCCCTATTACGCTTTGTCCCTTATGGTTTTAAATAGTTTCATTGTCATTGGAAATGCCATAGAAATTTCCATGAACAAAAGGCTTTACCTACAGCTGTTTGGGAAGGAACGACGGTAAATTGTCGCTTTATTGGCGGTACGATTCTTCTCTTTCCCATTTATCATTTTCGAGTCTTACCGTAAAACGATAAAAAGGGCTCGGAATACCGTTTTGGGTCTTGTGGTATCCTTGGTCTATCTGCAATTGGTTGCGCAACAAAGTAGAGAAGAAGGCCTGTTCATGGAGCTGAAAAAACAAGATAGTCTGTTCTTTGAACGGGATTTCAATCAGTGCGACCTAGTGTATTTAAACAAGCACATCGCGGATGATTTGGATTTTTACCATGATCAAGTAGGGATACAAAACAAGAGTGATTTTTTTCAAAGTATGCAGGAAAACATAGGCACGAATTCCGGTATACAACCTATCAGAAAATTGGTGGAAAACAGCTTAAAAGTTTCCCGGAAAAAGTCGATCTTCGAAGTAATGACACCAGGTTTTTGAGCAAAAGCATTTCCTATGCCAGAGGCACTAGTATCCGTTGCCGTATCCAACGTTTATTACGCTGAAATTTGGTTCCCCATTGGATTAATTTATTCTTAGGTAACTTAATTCCTTATGTTGTTGCCTTACTATTACATTATCAAAAGTTATCGTAATAGTTGTAGTCTTTGGTGATCATGCCGTCTTCAATAGTAAATATCGTACAGACGGGCAAAGTAAAGATTGAACCATCTGGTGCAGTACCGGTGGATATAAACTCCACAATTACGGTAGTATCCCCGGATGGATAGATAGCAATTATTTCATCTTTTATATCCGGAAAAAGTTGATTCATTTCTGTATAATGCTTTACAATAGATGCCCTTGATCTCTTCACTTTTTCAACCCCGTATTCCGGATCTTTAAATTCAGCATTTTCAATATAAAGATTGGCCATACCTTGCCAGTCATGTTTGTTAAAATACGCAAAGACGGATTGTGCAATTTTAATATTTGCTTGAGATGCGCCTTCTTGGCTTTTTGAATTTTTATCGCAGGAGATACTAAGCAGTACCATTATCACGATCCATGTGATTTTTTTCATTTCGTTTGTTTAAGGTTTTAGATTATATTTTCTATAAGAAGACGTTTCACGATGAAAACATTGGACACTTTTTAAATTATTTCATTTTCGAAACGCTTCTAAAAAACATATCGTTCGAAAAAAAGGGGATATTTGTTGTAGGGAGAAGGGATATTTTCTCTTTTATTTTAGAACTTTTGGCCTTTTACTTCTCCGAATCTAAGTTCGTTACCTTATCAAGTAATACTTTGGCTTTCTCCGTATCTCCCGCTTTTAAATGCGCATTGGCCAGGTTTCGCCATGCGCTTGCAGAAGCGGGAAATAAACGTGTTACAAAAGATAATACTGCAATTCCGGGCTGTATCCCTTCTGCTATACCACTATCCACCAGACGTAGTCCTGCTTTACTAATTTCGGTTTCAAAATCAAAAAAATCGTATCGCGGGTCTTCTATCATTTTAGGGACCTCTTCATCCAATTGTTGTATTTGGCCCCTCAAAAACAGATCGGTTATGAACCGCATGGGGTTGGGTTTAAAATTCGTATCGGAAAAAGCCAATGCCGCCTCGAGCACAGGGTCCTTGTTCGTTGAATATTCCTCAAAGCTCATATCAACTGGAATAGCTGGCGCTAGCCATTCTGCGTTGTCCCACTCAGGTTTATCTTGCCACCAGGCATAGGACAGATATACGGGTATTTTACTTCGGGGCAAGGTCAGTTGACGAACGTCCCCATAAAAATTGATGTTTTCTGCGGTGGGTTCCCCCAAAAATATGGTGTTGGTATAGTTATGCAACTCGTTGACAAGATTTTGACAGGCCGAGAACGTTCTCCTACCGATAATAACGAAAAGATGCCCTACCGTGTTTATTTTCTTGTTCTCTATAATTCTTGTCACAAGGGTCCTATTTTTGTAGTTATTGCCACCCCCGTTCAATCGAACATCAATTATCAACTTATCGACTTCGTTCTTCTCAATGAAATCAAAAAGGCGGGAATAAAACGACGCCATATTTTCCGTGGGGTCGTCTTCAATTTGGCTTAGTCTAACATATACTGCTTTCGCTATCGGTAAATATTCAAAGAAATACAGCTTATCCAATTGATCTAGATAGAAGGGAATGGTATTTTGCGCTCTTGCCTCTGACCAATTTTCGTCTTGAAATAGGTACCCATATTTACGAGGTACTTGTTGGCCTGCTGGCATAGCGGTAACTACTTTTTTTAAGATCTTGCTATCTTTTTCAAGCGTAAATTCGATTGAATTCCTAAGCTCTGCGGTAATTCCCTGGGCGTGAAGAACTTCCATCACGGTCAGAAAATACATGCCTAATCCTTTAAAGTATTGTGTGTTTTCCGCACTAACCACAGGAAAAACCTTTTCCAACGCATCCGTAATAGGTATTCCATTAATTCCAATGACTTTCGCCCCAACAACCTCTTCATAATCTTTATGTGCTCCCTGCACATAGACTCCATCAGAAAACTGATACAAGTTTAGAGGCAGGTGGTGAAACTTGAAGGGGGCCGTATTAAATCCTACCGTCATATGGCCGTATTTAAAAAGTGCAATGATTCGAGATAAGCCAACTATGACTTCATGATCTTCTATAAAGGGGATACGATCATGCAGCTTTTCAACTTCAGCATCAAAAGTTGCCTTAGTAGTTTTGACAAATAAGAAGGGGTAATCTTCATGTACTGTTTTTTGCAAAAGCCTAAGGTCATCTTGCCAATCTTTTGTTGTTGGCATTTTTTGAGCGGTTACCCATAAAGCGGATAAAGCCAAAAGTAGTACGCTAATCTTTTTCATTATTTAGTGGTATTAATTTTTTTAGTCAAAAAGGTTGAAAAATAGTTGACCCCGATTTTTATTACCTCCTCATCAACTTCGAATTCCGAGGTATGCGGTAACGCGTTGATCCCTTTTTCTTTATTCGAAGCTCCTAAAAGAAACATAACCCCTGGTACTTCCTTCTGAAAGTAGATAAAGTCTTCATTGAAATACGGTGCCTGTCCAAAAAAGGGCCTAACCTTTTCAGCGCCATACATATCCTTCATAATGGAAAGGCTTTCCTGGGTTAATTTGGGGGCATTTATAACAGTAGGTCGCGCTGCAGTAAAGGACTTCTCGATATACAGCTCGCCATATTTTGATTGCATGATGGAATCAGTAATCTGTTTTGAAATGGTATCCAATCTGGTAACATCAGTCTCGTAATAGGTACATTCAAAGGAGGTCGTTTTATTTTCGAGGCGCGTACTGATAGTTGACTCTAGAATGAAATAATCGTCATAGATCGTATTTGGATGCATCAACCCAAATTCAGGATGGGTCAAATACTCCAGCGACCATGGTGTACTGTTAGCTTTATAGCGGACAAAGCCTTGCAGTGTTTCTTGAAAGAAATTGCGAAAGTCCTCTTCGTCAATCGTTGGGTCAAATGTCAACTTAATTCTTCTCTGATAGGCAAACAGTTCATTAGGTTTGGAACTGACCGTTCCTATTTCTGAGGGAAAAACATGAAGACCAAAAATTTCATCCGGTTGAATTTCCTCAAAAAGCCCATTTTCAACCATTGCTCTTGCACCTTTGAACGACTCTTCAGCAGGCTGGAAAATAAAATACACGGTGCCCTGGATATCGTCTTTGTATGTAGAAAGCACGTTGGCTATACCAAGAGCTATGGTGGTATGCACATCGTGGCCGCAAATGTGGGCCACTTGAGGTTTAAAATTGAGTTTATCGTCAAATACGTGGAGGGCAGCATCCATATCAGCGCGCCAGGCGATCTTCTTCCCTTTTTTAGTACCGTTTAGGATTCCGACCACACCATAGCCCCCAAAACCTGTTTTGACTCCCAAGCCTAAATCCAACAGATAATCTTCCACTATTTTGGAGGTTCGCTTTTCTTTTCCCGAAAGTTCCGGATGGTTGTGCAGATCATTTCGTATAGCAACAAGTTCATCAAAAATCTCATCCGGGAGATAGCTCCTATTCTCCTGGGCCAAGTTGGGTTGGGTTGGGCCATTTTGAACAAGGGAAAGCAACAAACAAAGTGTACTAATTAGTTTAAGTTTCATCATTGTCGATTTAAATCGGCGAATACAGTTTCCTTTTTCTTCCTTAAAAGGTTGGCCTAAAACGCCTGTGTTTTGAAATTACCTTTCAAAGAGAATTCAAAAATCCAAGCGTCGTGAAAAAGAGTGACGAATGGGTATTCTTGTTGATGAAGCAATACAATGTGGGCCCAAATTGTAGCTTTTAGGGCTGAACCAATAAAGAGGATTTTAGGTTTTTGTAGTACGTATTTGATAGTGGGATCTCCAGATCATGGTAAAATTCAATTTTTGCATTTTGTGAATTCCCTGTTATCTGTTTTATGCAAGAAGTGTTTACGAGATACGATCGATGACAATACCTTAAAAATGGTGCCTGTTCGTTAATTGCGGTCAAAGTATTCCTAAAAATAGCATGTTGTACGCTCTTGTCTTCTTCATAAAAAATCTCGACATAATTCTCTGATGATTTGACGAACAGGAGCTTGTGTTTTTGAATTTTGATGCTTTCCCCTTTGTTGGCCCCAAACAATTGGATTTGATCCAAAGACTCCGGAGCGATCAATGTCCCTAATGTATTCCTGAAATAGATAAAAAAGGGCAGTAGCATCAACATTATAGGGATCATGGAACTGCGAAAAAACCATAGTCCGTGCCGGACGTACGCAGTTGCTCCGTCGTCCCGTCCAAAAAGATCATTAAGAAAAACCTGATTGTAAAAATGAATAGGAATACTTGTAATGATCACTAAAAAAAGGAAGGCGACTATTTCGTGCTTCACCGTCCATCTGGTATTGAGATGATGATACCACCAGGTCTCAACCCTTGAATTCACCAAATAAAAGATGGATAACAAAACCCCGAATCCCCCTAAAATTAAGTGCTTATTACTGGATTGGAATCCATATGTATTGAACGGTCCTAAAAAAATCATGATAAGGGCAAGTAGGCAACCTAAGATCAGGGCAATTACCAATTGATTTTTAAAACTGACGTTAAACGGTATTGCTTTGTTCAAGAATTTTACCATTACTCCCTAATTCTAAACCACTATTGGCGCTTTAAACGATCAATTTTACCAGATACTGAATATAAGTCTTTTATCAAAAAATGGAGGAAACAGTAGATATTGAACTCATCTTGTCGCACAAATAAATCGCAATACCAGGGATAAAACGCCTGTTTATTGCGTATTACATACCTTAAGCCGTTTAATCACAGGCCGTACGCTAGTGATGGAGAAATTGAAGAAGCTTTATTTTGAGGCTTGAAGCAAAGAAGTTGGGTTTGTCTGCTTTCCTTCTTTTCAAAAATTATTGTACGCTCTTGAACAAGGTCCAAACGCGTAGATTTTGATGTAAAATATCTAAACAATTACACTAGAAATATCGCTTTAATACGAACTACAATGGTTTAAGCCGTGTAAACAAAAGTTTGCTATTCGCGTTTGGTACATTACAGGGATAAAAAATTGAGGCTTTGTTAATTCAAGTACTTACTTATGTATATGGTTCGACTTTTATTGTTCAATTCTTCCACATCCCGGAGCATTACATCCAATGTTTGAAGATTAAAAACTAAATCCTCTTTTATCACAGTTTCGATGGTTGTCGTATTCTTGATATTTAGTAAGGGGTTTTTATTTAAAAGCACTATATCTGCCATGTATCCTTTTGCAATAACTCCTGTTTTTAGTCCCAAACGTTTAGCAGGGTTTACGGTTGCAGATTTCAAAACATCAGTTGTTGATAGCCCCGCACTACGCATACATTCCAATTCATCATGTAATGAGAATCCAGGAACAAGGACTGGAACATTAGCATCTGTTCCTGCAATGATTTTGACCCCCTTTTCATTAAAGATTTTTAGAAGTATATTTTGAGATTCAGCATATGCTTTCCAGTATGTTTTGGATTCTTTTTTTTCATTTTAACTCTTGAAAACTGTTAGGGTTCTAATTGAACCTTCCCTATATTTAAAAGATTATGAAGATGGTATTGCAGCATACTCCCTGTATTGCTATTGGTCATTACAACAAACCCGTTCCCTGAATTCTCATAAAAGGTAGAGGTACACTTAAAATCCCCATTACTCCCGCTATGGCCAAAGCTCAGTCCAAAAAATGGTGAATCCCTTAAATTCCAACCCAGCCCATAGTAACGTTTGCATAATTTACCGCTTTCAATACGCTCATTTCTCAGTACAACCCGGTCCATCATTGCCTTATACATCGCTTTTGACAGCCCCTTTCTTTTACTAATGGCCAAAATGAATTTGGCAAATTCCAATGCATTTGTGTGCACCGAAGATGCCATTTCCGGATAATCCGGAATCTCCTCAATTCGGGCATAATTAAAAAGATGTCCCTTTGCCTTTCTATGACCAAACCCACCAACATCATGAAAGTAGACATCATGAAGATCCAATACATCAACCACTTCTTCCTGCATTATTTCAATAATTGATTTTTGGGTTATATTCTCAACCGCTCTAGTCAGGTATGTAAAACCCGCACCTGAATAACTAATTCCGGTCCCCGGTTTAAATTTGAAGTAGAGTCTACCATCGTCCGTATCGTATGCCCAATTGGGCAATCCGGTTTGATGTGATAAAACCAGCCTCGGCGTGATTAGTCTATACCATGGATTTTCAGCAATATCCTCTGGTGGTTTAGCATCTAAATACAATGGCTTATCCAAATCAACTATGCCTTTTTCAACAAGCCGCATTACCGCAAATGCAAACATGGGCTTCGTCATTGAAGCCCCCTCGAATATTGTATTAGCTGTAATTGGCTCTTTAGTAAACTGATTTCCAAAGCCGTAAGCATTTGAATAGACGATCTGTCCTTCGGAAAAAATGGTCAATGAAACGCCGGGAATATCATAATATGACATATATGTTTTTACAAATGTGTCGATTTGCATCGCATCATTTAATGAAAAACCATCCTGCAAAATACCCTCTTCAGGCAAGAGGCCCGGAAGATCCACTTTAGAAAGCGATAATTCAAGGCTTGACATGCCTTCAGGGCCCAACTCAATTTTGCCCCACTCCGGATTTGTACTTAGACGGACATACCTTTCTCCAGGCTTAATAAAATTATTATCAAGGACAAATTTGTAATCTCCGATGGGAAGTTTTGCATGAAAGTTTCCCGTTGAATCAACTTTTGTTCTAACCCATTGCTCTGGATTTTTAATGTTTTGAATAATTACTTTTTGCGGGAACAGTTTCTTGTTATCGTTAGCATCTAGTTTAATTGTACCATCAATTTTAGCGATTTGAAGCGCCTTGTCTGCGATAACCACATTTCCCAATCTGCCAGCGGTCTTATATGAATACGGATTGTCTACCCAGACATAATAGTCATGATACGCATTACTAGTATTCGCATCTATTACGACGTGATTAATTCCCAGGGTATTCCCCACTTGAATCGGTTTTGATAATTGATATTTTAACTCTATAATGCGTCGGTCTCCACTATTATTTTCTGTTTTTTCTATTTTTCCCCAGTCGAAGTACGCTTTCAGATTGGGATCCCAGCTTTTATTGGGATCACTACCGCTTGATAGTTCTTTATTAAACGAATATCTACAAACACCTGATCCGAATGGTACATTTTGCTCGTCTATGTATAGGCTATAGCTATCCTGATCATTCCAATTTCCATTTTTATTTATCACAGGCGTGCTATCTGCTGGAATAGAAAGGGCTATTAACAGGCTATTATCTGCCTTGTTGTATCCTATTTGATAATATCCGTCATATTCTTTGTTTGTATCGCCCTTATACTCCCTGACTAACGTTAATTCATATTTCTCAATATCTTTTGGCCAATCGGATAGATCACCATCTATTATTACATTCTGTACAGGAAAAGCGTAAGCAATACTTTCGGAAGAAAAAGAATCCTTAGTCTTTTCTCTTGAGGTACAACTAGCCAGAGTAGCAATAATCAAAATAACCTTCAAGTGTTTTTTCATTTGTTGTGTGAATTTGATTCGATTGTGCATTTTGGTTTTGATCTTTTGTTTTCATTTGCCAAAGAGCACCCCAAAAAGAGTGGATATAAGGGTACTTTTCATACAACAAGTGTTCAAATCATAGATAATCTATTGGTTGATAAAAATTCCAGGCTCTTCCCTATCTACTGTCCAATTGGTTACATGAAGGTGCCGTTTGGGCAAAACGGCTTCTTCATTTTCCACAATTCCCAGAGAATTATCATTCGTAATATTTATCATTTTGATATTTGGATTTGTAATTGGAACAATTGTTCCCTTCTCACGAGACCAATATCCAACCTTACCATTTGTATCGTTATCTGAAATAATACTTTCCCGAAATGGCGATGAATACTTCAAATCTGCTGACCTGCCTACCAAAAGATTACTGTTTGATAAAAGAATATTATTGTAAAACTCAAATTCCATATCCTCTGGGCCAAGCCAGAAGGCGCTTTCGTAGGATTTGTATATGATAGAATTACTTATTCGAAAGCCCGCTACATTATCAAAAAGAAGTATCGCATTTCGACACTCATAGAAAATAGAATGATCAATAACGGTATTGGGGCCATGCACCCAAATACCTCCCTGGATTTTGGCAGACTCTTTATCGCCTATAAACATACACTGCAACACACTTAACCTTTTCAAGGCTTTGTTCTCTTTGGTGATGGGATAATAGTATTTTACCTGGGGATTGGAATTGCCTAAAAACCGGATCCCTTTAAAAACAACATTGTTAGATGCAATCAAAAAGCCTACGGAATGCTCAAAGAAAGTGCTGGAATTGTTTTTGGAAATGGATTGGATTGTAGGCATGAGTTCCGGAGCCCAATCCTCATCATCCGGCATATGGTACGCTTTGATAGTAAGCGGGTTACTATCATTTAACATTCGAACCGGGTTAATGATTAGCTTGTCTTGCAAAACATAAGTTCCGGGCATTAGGTTAATGGTAATGGCACCTTCTCCTGTTAATCTATTGGCTCTGGTTATGGCCTCTTCGATTGATCTGACCGGATTTTCAATAGTTCCGTTGTTGGTGTCTGACCCTTCAAAAGGATGAACAAAATATTCTTGAGTATAGCCTAGGTGTACGTTTAATAGGAAGAGTAAAACGCTTAAAGATTTCCTTAGAATTTTCAATTTAATACTACGTAATAATGGAACTGAAGCAGAAATTGCATTTTTTTCACATTCCGTTTTGAAGGACATTGCATTAGTTGATGGCATTTTTTTCTTTTATGTCAGTTAAAATCAATTTATGAGCGCTGTGATGGGGTCGTTCGTTTCCATACTATCAGGAATCACCCCCTCGTTTTCCCAATTGGTGTTCATTTTTGGATTGATTGGAGCAGCTATGGATATGGAGATGCTAAAGTTTTCATTTAGGGTATAGAAACTATTGCGATGGGCCCCACCTGCACCAGATTGGCTCATTATCCCTGCCTTTTCAAATGATTGTAGGGTGTAAAAGAAGAACGCAGCAGCAGATCTGGTCTTGGTATCAATAAGAAGGTAAAGAGGTGTATTTACAAGGAGTTTTCCAGACACCAGATCAGACGTGTATTCTTTGTTTAGAAGTTGATTTTCGTCAGAATAATGGTTTATCCCGTAATTCATGTATTTTTTCTGGGACACGTTTGGTATCCTTATTTGATAATTCCTGTCCATTCATCTGAATAATAACTACCAGAAGTACCGCACAGCACACCTCTATTGGCATTTTTATATCGTTTGGATTGATCCTCTTTTGTGTTGAGCATTTCACTGCAAGATGATGCTTTGTTCTTATAAGTGGAAATCAGAAGACGTTCAAAGAACGTTCAAAGGGGGATCATGAGAACTGAAGCCAATTATCCACTAAAATGAAGTCTCAAAACGCTTCCTTTAGGTCATCTTAGCTGTAAACTAAAGAAAGGTTCTTCATTTTATAAGATGCTATCTCGTTTTAAGGTAGTACGATGATCTTGATTAAAACTCCTCGAAGTAAGACATGCTAAGCGTTTTTGGATTGTCTATTTTCACATAATCAACAGACCCTATCCCTGAAAAATTTATCATGATCCCTTCTATTTCGCCAATAGTCTCGTTTTCTTTGGCAGAAAAAACCAATTCGTTATTTATCATGATAGCATATTCCCTATTTGTTTTGATAAATTCCAGATTTTGCCATTCGAAAATATCAATTCCAAAAGGGGATAGATCCGTACGCCTACCTTCAAAGCGTTTGTCCCCAATTCTAAGATTAATTTCGCCGACACATCCCGGTATGGTAAGGGGTATGAAACAAGCATTTGAGGACCCTAAAATTCCCAGATGAACCTTTGGGCAATTCGTTTTTAAAAGCCTTTCATTTTTTATTCGCAATCCAATTCTGAAGTTATTCGAGTCCAGTTTGTAAAAGTCTTTCACATAGTAATAGCTCAAAATCAGTTCCGGATTAAGGGGGATATGATTATCTAGAAGTTGACTTTTATCTATGGACATCACCCCCTTATCAACAGATCTGTCAATATCAAGATATACAGGCATAATGTCCTTGTTATCCTTTTTTGATAATGCAACCCAATCGTCCGTAGTTATGTTCAAATTTGTTTTCGCAATTACTTTATTATCTGCAAGCAGGGTAGCTTCATGTGGGCCCGGATAATAATATGTTTTTGTTAGAATGGAGTCTTTTGGATCTATCTGAACCTTTTCAAGCTCATTCCAAGATTGTTGAATAAAAAAACTGTCTCCTTCTATCCCTGCTAGCTCAAAATTGAACAGTACGGTATTTGGAACATTGCTCGGCACGGTAATTCTTGAAGAAAGCGTGGCTTTATTACCCATTTCTTCTTTTTTACGGTCCATATTAAAGGTCGCAAAGGCTAAAACAGTTAAAATGACAATAGTAGAGAGTGGGAAAATGACACTTTTTTTGGACTTTTTGGGTTTTGGAATTTTTATATCATTCCCTGTAGACCTTCCATTACTTGATTTAAATTCCAACCAATCACCGTATCCTAAAAAAGACGCCAAAGTATCCAAAGTAGTTTTCTGCGGTATGGCATGATGGTTTTTGTTCCATATCCTTTTTACCGTACTTAAACTAAGATTAACTCCTGTCTCTTTCTCAATAAGGTTAATGAGATTGAGATAGTCTCTTTGTCTCCATGTCTCAGTGGCAGACCAATTCAACTTTTTCTCAATCCGCTTTTTACAGATCTCCAAAAAGTAATGCGTGTCGTTTTCAAAACTGTTCATTATCCGATTCGAAAATGGAGTTTCAAATGTATGTTGTTGCTCTTAAAGATCTACTATTTCAATGATAATTCTATTGTTCGAATAAAATTGTTAAGACTATAGAGTACTATTCCAAACACCAATACTAATGATGGGGCAATGATGTTTTTACCTTCTGTAGGAATTTGCCCCATTTTCGTTCCCACCAATCGGAACGTTAAAAGCCCTATTATGACAATCAAGCATCCACAAAGGATTAAAAGCCTTTTAAATGATATCCCTATGCTATTTTGAATAGCATTCTGGGATTCTAGATCAATTCGACGCATTAGATTATCAGTAAAATCTTTTGATGTTTCAATTTTACTTTTTTGAAGTACCTTTTTTAAATGTTCTTCGTTCATAACAAGTAATTTATATCCTTCCCAAGTATCTTTTCTAATTTGTAATGAAAGTTATTTCTTCCCCGATGTAGATCTACCTTAATTTTAGAGCTTTTAAAGCCTGTAATTTCTTCTATCTCTTTTATTTTCAGTTCACTTAAATAATGTAACCTTAAGACTAAGGCCTCATCTGGTTTCATAGTATCAAGAACCCTATTTATGAATTTTCGTTGATCGTTCAATTTCAATTCATTTTGTTCTACCAGAATTTTATTTATGTTCTCAATATAGAAGGCGGTATACTTTTTATTTTTTCTTAGTTCATTGTAGCTGGTATTTACCATTATACGGTAGAGCCAAGATGAAAAAGAAGCATCAAATCGGAATGTACTTAGATTTTTATAGACTTTCATGAAGGCGTCTTGTAAGACATCTTCTGATCGTATTGGGTCTTTTAAAATTGAACGGATAACTGAAAGTGAGTGATCTTTATAATGATCCACCAATTGCCGAAACGCTTCGTTATCACCTGCAATGGCTTTCTTTATCCGTTCGTATTCTTTTTCCGTACTAACCTTCAAGTTTTTTTCTGATAAAGTGCGCCAATATCAATCCCCCTGCACCGAAAATTAAAATAGTCCCCCATATTAATAAATCTATGGTGTCCCCGTTCATTTCGGTATAGGTAAATATTGAGGAAACCAATAGACCTACGCCCAACCCAAACACAATACATCCTAGGTCCAGATATCTATATCTCATAGTTACTCGCTTCACGTAAATGTCTTTCTCGATCATAGCCTTTTTAATTAGATAATTGTATTTGGCAATTATAAAAACAATGGTAACCAATGCAGCCATCAGCAAAAGGCCTCCTAAAATTTCTGTCATGTTTATTTCCATAATCAAAAGTGTTCTCCAATTAATGCCTCTATACTTCTCAACAAAGGAAATAGATTATTGGCGTTTCCGAACATCACCAAACCATAGTTATGCTCTGGCATAAACATGGCATACGATTCAAATCCTGGATTTTTACCAGTATGTAAGTGAACCAATCCATTAGTCGTCTGCTTCTGGGCAAAACCCAATCCCCATCCGGTTTGGCCTGTTTCAATGAACAAATCGTTGTTTTCCTTGAAATGAATTTGCTCTTCAAGCATTTTGTCTCTTGTGCTCACACTTATGTTTTTAGGATTGAGCATTTCTAGCAGAAACAAAGCATAGTCGCTTGCATTTGTGTATAAACTGAAACCCGGCCCTACTTTTTTGTACTTCTTGATTTCGGGAATCATTTTGTTTTCAGAATGCCCCCTAGCTGTAATGGTATTAAACCTATCATCCCATACATAAAAACTACTATTCATACCAAGTGTGTCGGTGGCATTTCTCTTTATCATGTCGTTGAGCGGCGCTCCCCAATCTATTCCCATTTTTAAGGCAAATGCCGCCCCTAGATGTTGATACGCTTCTCCGGAGTAGGAAAAATCTGTTCCGGGTTTAAAAGCAATTGAAATAGGCTTTCCATTGGTCCAATTGGGTATTCCGGTTGTATGGGACAAAACCATACGGGGTGTGATCGTTTTATAGGCTTCAAATGATTTGGCCTCAATTGCCTCTTTAGGAAATATTGTTGCTAAATAAGGGTATATCGGGTTATCCAAATTTAAGTGATACTCCTCCTCCATTTTCATTATAAAATAGGCGAAAAGTGGTTTAGACAATGATGCTCCCTGAAAAATAGTTTTTCCGGTAACCTTTTCCTTCGTTTCAGTATTTGCAACACCAAATGCATTGCTGTATACCAATTGATTGTTGTTTATTATGGCAATGCTAAGCCCAGGATAGTTCAGGGAATCCATTCCACTTTCTATTCTTGATTCGAGCTGTTCTATCGTTATAGTCTTACCACTAGGTATCCATAGGGTCTTATCTGCGTTTTGCGCTTGTATATTGCTTAGATACAGAATCAATGCAAAAAATGAAACCCAAAACTTCAATTTTAAATAGTTCATTACGGTTATTTTTTTATGGTTTATTGTCTTTTTCGTAATCGATTACATTACTAAGACAAAACGATGCAAAAAATGGTTACAACTCTTTTTTGATTGTCTTGTCCATCTTGAGATACCAGAACTACTTTAGGGTATCTCAACTTGGCTAAACTGAAGGAATTGGGAAAGAATAACAGCGCTCTTCGGCGACAACCTTTTCTTAGATTATATTTTCTAATTCAAAATAATAATGAGTTTCATTACGAATAAAAGGTGGACTTCCATTCAAGATAATTACACAAAAAAAGCTACAACTTTCGTTGTAGCTTTTTTGCCAATTTGTGGTCCCACCTGGGCTCGAACCAGGGACCAACTGATTATGAGTCAGCTACTCTAACCAACTGAGCTATAGGACCGCGCTGTAAAACAGCAAGTTTCAAATTCCAAATTTTCGGAAATTGAAAGGGCAGCAAAATTAGCTTTTATTTTTTGATGTTACAACAATTGCAAACTATTGCTTGTCCTGGCACAGCTCTACTAACACGCCATTGGTACCTTTGGGGTGCAGAAAGGCTACTATTTTGTTATCTGCGCCTTGTTTGGGAAAACCTGGTAAAACCACAAATCCTTCTTGCTGCAATCGTTCCATTTCCTTCTCAATATTTTCAACGGCAAAGGCAATGTGGTGGATCCCCTCTCCCTTTTTCTCTAAAAATTTGGCGATAGCACTATCCGGATGAGTCGCTTCCAAGAGTTCAATTTTGTTAGGCCCTGATTGGAAGAATGAGGTACGGACCCCTTCTGATTCCACCGCTTCGATCTTATAATGAGGTATACCGAATAATTTAGCAAAAAGCGTGTTGGAATTGTCCAGGCTTTTGACCGCAATCCCAATATGTTCAATTTTATCCATAACCGTTGGTGTTAATAGTGGCACAATTTACTAGGACTAAAAATAGGAAATGCTGAGATTGGTCATGAAATCAATACTTTTGCCGCATGGAAACCCAACGACAACGCAAAATTGCGGGTATTATTCAGCAAGACATTGCCGAAATATTACAACGTGCGGCAACTGACGGCGGACTACAAGGTACTTTGATCTCTGTTTCCAAAGTAGTCATAACCACAGATCTATCAATTGCCAAAGTCTATATTTCCATATTCCCGTCAAAAAAGGCACAAGAGCTTCTAAACGGAATTAAATCCAATGAACCTTTAATTCGTCATGAGCTTTCACAACGCACCAAAAACCAGCTACGCAGGGTTCCCGAGCTTAATTTTTATTTGGATGATTCTTTGGATTACATTGAGAATATAGAGGAATCGTTAAAGGGAAAAGAAAATCCCATAGAAAACAGGAGCCTGTTGGACAAACGAAAAAAAACCTAAGCCTTGAATTTTTCGGCCTACATTGCCAAGAGGTATGTGCGATCCAAGAGCGGCCAGAACGCTGTAAATATTATCAATTTCATTACTTTTTTGGTAATCGTTATCGGGGCCGCAGCCCTCTTTGTAGTCCTCTCTGCTTTTTCTGGCCTTAAAACCTTTAGCCTGCAATTCACCAATACTTTTGATCCTGATATAAAAGCGATTCCAGCTAGCGGCAAGTTTTTTTCCATTTCCCCTGAAAAAGAGCTACTATTGAAAGAAAGTCTCTTTGTTGAGGACTTTGCGAAAGAAATAGAGGAACGGGTTTACCTTAGTTTTCAGGACAAAAATCACATTGCCTATTTAAAGGGCGTGAACAATACGTATTTGACGGTTACCGGGATGGATAGCACGCTTTATTTTGGCAACTGGGACGTTTCCGGTGCGAACAGCGTCATTGGAGTAGGTATTTTCAATTTGCTGGGTGGGCCTCTTAATAATTACAACACTCCTTTAAACGTTATCACCTTAAAGCCAGGAAAACGATCCATAACAACACAATCTTTAAATTCAAAATCCTTCTACAACCAAATGCCGCTTGTGGTAAGCGGCATTTACGCAGTAGAAGATCAATTGGACCGAAAATATATTTTCGGTTCCTTACCTGTGGTTCAGGCATTCCTTGAAAAAGATTCTTTACAGGTTTCAGGCATTAATTTCAAGCGTTCTTATAAAGGCTCACTTGATGACGCCAAAAACGCTATTCGTTCTATTCTGGGTGATGAGGTTTTAGTGCTCTCCCGTCAGGAACTGAATAGCACGCTGTATCGTATGCTGAATACGGAGAACCTGGCCACCTACCTCATATTTACCTTAGTGCTTATCATTGCGCTATTTAATGTGGTAGGTGCAATTATTATGATGATTTTGGATAAACAACAAAACTCAAAAACCCTTTATGCCTTGGGGACTACCCTATCACAGCTAAGGAAGGTCTATTTTTACCAGGGCATGATTGTGACTACTCTCGGAGGGATTTTAGGCGTTCTAATTGGATCCGTTTTAGTGGGGTCACAACTCCTTTTTTCATGGCTAAAGATCACCCCATCATTGGCGTATCCTGTAGAATATAAATTGGTAAACCTTGGGGTTGTGCTCGCAACTATAGTGCTGTTAGGGTTTGTTTCGGCTAAAATTGCCAGTAGTAGAATTTCCAAAGAATTACTGTCCTAACTGGCAAATTGATAATCCCCGAATTTTTCAAGGACCTCGTCAAAGGCGGCATATACATCTTCAGAAGCATCACTGGTTACCATTTTCATTCGATATTCCTTAAAATGCGGAATGCCTTTAAAGTAGTTGGTATAATGTCTTCTTGTTTCAAAAACCCCTAATTTTTCGCCTTTCCAATCAATAGCCATTTGCAAATGCCTCCGTGCCACGTTTACCCGTTGCTCCATAGTTGGTGAAGGCAAGTGTTCCCCTGTTTTAAAATAATGTTTTACATGATCAAAAAACCAAGGGTTCCCTATACTAGCGCGTCCAATCATAGCACCATCCAGCCCATAGGCGTCCCGCATATGCATAGCAGCTTCCGGAGTAGCAACATCCCCATTACCAAAGACGGGGATGTGCATCCTGGGGTTATTTTTTACAGCTGCTATCGGTTTCCAATCCGCCTCACCCTTATACATCTGTACCCGGGTCCTACCATGAATGGAGATTGCCTCGATTCCAACATCTTGCAAGCGTTCCGCAACTTCAACGATCTTTATAGAGTTGTGATCCCAGCCCAGTCGGGTTTTCACCGTAACAGGCAACTGGGTGCGTTTTACCATAGCCTCGGTTAGTTTTACCATTAACGGAATGTCTCTTAAAATTCCAGCCCCTGCATTTTTACAAACCACTTTTTTAACCGGGCAGCCAAAGTTAATGTCAATTATATCAGGGTTGGTGCGCTCCACAATATCTATGGCTTGTAGCATACTATCCATTTCGGCTCCAAATATCTGTATGCCTACCGGACGTTCCTTTTCATAAATATCAAGCTTCATTACACTTTTGGCAGCATCCCGGATCAGGCCTTCGGAGGAAATAAATTCAGTGTAGACTACGTCAGCACCATTTTCCTTGCAAAGGGCGCGAAAAGGCGGGTCGCTAACATCTTCCATTGGTGCTAAAAGCAATGGGAAGTTGGGTAATTGAATGTCTCCTATTTTTGGCAAAGCACTGTTGTATCGGATTGCAAAAATACTTCAAAAAACAAAATTCCTCAAAATGAGTTTGTTACCGCCTGACTAATTCTCCGAATTTCCAAGTCGTTCCCGCTCATCCTTATTGATTTGACGTTGATTTTCCTCCAACCTAAAGTTTCCAAAATTATAGGTAAAACCCAAACGAACGAACTGGGTTTCAGGAACGGAAAGAAAGAAATTGTCTTGATTTAAGTAACGGGAAGTATACCTCCCATTAGCCTTGCCTAGTACATCTTCGGCACTAACGGAAACAACGGCCCTGTTGTTCCAGAGGCTTTTTCGCAACCCCAGAGTTAAATTGGTAATAGGAGATTGTACATAAGAGCCAAAAAGATATCGGGAAAAGTGGCTAAAGGAGAGTTCCCCCGTTAAACTTCCATCACCTGAAAGTGTTAAATAATTCGTTAGATAAATATAAAATCCATCTATGGAGTTGGTAAATTCTTGGTTTCCGCTTTCTACTGCCAAAAATGTTTCGTCTTCGTGAAAAACCGAGGTATAGGCATAGAGGAACCATGAATTTAAAATGCTTTTACTCACCGTAAAATCCAATCCATATGAGGTACTCTCTAACACATTCTGTTGAAGTTCTCTTAGGGTGAGCAAATCATTATCCTGAAAAACCAATTGACTGATGTAATTGCCATTGTCCCGATAATAGACGTCAATAAAAAACTCACTATTTAAGGTGTAGTTAAGGTTAAAATTATTGGAAAAGTTCGGTTGGAGTCTTGGGTTGCCTTCTTCAAAATCGTTCTCGTTAAAGAAATAGCGAAATGGATTTAAATCATTATACCTTGGCCGTTGCACATTTCTGCCATAATCAAAAGAAAAACTATGTTTTTCATTGGGAGAATACAACAGATAGACAGAGGGAAAAGGTTCAAAAAAATCCTGGGTATTGGTCTCATCCAAAGTTCTGGAAACCCCTTCTGCATCGGTAAGTTCCCCCCTTACCCCTATCTTCATGGACCATTTTTCCCAATTCTTTACTAGGCTTACATAGGCAGCATACACTTTTTCGTCATACAAAAAGTTATCTGATAGGGTATTGTCTACGCTATCATCATCACCAATAAAATTTGAAAAATCGATACTGCTCTCGGAATCTACAACAGAAATCTTAGCTCCAGTTTCAAGGGAAGTACTCCCTAGAGGGGTCTGATAGTCTAATTGTCCCGTTATGATATCGATGTTCTGATCGGCGTCAGTCTGAAAGCCAAAATCTCTTATAAACGATCCATTAGTGTCAAAATAGTTGGATAAGATCTGTTGGATGTACTCATCCTGATACCGCGTATAATGACCATTAAACGTTAATCGCGCTCCTGGCTTTTTGAGTTTGTGAACAAAGGAAACATCAAATGCCGTATTATACTTATCTTGAAAACCACGGTTGTTCGTAATGAAAGTAGAATCTATTTGATTTTGTGCATTTCTAATTTCCGCATCCAGATTTCGCTCCCAATCCTGGTTGGGTGCCAAAAGAATGTTAGAGGTTGCGCTTAGGGTATTCCTATCATCAAAATCATAATCCAAGGCAAAATTTATACTATGAGTGTCCCGATTGCTTACCTGATTATCATCGGTCTGCCACCTCGAAAAAACGGCGTCGTTCGTATCCGTGAAATTGATCCCTTTCTCCACGTCCAGATTCTCTTTTCTATTGTTGAAATTATAGTTGGCAAACACATTTAATCGCTCAGATTTGAAATAATGGCTGGTACCGATCGCATATTTTGGGAATACCGCCTGGGTAAAACTACCGTCCAGACTCCCTTTATATCCCGGAGATACATTTTTGTTCGTAATAATGTTAATGACCGCGCCTTCTTCTGCGTCAAAATTGGCTGGCGGATTTACATACATCTCCACTGCGGAGATCACCGTTCCTGACAGACTTTCCAGAAAGTCTTTCTGTTCCTGTGTGGAAAGCTGTATCCGTCGTCCATTCAAATAGACATTTGCCGTTCTGCCTCGAATTTGCAATTCCTCCTGGACAGTGATCAGCCCTGGAGTGTTTCTTAGGATATCCCAGGTACTTCCCTGCGAGACCACAGTGTTTTCTACCTGAAATACCAGTCTGTCCGAAAGCCTTTGTACGGTAGGCCTCCTTGCAGTCACAACTACCTCATCCAAGTTTTCCGTTTCCGTTGGAATAACCAACGCTCCAAGCCTCACATCGCCCTGTATATCCAAAGCTAGCGGTTTCGACCCTTTTCCTACATAACTGGCCTGCAATAAATAAAGATTAGGCGCCACCCCTTTGAGTACAAAAGTACCGGCCTCGTTCGCAGAAGTCCCTTGAACAAAAGTAGAATCTACTGCATTAAGCAAAAGGATATTAGCAAAAGCAATGATTTCTCCTTCGTTATTGATCACTTTGCCAGAAATCTCAAAGGTCTGAGAAAAGGCCATGTTTAGCGTACAAAACACCAGAAGTAGGGGGGGTCTTAAGCTATTCATTGGTGTTTGGGTTGAACGTCAAAACTACTAAATATAGTTTTTATAGCAGTATTACTTTTAATCTTGGGGATTTCTAGGATATAAACTCCCGGTTACATCTCATCGTTTTTGTGGCCATAGTCATTTCCGTAAAAGCTATCTTTGCCCTTAAATCTCTGCTCTGAATGAAGAATATTAGAAACTTTTGTATCATCGCTCATATAGATCATGGCAAGAGTACATTGGCAGATCGGCTTCTCGATTTTACCGGTTCGGTTACCGAGCGGGAAAAACAAGATCAGCTTTTGGATAATATGGACCTGGAACGCGAAAGAGGAATTACTATTAAAAGCCATGCCATTCAAATGGAATACCACTACCAGGGTGTAACGTATGTCCTAAATTTGATCGATACTCCTGGCCATGTCGACTTTTCTTATGAAGTCTCTCGTTCCATAGCAGCATGTGAAGGTGCCCTATTGGTGGTAGATGCCGCACAAAGCATTCAGGCACAGACCATTTCTAACCTGTATTTGGCCTTAGAAAACGATTTGGAGATTATTCCGGTATTAAACAAGGTAGATCTTCCCAGCGCAAATCCTGAGGAAGTTACCGACGATATTGTTGATTTGTTGGGTTGTGCTCCAGAAGAAGTTATTCCGGCAAGTGCCAAAACCGGAATTGGGATTGAAGCTATTCTGGAGGCTATAATCGAAAAGGTTCCTGCCCCCGAAGGTACCCCCGATGCTCCCTTACAAGCGCTTGTATTTGATTCTGTATATAACCCGTTCCGAGGGGTAGAGACATATTTTAGAGTGGTGAATGGTGCCTTGAAAAAAGGGCAGAAAATCAAATTCATGGCCACCGGAAAGAGTTATTTCGCCGATGAGATCGGCACCTTAAAATTAACTCAGGTGCCTAAAACCAACATTACCACTGGGGATGTCGGCTATCTAATTACCGGAATAAAGGACGCGAGAGAGGTAAAAGTAGGAGATACCATAACACTAACCGAAAACCCTTCAGAAGCAGCTATTGCTGGTTTTGAAGATGTAAAACCTATGGTTTTTGCAGGCATATATCCTGTGGATACAGAAGATTTTGAGGAATTACGTGCTTCCATGGAAAAATTACAACTCAATGATGCCTCTTTGGTTTTTACCCCCGAAAGCAGTGCTGCTTTAGGCTTCGGTTTCCGGTGTGGCTTTCTGGGAATGCTGCACATGGAAATTATACAGGAACGTTTGGAGCGAGAATTTGACATGACCGTAATAACAACCGTTCCTAACGTAAGTTACTACGCCTACACGAAAAAGGACCAAGATGCCATAATCGTAGTAAATAACCCTTCTGATCTGCCGGATCCTTCTACTTTAGATCGTGTTGAAGAGCCCTATATCAAAGCCACAGTTATTACCAAATCCGATTTTGTTGGTAATGTAATGTCGCTCTGTATCGAAAAACGGGGGCAGATTACCAATCAGACCTATTTGACCACAGAACGTGTAGAGCTTACCTTTGATATGCCTTTAGCTGAAATCGTTTTTGATTTTTACGATAGGCTAAAAACCGTTTCAAAGGGATATGCTTCCTTTGATTACTCCCCTATCGGAATGCGTTCTTCCAAACTCGTTCGTGTCGATATCCTATTAAACGGAAATTCTGTGGATGCACTGTCTGCGCTGGTTCATGCTGACAATGCCTACACGATTGGTAAAAAAATGTGTGAAAAATTAAAAGAGCTCATCCCCAGACAACAATTTGACATTCCCATCCAGGCAGCCATTGGCACCAAGGTAATTTCCAGAGAAACCATAAAGGCCTTGCGAAAAGATGTTACTGCTAAATGTTACGGTGGAGACATTTCACGAAAGCGTAAATTGTTAGAAAAGCAAAAGAAAGGAAAGAAACGAATGCGGCAGGTAGGAAATGTAGAGATACCGCAACAGGCTTTTATGGCGGTACTGAAATTAAATGACTGAAAATTCCTCTTCTATATTTTTTCTTCCAATTTGCAACGAGATTGTACTCAAAAAAAGTGCTTCTTCACTTAGATTTTGAGATGGTTTTTACTTAATTTCTTGCTCAATGATTTTGGTCATATTTTTCTTACTAGATAGATAGTATTTTTCATGAAAATATCGATCATGAAAAGACAACTTACATTTTTTTTATTGTGCCTTTTATGGCTAATTTCTTGTGAAAAAGATTCTCTTGAAGTCTTACCACAATCTTCCGTTCAAGAAACGGCTCTCTCAGATCAATCATTGGATTTGTCTTCTTTTTCCAAAAGTTTAGCAAAATCATTTTTTAAATCAAAGGGGTTGCGCGAATTGATTAAAAAAGAAGCATTACGACAATTCAATATGGATTATGATGTTCTTTATCATATGATAAAAAACATTGAAATAGATGATGGTAAAACGGTGCGACAGCTAATTCTTGAAAATGGAATTTCCGAAGAAAATCTTGTTGAAATTGAAACAAGTATTCCCTTGTTAACATTATTTGTTCCTAATTTACCTAATTTTTCCCCCCAAACCTGGAATATTGATACAGAAATACCATCCGTTGCTTCAATAGTTGTAGGGGACTTTCAAATCGTTGACAGCGATGGTAACATTATCCCAATCGAAAGTGATGAAATTCCGGGTTTTCCTGTTGTGGTTTTAAAAGTGAATGAAAGAGTTGTCACCGCTGGAAACATTTCATCTCTTACCGGAAAACTACCGGAAAGTAGACTTTTGTTCCATGAAGAGGATAAATTCTCATTTTATTTTGCAGATGAGGCTTTCAATGGGTTAGATAAGAGCAAAAATTATGAAGATTTACACAATAGCACTGGGAAGGTAACTCTAAGTGTCGACCCCGCAATAATAACGGCCTATAATTCCGGTGTTGATTGGCATAGAGATAACATTTACTATGGGTTAACCCCCAATTCTACTAAAGGAAAATTACGAAACAATTATAGTGAATTTATAACATCAATCATGTTCTTAGGTGATGGAATGAGTGCTTATCGAAAAATAGCAGATCAAACTGGTGACCCAAGAATAAGAGATGGCGTTCGAAGTTGGACGAGTTCATTTCCAGCATGGACTGAGGGTAATTTTGAATTTAAAGTTATTATCAAAATAAATTCAAAAAATGGCATAGGTCCTGAGATAACTAAAATCTTCAACCTTCTTGGTTCACAGCTTTTTGATATAGAATATAAACATGTTGGAGGTATACCTCCTAAGTGGAATATTTCAAAAGTTACAGCAAAAAGGTATAGTAATCTTAATATAGAATTAGCACCATGGGATCTTGAAAACTACAGTATTGGTTGGAAATTTTCTGTTTTTGAGTTTGATCCTGATGAAGAAATAACTAGAACTTTTGAAAACTCTTCTCAATTTGCGACTAATTTTAGTTTTGAATTTCCTGGAGCTCCGGAAAAAAGTAAAATAGGATTAAAATTTGGAGGCTCATCAACAGTCACAGAAAAGGAAACATATAGTGTTAAGACATCTAGGTCATCTGATGAGTTGGGTGATGCCATTTTAACTTTTGATCAACCGGTGTTGATTGGTGTTGAGACTGTTCCAACCACTCCACCTCTAACATATTATCTTATAAGAGAAATTTCAACGGGTCAGGTATCTTTAGCCATAGAGCCAAAAAGGGTTTTTTAAATTAAAAAACTTAGTGGGGCTTAAATTTAAGCCCCACTCACTGTAGAGTGTCTAACTAAAACCGTTGTTTTGACTGTATACTTGTTGTTTATTCTCAAAATCAAGTACTTTACCTAGGTATACAAGCGTATTGCCTTCCTTTACAGTATGCTCTACTGCGTTAAAAGAAGGTATTATTTCTAAGGCTCCATTGGATTTTTTTAAAAAAATGGGAATAACATCATTATCTGATGCAGCAATTTCCATCAAGGCCTTATAATGTTCTTTATCCTTAATATTTACTTCGCGAATAGCAGGATATTTTCGTGCTGTTTCGGTTAACTGTATAAAGTCGTCCGTAATAGAAAAAAGTCCGTCCAGGACATTGCCTTCCGGATTCCCCATTTCGTCACTATCTATTAGCCGAAATGCTCCATTTTCCCCAAATTGTCCCTTAAACCGTTGTAAAACATATTTATTGATATCCGAATTCCCGGTAAGGGCCATTAAATACCCAACATCATTTAATTCGATATTATCCGTTAAGGTATCCGAATAGATATCCGCAACGAAGGCCTCAAGACCAAGCCTTTTAGACTTTTCTACATTCGTTTGGTTATTATCAATTAACACTACATGACGGTTATTCTTTTTCAAATAACTAGCGATCAATCGGGAAATCTTCGATGCGCCTACAATTAGTATTCCCTCGGATTTGGTCAAGAAAACCCCGACTAATTTCGCAAATAGCCGTGCGGTGGTGGCATTGAATAATACGGTCCCCAGTACGATCATAAAAACCAAAGGCGTAATGTATTCCGCTCCCGGTTCTCCTTTAGCAAGAAGTTTGGAACCAAAAAGAGAGGCAATTCCCGCAGCAACGATCCCCCTTGGGCCCACCCAGCCTATAAAGAGTTTTTCCTTAAGTTTCAGATTAGAGCCTTGCGTGCTAAGAAATACGCCAAGAGGACGAATTAAAAAAACCACAGCTAAGAAAAGCCATGCTGTTTTCCATGTGCGCAATAGCTCCAGATCACTAATGTTAATGTTGGCCGCCAAAAGAATAAAGAGAATGGAAATGAGCAGCACGCTAAGCGATTCCTTAAAATATAAGAGCTCTTTAAGATTGGGTAAATTCATATTTCCCAACACCATTCCCATAACCACCACAGCTAACAATCCGGACTCATGAGCAAAAATATCCGATTCTACAAAAACGAGAAGAACCACTGATAGGGAGACTACATTCATTAAATAATGGGGGATCAGATTTTTTTTGATCGCAAAGGCCAAAGCATGAGCAAACGTAAATCCAAAGGTGGTTCCGAATAACAGAATTTTACCAAACTCAATCATTGCTGTTTGGGTATATTGACTTCCCTGACCAACGCTGATAAACTCAAATACCAGTACGGCTACCAAAGCGCCAATGGGATCTATTAAAATCCCTTCCCATTTCAAAACCGTAGAGACGTCCTTTTTTAACGGAATGTTCCTTAGGATGGGAGTGATTACCGTAGGGCCCGTAACAATGATCAAGGCTGAAAACAAGAAAGACAGTTGCCAGGATAGTTCAAAAATATAGTGCGCCGCCACGCCAGCACCAAAAAAAGTAACCAGAGAGCCTACCGTTATTAGTTTAGTGATCACAGGGCCTACATTGGCAATTTCGGAGCGTTTTAGGGTTAACCCTCCTTCAAAAAGGATGATGCTTATCGCCAATGAAACGAAATAATAAAGTCCTTCGCCAGGAAAAAGCCCGTTTTTTCCATTCCAAATAGGTTCTATCAATTTAGATCCATCTTCGGTGTATAAGGTGGCTATTGGTCCCACCAACAGACCTATTAGAATCAGGGGAAGTATTGCAGGAAGTTTTAGTCGCCATGCTACCCATTGTGCGATTATTCCCAGTATGATTATCCCCGCTAGTTCAAGCATTTACTTTTTTGTGTAAAATAGGGTTTTTATTTTAATTGTTAGTGGTGTTTTTATATTCGTAAATACGACCAAAACTTCCCTCTGTTGATCGGTATTTTGTTAAAAATCGCCCAATAATGCCGTGTTTTTACTGTAGTTCTTCCATGGTTTCTTATTTTGCCCGGCATTTTGTTTTTTCCATGAATTTATATCCTGTTGAAACCGGGAATTTTAAGCTAGATGGAGGCGCCATGTTCGGCGTTGTCCCCAAATCGCTTTGGTCGAGAACCAATCCTGCGGACACGAACAACATGATCGATATGGCGGCAAGAAGTCTTTTGATAGAGGATGGCGATCGTTTAATACTCATTGACACTGGTTTGGGAAACAAGCAGTCCGAAAAGTTTTTCAGCTATTATTTCCTTTGGGGCAATTACACTCTTGACCGTTCCTTACAAAAGCTGGGATTTCATAGAGACGACATCACTGATGTTTTTATGACCCATCTTCATTTCGACCATTGTGGTGGTAGTATTCAACGGAACAAGGAACACACAGGATGCGAGCCTGCTTTTAAAAACGCTAAATTTTGGAGTAACCAAGCCCATTGGGAATGGGCCATGCAACCCAATGCAAGAGAAAAGGCTTCTTTTCTAAAGGAAAATCTTGAGCCCATGAAGGAAAGTGGACAGTTGTACTTTGTAGACAATAATAACGAAGGCTACATTGCTAATTCGGAATTGGGTTTTGGCATTTTATTTGTGAATGGTCACACGGATCAGCAGATGCTTCCGCACATCAATTATAGGGGGAAAACCATAGTTTTTGTTGCAGATCTAATCCCAACAGCAGGTCATATTCCCTTACCCTATGTAATGGGCTACGACACAAGACCCTTGTTAACACTAAAGGAAAAGGCCACTTTTCTGGAAAGGGCTGTCGAAAAAGAATACATGCTATTTTTTGAGCATGATCCTCACCACCAGCTTTGCACCCTAAAAACAACGGAACGCGGAGTTCGTCTCGATAAAGAATATACTTTTAACGAAGTATTTGAATAATAATATCCAATTGATAATTTTTTAGTAGTATGAATCTTTATTTAAAACCAGTTGTTGCATTAATTTCAGGAATAGTACTTATGGGATGTGGTGCTACCAATCTGGTTTCCACCCCTGTTGAAAATATTGATACCCTCCCATTAAAAGTTACAGACCTTACGGAACAGCAAATGAAAAGTTGGGGCTATACTGATCTGTTAACCGACACAATCCCGGGAATGAGCATAAATAGAGCCTATCAGGAAATCATTGGGAATAAAAAGGGCAAAACCGTTATTGTGGCAGTATTAGATTCCGGAATGGATCTGGATCATGAAGATCTCATAGATGTGCTATGGACAAACAAAGGGGAGCGCCCAGGTAATGGTATAGATGACGACGGGAATGGATTTGTTGACGACATCCATGGATATAATTTTTTAGGTGAGTCCTATAACGAACAATTGGAGTATACGAGAATGTTACGATTAAATAAAGGGGACGCTTCCACACGGGCGAAAGCGCAGCTTAAGCTTGATGAAGAATATCCTAAGGCACTGCAAAACAAACAACAATACGAACAGATTTTACAAGTGGTACAAAATGCGGATGAGGCTATTAAAAAGGCGCTTGGAAAAGATTCGTACGCCAAAGAAGATGTTATGGCGCTCCGGCCAGAGAATGAAGAAATGCAACAACATGTTGCTGTTATCAAACAAATGTATCAATATGGAGAAAGTATTGAAGATGTTAAAAAAGAGGTTGCTGATGGGGTCACCTATTTTGCAGAGCGCGTGAATTACAACCTCAACAAAGATTTTGATGGCCGGACTGCGGTTGGAGATGAACCCTACAATTTCGATAGTAGAAATTATGGGGACGGTAATCCAAAAAACCGGGTGTCTGATGAAAGCCACGGCACACATGTTGCCGGGATCATAGGGGCCAGGCGGAATAATGGAAAAGGAATTGATGGCGTAGCCAATAATGTTAAATTAATGAGCGTTCGCACAGTTCCAAATGGAGACGAATATGATAAGGATGTTGCATTGGCTATTCGATATGCTGTGGATAACGGCGCGAAAATAATTAATTGCAGCTTTGGGAAATCCTTTTCGCCTAATGCCGAATGGGTTTACGATGCAATTTCATATGCTGCCTCCAAGGATGTATTAATCGTTCACGCAGCGGGAAATGATGGTAATGACATTGACGCCTCCAAAAATCCAAACTTCCCTAATGATCATAAGTTCTCTACTTCCGAGATCTCAGATAATTTTATAAGTGTTGGTGCGCTCTCCCCGTCATACGGTTCGGATATGGTGGCCTCTTTTTCCAATTACGGCAAGATGAATGTCGACGTTTTTGCTCCTGGTGAGAAAATCTATTCAACCATGCCAGGGAACAAATACGACTTTCAAAACGGGACTTCCTTTGCTGCTCCTGCAGTTGCCGGCATTGCTGCTTTATTACGTTCTCATTTTCCCAATCTAACAGCATCACAGGTAAAAAAAGTGCTAATGCAGTCCGGACTTACCGCTACAGCTACTGTCGTTTTAGGTGGCGATGCTTCAAATTCCAAAGCTTTTACAGATATCTCCCGATCAGGAAAGATGGTTAATGCCTACAACGCGCTCATCCTTGCAAAAAATCTTTCCAAAGGAAAATCAACCCTGGAATCTAACGCAGAATAATCATGTTCAAGATCTTGAAAACGCTTCTATTTGTCCTAATTGGTGGTTTAATAACGCTGTCTGCCCAACCCCATCCCGGATATTGGCAACAACACGTAGACTACACCATGGAGATTGATATGGATGTTGAAAGCTACCAGTATATTGGAATTCAGAAATTGGTCTACACCAATAATTCACCTGATACGTTACGCCGTGTTTTCTACCATCTTTATTTTAACGCCTTTCAGCCTGGTAGTGAAATGGATATCAGGCTTCAGACCATACAAGATGGAGATGGCAGAATGCTCTCCGACGGAAAAAGTAGAATTGCACCACTCCAGCCCAATGAAATAGGGTATCTCCATACCAAGTCGCTTACTCAGGACGGGAAGAATTTGAATTATACTGAAGAAGAAACCATTTTAGTGGTTGACCTTGCACAACCTATTCTTCCGGGTGAAAGCAGCACATTTGATATGACGTTTGAAGGACAGGTGCCACTACAAATTCGGAGATCCGGTAGGAATAGCAAAGAAGGCGTTGCGCTATCCATGAGCCAATGGTATCCTAAAATGGCTGAGTACGACGTGGAGGGTTGGCATCCCAATCCCTACATAGCCAGAGAATTTCATGGGGTTTGGGGGGACTTTGATGTAAAAATTACAATTGACAAAGAATACACTATTGGGGGTACCGGCTATTTACAAAATCCACAGGAAATCGGACATGGTTACGAGTCTCCTGGCACAAAAGTAAAAACCAAGGGCAAAACACTTACATGGCATTTTAAAGCGCCAATGGTTCACGATTTTATGTGGGGGGCTGACCCGGAATATATTCATGATGTTGTTGAAATGGAAGACGGCCCAACCTTACATTTCTTTTATAAGGATAAGCCTGAGATTCTGGAAAATTGGAAGAATCTCCAGCCAAAAACAGCACAGGCGATGACGTTTTTTTCTAACAATATTGGACCCTATCCCTATGATCAGTACTCCGTAGTACAAGGAGGAGATGGTGGAATGGAATACCCTATGAGCACCTTGATCACCGGAGAACGTCAATTTGGTAGCCTGGTGGGGGTCACTGTACACGAAATGGGACATTCATGGTTTCAACAGGTTTTAGCCACCAACGAAGCCAAGTACGAATGGATGGACGAAGGATTTACTGTCTTTATAAGCAGCTTGTGCATGAACGAAATCATGGAACAAGGAATGGATAACCCTTTTCGACGGTCTTATACTGGCTATTACGCTCTGGTCAAATCTGGTAAAGAACATCCACAAACCACCCATGCTGACCGCTACGACCTCAACTTTGCGTATGGGATTTCTGCCTATAGCAAAGGTGCCATTTTTCTTTCCCAATTAGGATACATTATTGGTCAAGACAAACTAATGGAAAGCCTACAGCGGTTTTATGCTGATTTTAAGTTCACACATCCTCTTCCCAATGATTTTAAGCGTACTGCGGAAAAGGTTTCAGGTGTACAGTTGGATTGGTACTTGACCGATTGGACACAAACCACAAATACTATAGATTACGGGATTACGTCTGTGGTAGCAGAAGGGAACAAAACAAAAATAATATTGGAAAGAATTGGCCTCATGCCAATGCCTCTGGATATTCTTTTGGTATCAAATGACGGTACAAGAGAAACGTTCTACATCCCGCTGCGTATGATGCGTGGGGAAAAAGACAATCCCTTCCCCGATTTGAAAAGAACCGTACTTGAAGATTGGCCCTGGGCTTATCCTACTTACGAATTTACCATAGATAAACCTTTTGATTCCATTGAAGGTGTGTCCATTGATCCCTCACAACTTATGGCCGATACGGCTAGTGAGAACAATATTTGGCAAAAAGAGTAAAACGTATTACTCTTAACTGGCCATCCGCTTTTTAAGTCTAAAAAGCGGATTGTTTATTTTTACCAATGGACTTTTCCTTCCCTAAAAAAGAAAAGCTAACAAGCAAAAAAAAGTTTCAACAACTCTTTGAAACTGGAAAACAGGTTACCGCTTTTCCGCTTCGAATGTATTACCTTCCCATAGAAAAATCTAACGGCCCAAAATTTAAAGTTGCCGTGGTAGCTCCTAAGAAGCATTTTAAAAGCGCAGTACAACGAAACCGTGTAAAACGACTGTTAAGAGAGAATTATCGACTTAATAAACCCTTGATTTTTAACAATACCGAAGGACAATATGCGTTGGTGATTTTATATCTTGGGAAAGAGATGCCTACCTTTTCATTGATTTCAAGCAAAATACTTTCGCTATTTAAAAAATTCCTCAAAACAATTTCTGATGAAAATTCGATTTAAAAAACACTTTTTAGTGCCGTTAGTGGCAGCGTTTATTCTGGTAACAGCAAGTAGTTTTAAAAGTGATTTCTTTGAGATTGCAAAACAGATTGAAATATTCACAACGCTGTTTAAAGAGTTGAATATGAACTATGTAGATGAAACAAATCCTGCGGAGCTCATGGATTCGGCTATAAAAAATATGCTTGATGAGTTGGATCCGTATACACGGTTTCTAAACGAGCAAGATGTTGAGGAATACAAAATAAATAACGCTGGAGAGTATTCCGGAATTGGAGCGCTGGTCCGATCGTATGATGATAGATTACTAATTGTTGAACCATATGAAGGCTATCCTGCAGATAAGGCCGGGCTCAAAGCGGGAGATGAAATTATTGAGATTGGAGGCATTTTAGTTACCGATTTTGATGATAATGCCAGTGAATTGTTAAAAGGCGCCAATAACACTACTGTTGAGGTTGCCTACCGGCGCAAAGGCCAAATGTACAAGGCTACCATTGTAAGGGAAGGTGTGGAAGTAGATGCCGTTCCCTATTACGATATGGTGGACGAGAAAACCGGATATATTGTTCTTTCCAAGTTCAATAGAAAAGCATCCACTCAAACCAAAGCGGCTATTATTGATCTAAAAGGGAAAGGTGCAAAACAATTAATTTTGGATTTAAGGGGTAACCCTGGCGGCTTACTTTCCGAAGCAATTAACGTAACTAATCTTTTTGTTCCGAAAGGAGAATTGATTGTGACAACCAAATCCAAGGTTAAAAAATTCAATCAATCGTACAAAACCAAAAGTCAAGCTGTTGATTTAGACATTCCTTTGGTAGTTTTGATCAATGGTAGTAGTGCCTCTGCCAGTGAAATTGTTTCCGGAGGACTTCAGGATCTGGATCGTGCTGTGGTAGTTGGTGCACAAAGTTTTGGCAAAGGATTGGTTCAGCGACCCTTAAAGCTAACTTATGGTACACAATTAAAAGTCACCATTTCCCGCTATTATACCCCTTCAGGAAGATGTATACAATCTCTTGATTATTGGAACAGAGATGAGCAGGGAAAAGCTGTGCGAAATACTAGATTTAATACATTTAAAACACGCAATGGAAGGGTTGTAAAAGATGGAGGAGGCGTAAGCCCGGATATTGAGATTGCATCTCTTAAGACAAATACCCTTATTCAGGCACTTGATAAAAATAATATCCTTTTTGATTTCGCAACGGATTTTTATTATCAAAACACTTTTGACGCCGTTAGTTCCTTCACGTTCAGCGATGATGACTACAACAGCTTTGTAAAATATGCTAAGAAGTCGGATTTTAACTTTCAAACCAAGACGGAAAAAATGCTAGAGGAGCAGTTGAATTCAGATGAAAGTCTTTTGGGGCAGGACGTCCAAAACAAGTATAGAGAGCTTTTACTAGTGGTAAACCAAGGAAAAATAGATGCCCTAAATACCTATAAAACAATCATTAGAAAAAAAATAACGGACGAATTAATAAAGCGATATTTTTACAGGAAAGGATTGTACGACTACAGCCTAACCCATGATGATGCTATTTCCTCTGCCGTAGCGCTTTTAAACGACAAAGACCAATACAACGCTATTCTTAACTAGTTGATCTATTTCCGATCGCTGATATTGTTCCTTTTCGGATCTACTACACTGCTCACCGCACAGGTACTTTGGGAGAAAGGAAAAATACTGGATGCAATTCCGGTAAACACTTCTAAAGAAGAAACCTTTGCGTTATACCTCCCTTCATCCTTAGACGAGAGTTCCTTGTCTCCCATTGTTTTTATTTTTGATCCCGCAGCACGAGGATCAAAAG
Source organism: Bacteroidota bacterium (assembly GCA_038750505.1). GTDB lineage: Bacteria > Bacteroidota > Bacteroidia > Flavobacteriales > Flavobacteriaceae > Croceivirga. The sequence goes on along the minus strand of JBCDHD010000008.1, from coordinate 55,408 downwards.
GTATTCAACCCTTTATGGAGGCAGCGGAAAAATACGGCCTTATCCTAATCTGTTCCAATGCTTCTAGAAACAGTTCCCTTGACACTAACTTTAAAATAGCCAATCGCCTATTTGATACTGTTTTCAATACATTTCAAATCAAAGAAAATGAGATGTTTTTAGCCGGATTTTCAGGAGGGTCGCGCTTAGCAACAGCCATAGCTTGTCTAACCAATAGATTTTTCGGCCTTATCGCTTGTGGAGCTGGTTTCTCCTCAGTACCCGCACATATCCCTTCAACGCAAGACTTTTTATATGCCGGACTGGTAGGTACCACAGATATGAATTACTCCGAAATGTTGAGAAATAATAAATTGCTGAACAAACTGAATTTCAAGAATACCCTTATCACCTTTGACGACGGCCATAACTGGCCTTCTGCCGAACAAATTACTGCTGCTTTTGATTGGCTGTATCTTCGGCATCCGGACAAGGTGAACGATCCTATTTTTATAAAGGACATCTCAGATCAATATAAGCATGCTTATAACCTCGCATTAAAATTTGAAAAAGAGGAACAACTTTTATTTGCTGCTGAAAAGTACGAAAGACTGATAACCTCATACAATCCTTTTTACAATGTGGACAGTATTACCGAAAGGTATCGTCTATTAGTCAACTCTAAGGCATTCAAACAAGTAAATAAAGGATTAACCAAAGCGTTGGTACGTGAAAAAGAGTATCGAATAAAATTTCAGACGCAATTGCGTTTGGATATACAACAGCCAAATAATCCAAATCTTGATTGGTGGTCCACTCAAATGACGAAGTTGCATAATCTAAGCGATCGTGGAGATATTACTACGCGCAATATGGTCGCGCGTCTAAAATTTGGAATAATTGCTGCAGCGTACGAATGGAGCGGTACAACCCCGGACAAGTGGACTGAAGGGTACAAAAACATGTTTGAAGGAATTCGGGAAATTGTTTATCCTGAGCAACTGTAGTAATCCTTTCCCAAACCTACAATTCCCTTTTCTAAAATATACTTCGCTTCATTCTAATATGTGGAATACCGTCCTCCAGGTATTCTTTTCCGGTAATTGAAAAACCCATGTCTTCATAAAATTTTTTCAAATAGGTTTGTGCAGAAAGTTCTATAGTTGGCGCTTTTAAGTTTTGATCTATATAGCGCAAACACGCTAGAACAATCAGTTTTCCTAAACCCTTTTTTCTGTAGCGTTTATCTACCACTACCCTTCCTATTGCAGGATTTTCAAAATAATCTCCCCCCGCGAAGAAACGTGCATATGCTGCCAACTCATTGTTTTGCAATCCCAGAACATGATACGCCTGCTTGTCCTTGGTATCAATATCTTGATAGACGCAATCTTGTTCCACCACAAAAACTTCACTCCGTAATTGTAATAGTGTATAAAGCTCATTCAAAGTAAGTGTTTGGAATGTTTTAATTTCTACCTTCATTTCAATTAATCTTGAACGATTATATTTTTACTGTCCCGCTTACCGAATTCAGGTTGTATATTCACATGATTAATCCCATAATCCTTTTTCATCTTTTCTTCTATTTTATTGAGGATCTGATCAAATTCTGATAATCTGATATCCTTTTCAAAATCGATATGGGCTTCCAAATGCAATTCGTCCTCATTTAGCTGCCATATGTGCACATGATGCATGTTTTTTACCTGATCTATTTGCATAACTGTAGTCACTATCTCACTTACGGTTACGGATTTTGGTGTAAACAGCATCAACATTTTTGTAGATTCCTTCAAGAGATTATACCCCACATAAATCAAGTAAATAGCAATAAGTAATGTCAACAGCGGATCAATCCAAAAAATAAGGAAGTACTTCATCAAAATTCCTCCCAATAAAACAGCTACGGAAGCCATCATATCTGTTAATAGGTGTAAATAGGCAGATTTCATATTCATATTTACACGGGCATCCCTTCGTAAAAGCAACACGCTTGATCCATTTATGAGAATACCCACAAATGCAAGTAAAATTACCACCTCCGAGGCGATTTCCTGAGGTTCTAAAAAACGTTTGATCGCTTCAACAATAAGAAAAACTGAGACGGCCATTAAAGTAGCGGAGTTCACAAAAGCCGCAATGATTTCCGCTCTCTTATACCCGAATGTCTTTGTTACCGATGCCTTCCTCCTAGAAAGGATATTAGCAACGAAACTGATTAGTAACGAAAGTACATCACTGAAATTGTGTAATGCATCCGAAAGTAAAGAGAGGCTCCCGGATATAATACCTCCAATAAACTGTACAATAGTAATAGCACTATTTAAAACAATTGAAATCCCTAGATTTCTTCCACTTACATTGTGCTTATGATGCTGCCCGGAGTGGTGATGCCCCATGGATAAACTGTTTTATCTACAGGGAATTTTTTCTATTCTTCTTTCATGGCGTCCTCCTTCAAATGTGGTGTTTAAGAAGGTATCTACAATTTCCAAGGCCTGGGGTAATGCGACAAATCGAGCTGGCAAACTTAAAATATTAGCATCATTATGTTCTCTGGCTAATGCCGTTATTTCCTTATTCCAACACAGCGCTCCCCGCACTCCTTGATGCTTGTTAATAGTCATTGTTGCACCATTACCGCTTCCGCAAATTACAATACCACAATCAACTCTACCTTCCTCTACATCCAATGCTACAGGATGAGCAAAATCCGGATAGTCTACACTATCCGACCCATCAGTGCCATAGTTTTTTACCAGAATTCCCTTAGATTTCAACATGCCAACTATAGCCAGTTTGTATTCCGTACCTGCGTGATCATTTCCTATAGCAATTCTCATAAGTACAACGTTGAAAATAAGTTCGTTATAAAGGTACAATACTTTTTATTTGATGCCGTTTAAAATCGATAACAAAATATCGTAGTCTATTAAATCTCAACGTTTTAGAAGAGTAGTACATTGTTGATATCCTAAAAACAAAATTCGATTAATAAAGTTGTACAGCTCCCTGAAAATTCTCAATACCTTTTTTTAAATAAACTTCAGGTGCTATTTTATTAAAAATAAATCAACCATTTTTCAACTTTAATTTGAGAGAATTAACATTTAAGTACTATTGAGTTATCAATAAATTGATGTTAAAACAGCAATAAAAAAAAGTTGATAAAGCAAGTAATCCTCTGATTTGTAATGTGAAGATGAATTCATAAACTGTCAATAAATTTTGTTTTCTGTTCAAGTCAATATTTTTTCTTAGAATTTGCACTAGAAATTCACAAACTATCATAATCTAAAAAGAATAAAATTTTAGAAGAAAAACTTTTTTAATATTCTAGAAGATGTTAATAAGTTATAGTTGTAAAAAATATAGTAGAAGTGAAAAATTACAAGTACTTATAATTCGTACTTTCATTTAAACTTTTGCTGAATGTCTAAAAAGAAAAAGCGTGCCAGAAGTCAACGTAAAAATGAAATCACTAAAGGAATATTTACAGTTCTGGAGAATGAACCGGACAAGAGTTTTAACTACAAACAAATAGCTGCAAAACTAGATATTTCTGATTCGCATGGAAGAAACGAACTAATAAAAAGGTTAGGGCAATTAAAACAAAAAGGTAGAATTAGAGAAACGGATCGTGGAAAGTATAAGCGACTGGTTTCGGAAAAAATAGTGCTTACCGGAAAAGTCGACTTAGCCTTAAATGGGAATGCTTACGTTGTAGTTGAAAATAATGAAGATGATATTTTCGTTCCGAGTGCAAGGATTAATAGGGCTTTTCATGGCGATGTTGTAGAAATAAGCTTGAGAAGAAAAAGAAGGAGTAAAAAGCCTGAGGGTGAGATACTTAAAGTCCTTCAACGTGCCAAAGCAAACTATGTTGGTATATTGGAATTACACAAAACATTTGCTTTTGTTCGGCCCGCAGATCCAAAAATGTATACAGATATATTTATTCCACAAGAAAAAATAAATGGGGCCAAGGATGGAGATAAAGTTGTTGTGGATTTAGGGGAATGGCCGGAAGGAGCTGATTCACCTTATGGTAAAATAGTAAAAGTACTTGGAAAACCCGGGGATCATGGAACCGAAATACATGCTATCCTGGCAGAGTATGGCTTGCCTTATGAATTTCCTTATGAGGTTCAGGAATATGCCGATACTTTGGATACGACAATAAAACAAGAGGAAATTGCACGGCGCAGGGATATGAGGGATATACTCACCTGTACTATAGATCCCAGGGACGCTAAAGACTTTGATGATGCTTTATCCTTTAAAATTCTGGATAATGGGAATTATGAAATTGGAATCCATATTGCAGATGTTTCCCATTACCTACTTCCCAAAACGATATTAGATAATGAAGCATATACAAGGGCGACATCGGTTTATCTGGTAGACAGAGTTGTACCAATGCTCCCGGAAATTCTCTCTAACAATGCTTGTTCCCTAAGACCTCTTGAAGACAAGTATACATTTTCTGCAATTTTTGAAATGGATGAAACGGGTAGGGTTCGTAATGAATGGTATGGAAGAACCGTAATTAATTCTAATGAGCGCTTTTCTTATGAAGAAGCACAATATATTATTGAGACAGCGTCCCAATCGATACCAGATGAAGTTTCTATACGAAAGGAAGGGTATACCGTTTCTAATGCGGTAGTAAAAGCGATTCTTACCTTAAATAAACTTGCTAAAGAAATGCGAGAACGAAGGATGGCTAATGGAGCAATTTCTTTTGATAAGATTGAGGTAAAATTCAATTTAGACAAGGAAAATAATCCTGAGGGAGTTTATTTTAAGGAAGCCAAGGAAGCCAATAAACTGATTGAAGAGTTTATGCTTCTTGCAAATCGAAAAGTTGCGGAGTTCATAGGAAAGCAAAAACCTAAGAAAACGTTTGTCTACAGGATACACGATGAACCGGATCAGGAAAAGTTAATGGCCTTGAATGGAGTAATTTCCAGATTTGGACATCATATAGATCTTAGAAGTCGTTCGGCGATCAATACTTCCCTTAATACACTTTTGGAAAATGTTAGAGGGAAAAAAGAACAAAACCTTGTAGATACCTTGGCGATAAGGAGTATGAGCAAAGCGGTGTATACCACGGAAAATATAGGACATTATGGGTTGTCCTTTGAGTATTACACGCACTTTACCTCTCCTATAAGAAGATATCCCGACGTCCTTGTTCATCGTTTGTTAGCAGGGTATTTGAATAAGGAGAAAAGTCCTGGAGAACAGGTTTATAAAGAAATGTGTAAGCACTCTTCGGATATGGAAATATTAGCTGCAAACGCTGAGCGAGACTCCATTAAATACATGCAAATACGGTATATGGCGGAGCATGCGGACAAGGAGTTTTTAGGAGTGATCTCAGGAGTAACGGAATGGGGCATTTACGTCGAGATCATAGAAAACAAATGTGAGGGAATGGTTCGTATTAGAGACATTAAGGATGATTATTACGTATTTGATGAAAAACAATATGCAATTATCGGGAACCGCTTTGGTGAGATGTATCAACTAGGTGATGAAGTAATTGTTATGGTAAAAAATACAGATTTAATAAAACGACACCTGGATTTTAGTTTAATAGGAAGGAAAATGTAATACTTTTTGTACAAGAATGGAGTTTATGAGATAGAAACAAACGTATTCATCGGAAGTTATGAAAAAACAACTGCTTCTTTTTTTGCTTGTAATGACCATTGCCAATAGTATTGGGCAAGAAGGCAAAATTATTAGGGAGCTTAAAAGTTTTAAGCAACTTAAGGTCTTTGACGGAATATCGGTAAACCTAATTAGGTCCGAAGAAAACAGGGCAGTAATAACCGGGGTAAATACGCACAAAGTAGCTATTGTAAATAGAGATGGGGTTTTAAAAATTAGGATGGAAGTAGATAAAATTTTTAGTGGATACCGCACATTTATAGATCTTTATTATTCCGGACCCCTTACTATTATTGATGTAAATGAGGACGCGAGAATTTCTTCTAATGAAACTTTACTACAAAAGATCTTGGAATTAAAAGCCCAGGAAGGAGGTGAGCTTGAGCTGAACTGTCAAACGGAACAACTTCTGGTGAAAGCGGTCACCGGAGGGGATATTGTTGTTAAGGGGTTTACAGATAATCAAGATATTATTATAAATACCGGAGGCACTTACAAGGGAAGTGGATTCAAGAGTAGATTCACCACAGTTTCCGTTAATGCCGGGGGAAATGCTGAAGTGTACGCTACAAAATACGTTAAGGCAGACGTCAAAGCAGGAGGTGTAGTAAAAGTGTACGGAGATCCGGAAAAAATGGATGAAAAAACGGTATTCGGTGGACGGGTACAACGGGTAGAATAGTAATGCTGATCGAAGATATACAAGCGGCAATTCCTTTAGGGCTTCTTTTGAGCTTTATGATAGGTCCTGTTTTCTTTGTGCTATTAGAAACGGGAGCAACAAAAGGGTTTAGAGCGGCAGTTTGTGTAGATATAGGTGTAATTCTGGCAGATATTCTTTTTATTTTAATCGCCTATTTCAGCAGCTTTCAGCTACTCGAAAACTTAAGCAATCAGCCCGGTCTTTATGTCTTCGGTGGAATGATACTTCTGGTATATGGTATCTTTGTATTTGCTCAAAAGCAAGCAAAAGATCAGAAGCAAAAAAAACTAAAAGGGACCTATTTTGGTTTAATGGTGAAAGGCTTCTTATTGAACTTTATCAATATAGGAGTACTGATTTTCTGGCTGGGGGTACTTATTGTGGTTGGGCCGAGCTTGGATAATGACCCAAATCGCATTGTAACTTTCTTTACCGCATTAATTACTACATATTTCATTGTTGATGTAGTAAAAATTATTCTTGCAAAACAACTGAAGAAGAAACTTACCCAGCCTAGAATTCGTTTGGTAAAAAAGGGGTTGGGAATTGTTTTAATGTTATGCGGTATAGTGCTAATTACAAAGGGATTTTTACCGAAGGACAGGTTTAATGTTCAGGATCGTATTGAACAAATGAAAAAATAAAAAGCCCCCTGTAAAGGAAGCTTTTTTGTGAGGCATCGAGCGGATTCGAACCGCTGTACAAGCTTTTGCAGAGCTGTGCCTAGCCACTCGGCCACGATGCCATTTAGGCTGCAAAGGTATCATTCTAATTCTTCCTTTCCAAAAGGGAAACTACAGCTTTTCCTGACAAAGGATTACGGCTACACTTTCAACATCACCGCCAATAGGAGGATTTATTTTGGAAACGGATATTTCTGCGCTTGTTATGCCTGTAGCTTCGTTAAAAATTCTATTCAAGATCCGTTGAGCTACGTGTTCCAACAACTTAGACTTTATGTTCATTTCTTCTTTTACAATATTGTTTAGAAGCACATAGTCTATGGTATCTTTTAGTCTATCCGTTTCAGAAGGTTTTGTAAGGTTTGCGGTCACCATTAAATCTACTCTATAATCGCTGCCAATTATACTCTCTTCGGGTAGACAACCATGCCAGGCGTGAACGCGAATGTTGTTAATTTTTATTTTACCCATACTTTTTTGGAAAAGCGTAGGCAAAATTAAGCGAATGGAATGAAACTAGCTCAATAGGTGCACCGGCAATTACTAATACCCTGAAATAGATCCATACCTACGGTTAAGACGTGCGTCCCGGTACTATAACCAAGAATTTCATTAGCAATTACCTGATAAGAATATCCAAAGTAAAAATTACTCTTCTTTAATCCAGCTATTGGTGCAATGTAAAGTGGTGTTCCGATTTGATCGTTAAGGAAGCGATAGGTTAGCCCTAAGTAATAATAGTCCTCAAAGTCATGAAAACGGAATTTAGTATTCAGATCAGTAACGGATCGTCCATCACTTTCAAACCATTGAAAAAAGACAGAAGGTTCAACCTCTAATTTGCTATTGTTGTTCTTTGAAAAGCTATAGCCAGTGTAAACATAATAGTTACGCAAGGTGTTAGGCTCAAAAATAGGATTAAAAGTAGAAAGGTCTTTATTGAGCAAATTGGAAGCATTAGCGCTAAAGTAAAACTTGTCCAATCGATATAAGACGCCTACATCAAAGTTGTGATTGGTGGTAGCACGATCATCTGTGACTCCGGGATCATTGTTGTCTGTGAAATTTTCGATATCGATCCGGAATTGATTAAAATTGTAGCTTATACCAAAAGACAGGAATTCATCGTCATAACGATCCAGTGTTAGGTGATGCGCGAAAGAAACCCGGGACCCCCGTTGTTTGGTTTCGCCGTTGCTGTCGTTGTACAATAAGAGTCCAATTCCGGATCGATTCCCGATTCTGGCGTCAGCAGCCAGCGTTTGCGTATCCGGGGCATCCTCGATTCCTACCCATTGGGTCAATCCGTTAAGTCTAACTTTGATATGATCCCCCACTCCGGCATAGGTGGGCGACATTAAGAACGGATTGTCTGCGATATATTGAGACAGCTGCGGAATGGTTAGTTCCTGACCTCTGGCCATAAAGCCAAGGAGCAATAAAAAGGTTAAGATTTGGGTCTTCTTCATGGGGCAATAGGTTAATTCTTTGTCATCTGTACAGGGTGAAATGTCCGACAAATTCTCTGTCATCACTTTCCCCTTGCAACTTTATGATATACCAATAATCTCCGGTAGGAAGATCTGCATTGTTATATATTCCATTCCATCCGGTGTCCCCGTAACCCATTCGATAGAGCTCTCTACCATAACGGTCAAAAATGATCATTAGTACATTAGGGAAGGCTTCCAGGTTTTCAGGAATCCAGTAATCGTTCATTCCATCACCGTCCGGCGTAAAAAAGTTAGGGACTTCAATGTCAATGAATTCCATATCTATCTCGGCAGAGACCTCACATCCTAAAAGGTCTATTACCGTAACGAGGTAGGTATCCGTCCTGTTGATGATATAGGTGTTGTCATCTCCATTATCGTTACCATCAAAAATGATGGTGTAATCCGGAGACCCGCCGTTCACTACTGCGGTGATTTCGTTAATGTTGTTCTGTTCCAGAACCAGGGTCAACGGTTCAAAACTTTCGATTTCAAAGTCAATGGTAGTAAGACAACCATTGGCGTGGACTATGGTTAAATAGTGCGCACCTGGTGCAATATTGGTAAAATCAGGAGTTAACTGAAGATCACCAGGATCTGTAGAGTCGAGGGCATATAGTACATCGGCACTTACAGAAGCATCCTCTAGCGTAACTTCCAATGCATTTTCAGGAATAATACCATTACAAGTATATATTGGAGTAATTGTCGCATTGAGATTTACTCCTGGGTTAATCGCTACAATTACGTTCGTTTCACAGTTCTGAGCATCCCTAACAAACACGACATGCGTTCCGGCCGGAAGGTTGCCAAAAGTTAACTGATCCTGTACAAAGTCTGTGTCATTATTGGAATTAAGACTAGTTCGGTACGGTGCTGTTCCTCCCATAATTTCCAAGTCAAATGACCCATCCGCATCTCCTACGCACACCTCATGTTGAATATTTATGGCATTGGCTGTAATTGGATCTGGCTCTACAATAGGGAACTGGAACGTAATGAAGCAACCGTTTCTGTCTTGAGCGATTACATCGTACACACCCGGGGCTAATCCAGTAAAGGTGTTTACTGTGTCAAACTGGTTGAGATTAGGGGTTATGGCGTAGAAGATATCACCTGTTCCTCCGGACACTTCTACAGTAATAGTTCCATCTTCCAGCCCGGAACAAGTTACATTCGTAAATTCTTCACGATCCACTTGGAGTGGCAGAGGATCCATAATCGGAATAGGATCAGGAGTTGTGGTTTCACAATCCTGACTGATCACACGAATGTAATAATTACCAGCTACCAAACCGCTAAAAGTATTGGAAGCAACAGGTCCAGCTATAGGGGCGGAAGTTGCAGGATCTGCATTGTACAATTCGTAAAAATAGTTGCCTAAACCACCGCTGGCATTGGCGATAATAGTGGCAGATGCTTCGCCGGTACAATTGATAAATGCTGCGCTATCGTCAATATCAAGCTCCAAAGTAGGTACGGCATCCACCGTTATTTCATTGGATATGGTTGCCTCGCAACTATTGGCATCCCGTATGGTGTATTGATAGGAATCTGCAGTTACACCTGTAAATGTGTGCGTATTTCCGCCGTTAAAATTGATCCAGGCTGCCGTTGCGATATCATAGTATTGATACGTACCGGCAGTATTGCCACCCACTGCAGTAAGTAACAAACTGGCGTCTGTGGTACAGGTTATTGGAGCGGTCTGTATTAGGTTCGCCATTACTTCCTCCGGTTGATCAATTTCTACCTGATTGGTAGTCACGTCGCAGTTCCATCCATCGGATACGGTAATGCTATACACGCCAGCGCCCAGATTATCAAAAATAGCACTGGATTGGAATCCTGAATTGGATATTGGAGTAGCATCACCAAGATTTGCGAAAATATTGAGCTGGTACTGGTAGGTACCACTACCACCTGTGGGCAAATCTGCGGACACAGAAGCGTTTGTATCCCCATAGCAGGTTAACAATGTGATAGATACATTGATATCGGTAACAATAGGAGTTGGTAGCGCTAGGGTAAGAACATCATGTCTACTTATGGTGCAACCGCCATCATCTGTAATGTCAACATCATAATCGCCCTCGGAAAGACCAGCAAAGACAAAATCGATCACGTCATTTTCCGTATAGACCTGACCAGTAGTGGTATTGGTCAATACAATATCGTAAGGCGTGTAGCCACCCGTTGGTGTTACTCTAATCTCTCCTTGATCGTTTGTACAGGTAACATTGGCCACCTCGTTAACGGAAACATCCAAAGGCATATCTGGAGAAATAATGGTAACCGTGTTTGAGGTGTCTACACAACCGGTGCTCGGGTCTTCCGTAACCTCAACATAGTAATTCCCTCCTACCAACAATGCTGTGGGGTCAGGGATAGTAAAAGGATTCGTACTTGTATTTCCGTTGCCCGTTAACACCGGAGTTCCGCCTGTGCTGTATACGATATAAGAATAGGGACCACTATATCCGGAAACGTTTATTTCGATGCTTCCTGCATCGGTAAAGCAAACTGCAGGAGCAGTTGCTATTGCGTCTACCTGAATCAGATCATAAGGCGCGATGGTATACGGCGCAGTATCTACATAACAGCCTGTAACCGTATCGGTTATTCTAAAGGTATAACTACCCACATCGGTTAATTCAAATAGGGCAGTTGTTGGAGACGGGTTCGAGATAAAACTTCCGGTAGGATTACCAACGGGGAGTAGTTCGAAATCATATATATTTCCTGGGTGACCATTATCTGTTATAGTAAGCAATACTTGCTCAGGGTTAACACAGGTAATCGCTATATTTTGTGTGACGGCAACCGTAAAGGCATTCACGGGATCTATAGGTGCAACAATGGCAGTAGTGGTGCAGCCATTGGCGTCAATAACATAAACCGTAATATTTTGAACTGCACCATTATCAATGATCTCAAACGTATTTGTGGTTTGGAAGTTTACATTGTCAATACTATAGCGATACGGCGCTGTCCCATCAGTAGCTGTTACCGTAATTGTTGAGGTGTTTACGGTATTATCCGGATTACATGCGAAAGGTGTAGCTGAGGCAGAAGCCATTAATGCGTTAGGTTCGGTTATCGTTTCGTTTCTGATGTCTTCACATCCTCGAGAAGAAACTACGCGCACCTGATAATCTCCTGCGGGAAGTCCGGTAAACAAAGGATCGTTCTGTAACGGCCTGCTTGGAGCACCAGCCAATCCAATCAATTCATATTGATACGGCGGATTATCGTCCGTAGTGCTATCCAAATTGGCAAGAATGCTGCCATCCGTACCTCCGAAACAACTAACAGGAGTAATAGTTGCATTTAGCAATACCGGCGCAACAAAGTTATCAAGAGTAGCGGTTATTGTCTTAACACAACTATGGCCTGTGGCCGTATCTGTTATGGTAAAAGTATAGGTGCCTGGTTGGGTTAAATCCGTAAACGTAGCCGTATTTGCCCCAAGAATATCCGGAAGCGGAGTAGAGGTATCGGGGAAGGTAACGGAAAAATCAAATGTTCCGGAACCTCCTGCCGGAGCAAGGGTAATATGCCCCCCTGGATCGACGGTACAGTCGATAAGTTTGTCAATAGTGAGCTCTGGCACAATTTCATCATAAAGCTGCACTGCATTGGTAATTAGAGAACATCCCCATTGATCTAGAACTTCAACGGTGTAAAGGCCTTCTCCCAAATTGTCAAAGGACCGTGTCGTCTGAGGAGAGCCAACATTACCGCCATTTCGGATCAATTGGAATGTGTAATTACTTCCCTGTCCACCGGTGGGCACGCTAACTTCAATGCTACCCTCAATGTTGGTACAATTGGGGTTAGTCACTGTAAGAGACGCCACAATTGGGTTGGGAACATCCAGCGTCTCATCAGGTAATTGTAGTGGACATCCACCAGCATCGATTACCCATATCTCATAGGTATCTGCCGTAAGGTTTTCAAACCTTGGAGTGGCAACGTAATTCAACGGATCAAATTCATCAGGAATTGGAGTTGCACTTACGTAATATAAGTAGTTACCATAGCCGCCTTGTACATTTGTAATCTCTATAACGCCGTCTGACCCGGGCACACAGGTGATTTCTTCGCGAATTACCGATGCAGAAAGTCCCGTTGCAGGGCCGGTTATAGTAAATGCCTGTCCATAGGTACAATCAGAACCTGGAGGATTGGTATCAACCACTTCAATAAAGTAACTACCAGCGGCTAGCCCGCTAATGGTGAAACTACCATCAGCATCGGCACCTACAGAAGTGACATCGTCGGCAAGGTTAGTAGGTGTATTATTGACATCTTGGTATAAGGTATAGGTAATGGCGTCGGGATAGGTAGTATTGGTAGCGTCTTGTACGTCTAGAGTGACCGTTCCATCCGTATCACCAAAACAGGTAATGTCTGTTGTACCTAAAACATCCAGGTGCAACACTTCGGGATCTGCTACGGTGTGGGGAACTGTTATGAGACATCCTGTGACCGTATTCCGAATTTCGAAATTATGAATGCCTACGGCCAACCCAGTGAAGTTCCCGGAAGTCTGGAAAGTACCCGAAGGCAATTCCCGGAATTCATAATTTGCCGGATCAGTGGTAGAATTGGTCAATAAGCCGGTGGCCGTAATAGTGATAGCTTCTCCGGAAGTACAGGTAGCAGCGGTAGTAATAGCCACACTCGCTGATTGTAGGGTATCAAAAGGTTGGATCGTTGCTGTTGTAGTACCACTACAGCCATTATCGTCATAAACATTGATGGTATAAACGCCTCCCTCAAGTGCAGGCTCAATATAGGTAGGGCTACTCCCGGATTGTACAACAACAGGAGCCTCTACGGCCCCAGTGTTGGGATCGTCTTCTTCTATAAACTCATAGATAACATAGGTTCCTGAACCTCCTGTTATCCCTGCTTGTACAGTAATGGAAGCATTATCAGTGTTATTTCCTGACGCACAGGTAAACTGATCAACAATAACGGTGACATTGCTGATAACATCAGGCTCAGTGATAACCTGAGTGGTTTCCGTAAAACAGCCATTGGCTGCGGTGATCCGTATGGTATAGGTAATACCACCAGAGGACCCTTCTAAACCGGTAAATTCTGCAGTTGTTCCGGTAGCAGGAGAGGTAATAGGGAAGGTAGCACTACTCCCCGGACCAGAAACAATTTCATAGGTATAGGGCCCTATACCTACATCAGCACTGGTAACCGTTATCGTTCCGTCATCTGCGCCATTACAGCTAACATTTTGGAAAGCGTCAACAGCTATGTTAGGGACAACAGCAGCAGGAACATCTACAATTATACTACCCGAACAATTGGGCACCGAAGTGCCAGTGTCATAAACGGTAACCGTGTAGCTACCAGCGCTACTAGCGTCTGTCCAAACCACTGAAGAACCGGTAATTGCCGTTCTAGCTTGGTTTACAGGACCTGCAATCTCATAGTCATAATTTCCGGAACCAGAGGTTACATCTATGATGATCTGTGCATTGTTGGCTGGAGCTGGCTCGCAATCCAGTAAGGTGGTAAGGGTGGCGTTAAATTGAAGAGGAGGTTCAATACTAAAAGTATCTGTATCCGTACACCCGTTGATATCTGAAAGCGCAAGGGTTTGTCCAGCTCCTGAGCTTAGCCCGGTAATCGTGTATTGGTTGGATCCGTTAAACGTTATGCTCTGGCCAGGCCCACCATTTACGCTTAAAGTAAAAGGCGGAGAAGCAACACCAGGATTGGTTAGGGTAATCAATACTTCGAATAGCCCTTCATTAACACATTCGTCTACAACAGCCAAAGTGAACTCTGGTCTTGGATCTTCGTCTACAGTAACGGCATCGTTTTGAATACAATCGTTAGCGTCTTTTACATAGACGATGTAATCACCAGCTTCTACATTTGCTGAAGAATCCGATATCCAACCCGCTGAAGTAGCTGTAGGAGGAGTAGCGGTATCCAATAAATACTGGAACTCATAAGGAGGAGTACCAAATTGAGCTGTGGCAGTAATCACACCGGCGTTAAGGTCACAATTGTCATTTATAGGGGAAGCTGCCGTGACCTGAAGTAGATTTGTAGACTGCATAATCGTAAAGTCTGCGGTACTTATACCACAACCGTCAAATGGTCCGCCAACCTCACGGAGTAGTACGTAATACACTCCCTGATCTAAAGGCCCTAAATTAGAAATCGTAATTGGTCCGGGAAGGGGATTAACTCCTGTTGTACCTGTAATGGTGGTAGTAGTATTGGATTGTGCGTTGAAAATCTCATAAGAAACATCTGTTGCCAAAGCGTCAAATCCATCAAATGTGAACGTAACATTTCCGTCAGCAGCCCCTGTACAACTAATATTGGTAACCACGTCTAAAGTAGCGGTCATCGCAGAAGGAGAGTTTATTGGGGTAGCTGCTTCTTCAAAATAGTAGCAGTTTGTTACATTATCATAAACTACAAAGGTATACGTAATTCCGGGGGTTAATCCGTTAAATGTAGCCGTATCACCCATGGGTACATCCGGTCCTACATACGATGTAGAATACGGAGCAGTAAACGTCTCCAGTATGGCAAATTGGTAATCGCCACTTCCTACTGTGGAAGAAACGGTTACAATTGCTGTTCCGCCAGCGGCACAGGAGGCTGTTACGGCGGAAACATCAATATCCAGGTCATTTGGAGGAGATGCAATTATATTAGTAGTCAGTAAACTACAACCGTTGGCATCTACCACATCCACTTCGTAAATACCAAATTCCAAAATGGCAAATGTATGGTCTTCTCCGCCAGCCGTGGTGTTGTAGGTTGCAGAATACCCATTGTTTCCCGTGAGATGATACGTATACTCTGCTGTACCACCAGTTACGCTTTCTACCGTAATGGAGCCAGGGTTGGTGCCACCAGCCATAGGATCACAAGTAATAGGCTGTAGGTTGATGGTATAGCTGATAGCATCCGGCTGGTTAATGCTCACTGCGAATGGAACAGACACGCAACCTTTGTCGTCCGTAATAGTGACTTCATAATCTCCGGCGGGCAGGCCGGTGGTCTGGGTGCCATAATTTGTAGAGGTGTTGGTTTCAACTACTTCAATAACATAAGGAGGAAGTCCTACTGTAGTGTCAATAGTTACGTCTAGCGCACCACTGGTGCCTCCGTTGCACAATATATGAGTCGGGGTAACCGTAGTAATTACCGGAGTTTCATTAGGGGTAACGACCACTGTATTTGTAGTGGCCGAGCAAGCCAAAGGGTAGGTTGTATCCGTAATCCGGAAAATATAGGATCCCGCAGTACTGGTTGTAAATACATTGCCATTGGTTCCTGAGAAACCAGTGTTTGAAAAGGTTGTACCACCATCACTAGACCATTCATAGCTAAATGTTCCAAGGGCATCATCCGGGGTAATGGTAATGGAAGCATCGGCCAAACAGGTCAAATCTACTGTTAAGAGTGCACTGGGCAGAGGATGCACAGTTGCGGGCGTTGCAGTACCCACACAACCAAACTGGTCCCTGACATTTACCGTATAGGTGCCTACGGCGAGATTTGTAAAAGAGTAAGTAGTAGCCGTGGCGGGGGTTGGGGTCATCCAAGGCCCTCCGTCTATGCTGAATTGATAATTGCCGTTTCCAGCCGTAACATCAATTTGTATCGCACCGTTATTATTGTTCGTAAAACAGGTGGTTGGAGTAACGGTAAAGGCAATATTTTCAGGAGGATCAACGGTTATTGCCACGGTATTTTCACAAGTATTGGTATCCCGGACACGAACAATGTAATCTCCTGGAGCTACTCCACCAAATACTGTATTACCGCCATTTGTTGCAAAGTCGTAGCCTGCTATTGGAGTACCGCTGGTGTCTTCTAACTGGAAAAGGTATCCAGGTGTTCCATCAGTAGCTGATGCCGTGATAACTGCCCCATCGGTACACGTAGCGGCCGTTGTAACCGAAGCTGTTGGTGTTACGGCCAAGGGAGCGGTAAGGGTTTGGTTTAGTGTAATTGAACAGCTATTGTCCAGAATATCCCGGACTTCTATAGTGTAACTAGTAGCAGCAAGTCCGGAGATTGTGATTGTAGCTGAAGTCTCAGGCCCGGTAAAACCACCGCCATTTACCTGGTATTCATAACCGTTTACAGGGTCAAAGTTTTCGACCTGGAAAGTGATTTCCCCATTGGATCCGGCAGCACAGCTGATATTCGAAAAGGTAGTAATGCTTGCGTCAAACGCATTACCGGCATCAATGGTTATAGGGACGGTCACAGTACCAGCACAGACCTCTGGTAGTTGTTCAGCACGAATATTATCTATCGCTACATCATTTCCATTGGTTCCTGTAGCAATTGTACGGATTACAATATCAATGGTAGTGTTAGCACCAGGATCTAGGGGAATGGTTAGATTTCTCCAATCTGTTGGCCCTAAATTCTCCGGAATAGGCCCGGTAGAACCGCTGGCAATGATTGCTCCAAAAGGATCAACAAGCTCTACTAAGATGTTGGGCTCAATAATATTGCGTCCAGCGCTCACTAGGTTGATAACATCCAGGGAAACTTCAATATCCCGGTTGGGGACAATTTCTACATTTCTTTTGCTATAAACAATGGTATTAACACCAGGGTTTCCTACGTTGATTGCTAAATACCGTCCTCCGGGAGTACCAGAAGCATCAACAGGGCTTACCCATGCTCCGAAAGGTGCGACAATCGTATTGGTTACGGAATATTCCAAATCATTAATTCGCGAATTTGGGCTGTTCGTAACACGACCGTCTAAGGGGGCACAGGGTGAAGCGGTTCCGTTTTGAGGGTCATAACAGTAGTAATCACCATCAATCTCAGAAATTGGTGTGTTAGGTCCCACCCCAAAATCTTCCAATAAAAGAACACTAGCGGTAGGAGGGATATTGCTTGAATAATTTATGGTTGCCGTATAGTTCCCAGGAGCAACATCAGAAAAGATATTGGAAGTTGCAGGAACGTTTGGAGTTCCATCCAATTCATAGGTATAGTCAAAATCCGAACTATCAGGTGTTAGGGTAATCATACCTTCTCCATCACAGGTATAAGCTATGCTTACGGCAACATTCGGAGGTGTTGGTTCCGGATCAACTGTAACGGTCATAGGGAACGTACAGTTGTTGGCATCCCTTACATAAACGGTATGGGTCCCTGGTAATAGAAATTCTATTGCACTAGCCCCATAGTTTGTGCCTCCATCAAAACTGTATTCGTAAGGAGCGGTCCCTCCTAACACATTGGTAATTCGTACTTCTGCACCTACGCCCGGATTACATTCAGCTAACTGGGTAACTGCGGCCGAAGCAGATAAGGTTAAGGGTTCTGTAACGGTATATACCTCCGAAACAGCGCAGTTATTGACATCTCGCACCCGTATATCGTAACTGCCTGCAGGTTGATTTACAAAGCTATTGGACGGCTGATAGGTGGCACCATTATCGATGCTGTATTCGTAAGGGCCTTCCCCACCGGAAGCGGCAATAGTAATTGTGGCCTGAGCTTCTCCACTACAAAGAACAGGGGTGTTGGAAATAGTTATCGCCAAGGGGGCATCCTGGACAATCGTAATGTCGAATGTGGCTTCACAATATCCGGAATTCCCATTGTTGTCCCTAACATAGACATCGTAATCGCCGGCACCGGTTACGGAAATAGGGTTGGTTGTTCCAAAATCACCAGGGGCAGGGCTTACACCATTCCCTACTACTGCAAAAACGTAATTACCATCTCCTCCTCCTGCGGTAATATCGATATCGGTAGTTGTACCGCAAGCTGTGATGTTAGCAGCAGCAGCTACAACGGTAAGTTCCGGATTGATGGTAATGGAAGCAGTACCGGCACAATCATTTCCATCCCTGACATCTATAGTATAGGAGCCTGGCCCTAAGCCAGTAAAAACATTGTTGGCGTCGAACACCCCACCATTTAAACGGTACTCAAAGTTGCCATCCCCGCCTGAGGTCACATTAGCCGTTAAGGTTAAGCCCACGCCAGCATCGTAACAAAGGTTATTAGGCACGATTGCAAGGGTCGGTGCAATGGCCTCGATAATATCAAAGGTGTCTGTAAACACGCACCCGTTGAGGTCAGTTACGGTAAAGGTGTATTGCCCGCCCAGGGTTAAATTGTTAAAAAGTCCGTTATTCTGAGTAGCAGGAGGTGTAAATCCAACGGGGCCTGCCGTGATTTCATAGGTGTATCCACCCCATCCGTCAGTGGCTGCAATAAGCACAGAGCCAGGCACGGGACAGGTGGGTTGTGTTACCG
The DNA here is from genome assembly GCA_038750505.1 of Bacteroidota bacterium. Classification (GTDB taxonomy): domain Bacteria; phylum Bacteroidota; class Bacteroidia; order Flavobacteriales; family Flavobacteriaceae; genus Croceivirga. The sequence goes on along the minus strand of JBCDHD010000008.1, from coordinate 36,572 downwards.
TGGCGGTAGCGGATAAGGCCGCTGCAGGACCTTCTACAAGTACAGAGGCAGTATCCGTACAATTGGTTACATTGTCGGTTACCGTTATCGTGTAGGTTCCTACCCTTAAACCAGGAATAGGTTGTGTCGTAGCGGTTTGGTTGTTGCCAGAGAAGGTGTCAGGACCGGTAATGTTGTAATTGTAATCTGTGCCAAAGCCGGAAACGGTAAATTCAATCGCCCCGTCCGTGCCATTGAAACAAGACACATTGCTCACTAGTGACCCTACGACGTTGATAGGGGTAACTGGGTCAATCGTAAAGGATTCGTCATATACGCAGCCTTTATCATCTGTAACCCGGAAAATATAGGTGTCCGGAGCCAGGCCATCGAAGGCTGCGGTATTTCCTGTAATGGATGTAGCTGCAATTGCGGAGGGCGAAACGATCTCAAAAACAAAAGGCGTTTCTCCGTCGGTTACGGTTACCGTAACGTCTGAAGTATTGGCGGGGCAATTGGGAGCAGTTGCCGTGAAGCTGAGATCGCTGGGGGGAACCAAAGGATCAATTGTAATAGCGTTGGTGGTAAACGTACAACCGTTATTATCCCGGATAGTGATGGAATAGGTACCATCCGTTAAGTTGGTAAAGGTTGCTGCGCCAGCTCCGCTTACAAAATTAACACCATCAATGCTATATTCATAAGGAGCGGTACCGCCGGCAACATTTTGTGCCTCAATACTTGCTTGCTGTAAACAGGTGTAGTCCTGGAGCAGTACGGCATTTCCTGAAGGAAGATCAACAGGACCACCGATTGTAAATGTTTCAACGTACGGGCATGAAACAGCACCTTGTGTTTGGGTAATGGTCAGGGAGTAATTCCCTTGGGGTAAAGCGGTAAAAGCTCCCGAAGTGTTATTCGCTGTTGAGGAATCGGGATAGGTAAGTTCATAGGTTAAAGTATAACCGTTGCTATTGGTAACGTTTACTGTAAAACTACCATCCGCGATACCAAAACAAGTTTCATCGGTTTGGGAGGTGGTATATTCCGCCACAGGAGCTACCGCGATAGTCGCCGGATTGGAAATGGCAGTACAGTTGTTGCCATCTACTACTATAAACTCATACACTCCGGCTTCGGCAGCAGTGAAAAGGAAGTCATTTCCAATTTGATAAGCACTCCCCGGAATACTAGCCACGTCTGTATACAGATCGGCACCATTGAAGCTCCATATCGCATAAACGTAGTCCGGGTTGGGAAAGCCACCCGATCCGGTAACCGTTATAACTCCTTCTGTACAATCTATGGGTTTTGTTGTGACCGCCGTTACATCTAAGTCGGTTACATCATTTATGGTAACCTGGCCGGTGTAACTGCAACCATCATCTGTAGTGACCAGGATATCATACACCCCGTCATTTAAGTTGGCAAAGGTGTAGTTATTATCGTTAGACGGCCCAAAGGTATCAACAGAGGTGCCGCCCTGTGAGATTTCATAATAGTATTGTGGATTAACATCCAATACAGAAATTGAGATCTCCCCTAGCCCGTTGCAATCGGTGTCTTTAGTGGCAACATCTACTTGAAAGTCCCGCTCCAGAATACCAATATTATCTAAGATAAAAATACAACCATCAACAACACCTTGTTGCCTCATTTCCACACGATATGCGCCATTGGTGGTAATATCAAAACTAGGATTTGAATTGTAAGCGGTAATTATATTCCCGTTGGTAGCATCAACAAGTTGAAATTCGTAATCAACAGGCATGTTGGTAACGGTAATATTTCCCGGGGTATTGCAAACAATATCACTGCTATTGAATTGAGGATCAAGGGGGTTTTTAAAGACATTGAAGTAGAAGCGACTAAAGCAACCGTTTTGATAATTGATCACCAAACGATACTGCCCTGCATCAGCGGCTAAAAAGTCATTTCCGTTCGCAACAGTATTCCAAGTACAACTGTTATCTGTATTGGCACAGTCTTGGGTTGCTGCGGCACAGCTGGTTTCATCCAATTGCTCCCAAACAATACTATCAGCATCGGGAATATTTACCTGAATGAGTTCGGTATCATTCAGACCACAAAGAAATACCTGTGGAAGTTCCTCGCCGTCATTAGGACATACCACGATCTCTCCTTCTACAGTGTTGGAGGTGTCATTGATTAAAGCCGTTATGGGATTGGTTTGGGTGGCTCCGAATAGTTCTACGAGGATGATCTCCTGAAAACCTTTACAGGGATCAGCCACCTCTTTATCCACAATATAGGTTCCAGTCTCGTCAACCAAAAGGGTACTAGGATCGCCATCAGGATCGCCATCGTTAAGAACAGTATCTCCGCCATCGATCTCCCCGTCCCCGTTTTCGTCCCTATACCAAATATAGGCATCAAAGTTGTCTCCGGCATCGAGCAACACATCTTCACCACATAGTTGTACAGTTCGGGTATAATTACAGTTTTCCAGGTCATCTAGAAGAAAGTTGGTTGCCCCGGGTGTGGTAAAACCACAGTCGTCAAAATCGGAAACACTGGGATCATCCGTAATAATATCGGAGAATATTACACCGCGATATGTTGAAAACGCCTGATTTTCAATAAGATCAGTACAAGCATCTACAAAATCAAAACAATTTTCAGCCACTTGAACCCGCATCCGTATTTGTGATATGGGGTCCCCAACCTCAACAAGATTATCCGGAATGGCAAAAGTGATTTCGTTATTTACGGAATCAAAAGTATACACCACACCCGCAGGAACAGTTATATTCAGTTCATCCAGCGTCGTATTCGTAGGAAGGACATCTCTAATGGTGTAATATTGCTGATACGGATCACTACTTGTAGGATCTATACCAGTAGCATCATCATTTCCCGTATTTACAAAAGACAGAACATAATCCAAGTATTGCCCTAAATTTACTCCTGCTCCGGTGATATCATTTCCTGCGATATCTTCTACCTTTTTTTCCAGAACAATGTTGGGCTCAATAATTTCTATTCCAAAGGTCACCAGGAAAGCGCCAAAAGCGTCCCCTTGCGTAAAAAGGCGCAGTGTAGCATCGGTTTCTCCGTTAGCAATTATGCTATTGGCCGGATTACTTACTTCAAAAATATCCGAGTCAAAACCCAAGGTATTCTCACTGGCAATATTTCGTGTAGTTACATCAACACCGTCAATGGTGATATTAGAATTAAAAAAGTTATTAGCGGGGTTCGCCCCATTGGAAAGATTGGTAAAAGTGGGATTTGTTGGCGTTTGTATACGGAACGCATCTCCTGTTATCCCTCTATCCCCTTCCACAACACTAGCCCCAAGTCGGGCACGTACCGGTCCGATAGGGATAGAGTTGAATCCGGAAACTGCAATATCTGCACTAGAACTACCGGATACTCCAGCGTAACCGTCAAAAATAGAGATGTATTTCCCTGATAAGGTAGGGTTTTCATAGATGATCACCAGGGTCCAACCCCCAGCACCTCCAACACTTCTACCTCTGGTTGCACGAATATTCCCAACGAAATACTCGCCGCTGGCATCAGGTAGTGCCTGAAGCAAATTGGTTACGTTCTTGTAACAGGTGTAGGGAGAGTCCTTAAAGTTTACATCGTCATGGATAATATCGTCTTCCTCACCTACGGGATCAGGATCGTTATCTGCAGTAAGATCTACATAAGCTCCTCCCGGAACGCGGAATTTGATAGTAGTGAAATCTAAACGCTGGGTATCATTGGCTGGAAGCGTTGGAATTTGTGAGTTGTTCAGTACTTCTTGCTGATAGTTAGCTGACCAATACAGTCCAGCATAAAAGATTCTGGAACAAAAAGGCAATGTTAACGTAGAACTACTAGAACTAAAGGTTGATGGATCTCCGTCGATATCGATATAATCCCGATGAAACCCATTGTTGTTAGACCCGCCATTATAAGGATCATTTGCAGAGTTGCTAGAATCTACCCGGTTTAGTATCCCATTGGACAAAAAGGTATAATCTCCCTTGATATTTATATAGGAATTATCCAGCCTGGGGGTAAAAGGAACTTCTACCTGGGCTTTGAGAGATAGTGCAAATAGGAAAAATAGTATGGATAGAAAATAGGAGGTTTTCCGATGTTTCATCTAACTAGTTTGGTTTGGTTTTACCCGCATGATCCACATAGGATCGTGATAGGCGTCATTTAGTTTGGAGTAGTAGGAGGTTAAAGCATTGGTCCAATCGTCATGCTTTTTCAAATAGACATAACGATATTTGTTTTCCGGATTAATAAAATAGCTAGCACTTAGGCCTTTCGCATTTAAAAAGCGTACAAATCGATTGGCGTTGGCAGGGTTTTCAAATACATTGGCTATGATGTAAAATCCGGAAGCGATACCATTGGCATCTATGGTTTTGTAACTTACCGGAACTTTTTGCTGAGGGGTATTAACATTATGTTGTAAAACGGAATCGTCATAATTAGATGAATTGTCAGTTCTACTGGCCAGATCGCTGTAATCTTGGGTGCCATTTACCTTCATCACCCAGGTGTCTCCACTATAGGTTCCGTTAAGACCGGATTTGTATGCAGCAATAGCATTGTCCCTGTCATTAAAATTTTTGAGATACACATAGTTTAGGCCATTTCGGGGATTAGTAAAATAATCGGCTTCAATGCCCTGTTCATGTAACTCTTCAATAAACTTTGTCATGTATTTTGTACCCCGGTATACATTGGCTATCAGGTAATGACCACTTTCAATATTGGCGATGCTGAAGGACTTCAACTTTGTTGAAGATTTTTTATACCGAACGGCATCCTTGGCTTTTGGAGGTGCTGTCACTACTGCAGGATCTTTGGAAGCAGTAGGGTTCAGTTTCTGTTTTTTGGAAGGGAGTTGAATGGTCTTTGCGTTGGTGTTAGCGCTGCTAAGCCCACTATTGGATATCGGCTTTTTAGCGTTCACAGAGGCGAGCATGTCTACACTATCCATGTTTGCAAAGTAGATGTCCCTTGCCTTTTGCTCGATTTCGGGATTTTGGTCCTGTGTAGCTCTTCGGACCATCTTCATTACCGTAGTAAACCTCCTTTCCAAATCGTTTTGACGATTGCGTTCTATGGAATCCTGGCGTAAGAGCAATTCATCAAGGATCGCATCGTTTTCCGCCAGCTTTTGCTCTAATTCTGCGATTTTTAGATCTTTTTCTGATAATGAAAGCTCTTCTACCGGGGTATCATCATCATCATCATTACTAACCAAGTCTTCATTGTCCTTTTCTAGCATTACGCGATCTTCGGTAAGATTTGGAGTAAAGGAATAGGCCAATGAAATTTCATGGGTTACACCAAAGTCGTCGAAATTATTGGACAATCCCTGTTCTACGGTATAACCCAGAGAGATACGTTTGTTTAGATTAAAGCCAATTCCTGCCGCTGCGCCGTAAAAGTCGTCATAACCGGCTTGCAGCCAGCCCAGCTTAGGTAAATCCAGAATTAAGCTTCCCCCCAAAACAACGTCTTCTCCTGCAACGCTACTTACTCTTGCGAGGGGCATAAGACGCCCGCTTTCGAAAATACCTGAGTTATTTTTAAACTGATGGGTATATTGTAAATGGCCCGTGTACGTTTTCTCACTAAAATCTGTGATTGATTCGCTGGTTTTTAAATTGTAATCGAATAAGTTTTCTGCAAAAGCCCCAAGGTCAAAAGCTCCGTAAGAAATATTGAATCCTGGCTGAAAGGTGATTAAAGCACTGTTGTCTAAACTATTAAGTAGCGGATCATCATCAATAGGGTTGGCACGATTCTGATTGAAACCGCTATTGTAATAGGAGAAATTAGCACCAAAAGTAAAATTGCTTTTATCACTAAGCTTTATGCCGTAAGCGTAGTTCGCCAGCAAGCCAAAATTATCAATAAGCCCTTCTCTCTGTGTATAAAGGCTTAAACCTAAACCACTTCTATCACCTATCCTACCACTATAGCTCAGGAAGTAGGTTTGGTTATTATCGTCAAAAGAAACCGATTGGTTTCTATGAAATAAGTTGATGTACGACTTATCCTCTCTAACCGTTGAGAACGTGGGGTTCAATAAGAACCGATTAAACTTCAGAAGGTTCTGTGTAGGTACATCATAGGCGATAAAGGGCGCCTCTTCCTGTTGGGCCTGTAAGCTGAACAGGCCGAAAGTAAGAAAAAGAAATACTACGAGATGGTTATACTTTTGCATTGTGGTTCTAACGGATAACAGTAATGGTCCCTTGTTTTAAGGTCTCATTGGTGTTCCTGATTTTATAATAGAATATTTGGTTCTTTTTATTAAAGGCTACAGAAGACTGTGGCCAGTTGTTCTGATAGTTGGTTTGGTTGAGTATCTCTTCTCCCTTTTCATTGAAGATGATGATACGGATCTCTTGATCGTTAGAATAGGTGTTCGGGAGGATCCATAGGTCATTTATTCCATCTCCATTGGCTGTTATCACGTTGGGAACAAGAAAAGTATCTCTAAAGGCAACGCTGATCGTTCTGGTGATTTGGCAGGAATCTATTGTAGCCAACAGCGTGAAGGTCCCCTCTTCAGAGAAGGTGAAAGCGTTACCCGTGGCCAACGCGTTGTTGCTGGCATCAAACCATTGATATTCATTGGCCCCGCTGGCGGTAACGGTAATGGCATCTCCTTCAACGATAATAATGTCTTCTTCGGAATCTAATACCAAAATGGAATCATCAAAATCGATGATTTGTATAGTGTTAGAAGCTATGGGGCATCCATCCAGGGTTACCTCTAACTGGTAGTCACCGGACTGTGTTGCTGTGAGGACATCTGTGGCTGATCCTGTAGGTTGTCCGTTGCGCAACCAGCGGTAGCTTGCTCCGGATAGATCTAAAGTGGTGGATAATTGCGCTGTTGCCCCATCACATAAAACAGTGTTGTCACTTTCAATTGCTATTACTGTATCGGTTCGCAACTGTACCGGAAGCTCATTGGAAGTCACATTATAGTTGCCGGCAATATCGCCCTGTAAAAGGTAATCTCCGTTGTTCGTGCGATCTGAAATGAACAAGGAGCTACTGGTTTCTCCTGCAACATCGGAGCCATCCTGTACCCATTGATAGCTGAAAACATTTCGCATGTCCTGTGTTACATCAGAACGGGTACCATCACTGGCAACTGCTACTATTTCAGAAAGCCCCAGTGTGACCTCCGAAACGCTACATGCGCTGTAGGTTGTGGAGTATTCTACTACGAATTCAAAGGAATTGGGGGAAACTACCGTAGTGATTTCCGAATCCTTTGAAGAAGAGGAACACGCACCACCGGTTTGTGTAATTCTTGCAAAATAATCACCCACTTCGGTTACCTCTAAGGTAGGGTTTGTTGCTCCGGATATAGGATTCCCGTCTTTGTACCATTGGTAACCAGGACTGGTTGCATTGGTGCTAACGGTTAGTGTTGCGGTTTGTGAAGGAAGCAGTACTACCGTAGCATCGTTATCCCGGCTTACCGTAAAATTGTCGGCATTTGTTATGACTATTGCCGCGGAGCGCTCTGTACAAATACCCGATCCGGAGATCTCTAGTTCGTAGTCGCCCTCGAAACCTACGGTGCTGGCATCAACAACATAGGTGCTGCCCTCTAAAGTTGGTCCTGTAATGAGGCTACCATCTTTGTACCAAGTATAGTTGTAACCCTGACCGGTAATATTTGCTACTAAGGTTGTTGTTTCTCCTGAACATAAGGCAGTTGAAGCGGGGGGATTTATTGCGATACCCTGATTGGTCCCTATCTGGATTTCAATTGAATTTGAAAGGGTATTCGCCGATCCGCTACAGTTACCATAGTCAATCTCAACAAAATACATCCCTGTTTCATTGACTGTAATAGCGTTACTATTTTCCGAGAGAAGGGTACCACTGCGATACCAATTGTAATTGTAGTTCTGTGCATCGGGAACATTGTGTGTGGCCAAGGTGATGGAAGAACCGTCGCATGCCTGTATTATTCCTCCTGAAGGAATATCACCACTTCCATTTTGACTGATCAGGATGGGATTATCGTATCCAATAAAAAACATGGTAAACGCGTCAGATTCGGGACTGGTTAAAGCAGGGCTGGTGCTTCGCACTCTAAATCGATGTCCATCTCCCTGGATATTTGAAGGGAGTGCAAAGGAGAAATCAAAATCGAATGTAACGTTCATATCTGTCGCTCTGTCCAGCTCTACAGGATTACTAAAGTTGCCCTGAGCATCGGACAGCTCAAGTATAAATTCGTTATCCGAATTAACTAATGGAGGGCTCCACGTGAAGTTCACATAGTATTCGTTAAAATCATCGGAAGCGCAAGCGGCGGTCCAGGCAGAATTGCCAGGTAGGTTCGGGTTGTCTGCAGGCACAGGCTTATTTAATATCTGGGCATCCATAGCGAGAATGCCTAGCGTGCAGATCAAAACATAAAGAATACTGTTTCGCAAATTAGGTTTCATGGTATGTTAGCTTAAGTGGATGACACTTTGGGGATGTCATCACGCATTTTTCTAGTTAGTAGGTCTTCCTTTTTGCAAAGGGCTTTTTCATACAGTATTCCTTAAACAAATATTTTATTAAATCGGGAGAGCGTAAACATAATGTTGTGCTATGAGTATATTCTGTTGTGAAATGAGCATATTCGTATGATGATCAGGCGAAAAAGATCGACAAACTTCCCAATTTTGCTACATTTGTGGATTAATTTTCGGAAATGACCAAAGAGGAAAAATCCCTGAATTTTATAGAACACATTATCGAGGAAGATTTATCAAGATCCTACACTAAAACGGATTTACGATTTCGTTTTCCACCTGAACCAAACGGTTATTTACATATCGGACATGCCAGTGCTATATGCCTGAATTTTGGTTTGGGTCTTCGCTATGGAGCTCCGGTAAATTTACGTTTTGATGATACCAATCCTACCAAGGAAGAAAAGGAGTATGTAGACGCGATTAAGCGCGATGTGCAATGGTTGGGTTTTCAGTGGGAGAATGTATGCTATGCCTCAGACTATTTTCAACAATTATATGACTGGGCGGTTGTCCTTATTAAATCGGGTAAGGCCTATGTAGATAGCCAGTCTTCGGAAGAGATGGCGGAACAGAAGGGAACGCCAACGGAACCTGGGACGAACAGTCCGTTTCGTGAGCGTTCTGTTGAGGAAAACCTAAGGTTATTTGAGGGAATGAAAAACGGACAATTTGCCGAAGGGGAACATGTGTTACGGGCCAAAATTGACATGGGTTCTCCCAATATGTTAATGCGGGACCCCATTATGTATCGGGTATTGCATAAGGCGCATCATCGCACAAATACCGATTGGTGTATTTACCCTATGTACGACTGGACACATGGAGAAAGTGATTATATAGAACAAGTTTCACATTCGCTCTGTACCCTGGAGTTTCTTCCTCACCGTGAGTTGTATGATTGGTTTTTGGACCAAGTGGTATCATCGGATACACTGCGGCCAAAACAGCGGGAGTTTGCCCGAAGGAATTTAAGTCACACGGTAGTGAGTAAACGGAAACTATTGAGACTGGTGGAACAAGGGGTTGTTTCAGGCTGGGACGATCCCCGTATGCCTACGATTTCCGGTATGCGAAGACGCGGATATACTCCGGAAGCTATTCGAAACTTTGTAGAAACCATAGGAATCGCTAAACGGGATAACGTGGTTGATGTAGCATTGCTGGAATTCCATGTGCGGGACCATTTGAACAAAATTGCTCCAAGAGTGATGGGCGTTTTGAATCCTTTGAAAGTTATTATCACGAATTATCCTGATGCGCAGGAGGAATGGTTGGAGACTGAAAATAATCCGGAGGACCCGAACGCCGGAACAAGGAAAGTGCCTTTTTCAAAGGAACTCTACATTGAAAAAGAGGACTTTAGAGAGCAGGCTAACCGGAAATTCTTTCGGCTAAAGCTAGGAGGAGAGGTACGTTTAAAAAGTGGCTATATCATAAAAGCAGAAAGTTGCTCTAAGGATACGGCGGGTAATATTACGGAAGTGCAATGTACTTACGATCCCAAAAGTAAGAGTGGTAGTGGAACGGAAGAGAGTTTACGAAAGGTTAAGGGAACACTGCATTGGGTTTCCGTGGCGCACGCAATAACGGCAGAAGTGCGATTATATGATCGCCTATTTACGGATCCTACTCCGGATGGACATGATGATAAAGATTTTATGGAGTTTGTAAATCCGAACGCATTGCAACTGGTAAAGGGGTATTTGGAACCAAGTACCGCGACATCCCAGCCAGGAGAACGATTCCAATTTCAACGCTTGGGATATTTCAATGTGGATGTAGATTCTAAGCCGGGACAACTGGTATTCAATAGAACGGTTCCTTTGCGGGATACCTGGGCTAAGTTGGAGCAAACGTGAGAAACGGCATATCCCGTCCCGAAAGGCTTACACACGCATGGGAAGCACGAAAATTCTTACTATTGAATTGCGCTATATTAAAAAATAGATCGATCGGTATTTTCTATAAAAAATAGTTGGTTTTAAGCGGTTTTGAGCGCTCTTTTCAGCACAGCAACCCGTTTTATTGGGAGGTAAGAAAACCCCTTGGCAAAAGGCTTTATTTGTTGTTTTTGCTTTTTCCGAAGTGATTTAGATAGTAAAGATTCAAATCATCGGAATTGGCTTTGAGCACGTCCGCAAAACTGTCTCCGTTGATGTCTGCAAGGTGAATATCATAGGTATCCATTTTACGTTCGTCATTAAGGGCAATCCTTTTAAATGATTTTCCCTGAATGTTGAGGTAGGCGTAGTTTACTTCCTCAGAATTACCATTTACAAGGTCAGGAAAACCATCGTTATTAAGGTCTGCTGCAGCTACACATGCCGTGGCATAAGGCTGTGGTTCATAGATAACGCTGCGATGAAAAGTCGTTCCATTTCCAAAATAAATTGCGTTAAAGCCGTTTAGGTTTGCGGTTGCAATGTCTAGATGGCCATCTTTATCGAAATCTGCCACAGCAATGGATCGGGTTTCGTCGTTTCCCGTACCGAACGGAATTTTTGTATCGAAATTTACTACATCGCTTTGAATGCATACGTAGTTTTGCTGTTCATTGCGATTGGCTAATACCAAGTCCGCTTTTCCATCCTTATTCATGTCTGCGATGGCAATATCAATAGTGGCATCCGCTTTGCCTCCGAAGGGAATTACGGTTTTAAATTTCCCTTGACCATCGTTTAGAGCGATTTCATTTACAGTTCCACGATTGGTGAAAACGAGATCCAAATCACCATCACCATCAAGGTCACCAAGGCCAACATTTCGCGTTGGGGTAGCAAGGCCACCTACTGGCCCGACCCTTTCAAAAATACCCTTGCCATTGTTGCGATACCAGATATTGGGATGGCGGTCGTTACCGGTTACAATGTCAAGATCTCCATCCCCATCCAGATCTCCTGGCTCAGCGGCGTAGCAAGAAGACCATTCGGCATCTAGCGCTCGGGAAGTTCGAAAGGCACCGGTACCGATATTGTAAAATATGAAATTTGCAGCAGGCCAATGACGTCCTTCCGCGGTAATTACATCTAAATCGCCATCATTATCAAGGTCTCCCGTAGCAATGGATGCCGTCCGGTTGGTTTCGGCCCCGAATGTTAAAAAAGGTCCCGGGTTAAAAAAAGGATGTTCTTGTCCGGTACAAAGCAGTGGGAGCAGCAGTAGGGGTACTAAAGATTTAAGCATCTTCGCCACCATCCTTACGACGATTCTGTGTTTTCATGGCTTCTCCAATCTGATTACTTGCAGTAAACGATGCTACCATATTATTGAGCATATCACTGCCGGCTTGTGGAGAATTGGGCAGCAGGATCAAATTAGTGTTGGTTTCTTCCCCTATAGCCTGGAGGGTATCATAGTGCTGTGTTACTACAATCAGGGCAGAAGCTTCTTGCGAATTGATGCCTACTTTATTAAGTACTTCGACCGATTCCTCTAGACCGCGGGCAATTTCCCGTCGTTGGTCTGCAATACCCTGCCCTTGGAGCCGCTTGCTCTCCGCCTCCGCCTTCGCTTTTTCAACAATAAGTATCCGAGCGGCGTCTCCCTCAAATTGGGCCGCTATTTTTTCGCGTTCGGAAGCATTAATACGATTCATAGCTGCCTTCACCTGAGCATCGGGATCAATGTCCGTAACAAGAGTTTTGATAATATCATAACCATATTCTGACATATATTCTTGTAGTTCTCTTTTCACGGCTATGGCGATATCATCTTTTTTTACGAAGACATCATCCAATTTCATTTTCGGAACTTCTGCACGGACAACGTCAAAGACAAATGAGGTTATCTGATCATGTGGATACTCCAATTTGTAGAAAGCGTCGTATACTTTTTCTCTTAGGACAACGTACTGGACGGAAACTTTTAATTTTACAAAAACATCATCTAAAGTCTTGGTTTCTACGATTACATCTAATTGCTGAATTTTTAAACTCAGGCGTCCGGCAATGCGATCGACGAGGGGAATTTTCATCTGTAGGCCGGAATTACGAATGCTGTTGAATCTGCCGAAGCGCTCAACAACCACTGCAGTTTGTTGCTTTACGATGAAAAAAGAAGCAAATAGAATAATTAGTCCGAAAAAAACAATCGGTATTAAAAGGAAACTAGCCATGGTGTATGTGTTATATGGTTGAACAAGGAAATTACAAAAGTCCTAGGAGAATATGAGTCGAGTTATTTCTTAATTTGTTACAGGGGGTTAAAATTCTTAGGAATAGCTGGGTCGTGGATTAACTATAGCGTTAATTTGAAATTAAGACTGCGATTTGACGTTATTTGGGTAGGGTATCAAGTGCTGTTGTAATTCGTGAAATACATTCCTTTTTACCTAATGTTTCCATGATAGCAAACAAGTCAGGCCCTTTCAATTCACCTACAATAACGAGACGCAAAGGAGGCATAACTTTTCCAAAGGAAAGCGAAGCTTTTTGTATCCATGATTTTATCGTTGTTGCTAGTATTGTTGAACTAAAATCGTTGATCTCTTTCAATTGTAAAGAAACACGGTGAATTATTTCGGGGGTATCTTCTTTCCAATGCTTTTGTACTGCTTTTTCTAAGTACGTTTTAGGGGGATGGAAAAAGTAGTCACCCAAACCCCAAAGCTCTTGAGGAAAATTGGCGCGTTCCTTGATTAAGGAAATAACCTGTTCCAGATAGGCATCATCCGAAAGTGGTTTAGGGAGATTTTTTTCTTTAAGATATGGGATGAGGGTACTATTTGGTTGTTGCTGTAGCCATTTATGGTTATACCACTTGGTTTTTTCCGGATCAAAACGAGCGCCTGATTTATGAACACGCTCCAAAGAAAAGGTTTCAACGAGATCAGCAAGGGAAAACACTTCTTGTTCTGTACCTGGGTTCCACCCCAAGAACGCTAAAAAGTTGATAACAGCTTCGGGAAAGTAGCCAGCTTCTCGGTATCCTTTTGCGGTATTCCAGGTTAAAGGGAAAATAGGGAAGCCACCTTTTTCGCTATCCCGTTTGCTTAGTTTCCCTTGTCCCGTGGGTTTTAGGATTAAGGGGAGGTGAGCAAAAACCGGCTTCTTCCATCCAAAGGCATCGTAGAGTAAGTGGTGTAGTGCCAGAGAAGGTAGCCATTCTTCTCCACGGATAACATGTGAGATTTCCATCAGGTGGTCATCTACAACATTTGCTAAATGATACGTAGGCATGCCATCGCTTTTGAACAGAATTTTGTCATCAAGAAGAGCACTCTCAATAGTAATTTCCCCACGAATCGCATCTTTTAGGATCAAGGTCGTGTTCATAGGGGATTTAAATCGAATAACATAATCTTCCTTGGCCGCTAGTTTTTCCTGTACCTGTTGGGGTGAGAGCGAGAGGGAATTCGTAAGTTTTAGGCGGTTGTGCCAGTTGTAGATAAAGGTTTTCCCTTTGGCTTCATGGTCTTTGCGATGAAAATCCAATGTTTCCGTAGTGTCAAAGGCGTAGTAGGCATGTCCGCTATCGAGCAATATCTGCACGTATTTTTGATATATTGTCTTTCGTTCGCTTTGGCGGTAAGGACCATAAGTGAAGGGTGTATCAGGGCCTTCGTCATAAGGGATACCGCACCAAAGGAGGGCCTCCTTTATATAAGCCTCAGTGCCGGGAACATATCTATTTTGGTCGGTATCTTCTATGCGTAAAACAAATGTTCCTTTGTGTTTTCTTGCAAATAGGTAATTGAAAAGTGCGGTACGGACGCCGCCTATATGAAGCGGGCCCGTTGGGCTGGGAGCAAAACGAACCCGTACTTTTTCTGTCATTTTATACGTTTAAGATACAAATATAGCCGAACCGCAGAAGTAGGGATAGTAGTTTTGCGCCTGGAATAGGAGGTTTTAACATAAAATTGCAATCCGATATTTTAGGTTATCCCTATTTTGGAGTAAATATAAAAGCGTTGGATAGTTTTAAACATATTACGACTAAGCTGGAGGAATTTACTGGAAAGTACTACACCAAGCTATTACTGAAAGGCGTCTTGCTATTTATCACCTTAGGAGCATTGCTTTTCTTGTTTATTACAGGGGTAGAGTACTTTTTCTGGCTGGGATCTTTAGGTAGGGGTATCCTATTCATATTGTTTGTAGTATGCGGACTATATCTGGGCTATCGTTATCTGGTAATACCCGTATTGTACCTTTTTAAAGTTAAGAAAGGAATTACCCGAAGAGATGCTTCAGTACTTATAGGAAAACACTTTCCGGAAGTTGGAGATAAACTTCAGAATCTATTGGAGTTACAGGAGATCACTAGGAGTTCGGACCTGTTGCTTGCTGCGATTGAACAGCGGTCTCGGGAAATGCGGCCGTTTGTTTTCACTGAAGCGGTAAATTTTAGGGAATCGTACAAGCATTTTCGGTATTTGCTTGTTCCGATATTTATTTTGGGACTTCTATGGATAACAGGAGGAATAACGGATTTTTTTAGTTCCTACAAACGTGTTGTGCACTATGACATGGCATATACTCCACCCGCTCCCTTTCACTTTCAATTGATCAATCAGAGTTTAACGGTACTTGAAGGTCAACCGTTGACTATTGCGGTGGCTACTGTGGGAGAATATCGTCCAGGTAGTGTGGAAATGGTTGTGGATGGAAAGCGTTTAACCATGCAACAATCAAACAGTCGTTTCGAGTATACCCTGCAGCCTGGTCTGGGAATTACACCGTTTCACTTTCAGGCCAATGATATTAGGTCTCGCGGGTATGATATACGGGTTACTCCGGTACCTGCAATAACAGACTTTCAAATGCATCTACAATACCCACCCTATTTGAAACGTGGTGATAGAGTAGTAACCGGCACGGGAAATGCCGTTGTTCCTGAAGGAACACGGATCAACTGGATGTTGAAAGGGGTAAATACAAGTTCGGTAGCATTCGTGGAAGAGGATAGTGTATCCCAGTTTAGCCGAATTCGGGATGAATTCAGATGGGGGAAAACAGTGTTCGAGAAATTATCTTATGGAATAGCTACTTCTAACGATGAGGTTAAGAATTATGAAAGGTTATTTTACGATCTTGATGTAATTAAAGATGAGTCACCAACCATTAAAGTAATACAGGAACTGGATTCTTTGAACCCAAATCTTTCTTTTTATGAGGGCCTAGGGGCGGATGATCATGAGATCTCTAGTATTACTATGGTATACTATCCGGCAGATGAACCGCAAAAATCGGAACGTCTGGTACTGGGAAATCCGGGAGCTAATGTGGAACAGTTTTATTATACGTTCCCAACTGGGATCGACGTAGATACGGGAAGGGAGTACGCCCTGTATTTTGAGGTAAGGGACAATGACCCTTTTCGTAATGGAAAAGTTACGCGGAGCGCAGTGTTTAGGACCAAGGTTTTGGATGCGGTACAATTAGAGGAACGAAGATTAAACAATCAAGAACAGATAGTGTCTGGTCTTAAGGAGAGTTTGAAGCAATTAGGTAAGCAAAGGGAGGAGTTGGATCGGTTAAATAAGGAACAAAAAGAAAGCAATCGACTGGATTATAATAGTCAACAAAAAATAGGGGAGTATTTAAAACAACAGGAAACTCAAGAGGCTATGATGGAGAAATTTACGAAGGAACTGAAGGAGAACATAGTCCAAAAGGAAGCTCCTACAGAGAAAGATAGGATGTTGTTGGAGCGTCTGGAACGCCAGGAGATTGAGGCCAAAAAGAATCAGGCGTTGCTGGAGAAGTTAAATGAGGTTGCTAATAAGATTGAAGAACAGGAGTTGCAAAAGAAGTTAGAGGAATTGGCAAAGTCGCAAAACTCCGGAGTTAGGAATCTAGAACAATTGGTGGAGTTGACCAAGCGATATTATGTTACAGAAAAGGCGAGGCAGCTGGCTGAGAAATTAAAAACGCTAGCTGAAGAACAGGAAGCACTATCGGACCGGAAGTTAGGAGATGATATTAAGGAGGAAGATCAAGAATTGATGAATGACCAATTTGAAAAGATAAGCAAGGAGTTAAATGAGCTGGAAAAGGACAACCAAGATTTACAGAAACCTGTTGATTTACAAATAGATAGATCAAAGGAACAAGGGGTGAAAGAGGATCAGGAAGATGCTTTAGAGGAAATGGGTAAACATCAGCAAATGAAGGAAGAAGACGGGAAACGTAGTACTACTGCTGAGAAAGCAAAACAAAAGCAAAGATCTGCGGCATCCAAGATGAAGGAGATGGCAAAAGACCTGGCGGAGGGGGCTGTTTCTGGCGCAGGAGGATCGACCGTCGCTGAGGACGCGGAAATGCTGCGACAAATACTAGATAATTTATTGGTTTTTTCTTTTCAACAGGAACAGCTGTTCAATAATGTTGAAGATGAAGGACTATCGCTTCGGGACTTTTCGGGTACGATACGTGAGCAAAAGGAATTGCAAGGGCTGTTTGGTCATATTGATGATAGTTTATTTGCCTTGTCGCTACGAAGAGCTGAACTTTCAGAATTGGTAAATGAGCAGATTGCAGAGGTGTATTATAATATGGATAAGGCCTTAGAGGGTATTGCGGAAAATCAGATGTATCAGGCCGCTTCGTATCAACAATATACCTTTACCGCTGCGAATGTGTTAGCAGATTTTTTGGCGGATATACTGGACAATATGCAGCAAAGTATGATGTCTGGGGAAGGTAAGGGACAAGGGGAAGGATTTCAGCTACCAGATATCATTAAAAGTCAGCAGCAACTTCAGGAAAAGATGAGTGGCAAAGAGGGGAACACTACTGGGGA
Source organism: Bacteroidota bacterium (assembly GCA_038750505.1). Classification (GTDB taxonomy): domain Bacteria; phylum Bacteroidota; class Bacteroidia; order Flavobacteriales; family Flavobacteriaceae; genus Croceivirga. The sequence continues at coordinate 19,302 of JBCDHD010000008.1, read as the reverse complement.
GTCCACAGGTAAGGGTCAAGAAGGAGGCAAGAAGGAAGGGGGCAAACAGGGAAATGAGGGAGGTGGCGAAGGAGCTGAAAAGACCGGAAATTCGAAACGCAATGGAAAGGGTAGCACGCAAGGAGAAGTTGGAGATACTAATGGAGGCAATGGGGTGTCTGAGGAGGCGTTGAAGGAGATTTATGAGATTTACCAGGAGCAGCAAACCATTCGAAAGCGTTTGGAGGAACAGTTACAAAACATAATTGATCAGGATAAACGCGGACTAGCCAAAAAGTTGGCCTTAGAGATGGAACGTTTTGAGGAGGAATTGTTAAGAGAGGGGATAACACGAAGAACGGTAGAAAGAATGAACAGGATAGAGCATCAGCTATTAAAATTGGAAAATGCTGCTTTAAAACAGGGTAAACGTAAGGAGCGAGAAAGCACTACGGGTATCCAGGAGTTTAGTAATCCTGTGCTGACCAAACCGGATGTATTACAAGGCAAAAAGTCGGCTATTGAGATTTTAAACCGACAAGCCTTACCTTTGCAGCCGCATTATCAAAATAAGGTAAAGTTGTACTTTAATAATGGCTATTGAGTTCCACTATGAGGGGGAGTTTAAGCTGGAGTCGGAGAGAAAGTATATCTATTGGTTAAATAGGGTACTGGAATCGGAAGGAAAGGCGGCAGGAATATTAAGCTATGTGTTTTGTGATGATGAGTACTTGGCTCAGGTGAATTTAAAGTACCTGGGTCATGATGCTTACACGGACATTATAACTTTTGACTATTCTGAGAACGATGAAATAGTGGGAGACATTTTTGTGTCGTATCAACGGGTGGCAGAGAACGCGGATACATTTGAAGTGGCTTTTGTTGAAGAGCTGAGGCGAGTTATGGTGCATGGGGTGTTACATTTAGTGGGTTATGATGATAAGAACAAACAGCAGCAAAGCGTTATGCGAAGGAAAGAGGAGGAAAAAATGAAAATGTTCCACGTGGAACACTAGAGGGTATGTTTGAAAATAGATATGATATTGTAGTGGTAGGAGGTGGTCATGCGGGCGCCGAAGCGGCTGCTGCGGCTGCTAACATGGGGTCCAAAACATTGCTGGTTACAATGAATCTTCAAACGATCGGTCAGATGTCATGTAATCCGGCGATGGGAGGGATTGCGAAGGGGCAAATAGTTCGGGAGATTGATGCGCTTGGTGGTTACAGTGGGATTGTAAGTGACAGCTCGGCCATTCAATTCAAGATGTTGAACAAATCCAAAGGTCCCGCTATGTGGAGTCCTAGAACGCAAAACGATAGAATGCGGTTTGCAGAGGAATGGAGGTTGGCCCTTGAAAGAACACCCAATGTGGATTTCTACCAGGAGATGGTTTCTGGCCTGCTGGTTAAAGGAGATAAAGTAGTTGGGGTGAAAACCTCCCTCGGCATTGAAATATTTGCTAAGGCCGTTATTCTTACCAATGGAACCTTTTTAAATGGATTGATACACATTGGAGAAAAACAGTTTGGTGGCGGAAGAGCAGGAGAACGAGCCGCTACGGGCATAACAGAACAGCTTGTTGATTTTGGGTTTGATACGGGAAGGATGAAGACAGGAACACCGCCACGAGTGGATGGACGTTCCTTGGATTATAGTAGGATGATACCACAGCCAGGGGATGAAAAACCGGAAAAATTCTCCTATTTAAGTAATCATCCAATTAAAGAACAAAAGGACTGTCATATGACACATACAAGTCCATTAGTTCATGAGGTATTACGAGAAGGTTTTGATCGGTCTCCGATGTTCAATGGTAGGATTAAGAGCATAGGTCCCAGATACTGCCCTTCGATTGAAGACAAAATAGATCGATTTGCGGATAAAGAGGCACATCAGATTTTTGTGGAGCCGGAGGGTTGGAATACGGTTGAAGTTTACGTGAATGGTTTTTCTACGTCGCTTCCAGAAGAGGTTCAGTTTAAGGCACTGCGTTCAGTAAATGGTTTTGAGAATGTAAAGTTCTTTAGACCGGGTTACGCGATCGAATATGACTATTTTCCGCCGACGCAATTAAAGCATAGTTTGGAAACTAAACTGATTAAAAATCTGTTTTTCGCAGGCCAGATTAACGGAACAACGGGGTATGAGGAAGCCGGGGCACAAGGGTTAATGGCGGGCATCAATGCCCACTTAAAATTGAATGAGAAGGAAGCATTAATTCTGAACAGGGATGAAGCGTATATAGGGGTGTTGATTGATGATCTGATAACCAAGGGAACGGAAGAGCCGTACAGGATGTTTACCTCAAGAGCGGAATACAGAACATTATTGCGTCAGGACAATGCTGATTTGCGGCTCACGCCAAAGGGCTATGCCATTGGTTTGGCCAAGGAAGACAGAATGAGAAGGATGGAAGAAAAGCAGCAGAAATCACAAGAATTCATACAGTTTTTTAAAAAGACCAGTTTTAACCCGGAGGAAATTAATCCCATTTTGGAAGAAGTGAATTCGGCCAAGGTCAAGCAATCCGACAAAATGTTCAAGGTATTCTCAAGGCCTAAGATAACAATGGAACATATGCTTACACTTCCTGCCGTTTCGGATTTTGTCGAGGAGCATCGCATTGACAATGAAGTAATGGAGCAGGCAGAGATTCAGGTAAAGTACTCAGGTTATATTGAAAAGGAACGCAATAACGCGGATAAACTGCAACGCTTGGAGAACATTAAGATCCCTCAAGGATTTGACTATGCGCAATTAAAATCCTTGTCCTACGAGGCTAGGGAAAAACTACAGCAAATACAACCCGTAACTATTTCACAGGCCTCGAGGATCAGTGGGGTGTCCCCGGCCGATATTAGTGTGCTTTTGGTTTTTTTAGGAAGGTAGCCCCAGGTTGTTCCACGTGGAACATTGATGGTTGTGGCTTGGTTTTTGTAGCAGAAGGTTGAGCTAGATCAAGACCAAATGAAAAAAACACTACCCCTTCTGTTCGCACTCTTTTTTTTACACTCCTGTATACCTCTACGGATTGCCCCCAAAGTAGATGATTATAAGATTGCCCAAGGCAAACGTTTTAAAAAAGGGCTTCCGAAAAAGCAGCTTTTTATTTTTGAGGACCCCAAAGAACAATATCAATTTTATGACTATATAGACACCAAATTTGAGCTGAATGATCAATATGTTGATGTGCAGGTTCCCTTTGAAGTAGAAGGCAGGCCGTATTTCTTTTCTTTCTATGAAGTCTATTTTTCCGATAAAGTGATCAATTTAGTGCCATTACTCTTCGATGCAACCGTGAATGCAGCGTTAGGGAATGAGGATTTTCAAACCTACACGTCTACCGGACAAAACACAGCGCTAAAAAGCGATAATTTTTATATCGCCATCGAGGTGTTTTCTGAAGATGAACCTGACTGCCTACGCGATACGTATCCCAATAAGATGTCCGTTTTAATGTATCTTCGAAACCTTAAGGAAGAATATTTGACTACGCACAACTACAATGAAGTTGTATTTAAAAACTAAAGATTTTTCTGTTTCACAAGAAGAGTTTGAATTGCATTTGGATGAGAACACCGAACTGCTTTATACGTATCCTTTACCTAAAGACCTAGATCCGTATTACGATAGTGACAATTATATCTCACATACCGACGCTAATCGGACGCTATTAGAACGATTGTATCAAATAGCGAAATTTTTTAACTTGAAGCGGAAAGAAAAGTACGCCAGAAACTATTGCCTAGATAAAAGGACAATATTGGATATAGGAGCAGGTACAGGAGACTTTCTCGCATATACTAGAAAACGGAAATGGCAGGTATTTGGAATAGAACCGAACAAAGGCGCACGGGAAAAGGCGCGTAGTAAAGGGATCAATGTTCATGCTAAAATGGAAGATCTGGGAGGAAATACCTTCCAGATAATTACACTGTGGCACGTGTTAGAACATCTACCAAATTTGGATGAAAGCATAGCACGCATTTATGATTTACTGGAAGCGCAGGGCACAGTATTCGTTGCAGTGCCCAATTTTAAATCCTTCGACGCTAAATACTATGAAAAGCACTGGGCAGCTTATGATGTGCCAAGACATGTTTGGCACTTTTCGAAAAATGCTATTCAACAGAAATTTAAGTCGCACGGCTTTACACTGATAAAAACATTTCCAATATGGTTAGATGCATTTTATGTTGCTATTTTATCTGAAAAATATAAAGGATCCCAATGGCCCATGTTGAAAGGAATGTGTTTTGGTCTTATTTCAAATATGAAGGCACTGGTGTCCAAACAGTGGTCCTCACATATTTACGTTCTTCAAAAGGGATAAAACGCATTTTAAGCGCTTCTACGAGCAGTAATGGATTAGTTGGCAGGTCTCCCCTGACAAGACGAAGAACAAGGCAAATTTTTTGATTATAAAGGCTCAACTCAAATAGGGAACAACTATTTAAAAACAAAAACACCATTGCTTTTGCCTATCGGATTTAATTTTAATAGCTGTGACCTCTTGCCGCGTTAAATGCTTTCCTATTTTTGCCAAATCGTAAAAAAGTATAGTATGAAACAATTTGTGGCTCTACTTGGTATTCTCATGCTTGTTGCCTGTGAACAGGACAAAATAGGTTTTGTGGATTATGTTAAATTGATGGATGGTTATCAAGAGAAAATCGATGTCGAAAATAAATTTAAAACAAAGGCTGAGGCATTAACAAGAAAAAGAGATAGTATATCTCAGGCCTTTGATTTGGAGCTAAAAGCTTTTCAGACAAAAGCACAAAGCCTGTCTCAGCAAAAAGCACAAGAAGAATATGGGCTAATTCAACAAAGGGCTCAATTTATGGGGCAGCAGTTACAACAGGAAGAACAGTTACTACAGTCTTCCGGACAAACGGAATTGGATAGTGTTGTTAGTAAAGTGAAAAAGGAGATTTCTGCTTTTGGCAAAACGAAAGGGTATACCTATATCCTGGGAGGTGGAGAAGTAGGAAGCGTATTATACGGTGCCGAAACTAAAGATCTGACCAAGGAAATTCTAGTTATTCTAAACGAAAAGTATAGTAATTAGGACTTAAATCCACATAAATATTTGATTAATAGACAGTTAAGTGCTAAACTATTGCAGAAGAAATAAAAGAAAGACCGTTGGCATTAAATAAATGACAATGGTCTTTGCGCCTTCATAATCCTTTGCTAAACGCTGCCCCAGTAATAACATTAACAATGTAATTCCGGAAAGTAAGGCGGCATACCAGGCAAACAGGTGTTCATCAAATAGCAACAGATAGGCTAATCCAATCAAGGATAAAATACCGGAAAGCACCTCCATGATCGTTACAATTCCCAATACTAAAGGAACAACATTCTTTAAGACCGATTTGGAAAAGTGTGATTTTAGCCAGGTCAGATTTCCTGACCAATCGAGTATTTTATCGAGACCGCTTTGCAAAAAGACGATCGCTAAAAAAATAAGTAATAAGCACTCTGTTGGGTTCGCTTGAAAATGAATATGCATGGTATTTGGATTTAGCTGGCTTTGACATGTAACAAACGCGTGAGCTTAATGGATAGATCGGCGAAAACTATTCGAGAATTTCCATTGCGCTCTATATGCAATGCTGCCGTTTCTAATTCATGAACCAACTCTGAAATGTTGTTTTCATGCACAAACGGCGCAAATTTGCTCAAGTCAAATCCTTCAACGTGAATCTTAGAATATACTAATTCCGGTATTTGGTAATTCAATAATAAGGCTTGTCTAACAATGCCGAGACAATAGTGCAGAAATTTTTTCTGAACCTCTCTTCCCGTTTTGGCTACCTCCTCACTCCATTGTAATAGTTCATTGACAACTGCTTTGTTTCCTTTTGCTTTGAAGGCACTTCGCACCCAATGAACAAACCATTGCTCAAAGACCAGGTCTTCGGAATCCTGATGTAAAAGATCCAACGCTTTATTGTAGTTCCCATTTGCTTCATGGGCCAACTGCAATGCTTTTGTTGGGGACACCTCTTTTTTTTCCAGTTGTGTTGCTATTACCGCCTCTGGCAAAGGAGGGAAATGTAGGATTTGGCATCGGGAACGAATAGTAGCAATAATTTTCTCTTCTTCTTCCGCAATTAACAACAAAACCGTTTGCTGTGGAGGCTCTTCAATGAGTTTTAGCAGTTTGTTGGCAGCGGAAGCATTCATCTTCTCGGCCATCCACAGCACTAATATTTTGTGTCCTCCTTCATAGGATTTAAGGGACAATCGTTTTACAATATCGTGGGCTTCATCCACTCCTATTTGCCCCTGCTTTCTTTCAACGCCAATTAAACGGTACCAATCAAACAAATTACCATAGGGTTGTTCTTTTAAAAAATCCCGCCATTCCTCCAGATACATACTGCTTATGGGTCGGCTTTTCGCCTTATCTGAAGTAGCGACCGGAAAAGCAAAGTGAAGGTCTGGGTGGGTATAGGTAGCGCACTTTAGATTACAAACGCTATCGCCACCTTCGTTATCATCTTCGGAATTACCGCAAAGGAGGTATTGTGCATAGGCCAATGCCATGGGGAGGGTGCCACTTCCTTCCCGGCCAACAAATAACTGCGCATGGGGAATTCTTCCATCTTTAGCCGTTGTGATGAGATGGTTTTTAATGTGTTGCTGCCCTAAAATTTCGCGAAAGTGCATGTTTTCAAATATAGGGTATTTGTGCTTTTGGACCGTAGGAATAAATCCATAACCTAAGGTACAAATTGGTTTTCTAAGGCAGGGGAATTAATTACATTTGAGAAACCAAAACGAGACCACATGAAAACAATTGACGACTATAACTTTGAACATAAAAAAGCGCTTATTCGGGTAGATTTTAATGTTCCTTTGGATAAAGATTTTAACGTAACGGATACGAGCCGCATTGAAGCAGCAAAACCTACAATTTTGAAAGTGTTAGAGGACGGGGGAAGCGCGGTCTTAATGAGCCACCTGGGCAGGCCTAAAGGAGCCCGAAATGAAGCAATGTCGCTACGCCATATCAAGGAAAAGGTTTCGGAGATTATTGGGGTTCAGGTAAAATTTGTGGATGACGCTATCGGTGATAAGGTAAAATCAGCATATTCTGATTTAACAAATGGAGAGGTCTTGTTATTGGAAAATCTGAGATTCTACGCCGAAGAGGAAAAGGGAGATCGGGGGTTTGCCGAGCAGTTATCAAAATTTGGAGATGTATACGTTAATGATGCCTTTGGAACCGCACACAGAGCGCATGCTTCTACTACAATTGTGGCAGATTTTTTTCCAAATGAGAAATGTTTTGGTTACCTGCTAGCCAAGGAGATAAAGGCAATTGAAAAAGTAATGCAAACCGGAGAAAGGCCGATAACTGCTATTTTGGGAGGAGCCAAGGTCTCTTCCAAAATAACGATAATTGAAAATATTTTGGACAAGGTAGATCATCTTATCATAGGCGGTGGAATGACCTATACTTTTGTGAAAGCTCAGGGAGGTAAGGTAGGGGATTCTATTTGCGAGGACGACAAAATGGAATTAGCACTTGACATTTTACAGATGGCTAATGAAAAAGGAGTGGCGATCCATTTACCGGTAGATGTGTTGGCAGCAGATGCCTTTGATGAAGGAGCAAATACCCAGGTGCTCCCCGTAGATCAGATCCCCAAAGGCTGGCAGGGTTTGGATGCTGGGCCTACTACCCTGGAAAGGTTCAAAGAAGTTATTCTTAGTTCTAAGACTATTTTATGGAATGGCCCTGTTGGCGTTTTTGAAATGGCGCCATTTGCCAAAGGAACGATTGCCGTTGGCAACTTTGTGGATGCCGCCACCAAAAACGGCGGATTTTCTTTGGTAGGAGGAGGAGATTCCGTGGCTGCCGTCAAACAATTTGGTTTTCAGGACAAAGTTAGTTATGTGTCTACCGGCGGCGGAGCAATGTTAGAAAGTTTAGAAGGGAAAACCCTTCCCGGGATTGCTGCAATATTAGCCTAATCAGGACGTTAACGACTAACGGACCGATTCATTTTTATGGTGTTTTCCTAAAAAGCGTTTCATTTTTTAAAAAAAATGGCGCATTTTAGTATGTCCTGGACCAAACCATACCCAAATGAGAAAAAAAATCTACTGGTTATTCCCAATTGTCTGTCTTTTTTTTAATTGCGTACTTTTGGCTCAGACCCCAGATTCCCCGATAGCAATTCCCGATTCCATAAATGCATTACCACTCCCTGTCTCAGGGGAATTGAATGGGTGGCCCACTAAAAATAGAAGGGCCACAGACAGTATTCAAAAGCCACAGCTGGAAGACCTCGCAGAGGCCTATGCGTATGACAGCTTATGGCTTAGAGAGTTAGCAAGAAATAGCGGGGTATCAGAGGAGATGTATGCAATGATCACCGAACCTCCTATTGATTCGCTTTTTAAAATAACCCTCCCAACGGATACCTTGAAGGCAAGGTTGGCAAAATTGGATGAAAAGACGCCTTTTAACATTGGTTACAATCCTTCGCTGGAAAGAGTAATTCACCACTTTTTAACCAAAAAAAGAGATCTAATGGAACGCATGCTGACTACAAGTCAGTTTTATTTTCCGCTTTTTGAACAAGAACTGGATAACTACGATATCCCTTTAGAAGTGAAATACCTTGCCATTGTAGAATCCGCGTTAAACCCAAGGGCAAAATCAAGAGTAGGCGCAACGGGTCTATGGCAGTTCATGTTTTCTACAGGAAAGATGTACGGTTTGGATGTAAGTAGCTATGTAGATGAGCGTAGCGATCCAATAGCTGCTACTACATCTGCTTGTCAATATCTTTCTAAACTGTATGAAATTTTCAATGACTGGGACCTGGCACTTGCCGCCTACAATTCAGGACCGGGTAATGTTAACAAGGCGATACGCCGATCGGGAGGATATCAAAACTATTGGAATTTAAGAAGGTATCTTCCACGTGAGACCGCAGGTTATGTGCCTGCATTCTTGGCTACCATGTATATTTTTGAGTATGCATCAGAACACGGCCTGCAAAAAACCACGGTAGAACGACCGTATTTTGAAACCGATACTATACAAATAAAAGAGCTTATAACCTTTGACCAGATTTCGGAACTGGTGGGTATTTCCGTGGAAGAACTTAAAATTCTCAACCCACAGTATAAGCTAAACATAATTCCCAAAGTGTCCGACAAAGCGTATGCCTTGCGATTGCCTTTGAAGTACATGGGCAAATTTGTAACCAACGAAACGGCTATTTACAACCATGTACGGGAATCGCTAAGCAAACGAGAAAAGCCCTTACCTCAACTTGTTAAAAGTAATGACCGGATTCGATATAAGGTGAGAAGTGGAGATTATTTGGGAAAAATAGCGGAGCGATATGGTGTAGGCGTCAGCCAAATTAAGCGTTGGAATGGATTGCGAAGCAATAACCTTCGAATTGGCCAAAGGCTTACCATCTATCCAAGAAAACCGGTTGTGACTACTTCAAACACAATTGCTACATCTCAGAAGACTGCAGATTTACCTAAAGATCCTTCGAAAATCCACGTAGTTCAATCCGGAGATTCGCTGTGGACGATTTCCAGAAAGTATCCCGGCGTAACCATTGAAAATTTGCGAAAATGGAACGGTATTCGCGGGAACAATCTTAAACCAGGAACAAAATTGAGACTTTGCGAATGTTCTTCTTAATTTAGAAACGTAATGAGAAATCTGAGAACACTTTTTTGGCTATTTGTTTTAATGGGAGTTGCTTCTTGCGGTAGATCGGGAAAGCAGCAAAAATTCTTGCCGCCTTCTACCGGGAGTGTCAATTCGCTTATGGTGGTCATGGAGAATGAGCTCTGGCAGGGGGCCATAGGAGATAAAGTTCGGGAGTTGTTTGCCCAACCGGCTTTGGGGCTTTCCCCGGAACAGCCCATTTTAACCTTAACCCAAATTCCACCACAAGTTTTTAGAGGCGCGGTTACGCATTCTCGATCCATATTATATATACAACAGGATTCCCTCGCCCTTAGTCATATTAAAACTAACGTGTACGCTTTGCCCCAAAAAGTAGTTGTAGTAAAGGGGACCAATTATCAAGAGTTGGTAAACGGTTTGGAACAGATAGCAGAAAATGGCATTGCTGCCTTTAGAGGAGTTGAAATTCTGGAAGCGCAAAAACGATTTAAACGTTCTCTAAATAAGGAAAACGCTTTAAAAGAAACCTTTGGTATTTCTTTAACTATTCCATCCGCCTATCGCGTGGGAAAACAGGAGGACAATTTTGTATGGCTAGATCGCCAAATCCCAAAGGGAAATATGAATATTATTGCCTATACGATGCCAGAGAACAGCTTTGACAACGATTCTACTTTTGTCAGAGACATTATTGCCATGCGCGATTCCATTGGGAAAAAATATGTGCCAGGTCCGGAGAAAAACACCTACATGATAACGGAAAAAGCTTTTGCCCCCTATGTTTTTCCGGCGGAAATAGGTGGAAAAAAAGCAGCACAAGCCAAGGGAATTTGGGAAATTAATGGCTATCCTATGGCCGGCCCGTTTTTAACCTACATCATTAACGACAAGGAGAACAACAGAAAACTGGTCTTGGAAGGATTTACCTTTGCACCTTCAACCCAAAAACGCGATTATATGTTTGAACTTGAGGCGATCTTAAGGACACTCCAGTTTAATGAGGCCTTGTAACCGCTCTAGTACTATTACGAAAACAGCACTTTTAAAAAATACATTTCGCCTTAGTCGAAAGCAAAGCCGGTAGCAACCCTAAAAATAAAAGCATAAAGTACTACAAAAAACATAACAAAGCAGAACCAGGAAAATACCTTAAAGTAGCGTTGTAATAGCAAGTTGCCCAAGTTTTTGAAAGCCTCTAAATAAATCTCTTTAACTAGTAGTAATCTTTTCATAAGTAAGTAAATTAAGATTTGTATTTGAGACAAATTTTGAGCTTTACTGGGCGAATTGAAAAAGAAAAGGATAAACGGTCACAAAAAAAAGATCACCTACAGTGTTACGATTTGAGTTCTTTGAGCGGTAGGTTTTTGCCGATGAGTTTCAGCATATCAATTGAAGGTTATCGATACAATTACTCGACAAATAACCTATTTAATGTCCACTTTTGGTCAGTTAGGGCTTCGTTGAAGTTCTAAAAAGGGATAAAATGGGTAAGATTACATTTCCACGATAACAAATTCGGACCTACGGTTTTGTTCGTGCTGCGCTTTGGTACAACGCACGCCATTAGCACAATTGTTCAAAAGCTGCTCTTCTCCATAGCCTGTTGCACTAGCTATGAGGTCTGAGGGAATTCCTTTCGAAATTAGATAGTCTCTGGACGCTTTTGCCCGCTTGTCCGAAAGGATTTGATTGTAGGCTTTTGGACCCCGGGAATCCGTATGGGACTCGATTCGGATCACCATATTTGGATATTTTTCCCACACCGCTACGAGTTTATTTAGTTCTGCTGCTGCGGCATCCGTTATGGTATATTTATCGAAATCAAAGTAAATAACATCTGTCTTCAACTTTTTAACTCCTTCTTCCAAAACGATAAGATCGTCCACAGGGTTCATTCTAATTTCCAAGGGATCTGGGCTAACACTTTCAATATTCACGAGCTGTTCACTTTCCAAATATTCAGCCATATTGGCCTTTATGGTATACTTGGTGTTTTTTGGGAGATCTTCAAAAATAAACTGCCCGTCATCGCCAGAGGTAACTTGCTGTAGTGATTGCACATTCTCATCAAAAAGAGCAACTGTCGCATTCGGAAGTACCCTTCCCGATAGAATATCTGTTATAACCCCTGTAATGGTGCTTGTATTGGCTTTTGGTCTTTCGATAGGTAATCGTTTAAAGGAGTAGATATCATCATCCCCTTTCCCTCCTGTTCGGTTAGAGGCAAAGTAACCTATATCAGTAGTTTCATTAACCGTTAAGGAAAAGTCATCTCTATTGCTGTTTATTGGCTTTCCCATATTGGTAGCTACATTAAACACATTATCAGAATATGTGGCGTTATAAATGTCTAAGCCGCCAAAACCAAAAGGTCTGTCCGATGAAAAGTAAATGGAATTTTCAGTAACAAAAGGAAACATTTCCTTTTCTGAGGTGTTTAAACTTCTTCCAAGGTTTTTTGGTTCGGAGAACGAGCCGTCCTCTAAGATGTTAACTACATAAATATCCGTTTTACCAAAGCCTCCTGGCATGTCTGAAACAAAATATAGCTTTTTTCCATCCGGGCTTACTGCTGGATGCCCGCAAGAGTAATCTTCACTGTTGAAGGGTAGCTCTACTGCCTTTGACCAATCTTGATCTATTTTTCGGGATTTGTAGATTTTCAGATGATTTACACCTTTTTTTCCACGTTTTAATCGCTTGCCATAATTATTTCGTGTGAAATACATCGTTTCGTTGTCTGGAGAGAAGGATGCGGCCGCCTCATGATACTTTGTATTAATCTTTTTGGAGAATTTGGTAACATTATGCAATACATCGGAAGCTTCGTCCCAGGAGCCTTTGTAAAGATCTAAATAGGGTTGGTTGTTCCATTTGTACCGACGAGTATTAAAAAAAAGGGAATCTTTCGAAGAGGCAAATATTAAAGTATTGTCGGCTAAAAGAAGAGGAGAAAACTCTGAGTATTCACTATTGAAGCCAAGGTTTTTAATTAATATAGAATCCTTTGTAGCTGCTGTTTCTCCGTTTAGTTTATTGTTGAGGCTAGGATTGGTAGGCGCCTCGTTACTATAACTTTCTAGCAACCGCACTAGTCTTTTCGCTTTTCGGTATCTGCCCATCCCTTTGAGAATATGGGAGTATTTTAGCAAGTCCGCTTTGGAGGTTTGCTCCTGATAGCGTTCAAAGAGGAGGCTATACCAATATTCAGCCTTTTTCATATTCGAACTAAAGTAATGCGCGTCTCCCGCATTTTGAATCAATGTAACGGTATGCTTACTCGGATTGTTTTTAAGCGCCTTGTCATATAGCTGTGCAGCTTCAGCATACCACATTTTCTTAAAATAGTCGTTTGCTGTTTTCAACAGACGATCTACCTTGCTTTTTCCCGAGGCCGAGGCCGCGTCTGTTTTGGGAGTTGATGGCACTATAAGAGCTAAGGATTGCACGGAATCCAGAGTACTATTTTCTACTTTTTTTTCCGCCGGGTTAAGTTTTGAAACCGTTAAATCTTGGGCTTGTATCCCAAAATAGAAAAGGAGTAGTGCTATGAACATGCTTTTTTTCACAACCATAAATTAGTTAGGTTTTCAAACTATGATGGTATGAGTAGCCTATTGCACCTCAGAAACCATAGGCTTAACTATCATAACGGCGAAGTTAGATCGTTATGTTATAAGCGATTAATTTTTGTTGTGAAATGAAAAAATACAGGTGTAAAAAAGAATAGGAAGCTATTTTAGCCCAAAGTAGAAAGGAGTAACCCTTATAAACTACGCCTCTGGTTCATTCTTTTCCGTAAGCTTTTCATCATCTTTGGAAGCATCTTTGAATTCTTTAATACCGCTTCCGAGGCCTCTCATCAATTCGGGGATTTTCTTACCCCCAAAAAGCAAAAGTACCACTACAACGATAAGGACGATTTGCCAGGGACCTAACATACCAAGTAAAAAAGAGAGGGTCATCATACTATGAATTTATCGTAAACCGTGTTCAAAAATACAAAAAACACAATCGTTATGCTGTTAAAACAACGAAGATGCGCTAAGTTCATTGCAGTAAATTCTAAAAAAGTGAAGATTGCTAAAACTTTCACAAAAGAAAAGAAGAAGTTTCAAAAATAAATTTGAAAAGTATCTTTGTTCTAATGGCGAAGAAGGTAAAGAAAAGAAAAGAGATCAAAAAAAAGCTTTTGCATAAGTATCGTTTGGTGATACTTAATGAAAATACCTTTGAAGAAAAGATTTCTTTTAAACTAAGCAGGCTCAACGTTTTTGTTACGGGAACCCTATTTATTATTGTGCTAATAGGATTTACTACGCTGCTCATAGCATTTACGCCCTTAAGAGAATATATCCCGGGATACTCCTCCACAAGACTAAAAAGACAAGCTACCGAACTTACCTACAAAACCGATTCTCTGGTGAATGTTTTAGATTATACCAACCGGTATTTAGAAAATGTTAGAATGGTGCTCCGCGGTGAAATTGAAAACAATGAAAGTAATCGCGATTCGTTATTTGAAAAATATAAACTAGACCCTGCAAATGTTGACCTAACCCCCATTCGGGAAGACCTGGAATTACGTAAAGAAGTTGCTTTGGAAGATAAATATAACCTCTTCGAACGTAACCTGCAGGATTTGACTAATGCACTCTTTCCACCTCTAAGCGGTATTATTTCCCAAAATTATGACCCGATAAAAGAACACTATGCTGTAGATGTGGTGGCTTCCGAAGGACTACCTATAAAAGCGGTAGCAGATGGCACGGTTATTTTTTCCGGATGGACATCAGATACGGGCTATGTGCTTATTATGGAACATAAAGAGGATCTACTTTCGGTCTATAAACACAATGGGTCATTGAATAAGGCACAGGGAGATGTGGTACGGTCTGGGGAGGTAATTGCCTTTGTTGGGAATACAGGAGAACTCACCACAGGTCCTCATCTCCACTTTGAACTATGGTTAAATGGAAAACCCATAAACCCATTGGATTTTATTGATTTTAATTAGAAACAATGTCCCTCAAAGCTATTGCCGCAAAGGTTTTTGCTTATTTGGTAGCCAAGAAAAATTCGAAGTGGATTCATGATCCAATTGCTGCTCAACAAAAGGTATTTGCATCCCTCCTTAAATCAGCTAGTGATACAAAATTTGGGATTGATCATGAATTTTCAACCATTTCCACACATGCCGAATTTGTCAAGAAGGTCCCTATCCGCGATTATGAAGCCTTGAAATCTTATGTAGAATTAATAATTCAGGGAAAAAAAGATATTCTTTGGCCAGGAATGCCTGCCTATTTTGCCAAAACCTCGGGAACCACCTCTGGAGCAAAATATATTCCCATTACCAAAGTGTCCATACAATGTCAGGTCAACGCCTCCCGGGATGCCATTCTCAATTACATTCGCGAGACGGGAAATGCAGATTTTGTGAACGGCAAAATGATATTCCTACAAGGTAGCCCAACCCTAGACACAAAGGGTGGTATTAAATCGGGTAGGCTCTCCGGGATTTCAGCGCATTACGTGCCAGGCTATCTTCAAAAAAATCGGCTCCCCAGTTGGAAGACCAACTGTATCGAGGATTGGGAGACCAAAGTGGAGGCAATTATTTCGGAAACAGAAAATGAAAACATGACGGTCATTGCTGGGATTCCCTCCTGGGTACAGATGTATTTTGACCGGTTGAAAGAAAAACACAAAAAAGGAATTGGCGAACTTTTTAAGAATTTCCAACTTTTTATGTACGGTGGGGTCAATTACGAACCGTACCGGTCTAAATTTGAAAGTTTAATCGGCAGAAAGGTTGATAGTATTGAACTTTTTCCTGCAAGTGAAGGATTTTTTGCCTATCAAAATTCACAACAAGAAGAAGGAATGTTGTTACTATTGGATGCTGGTATTTTTTATGAATTTATTCCGGCTGAAGAGTTCTTTTCTGAGCATCCCAGACGACTCTTATTGGACGAGGTGGTACTTGGCGAAAATTATGTAATGATCATTAGTACGAATGCTGGGCTTTGGGCCTATAATCTGGGAGATACCATTCAATTTGTTGCTTTACACCCTTTTAAAATTGTAGTTTCCGGAAGAATTAAGCACTTTATATCGGCATTTGGGGAGCATGTTATAGCAAAAGAAGTGGAAGAGGCCATGAAAGTAGGAATTGAAAAGACCAATGCCCTGGTAAACGAGTTTACGGTAGCGCCTCAAACCAACCCCAAGGAAGAAGGAGCGCTCCCTTTTCATGAGTGGTTTATTGAATTTGAAAGGCTTCCAGATGATATGGAGCGGTTTGCTGATCTTTTAGACAAAACACTTCAGGAGCAAAACAGCTATTATTTTGACCTAATTGATGGTAAGATCCTGCAACGCTTAAAAATAACGCCAATTCGAATAGGTGGTTTCAAGGCATACATGAAATCCATAGGAAAACTGGGAGGTCAGAACAAGGTACAACGGCTTGCTAATGATCGGAAACTTGCTGAGAGGTTAACGGCTTATGGAACGATAGCCTAGGGGGGGTTGGGTTTTCGCTAGTATATTTTCATGTATTTTTGTGCCGAAATATAACAATGATTACCAAAATTAAGGAAACCACTAGAGCCCAGGAATCTACCAATGCCATTGAGCGCTTGTACATTACCATGCGGCACTTGCTCAACCGAGGGTTCTATAAGCCTTCCGGTGTTTCCGGGAACGCTTTGAAAAACGCATTGTTAGTGTTGCGCCCTGAGATTTATGGATCGATTGCCGAAGAAAAAGGAGAGCTCAATGGTTTAATTTATGTGCTGGAACGGCTACCCGAGGGTATTGAGCAATGCCGGTTTATTAATCTTACTTCCGATGAGGGATTTTCTAAATCGCATCTTACTCCTATTATTCCACCCAAAAGGAGAAGAAATTGTTATCGTATTGATGAAGAGCAGTTAAATATTGAGATTACAAGAGGCAGATCTGACATTTATGATATTTTGACGCACCTCACCTTTCTCTTTATTGAAGCCAATAAAATATGTGATCGGGTGTGGATAGAGGAAGACAACACTACGGTTCGGGATTGGGATAAGCTGGTTCTTTTTATTGACAAGAAAAAGAAAACAGAAGCGGAGCGTGAGGTAGCGCTAATTCATGTCGCTAACATTCTGAGCAGAACCTTTGAAGAGGTAGTTGAGATTCACAAGAAACTTGGAAATGAGAAAAAGCCCGACCGATTTTTGGAGATTGTTTATTGGTTAGGGAAGTTATCTATTGAAGAGGTTACAACGGGCATTAAACGAACCATAACTTTTAGCCCTTTGCTTCGGGAGCGCCTTGGGCATCATGTGCATGGAGAGCGATGGGCAAAAGCGATAAAGGACAAATTGTTGGAGTTGGATCTGTTAACTAGACCAATTCATATCATAAGTGCAAACATGCATAGCGTTATGAACACCCTTTTCGCCAGGAATGCTCTGAAAGAAGAGTTTCCTGATAATAAGGCAATAGAAATCTATAAGGCGTTAAGCCTTGAAAAAAATAAGGCAATACGTGAAAAAGTAGAGCAAAGGGCCCAGCAAAACGGTATGACCTTTATTAATGATAGTTCCGGAGCAAATATCGACGTGCAGCTTTTTGATACCGGTAGCTTTAATAATGCCGCCTGTTGTTATCGCTTTTCTCAGGAAAAAACTGAGGATGAAAAGCCTGTGATATTTGTTATGGACTACGCGTTCGGAGAACAGGCGTATGAAACGATAGACGAATTATTAAAGCCCTACTTGATTAATGGCCAGAAAACGTATTTGGATGTTCACTCGATCTCTATTATGGGAAAAGCAGGGATACTGGAAGGGGGTAAAGGAGATTTAATGATCCCTTCTGCGCACATCTTTGAAGGAACTGCGGACAATTATCCTTTTGTAAATGAGCTTTCTGCTGAAGATTTTGAAGGGTATGGATTGAATATTGTCGAGGGCACTATGGTCACTGTTTTGGGAACTTCCCTGCAAAACAGAGATATATTGAAATTCTTCCATGAAAGCACGTGGAATGTAATTGGCTTAGAAATGGAAGGGGTACACTACCAAAAAGCAATCCAGTCTGCTTCGAAAATACGTAAAAGCATACGAAAGGAAGTGAAAACTAGGTATGCCTACTACGCTTCTGACAATCCTTTGGAAACCGGAAGCACCTTGGCATCTGGGGGGTTAGGAACCCAAGGGGTAAAACCTACCTATTTAATAACTGATAAAATCCTGGAACAGATTTTCAACGCTTGATATATGGAAAACGTACCATCGCAACAACAGAACACAGGGAAACCTGCAAATTCTGAGGAGATTGACTTGAGGCAATTGTTTAACTTGATATTGAAAGGACTGAATACAGTTTTTATTAATTTCCTGAAGGTCTTTGTTTTTTTTAAGAAAAACGCTTTTATTCTCGGCGGTTTAATTTTTATCGGGTTGCTACTGGGATTTGGCTTAAATCAACTCTCTGAGGATAAGATGAAAACAGAGATTATTGTAAAGCCGAACCTTGAAAGTAAAAATTACCTCTACAATGTAATTGGAGAGATAGAAGCTAATATTGAAGCAAAGGACACTCTTTTTTTTAAGGAACTAGGCCTAGGGGAAATATCTTTAAAAGATTTGGGTATTTCCATAGAACCCTTTGGAGAGAAATCAAAAGCAAAGCTCGATGTTGAATATTTGGAGCTTCTAGAGAAATTCCAAACCAGTGGAATTGTTTCTGATGTCTTAAGAGCTGAGATCTTAGAGAATAGTCCTTTTGTTCAAAAGATTAGTGTTTTTTACAAAGATACACGAGAAGGGCAGCAAATTGCCAAGACCATTATTTCCTATATTAATGATAACCGCTATTATAATCAATTAGTTGAGACACATCAAGAGAACGCTAAAAATAGGATCAATCAAAATGAAGTGCTAATCCAGCAAATAGATACCCTAATTACCAATTATTCGCGAAAACTTGGAGAAACCAATGATAGAACCGAAAGCGGTCAAATCGTATTGGATACTGAAGAGCAGATAGATATAACAGGGCTTTTTCAACAAAAGAACCTTCTCATACGAGATATTGAAGAGAAAAAGTTAGAAATAAAAAGACGGGAGGAGGTAATTTCAGTCATTAATTTTGGGAAAGCCCAAAAAGTAAAAGTGCCGTTTTTTGAAAGAAGCCTAATTTTATTTCCGTCTATCTTTATCGCTGGGTTTTTTCTATTCTCTTTGTTTAAGTATCTGAATAAAAAGGCATTATCTATACTTCCCTCTTAAGCTCAAAAGTACTGCTTTGGTTATCATGAAGGATAATAGTATTGTCCGGGTAATGCGGTTGCGTATTACTCCGGGAGCAAGTAAGGTTTTGAGAGATTTGGGAATATTATTATTGTAGTTTTGGCGAAAATAAAGCGTTCCCCTGTTCTATAAAAGTCGTGTACAGAAGTTATTAAACCATATTATACTACAATCAAAGAAAAACTATTGAGGGAGTCATGAGTAAGTATTTTTTAAACTATTTGGATGAGTTAGAATCTGAGGCGATATATGTACTTCGTGAGGTATGGTCTCAGTTTGAGAACCCGGTAATATTGTTTTCAGGTGGCAAGGATTCGATAGTGGTGACG
>JBCDHD010000007.1:0-281619 GCA_038750505.1 Bacteroidota bacterium | reverse complement strand
CTGGTAGTCAAGGTCAAGGGTGGCGCCATTGGCAACATCCAGACCGCTCCAGGTGATGGTACCGCTGCCGGGGTTGTACACACCACCGTTAGTGATACTCCCCGTTACGATGTCCATTCCCGAAGGAACTTCAACCACCACATCTATCCCGGTCCCGTCACCGGTCTGAACGGCGTCGTTGTTGAATACCGAGACGGTATAGTTTACGGTATCGTCCACATTCCCGTTGAGGCTTGAATTGTTGATGCTCAGTTCCAGGTCGACCTGTTCAAGGGATACCTGTGCACTGTCCTCATCGTCCTCGCTCTGGTCCCCGTCATCGTTGTTTGCAGAACTGTCGGGGTCGTTCTGATCGCTTGCGGTAATCTGTGCCGTGTTCAAATATTCGTTCGTTGCACCGGTAGGTGCGTTGAGTGTGGCGGTGAAGCTTACGGAAGAAGATCCGCCGTTGGTCACGGATAGACCGGACCATGTGATGGTGTTCCCGGATTGCACACCCCCATTGTTTATGGTCGCGATGGTGTATCCCGAAGGGACCACATCGGCAAGATTTACCCCTGTTGCGTCGTTCGTTCCACCATTGGAGACCTCCAGAGTGAAGGTCACCGTTTCCCCAACACTTGCAGTAGTGGGCAGTACGGTCTTGTCCAGGCTAAGGTCTGCGGATTGAAGAGTGATGCTTGCGGTGTCCTGGTCATCCTCTGAAGCGATATCGTTATTTGGCGTGGAATCAGGATCAAATTGATCACTTCCCGTAATTTCCGCTGAATTATCATAACTCCCACTGGCATTGACAGTAGCATCAAAGGTCAGGTTCAACGTGCTTCCATTGGTTATGGTAAGATCGGACCAATCGATAGTAAAATTACCTGGATTATAGACACCATCATTGCTAACAGTCCCCAAGACCAGGGTATAACCATCTGGAATTACATCCCTAACGGCAACTCCGGTTGCATCAGAGCTAGCTGAGACATCATCATTGAACAAGGAAATGGTAAAGGTTACCGTATCTCCGGGATTGGCCGTTGTTGGGCTTATTGTTTTGGTCAACTCCAAATCGGCCAAGCCGTCAATGGTGATTGTGACCGTATCGCTCCGATCGGTGCATATTCCGTTTGAAACTGTCCATTGGAACTCGTAAGTCCCCACATCGGTGCCAATAACATCTGTTGTTGGGTCAGTATCATCAATGAATGATACAGTAGTGGGTCCGGAAAGTTGTGTCCAGGTTCCGGAACCGACCGTTGGTGTTGTTGCACCTAAAGTGACCGTTGCAAATTGTTGCAGATTTTGATCTGGACCAGCTTCTGCGGTAACGGGTTGTGAAATAATTTCAACTTCCATGGTATCGGTAAGAGAACAACCGCCATTGGTTGCTGTCCATGTGAATTCGTATATCCCCGGTTCCAAATCCAAAACCAATGAACTGGGGTTATTGACCGACGTAATGTTTGCCGCTGTTCCAGGGTCAGTTACACCCGGGCCCGCTGTTTGGGACCAGGTGCCCGTGCCTGTGGTCAAAGCAACCGCATTTAAATTGGTCTGAGTGGCATCACAGAATTGTTGATCGGGGCCAGCATTTGGCTCAGAAGGTGGATCATCGGTAAAAGTGATATCCACAGTATCCGTAGACGGTGCACAAAGCGAGGGTGCTGTAAAAGTGGTACCATTGGTAACCGTCCAGGTTAGCTGATAAGTTCCCAAAACAGTAATATTCGATAAAGTTGTAGTTGGGGAGTTCGGGCTGTCTATAACCGCGACTCCTCCTGAAGGGTCTGTTGAAAATGTCCAGGTACCTATACCTACTGTTGGTGCCGTTGCGTTCATCTGGACATCCAATTGACAGGCATTGGGTTGGTCCGTACCAGCATCGGCTACCGATGGTGCTCCAAAAACTTCTATACGAACAACATCGGCAGTATTAGCACAGTTACCCGATTCAAAATTCCATTCCAAAATATAAATACCGGGAACTGAGAGACCTGATAAAGTAGAGGCAGGGCTATTCGGCGAATCTATAGTGGCGACGCTCCCGGAAGGTTGTTCAGCAAACCGCCATTCCGCATTGGTAACATCCACAGGAGCGGTATTTCCTGCCAACGTTGTCTGATTGGGCACAGAGAGATCGCCCTGACAAAGTATTTGGTCTGGTCCTGCATCCGGATCTATCGAAGGAGCAGTACTGGACACTACGGTGACTTCATCGAAAGTGGAAGTGCACGATCCTCCGTAATCCGTGGTAAATCGAAAGACATAGGTGTCCCCGGGAGTAATGGTTACCTCGGCCACATTGCTATTGGCAGGGTTTTGGTTAATTGTTGCTGCTGGAGCGCCATTGGCAATCTGAGTCCAAGTTCCTGTTGATCCAAAAGTGGCCTCCAACAAGAAATTTGTTGTTTCACAGAAGTTCAAATCCGGTCCCGCATCCGCAGGAACAAAGACATCGACGTCCAAGTCTGCAAATGTGGTGGGACAGTTGCTATCCCCTATTATGGTCCATCTAAAAGTATAAGAACCAGCGACCAAATTGGTAACGTTGGTATTGGGATCGTTCACATCCGCAATGGTCGGGGTATTTGGAGCACCGGAAAGTAATGTCCAAAACCCGGTCTCCACATTGGCATCAAAAGCGTTCCCTGATAGTACGGTATTCGTAGCGTTGCAGATTGTTTGATTGGCTCCGACCGATGCTGTTGTAGGTGGAATTCCGACGGATAGGGTCACTTGGTCCGAATCGGTAGAACAGCTTCCATTTTCAACGGTCCATTCAAAAATGTACTGTCCTGAAAATCCAAAGGTGAACTGTGCTGTTGGGCTTGTATCATCATCTATGGTAAACCCACCTGGTCCGGATATTTGTGTCCATTGGCCACTACCTGTGGAACTGGTGGCCGCCATGGTAAATGTATCAGAGCATGCTGCCTGATCGGATCCCGCGTCGGCAGATGCTGGAACGCCAATGGTAATTTCCACATCATCAAAAGTGGATTGGCATCCTGCCTTTGAAATGGTCCATGTAAGGACATAGCTTTGTTCAACGGTAATGTTGGCCGTAGTAGTGAACAATGTGGCATCGGTAAATGAAATCCCTGTTGCCGGGACAGCGGTCCAAAGACCTGTTTCACCTGCCTGGGGCGCATTTCCAGCGAGATTTACCACTGTAGTGCCAGTAGCCAGACATTGGTCGCTCCCAGCATCCGCCAAGGTTGGCCCCGGGGTCCCATTTGTGGTGACCGTGACTGTATCCGACTCGGGGGGCGGACAGGAACTGTTATTTGGATTTTCTATGGTCCATCTAAGAATATACGTTTCGTTGGCATCATCCAATCCGGAAACCAGTGTATTGGGATCATTTGCATCGGAAAAGACAATACTGGCGCCTATTGGTGCACTGTCCACGGTCCAGGTTCCCAACAAATTGTTTGTGGGAACATCCCCTGCCATTTGAACTGGTGCTCCAAAGCATACCAAACCTTGGTCAGGACCTGCATCAACGGCAATCGATGCATTGGAAGAAACCTCTACCGTAACGGTAGCTTCTGCGGAAGGTGCACACACGTTCCCGCCGGATATACTATATTGAAACTCATATAGCCCGGGAATCAATCCCGTTATTCCTATGGTCTGGGCAAATGGGTTATCTATGGTCGCTGTATTGGGACCACTTAATTGGGACCACAATGAACTGCCTGTAGAAGCCATATTTCCGGTCAATGACGTAGCGGTTATGTTGCAGTTCAATACCTGTCCCGTTCCTGCGTTGGCACTTGTTGGGGTCAATGAAATGGTAACATTGATGGCATCGGTGGCCTCATCACATCCCGTTTGTACCGATCCGCTCACTGCTCTTCTGAACAAAACGGTATAGGTGCCCTCAACATCAAAATCGATGCTCAAAGGAGTACTTCCCGTGTTTTGAAAATTGTTGGCGTTGACCAAGGTGGACGAAGCGGGGCCGCTCACGATGGCGTAGGTATTTGAACCATTGCCGGTAGTTGTAAAGGGAATATCCACTTCCGTTTGGCCACATGCGGCAATGATATCGCTTCCACCATTGGCCGATATGGTTATCGGATTGGTCGAATATCGAATGGTCGTGCTCGCTGAATCATCACAACCGGTGGCGGCATTGGTAATAGTGTAGGTGAATACATAGGTACTGATGCCATCCAGTCCAGAAACCTGTGTGGTACTGTTGGATGGATTTAAAATACTGGCCGCCGGCCCTGAGGTCTGTGTCCATTGTGCGGTTTCCCCAGAAAACTGAGGCTGGGACCCTACCAAGGTCGCCGTGGTTATGCCGGGATCACAAAAACGTATCGTGCCATCCTGGGTACTTGCATTGGAAATATCCTGGGTTGCCTCATCCACGGTAATGGTGACCGTATCCTGGCCGGAAGCACAGGGACCTACTACGGTCCAACGCAACACATAGGTTCCCTCGATAAGATTGGAAACTGTCGTTTGGTTGTTATTGACGTTGGCAAAACTAGGGGTGCTGGGGCCGCTGACAAAAGACCAGGTGCCTACCTGGCCGTTGATATTGTTCCCGCCAAAACTACCATTGAGCGTTGTGGACTGGGTTACGGTATAACAATTGTCCAGATTTTGGTCAGCGCCCGCATCCACCGGCTGTTCGCCCCCATAATTGGTGACGGTCATGGTATCAAAGGATTCACAGTTTTGTCCCGGAGCATAATCAGGCCCCGTAATAGTCCACCTTAATGTTGTGGTGCCTGCACTCCCTTCTGGCAATGTTATGGTGGATGTCGGGGAGTTGGGAAAATTTATGGTGACACCGGCACTGTTTCCCCCATCAATGGTCCAAAGGCCTGTTTCACCAGGATTAAGAGGGGCATTTGCGATAATTGATATGTTTCCCGTATTGTCGGGACATGAGGCCACATCTTGCCCGGCATCCGCAATGGTAATGGGTTCCACGGTGATATCGACATCCTGGAACTGTGTGGAACCATCCGTACAGGTAGCTGTCAACCGAAAGGAATAGACGTTTCCCCCTATCAATCCATTTATGGCGGTGTTAAGGTCCGAAGGATCGGCTATGATCACGGAGGGCCCTGCAACCTGGGACCAAGTCGGCCCGCTTTGAACAAGACCGGTAGCGGAACCTGAAAGGCTGAATATATCGTTTTCACAGATGGTCTCCGGAACTCCGGCGTTGACCGAACAATTTTGTGCTTGGGTATTTTGAACAATTAAAACAAGGAATACAAGAAATACAAAGATCGTTTGAAATCTACAGGACTGTAAGATCATAATGGGTCAGTGTTATTACATTTTTTGTAAGAAATTTCAAACATAAATGTTAATGTTAAAAAGGCGAATATTATGTTGTCATTCATCGATAAGCTGTTGTTAAAAGGGGTATGATCGATGAGTAGGAACGTATAATTTGTAGCTTTTAACTTGTTAATTAATTATTAAAGCATACAATTTCATAGTTTGTAAGCTTTGATTTTTTTTGCTTGCAGCAATGAAACATCAGGTAGTTTTATCCGGGGTTTTTAGAGAGGACTTTATCAATTACCGGATATAAAGAATTTCATAAATAGGGGTTTACCAGGATATTCTTAGAATTATCTTTTCATCATTTCCCTTGTCTAGACTGGTTGATTGGATTTCATATGGAAATCTAAATTCCATGAATACGTTTTTTAAAAGCAAGCTTAAATGATGTTTGTTGCGTAGCAAGATATATCTCGAACCTATAACAATTCGATTCTCGACTACAATTTTAAAAATTGAAAGATGTTCTTTAACTCGTAATTAAATACTTACACTAAAGTTGTGCTTCATGATTGTAAGTTTTTAAAGGATAGGAATGTAAAACACATCTTGTTACTTCTACATAGGGAGCATGGATCTTGAAAAGACTAAAAAGATCGTGCAGGCACACCCCTTTTTATCAGGAAAAACTGTTAATGGGGTGAAAACGGATGAACTTCTCATTTATCCGCCGGATGAAGTATTTTATTCAGTTTTTATCGCTATGTACTGTACTACCTTGAACAATGAAGAATCGTTAAGACCATTTGTGGCAGAGGAAATGGGGGTAAACTATATTGGTAGGTTCCGTGAGGGGTTTGTTAGGTATCCTAAATGGTTCCTTTTGTAAGACGCATATAAGGCAATTACTTCTATAATCACTATTACCTGGGAATTTTTATAGAATATTGACAACGGTGCAACCTACGGATTTGCTCAGTTCAATGAACGTCTGTATTCCGAAGGGGATTGGCCCGTTTTGGACTTGAAGAGTTTGCTGAAGGATTGCGGGTATTCAAATCCCAGCTCATAGGCAATATCACTTATGGACATTTCCCCAAGGCTCAACCTTTCCTTGGCCTTCTCAACAATCCTGTCCTGGATGTACTGTTGGGTGCTTTTACCGGTCAATACCTTGAGAAGCCCGCTTAAATAATTGGGCGAAACGTTAAGGGAGCCGGCAACGTCCTTTACGGAGGGAGGATGGTTGCTTTTGAGGATTTCGTCATTAAAATGATCGTTCAAAAGTTGTTCTAACCGGTCAAGGATATGGTGGTTTTCCTTTTCTCGCGTCAAGAACTGCCTATGGTAAAACCTGTCGGCATAGTTGAGCAAGGTCCCTATTTGGGAAATTATGACCGGCTTGGTAAACTTATCGATGTTGGTCAGGTGTTCCTCAAGGATGTTCTCAAAAATACCGTCCATAATCGCCCTCTCTTTCTCCGATAGATGCAGGGCCTCGCTTACGGCATAACCAAAATATTCCAGGGTATTTATATGTTTCATCAAGGGATCGTTCCACAGGAAGTCGGGATGGATGAGCAACAACCACCCAGAATGTGTGAGCCTGTTTTTTGCGTGGATGGAATACACTTGGTTCGGTGCAATGAATACCATGCTGCCTTCCTTGAAATCGTATTCCCGTTGCCCGTAGTTCATGGTAGCGTTCACGTTGGACTTCAGGGCCACGGAATAAAAATCCTGAATGATATGCTCTGGCTCGTCGTCCCCCAGTCTTTTGATTTCTTCAATACGAAGGACACTTATCATGGGATGTGCTGGTCCCGGAAGTCCTCGGAGACGATGGTATTGGGCGATGGATTTTAATCTATAGGGCAGCATGGTAGCTTAATTATAAGGGTTTAAATAAAATATTGCAAGAACAATATTTTATTTAAAAAGCATTTTCTCACTTTTGCTCAATGGGCTTCAAATCAGTTAGTGCCTGTCCTGTTACAAAATCCATGGGTACCGAAACATGATCGTGAACGATCAGCCATTCACCGTTGATCTTGCGCATTACATTGGTCTCCCGAGACCACATATCTATCGTACCACCATCGGCAGTGGAGCACTGCAATCGGGTCAGCCCACGGATTGTTGCCAAATCCCCGGACTGAAATACGGTCAGGTCCTCAAAGGTTAACTCGATATCGTTGAAGGTATCAAAAAAATTGACCCAGTTGTCGCGCCACATCGCCTCCCCCTCAAACTGAATAGGGGCCATCAGGTCATAGGACAGGATATCGGGAGCGTAATACTTCATGATATCTTCCACACTTTTGGCCTCAAAGGTCTTTCTCCATTGTTCGCGCTTCTCCAATATCGCTTTCTTTTCCTCTTGGCTTTGCACAAATCCATCAATACTTGAGGGTATCGATTTTGAGGACTGTGCTACGGATTTTCCAAAAAATAAGAGGACCATTACCAATAGGGTGAACATTTTTCCTGAACTGTACTTAGTTTTCAATAGGGCTTTCATGCATATTGTTTTTAATGTTAGAAATGAAATAGTGTTGCCGGTGATCAAAATCCAATCGCTACATATGATTCTGGAACCAATCCAGCATGGGTGCAGGCCTCCGCTGAAACTCTAAATAGCCATCCCATCTGATGGTAGTGCCGTATACCCATTGTAATTTTTTGTCCGCCATAGGAATGTTATCGAACATGGTCTGTACATCGGTGGGGCTGGTAAGTACATCGTCGTGTACCTGGTAGAGAAAAGTAGGGACACAAATTGACTTCGCCCACTTCCTAGCATCCCTTTCGGCGATGCTAAGACCGGTCTTTATGACCATTTTGTGGTCAAGATCTTTGAGCCGGTCAACGGCTACCCCGGCCAATGCCAATTGTTTACCAAGAATGATTTCCTCGCTGACCGGTTGTGGGGCTACCATACAGCTCACCTTGGCGAAGGCCTGGGGATGTTGTTCCATTGCGTACATCGTCGCATCACATCCCAAACAACGACTGAACAAGCCGATTTTTACGGAGGGGATATCCGGTCTGTTCTGCACATATTGGATCGAGGCCAGTACGTCCCTGGACTCAAATATGCCACTGGATATGATTCCACCGTTTGCTGCTGCACTGTGCCCGTGGTTTCTCAGATCATAGGCCAGTACATTGTAGCCTGCTTCGTGCAATATCCTGTAATCCGGGATAAAATTGACCTCAAAGTCATTGCCACTGGGTCCCCATACGGACTTCCAGGGCTCCAAATGGGAGGGTAGGCCCGATCGGGTAAATCCCATTGGATGGTTCGCGATTATGGTCCTTTCCGAACCGGGACATGGCATCCACCAACCCTCCAAGGCCGTGCCATCCATAGAAGGGAAGGTAACTTCCTCATAGGCAAGTCCTTCTTCGGAGGGTTTGTGAAGGATTGGTGATCTGGG
This sequence comes from Bacteroidota bacterium, assembly GCA_038750505.1. Taxonomy (GTDB): domain Bacteria; phylum Bacteroidota; class Bacteroidia; order Flavobacteriales; family Flavobacteriaceae; genus Croceivirga. The sequence goes on along the minus strand of JBCDHD010000007.1, from coordinate 272,929 downwards.
GAGGTTCCTGAATGCCTCGCTCATTTTCTCAAGGATATGGTCGATACCCTCTTCGCTCAATTTTTGAGCCGATGTTGTGCTTCTCATTATGGTGCTGTCTTTATATGGAGATACTAGCTTTAAAAGGAAAGAAAAATCAATATTTCCAAATTAGGCATTGGTATAGGCCACCGCAAAATCCTTTGCGAAATCCCAAATCTTTACCTGCCCGAATTTTTCGGGTTTGTTTGAATTGTAGTGCCCGTACAACAATCCGCTACGGATAGCTGCATACATTTCCACCATTCCCTTGGCGATGGAAGGTTGCATTCCCACACCTTCGAGACTTTGGAGGAATTGCGCGTCAGTGATCATCACCCATTGTAGGTCCGGCTTTCCTATAGCAGCACCTAATGCACTGGCCAGTTCACTATAGGTCAGTTCCTCACTGGCGGCGTAACAAACTTTTCTTCCAGATGATGGCGTATTGATCTCTTCAGCTACACAAGCTGCTATGTCAACTGGGGAAACCCATGAATTTATGTTGTCTTCCTCCAAGTTGCTCCCTATAATCCCATGTTCCTTTATCAAGGGGACGAACTGGAACAGGTTGTAATAGATCTCTGTGGGCCTGATATGGGTGACAGCTACATCTTCGGGCAAACAGTTCAGACGCTGCTCCACATGATAAGTGCCTTCCAGTATACCGTTACCCTTATCCAAGTGTGCTCCTATACTGCTGAGATTTACAACACGTTTTACCCCGCTCTGGCGGACGGCTTCCGCAAAACTGGTTCCAAGCGCTTTGAAATAAGCCAGCAGGTCAAGATCTTGGTCAAAGTAGTTGGCAGGAGGGGCCAAGGTATAGACCACATCGGCACCTTCAAAAGTAGTAGTCAAAAAACCAATGTCCTGTAATCTGCCTATGGCCGGAATGGCACCAATTTCTTCGATTTTATTTGTTCTGGCCGGATTGCTACTGATGACCGTTACCGTATGTCCATCGCCGATCAGTGTTTTGGCCAGAGGTGTCCCAATTCTTCCCAGTGAACCCGTAAGTGTAATTTTCATTTGATTCAAGTTTTTCTTTGGTTCAAAGTTCCCTAAGAATGAGATACCGTAGGTATTCATATATACTTTTGTTGTGTTCAAATGTCAGCTTGATATGGCAAAGGCGAACCAAAATTGTAAGCTTAATATCCATTGCGATATAATTCCGAAAATGGTTAAAGCGTGTGTCCTTTTTAGTAGTTTCGAAAATTAACGTTTTATGATACGGTTCGGTACCCCTTCAATTCCCTTGGCAGGTACAACAATTCACCCTACTCTTATCGTATTACCAAGTAAACACAATTGAATTGTATTAATTTGGGGTTAAAATGTATTGGTAGGCTCCGTGAGGGGGGTAGGTATCATAAATAATTGTGTTAAAGCGCTTAGTAGATGGTTGATGAAAGAACCCCTTCGGCTTAAATCACCAAACGCGGTACTAATTTTGGGCGTTTTACAATTTCCTATGGTGATAAATTAGGTACTTTCCATTTTGGACCTGGAATAACGCTGATTATGATTCTTTGTAAAAGCTTTTGCTGACCGACCTTAACTTACCCCCACGCATTACATGTGTTATAGATCTCATATGTCTAATGTTTTTGGAAGGGTCTTTGTCCAGTATTATCAAGTTGGCCATCTTTCCCTTTTCAAGCGTTCCAAAATCGTCCAATCTATCCATGGCCAAGGCGCCGTTCTTAGTGGCCATAACAATCAAATCATCTGCTGAAATTCCTGCATCTTGCATAGCCTCCATTTCATCGTAAATGGATATTCCGTGGAACGTAAAAGGGTTCCCAGCATCTGTCCCAACAGCAATCTTTATGTTATTTTCATGAACTTTTTTAAGATTTATCGCAACGATACTATCTCTTTTATCAACCAAGTTTTCAAATAGTCTGATTCTATCCACTAAAAAAACGGAATCAGCAAATTTTCTAAATCGGGTTGTAGCTTGAAGTATATCACTTGCGCGTTTATCCATGACGCCATTGGGATCTTCTACAGCCATTTTGGTCCTTAAAGACCTGTACGCTGATAGATATCCTTCAGGTGCTATAATAGTAGGTTGGTATATAATATCATTGGATTTGGCCATTTCAATGAATTCCTGATCAACCTCGAAATCATCAACACTATGAACAAGTATTTTTGCGCCGAGTCTTAAAGCAGCCTTTGCCTGATTTAGCTGGGTCGCATGTACAATCAACTTGTTTCCCAGCTTTATTGCTTCGTCGGCCACGGCACCAAGGCTTTCCATGAAATTTGGATTTTGAAGAAAAACCCCCCATATCTTTATCCCAGTTGAACCTAGCTCCGTGTGATTTCGTACTGCTTTCCTCCCAAATTCCGGCGATACCAAATAGACCATTTGCTCAGCATCGGAAGTATTTAAATAAGCCAAATATTCTTCCGGGACACCTGAGAGAAATGGACCCGAAGCAGCTACATGAGGTGCATCAAGATTATTTTCCACCTCAAATTGACGATTTATGCTCCACAGGAATCCCCCTACATCATAAACCCCGGTCACACCTGATCTTAAATAGGCCTCATAGTAAGGTTCTGGATTATTCTTAAGATCATTTTGTAGGTCATCAAAATTGATAGAATCCCGAACATCTAAAAAATCAGGCCTGCTATCAAAGAATCCGGTTTGGGCAAAGTGTATATGGCTGTCTATAAGCCCCAGGGTAATGAATTTATTGTTTACATTGATAACTTCCGACTTTTGGGGTATGGATAGGTCTGCACCTCCGATTGCTACAATTACACCATTTTTGATAACAATGGTTCCGTTCTCAATGGAAACACCATTTCCGTCAAAAATAGTGGCACCTTTGAGCACCTGGACATCAGAAATCGATTTTTCAGTTTCGCAGCTTAGAAGAATGACCACTATGAAAAATAACTTTCTCTTTTCAGCAATGTCTTATAGTTTTTAGAGTTCATTTCTAGAAAAAAGTATTGTTAATATCAAAGATAATGGTCTATCCTTTTTTTCATTCAAATGAATCTAATTCCAATTTTCTAAAGGGGTCTCAAATGTAATCCTTTGTAATAGTTTTGAAAATTATGTAGCTGATTTTGAAAGCTTAAAGAGACACACCAGATTTCTTCTAGACTTAGGATCTAGTGCACGAGGCGTGGAGGCTTGTCTGTATGCCAACGGCACATAAACCGGCATGCAGTTTCAACTTCCTTAGATCCGAACAAAAAGTGTAAAACCCTTAAACTTTAAAGGGTTTGCGTTTTAGTTAACATTTATTGTATTAATTAGCTTTTTTAAGCCTTTTACAACATCCAATAAAGCCTCATCTCTATCATTCCATTTACTTATTGGTTTAGCATCTTTGGGCAAAGCTCGGTATCTAGATATTGGTAGTGATGAGAAATCGCATGGACGTAATATGATAGGAACGATGATTACCTCATCACGTTCATATCGTTCTATTGTTCTTTTGATTTCCACGTCCTTGATATAATCGGATGCAATAAAAGAAGAACTAACCAAAAAAAGCACAATTTCTGCAGTCTCTAGTTTCCTTTTAATTACATTATCCCATTCTTGACCTGGAAGAATTTTTCGATCATCCCAACTTGAAATAAACCCATTTTCCTTCAATCCGCTGAGATGTTCTATAAGGTCATTTTTGTAGTCCTCATCCTTACGGGTATATGAAATGAATAATCTAATGCCTTTTTGTTCAGTAGTTCTGCTTGGTTTTGGTAATTCGTCTATTTCAATTGATGAATCCTTCCCACCAATTCTTTCCCAGATGGTTTCATTAAAATAAGGTTTATAAATCTTCTTAACCAACAATCGACTTTTAGCTCTTTGGTCTATTTCAACCATTCCTATATTAGTAAAATAATGTTTAAGTAAGGGATATTCATGACCAATTATACCTGTGTTCAAAGAGATAGTGTCATGTTTTGGGTCATATCTCATGACCTTATTGGGTATAAGCACCAATTTCAAAACTCCTAGATTCTCCAATTCTTGAATGAGCTGGGTAGTGATATGAGTGCTAAGGTTAAAGTCGCTGGTTAAATCAACATCGGAATAGTTAGCTCTTACATTTTTATATGCGTCTTTTTTTATAAGAGAAAGTAACTCGAGGAACTTGATGGAAGGTTCAAAATTCTGTGCTAGATTCATCGATCGAGACCTACAAGAATCTTCTAAGTCAAGCCATGTGATAGGAGCATTGGGATCTAGCACATCTAAAAGAATGAAGCGAAATCCATCGAGATCGGCAAGACTATTTATCTTAAGAAGTTCGTGTGACATAATCTTGGATAAAAGCTTTTAGATCTTCTCCTTCAATTTCCCAATCAGTCATGTTCATGTTGATAAGAGGTATTTCACGACTCTCGATGATCCTTTTCATAGCTTGTTCTTTTTCATTAAGCTTTGCATGTATAGTTTCATCGACAGAATGTTTAGATAGGATGTAATAGTAGTTTATTTTGTCTTTGGGGTTTAATCCTACACGATGTATTCTATCCTTTGATTGTAGGAAGTTCGCGGCATTAAAGTTTCTTTCAAAATAGATCGCATTGTGGCAAACCTTATGTAATGAAATGGACTCCGCGACAGCAAAAGGATTAGCAATAATTACGTTAAACGAAGACTTTGCAGAATGGAATTCTCGGATAATGCTCTCACGCGTTTCAACGCTTTCGTCCAATTGGTCTGTTTCAACAGGTACCTCTCCTATAAGAAGACGTGAATTTATTTCCTGTGAGGTCAAATATTGTTGGAGTCGTTTTATGCTTTGTATGAATATACCCCAAACAACCACTTTTTCCCCTTTTTCCAAAATACTTTTGATTATTCTGTTTACCTCTAAGTATTTTGTCGGAACTTCTGAATCCTGATATTGTAAAATCTTGTCAACCAGTTCTGTACTGTCAATAAATAGGGTGTCGTCAACACCAGAAAGGCCAAGGTGCTCTTCTAGAGGACGTTGAAGTAGAGATGGATTAGTAGCAGCTTGCATCAGTCGTATGAATCTAGCTCTTACCAAGGTAGAAATTGGATCGTTCTGACTTTTGGTTACACCTCTGAAATATTCTGCATAGTCCGACTCGATGAAATCATAAATCTCTCGTTGGACAGGTCCCATAGGTACTAATATAGGAGGGTTTTCGATTGCTATTGGAAGATTCATATACTTCATTAAATCTTCCTTAGAGATTCTAATGAAGTAGGGGGAAATAGCATCTACAAAACTTGGAATCCTTGCATCTTCGATATCTTCTGACATTTCCCTAAGATGATGTAGATTGAAATTTTTGCTAATTATTTCTTTTTCAGGCCAGATAAATTCATACAAGTTGAATATATCGTGATATCCATTTGGTGCGGGTGTTCCCGTCAATACCACTCTTGAACGACAGTATTTGGCAATCTTTAAGGCTGAAGTTGCCCAGACCCCTCCTTCAGTATTCTTAATCTTATGAGCTTCATCCAGTACAACCATTACTTTGTTATCTGGATTCCTTAAATAAGTAATAATGTCGTCAACTTGTGATGCTATACCTGGATATGAAATTAATGTGATCTCTGCTGAGTGAGGGGAAAGAAAATGCCGGATACGCTCATCTTTTGAGACTCCGCCTGCCAGTCTTTTAGCGTCTGCTTTTTCGCCAAAACAGGCATAGTATTCGTCTTCCCAAGGACCAAATGAACTAAGTGGCCCAACAATGAAAAGTCGGTTGACATACTTTGGGTCATCCTTAGTTAAGGAACTAAGATAGGCATATGCCCCATAGACCACACTAGTCTTTCCTGCACCCGGAACAGAGAAATTGCATGCGTTTTGTGAAAAGGCAAGATGAAATGCGGCTAATAATTGTAGATCATAAAGCCTTCGGTTGGTCAGTTCCTTTTTAAGTACATTGGTAAATTCATTGAACTCCTCGCGATTCACGTTGTTATGCCATATCTCATAGGCTTTTTGCGAAAAGCTTTTAAAATTCTCTTTCTCATCAAGATAATCTTCCATAACTTCTTGAGAGGTAGATGAAAGTATTTCCGGAATTCTATATTTAGCAAGCATTTCCTGAATTTCTGCCAACGTACGTTCTTTACCATCCGCTAAATCTGTATCATAGGGTATTAGAATTACTTCTTTGGATGAAAGATTTGCATTCAAATAGTCTTTAAGGAATAGGCGTGCTCTTCTTTTGGAATAAAGCATCCTAATATTTCCAGTTAGGTTAAAATTTCCGGTTGCTTCGTCAATATCGATTTGAATCCTATCCATCAGTTGCTGTGTTTTTGAATGATTGTCTCCAATTGGTTAATTTTTTGTTTGATATTGGAGATCATATTTGCAACTTGATGATCTTTATAAAATGCTGGGATACCTGTATTTACCTTAGATAGGGTGCTTTGTACGCGCTTTAAAAGTTCTAGGGGCTGATTGGCTTCATTAACATTGTCTAAATCCCTCTGAGAAGTGTCTAGATTTTTCTTGAGCTGTGGAAGTGCCCTATCCTTCCAATTGAGATCCCTTACCTTTAATATTGCGGATAAGTCACTACCCGGATTCTTTTCCTTAAGCTCTTCAACTGTGGGTTCAGCATCGTTGATTGGGTCGATCTGATCGAAATGTTCGTCACGAAATGCCTCCCAAACATCTTTCTTACAAAAAAAACTATCCTTTTTACTGGGCAATGCAATAGAACGAAACTCTTTGCCTTCATACTCTGCTCTTATATAATCAAATGCAATTGCTTTTAGATCTGAAATATCCGTCTCTTTATATGGCCAATCAGTTAATGATGTACCATTATTATACTTATTTAAGTATTTATTTAAGTCGACGAACTGTCCCTCACGTTTGTCCAAGCGGGTATAAATTCCACTATATCCAAGATCATCAAGATAGGAGTCCATTAAATCCATTATGCTTAACCATTCCTTAATGCGTGATTCTTTTTCGCTCATCATAGTTGCTATTTCAGAAGGCTTAAATCCTACCGCTATAAGATCTTTACATTTCAAGTACTTTTCTATAGGATTGTAATCTAGCTTTTCATCCTCACCCATTTGATAGCTTGTTTCCAATCGCATGATCTCTTTAGGATTATCATCCAAGGTGTCATCTAAGATGATAGCCTTGAAATACATCGGGTTTAGGCTGTCTTCAGTTGAAATCTTATTTAGAAGGCTGGCCCTTCTGTTACCATCAATTACAATACCATCCCGGGTAACAATACCCACGCGTTTTTGTCCCCAATCCCTAAGGTCTCTTAGGGTCGTCCTATTTCGATTCTCTTTGGAATCCCAGAGGAACTTTTCAATTAAAGCCTTATCCTCAAAATTTTCTGGATTTAAAGTTCTAAACTGTCGTTCATAGGATTTGGTCATACTAAGTATCCTACCATTGTACTTGTTATATATTAAAAGCTCCAATGGAATCTCATAGACCGGCATAAGCTTTTTCTCACCACGGTAAATTATGTCATCTTGCTTATAAGGTTTTTTTGTCTCTTTGAGTTCATCTAACTTTTTGATCCTTTCTGCTCTATTCATTGGTGTTTTCCATTAATTGGGTAAATCTCTTTAGTATATAGTATCCAATTGCAATAGGGGTTGGTAGTACTCCTGGAGCTTCTGCTACAAGTACGTGATTGTGGTCACGATCAAATTGGAAACTCTTATCCAGGAATTCTCGCACTTGTTCCAAAAATGCATAAGGTTCCAACACCTGATTCTGTTTAACCTCTTCCGCGGTCATGCAATGGAATCGTTGGAACTCTTTAGGGTTAACTATTTTTTTCCGAATCGACATGGTAAATAGTTTATCCGCAGTTCTTAAGTCTGTCTTATCAAAACCAATGTGATCTAATGAAGGGGTATATTTTTTGGCTTTTTCTTTGCCTTGATTGTAATGAATCTCTGCGGTCCATTTGAAATTCAAATTGTTAAAATCCGAATGATGGTTTGTTAGTTCCACACGATAAGTCTCAAACTTAAAATAAGGTATGTGGTATTTGAAACGGGCGGTTACCTTTTTTGGCTTTTCTTCCTTTATGGGAATTTCATTAAAGTTGAGATTACTAAAAGCTAATTTCTGAGGATGCCTAATCATTTGATAACCATTTAAAATGATGTTCTTTCTCTCCTTATTTAAAATTCCTTTAGCCAATGCAATAGCCATTTTCGGAGGGACTGCATTACCAATCATACGGTATTTTGTACCTAATGAACTTCCATAGAACTTATAATCAATGGGAAAACTCATGAGGGAGGCAACTTCTCTGATTGTTGGAGCTCGAAGTTTAGAATAATCATCACCCAATACAAAGCACTCTCTAGAAGTAAATGACATAGTTGCCATTATAGTTCTTGCTGGTTTTTCTGGATTTTCAGGGAAGGACATTTTTCCCATATATCCCTTATCTTGTTTTAAACGCTTTGCCTTTTTCTTTTCAAAGTCAGACAATAATTGAGTGTAATGATGGTCTGACACGTCTTCTCCAGCCAGTTTTATGTTATATATGGGATCTAGAATTTTTTGATGAAGCTTTTCCTTTGGCGCCCCCAATGCTTGAATAATATCCTTCAATAGGATCAATTTTGAATCGTCATCGATTGTTCGCTTTGGTTCAGGAAACTCTCCGCAGAAGTATCGCTTGCGATTAGAAGGTACTCCAAAATACTTCGCGTTATATACCCCGCTGTTACCACTCATTACTATTAATGACCATAGGCCCTTTAAACCAAGATCTTTTGCTGAATAGGACTCTTGAATGTGATTCTGAATTTTAGGAACATTTTCAAGTATCCAATACTTTAACTTTGATCTTCTTTTGAATTTTTTTCTGGCAACAATTCGTAAATAGGCCTCAACGAGCTCAATACCTTTAGATTTATCACCATTTCCAGACTTATTGGAATTCGAAAAATCAGTGCATGGGGGTGAGCCGATTATCACCTCCGTATCCGGAATCAATTTATGGAAATCATTATCTGGTAAATTAGATATCCGGATAACATCATCTTTAATGGCCAGTCCATCAGGATGATTTTCATTGTGTGTGTCCACAGCAATTTGCCAGTTGTCTATTGCTAAAATTACATCAAACCCAGCTTGTCTAAAACCTTCAGAAAACCCGCCAGCACCAGAGAAAAAATCTATAACCTTTAATTTACTTGCCATTCTCGTCGATTGCTTTCCTAATTTTTTCTAGGCACGTATTCATATCGCTTTTGATCTCACATTCCCATATGGCAATTGTATCCCAGCCTATCATTTTAAGATCATTTATTTTCCGTTTATCTCTTGCAACATTTTTCTTGAATTTATTCTCCCAAAAGTCCGTATTTGATTTAGGTAGAGAAAGTTTACAATAAGGACATCTATGCCAAAAACATCCATTAACAAAGACTGCCAGTTTTCTACTAGGAAATGATAAGTCTGGTTTTCCCGGGAGATTCTTTAAATTTAATCTATAACCACGAATCCCATTTTTCCATAGAGCTCTTCTTAAAGAAATTTCTGGTTTTGTTCCTCGATCCTTGTTTGCACTCATCAGTTTTGAGATTGATTCCTTTTGAGGTATTGGAGCACGTCCATCTCTTAAATAAACCTTTTTACTCATTGAATAATAGTGACATTTTTTCCCTTTGCCGGAAATCATCGTAGCCATAACTTTTTACAAATGTCTGTCTGACAAAAAATGAGGATCAACTTGAACACAAACAAATATATAGGACAATTATCTCTCAAATTAATCAATTAGTTCCTTAGAACGAATTTTCTTCTTTATATATAAGAAAAATGAAATGTTTTCTTTGCTATTCTAATAAAGTAATTTTGAAATCGTTTTAAGCCTAGGATTTAGTGCCGCGAGGTGTGGAGGCTTTTCTGTATGCCAACGGCACATAAACCGGCGGGCCGTTTCAACCTCCTTAGATCCGAACAAAAAGTGTAAAACCCTTAAACTTTAAAGGTTTTTTTTTCTTCTACATTTATATATAGGTAAGGGGTATTAGTAGCCTATGTAAAGTTTACAACTTTACACCATATTATTTTCCTAATAGGTACAAAGCAACATTTACCCGCCATCCAAAGGCCGGTAAACCTCCGTTGGGCACTTAACAGCCCAGTAAGCGCCAGAAATCTCCAGTTTTTTTGAACCACTGAATATGATCCAGTTGCTGGTTTAGGACGAGTTATTAGACAAGCGCTGTTTTACTTCTTCCTTTAAAAAATCAGATAACAGGGTTTTCTGCTCCAGGTTATCGCCCCATAACTTCTCATTGGATAGGATCTTTGCTATGGATAATTCCGGGCTATCTGCATTCCAAGCTTCCTTAAAAAAGGAAAGGTAGTTTTCATTATCCTTAAGGGGAATAGTAGTGTCATTGAATTCACCTCTGTAAAAAAGCAAGAGATAGGCAAATGCAGAGGCCAAACCCACAGGTATCGTATGGTTTTGTTCCATATAATGCAAAAGGCTAGGTAATACCCTGACTTTAAATTTGGAAATCGAATTCAACGCTATATCCAACAAGTGATGGGTAATAAAAGGATTCCTAAATCGGTCCAAAACTTCAAGGGTGTACTGTTCAAGTTCCGCTTTCGGCATATCCAATGTCGGGATAATTTCCTGGAAGAGCAGGGTATCCAGGAAAAGCGCCAGCTTTTTGTCTTCTACTACCTCCCGTACTTCGGTAAACCCCTTGAGATAACCGATGGGCACCATAGCGGTATGAGCGCCGTTGAGAATTCGGACTTTTCGGGTTCTATACCGGGTCAGATCCTCAGTAAAAATGACGTTTACCCCAGCTTGTTTAAAATGGAGTTCGCTTTTAATTTGTGATGGCCCTTCAATGACCCAAAGGTGAAAAGGTTCTGCTTTGACCACCAACTGATCTTTATACCCCAGATGCTCTTGTATTGCTGCGATTGTAGTTTTCGGAAATCCCGGTACGATCCGATCCACCAGTGTATTGTAAAAAAGGACGCCCCTTTCGAGCCAGCTTTTAAATCCCTCGCCCAAAGACCAAAGGTCAGCGTAATGTGCAACGCACTCATGAAGTAGTTGCCCATTGGCTTCAATTAGTTCGCAGGGTAAGATATATAAGGTCCCTGGAGGATCGCCAGCATAAAACTGAAACCTGTGGTAGAGCAAGGCGGTAAGTTTGGCCGGAAAAGAATGGGGTACACTTTTGTAGTCTTTGTCTTCGGGCGCAAAGACAATTCCGGCCTCGGTTGTATTGGAGACAATAAATTGCAATTCGGGGTTTTCTCCAAGCCGTAAAAAATCTTCATAGTGAAGGTAGGGATTAAGAACACTACTAACCGAAGTGATCAATCTTGAGTTTTGGACCTTTTCACCCTTTTCTATTCCTTCTAAAACAAGGTGATAGAGCCCATCTTGTGCATTAATAAGTGCTCCCATACCCTCTGCCAATGGCTGAACAATTTGGATGTTTCCATTGAAATTGGTCCGTTCATTAAGGAGGTCTATCATCCAATCTACGAATCCCCGAAGAAAGTTACCCTCACCAAATTGGACGATCTTAATGGGTCGTTCCGGTAGTGCAGACACGGTATTTCTGTTAAGTTTTTTCACCGGTCGAACCAATTTAAAATCCGAAGTAGGCCTTCACGTTATGGTAGCATATGTCACTTACTATTTTCCCAAGCCATTTTTCGTCTGCTGGTAGTTCCCCATTTTCTACATCCTTGCCCAAAAGGTTACATAAGATCCTACGGAAATACTCATGTCTGGGGAAGGATAAAAAACTACGTGAATCCGTAAGCATCCCGATAAAACAGCTCAACAGGCTAAGGTTGGATAGGCTATTCAATTGTTTTTCCATACCGTCTTTTTGATCCAAAAACCACCAGGCCGAACCGAACTGTATCTTCCCTTTTACGCTACCATCATTAAAATTGCCGATCATACTGGCGAAAACGGCATTATCTGCTGGGTTAAGGTTGTAGATAATGGTTTTGGCCAATTGATCTGTGCTATCCAGAAGATTTAGGAAATGGGCCAGGGGTTGGGCCTGTTGAAAATCGCCAATACTATCAAAACCGGTATCAGGCCCGAGGTGGGTGAGCATTCTTTTGTTCGTATTTCGCAATGCGCCCAGATGAAACTGCTGTACCCAGCCCACTTCGTGGTACTTCCTACCGAGGTGGACCAAGGTCTCGAATTTAAAGTAGGCAATCTCCTGTGGAGATAACGGTTTCCCCTGTAGTATTTGCTCAAATAAGTGTGAGGGATCATGATCGCCTATTTGGAAATCGAAAAACTGCTCCAGGCCGTGATCCGCACTTTTGCAACCCATTTCAACAAAGAATTGTACGCGTTGATAGAGCGCTTGTATCAAATCGGAATAGGTAGTTATTTTATGGTCAACACTTTCTCCTAAAAGCGATAGATAGCTGCGATATGCCTGAGGATCTTCAAGGGCGTAGGCCTTATCCGGCCGGAATGAGGGCATCAGTTGCAGGGGTTCTTTTTCGCCTTTAAATTGGGCGTGATGCCTCAAATCATCAATGGGATCATCGGTAGTTGCCACAACGGTGACATTCATTTTTTTCAACAATCCTCTTGTCCTGAAATCCTCCTCTTGTAGCAACTCTTGGGTAGCCCTGTATATCCGTTCAGCACTGGTATTGTCCAGAAGTTCAGCAATAGCAAAATAGCGCTGTAGCTCCAAATGTGTCCAGTGATAGAGTGGATTTCGGAGTGTGTAGGGCACGGTTTTCGCCCATTTCATAAACTTGTCTTCATCTGTTGCATTGCCGGTAATATACTTCTCTTCAATCCCCAGTGTTCGCATCGCCCGCCATTTGTAATGGTCTCCTTTCAACCATACTTCCGTACAATTGCTGTACTGATGATTCTTTACGATTTCCGCCGGGGGCAGATGGTTATGGTAGTCTATTACGGGTAAGTTTTTGGCGAAATCGTGATAGAGTAATTTGGCAAAATCGCTTTGCAACAAGAAGTCTTCCTCCAAAAAAGCGCGTCTCGATCGCTGCAATCGATTGTACTGTTCATTCCTATCGTTTAATGCCATGTGGTAGTGCTAAAAACAAGGGTTACGGTTTCTTTTTAAGTGAGGAAGCCCTTATAATCAACTCGGGCTGTAGTACGGTCTTTTTGGTAACGATTTTCTCTCTTTCTGAATTCAAAGCATTAAAAAATAGATTTGCAGCTGTATGCCCCATTTCTATGGGGAATTGGTTTACGGTAGTCAAGGGGGGATCAGTGAAAGAGGTGAACGGCTCGTTTAAGAAGCCTACCAACGCAACGTCCTCCGGAATTTTCAGGCCATTTTCTTTTAATACTTGCATAGCCCCCATCGCGGCATAGTCACTGGCAGAAAAAATAGCATCAAAATCCTCTGGTTGTTGTAACAATAGTTTACTGTGGGCCCTTCCATCCTCCAATTGCAGGTTCCCGCTAAACACCGAGGCTTCGTTGTGCGCAATACCGTGGTCTTCCAAAGCATTTACATAGCCGCGATAACGTTCCTTATAAATGTCAATCTTTCGTTCCGTAGTAAAATGAGCGATTTTAGTACACCCCTGTTGTATCAAATGTGAAGTTGCCAGATACGCACCCTGATAATCGTCAATTACTACCTGACTCGTAAGCAACTGTGGTGTGGTTCGGTCAAAAAGTACCAGCGGAAGGCCACGCTCCAATACCTGTTTGTAGTGATCAAAATGCTGTGTATTCTTACCAATCGAAGCGATTATACCATCTACGCGCGCATTTAGGAATGCTTTAACTGCATTTTCTTCATTCTCAAAGGCTTCGTTAGATTGGCTGACGATTACCCGATAATCCAGGGAATTGGCCACTTCTTCCACACCTCGAATGATAGAAGAGAAAAAGGATCTATTAATAGTAGGTACCAACATTCCGATAAGTTGTGTCCTCCCGCTACGTAAAGCAGAGGCAATTTGGTTAGGCGCATAGTTGAGCTCCCGGGCTGTTTTAAGAACAGCTTTCCTGGTGCTATCGCTTATCCTGGGATTCCCATTGAGTGCACGGGAAACGGTAGAAGCAGTAACATTGAGCTTCGCAGCAATATCATGTATGGTGGTCTTCTTGGTATGCTCCATTTTTTTCAACTGTTCTTTTCAAAGATAGTTGCTCAAACTAAAAGATGAATTATGTAATCGATTGCGCAATTTATAGAATTATTCAACTATTTAAAAATATTCCATAAAGATTTTTAGATACGATAAAAAGCTTGATTATATTGATATTTAAACATTTTTGACTCGTATTATTTGCGAAATTGATATTTCTTTATTATTTATGCAATCGATTGCACAAATAATTACTTGAAAATCGATTTCTATACAATGAAGACGCCAACAATCAGAAAAACAATTGTCCCAATCGTATTGTTATGTTGCTTTACTACCTTTTCCCGTGGCATTGTGCCTACCGGGGAAGTTTCCAATTTTGATGATGACCAGCAGGCCTATGGTAGTATAAGTGGACGCGTTCTTGGTGAAGCGAGCGAACCCCTCCCAGGGGCTTCCATTGTTATTAGGGAATTGGTCATTGGTACCAGCACCTCTCTGGAAGGCTTATTCAATTTACCACGTGTACCCTACGGTACTCATGAGATTGAGATATCCTATATAGGTTTTGAAACCTATCGTACTACTGTAGAAGTAAATGCCCCTTCATTTTCTTTGGGGGACATCGTATTGGCTCCTTCGGTAAATTCACTGGGGGAAGTAATTATAACGGGAAGCTTGGAGGGCCAACAACGTGCTTTTAACCAGCAAAAGAACGCTGATAATATTAAAACTATTGTATCCGCTGATCTAATTGGTCGTTTCCCGGATATTAATGTTGGAGAAGCCATGCAACGGGTGCCAGGTGTCAACATTGACCGGAATAACGGTGAAGGAAGCATTGTGAAAATTAGGGGAACCCCTCAAAATTTTACCACGATCTCGGTTAATGGTGAGCAGATACCAACTACCGATGAAGCCGGAGGCAGAACGGAAAGCCTGGATCTTATCCCTGCGGATCAGCTGGCTTCCATGGAGGTCAGTAAAGCCATTACGCCAGACATGGACGGCGATGCTGTTGGGGGAGCGATTAACTTAATTACACCAACGGCTACTTCTTCGCAAGGACGGGTAAAAGGTACAATTTCAGGAGGCTACAACAACTTATTCGATAAAGGGAGTCAAATCTATCGACTTAAACTCGACAAACGATTTGCAGATAACAAGTTTGGCGTACTCTTGGGCGGTAGTTTTTACAATACATTCAATGGTGAAGAGCGATTTGAAGCTACTTACCGTGACCGAAGGATAGGAAGTGCCGACGACCCTAACTCTTTTAGGGCTTTTGTCCTGGATGACTACAGATTGCGTCCGCTACTTAACGAGCGGACCCGTGTAGGGGTCAATGCTACTTTCGATTATCGGTTTTCTGATAATTCCTCTATTGTTTTCAAAGCTACCTATAATAGGCTTGAGGACGAATCCCTACGGCGGAGGATACGATTCCGACCTAGAAACAACTATCAGGATCCTTTAAATCCCAATGTTGCCGGACCAGATAATGATGTTCGGGTAAGAAGGGATGTTAATGACAGGCTGATTACGCGTGAAAACATTGCCGTTTCTTTGGAAGGGAAGCATGCCCTCGGGGGATTTGGCATGTTGGACTACGCTATAAACTATTCGAGAAACGAACGAAGATTGCGGAGTGATCGTTTTGTATTTAGAGAACGGGACCTGACGCTGGTTCAGGAAAGAGACGGGGATTTCACCATTTTTTCCTCACCTGATTTTGATTTTGAAGATTATGGCGCTTACGATTTCAATGCCTTTCAACAGGACCGGCCTATTTTAAACCGTGGTGATAATACGGTAGCGCGCTTAAATCTAACAATTCCTTTCACCTTAGGGTCAAATTCGGGAGAGTTGAAAACCGGAGGCAAGTACCGCGATCTGGACAATATCAGAAGGAGAAATACAATAGAGTATACCGGATTCGATGGTCCCTACAATCTGGGCCAGGTTTTGGATGGCCATGATGAAACCATTTTCGACGGGCGCTATCGCATGGGTCAGTTTCCCAGTCCTAATGCCGCACGTGAACATTTCAGACTTTTTCGGGACGCCTATCAATTTGATGAGAATACCTCTAGAATTAACACGGAGAGCTTCTTTTTTAATGCCGGAGAAGATGTGTATGCCGCTTATGTCCAGGGAAAGATCCAGTTAAATAAATTACGGATACTGGCTGGTGTTCGCTACGAGAAAACCGATGTAGTTTATGATGCGCTTGAATTGAGTATTGAACCTCCTGCACAAGATGGTGCCCCAGCAGTTCCCGTTTCCTCTGAACCCGTATCAGGTTCAAATAACTATGACTTTTTCTTACCTATGGTACATATGAAATATGACCTGGGCGAACGAACAAACCTGCGGTTTGCCTATACCCAATCCTATGCAAGGCCCACTTTGGCTGATTTGGTGCCCGCTGAGAACATTAATTTTGCCGATCAACAACTCACCCGGGGGAATCCGGATCTATTACCCGCGGCAGCAAACAATTTTGATTTCCTTTTTGAGCACTATCTCAAAGGAGCAGGTGTCATCTCAGGAGGTATTTTCTACAAGGACATCTCGGACTTTATCTTTAGACAATTCTCTAATGTGGACTTTAACAATGAGTTGTTCCTATTGAATCAACCCATAAATGGAGATGAGGCCTCACTTCTTGGTGTTGAACTTAATTTTGTAAAGAAATTGGATTTTCTGCCCGGCTTCCTCTCCGGACTGGGTGTGTTTGCCAATTATACTTATGTAAATTCAGACAGTAGTTTTACCTTTTTAAACGATGAAGGCAACCTGGAAACCAGAGAAGATGTTGACTTCCCCGGGCAGGCAGACCATACCTGGAATGCTGCTATCTCCTACGATAGAGGCGGATTTAGCTCCCGAGTATCCCTTAACTTCAACGGTAGCTCCCTTTTTAGTCCGGCAAACACTCCGGAATTGGATTTCTTTTTGGAAGAACGCTACCAACTGGATGTGAACGCTTCTCAGAAAATCACGGATAATTTGACCGTATTTGTCGAGTTTGTCAATCTTACAAATGACCCGGTTATTACCTATCAAGCTGTAAGAGATCAAGTGGTCAACTACGAGATCTATGACTGGTCTGCTCGGTTTGGTGTTAATTTTAAATTTTAAAAAAATGATAGCTAAAAAGCATTTGATCGTCATCATTGTCCTGGTAGGCTTTTTACTCTCTTGTAGTGAAGAAGAAGATAATGGGGTATTAACTTTCGATGCGCCTAATTTGAGCCTGTCCATTGAAAGTGGTGAATTCAGAATAGGGCAGACCATTAGGGTAACTGCGGAATATGAGGCAACCGCTTTGTTCAGGGAGTTTGTTGTCCGAAGGGGCAATGCCGTGGTAGAACGGATACGTTACCCGGAAAGAACCCAGGGAGAGGACGACTTTACCTTGGAATTCCTAATTACCGATGACCTTCTGGGAACTACCCAGACCTTTACGTTTACCATTACAGACTCCGTTGGAGAATCGGATAGTGCCACCTTTACGGCAACCGTCTCGGAGGTGGAACCCGCTTTTACCATAGTGGATGTGGAAATAAATGGTACTACTTTCAGGCAGGTAACCGGGAGAATTAACTTTGATGAAACCTTCGATAATGATAACCTATGGTTGCTGAATGGAGAAGTAGTAGTAGAAGATATTACTACCCTTACCATTGAAGCGGGTACCGCTGTATATGCTTTAGATGAAAATACCGAGCTCAATGTTCAAATTGGAGGCACTTTACTAGCAGAAGGAACGGTTGAAGATCCCATTGTATTCACCGCTATTAATGCTGCTCCCAACCAACCTGAAGATCCGGACAATGGGGATTGGATTGGCGTGGTACTACGCGGGGACGATACACCGGAAGGCAACTCCGGGATTTTAAAATATGTACGTATCGAAAATGGCGGAAACGGTGATGAAGCGCTACAACTTCGACAGGTAGGGGGTGCTACCGAGATCGATTATGTACAAGTGCATAATACAGACGATACAGGGATCCGAATGCGTGGGGGCTACGTTAACCTAAAACATATACTAGTAACTCAACCGGATGACAACGGAATACGCTACAGTGACGGATGGGAAGGCAATGGACAGTTTTGGGTTATTCTCACGGATGTGGATGATAGTGAAGGACTGCTTGGAAGGGATACCGATGAATCTCCTAGAAACTCCGATCCTATCTTATCCAATGTAACCGTGGTTGGCCCTTTTCTATTAGGCGATGGGGCAGGCGATACTGATGGTGTTCAAGTTCGCGATGGGGCCAAAGGGGAATTCCATAATTTTATTGTTACCGGTTTTGATGATTCTTTTCGGAACCGCAGTGATGATGGCGATATGATCATCCGGAATTCGGCGGTCTTTGGGAATGGTGAATCCGGGGATGACGACGGTTTGCACAGCAGTATTCGGGATGATTATCGCGACGCGGCTAATAACAATTCGGAAGAGGATGTGGCCTTAATGGACACTTTTGTTGGGGTCTCTACCCTGAATCCATCGAATGCTTCCACTTTGGGCGACTTTTTTGACGCTGTGAGTTTTGTGGGTGCTGTTTCACCAGATGACGATTGGACGTTAGGATGGACCCTAAATTTTGACGGTACTCCACGAGAATAAAAATAAGTTTGAGTTGGTTGATTTAATTTCAAGAAATTGTAAATGAATAGATTAGAATTCATTAAAACGATTTCATCGGCAACCCTGGCAACAGGGTTGCCTTTTCCTATCTGGACCCAGCAGCGTGCTAAAGTATCCGCAAGGGCAAATCTTTGGGAAATGGCCGGAGATACGGACTTTGTCATCAAGGATATTGACACCTTTATGCTAAAGAAGGCCCTTTTTGTCTCGGTGGAACTGAATAACGGTACAAAGGGATGGGCTGAAGCCATGCCCAATGATAAGCGCAGTTCAAGGACCCTGATTGAAAAAACCCTGAAGAACTATTTTGAAGGCACTAATATTTTTGATGTAGAAAAAACCTGGGAGTATTGTATCAAGTCGGAATATGACTTGGGTCCGGGAGGACTGTTGACCTATTCCCTTTCCGGAATTGACTGTGCTATCTACGATGCCATGGGGAAAGTGACCCAAAAACCGGTTTACGAACTTTTAGGCGGGAAACTGAGGGACTCGGTGGAGATCTATGCCAGTTTTACACGTGATGTCTATCCTACCCCTAAAGAGGCGGCAATAAAGGCAAAGGAATTGGTTGCAGAAGGATACAAAACGCTAAAATTCCGTATGCGATGGGGCCTCGAGAACCAGGATCCCGTTAATGACAATACGGTCTATTTTGCCCGGGAACTTCGGGAGGCCATAGGTCCGGATATTCAACTGGCCATGGATGCAAATATGGGACATACCGAGAGGCGGGCCATTGCCTTGGGTAAAACCTTGGAGGCATTTAACCTAGCCTGGTGGGAAGAACCCACAGCACCCTATGATTACGCCGCTATAAAAGCAATTGTTGAACAGGTTAACATTCCCGTTGTTTTTGGGGAACATGCGTATACGCTAGAACAGATTCAACATTTATTAACCTATGGCGGTTCATGGGCCGTAAACCCCGACCTCCTGAAATGTGGCGGTTTTACCGGGGGCAAACGCATTGGGGATTACATCGCCGAAAAAGGGGTTAAACTGGTGGCGCATAATTCCAGACCTTCCTTAAGCACGGTCTGTATGCTCCATTGGGTATGCGCTACCAAAATGGCAACACTTCCTCAAGAATTCGCATTGCGCGAAAAAGCGCCTAGGGCCTATGATTGTTTAACGGGTTTTCCAGAGTTTAAAAATGGTCGGCTTCACGTTAGTGATCGCCCGGGACTCGGGGTTGAGGTGGACGAAGATCAAGTAAGGGCCTACGATAAAAAGTATACCAAATGAGGGGTGTATTACATTTTACTATTGTTTTTGTTGTTCTACTGCCGCTGTCCTGCCAGGAACCGGATCAAAATGAGTTTAATATTGTCAGTTTTGGCGCTGTACCTGATGGTAAGACCATAAACACTTTGGCAATTCAATCTGCTGTTAATGCAGCGATAGCATCTAAGGGGAAAGTGGTAATCCCCAAGGGGACTTTTTTAACCGGAGCCTTGACATTGGGGGCCTATATTACTTTGCAAATCAATGAAGGGGCGACACTTTTGGCCAGTCCCAATATGAAAGATTATCCCGAAGGACATTTTATTTCAGCCCCCTTCGCCGATAGCCTTGTTATTGAAGGCAAAGGCACCATTAACGGGAATGGAACGGCTTTCTTCGATGCGGATTGGGAGTTTACCGAACGCCCTCGGCCCTGGATGGTTATTAGTGATGCAAAAAGGGTTACCGTAAGGGGAATACACTTTGAAAATAGCCCGTCGCATACCTTAAATTTTGACTTTTGCGATGGGGTCCTGGTAGATGGTATTTCCATAATGAATGATCCCCGAAGTCGCAATACCGATGGCATTGACATCCGAAATTCTAGGAATGTTAGCATAACTAACGCCGATATCCGCACGGGAGATGATGCCATATGCGTAAAGAATACCAGGAAGGAAGAAGAATGGCTTGATTCCAATGGGGACCCCAGGTCAAAAATCACTGAAAACATCGCTGTGCAACAGTGTTACCTTGAAAGTGATGATGCTGCACTCAAATTGGGTACCGGAAGCGGGTATCTGACGCAAAACGTGGTCTTTGAAGATATCACTATTCGAAAAACGCGATATGCTATGGCCTTGTTTATGATGGATGGCGGCGTATATCGGGACGTCCTTTTCAAGAATATTGATGCGGAAACAGGAGCGCGCCATGCGCAAGAGTATGGGGTATTTATTGATATCCATCAGCGAGAAGAGGATTCTCCGGTGGGTCAAATAGAAAATATCCGGTTTGAGGATTGTGCAATTGCCACTGCTGGAATTCTTTATCTGTCAGGGCATCCCGAGCAGAAGCTCAATACGATCCGTCTGGAAAATGTGGTGGTAACGTTTAGGGATCACCTGGATAATTCTTCATGGAAAAAACCCAAAGGCAACAGGAAAGTAAAACAATGGGGATCCACTTCGGACTTTGTACGTGAAAAGGGAAAGTTCATCCTCGCGGACGCCAAGAGCATACGCATTAAGGACGTGCGTTTTAATCGGGTTCCAAAGGATTCAATCGCCTTGTTTTGGAAACATAATGTTGCTATGGATACTCTGAACGTAAAGATCAATTGATGGGCAGGAAACTGTTTTTGGCGTTGGGGGCACTTTGGTGTGTATCGGGATGTGCCCAAAAAGCATCGCTGGATCTGGACAGATCGTACCAGCAAAAAATAGAGATCTCCCTGAATCGTGCTACACAACACGCTGGCAAAGTTTGTCTAGATGCACAGGGAAAAGCAAGGGGGGATTATGAAATGATATCCGGTACGTGGTCGGAATATGAGCCTGCCTGGCATACAGGGCAATTGATTCAGGGGCTTTTAGAAGCCTATCAGGTAACCCAAAATCAAGATGCCTTAAATTATGCGATACAAGGAGGGGGGTGGTGGATAAGTTTACAGTTTCCCGATGAACATCCACTGGCGGGTTATATAAATGCTATTCATGGCGCAAGCGTCGGAAATTTGATCAATACGACTACGATTACGGATGGTACGCCTGGACTTTTCGATCTAAGTGTGGTGACCGGAAATGCTAAATATGCTGAAGTGGCCAGTTCGGCCGGAAAATGGATCTTAGATAACCTCTATCTCCCGGAGCATCGGTTAAGTTATAACATTGTGGACCCTAAAACAGCAGAGATCTGGAAAGATAAAAGTCCCCATGCCCAGCATCAAGGTCATGAAATCACCATCAAACAGGTGGCACGGCCAAATGCAGAAGG
The DNA here is from genome assembly GCA_038750505.1 of Bacteroidota bacterium. GTDB lineage: Bacteria > Bacteroidota > Bacteroidia > Flavobacteriales > Flavobacteriaceae > Croceivirga. The sequence continues at coordinate 250,924 of JBCDHD010000007.1, read as the reverse complement.
GTATGTATGGAAAGATATGTTTGAATTTACAGGAGAGGAACAGTACAAGAACGCCTTTCTTGAGATTTGCGACGGACTCGTCACCAGTCAAAGCAAAAATGGCTTCTGGATGGATTTTGAGCCCAATGACCCTAAAACGGGGAAGATCCATGCACGATTCAATACCTGGAATGCAGAGGCATTGGTTGAAGCCTACACATTGACCCAGGATCCAAAATACCTGGATGCAGCCCTTAAAACAGGGCATGGATTGGCATCCATACAACAAAAAAATGGAGTGATCTTTTACTTGAGTTATACCGATGGATCTATGGATGATCGCTCACCTTGTGGTTCAGGGACTTCTTTTGCAGGTATACTCTGGTTGCGATTACTGGAGCTCGGGCATACGGATTTCAAGGGGAATATTAAAAAAGCATTGGATTTCACCCTAAACAATCAATTTTCTGCCCAACACGCCGATGAGAATTTAGCAGGAGGGTATTATGAGATTCGGCAAAAGGCAAAAGGCAACGGAAAAATGAAACTCATTTACCGGGATATTGCCACAGCTTTCGGGTTACGATTTTTAAGTGATGTACACCAGTATGAATTTCAGTAGATCATATAGCGGGGTATTGCGAAACGGATCGCACTGCTATTCAGGAATGCAAATAACCCTCGGGGTTTTTCTTGTATTGTTAACCGTAGGATGTAACTCCCATTCTAAAGATGATTTTACCACCAAAACCGCGCAAAGAATCCTTACCAAGGCCTGGTCAACCACCTATCCCAAAATTCTGAAAGCGATCCAGGCGCCCACCTTTCCGGATACCACAGTGGTTATTGCGGACACTACGGATTTTAGAAACAGTATCAATACGGCTATCTCACGGCTTTCGGAAAATGGAGGAGGTATGGTAAAAGTTAACCCAGGGGTTTATAAGGTAGCGGGAAGTATATTTTTAGCCTCCAATATCCATTTGCACTTCGAAGATGGGGCAGAACTTTGGTTTTCACCAGAGCCCTCGGATTACCTGCCCGTGGTCAAATCCCGTTGGGAGGGGACATTTCTCATGAATTATTCCCCACTTATCTATGCCAATGCAACGGAGAACATTGCCATTACGGGAAAGGGATTGATCCACGGCCAGTCCGAAAAAAAATGGCAGTATTGGAAACAGAGGCAGGACGACGATAAAAAGCGGCTTCGGCAAATGGGTAACGATGAAATCCCCTTGGAGGAGCGGGTTTTTGGTGAAGGCCACTACCTACGTCCTTCCGCTATTGAGTTGATCAATTGCCAAAACATCCTTTTAGAGGATTTCAGGATACAAGGTTCCCCCTTTTGGACAATTCATCCCGTACTTTCTGAAAACATCACTATCCGCTCACTGAATATTGGTGCTGGCACAACTAATGATGATGGGATTGACCCCGAAAGCTGTAAAAACGTACTCATTGAAAACTGTGTGATACATACGAATGATGACTGCGTGGCGATTAAAGCCGGTCGGGACCAGGACGGATGGCCCTATCCTCCTGCGGAAAATATTATCGTTAGAAATACCACCTTTACTACCGAGGTAGGCAGCGGATTTTGCATAGGGTCTGAAATGTCTGCAGGGGTCCGAAATGTCTTTGTAGAGCACTGTGAAGTAGTGCAAAGCGGGAAACACGCCTTTCAGTTTAAAAGCAATCCCGATAGGGGTGGTTTTATCGAAAATATTTTTATACGAAACATTACCATTGGGACCGCGAAATACGGTTTTGAGTTCACGACGGATTATAAGGGCTGGCGAGGAAACGAATATTTCACCAAATACCAGGATTTTTATTTTCAGGATATCCAAATTGAAAAAGCAAAAGCTAAGTCCATTGTTATCAAAGGAAGACCCGAAGCCCCTATCCGAAAGGTGTATTTTGAAAACTGTTCTATTGACCGATCCCCCCAGTTAGAAATTGTTTTGGAAGCTACGCAAGTGCTTTTCAAGAACACCAAAATCAACGCCAACACTTTGCCTACAAACAAATGACCATGAAAAAGATACGTCTTTGCTATTTCCTTTTGTGTCTATTCGTAATACAGTTCACCAGGTCACAGGAACCGCTGCTTCAAAATGCCTACAGTAGACCCGCAACGCTATTGAACGGTAATTGGAAATATATTATAGACCCTTACGATACAGGATATCGCAATCATAGAAATTGGCTACCTTTTGATCAGGCGGAATCCACCAAGGCCTCGGCCAGGCCTTACTATACCGATAAGGTCATTAAAAATCCCTGGGATCGTGTGGAGTATAACTTCAATACTTCTCCTGAGATCCAGGTCCCGGGAGATTGGAATAGTCAACTTGAAAAACTGGCATATTATGAAGGTGCCATTTGGTACCGAACGACCTTTGACTATACTGTAAAAAAGAAAGATAATCAAGTGTTCTTGTACTTTGGAGCTGCCAATTATCAAACCGATGTGTACCTCAACGGCGAAAAGGTGGGTCAGCATCTGGGAGGATTCGATCCCTTCAACTTTGAAGTTTCCGGGAAACTAAAAACCAAAGGGAATTCTTTGGTAGTCCGGGTAGACAACCGGAGGGAGAAACATCGGGTACCCAACTATACCACAGACTGGTGGAATTATGGAGGCCTTACTCGAGAGGTAAAACTGATCGAAGTTCCCAAAACCCATATTCAAGACTATCAAATACAATTGGATCCTAACAACCCAGACCTGATCAAAGGATATGTTCAGGTATCCCATGGAGCCGGACAAGAGGTAAGCCTTAAAATACCGGAGGTAAGGATAGATGAAAGCTTTCGTTTGGATGGCGCCGGAAAAGTAAGCTTCCAAATTGCTGCAAAACGCATCAAAAAATGGTACCCCAAACGTCCCAAATTGTATACCGTTGAAATCAGCTGCAATGCAGATACTTTGAAGGACGATATTGGTTTCAGGATCATTTCAACGGATGGCCCAAACCTCCTGTTGAACGGACAATCCATCTTTCTCAGGGGCATCAGTCTTCATGAGGAAAACCCAATAAAGGTCGGCAGAGCAAATGCTATGGAAGAAGCGCGAATGCTTTTCGGATGGGCACAGGAACTCAACTGTAATTTTGTACGGTTGGCCCATTACCCCCATAATGAGTATATGCCACGATTAGCAGATCAACTTGGAATCTTACTGTGGGAAGAAATACCGGTCTACTGGGGGATCGATTATGAAAATCCCGCAGCTTTTGCCCAAGCGAAATCCCAATTGGAAACCCTGGTGCATCGCGATAAGAACCGAGCAAGTGTAATTGTTTGGTCCGTGGCAAACGAAACACCGGAAGTGCCATCCCGACTCAAGTTTCTTAGGGAGTTAAAAAAGATTGCCCTTGCCATTGATGACACCCGTTTTATCAGTGCTGCTCTGGAAAGAGATGAAAAAAGCACTGCCGATACCGTTAAGATCCCTGATCCGTTTGCCGAAGATGTCGATATGATCGCTTGCAATGAATACATCGGTTGGTATTCAGGATTGCCTGAGCGGTGTTCGGAGGTGACATGGCAATTGCCTGATGACAAACCGTTTTTTGTCAGTGAGTTTGGAGGAGGAGCTTTATACAATTATCATGGGGACAAGCTTACACGATGGACCGAAGAATACCAGGAGTATCTCTATGACGAGCAGCTAAAAATGCTGGGAAAGATTCCCACTTTACGAGGGATGACCCCTTGGATCTTGGTTGATTTCCGATCCCCAAGGAGAAACCTTCCCATAATTCAAGAGGGTTGGAACCGAAAAGGGTTAATTTCCAACGGGGGTTTCAAAAAGAAAGCCTTTCATGTTTTGAAGGCCTATTATGATGCCATGGAGAAAAAATATGAGTATGTCATAAAGGAGTAACCCTAACCATTCATTTGCACAATAGCGTGTTCCAATCCTCGTAATTCTGCCAGCCCTTTTAATCGGCCAATACCGGTATAACCGGGATTCGCGGTTTTATTCAAATCGTCAAGGATTTGATGGCCATGATCGGGCCGCATAGGGAGCGACACATTCCTTCGCTGTTGTAGCGCGACAAGGGCTTTCATTACTTCGAACATCGGTACATCTCCAGCTAAATGGTTGGCTTCATGAAAATTACCCGCTTCATCGCGTTGTGTACTTCGCAAATGCACAAAATGGATACGATCTCCAAAGGTTTCGATCATGGCTACCAAATCGTTATCTGCGCGAACACCAAAAGAGCCTGTACAGAAAGTCAGACCATTGTGCAAACTGGGGGTGCCCTTTATAATACGCTGCACGTCTTTGGCAGTACTCACTACTCTGGGCAATCCAAAAATGTCAAATGGCGGGTCATCGGGGTGGATGGCCATGTTGATCCCTACTTCCTCGCAAACCGGAATGATCGCTTCCAGGAAAAGCTTCAGGTGCAGCCCTAACCTTTTGTGATCAATGTTCCTATACATATCGAGTTGTTGCTGAAATTGCGCTAGAGTGTAACCTTCCTCGGCACCAGGTAATCCCGCAATAATAGTTTGGGTAAGTTCCGCTTTTTCGGAAGCTTGCATTTGTTCAAATCTCGCTTTTCCTATGGCAAGTTGCTCCTTAGTGTAGTTTCTTTCCGCATATGGACGTTTTAGAATGAATACATCAAAGGCTATCAGGGCAGCGATCTCAAAACGCAAGGCCTTTGCCCCGTTAGGGAGTTCATAGGAAAGGGCTGTACGCGTCCAATCCAGAATGGGCATAAAATTGTAACAAACCGTTTGGATCCCTGCTTCAGCCAGGTTGCGAATACATTGCTTATACACTTCAATATAATGTGCGTATTGGCCATTTCGCGTTTTGATGTCTTCATGAACAGGAATGCTTTCTATTACACTCCATCTGAGTCCCGCTGATGTGATCAAAGCTTTTCTTTTCTCAATTTCTTCAACCGGCCATACTTCTCCGTTCGGTATATGATGCAAAGCGGTCACAATACCTGTGGCGCCCGCCTGCTGAATATCCGAAAGGCACACAGGGTCATTGGGGCCGTACCAGCGCATGGTTTGTTCCAGTTTTTTCATCTGTTTAAAATTTTGTAATACACTGAAATTAAAGCTATTCCAAAATTTATTGCAGATGGAACCGCTTCGCTTTCCCATAAACTTGTTTTAATCATGTTCGGTTGGGTATGCTTAAAAAAGTTTATGCTCATTTCATACGTCTATCCCTTGTTTTTTCGCTTTAACCGTACCGCTTATTTCTCTAGTCTTTCCTCAGCATCACACACCTGAGTACGCACTAAAACCACCATCGATCGCCATAATCGTTCCCGTTACAAATCGGGATGCTTCACTGCATAGATAATGCATTGCACCGAGTAACTCACTGGGTTGCCCAAAACGATGCATAGGAGTGTTCGAAATGATCGTATTCGCGCGTTCGGAGTAACTACCGTCTTTATTCGTTAATAATTCTTTGTTTTGTTTGGTCAAAAAGAAACCTGGCGCCAGTGCGTTAACACGTATCTCAGGGCCGTACTTCTGTGCAAATTCCACGGCAAGCCATTGTGTGAGGTTGTCAATAGCGGCTTTGGAAGAAGAATACCCCATAACCCGGGTCAACGGCCGCCCTGCAGACATACTGGAGATGTTAATGATACTCCCTTTTTTGGTATCGAGAAAAAGGGGTAAAAATGATTTAATTGAAAGATAGGTTCCTACGTAGTTGAGGTCTATGATTTTTCTTAGGGCATCTACATCACTATCCAATAAGGTCTGTTTGGGTGTGATAGTGGCCCCCGCCATATTGCCTCCGGCTGCGTTGATGAGCACATCCAACGATCCGATTTGGGATTTGACCCCGGCGGCAACCCGTTTTAGGTCCTCTTCGTTGGTTACGTCACAACCAAAACCAATAGCCTGATCTCCCTTAGATATTATCTGTCCAACAAGTTCTTGAGCGTCTTCTAATGCTCTTCCCAATACGATGAGATGTGCGCCTTGTCCTGCGAGGTATTTGGACCATTCCGACCCTAAAACCCCTGTTCCCCCGGTAATAAGAATGTTTTTCCCTTTGATGTCAAATAAGCTGTTCATCTATAATGGTTTAAAGCGAGATACCTCGTTTCCAAGGTATAAAATCATCCTGACCTAATTGTTGGGCCTTGGTTTTCTTTTTTCCACTGGCTACCTCAATAATAAATTCCATAAGGTCTTCACCCATTTGTGATATGGACTTTTCGCTTGTAATTATAGTTCCTGCATCCACATCGATAATATCTGGCATGCGTTGGGCCAATTTGGTGTTGGATGCAATTTTGATGACGGGGGCTATAGGATTGCCTGTTGGGGTGCCCAGGCCCGTAGTGAACAATATGATGTTGGCCCCGGAACCTGCCAAAGCTGTTGTGCTTTCCACATCGTTTCCGGGAGTACATAGTAGCTGAAGTCCTTGTTTTTCAGCGTATTCAGCATAATCAAGCACTGCGGTTATGGGAGAGGTGCCCCCCTTCTTGGCGGCCCCCGCACTCTTCATGGCATCCGTAATCAAACCGTCCTTAATATTGCCAGGACTCGGATTCATATCAAATCCGGAACCCGTGGCTTCTGCTGCTGCGGAATAGGTCTTCATTAGCTGCACAAACTTGTTTGCCATTGTAGTGCTGGTGCATCGGTTGATGAGTTGTTGCTCCACACCACAGAGTTCAGGAAATTCTGCCAATATCGTTTTTCCACCCAAAGCCACCAGGATATCAGAGACATGACCAACTGCCGGATTTGCTGAAATTCCAGAGAAACCATCAGAACCCCCACATTCCAGTCCTATAGTTAATTTATCCAAAGGAGCGGGTTGGCGTGTTGCCTTGTTTGCTTCGGTAATTCCTTCAAAGGTGTGATGGATCGCTTTTACCAAAAGGGCTTCTTCTGTTCCCTCAATTTGTTGTTCCAAAATAGATAAGGGCTTATCAAAATTGGGATTTAGCGCCTTTAGTTTCTGCTTTAAAATGGAAATCTGAGCGTTTTGGCATCCCAAACTTAGAATCGTACCTCCTGCAACATTTGGGTTATTTAAATAGCCCGCGATCAAGGCGCAAAGTGCATCAGCATCTTGGCGGATACCTCCACAACCTCCCTGATGGGTTAGAAATTTGACACCATCCACATGCTCAAAAATGGGAGATACATTGATTTGTTCTTCTTCCAAGCTTATGGGATCATATCGGGTATCCCCATCTTGATAGCTGGCCACCAACTTTCTAACGTAGCTTTTGTATTTGTTGGGTTGCACAAAACCCAATTCCTCCAAAAAGGCATCTTTCAAAACACGTACATTACGGTTTTCACAAAACACAAGGGGAATCACGACCCAATAATTGGCGGTTCCTACTTGACCGTCGGAACGGTGATATCCCAAAAACGAACGCCCTTCAAATTTGGAAATATCCGGTTGATCCCATTTTAAATTGGGAATTCGTTTTCCAAAGGTATCCGCTTTGTGAGCTACGTTGTCTGTGGTAAGTGCTTCCCCTTGGGTAATGGATTGGTTGGCCTTTCCTACCACCCCACCATACATGAAAATCCGATCTCCCTCCTTCAAATCTTGTTGAGCAAACTTGTGTTTAGCCCGTACCGCCTCTTTCAACAGAAAAACATTCCCTTTCCAGTGTATCTTGGCGCCGGTCTCCAAGGCTTCCAAAGCCACCAGGACATTATCGGAAGGGTGAATTTTGATGAATTTCTGTTTCATTTCAAATTAAATTGCTAATATTGTGCAATCGATTGCACAAAATAACTAAAAATCCTTGACTTTTTCTCGGGTAATTCAAAAATTGTAAATTTTAATTCGTAGAACCCGTTTTGAGTTTATAGGATTTAAGAGAAAAAACAAGATGCTGTGCCCAGATACCGACGTTTTGGCGTTGCACCCGCCTGCCGAGCGGGCAGGTAGCTGGCTACGGAACAAGAAAGGATGGGACCCGCCCGAACGGTACGGGCCGGGTATGGGTGCAAAAGATATTTTTGTAGCCCCGAGGTTTCGGGGTGAACTCAAGATGGGTTCTTAGTATCACTACATAAATTTAGTACGAGCATGAACAAAGTGGTCACCTTTGGTGAAATTATGTTGCGTCTGGCTCCACCGGGATTCCTACGTTTTTCCCAAACCAACGCATTTGACATAGTGTATGGGGGCGGGGAATCCAACGTGGCGGTTTCCTTGGCTAACTACGGGATCCCTGTAGATTTTGTAACAAGGCTTCCGGAAAACGATTTGGGCAAATGCGCTATGATGGAACTGCGTAAAAGAGGCGTTACTGTAGAAAACATTATATGGGGCGGAGAGCGTTTGGGTATCTATTTTTTGGAAACTGGTGCCGTAGCTCGGGGGAGTAAAGTGATCTATGACCGGGCCTATTCTGCCATGTCTCAAATTGAGAAGGGTATGATAGATTGGGAAAGGGTCTTTAAAGCGGCAAACTGGTTCCATTGGACCGGCATTACACCTGCAATTTCGCAGGGTGCTGCGGATGCCTGTTTGGAGGCATGCGAGGTGGCTAGTAAAATGGGGGTGACCATATCAACCGATTTGAACTACAGAAAAAAGCTTTGGAAATATGGTGTAGCTCCGGAAAAAATCATGACGCCCTTAGTAGAACACTGTGATATTATTTTGGGCAACGAGGAAGATGCTGAAAAACACTTCGGAATTCATCCGGAGGGTGTAGACGTGACCCAGGGGCATTCTGTGAACACACAAGCTTTTGCGTCGGTCTGTAAACAAATGATGGATAAATTCCCCAAAGCCAAAAAAGTGATCACTACGTTACGGGGCTCGATCAGCGCCTCGCACAACAGCTGGGCCGGAGTGCTATATGATGGAAAAACCTTATATGCCTCCAACACCTACCAAATAACGCATATCGTCGATCGTGTAGGCGGGGGCGACTCTTTTATGGGGGGATTGATCTACGGACTTTTGACCTACGGAGGAGATGACCAGAAAGCACTGGATTTTGCGGTTGCGGCCTCCTGTTTAAAGCACACCATTAAGGGCGATGCCAATCAAGTTACCGTTGACGAGGTTGAAAAACTTATGGGCGGGGACGCTTCGGGAAGGGTATCGCGATGAATAACCGTAAACACATGGACAACATCAATCATCAAACGTTATTGGATGGCATGCAGGAAACGGGATTGATCCCGGTGTTTAATCATGCGCAACTTGAAGTCGCTAAAAAGGTACTCGATGCCTGCTACCGCGGTGGAGTCCGCGTTTTTGAGTTTACCAACCGCGGTGAAAATGCGTTGGATGTTTTTGGGGAACTCGCTACCTATGCCCGGCAATATGATGATCTTTATTTGGGTATCGGGACGATTTTTTCCAAAGATGATGCAAAACGATCTTTGGACGAAGGCGCCAAATTTATAGTCTCACCGGCCTTGATCCCTGAAATTGCCCACTTTGCCAATCAAAACGATGTCCTTTGGGTGCCAGGCTGCGGCACGGTTACCGAGATCTATCAAGCCCTTCAACTTCAAGCAAAGCTGATCAAAGTATTTCCCGGGAATGTTCTGGGTCCCGGATTCGTAAAATCAGTAAAAGCGGTATACCCTAAGGTACCTATAATGCCTACAGGTGGGGTACAACCTACTGAAGAGAACCTATTTGCCTGGTTTAGCTCCGGGGTACATTGCGTGGGCATGGGCAGCCAGTTGTTCAATGCGAATTTGATTGCTGCCGGAAACTTTGAAAGCATAACCCAATCGGTAGCTGAGGCTTTAGCAATCATCAAAATAATCAGGGAATAGTTTGAAATTCAAGTGGCTCTTTTTCGTTTTCATTGGAATGCTTTTCATGGGTTGCAGCCCCGGAGAAAATTCTAAAATACTACGATTGGCTCATGGCTTGGATACCAACCATCCTGTGCACAGGGCCATGGTTAACCTGGGGGAGCGTCTGAAGACCAATTCCAAAGGAAAGCTAACGGTAAAAATATATCCCAGTGGGCAACTAGGTGCAGAGCGGGAATGCCTTGAGCTGCTTCAAATAGGGAGTCTGGACATCACCAAAGTGTCGGCCGCGGTCCTCGAAAACTTTGTGCCGGAATATAAGGTGCTAAGTGTTCCCTATCTCTTTCGCGACAAAGCACATTCCCATCAGGTATATGATAGCCCAGTGGGGCGTCAATTTTTGATTAAAGGCGAGGACTATCGTTTACGGGGACTTTGCTTTTACGACGCTGGTAGCCGAAGTTTTTACACCAAAGACAAGGCCATTGAGACTCCTGAAGACTTGAAGGGTATGAAGATCCGGGTTCAGAAAAGTAATATGGCGGTGAGTATGGTGCAACAATTGGGAGGTGCTCCAACCCCGATTTCGTGGGGAGAATTGTATACAGCCTTACAACAGGGAGTAGTGGATGGCGCCGAAAACAATCTCCCAAGTTTTCATACTTCAAAACACTATGAAGTCTGTAACTACTACAGTTTTGATGAGCATACGGCAGTACCTGATGTGCTGCTTGTTGGCACTGAAACCTGGAAACGACTGAACAACGAAGAAAAAGAATGGTTGCAGGAGGCCGCATATGCCTCGGCCCTCTACCAACGTGAATTATGGGCCAAAGCGGAAGAAAGAGCACTTATAGAGATTAAGGCTGCGGGGGTACAAGTAAACTATCCGGACAAGTCCTTATTTGCTGAAAAAACAAGCGCTTTTGATGCCCTTTTTGAAAAAGGCTCCGAATCACTATTACTTCTGGAATCGATACAAGAAATACAGTAAATGAGAAAGCGGGTGAACCTACTTCTGGAAAAGCTATTGTTGGTCATTATGACCGTAATGTTGCTTTCAGTGATTTGGCAGGTGGTGTCCCGATACGTGTTGGGGAGCCCCAGTACACTAACCGATGAAATAGCAAGTTTTTCTTTGATTTGGTTGGGCTTGTACGGCGCGGCCTATGCTACCGGCAAAGAATTGCATCTCGCTATTGATTTGATCCCGGAGTCCGTAATCAACAAAGCCCCTGTCTTTTATTCGGGTGTCGTGGCCTTTGCTATTGTTCTATTTGCTGTCTGTGTAATGGTGATAGGGGGTCTCAATTTATGCTATCTCACCTTTCAGTTGCAACAGAAATCCGCCGCCCTGGAAATCCCATTGGGGTGGATCTACAGTGCGGTTCCCCTTTCCGGTCTTTTGATCACGTATTTCAGCGCAGATACCTTTTTAAAACGCAGACACGCTTATTTAAAAAATAAAAATGGAGTATACGGAAGCACTGATATTGGTAATTAGTTTTGTCATTCTTTTGGCAGTTCGCGTACCCATTGCATATAGTATTGGGCTTTCCGCATTTTTAACCTTGGTGGTTTCCATGCCTTCCTTACCCGCAGTGACCACATTGGCGCAGCGGATGGCTACTTCACTAGACAGTTTTGCCTTATTAGCTATCCCTTTTTTCATTCTGGCCGGACAAGTGATGAACCAGGGCGGGATTGCCCGTAGATTGATTGATTTCGCTAAAGCTATCGTAGGTCCTTTGCCGGGAGGATTAGCCTTTGTAAACATCATTGCCTGTATGCTTTTCGGGGCCATTTCGGGCTCTGCAGTTGCTGCAGCTTCTGCTATTGGTGGGTTCATGAATCCTATGATGGAAAAAGAAGGCTACGATAAATCATTCAGTGCTGCGGTAAACATTACCAGTGCGACAACCGGACTAATTATTCCCCCAAGCAATATTTTAATTATCTATTCTTTGGCTAGTGGAGGGGTTAGCATTGCCGCACTTTTTTTAGCCGGTTATGTCCCCGGTATTCTTATTGGCCTGGCATTAATGTTGGTGGCAGGGGTATACGCCTGGATAAAAAAGTATCCCACCGCAAAAGCTGTGGGAATTGGTGTTTTTGTTAAACGCTTCCTGGACGCCTTCCCCAGTTTATTGTTACTGGTAGTGGTTATCGGAGGAATAGTAGCGGGTATTTTTACGGCTACTGAAGCTTCTGCGGTAGCAGTAGTTTATACCTTTGTACTTGCCTTTGTTTACAAGGAAATCGAATGGAAAGACGTTTCCACTATTCTTTTGGAAACCACAAAAACCACGGCCATTGTCATGTTACTGATTGCTACCTCGGTAGCCATGAGCTGGGTGATGAGTTATGAAAGCATTCCGCAGGAAATCAGTGCAGGACTATTGAGCATTAGCAATAACCCCATAGTCATTTTGATCATTATCAACTTGATTTTACTCTTTGTGGGCATTTTTATGGATATGACCCCGGCGGTATTGATTTTTACGCCTATTTTTTTGCCGATAGTCACCGAAATGGGAATTGATCCCATTCACTTCGGGATCATCATGATCTTGAATCTTTGCATTGGGTTGTGTACTCCACCCGTAGGATCCGTACTTTTTGTCGGTTGTGGGGTGGCCAACCTGAAAATTCAACAAGTAGTACGTCCTTTACTACCTATGTTCATTGTGATGTTGGTTGTTTTAATGATAATCACCTATGTGCCGGAATTGAGTCTTTGGGTGCCTGAGTTATTTGGATTTTGATAGTTGTAAGCCAATCCGAATCGAAACGGCCTGTTTTTTCCATAGCTTAGTATTATCTTAAGGGGTTGAGGTAGCGAACTAAATGACAATAAAAAGAAAATAATGAAAAAACTGAGTTTACTCGTAAAATCGATTTCCCTACTCTCGGTAATCCTGGTATTGGGATGTGAGGAGAAACCTGAGGATACTATTCCCTGGAAAAATCTCTTTAATGGTGAAAACCTTGATGGATGGTCACAAAAGGGAGGGGAAGCCCATTACGAAGTTAGAGCGGGGACCATCGTGGGTATAACCGTTCACGATACGCCAAATTCCTTTATGACCACAGATGAAATGTACGGTGATTTCATTTTGGAACTGGAATACAAAGTGGACGCCTCTATGAACTCTGGTATCCAGATCCGAAGCAACAGTTTTCCACACTATCAAAAGGGTAGGGTGCATGGCTATCAGATAGAAATTGATCCCTCCCAACGAGCCTGGAGTGCCGGGATATATGATGAAGGCCGACGGGGGTGGCTAAATACCTTGGAGAACAATCCCACCGCGCAAAAGGCTTTTAACCAAAATGAATGGAACCACTACCGCATTGAAGCCATTGGAGACACCTTAAAAACCTGGATCAATGGAGTTCCCGCTGCCCATTTGGTGGATGATAAAACCGCGAACGGCTTTATCGGACTGCAGGTGCACAGCATTAAAAAGGAGCAAAAAGCGGGTACCGAGATCCAATGGAAAAATATCCGTATGCTAACGGATAGTCTGGCCAAGTATTCCAAAAAATCACCCCTCCCACCGATCATAACCAAAAACCAACTGACCCAAAAAGAAACCGAAGAGGGCTGGCAGTTGCTTTGGGATGGTGAGACGTCCAACGGTTGGCGCGGTGCCCGATTGGACGGTTTTCCTGATAAAGGTTGGGTGATCGAAAATGGTGAACTCACGGTTTTGTCTTCCGGAGGTGCGGAATCGGCCGCGGGAGGTGATATTGTAACCGTGGAGACCTATGGTGATTTTGAATTGAAAGTCGATTTCAAGCTGACCGAAGGGGCAAACAGCGGTATTAAATATTATGTGGACACCGACTTGAACAAAGGGCCGGGTTCCTCCATTGGGTTGGAGTACCAGATTTTGGATGATGCCCGACATCCTGATGCCAAGTTAGGCAACCATGAAGGCAGCCGTACGCTGGCTTCACTATACGATTTGATCCAGGCAGCTATAAATAAACCGGTGAACCCTATAGGGGAATGGAATACAGCTCACATCGTATCCAAAGATAAGCAGGTAACGCATTGGCTTAATGGCACCAAGGTATTGGAGTATGAACGCAAAAGCGATGCGTATCGAAAACTGGTCTCCGAGAGCAAATATGAAAAATGGCCGAACTTCGGAGAAGCCGATAAAGGGCACATTCTATTACAAGACCATGGTGACCATGTGAGCTTTAGGAACATCAAGATACGACCGATAACCAAAGAATAATCATAATGACATCGAGAAGGGAATTCATTAAAAAGACCACGGCAGGCACTACGGCCCTGACCTTAGGGGGACTCGTACTACCACAAATGGCAAATGCTCGCATTTTGGGCGCCAATGACTCCATTAATTGTGCGGTAATTGGGGTCCGAAGTCGGGCTAAGGCCCATGTAGTGGCTATTCATCAAGATCCCAACGCGAAGATCCTATACAACTGCGATGTAGATGATGTCATTGTTGAAAACCACAATGCATGGTGCCAGGAGAATATCGGTTATATCCCCAAGGTTGAGAAGGATTTTCGTAAGATTTTGGAAGACAAGGATGTGGATGCGGTATTCATTGCTACACCGGAACACTGGCACGCCCCCATGGCAATACTGGCTATGCAGGCAGGGAAACATGTCTATGTCGAAAAACCCTGTAGTCACAATCCTCATGAAAATGAATTGCTGGTAGCTGCTCAGAACAAGTATGGGAAGAAGGTGCAGATGGGGAACCAGCAACGGTCCTCGAGAACCTCAGCTACGGCAATTAACGATATCAAAAATGGTATAATCGGAGAAGTGTATAAGGGCGAAGCCTATTATTCGAACAACCGTTTTTCCATTGGAAAAGGACAATCCATTGAAGTACCCAATACTTTGGACTGGGAGCTTTGGCAAGGACCAGCGCCCAGAGAGGGCTATCGAAATAATATCCATCCCTATAACTGGCACTGGTTCCGTGCCTGGGGTACCGGCGAAATACACAACAATGGCACCCATGAAATCGATATCTGCCGTTGGGCGTTGGGGGTTGACCTGCCCGAAACCGTGACCTCCTTCGGAGGAAAATATACCTACGATGACGATTGGGAGTTTGTAGACAACCAACAAGTGACCTATACTTTCCCAGGCAATAAATTCATCACCTGGTCGGGCCATAGTCGTGTAATGATGAAGCCGGAGCGTCCGGGAAGAGGGGTTACCATTTACGGAAGTAAGGGAAGTATGGAATTGAGCCGGGAATTTTATAAGTTGTATGACCTGCAGGGCAATCCCATCAAGTTTGAATTTGAACAAGGCCAGCAAAGTGGTGCTACCAACACCTTGGGCATGGGAGGCCTTGATGTGAACCATGTGGGCAACTTTTTTAATGCAATACGAAAAGACAAGTCGTTAAACGCGGACATTAACGATGCCAGTATTTCTACCATGCTCTGCCATTTGGGGAATATGGCCCAGGATGCCGGTCATACCTTGGAAATCGATATCAAAACCGGGAAGGTTTTGAACGACAAAAAGATCATGAAAAGTTGGAAGCGTGACTATGCAAAAGGCTGGGAGCCCAAATTGTAAAAAATGAACCGAAGGGAATTTGTAAAAGGAAGTTTGGCCACTTCGGCCCTACTTTATAGCACTTCAGGTTTAGCCCTTGACGGAATAGCGGGAGCTAATTCGACCATCAATATCGGGATCATCGGAACGGGCGACCGTGGAGGCGGGCTTATTCCCGTCATTAATGAGATCCCGAACCTTAGGGTGGTGGCCTGTTGTGATATTATCCCCTTTCGGTTAGAAGAAGGACTCGCCAAAGTGGAGGGCAAAGTAAAAGGCTATGCCGATTATAGAAAAGTACTAGATAACAAAAAAGTAGATGCCGTTTTGGTAGCCACACCTTTCAACACCCACGCCCAAATTGCCATTGATGCTTTGGATGCCGGAAAGCATGTGTATTGTGAAAAAACATTAGCAAAGGGGTATCCAGCCTTAAAAAAATTGGTAAAGAAAGTACGATCTTCTAACAAAATTTTTCAAACGGGACACCAATACCACAGTTCCAGACTCTATACCCATGTGGTTGAACTGTTAGCGCAGGGAAAGATCGGGAAGATCACAGCTTTTGACTGCCAGTGGAACCGCAACGGAAACTGGCGGCGCCCGGTCCCCGACCCAAAATGGGAAAAACTCATCAACTGGCGTATGTACCGGGAATACTCGGGTGGACTTTTGGCCGAGCTCTGCTCCCATCAGCTGGATTTTGTGAATTGGGTACTGGGGATCCCCCCTGAAAAAGTGATGGGAATCGGTGGCATTGACTACTGGAAAGACGGCAGGGAGACGTATGACAACATCCACCTCATTTATAGCTATCCCGGAGGCGTTAAGGCTACATTCACCTCGCTTACCAGCAACGCTATGGGGGATTATAAGATAAAGGTGATGGGGGATACCGGTACTATTTCGCTTGATTATGATAAGGCATGGTTCTACCCGGAAGGCGTGTATGAGAAAGTGCTGGGGGATGCGGACGGAGTTTCCGGGGCAACCCTAAACTGGCAAGAAGGAAAAGGGATTCCGCTGGAAGTGGAACATGCCGATCCAAGCCAGCAAGCGCTCATTGATTTTAGGGACAGCATACACACGAATAAAAAACCGATTTCAGGGATTACCAGCGGCGCCCAAACCGCAGCTTGCGTACAAATGGGCCTTGATGCCATGTATAAAAACCGGATCGTGGATTGGGATTTCAAAAAAGGAGGGCAATGAGAATTGTAGCGTTAATCTCAAACACTTGTTCATTTAATAACCGATTTTGCTGGACTTAGGGGTCTGGTGCCACTAGGTAAGGGGTTCTGTTCCCTACATCCACACATTATTTACTAGAGGAAAACAAAAAAGTGCTTCAATTTTGAAGCACTTTTTTGTTTTGATGTACAGCCCTTTTTTGCGATACCGCTAAGACCGTCCTATCCTCTCTTATTAGTAGCCTAAAGTTTACAATATTATAATATCGCATCGTCATTTATTTAGGTTATTTGTAATGGGTGAAAACAAGACACAGCGAAAAAATAATACTAGAGGATTTAGCGGGATCTATGAAAGATTCGGATAGAATACCATTTGATTCACTGTTCAATTTATTATGGGAACCCATGTTTATCTATGCCAGTTCTCTAGTTATGGATCCGAATACAGCCAAGGATCTCGTCCAGGATGTATGGGTAGATTATTGGCAACGAAGTAACGAAATTGAGGTTTACAACATAAAGGCTTATCTCTACAAAGCAATACGCTATCGCTGCTATAATTATTTCCGAGATCAAAAATTTAACGAAACTCAGCTCGAAGCAGCGAATACTATTCTTGTGATACCTGAGATAGAACAGCTTGCAGATGTAATTGAATTGTCAGAACGGATCAATGCCACCATTGAAGGTCTCCCCAAGCGATGTCAAGAGGTTTTTACACTAAGCCGGATCAATGATATTAGTAATGGCGAGATTGCCAGGAAGCTTAATATCTCTAAGCGCTCTGTAGAAAACCAGATCTCCCTGGCCCTTCGTAAGCTCCGAAAGGACCTCACCGCTGTACGACTTTTTTCTTTCTTTTAGCCAATCCATTTTATCTTAAGGTTAACAAAACACACCCTTCTTTAAGGGATCATTAAGTCTTCATTTTTTAGTGTGCGTAGCGGAACGTCTTTGTTACTTCTTATTGTAAGACACCTAAAATGACCGAAAACGACGTCAAAAGATTAATGCAAAAATACCTCGATGGTACAATAACCGAAGTAGAAGAAAAACGCTTAGAACAATTCGATGGTATTCTATTATCAAAAAACGAAAAAATTGATTTCAAAAGCGAAGGTCATAAGGCAAACGTAAAGCAAAACCTATCCCGGATCATTCGCAAAAGCAATAAAGCAAGGCCGTTATACAAAGGGCTACGGATTGCTGCTTCATGGGCATTGATCATAACCTTGGGTATTGTAACCTACAACTGGTTAAACCAGGTTAACCAACCAAAGCCCATTCCTGAAATTGTAGAGCAGACGGAATGGGGTCAAAAATTGAATCTGACCCTGACAGATGGCACCAGGGTTATTTTGAATTCTGGAAGTACACTACGTTTTCCGGAACGTTTTGATGGAGATTCCAGAGTAGTTGAACTCATAGGTGAAGCGTTTTTTGACGTTGTTAAAAACAAGGACAAGCCTTTTCTGATCCAAACAGCAGCCCTTACCACTACGGTGTTGGGAACATCTTTTAACATAAATGCCTATCCGGATCAGGCGGAAACAGCGGTGACCCTGGCTTCGGGAAAAGTGAAGATTGCCTCTGCTGATAGTACCGTCTTTATTCACCCAAATCAACAAGCCATTTTCAACAATTTGAATAAAACCTTTACTACTTCTCAGGTGCAAATACGTCCTTATACCGATTGGAAAAATGGAATTATTCATATCAACGATGCTACACTGGCAGAAACTGCTGATATCCTTGAACGATGGTATGGGGTAGACTTCGTTTTTGAAAATGAAAAACTACAAAATTTCCATATCACGGCCACCTATGATAATCAGACCTTAGCTACAGTACTGGAAAGTATTAAACATGTAAAAAAAGGATTGGGATACGAATATTTAGAAAACAATAGGATTCTGATTACCGGAAGTGGTAGCGATTAAAACGAAACCAAAACTATAATCAACCCGCCTATGAGATAAAAAAATAGTGTAAAAAATGAGGCAGTCTGTACCACTTTGGCGAGCGAAAACAGACTGCCTGGAGTCCAACGATTATAAATAATTACAACCATCAAACATTATGTGAAATTATGAATTCGCTAACTATTAAACAATTTATCAAGTTGACATTCAGTACATTTTGCTTTCTAGTTCTCCTGGCGCTTTTAAACCCCGCACTGGCTGCTGATGTGAGAGGGCAAAAACTGGAAACTTTCAAAGTAGACTTAGCTGTAAAAGATGCCACAGTCATTGAAGTTTTAAAAGAGATTGAATCGCAAACCGATTTCAACTTTGTGTATGACCGAAAGGTGAAGCGACTTAGCAACAAATACGATATTGAGTATCAAAGTGTTTCGTTGCGCTCTGTTTTAGAGCTTATGGCCAAAGATGCCCACCTTATTTTTAGAAGAATCAATGAAACTATTTCCATTGATGTACAATCAAAAGCTCCCGAAATACCTGTTGTTGAAATAACTTTTAAGACCGTAACAGGTACAGTCACCGATCAGGATGGAATTCCATTACCAGGCGCCTCAGTTGTTGAAAAGGGAACGCTAAATGGAACAACGACTGATTTTAATGGCAATTTTACCATTGAAGTTACCGATAACGCTATTCTTGAAATTTCCTATATAGGCTACGCTTCCCGGGAAGTGTCGGTACAAGGACTTTCTACGATAGCGGTGCAATTGGTGCAAGATTCCACCCAACTGGATGATGTTGTGGTTGTGGGCTATGGGATTCAAAAAAAATCTGACATAACGGGTGCTATTGGTTCTGTACAGAGTGAAGATTTTAATAAAGGAGTTGTTGCCAATCCTGGCCAACTTTTACAAGGCAAAGTAGCCGGTGTTAATGTCACCAATGTAAGTGGTGAGCCTGGCGCAGCACAGAATATTATTATCAGAGGTGTTGGAAGTCTACGAGCTGGTACAACACCACTCTTTGTGGTGGATGGTTTTATCATTGATAATTCTGGTATTGGTGTCGCAGCTACAGCCAACCCCTTAAATTTTATCAACCCACAGGATATCGAATCAATTAATGTTTTGAAAGATGCTTCAGCCACTGCCATTTACGGTGCTCGCGCGGCGAATGGTGTTATTGTTATCACCACTAAAAAAGGAAAAGCAGGCAAAACGGAAATGAATTTGAACGTATCCACTGCGTTTTCCACCATCGCTAATCCTATAGACGTTTTTAATGCTAATGCATTTAGAGAGCAGGTAGTTGCCGTTGGTGGTATTCTGGAAGATTTTGGCGGTAATACGGACTGGCAGGACGAGCTGACCCGAACTGCAGTTTCTAACAATGTCAATTTCTCCATGAGTGGTGGGGTGGCCGAGAAGTCTTCTTATTTTGTATCTGTAGGTGTGGATGATCAGGAAGGTATCTTGGACAATAGTTCTTTAACAAGGTACTCCGGGCGAGTAAATCTTAACCAAAAGGCACTTGACGGACGTTTTAATGTGGATGTGAACCTCACGGCTTCCAGAACTGTTAACGAACGGCCTGATGATCGGAGTATAATACAGGAGATGCTGGAATTAAATCCGACCATACCGGTTTTTACCGATGGTGAACCTACCTTTTTGGAAGAACGCATCAATCCTATTCAGCGCAATCGGATCTTTACCGATGAAGCCAATACAAACCGTATTCTGGCTAACATTTCGCCCGCTGTTGAAATCGCGAAAGGATTGGTCTATAAATTGAACCTTGGAGTGGACTATTCTTCTACCAACCGTGATGTCCAACGATTGCCCTTTCCAAGATTGGAAGACTTTGAAGACGGCTTTTTGAATACTTCAGCAACGATCAACACCAATACGCTGGTTGAAAACACATTGACCTATACCTTCAATAGGGATAAACATAATTTTATCCTATTGGCTGCACATTCCTACCAGCAAACAAGATTGGAACAAAAGACTTTTGAACTGGACGGGTTCGCTGATAATGGTATCGAACCCAGGTTTCAAGATCAGATCAGTACGGAAGAATTGCCCTCCAGATTGAATGCCAGGGCTTTTGAAACGGAACTGCAATCCTTTTTTGGAAGGGTCAACTATTCCTACGCTGATAAATATTTGTTCACTGCCACTATGCGGGCCGACGGGTCTTCCCGCTTTGGGGAAAACAATAAATATGGGTACTTCCCTTCCGTGGCCTTGGGTTGGAACCTTATCAACGAAGACTTTATGGCCAACAACACCCTGTTCAGCAATTTAAAATTGCGGGCGAGCTGGGGCCAGGCTGGGAATCAAGACGGTATTCCAAGCAATGTGAGTTTAGCAAGTTTTGAAGATTCCAGGGACAATACCGAAACGTATCCCCTGGATGGAGATGAAGTGACGCTGGATGATTATCCCTTTGGTACCGTCCCTGTGCGTACGGCCTTTCCCGACCTTAAATGGGAAGTGTCCACACAAACCAATATAGGTTTGGATTTTGGACTTCTTGGGAACAGGATTACTGGTACCGTGGATTATTTTAATAAAGTGGTCACAGATGTAGTCCTTTTTGCCCCTCGCACAGACCCGATTCAACCTACAGAAAGAGTATGGCTGAATGTTCCTGATCTGGAAATAATAAATAACGGTATCGAATTTGCTTTGGATTACCGAGGAATGATAAGTGAAAACTTTACCTTCAATATTGGGGGTAATATAGCGTATACGGATAATAAAATAGAAAATTCCCCCTTTGCAGTATTGACCTCAGGAGCTGCAAGAGGTGCTGGTCAAACCGGTGCTACGATCAATGGATATATCAATGGGGAACCTGCCGGAACCTTTTTTATGAAAGAATTCATAGGGATAGGAGCGGATGGCTTAAATGAGTTCAGGGATATAAACGGTGACGGGGAATCCCTGGACAATGATCGTATCGCGGTGGGTAGTGCCTTACCAGACATTATCTATGCTTTTTACTTGAATTTTAATTATCAGGATTTTGATTTGAGTTTCAATTTTAATGGGGTAGCCGGAAATGAGATATACAATCATACGGCCATGACCATATTTTCCAATAGTCAGTTGAGTAGAAACCTAAACACCACTGATTTTGCTATTCAATTTCCAAATGAGGATCTGAGCAATTCCAATGAGGTCTCTACCCGTTACCTTGAAGATGGTAGTTTCCTTCGATTGAACAATGTTACCCTGGGTTATAACCTTCGTCCCGATAAAATTGGACTCGGCGAATGGATGAATAATATACGTTTTACCCTAACAGGGCAAAACCTCTTTGTGATCACGGATTATTCCGGTTTTGATCCCGAAATCAACACGGGAGACGAGATAGATGACATTCAGACCTTTGGGATTGATCGCTTTACTTTTCCGGCACCCAGAACTTTGTTATTAGGCTTAAATGTATCGTTTTAATAAAAATTGTGTAAAAAATGAAAAATAGAATCGTAATTGCAATACTAGCTTTTTGCGCGTTATTCCATTGGAACTGTACTGATTTGGAAGAAGTACGATTGGACGAATCAGAATTTGGCGGCCAGGCGGAACGCATCAGTGGGGTCATTGCACCTGCCTATGGCTATGTGTCTGAGGTTTGGCTGCACACCCGAAATTTTGGTCTTCAACTGATCGCCTCAGATGAAGGTATTTTGCCCTTTCGCGGGGGAACGGACTGGTTTGATGGCGGTAAGTTTATCGCTGTACATCAGCATTCCACAACCCCTACTAATGAATTGGTTGGCGATACTTGGAACGAAGTGACCATCAACATATCCCGAACCTTGGCTGCCATTGAAGTTTTGACCCCATTGGCAGAAAACGGAGATACCGAGGCGGAAGCAGCGCTTCATGAAATGCGGGCATTAAGAGCATACCTTAATTTGTTGATGTTGGACAGTTGGGGAGTAGTACTTAGAAAAGAATCCTCTGCTGAGCAGTCTGAAGTGTTAAAAACCCAGGAGGCTATAGATTATATCGAAAGTGAATTGTTGGCCGTGGAAGATGTTATTAACACCAACAGAGGTCCCGGGAGAATGACCCAGGCAGCCGTTTGGGGGCTTTTGGCCCGCTTACGTCTAAATGCGCCAGTGTACCGTGATCCCTACGGTACCCCTAACTTTAGCCAAGAGGATATGAATGCAGTCATTCAATATACGGATAACATTATCAACTCTGGAAATTTTGCCTTGTCCCCTGAATATTTTGATCTCTTCAATGATGATAACAATGGTAATCCGGAACTCATCTTTGCTCTGGACCAACGGGGTCAATTGGAGGATGAGCACAGTAGATGGGCCTATTGGTCCATTTCCGGAGACATGTTCCCAAGACCTGAATTTCCGAGAGCAGATGGAACGGATGCAACGGCCTTTACTTCAGATTTTGTTCAGACCTGGTTTGATGCCTATGAGGGTATAGATCCCGCTGAGGCCGATGCCAGGTTCTATCAACAAAATACCATAATTCCGGAGGCGCAATTACAAGACTTTGAAAACCGGGAAAAGTTGATAGATACGGAAACCGAAAACAGCTATTACTGTATTGATCCCGAAGCATTTGAAATGGATAGAGGTATTCTGCGAGGAATCCAATGGGGAGCTCGAAAAGGCGAAGATGGCGCATTTCTGACCTGCGATGGCGGTCAGGTACGGATCTACCCGGTACAGTTGACCAGAGGAAGCGGTCCGGAGGTGTTTATAGGGTACGTGAACCATACACTGGAGATAGATTTTACCGCTGAAGGTTCGCTGCATAACACCGGACACCGTTGTTCCAAGTACCAGTTTAGCCGTACCTCCCCCGATGGAAATGACTTGAGCAGCGTGGATTTAGTGTTAATGCGCTTAGCAGAGATCTATCTTATGCGTGCCGAAGCCAAGCTACGAAATGGTGATGCCGCCGGAGCTTTGTCGGATGTAAATACGGTTAGAACTTCAAGAACGGCACGACCAGAACAAACCCCGGAAGCCTTAACTGCGCTGGATTTGGATATTTTGTTCCGTGAGCGTGGCTTTGAGTTGTATTGGGAGGGTTTCAGGAGAGGAGACCAGATTCGTTTTGGCAAATTCGAAGATTCCTGGACCGAAAAAACCAGTACTGATATCAACAAAAGACTGTTCCCCATTCCTCAAAGTGCAGTTGACGCTGCATCTGGTATTGATGGCTTTTTGGAACAAAATCCAGGATATTAAAGTTACAGTTGTTAGTTTGAGTTAGTTAGCTAGAAGGGGCGATGCTAGTATATATGGATCGTCCCTTTTTATTTCTCCTAGCCAAAAATCTATTTACATGATAAGATCTCAATTCATGCCACTCAGGTTTTTTTTCGTTTGGACTATATCGGTCATTTTAGGGATAACCCATGCCTGTCATACCCCAAATGTATCCACTGCAAACACACAGATTGCCTTTATTGCAGACGTTCATTTGTTGGATGTCCATGGTGCATTAAAAGACATCGGTTACACCGGCGTGGAACTTGGAAATGGTAAAAACGCCATTATCCGAACTATGGATGCCCAGATGGGTTCTACAAGACTGTTCAACGAGAATTATTTTGCCTTTTTGGCGGCATTGGATGAGATAGTAAAAAGGGGGATCAAGTATGTGGTACTACCCGGAGATTTTAGTGATGATGGACAACCCCTGAATATACAAGGGTTAAATAAGATCCTGAAAGACTATTCGGCAAACCATGGAATTTCTTTTTTCGCTATCACGGGAAACCACGATCCTACCAGGCCATTTGGGGACAAGGGGGGTAAATTAGATTTTTTGGGCAAAAATGGGAAAGCACAGCCCATTTTAAGTGCACCCAGTTTACAGGATTTCGATTCCATTATGCAACATCCGCCTTTAATAAGTGAAGACATTCGGGAGGCTGGTTATAAAGAGATCATAAATATACTAGGGGATCACGGTTTTTTTCCGACGGAGGAATACATGTTTTGGGCTACACCCTTTTCTTCCTATTCCTATGAGGAGTATTCCATTACAAAAGCACGCGAGGCGGCTCAATTTGAACAACGACAATATAGTTTTGATTCATCAACCAGGACATTACCTGATGTGAGTTATTTAGTGGAACCTGTTCAGGATATCTGGTTACTGGCAATAGATGCCAACGTTTATCTTCCCAAAAAAGATGGAAAAGGATATCAGGGTACCGGAATTGGATATAATCGGGTGGTAAAGCACAAGAAGCACCTGGTTAATTGGGTCTCCCAAGTGGTTGAGGAAGCCCACCGATTGAATAAGACCCTGGTTGCCTTTAGCCATTATCCCATGGTGGATTTTAACGATGGTGCTTTCAAAGAAATACAAAAGTTTTTTGGTGACCGCGCTTTTCAGGCCCATCGGATCCCGAAGGAAACGGTATCCGAAATATTGGCGAATACAGGATTAAAAATACACATAGCAGGTCACATGCACCTCAATGATACGGGTATTCATAGGACGGACGAAGGAAATACATTAGTAAATATACAGATACCTTCCTTGGCAGCCTATCCACCGGCATTTAAGATCATGACAATTCACAGCAAGGATACCATTGGGGTGGAGACCGTTGTATTGGATTCCGTTCCCGGGTTCGATACCTTTTTTGACCTGTACAAAACAGAACATTCTTTCGTATTGGAAAAAGGACCTGAGACGATTTGGGATAATGGGATTTTGGATTCAGAAACCTATTACGAATACACACATAGACATTTAAAGAGCCTGGTACACCAACGGTTTTTGCAGAAGGAATGGCCAAATGGGCCCAAAAGAATATTGACCGCATTCACGGGGCGTCAGTTACTGGCACTTGCTCATATTGACAACGAATTTAATAGCGATAGCTTGGAAAAAGTCTTGCAAGGAGATGCAACTGCGCCTGCATGGCAAAGGGCGTTAGCTAGGGCAGATGCACAAATCGTTGAGAATGGCCTAAAAATAGACGACTTTAAGCGTTGGAAGGGTGATGCCTTTATTTTGGCATTGTACGAGTTACGTAGTGCTGACAAGATTGCCTTGAAAGAGATTGGAAACCACCGTATGGAGCAGTACCTCTTGATAACGGAATCCATATTACAGAATCGGGATTCCAAGGTACTTGAACCCGTAAGATTGTTTGTGACCATTTTTAAAAAGCAGCTTGATGGTGCACCCGCAACAAATTTCTATGTGCACCTGGCAGAAGGCAAGATAGTGCCTGCAAACATGCAGAATACAAGTGAGAAAGTAGGAACCAAATAGTAATGACACTATAATGAGAGTAGTTACGATACTATTTTTAGCCATGATGTTCTGGGTGTGGCCCCAGCATCAGTATACAAGGAAACGGAAGGAAAATGTATATAAAGTCCATTCCCATAACGATTATCAACAAGAATTTCCCTTTTGGAATGCCTATATCAATGGCGCTGCCTCTATCGAGGTTGATATCTTTCTCAAAAAAGACAGCTTGTATGTGACGCATGGGGCGTACGAAATTGTTGAGGAGAACACCTTGGAACGGCTTTATTTGAGCACGTTACAGCGATTAGCAGCATCAAATGATCTTCGGGAATTACAACTACTTATAGATATAAAATCGGAAGCGTACACCACCTTAGACAGATTAGTTGCGGTTCTTGAAAATTACCCCGATTTACAAAGAAGCGGTAAAATTCGTTTCGTTGTTTCCGGTAATCGGCCCAAACCGGGGGATTATACAAACTACCCGGATTTTATCCAATTTGATCATCAGGATCTAAGTAACCTCGATGTAATACCCCTGGAAAAAATCGCATTGATAAGTCTTGATTTTAGAAAATATTCGGTTTGGAATGGACTCGGCCGTATCATACAACCTGAATGGGAAACGGTAAAACGCATCATCGGAAAAGTACATAGTTTTAATAAACCCTTTCGGTTTTGGGCAACCTCGGATACGAAAACAGCCTGGGCTCGTTTGGCTAGTTTAGGCGTGGATTATATCAATACCGATAGACCGGAACGGGCCATACCCTTTTTAAACCAAATAGAAGGGAACACCTACCGGCAAAAAACACCGATATCCACCTATTTGCCTGAATATGGTTACCCTGAAGCAACCAAACCCAAAAATGTGATATTGATGATAGGCGATGGTAACGGCCTCGCCCAAATAGCGGCATCCATGATTGCCAATCACGGAAAACTCACAATCTCCGGAATTAAGGATATTGGTTTGGTGAAAACGGCTGCCTACGACGATCTGGTTACCGATTCTGCCGCAGGAGCAACTGCAATGGCCACAGGTTCCAAAACGGATAATCGGGCAGTTGGTGTTCGTCCAAATGGAGAAGAAATGCAAAGTTTAGTAGAACTGACCAGCCAAAAAGGCTTCAACACCGCTATCATAACAACCGACGCCATTTACGGAGCAACACCCGCCGCTTTCTATGCGCATAGGTCGGAGCGCGATAATCGCCGAGGGATTTTGGAAGATCTGCGGGAAAGCGAACTTGATTTTTTTATTGCGGAGGGCGGGGCAAAGGAAACCACCATCCAGGAGCGCTTTAAACGAATTGAACTGAGACAATTTGATGATTTAAAACAACCGGTAGCAATTCACCTCCGGAGACACAAAACACTTCCAACACAAGAAAACGAAAATGACGACTTAGCTACTACCGTAAAAAGTGCACTACAGGTTTTACATAAAAAAAAGAAACCCTTTTTCTTGGTGATTGAGGGGGCTAAGATAGATAGTGGGGGCCACGAAAATGATATTACAAAGATCATCGGGGAAATGCTCGATTTTGATCGTGCCGTTGCGGAAGCCTTGCGGTTTTCGGATGCTTACAAAAATACCTTGGTAGTTGTAACTGCGGATCACGAAACCTCAGGACTTGGTATTGTAGGGGGTGATATACAAAGTGGTATTGTGCAAGTAGATTTTCTTACAGTAGACCATACGGGTATACCGGTACCTCTTTTTGCCTATGGACCTAAGGCAGGAAGTTTTAGAGGTGTCTATGAGAATACCGAGATTTTTTGGAAGATACGGAACGCTTTGGAAGTGGATTGATAGCCCATTGAATTTAAAAGGCTCTTTTTTAAAGACAAAATTCTTCCTTTAGCATCTTTAAATAAGCAGCTAACTATAATTAGCTCTGGAAAAGCGTATAACTATTTTATATGAGTTTCTATTCTGCCTTGGTTTTGAGAATTTTTTTAGTAACTGTATTTATATTTCCTTTTTCAATTAGGGAAAATGAGTAAATGCCCGTTAACTTTGTTTTGATAGCTCAGTTGCCCCCACTGTTTTAGTATCTTACAATAAAATCTATGGTTAAAGTGCTGAGATACCTTCTCCTCGTTACTTCATTCCTTGTTTCAACCGCTGGTTTTGCTCAAGAAGAAAGGGATAGTATTCAGCTCGATTATTGGTATCGTGTTGATGAACTACGGATATTTCAGGATAGTACCCGAAACCTGAATTTTGATGCCATTCGGGAACAGGTTTTTTCGCCGGTAGCGAGCATCACCCCAAATTTGGAGGCCACCATCTGGAGAAGATTCAAAGTGCCGTACTCAGCTATTAGTGATACCCTGTGCATTCGATCGTACAGTACCAGTAATGGTATACTTTATGTCCCTAAAAAAAAGGGATATGAGAAAATAGGACTTGGCTTACAGATGCACGTTCCCCATAACGTGGCTACCTATCAGGAAAAATATTTGGCCTATCTGCAAAATATTGAGATTGACCATGATCGCTTCTTTTATCTCAGGGAAGAAGTTAAGGGTCACTGGGTCCCCAACTTACAGGGTGAAAATGTTTTTTTTGGGTACATCAGAAGTCGTATTTCCCTGGTAAATGCGTTGTATCGCTTTTCCGAATTTAACCATGAATACCACTTCTATGTAGGAGTGATTTGTATGTCCTTTCTCTTGTTTTTTATAAGATATAGTATTAACAGAAATGTCTCATTTCTTGTCTATAGCCTGTATTTGCTCGCTTTGGTGGTATACTATGGGAATAGGTTAGTGCCAACGTTTAACCTTTATAATACCACTATTCCGGAGTTTTTTTTCTACGTTAACCAGATTGGGCGTTTCGCTATTTTGTTTACGTACTATTATTTTATTTATGTTTTTCTCGATGTACCTGAAAGATTTCAAAAGGTAGATCGTTACGCCAGATACAGTTTAATTTCCATTGCGGTTTTTTCTACAGTCTATACCCTTATAACTATTCTATATCCGCTTCTTCCCGGGCGTCATGCCATAGTGAACACCTTTTATATTTTGGCAGCAATCAATGGCTTGATCCTTATCGTATGGATGTTGTTTTCCAAGCCTAATACAATTGCAATTATCACCCTGCTGGGAACCCTGTTGATAAATATGGGATCACTTCTTTCCATTTATGTGGGTAACGCCATAATCCTGTTAAAAATGGTGTTGGTGGAGACAGTAGTCTTTTTCGGGATTATTAGCTATCAAAATAAAATAAAGGAAAAGGCGGCAGCGGAAAATTTGTTGGCCCTGGATGTTGAAAAAAGGGAAAAGGAATCTTTGAAGGAATTGGATCTTTTGAAGTCTAAACTTTTTGCCAATATTTCTCACGAGTTTAAAACACCACTAACCCTTATTAAAACCCCTTTGGAAGAGGCAATACGACGGCGTCAACCTTTAGAGGGGGAAGACTTTTCCTTAATTTATAAAAACACGGATCGATTGGCCAATTTGATCGATAATCTCTTATCGTTATCAAAATTGGAATCCAATACCATAAGGCTTCAGTTAAAACGAGGAAACCCAATGTTACAACTGCGGGATATATGTTCCCAGTTTAAATCCTACGGCCAAAGTAAGGGAGTTGCGTTTATATTTGAGCGCGAGGATAAAGGCCTCACCGCATCCTACGACCATGAAATTTTAGAGACCTGTGTAAACAACGTATTGTCAAATGCTATGAAGTTTACTGATAAAGGCGGGCAGGTCCGTTTAAAAGCGACCATTCTAGAGGGGTCCCTCCATGTGACGGTGTCCGATTCTGGTATGGGCATTAAAGCAGAGGACTTGGATAAAATATTTGATCGCTTTTACCAGGTCTCGGAAAAAGATGAGAGCCGTCCTGGCTCGGGGATAGGACTTTCCATAGTAAAAGAATTGTTGCATTTGCACAAGGGAACTATTACGGTTCAGAGTACTCCTGGTGAAGGAAGTACTTTTTCCTTGACCCTCCCACTTGATGCAATACAGTACGGTACACCATCGGAACAAAAAAAGGATGTAGTGGCTACCCCAAAAGCCATGGTAGCAACACCTGCCTATCAAATTGAATTTGCTGTTCAGAACAAACGACGGATTCTGATTGTTGAGGACAATGTAGACCTCCTGCAATTTTTAACCCGAAAATTGGAAAATAAATATGATGTAAAGACCAGCAAAAATGGAAAATTAGGTGTAGAAACTGCTTTGAGCTGGTTGCCGGACGTAATACTAAGCGATGTAATGATGCCCGTAATGGATGGCATAGCACTGTGTAAAACGCTTAAAATGAATATGGCCACGGCGCATATCCCCGTTATTTTGTTAACTGCTAAAAGTGCGCAAAAGGATGAGCTAATTGGATTGGGTACAGGAGCAGATGCGTACATTACCAAACCTTTTACCTTAGAAAAATTGGAATTGGTTATCGAGCAACGCATTGCGTTGCGAAAAGTACTGCTGCATCGCTATCAAAAAAATATGCTTTTTGAAGCTGATGCCGAAAACATCACTACCGCGGAGCAAGATTTTTTACATCGCCTGCAACGCACCCTGCAAAACAAACTAACAGACCCCATGTTCAATACCGCTCAGATGGCCGAAGCCATGGGATTAAGTCGCATGCAGTTGAATAGAAAAATGAAACGTATTATACAGAAAACGCCATCCGGTTTGATTCGGAACGAGCGACTTACCCTGGCCACTACGCTCTTGAAGGATTCAAAACTATCCATAAAAGAAGTGGCCTACCAATCCGGTTTTAATTCCCCCTCATACTTTATCAAGGTCTTTAAAGAGCGCTTTAAGGTAACGCCCTCCGACTATTTGCACCCTGATCGCTCCTAAAATACTTAAACAGGTTACAAATGTGATATGCTTTGTTACAGAAGTAGTATTTCGATAGGGGATCCCCAAGATACTTTTGGGGAGCTCACAAATGCTAGCCCCCGTATTCTATTTCTGAGTATTTAAGAGAAGCGCATAGCGTTTCACAAATATTGCGAATTATTAATAACACATGCTCATGAAAACCTTAAAAACAGTTCTTGTTACTTTTAGTACTTTATTTATCTTGGGATGCTCCAGTGATGATGATAGCAACACTGACGACTGCGGAAGTTTTGTTTGGCTGGATCAAGTCAGTGATGAAGGAGAAGCTTTTGCTTTTGCCGCAGCCGCATTTGGTCAAAATGCTACACAATCTACCTGTAATAGCCTTGTTCAGGCTTCGCAACAGTTTATTGATGCGCTGGAAGCTGCAAGAGATTGTGTTCCCTCCGGGGAACGGCAACAATTTCAAGCCTTACTGGATGAAGCTACCGCTGAGCGCGATAATTTAAACTGTGATCAATTGACAGGAAATTAAGAAGGGACATGGAAAAGGTGAGGGGGTAATTCTTGAGCACCTTTTCCATTGGTATAGCTTCGATTTACGCCCAAATCCAATTGAGATTTTTGCGAATACCTTCAGGATAATCAGGATCGGAGCAATGGTAATCTTTACAATACGAATTGGCCAGTTTCATTGGTAGCCTTTATGCAGGAGGAATTGCCCAATAAAGACGGGCAACGTATTTCTTTACCAATTGGAATGCAGAATAGACATGATTGTATATGCCGGTTGTAGTATTAAGAAATTCCTTTAATACCGAAAAGCGGTCGGAGTATAGCAATGCGTCTTAGAATATATTCGTACAGAAGCGATGCTATTCCAAAAGTACCAAGCAGTAGCAGTAGCATTTTAAAGCCATAATGTATCGGACTTTCCCGGAGTAGATACCCTAAAAATAGGGTTATCGTAAAGTGTAATATATAGATGGGATAAACGGCTGCATTTCTATACGTTAGTAGTTTACTTTTACAGTTTAGGTATTTTGCGCTGAAACCAAAAATGGTCAATATCCAACACCATACATTCAGTGGTTTTAAAATCTGGATCCAAAGGGAAATTTCTCCTTTCGTTAACATGTGGATCACAGCTAGGGAAGCACATACTCCCATGATAAGTGAAAGATATCGCATTTTACGTAAGTTGTTCCAGAGCATATCTCCAAGATTGGCTAGGAAAAAGCCGGTAACGAAACAAACCAAGTAATAGCTGAACGCATACCAATCATTTACCAAGGCCATTGTTAATGGAAATCGTTTCTCCAGTGTTAGTTCTACCAGAACAAGGGGTATAGCGAATAGATATAGATATAATGGTGATTTCCGTATTTTGCTTTCTGCCAAAAGAAACACGTACTTTCCCCTATTTCGCAGGTAAATAAAAATGGGTAAGGCAATAACGGACATTACCATCAAATAGGCTAAAAACCATAAATGTCCCCAGCTAAAGTTACCGTTCGGATAAATACCTCGAAACGTTGAAGGGAAATATTCAATATAGGATACTTCAACTACCCCCTGAGCCAATCTTTCCAGGTATACCTGGGGAGGGACAACAATAAGGACGCCGGCCAAAAGGGGAATGAATAACCGAACAAATCGTTCTTTCAGATATTTTTTTCCGGATTTGGAGGATAACGCAAAACATGTACCTATACCGGACACCAAAAAGAGGATGGGAAGCCGCCATTGTCTAATAAAAAACATGGGCCAGATCAACCAGTCAACCAGTTCATTGTTTTTAATAGGAAGATCCCATTGTACTTGATCGCCCCAGGATACAAAGAGTAGTCCTATATGCCAGCATATAAGTAGATCAAATACAATGACTCTTATCCAATCGATATCATATCTTCTTTTACTCATGAAATACTTTCTTGGCAATGGTAGCTTAAAAATGTAATGCCACTGGGAATATGTGGTCAATGGGAAGGTAAAAGTGCTGATTCGGATGCTTTGGAAGAATGGGAATGATCTAACGAGAACATCCAAGGATTGATACCTTAATCCGTTTTCATAAGTGCTTCCCTCGAAAAGCTACGGGAGAGAGGAACATTAAAATCCAGTCCCTCCAATTGTACGGTTGCCGATCTTGCATTTCCATGAAATGACGTTACTTTATTCAGGTTGATTATGTACGATCTATGGCACCTTACTATAGTAGTTGCATCATGTGTGCTTTCGCAAATGCTGGATAGGGTCATTCGTATCAAAGCTTTTTTTACGCAAGTTGAATCATCCCAAAATACAGATGAATAATTACCTCCCTCAGCTTTTACACACAATAAATTGCTACCATCTACTATCATAGTGTCACCATCTTTCGGTTGAAATAAAATTTGTTTTTTTAAACCTTCACGCTCTCGGTTTATAGCACACTTGGGGAGGTTACGAACCACCTTATGGTTTTCTACGAAGCTCCTTTTTTCTAGAAAAAGAAGAATAAAGGCAACCGGAAATATCCCTAAGGAAAATGTCATTCTAATCCAGGAGATGAGTCCCGGGGCTTTGGTATCTGCGTTACTGATAAAGTGATTACCGTAGAGATAATTTGCAATGGCTATTGTGAATAGAATCCAAAGTATAACCAGAAAATTCTTTCCGGTTGTCCATGAAGAATACCGAGCTGAGCTTGGAATGATGTGGGGCAATAGAAAAAGATTCAGCGCGGTAAAGGCAAAGTCGATTACACCAAACCCTATCAAAAAATAAAATGTCTCCTCTATTGAAGTAATCCCGAAAGGTCGTATTAAAAGCAAAGTGGCCACAACAACTACCCCGGAAGCCGAAGCGATAAGTAGTTTGTCTTTAGAGGAATCCACAATAGGAAAAGGCCTTCTAAACCAGTCAACGATCAATGCCATGAAACAAAGGGTTTACTGTTGATTAAGCACTATTACCAGTTTCAGTACAACACATGCTAACTTTTTCCTTACTAAAATAATAAAACCCTTAGTTTACCAGTAGTCACTAGGAATAAAAGCTACTCCAGAGACTAAACCAAGTGGGTTGGTAGGTGTATTTACAAATCGACTACGCGCTATCTTTCCTGATATTTTGAAAATCGTTCATCCTGGACGAAATCATAAATTCTCCTTATTTCTCAATTAAAATTTTCGGGTTATTTAAACAACGAACTGTGCCCGGATTCTTCAAAAACAATACATTCCCTATACAGTGTTTGTAAGCGATCGCACTACTTTTTACCAAAGTCCATGGACCAAAACCATGTTCGTTCCACATCTCTTCTTTTGAGATTACCAACGCATCGCAATCCCTTGTGGTAAATCTACCTTTTAACAAAGGCATTTGTCTTCGCACCAATGCATTGTTCATCAAATCGACAATATCCGATGGCCCCAGTGAAAATTACATAAAAGTACCCTCAGGTATTTTTACAATTTCTTCGATTTGGAAAATTCACGCACCAGTTCTGTGCGGTCAAAGTATACCTCGTTCCTAATGATTTTCTGCTTATTGTTAAATTGTACAGTGCAGACCCCGGTGCATTCGACATGCGTGGTTCCTACGGGAATTACCGCTTTCCATTTGTTTAGGAAACCTTTTTCCATAGGAATAGCCTCTACCTGTTCCCAGATCCAATTAGGGTTTTTCGCCAACAGTTGTACAAAGTATTTGATTAACGCATCCTTTCCGCTAATACCTTCCGGGCAAGCGGGATCCGAATAATAACAATCATGAGCATAATACTCTGCCAATTCCAAAGGGTGATTCCCACTCCAAGCGGGTAACCATTCATCCGCAAACTCTTTTGCCTTTTTCTTACTAAACATTGTAATAGATTAGGTTGTATTCTTAGGTCAATGTAATTGAAGCAATGCAGAAATGTAGCCTCCCTGTTACCGCAGTACCTCCTGTGGTGGTACAGGTTACTACATTTACAACGGGCAAGAAAACCACAACCTGCTGGAATACGCCGGTCAGGCTGGGGAGGTATCACCCTTTTTGATCTTTTAC
Source organism: Bacteroidota bacterium (assembly GCA_038750505.1). Taxonomy (GTDB): domain Bacteria; phylum Bacteroidota; class Bacteroidia; order Flavobacteriales; family Flavobacteriaceae; genus Croceivirga. The sequence continues at coordinate 216,342 of JBCDHD010000007.1, read as the reverse complement.
TTCAATTTTAATTTCATCATTAGGTCAATTTGTTTGTCCTCTCCAAGTGTGAAGATGTGCTTATCAAAAGGGACGAATCCATTCTTTTCATAAAAGCGGATAGCTCGGGGATTACGCTCCCAAACACCCAACCAAACATAGGCTACATCGTGTATTTTAGCTAATGCTATGGCTTTGTCATATAGCATTTGTCCTACCTTTTTCCCGTGAAATTCTTTCAGTACATAAATCCGTTCGATTTCAAGCGCATTTTCATTTTTTATCTCGGTTTGAGATGGCCCCCTGTTGACTTTTAAATATCCAATTATTTTCCCGTCAAGTTCGGCGAAATAAAATTCAGCATTTGGGTCGTTCAGTTCCGATCTTAATTTTTCATTCGAAAACTCCTGTGCTAAGTATTTGGTCATATTTTCTTCGCTGTTATCCGAAGAAAAGGTTTCATAGAACGTCTGTTTCCCGATCTCTTTTAATTTTGTAATATCCTGAATAGTTGCTTTTCTGATTTCCATGTATTTGTTACGTCAATTTTAGCTTACCGTTAAATTCAAAATAGCACTCCTTAGGGTAACACTTCATTTTTCATCGAATGTCCCTACCGCGTACAAAGTCATCACTTTACTTTTTTACCTGATGGACCAGGTGTCGTATTCTTTGGTGCTGGTGCTTCCACGCATCCCATACAGCTTTCGCCCATTTTTGCGATAGGTTGAAATGGGCATTAGGATCTTCGTTCTCCCAAATATCATAAATTGTATATTCCCCAAAGCTTTTAGGAGGTGTTAGCCATTCTAAGATATTGTTGTTTTTGTAATACTGAGAAAACGCCTGCCTGAATTGGGGGGCTCCATTCCAATCCATGCCTTCTTCGCACATAAGGTATAAGGAAGCGAGATGTATATTCACAGAATTTACAGCGCTTTTATCTTCTTTTATTCCGATGTGTTGACAGGCGTAAGCATCAACGGTAAATTGGTGGGCTCTGGAATATCGAAAATCGGAATACTCTTTAGCGAGAACTTCGTTAAACATTATCCAACAGCCAGGAGCTGCCAACATGTATTTATGGCATTCCCCTTCAATATTCAAGGATTTAGCTCCACAAGCAAAACAAGAAATAAAATCACGCATTTTAGTACCTCCTACAATTGAGATCAAAAATTGTACAGTCGTTTTTGTTACGACTTCATCACTGCAACTGGGTATTAGGAGGTATAAAATTAGATTTTTAAAATACTTTTCAAATGGGTACAAACACCTATTTTACATTATAAACTGTAGGTTGTAGAACCCGATGTATACCAGGAAAGCGTCCCTTTGTTTTTAGAAGTGAAAAGCATTTCAAATGGAAACAAGAGACCTCCGATATTCTGTGGGCGTTTGTCCGGTTACTTTTTTAAAGGCCCTGTTGAACGATGCTTTAGAGTTGAAACCACTATCAAATGCTATCCCCAGTAAGGTAAGTTTTTGGCAATTACCATCTCGTATTTTTTCTTTTGCTGATTCCACGCGATAGGTGTTGATAAAATCGAAAAAGTTCTTCCCTTCCAGGCTATTGATTACCTGAGACAGATGATTGGATTGCACACCTAATTGTTCGGCCAGGGTATACAGGGTAAGTTCTTTTTCCAGATAGGGTGTTGCGGTTTTCATTAATTGTAAAAGGTCTTTTTGTATTCTTTTTGAACCTTCCGGGTCTAAACCGGAATTTTTATATTTCGGAAATTCATTTCCGTTACTCGCTTTACCGTGATTTGTATTCGGATCCAATCCCAACGATGCAGTTTGATGGGTACCAAAAACGGAGGGTTGATTAAGGCCAAAATAGCCCATAAAAAAAACGAATATGCATATCGTAATATGGGCAATTAATCCCCCGTATTGCGGAATATGAATGGTGGTGAGTCTATCCAGTAGTAAGCTGCCTCCGGCAACAGCCCATATGACAAGAATTCCCCAACCCAGAAAGGAGATCCATTGTAAGGTCTTTTCTTCGATATTGGAGAAAATACGTGCCACCCGAATACGATGGCCTTTTAATTGCACAAGCACAAGGATAACGTAAGGCGCAAAACTGGCCATTTTTAAAATGGTAATCGTATTTCTCAGGGGCTGCGCCATCTCTGTTCGGCTGAAAATATGTGCGAGAAACAAGGCGTAAGCGATTACAAATGGAATAAAATGATACCTGTGTTTCCAATCTAAGGTAAAATCCTCTTCGGTTAATGATCTGGTGTATAACCAGAACAAAGGGCCATGGGCAAAAATGGAGACCTCACTGAATTCCAGTAGCAAGCTTTGGGCTATGGAAAAAGGAGGGGTGGCTTCATACAATATGAACAGGGTTACGATATTAAGCAAGAATACCATTAACCATACGATCAGAATTGTATTGGACAATGACCTATTCCTTCTTCCAAGGATCAGAATAATGATAAAAAGCGTAAGGCTCCCGCTGGAAACAAATAGATATTGCATCATTTTTTAAAGGTATAGAATTCTAAAAAGTGGTAGGTAGCACCTTACAGGGTTTGGTCTCATATGTCAGGGAGATGGGCCCAACCTTTAGGTTGCAGCGCACAGCACCGCTATTTCCCCATACTTTGCCAATGCAATTCTAAACAAATGACCATGGCGGCTATTCCAATTCTAAAGACCAAAGCGCTGGGAAAATCTTTCGAAGTAGGTTCGGGAACAACTAACGGGATCAATGATGTACATATTGAAATCAATGAAGGGGAGTTTACAATTATTATGGGTAATTCGGGATCGGGCAAGTCCACTTTATTGTATTTATTAAGTGGATTGGACCAACCTTCTACGGGCGAGATCTATTTAAACAATACCCCCATTCACAAACTTGATGAAAAAGCCATTACCCTTTTTAGAAGAAATCATGTGGGTTTTGTTTTTCAAGAGCACAACCTAATTTCCGAATTGAGTCTTAAAGAGAATATTCTCATTGTCGGCTATTTGACCAAGCAGGACCGAAAAGTGGTTCAGACCAGAACGGCACTGTTAATGAAGGAGCTTGAAATAGCAACCTTGGCCGATAGACTGCCCTCTCAGGTTTCCGGCGGTGAGCGGCAGCGTTGTGCTATTGCCAGGGCTTTGATCAATACGCCTAAAATATTGATGGCGGACGAACCCACAGGGAGTTTAAATTCCGCCTCCTCCAAAAAAGTGCTTTCCTGTTTTAAAAAGGTGCATCAGGAAGGGCAAACCATCCTAATGGTTACCCATAATCCGCAATCGGCTTGTTATGGAAATAGGGTGTTGTTCATTAAGGACGGAAAAGTAGTGGACACTTTGGTGTTCAATTCCCAACATAGCCTTGTACAGCGTCATGAGGTACTACTCGAGTGGTTAAGTGCCCTAGGTTGGTAGCTACAAAAACAAAATGAAATGAAGAGTATTCTACTTTTAAATTCAAAGTACGTTAATAAGCGCAAATGGGGACTTATCCTGGTGGGGCTAAGTCTGGTTTTGACCTCGGTACTACTCAGTTTGGCGTTAGGTATGCTTACTATTATCGGACAACCTTTTGATCGTGCCTTCAATACACAAAAAGCTTCGGAGATCCTCCTGTTATTTGATGGTCGAAGTGATGATCAAGATCAATTAACCCATTGGTTTTCCCAACAGGATGAAGTTTTAGGGGTTTCGGAGCCAAGACCATTTATTATGGTAGATGCGCCCCTAATCCATCGAGAAAGGGAAATAGACCTTAGCGCGCAAGTAACCGAGTATCCCGGGAGGGGAGTAGTACAAGATGAGATACGAATTCTAAAGGGAACAGCAGCAGAACATCCCAATTTCGGAGAGATATGGCTTCCTATGCATTTTGAACAAAGTTTTGGTCTACAACTAGGGGATACCCTGGGACTGAATATAAAAGGCGAATTGCGGAAACATAAGATTTCTGCTTTTGTAGTGGATCCTCATTATGTGAGTGCTGTTTTTAACCCTACCCGAGCCTGGGTAGCTCCCGGTGCACTGTCTTTTTTAGCGCCAATTTCTGAATTGAACACTACCATGATCGGGGTTAGGTTAAAAGATAGGCGTAAACTGGATATGTTCTGGCGGCATTTTAATGCCTCCTTTGATTATGCGGGAAAAAGTCTTCAATATCCGCTTTTCAAAAGGGCATTCACCAGCTTTTACAGCTTGTTGAGTGCTGTTCTTTTGATTTTTTCTGGTATGGGCCTCTTCATATCGTTGCTATTTGTAAAGCATACCTTGTCAAGTCACATTTCTTCAGACCATAAGCGTATTGGGGTATTAAAAGCATTGGGATTTACGCCTGGGAACATGATGCTGCTATACCTCTTACAAATAGGTGTTCTTGCTCTTATAGCACTGCTATCGGGTTTGGTCATCTCCAAGTTTGTTATTCGACAGATGGTGAACCGGATCGTGGAACCTATGGGTATTCCCAATTTTTCCTATGACCTAAGTGGCCCGCTCGTACTGTCTTTTGGGATTACCTTGCTTATGATCTTCACAGTATCCTTTTTTTCCATCAAAAGAGCCACTCATATACCACCTGTAGCCGCAATTCGCAATTCTTTTCAAAAAAATAAGGGTCCGGTGAAAAGCACATCCAAGGCCTTTACAACATTAGGGTTACCACTGTCCATGCTATTGGGAGGACGATTGCTAAGCAGTAAAAAGAAAGATATGTGGCGCACAGGAATACATATGGCGGGAATTGTATTTGTGGTCGTTTTCTGTGTGAATATCTCCAATTCCTTTGATAAAATCCACACCGATCGTACTTCCTGGGGCTTTGATAATGCGGATATCGTGGTCAATCGGAATAAGGAAGTCATTTTGTCCCTTACCCACAGGCAACTAATGGAAATGTTAGGGGCCTACAAAAAGGAAATACGCAGGGTTACACCGTATAACTATACCAATCTTTTTATCCTATCTGACATGAACAGGGCGGTTAAGGAAATACAGGGAAAAGTGTACTCGGATACCATTTCCAAAACAGGATTGGGAAATATTATCGGAAAACATCCTGTAACTCCAAATGAGATCTCACTTTGTGTTGGGACCGCTGACGAGTTTGGAAAACATCCGGGAGATACCATTGCTGTTTTTATTGAGGGGCAAAAAAAGGCGTTCCGTATAACAGGGATCTATCAAGATGTTGGGAGTTTCGGGCAGGGCTTCAGGCTTCATGAAAAGGCACTCTTGGAACTTAACCCCCTTTTTGAACCCCGGTTTTACGGTCTTGAAATTTACCAAAGTGTGGATCGGAATGCCTTTAGGTCCAGGCTGGAACATCAGTTTGGGGAAAGGATACAAACGGAACTCAGTGTTGAGGAAAGAGGATCTATTACCGCTATGGTGATGAATATTCGAATAGCAGTACTTACCATTTCTGTTTTCTTTGTTTTTGTGCTTGTTTTGATTATTTACAACAATCAGCATATCTATATTCAACAGCACAAAATTTCCTTTGTAAAGCTAAAATCCCTTGGGTTCACCTCCAAAAACCTAAAAATGGTTTTGCTATGGAAAACCCTCTTCAACCTAGGTTTAGGTATGGCAGTAGGAATTCCCTTTTCGCTTTGGCTAGGCCCAAAAATTATGAACGTGCTTACAGCAGATATTGGCCTGGTCCGTTTTCCCTTCCTTCCACATCTTTTGGGTACGGCCTTGGCGATATTTGTGCTATTTGTTTTTGGGGGGATAGCCACTTGGTCCGCAGCTTCAGCTCTGCGAAAAATAGACTTTAGAATGATGTGCAATACGTAACCATGTAACGATGATATACAGAAAATTCATAACAAAAACCCTAGTAACGGGAATGCTGGTTTTTTACAGCATTCCAACAAATGGACAGCAACAGCAACAACTGGACCACTATTTGGAAGCAGTGTATAAGCAGCATATTGTCCCCGGATTTTCAGTGGTGGTGGTTGACAAAAATGGACCGATCTACCAAAAGGGTTTTGGAAAGAAACGACTGGATCTTCCGGCACCTTTTACCAAGAACACCGTTTCTGCCATTGGTTCGCTAACAAAATCCATGACGGCTATGGCGGTGATGCAATTGGTAGAGCAAGGCGATTTGGAATTGGATGCACCTGTAGTGAAATATTTACCCCAGTTTAGAACAGCCAATAGCGAAAAAAGTGATAAAGTAACGGTGCGAATGTTACTCAATAACACCAGTGGCCTACAGGCGAGGCCGCAACCTACGTATGACGTTTCGGATGCCACCTTGGAGAAGTTGGTACAGGACCTGAAGAGCACATTCATTATCCATGAACCCGGAACTGTATATGAATATAGTAATCTGGGTTTTAGTGTTGCAGGCTATCTAATACGTGAGGTTTCGGGCCTGTCGTACAAAGATTTTCTGGAACAACGCATATTTGGTCCTTTGGGGATGAAAAATACGTCTACTGATCCTGAACGTTTCAAGGAAATGGGCGCCATAGAGGGGCACTATCATGGAATTACCGAGGCCTATCCGGCCCTTCGGGAGAAACAGTTTGAATCAGGGGAGTATATTCCTGCTGGCTCGTTTACGTGTTCCACTGCACAGGATCTTGGCAACTATTTGATGGCCTTACTCAATCAAGGGAAGTTGGGAAATGTCCAGGTGCTTTCCAATGAAAGTATTACTCAAATGTGGACGCCCAATAGTTCTTTTCCCGGGTTGTCTTTAGAAGAAGGAGGTGATGATACGCCCATAGCGTATGGCTTGGGCTGGATGCTATCTAATATCGAAGGAAGAAAGATCATCCATCACGGTGGAAGTACGGGAAAAATGTCTTCGATGACCATGATAGACCCTACCAATTCTATTGCGGTTACCATATTGGCTAACCTAGATCTTACCTTTATCGATCAGTACCAATACCCTACTATTTTTACCTTAGCCAATAACATATTACACCTTGCTACCGGAAATGCGATATCAGAATTTGGCAAGCCCATCATTGCCGATCCCACCTTAAATGATTTTCATTTGGATACCGCTGAGATGAAGAGGTATACCGGGGAGTTCGTCCAAGTCAGTGGCGGGGATTTCTGGGTGTATTTTGGTCTTACACTACATATAAAGTATCGGGAAAGTAAACCTTTAGAAGCCATTGTAACAAGAGGTGGGAATACGATCAATCATTTTGAATTGGATTTTGTTACACCCTCCCTCGCCATGGGACGTAACATGGGAATACCCCCTGGTTTTCGGTTTAAGTTAAGCCCGGAAGGCGAGGTAATGGGTCTATTTGCCAATGGAGTAGAGTATGTTAGAACCAACAAAAAACGTACGGAATACTACAGAAGAGTAGCTCTGAAGGGTGTTGCAAGTTTCCTGTTGCCAAAACATTGGAAGTTACAGGAATTACCCGACGGACTTTTTGGAACAGACCCGGATAATAGTGATACTCGCATACGCTTGTATGTACATAGTTCTCCAATAAAAATGGAGCATCCCATGAAAAATGGTGATCATGTCCCTCCTGTTGCTTATCAAAGCTGCTGGTTTAGTGAGCGGGTAGGTCAGTATGTATGGAAACACCAAAGTAGGGTAGGCTCCGGTAATGAAAAGGAAATTTGTACCACTTTTATGAGCGAAATGGAGCATATGCCTTTTTATTTAGAAATTACCTCTAGTAGCGAAAAACACACTAGGGTGTTACAACAGGTAGCTTCAACCGTATTACACTCCCTTGCGCTGTATTGAGGTTATAATGAGTTACAAGGATAGTTACGTTTAGGCCCAATAGCACGTCTTGGGTTGGCACCATTTTTTATCGCTTTAGATCTTACTTTAGAATGGCGCTCATAAAGTCTTCTTTATAGGCCCGACCGATAGGTAACTTTTCACCTCCGTCCAGGTATACTTGATTTCCTACAATTTTTGCTATCCTCCTGGTATTTACAATATGAGATTTATGGATACGATAGAACCAATTGGTGGGAAGGGTGTCTAACCAAAACCGCAAAGGTTCACTGGAAAGGTAGGTCTTATCCTGCGTCACAATCCGGGTATAGTCAGAATCAGCGGAGATGTTCCGTATGGTTTCAATGTTAATTTTAATATGCTCGTAACCTGACTTGATGTAGATTTCCGTTTTTGGAATAGTAGTTTTATGTTGTTCCACATGGGGTCCGGACTGTTTTTTTAGCTCGGAAACTTTGGTAACGGCTTTTAGAAACCGTTGGAATGAAAAAGGTTTCAATAAATAATCGATCACATTGAATTCATAACTTTCCAGGGCGTATTCAGAAAACGCTGTGGTAAGGATAATACTTGGGGGGTTAGACATTGTCTTCAAAAAGTCGATCCCGGAAAGTTTGGGTAAGTGGATGTCGAGAAAAAGCAGATCAATAGGCTGGGTCTTTAGATATTCCATGGCCTTTAGGGCATCCGAAAAAGTACCCTTTAGCTTCAAAGTATCGATTTCTTCAATATATTTTTGGAGAATACGTTGGGCCGGTGGCTGGTCTTCAACAATAATGCATGTCATTTGCCTTGCATTTTATGTAACGCCAAGGACAGGTCCACTTGGTACTCACTTCCCTCTTCTTCAATTTTGAGTAAGTGTCTGTTGGGATAGAGCAGTTGTAACCGCTTTTTTACGTTTTTAAGCCCTATTCCGGCATCCAAAGCATCAAGGTTAGCGGTGGCTTGATAATTATTACTGCATTGGAAGTATAACGTTTTGTTTTTCATATAAAGACGTATATCAATCTTTATGTTTTCACTTTGTCCGGCCTGACTGTGTTTAAAGGCATTTTCGATAAAAACGATTAAGATTAAGGGTGCAATCTTAAATCCTGTTTCAATATCCTGTACAACAAAATTGACCGCTCCTCTATCTTCGATCTGGAGTTTGCTCAGTTTTATAAAATTATGCAATTGCTCGATTTCTTTCTGTACGGGTACAAATTCCTCCTTGCATTCGTAAAGCATATAACGCAAAAGCCCACTGAGTTCCAAGATAATTTCCGGGGTTTTTGGTGAACTATCCAGTGCGTAGGAATACAGATTGTTCAAATTATTGAACAAAAAGTGCGGATTGATTTGGGATTTAAGAAATTGTAATTCACTTTCTTTAACCGTGCTTTTTAAGGCCTCGATCTGCTCTTGTTTCTGAAGGGCATCCCAACCAAACTTAAATCCGGAGAGAATTGTAATCACGGGCAGTACCCCCATCAATGCAAAAATTACACCCGGAAAGGTCTCAGCCCTTTGTGTTCCCGAAAAGAAAATCTGTTCCAATACCAGTTCTTCCAGGCCAATAATTAGGGTAATTACAAGGAGTACCCATCCAAAAAATCGCCAATAGTTTTTTTTGTATAAAAAATGGGGCATCAACCAGTAACCGATGAATAGTGCGGCTAATACATGAGTGGAGAAAAGGGCAACTTGCCACATACGAACCCCTGGATTTTCCCGGTCGTAAGAATAGAACAGGAATACCACAACAATCAGAACAACTTGAAAAAGAATCTCTTTTCTAGCAATTGACATGATAGCACTTTGTTGGTGGTAAAAGTATTCGTACTAAAATAGTTAAAGAAATGTTATGTGCTGAACGACGTTTTTTCAACCCTAAACTACAGGACATGCTTAACTGCGCTAGTCGATGTCGTTCAGGGTAAAAGGGTAGTCGTTCACGGGAAAAAATTTCTAACGATGGCTGCTTAACGGAGTTTTACGAAAAATTGTGGACAGATGAAATTAGGAAAAGCAGTATCCCCTTTTATTTTTTTGTACTTACTTTTTTTTGTAACAAATCTTTCTGCACAACAAAAGACCGTTTCCTACACGGGTAAAGTAGTTGAGAAAAGCTCAGGGCAACCTGTTGCTTATGCTACGGTAATGATAGCGGATAGTGTCACGGATCAACCCATTGCAGGGAGTACCACCCTTGAAGATGGTAGCTTTACCTTGGAAACAGACGCCACCGGTTATTATATAGCCATAAGCTTTATGGGTTTTGAGACGAAAATCATCCACGCCAATCCCGGAGATGCACAAACTATTGATCTAGGTGTTATCCAGATGAACGAGGATGCCCAACAGTTGGAAGAGGTGGTGGTTGAAGGAGAGGTGTCGCAGACCATATTTAAACTGGATAAAAGGGTGTTTAACGTGGGTAAGGATCTGAGCTCCACAGGAGCAAGTGCCTTGGAAGTACTGAATAATGTGCCCTCGGTAAATGTAAATATAGAAGGGCAAATCAGTCTGAGGGGTAGCCAGGGGGTACAGGTGCTTATCAACGGGAAACCGTCAATTATGACAAGCGATGAAAACAACGCTTTGGGTACAATTACTGCTGATATGATCGATAGGGTAGAGGTAATTACCAACCCTTCTGCAAAATACGATGCGGAAGGTACCTCGGGAATTATCAATATCGTGATTAAAAAGGAAGAGCGTGAGGGGCTCAACGGTTCCATTTCTTTATTCACCGGTGTCCCTGACAATCAAAGTATCGGTATCAGTTTAAATAAGAGAACTGAAAAATTGAATTTGTTCGCCCAACTTGGGGCAGGTTACCGGGAACTACCTAACGAGATCACGGTCCGTAATACAGACCTCACTACGGGCAATACCATCTTATCAAACGGAGAAGAATTCAGGAACGAAGCGTTTTACAACTTCATTTTGGGCACGGACTATTACTTTAGCCCTTCAAGTGTGCTCACGATTTCCGGTAATTTTGCCCTGGAAATAGAAGACCAGCCTTCAACCACCAATTTTGCAGCGCTAGATGCTTCCGGGGACATGACTTCAGAATGGGAACGCACGGAAGTGACCGATGCACGAAATCCAAAATTTCAATATGAAGTTCAATATAAAAAGGACTTTGAAGACAACGAAGATCATGATTTGATCTTTAGTGCGCTTGGTAATTTCTTTGGAAAAGACCAAACCTCGGACTTTTTGGATGCCACGCTTTCGGGAGAGGATCGGGATGCGGAGCAGAAAACACGTACTGATTTTCAGGAGTCTGTTTTCACCTTTAAATTAGACTATACCAAACCATTTTCAGATACCTTTTCGGTGGAAACCGGGGCGCAATACATTCTTAACGATGTGAGCAATGATTTTGAGGTTCAGGATCTGATAGAGGGCGAATTTGTTTCGGATCCCGGACTAACAAATATTTTTGAGTTTGACCAAAATGTATTGGGGGTTTATGGAACAGCAGCTTTTGAAGGTGAAAAGTGGGGCATAAAGGCGGGAGTACGATTGGAAAATACCGAAGTGGGTACTTTCCTTGTCAATACGAATGAAGCGAATGATCAAAATTACACCAACCTTTTTCCAAGTGTCCACAGCTCCTACAAGTTCTCAGAAAAAGTTTCCTTACAAGCCGGCTATTCCCGAAGAATTTACAGGCCACGACTATGGGATTTAAATCCCTTCTTCAATATCCGGAATAACTTTAATATCCGGCAGGGAAATCCAAATCTGTTGCCCGAGTTCACGGATTCCTATGAGGTTACCGGTATTTTCTTTATTGGGAAAACGCCCTTGAATCTGGGAGTATATCATCGCTTTACCGATGACATTATTGAACGTATCTCATTTTTTGAGGACAACGTGAATATTACACGTCCCGAGAATATCGGGACAAACAGCGCATGGGGATTGGAATTCAATTCCAAGTACAGCCCGGCAAAGTGGCTTACTTTTAATATCGACTTCAATTACAATACCTTTTCCCGAGAAGGAAGCTTTGAGGGTACCATCTTTGATTTTTCTGCCAACCAATGGTCCTCCAAACTTTTGACCAAAATAAAAATGCCCTGGGACATAGATTTTGAGACTACCGGAAATTACCGGTCTGCCTTTCAAACCGTACAGGGCGAGATAAATGGGATTGCTTTTTTGGACTTCGGCCTGAGAAAAAAGATCCTTAAAGGAAAAGCTGTTTTGAATTTCAGCGTTCGCGATGCCTTTGCATCTCGTATTCGGGAAAATCAAATCGTACAGAATGACTTTGAAGTGTTTAACAGAAGCTTTAGGGCACGGTTCGTTTCTTTAGGTTTTAGTTATGGATTTGGTAAGGGAGAGGCGATGCAGTATGCCGGGAATAAGAGGAGGTAGGTCCCGTTACAGCTATTTTGAGCTTTTTGTTTTGAGGTATTGCTGCTATGTGAAAATACGAGCGTATTATAGACTGCTCTTTTCAAAAGGCCTTTTAGGTCCCTCAATAGCCAGAAATCTGGTATTAAGACCCAACTTTTTGGCAATATCAAAAATTACATAGTTGCCGTTGGCACCGTTGGTCATGGCAACAAATCCTGATTTTTTCTCTGGAGAAAAAACGGCCAGGGTCCGTTCCCCTAAATTAGCCCCGGTATGACCTACAATGGGTTCCTCTTCGAAGTCGTAAATGTACCATCCCAGACCAAATCCCAAATGCTCGGGGCATGCTTTCGGATCGCTACTGGAGCTTAAACAGCGTTCCTTTTGATTTAGTGAAATACTGAACTGTTGGTTTCGCAATGCCAGTGATACCCCTTCATTTTTCATGATACTGATCAAAAAGTGGGCATAGTCCTCGCTTGTGGTAAACAATCCCCCTGCTCCAAAGGCTTCTTTCCGTGTTCTTGGCGACACCCAGTCGCCATTGGGAAATTTCGGCCATGCCAAACGATCCTCGTACCACGCTTGCTCGCTTAAAGCGGAATTTTCCATACCTAAAGGATCAAATAGTACTTCTTGTGCAATTTCGTTAAAGGGCTTTCCCATCTTTTGCTCTACAAATCGCACCAAATAGTAAAACCCTTCCCCGGAATACCCCATTTGCGTGCCCGGATCATTTACAAATTTAAGTACGCCACCGGTCATCCTACGCCAATTCGGAAAGCCGGTCTGATGAGTTAGTACATGCTTGGGGGTGAGTAGTTTTGCCCTGGGATCATTTTTTATGTCCGGGTCTACGAAGTCCGGATACATCGGCTCATCCAGGGATACTTTTCCCTGATCAACAAGACGTAAAAAAACTTCTGTGGTCAAGGGTTTGGTAATGGAAGCACATAAATACAGGGTTTGGGTATCGGCCTTGACCCCTGGGCTACGTTGCCCAAAAACACCAGACCATGCAACTGTTGCATCTTCAATGTAGCTTACGGTGATACTGGGAACCTCGAATTTCTCCAAAAGGGAGGGAATTAGCGTATCTAGTGCTACAAATACCGCCTTGCGATCACTTGTAGTAGCAACTTCCTGCACCAATATTGTTTTTGTTGGCTCATGCTTTTGGAAACATCCTATCATCACAAAGATGATCAGGAATAGCCTAAGGAATCGTATTTTCATCTGACCGGTCTTATTTAGTCATCCAATCGGGCTATAAAGCCCCAATTCGTATGTTGATCGCGTCCCAGATATCGAAAGCCCTTCCCGAAAAAAGAAGCATCCCCTTCAGCAATTACAGTGAGCTCGTTATCTCCTTTTTTTAAAGGTAATCCAATGGTAAAGCTACCGTCGAACATACGTTCAAACCTTATCTTGTGATAGTCAAAAAAGATATTTCCATTCAACAGTAGTTGCACCCTGCCCACAAAATCGAAATGGAGTTTTTTCCGAATATCTGTTTCACTTGTAATTGTAGTTTTGGCGACCACCACGCCTTTTGGATAGTCAAAGTAGCGGGAAAGGTTAACATAGTTGTCTTCCGGAACATCAATTCTTTTCCATTCCTTCGCCGCATTGGCCTGGTTCAGGATATTTTCAAAATCAGTAGCTGAGTCTGCTCTCGGAAACTCCCCGGAAATTTCCCAGGCAGTGAGAAATGCTTCATTTGGAACACTGCGTTTACCACGATCTTCCTCTGGTAAACTGCGGTAGGTAACATTGGCAAAATACGAAGGGCCAAATAAACTTCGAAGCAGAAGTTTTCCTCCTTTAATTGGGTTGTCAAGAAGGGTAATATCCATTTTGGGATCCTTTTCATCATTCACGAAAACTTTCAGATTGTTTCCCCGAACCTCAAACGCTGCGTGGAACCATTCCAGCGATTTTACTTCTGCGATCGTTTCATAGATAGGGTAGTTGTAGAACACCCAACTTAAAGCCCCGTTGTAAATGGGAATATATTGAATGGCTTCACGTGTGCCTCCCATACCGGGTCTAAAGTAAATGAATTGGTAGTTAAAACCATCGTTGGCATGAAAGCCCAAACCGGACATGATCTCTCCTGCAATGTCCATTTCCACTCTAAAATTAGAAGCCTCAAGGCCCTCTAAAAATGCAATTGAACTACTTTTTCCGTCGAGTTTTAAGGCCTGTTTTCCTTTGAAAATAGTGTCCTTATAGGATACCCTTTCGTTATCTTCTGATAAGATCATACTCTGGTTGGCATTGAATATGGATTGTTGCCCGCTGAGCGTGACCACAGTAAATAAGGTAATAAGCAGTAAATTAGTGTAACTGATTTTCATTTTGATTGTCTATTTATTGAATTGATGTACCTAAAAGTAGTAGGGCCTTAACTGGCGGGGGCCGCATTTTTAGTTCATTTTTGATTCACTTTTGGTTCATGAACATAACACACTGCTAACAAAGGAGATAATGAGTTCTGATTGGGAGCTTTTAGAAGAAATAAAACATCAGGTTGAGTTAAAATCCGGTTTGACCGACAGGCAGAGTTGGACCCAAAAGGACTATGATTTTCTTTCCTTTTATATCCAGAATGAAACAGGATGTAGATTAAGTGTATCTACCTTAAAAAGAATATGGACCAATCAATACCATCGCTTACCCCATATTTCCACCCTGGATGCACTTACTCAGGTGGCCTTTGCTACCAACTGGAAAGGACTCAAAGCAGAACGATTGTCCAGGAAGGTCAGCCTTAGAAGACCTCCAAAAAGCCAGGGAAACTACCAATTAAAACCAGACCTCAGAAGAATTGCGGTAGCGGTACTGGTACTCCTCCCTTTGATCTTAGTTTTTTTTAGCATGCGAGACGTACTTAAAAAGGGAGATACAAAACCTGCGAAGGTAAACTTCGATTACCGAAAAACAGTAGACAACCAACTGCCCAATACGGTGGTATTTACCTATGATATTGAAGAAGTACAGGCAGAACATTTCTTTTTACAACAAAGTTGGGATAGCTCGCGAAGAGTGGAACTCTTTAAAGGTACCTCGGAGCGTACTGACATCTACTACATACCCGGCTACTTTACCGCGAAGCTGATTGCTGACGATCAGCTTATTGCGACAACCCCGGTACACGTTACGTATGAAGATTGGTTCATTGCCATACGCCAACCCATATCCAATATTATCACTTTTGGGAAGCAACATTGGTTAGGGGAAGACTACTTGGCCTTGGATAACCAAAAGATAACGGCAAAGGGAATCGATATTAATCAAAAGTTTCAGCAAGCCTTTTATCAGGTACGGGATTTTGGATTGGATGGAGACAACTTAACCCATAAAACTACGTTCAGGATGGCACCCCTGGAAGCGGTAGATTGTCCTATGATCAGCATACATATCCAGGGGGTATATGGGTATTATTGGGTAATGTTGGGGAACAAAGGTTGCGGTAGTGAATTGTTTGTTACCATAGGTGACAAACAGCATAATGGCAAAACCGAAGATCTTACGATGTTGGCCACAAATGTGTATACCTGGAATGATGTAGAGATCCGTACTGAGGACAAAAATGTCGTCTTGAAATTGAACGGCGAAAGTGTTTTTTCTACTTCCTATATGGAATCTGTAGGGCCCGTAATGGAAATTAGCTATTTCTTTGATGGTTTAGGGATGATCGACAATGTTGAGCTACAAAATAGTAAAGGAGAATCGGTATTTCGAGATGACTTTACCTCTGTTTCCATCCGGGAATAGGAATCTAATCTAGTGGCTCGCGGGGACAAGGGCAAAGTGGTTTGATTCCCTGTCCGCACCTAAAAGTTAAGCGAATTGATTTGGGTGTAAAGCGTCACTCAGATAGTCGTGCAATAAGATGATTA
Source organism: Bacteroidota bacterium (assembly GCA_038750505.1). GTDB lineage: Bacteria > Bacteroidota > Bacteroidia > Flavobacteriales > Flavobacteriaceae > Croceivirga. The sequence continues at coordinate 200,364 of JBCDHD010000007.1, read as the reverse complement.
ATTTTTTTTGCAAGAGGACTAGCTCCACCGTCATAATTTGACATTACAACTACCAAATAACCCGTATCTAGAAACATATCCAGGTTAGCATTAAGGCCTGGAAATCCGCCACTATGTCCAACTACCTTGCCACTTGCCCCTTTTTCTATTGTGAAACCATATCCATAACCAGAACTCGCGTGATCCGTCCAAAGAAGCTTCAAGGATTGTTTTGATACGAGTTTTTCATTGCGTAATGCGATGGCAAATCTATGGAGATCACCAATAGTTGAGAAACCTCCTCCAGCCGGACCACCTTTTATGACGTGCTTATAGAGGTTGTTTTCCCATCCAAAGCTATTATCTGATCTGGAATATCCTATTGCCAGATTTTCAACGGGTTGATCCATTTCAAAAGAGTTCGTGTTCATCATTCGTGCTGGTTGAAAAATATTGACATCTACATACTCGAAATAGTCCTTACTGGTCACTTTTTCAATAATCACACCCAATAAAAGCATTCCGGTATTACTATAACTAAATCGCTCTCCAGGCTCAAAAGCGAGGGAATCCACTTTTACGAGGGGCTTAAAATCATTGATATTCCTAAAAGAAGAACGTGAAGCATTCCAGAAAGTCTCATTAAAATAGCTACCCAAACCGCTGGTATGGGAAAGTAAGTGATGTATGTTAATTTTAGAAGTTATCTCCTTTGGAAGCCAGGTTTCATCTACATATTTGCTTATGGGCTCAGTTAAATCCAATAGTTTCCGTTCGGCAAGCTGTAAAATTGCTACCGAAGTAAACATTTTGTTCATTGATCCTATATTGAACTTCGTGTCCAAATTGTTCTTAGTATGAAATCTTTTTGAAGCCTCTCCCCGCGCATCCTGATACAACACTTCATTTTCCTTTGCAATTAATATGGTGCCGGAGAAAAGATCTTGATCGGATATTTTTTTGACTATTTTCTTGGATATTTTTACTAATTCCGTTGGCGAAATTTTTGATTTGAGGATATCCATGGGGATCTCAGCAGGAGAAAAACCGATTCCTCTCATAATACGTTCATTATTATCAATAAATGAAAACCTTATTTTATGCCAGGAATCATAGTTTTCATCTTTTAAAATAAGCACTTTTTCTTTTGGGTTTTCATGCGCATAGGTTCTGATACTGTAAAAGCGAACTCCGCCGGTTTGATGATAATAATTCAAAAAGTGGCTTTGATGCATATGCATCGGTGCAATGTTTTGAAAATCCTCGGTAAAATAGTTTTCAATGAATTCCTTTACCGTAGTCGAGTCATTCGAATTTATAGTGTTGATAATTTTTGATATTACAAGGCCTAAACGGCCTTTAGGGAATGTAGTATCATCGCTATACTTTGTTTTTTCCACCTGTGCCGGGCAAAGTATCAGGAAACAAAAAATAAATATGAGCAAGTAAAATTTCCTAAGCATTCGTAAAGGTTTATGTTATGATAAGGTTACTCGTTACACTTTAGAAATAGAGTTATAGTGTAGTCTCGGGATATAAGTTCAATATGACTATGAATTCAAAAACTAACTAGTTACAAACTAAAGACGGAACAAAAAAGAAGATGTTGCAAATGGTCAGGTTCTGGCAAATACAATTTGGATTTAGATACATTGGTTCTTTGAGAATGCGACTATTGTTTCCGATGTTTTCGAGGATGACGTTAAGGGCATCTATTCTGAAGTAAAGCAGTAGTGAATTTTTGAGGTAGGTATTGAATTCATTAGGTTAAGGTGATAGTGATTTTTCCTGCTTAGCTACGTTAGAAACCTCGCGCCGTATTGCTTTTTTTATAGCTGAGACGGGACATTTACCCACCACTCAGGAGCACTCGGTAGATCAGGGTTAGGGGTATAGATAAAAAGTATTCCTATGGGCGAGAGGTTTATTCGGGTGAGCTATGAGAGGCATATAAAAAATCGGCAGCGGCTTCACTCATTTTTCGAAAATCATGACCTACATTGGGAATGATCTCAAGCTTCCAGTAAAACTCTTTTTGAAGTGTTGCTGCCCTTTCTTTTGATGCGTTGTAAAAATGTTTTCCTCGTGCCAGACGGTGCAGTCCCTGAGCATCGAGTTCAGGGGTGTGTCGCAGATCGCCTCGAGTTTCATTAGCATTGTCCCTTTCCCCCAAAAAGAGGACGAGTTTTGAACTAAAGTCCACACTATTGGCAGATTGCTTACTTCCTTTAAGCCCTACCGGAAAATCCTTTTCATCCGTTGGAACCGTATACCAACCAGAATTTGCTGCCAGGATACGATTCGCCTTATTGTCCGGGTTAAAGATGGCAAAGCGATGCAAGAGCTGCCCCCCGGCCGAATGCCCAAACAGGTCATAGGATTGGGTTTGTAATCGAAGTTTGTTCTTTACCAGATCAAAGATCCGGTCGAAATCGTTAAAGAGCCAGGTTCTCGAGTCGTTGTTGATCGTAAAACCGGTCATGGCGGTCCGTTCCGGATTAAGTTGCACATCGGAGATCATACCGGCCAGATTGTAACTCCAGAATTCGGGATAGTGTTTTTCCGAATACTCCGGAGATAAGACAAGTACACCGTAGTGTTCAGCCTTTTTGATCCACGCATCCCTATACTCATCTCCGTCCCTTCCTGATCCCGGAATGACAAGGACGACCGGCGAAGTAACCGAGAAATTTTCGGGTCTATAATAGTGCACACCTATCGTTTTTTCCTTTTCAAATCCTCCTTCAATTAGGAAAGAACCACTACCCATTTCCAGTACCACTTCATTTAGCACGAGTGCCGATGTTTTGGATAATTCGTCCATCGGGATTAACGTCATTTTACAATGCGGACAGGTACCAGGCGCCCTAAAAACAATGGTATCGCAAGACAAATTACAAGGTGGGCATACGTATGCGGTTTCACTATTTTTTTTGCCTTGAGAACAACTTAGTAAAATAGCAACAACAAGGGTTAGAAAAGCTTTGCGAATCATAGCAGCTGAGTTTTATGATCGTAAAACTAATGGATAGCATCACCTTGCAAAAGGACATTCTTACGCAGCATTGGGACCTGTTTAGATGTCCTTCGGCTAGTGCTATTCTGCAATTGATTCCCAAGTATTTGGGTAGAGTTCTAAGTTGCAGTTAGCGATAGATGAGGGTAGTATTGGCAATGTTTTCACCCCTGGCATGATACAATTTGTGATTGGGATGATTGGTTGCGTCAAACTTCATATCCAAAGAAAAATACCGCATCGTATAACCACATCTTCTAGTTGTAGAAGTATTGGCATTGGCGCCGTGTATGATGCGGGCGTCGTGAAGGGAATACTGACCTTTTTCCAGTTCAAACCAAACTACATCATGCAACTCAAAAGTTCCTTTCTTGATTTCTGTGGGAAACGTGCTTTTCTCGGGATCTTCCACTGCTTCGTACTCAGAAAATCCATGGGTATGGGTGCCCGGGACCACGCCCATACATCCATTAGCCTTGTTGGCGTTATCTATAGCCAACCAAATAGTAACGATTTTGTCAAGGCTGTCAAATTTCCCTTCCCAATACGCACTGTCTTCATGCCATGGGGTGCGTCTTCCCTTGCCCGCTTCTTTGCATATAAAATGGCTGCTAAAAAGCCCGATATTCGGTCCGATCAGACTTTCAACTACTGCTAAAACCTCTGGCGCAAGTAGAAAATTGAGCAGGCGTTTATCATGAAAATGCGGGGTGTCCAGCTCGTCGGATAATTTTGCGCCTTTATTTTTCAAATGTTCTTCAAATATTAAGGTCAGCGCATCCTGTTCAGGTTTTGAGAAAAGTGGTTTTTGAGGTAGTAGGTATCCTTTGTCTCTGTAGAACGTTACCTGCTCATTCGTCAATCTGGTTGTTGTAGGGGTTGCTGTCATAATTGTGGTAATGGTGAAATTCCTTTGGGACAAAATTCAAATATAATGCGATTAAAAACTTGATGCATACGGTCAATTTTTGACAGTATTTTCAAAAAATTGCCTTTTTGTGAATAATAATGCCCATATTCATCAAAATTATGTTCAAAATAGTATACAATACAAGGGTATGGAAAGTGACGTAAAAATTAAACTGAGTGAAAAGATGGCCTATGGGGCAGGGGATTTTGCCTCCTCAATGTTCTGGAAACTCTTTTCTATGTTTTTACTTTTTTTCTACACCGACGTTTTTGGTATTTCGGCAGCAACAGTAGGGACGATGTTTTTAGTAACACGCATCTGGGATGCGGCAAACGATCCTATTATGGGGATTATTTGTGACCGTACGCAAACAAGATGGGGCAAGTTTAGGCCCTATTTATTGTATTTGGCCATTCCATTTGCCCTAATCGGGATGCTAACCTTTGCCACCCCGGATCTATCAAGTACTGGGAAGGTAGTGTATGCCTATGTCACCTATTCCTTAATGATGATGGTATACACCGGGGTAAACGTACCCTATGCATCTCTAATGGCGGTTATGACAAGTAATGTTGGGGAACGGACGTCTTTGGCCTCTTGGCGTTTGATCGGGGCATTTTCCGGAGGTTTATTTATTACGGCTACTGCAAATTATCTTGTCGCGTTTTTTGGAAGCGGCGATTTGGGCGCTATTGACTATGGAAGGGGATATCAATTTGCCATTATTGTTTTTGGCATCATAGCCGCCGCACTGTTTATACTGACATTTCTGGGCACGAAAGAACGGCTGGAACCTCCCAAAGAGAAGAAAAGTTCCTTAAAGGAAGATGTAAAGAACCTTTTAAAAAATGGACCTTGGTTCATCCTTTTAGGGGCCGCCGTTTTCAACAATATTTTCAATACGCTTCGCGACGGTACCACGCTATATTATTTCAAGTATTTCATTGAAGATCAAACCCTGGCCCTCTTTGGTCAGGAGTATCAATTTTCACATGGGGAATTGGCTTCTGCCTATCTTTCCATATGGGTGGGTACCAATATTATTGGGGTGGTGCTTGCTAAACCTTTGGCCGCTCGAATAGGGAAGAAAAAAGCGTTTTTCTATGCGATTCTGATGGCATCTCTGCTAAGCATCGTTTTCTACTTTTTAGAACCAAATCAACTTTTCGCCATTTTCGGACTCAATGTGCTTATAGGAATTTCTGCCGGGGTTGTAATGCCGTTATTATGGGCAATGTATGCAGATATTGCGGACTATTCCGAGTGGAAAAACGGGAGGAGGTCAACGGGATTGATTTTTTCTTCCTCTTCCATGTCCCAAAAGTTTGGATGGACCATAGGAGGGGCACTCACGGGATGGATCTTGTCTTACCTGGGGTTCGAGGCCAATGCGGAACAGACAGAATCCGCTGTGTGGGGTATTCGTTTAATGATTAGCATTTTAGCCGGGGTGGCGGGGATAATTGCAGCCGTTTTTGTTGGCCTTTACACCTTGGATGAACCTCGGATGAAAAGCATTCAAGAGGATTTGCTAAAAATGAGAACGTAGTACGCGCTTTTTGGACGAGATGGAAAAAACATAAAAATGGTTTTGTTTTGAAAATACTAAGAGAACATGTTACCCTAACTGAGGATAAGCTCTTTGGAGTTAGTGTTTTTGAAGGCAACGAAATTGATTTGAGTTATCCCTTCCATCAACACGATCAGGCGTATGAGCTGACATTCACTCTGGGACTCACCGGGACTCGAATGGTAGGGGATCATACCGCTCAATTTTCCGGGGAAGATGTGGTACTTATTGCTCCCGGAACGCCGCATTGCTGGCAAGATCATGGGATCCGGAATACGGGCAATGGAAAAATAATTGTACTACATTTTCTCCAAACCTTGGTTTCTCCCGCTGTATTGCAGTCTCCGGGATTGGCCAATGTGAGTAGGGCTTTAAAAAATGGGCGCTATGGCCTGGAACTAAAAAAACCGGCAAAGAAAAAGGCACTACAGTGGATTGAGGCGTTAAATTACGAAAGCACTTTTGACACCTATATTTTTATCTTAAAAGCACTAGAGCTTTTCGGAAGAAGTGACACTGCTAAAAAACTATGCAGTCATGGCTATATCCCGGCAGTGAACAAAAATAGCTCCAGACGTATGGAAGCGGTATTGCGATATATTCAAACCAACTACTCAAGAAAACTATTGGTCGCTGAAGTTGCGGAACACGTATATATGTCCCCGTCTGCCTTTAGCCACTATTTCAAAAAACATACGTTAAAGAGTTTTGCCAATTACTTGATGGAAATGCGATTGGGTAAAGCAGCGCAACTATTACAACATACTGAATTGTCTGTAAGCGAAGTATCCCTGCAAAGTGGGTTTCAAAATGTATCTCATTTTAATCGCTGTTTCAATAAATACTACAGCACTACACCATTACAATTTAGAAAACGCTCATTTGAACATACTTTGGTATGACCTTACAAACAGCATATGCAAAAATCCTACTCAATTTAAAAAGTATTGGTGTCCTGTCATTTTTAGTAATGGGGTGCAAAAGCAAGGAAGTGGACCAATTTGGGGCCTATAGCGAGCAAATACGGATCAATCAAATCGGGTATTATCCGAAGGCTGTTAAAAAGGCGGTACTCGCGGATGTAAACGGCGGTGACACTTTTTACCTAATTGATACGCTTTCCAAAACAAAAGTCTTTTCGGGAGTCTTGTCAGAGGAACAAACCTGGGGGTTATCCAATGAAAAGGTGCGTATTGCAGATTTCACAAATTTCAAGGAAACCGGAGTGTATTCGATCAGGATCCCCGATGTGGGAATTTCATATCCCTTCGCCATACGGAATAACGTTTTAGATACTGTTTTTAAAGGAAGTATCAAGGGGTTGTATTATCAACGATCCGGGATGGCACTTGAAAAGGAATACGCGGGCAAATGGCATAGAGCTACAGGGCATCCGGATGATAGCGTGGCTTTTCATCCCTCCAGTGGAAAATCCGGAGGGTTTAAGGCCTCACCTAAAGGGTGGTACGATGCAGGGGATTACAATAAGTACGTTATTAATGCAAACTTTCCTTTAGGGCAATGGTACCGTTTGTACGAAGAGTATCCGGAAGCTATTGCGGATGGGGCTTTGAACATCCCGGAAAGTGGGAATGGAATATCCGATTATCTGGACGAACTTAAATATGAAATGGACTGGGCTTTGACCATGCAAGATGATGACGGAGGACTTTTTCATAAATTGACCACCAGGAACTTTGAAGGCATGGTCATGCCATCAGAGGCAAAAGCTCCCAGATTTATCGTTGGAAAGAGTACAGCGGCTACTTTAGACTTTGCAGCTTGCGCTGCCCAGGCCTATCGGGTGTTCTTCCCCGTAGATCCGGTGTATGCGCAAACATGTCTGGCAGCTGCTAAACGCGCATATCGCTGGGCCCAAAAAAATCCTAAAAAAATATTTGTAAATCCAGTGGATATCCATACGGGTGAATATGGCGATACAGATGTGCAAGACGAATGGTTTTGGGCTAACGCGGAGCTTTATGTTACCACAAAAGATAGGTCATACCTGAATCAATTGGAGATTGACACCTTCAATTTTGAGTTCCAACCCGGAGAAAGTTGGACGGAATTTATGCGATTTTTAGGCGTTTTTTCGCTTTTGGCCAAAGGGGATTTTTCCGGAGAAGAGGAAATGTACCAAAAATTAAAGCAGGGGCTTCTCAATAGTGCAAACCAACTCGCGGAAAAGGCTGGGCAATTTGAGTACTTTCAACCAATTGATGATTTCCACTGGGGCAGCAATAGTGATGTGCTTAATGCCGCAATGCTAATGGCGCAGGCCTATCGGTTAACAAGGGATATCAAATATCTCAAAGGAGTACAGCAGGCTATGGATTACATATTGGGAAACAATGCCAAAGGGGTAAGCTATGTTACCGGGTTTGGTGATAAAACCCCCATGTTCATCCATCATAGGCAAAGTGCAGCGGATGGAATTCCCAAACCTGTACCGGGTTTGCTTGTGGGCGGGCCTAATAGTCGATTACAAGATGGATCCAAAGGAGTGGTCTATCCGGAAAATGTTCCTCCAATGAAGGCCTGGGTAGATCAAGAACGTAGTTATGCCAGTAATGAAGTCTGTTTAAACTGGAATGCCCCACTTACCTATATTCTGGGCTTTTTAGAGCAGGAATCGGATGGGAACGGCACAGACGTTAAATGAAGTTCATCAGATTAGTTTTCACGGGGTACTACGCTTTGTTAAAATTACTTGCTACAAAAAGTGCTTGGTAGTTGTTCATCAACATCCCATTTTTACGGCTTTGTATGTGGAAAGTGCTTAGGATGTTATAGCCAAGTACGTTATGTTTTCTAACACCGGTTACGATATTAGCGGTATTGTATCCCTATTGCCATAGGACAAAAGCGATTGGAACAACCCTCCGAAATGTAGGGATAATTGCTATTTTTAAGAAGCACTAAAAATGTCAATAATGCTTTTGCTACCGAATCAACTTCTAGGCCCTGAGGATGCGCATCGTACCATAAAACTTAAGGGGTGTACCGTAGTGGAAAGTTGCTTCTACGAGGCGCTTATGCAGGATGAAGCTTTTCTTGCCGATCATGAGCTCATTTACATTTTGTCGGGAAAAATAATAATAAGCGCATTAGGGCAGGAGGTGGAACTTACCAAAGGAGAAGCGGTGCTCATCAAAAAGGGACAGTTGTTCGAGTTTACCAAAATAGGAGGTACGGCTATAGGCTTTTATGAGAGTTTACTTTTCTTTATCAAGCCAAAATTCATAAAAGAGTTTATCCAATGGTACGATTTTCAGGACGCTACGAGAATTCCTGATGACGCTTCTATGCTTAAACTGGAGAAGTCTCCTATTCTCGATGGATTTATGATTTCCTTGCTGCCCTACTTTAATGCAGTAGATACGAATACCGAGGAAGTTTTGCGACTCAAGACGTTTGAATTGCTATTGCATCTTACCAAAAAGAACAGCAAGGCTTTAAATTTCCTTTTACAACTTCAGGAGAATGGGAAAATGGATCTTGTACAAACCATGGATACTTTTTATCTGAAAAACCTTTCCCTCGCTGAATTTGCCAGTCTTTCAGGTAGAAGTTTAGCCGCCTTCAAGAGGGATTTTGGGGCAATTTTTGATGAAACCCCCGCCAAATGGTTAAAGCGGAGACGGTTAGAATATGCTAATACACTACTTAGAAAGACCAACAAGACGCCTTCAATGGTGTACCTCGAAGCCGGCTTTGAAGATTATGCGCATTTCTCACGTTCCTTTAAGGCGCATTTTGGAATAAGCCCTTCCCAAGCCGTTTGAGCTTTTCAGCCATAAAGACTGAACTGCTAAGACAACCCCTGTGTACCCAGTACGGTTAATTTTGAGCGGGTAAAATAAGGCTATGAAATACAATAATTTGGGGGCAACCGGGCTTCTGGTTTCAGAATTATGCCTGGGCGCAATGACGTTTGGTGGTCGTGGTATATGGAAAGCCATTGGAGCACAATCTTTGGAAGAAGCGCGAAAGTTGATAGAAGTTGCTGTGGATAAAGGAATTAATTTCTTTGACAACGCGAATGCCTATAGCGAGGGTTTGGCCGAAGAGATCATGGGTAAGATCGTGAAAGAATTACCACAATCCAATGAACTTATCATCGCTACAAAGTTGCGCATACGAATGGGGGAAGGACCAAATCAAGTTGGGTTAAGTAGACATCACATTTATCAGGAAGTAGACAATAGCTTAAGAAGACTGCAGCGAGACCGTATCGATATGTTGTATGTCCACGGTGTAGATCCCATTACTCCTTTAGAAGAAATGATGCGGGGGCTTGAGGATGTTGTACGCAGTGGTAAAGTGCGATACCTGGGGATCTGTAACCATCCGGCATGGATGGTCGCCAAGGCTAACGGTATTGCAAAAAGTAACAACTGGACCTCTTTTTCTGCACTGCAATACTATTATTCCCTTGCCGGTAGGGATATTGAGCATAGCATCCTGCCTTATGCTAGATCTGAAGGATTATCCGTACTACCCTGGAGTCCTCTGGCCGGAGGATTCTTGAGTGGTAAATATGACCGCAAAACAAATAGAACGGGAGATGGGCGACGAGACGAATTTGATTTCCCTCCTGTAAATCGAACGCAGGTCTATGATATTATTGATACACTTAGAGCGGTTGCAGCTACCAAAAATGCATCCGTGCCACAGATCGCATTACGATGGCTTCTGGAACAAGAAACCATTGATAGTGTACTAGTTGGAGCGAAAAGTAAAAATCAACTTCTGGACAATATAGCGTGCACTGAAATTGCCTTAAGCGAAGAAGAACTACAACAGTTAAGCGCTGTGAGTGCTATTACAACGCCTTATCCCAATTGGATGGTTGACTTTCAGGCAGGGGATCGTTTCCCCAATGAGATCATCTGAATACTATTTTACTATGACTTAAAATGCAATCATGAAAAAAATTACTTTGCTTATTGTGAGCGGATTACTGTTGAATGCAGTTAAAGCACAACAACTACCGTTCAACTTTACCGCAGAAAAACTATTGGTATTGTCTGATGCGGATATGGTTCCTTCAGCCTATATTGATGGTCGTCTGAAGACTGAAAATGGAGTGGAAGATGCCTTTTCCGTTATACAATGGGGGGATACGGTTTCCAAAATTGTAACACAGGAGCTTCACATTCCCAACTCAGTCACAAATTGGGTAGATGGTATGGACATCTCTCTTGATAAAAAGGTAGCTTTTGTAATAGATACTAAAAGAGCACTGCCCAGAAGTATTCGGAAAGTTGAAAATGTATTTACGGACCTACCCAACGGATCGGAGGTTTTTGCCATTGCCATTTCAGGTACAGCAGCGCCACGGGTTTTGGATAGGATAAGGGTTCCGGAAAATCCCCTTGCCATTTCGGTACATCCTAAAACGGGAAACCTCCTGGTGATTTGCCGGGAGCAGCATAAAGAGATCAATTTGATCGGTTGGAACGGGAGTGCCTTTGGCGAAGTGCTTACCAAATCTTTGAATACGGAGAAAAATACAGCAACACACGGAATTTGGCATCCTGGTGGCAAACATTTTGCCGTAACCCTGGAACCCTCTTCAGAGATCCAATTTTATAGGGTAGAGGGAGCTAGCAAAATAGCAACTTTTGGAAAGTCGGTAAAAGCCGGAACCTACGCAGGTGCTGGGAAATTCTCAAAAAACGGGACCTATTACCTTGTTCCCGATTTGAAGTGGGACAAAGGGTATGATGTGAAGGGGAACCTGCTTGCTATTGCTTTTTCTGAAAAAGGAGACCATAAGGTGGGAGCAACGGTTGAGACCGGTATAAGTCCGGAAGGTTTTGCAATAAGTAACAATGGAAAACGGGTTGCGGTTTCCAACATGGGTACCAACTTTATGCCTATGGATTTTGCTTTATTCGGTCAAAAAGCATCGATAACCTTGTTGGATTTTAATGAAGAAAAGGGAACCTTTTCCAAGCTTGATGAACGTGAGTGGGCGGGGATATTACCAGAGGGCAAAGCATTTGATGCCGATGGGGATATGTTGGTACTCACCAGTTTTGATCGTTTAGACCTATCCCGCAGATACGGTTACCTTTCCTTTTGGAAGGTTCTGGAAAACCAGGGAAAAACCGTTTTGGAGGAAACTGGTTTTGAATATGGGCTTAGACGGGGCAGTCACTATGTAAAGCTTATTCTAGATTGAAAATGAAAAAGAGCAATTTGAACGAAGCAGTTAACTAGGGTGTTTTTTACTTTAGAGGTTCAGTTTTTGAACCACAAGGATGACCGTAACCCATTTTCTTTACGGTGGGTAATGCAAATACGCTGTTAGGGCTTTAGAAGTGCTAGTGCAGCATTGGTGTTTTTAGTCATTTTACATTCTTTTAAAGAGTACTGTGCTATTGTGTCCCCCAAAACCAAAAGCATTGGAAACCGCCACGTTAATTTGTTTTTCCAGAGAATGCTTAGTAATGATCTTTAAACCTTTGGGAAGCTTGGGATCAATGTTTTTAGTATTTATGGTAGGCGGTACAATCCCGTGATTAATGGCCAGTATACAAAGGATTGCTTCAATACTCGCAGTAGCCCCTAACAAATGACCCGTCATTGATTTTGTAGCATTGATTACCGCTTTTTTGTTGGAACGGAATACATGGTAGATTGCACGGGCTTCACTTAAGTCGCCCAAAGCGGTAGCGGTAGCATGTGCATTAATATAGTCTACAGCCTCACTTTTTATTCCAGCATCAAGCAGCGCCGCCTGCATTGCGGCTACAGCCCCTTTCCCTTCAGGATGCGTTGCGGTCATGTGATAGGCGTCCGCTGTCATTGAAGCTCCCGCCAATTCGGCATAGATCCTGGCACCTCTTTTTTTAGCATGCTCATATTCTTCAACGATTAAAGCCCCTGCACCTTCGCCCATTACGAATCCGTTGCGGTTAGTATCAAAAGGTTTTGAAGCAGTGGAAGGGTCTTCATTTTGAGTGGAAAGTGCGCGCATTGAGCCGAATCCTCCCAGTGAGGCAGGGGTAACGGGAGCTTCGGCACCTCCCGAAATGATTACTTTGGCTTTTCCCAAACGGATGTAATTCAGCGCATTCATAAGCGAGGTATTGCCTGTGGCACAAGCAGAAACGGTGGTGTAACATATACCCATTATTCCGTATTTGATCGCGACAAGTCCTGAAGCCATATTGGTTATGATCTTGGGAACGAAGTAAGGACTATACCGCTTTGTTTCCCTTTTTGAATAGGCCGAAACTTCTTTTTCAAAAGTAGCCATGCCGCCTTGTCCACTGCCAAATATTACGCCAATGTCATACGGGTTAAGCGCGTTGAGGTCTAAGCCGGAGTCCTTGATCGCCTCGTCCGTAGCTGATAGTGCATACTGGCAAAACAGATCTGTAGTTCGGATCTCTTTGTGATCTAACCATTGGGAAGGATCATAGTCTTTTACCAAACAAGCAAAACGGGTGCTAAAAGAAGACACATCAAAAGAATCTATTTTTTTTGCTCCACTTACTCCCTTAATACTGTTCGTCCAAAAATCGGACAACGAATTACCTAAAGGGGTAATTGCACCCATCCCGGTAATGACAGCTCTTTTTGTTAACATAAAAACTGAATGGTTTGTTTTTGGTTAAAAAAATTATATCCTTTCTTGAATATGCTGCGTCAAAAGGCGCATGTTTTGCTTTAGTATACCACTATCCTTATAGGTTTTGGATAATGCTATTGAACCTTCTATTGTACTTATCATATAAAGGGCAAAGGACCTCGAAATAAGATCCGGTTTGATCTCTCCCGTTTTCTTCCCCTGTTCTAGTATACCTACAATAATAGCGATCCAGTTTTCAAAAGCGCTTCTTACCAGCGTGTTCAACCGGGGGTGTGCGTCATCGGTTTCCAAAGCAGTATTTAGAATGGGACAACCTCCTGGTACCACATACTCCAGGTCAAACTCGGCATAAAACATTGGAATGGTACACAGTTTATCCCGAGCGTTATCTTTTTTAGCTATGGCTTGAATGAAGGCCGTTTGCAGGCGGTTCAAGTTGTATTTAAATACTTCCTTTACCAGTGCCTCTTTATCTTCAAATGCATTATAAAGAGCTCCTTTAGAATATCCGGATACTTGTAAAACATCCGAAATAGAAGTGCCATAATAACCATACGTGTTGAATAGGGCAGCACTGGATGCAATAATGTTTTGCCTAGTACGAGATAATTTGTCCAAGTGGTTTAGTTTACAGCTAAAGTAAATTTTATTAACAAAAAAACCAAATAGTCTTTATATTAAATTATATGACTTGCTGCTTTCCACTGAAACCTTTTAAAAAAACTGTTGTCTACAGGACAACTGCTTCCTTTTGAAGCATGTATACCAAATAATTTCGGAAAATCATGAAATGTATTCAAGTTCTCCATGTTTGCCTGATGTATAGCTGCTCTTTTCTTTCCATGGCACAAACCACCAATGTTTTACTTTCTGGTAGGGATGACACTCAAAACGTATCCCGGTTTACCGTAAAGGGGGATCAGATAAAAATGCAGCAGGACGGTACTTTTGAACACCGCCTTTTTTTAGACACGCCTTCCTTTGTGAACCTGGAAACCAACGGTCAAAATTTTGAATTGTTTTTACACCCGGGGGACCGTTTGCACATCGTTTTTAATGGAGAGGGTGTACAGTTTCAAGGCGAAGGTGCAGCAATCAATACTTTCCTGATACACCACAGAAAACAGGCCAAGGATAATTCAAACTACCTTGATACCTATAATGCGGCAGTATTCACCAAAACCCCTGCAGCTTTCAAAACTACCATCGATTCGCTAGAAAACTTGGAGACCGCATTGTTTCAGGAATTTTTTGGGAATGGTGCGTCTGTGAACGAACATTTTTTGCATCGGATCAAAACGGACATTGTCTTTAGAAACCGACGATATCATTTGCTTTATCCCCAAAATTATCATCGCCATCATAATTACAAAGAAGTTGTTAGCTTACCACCAACGTATTTTGAAGCACTTATGGAAGGCAGTTTTGATGACCCCCTATTTATCCGTTCTTCCAACTACAAGCGATGCGTCAACTTTTATTTGGACCTTTTGGCCACAGGAGCTTATAAAATGAGACATCCGTATCACGCACCGGTAAAGCGGATAAGTTCCCGGTACGAAGCTATTATTAATCTCAATGCGGAGGAAGCGATTCAGGATGCGCTCATCAAAGAACATTTCAATCAGCATGTTTGGACGTATCGTGTTGAAGCATTAGCGAATAGTTATAAGATGGCTAGGGTGGATGTGAAGGATACGACTACGTTAAAAGAGATTGAGGGACTTATGGATATTGGTCATAACCGACGAAGTGATGCCGATACCCTAATGCTGTATAGCACCACCCCCGAAGCGAAACTCTATGCCCATGTTTTTACACCAAGCAATGACAGTGCAACAACGAGCAGACCGGCCCATTTGTTTTTTCACGGAGGGGGATGGGCCATGGGTATGCCGGAATGGTCCTATAGTGCTTGTAAGGGAGCTGAAGAAGAAGGAAGGGTAGGTATCGCTTTCGACTACAGACTGCGCAACAGTCACGGTGCTACTATTCGAGATGCGGTTGTTGATGCGTTAATGGCAGTGGCTTGGGTTCGGGAAAATGCAGAACAGTTGGGGATCGATCCTAACAAAATACTGGTTGAGGGCTTTTCCGCCGGAGGACATTTAGCGTTAGCTACTGCGATGATAGATAAAACCAACTTTGGAATGCCTGATCAATACAGTTCACGACCAGATGCCATAATACTGGGCTCAACCCCTTATGATGTAACCCATAGGGAGGTGTATGACATAGACTATGACGCCAAAAAAATTTCTCCCTTATTCCTGGTCAGAGAAGGATTACCCCCCATATTGGCATTTCATGGAGAGCGGGATACCATGGTAAAATTTACTGAATTTGAAGCGTTTTGGAATAAAATGGAACAGACTTCCAATGTGTTCGATTATCGGTCATTTCCGAATTCCGGTCATTTTTATAATGGTGGTGCGCCAGGGGACAGTGCAGTACGCGAAAAGATGCGCAATGATTTTTTGCTCAAAAACGGGTTTTAAGTCGGTCAATACCTGGATCGTTTCGATTTGAATTCCGTAGGGGTAACCCCTACGCTCTTTTTAAAAAAACGGCTAAAGTATTGGGGATATTCAAACCCGATTTCATAGGCAATCTCTGCAATACTTAAGTTGGAACTTATGAGTAATTGCTTGGCAATTTGTACAATCTTGAAGTCGATATGTTCCTTGGTGGATTTTCCGGATATGCTCTTAAGCGAATCACTAAGATATCTTGAAGAGACCCCAAGTCGTTCAGAAAAATAGCGAACATCCGGTATTTTTTCCCTAGTAGGATTGGTGTCTTTAAAACAATTATCCAAGTCCTTCAGGAATTTTTGATACAAAGTGTCATCCGTATCATTACGGGTAATAAACTGTCGCGTATAAAACCGTTTTGAATAGGTGAGTAGCAAGTCCAGATTTGCTAACATCACTTCCTTGCTAAAACTATCAATTGGAAGAATATACTCCCTATTGATGTTTTTAAAGACTTCCTGGATCTGGTCTTCTTCGCCTTGCGAAATATGAAGTGCTTCGTACGTTTCGTAATCGAAAAACCCAAAATCCTGAATTTTGTGCTTTAAAACAGTACTTCGCAATAAGAAAGGGTCAAAAAAAATGAGCCATCCGTTGGCTTCACTGGCATCGGAATTGGCATAAGAAATTAACTGATTGGGGGCGGTAAAGGCCATTACCCCTTTTTGAAAATCGTACTGCTTTCGACCGTATTCTACGTATCCTTTGAGGTTTTTTTTAAGACCAATGGAGTAAAATCCATAGGTAAAACGCGAAGGATACCCTTTTGGTAAGGTAGGTAAATCTTCTATTCGTACCAGACTGATCAGGGGATGTTGTGGTGCAGCTATACCAGCAAGTTGGTGAAGTTCAGTGATGGTGGCGATATGAAAGGGGTGTTCGTTCATAGTATAAATTTAAAATATTCGAAGCTCAGGGATAATGCTGGAAAAGCAACATCATCCTGCTCAGTCTAATCAATAAGCAATAAATTATGGACCCCTCGGGTAACTTTAATCTTCTGACCGGTATATACCAATCGATCATCAATAATTTCCCAAAAATCGATCCATCCGGCTTCTGGATTTTCTATGGCATGATATACGGCTACCGCAATGAAATTACTCTCCTTATCAAAAATGGCATCCTCCGGTAGGGCGCCTTCAAAACCGTAATGATCTCCTAATCGACGAAGTACTCCGGAGTTTACGTCAATTTTGACCAGTGTAAGGGACGAGAATGCCTTGGCATTGACAAAACCATATCCTTCGCTGGGCACATAGGTTCTTCGCATATTCACGGCAATCGCATATTTCCCATCCGGGCTAATGTCTGCACCTTCCGGTCCTAGGTCTACCTTTACCTTGGAGATAACTTCATTTTTTGTGATTCTATCAAATGCTACCGATACCAGATATCCGGGGTTATTTACTATTGCTCCAAGAACACCGTTACCCCAAGCAACATCGGTGAGGATAAAAAAATCACCTGAGGGATGCCAATTGCCTACACTCCATCTTTTGGCAACTTCAATGGGCTTACCCAATTCAATGGCTCGTAGGGTATGGTTTTCAATTTTAACCTCATAATAGACCAGATAGGTATTGTTTAGATTTACGGCCAGGATGTTTTTTGTAGGATGAAATTCTACCGTTCTGATCCCGGAATTGTTGGTTGCAAGGGGTAGAATATCCCGGTGTGAGAAATAGTGGATGTCTTGTAGTAATCCTTCTTCTAAAAAAGCAATCCCAAGTTCTTTACCCTGCTCTGTGGATCCGAAAGCTATTAGATCCCTTTTCGCATTAATGCTAACACCTTGGATGTTTTTCCCCACGGTTTTGGTTTGAAGGAGTTGTGGCTGATCTTTGGAAAAATCGATCACCGAAATCACTTCCCCAGTTGGGAAATCTGCAAATACATCCTTAAAAGTTGCATTGGGATTTTTTAATGCAGCTCGGGTTTCTGCGATGTATGCATACTGAAATTCTGTATGCCACTCCAGAACCGCAGGCCAGGAGATAACGGAATTACTGGCAAAATGACTTTTCGTAATCTTCATGGTCCCATTCACTGCCTCAATATAAGAGAGCGTATCACTAAGTTCAGGTAGTTTCTTTGTTTTTCCGTCTACATATCCCGTAGCTACCATATCTGCATCGGAGAGGGCCAAAAAGGCGCCCTCAAATTGTACCGAAACATTTTTGGGTTCAGCTAAGGTCACAGCAGGATCTTTTACGTAATACCACAGGAGAAACATCAGTAGTATGCCCAAAAGCAGGAATCCTGTCCATTTAAAAAATCTTTTCATGGTTGTGCTTCTAGAATTTGAAGCCAATTGCAATTCCCGGGTTGGGTAAAAATCCATTGAGATTTATATTCACCTGCCCAAGGGTAGCTTCCCCATCACCGAGAATAAAAATTCCGGCAAAAAAAGGATGGATCATTAGGCCATCTTTACCCCAGGGGTGCCAGATATAACCGATCGTTGGGCTAACAAACCCATTTTCCACACTCGCTTCACTATCTTCCAAGGAAAGCGTCCACTCTTCAAATCCGGCACGAACCCCGGCGTAAAACCCCTCATGGTGTTCTTTGAAATGATATCTGAATTCCACTCTTGCCAGGTAATCCAATTGTACCTCGTCGATCAAATCCCCGTTTTCAAATGCAGTTTCCTTAAGGTTGTCATCGGTATAGCGCAGTCCTTCAATCCCCACCCCAAGACTGATTTTTGTGTTGGGTAAAAAATAATAGCCGCCTAATGAATAGCCATTGGAAAACCAATTCAGCGCATTGGACTCAATGGAAAATGCTCCTGGAGTATCGTTTTGCCCTAGGGTTGAAGCAACCGCTATTAACGGTATTACTACTGTCAGGAACAAAGTTTTTTTTTTCATTTTGTAATTTTTATGGAGTAATGAATTTTTCAATAGCGGCAATGGGAAGAGGGTCTCCATGACTCGGTAACCAAAGCCCTACACTATCTAGCGCTGCAAGTGCAGCAATTTGTTTTAGGTTCTGATCCCTATCGCACATGATAAAATGTGCTTTGGGCTGGTCTTGATTCAAGAGCTTTCCACGGATAATATCTCCCACGATTAGCACCTCTTCTATTTTAAGGTATATGGAACCTTTGGTATGTCCTGGAATTCGTTGAATATATCCATCAAAGCCATAGGGTTTAAGCGACTCAATAGAATCTAATACGATGTCAGCTGTAAGTGGGGTGTAACGCCGCTTCGCCACAGTGTTCGCTACAGTCCAGCCCATGATACCATAGTGGCATAAACTGTCATCACGTCCTCCGTTTTCCAAAAGTATTTCATCACCACGGCCTACAAGGATCTTGGCATTAAATTCTTGTTGTAAATAGTGGGCGTTGCCGCCGTGATCTGGATGACCATGTGTGAGAATCACCAGGTTTAACGACTTGGGATCGGTCCTGGATTTTTTAAATAATTTCAGGATGCCCCTACGGTGACCCGGAAGTCCGGTGTCCACCAGTAAACTATTGTTTTGCCCTTTGATCAAAAAGACATTGGTGAATGCCTTTTTTAGTTGAAAAACCTCTTGATCCCCAACTGCGATAGATGTTATTCCAGATGCACAACTGAAGAGACAAGTCAGAAAACTTATCGAAACGCATCCCTTAATACTCCAATTTTTTACCGCTAAAACAAGGGTTCTCATCACTTTTAATTCTCGTGGAGATCAAAAGTAGCAGAGCATCTAGGTGAAACGGTTATACTTTTATGTCGGAGATGTATAGATTTCGGAAGGAAGTTGTTAAAAAGGGTTAATAGATAAACATTGGTGCCCCGGCAAGAATTTCAAGAAGTACCTACTCCTTCAAACCATGCTCATCCAAAAAAACATCCAGTTCTTTAAGGGAAGGATTTTTTAAAAAAGTTTCCCCATAGGTAACTGTAGGGAATTTTAGTTTTCCTTCATATAGATTCCTTACCGCTTGGTCTGCCTCAGGTTGCGTTTCTACGTTGTAGTCTTCGAACTCCACCCAGATAGATTGCAAATAGTTCCGAAGATTTGCCGATTTCGGACACCAGTTGGTACCGTATAGTTTTAATTTCTTTTCATCCATTGGTTTTCATGCTAAGAAGTTTAGTAAAGGAAGGGTGTATCCTTTCTGCCTGACTAACCATAAAGGGGGTTACCGACATGAGGAGGATAGATACCGCCAAAAAGATCTGATAGTTGTTTTGGCTGATAAGATCGTACTCCAAGCCGCTTTGGGCTAAAACAAAAGAGAACTCTCCGATCTGGGCTATAGAGAAACCTACTGCTAAAGCTGTTTTCCAATCCAACTTCATCACCTTAACTGCGAGTATCCCAGCAATTGCCTTAACAACCAAAGCAAAGAAAAACCAGAATACGATCCAGCCGAAATCGGTGGTAAATATGTTGTAATCCAGTAACATGCCCATTGAGATAAAGAAAAAGCTCATAAATACGTAGCGAAAGGGTAGAAAACAGGAGATAGCCATTCTATGGTATTCGGTTTCCGCAATGATCAATCCGGCAATAAAGGCACCGAGCGCCAGGGAGAGCCCTAATTCTTCCGTCAATAAAGCGATCCCGGTAACCAGAAAAACTAATGCGATCAGAAAAACCTCCTGACTTTGCACTTTCATTACGGTCTTTAAGAAAAAAGGGATAACAAAGCGGGCCAGTAAATAGGCAATTCCCCCCATTACCACCAGTTTTCCCAACAGCCAAAGCAACGCTTCCAGGGGGCTGCTATCGCCTGCCCCGGCGAGAATAGGCGTAAATAGCATTAGCGGTACAATCATGATATCCTGGAATAAGAGTACAGCAAGAATGAATTTACCATGAGAAGTGGTGATCTTATTGGTGTCCTGGAGCACTTTTATAACAATAGCAGTACTACTCAGGGCATATAAAAAGCCCCAAAAAATACTTTCTTCCCAGGAAGGTCGCATTAATAACCAAATCAATCCGGCGGTAAGGAAAATGGTAAAAAATACCTGTGAAGCACCGCCTACCAGCACATAGTTTTTGATCCGCTTTAGGTTGCTGAAAGAGAATTCTAGTCCCACAGTAAAAAGTAACAGGATAATCCCGATTTCGGCATATACTTCCACCTCTTCCATATCTGCGAAGTACTTGCTGGTATTTGGGCTAAGCAAAACACCCGTGATCAGATAACCAATAATATATCGGATTTTTAAGAATTTACAGATAACGATAACCGCGGTAGCGACGCCAAAGATGGCAAATAAGTTGAGGAGAACATGGTGTTGCATGGGTTGGGTTTTTAGCGGGTTTAATTTACAAATATTAAGGGTTTGGGAAAATGAAAATTTAAGGATCAAATTGCCTTTGAGTTCGTTATCTTTCGGGAAGGAAAGCAAGTGTTTTTCTGAAACGGATTACTGTAAAAAAATGATAGAAGATTTAAAGCAATTCCCACAACTTCAAAACATTCCTGAAGCCCAGTTAACGTGGTTAGGCGATCATTTGGTTATTGAAGAAATTCCGAAAGGTGGATTTCTGTTTGAAAAAGGAAGCGCAATAGACAACCTCCTGCTTATTTTTGAGGGGGATTTTGAACTTTACTTCTTACAAAATAAGAATAGAAAGTCCTTTGGAAGATTGCAAAAACACGATATCTCCGGACTTTTACCGTACTCAAGAGCTAAAGATGCCGGAGGGTTTGCTAGGGCAACCCAACCTTCCAGAGTAGGTAAGTTAAATAGAACGCTTCTTCGAGAGTTGATCGTGCAGTTCTATGAGCTTACCGAAGTACTGGTGCATGAAATGAATAATCGTATTCGTAATCTTACACAAATAGAGGTACAGAATGAGAAACTGATTGCACTGGGCAAACTCTCAGCGGGTCTTGCCCACGAGTTAAATAACCCGGCCTCCGCTATGGTTCGCAGTGCATCGTTGTTACAACAACATCTCATGGGGCTTCCGGAGGACTTTAAGAAAGTGATCAAAATAAAAGCGGATGATGACGCTATTGATAAGATCAACCAATTTATGTATCAGAAGTTGGAGGAAAAACCAAGTGCGCTTTCTATGCTGGAGAAAAGCGAATTAGAAGATGATCTTTACGATTGGTTTACGGATTGTAGCTTAGAGGATAAATACGATCTGGTACCTTTATTAGTGGATTATAACTTCACTACCGACAACTTACTTTATGTAAAATCGCTGCTCCGTGAGGAAGATTTTAACCCGGTGCTCAAATGGATCGTGCAAAATATGACTACCCATAAAACGGTAGTAGACATTAAGGAGGCTTCTTCACGGATAGGAACTTTGGTGCAATCCGTAAAAACGTATTCCTATATGGATCAAAGCCTGGATTTTCAGCTGGTAGACCTGCAGACCGGGCTGCAAAGTACGTTGAATGTGCTAAATCATAAATTGGCCAAAGTGGGACACGAGGTACATGTGGATTTTGATAAAGACATGCCAAAAATTATGGGGCTACCCGGGGAACTTAACCAAATATGGACCAACCTCATTGACAATGCTATTGACGCTTTACCCCGGGATGGAGGACAATTACATGTAGAAACAAAGGCTTCGGAGCATTTTGTGAACGTCTATATTCAGGATAACGGTCATGGCATATCTGAAGAGCATCAAACCCGGATTTTCGAACCTTTCTTTACTACAAAAGAAATTGGCAAGGGTACAGGTCTAGGCCTTGATATGGTCCAGAAAATTGTAAAGCAGCACAACGGCCAGGTTAAAATGCGATCCAAACCCGGGAAAACCGTTTTTGAAGTCTGTTTACCCATTGGTAACTTAAAAGAAGAAAGCGCGTGAAAAAGCCGATACTAATTGCCATAGACGATGATGCTCAGGTCTTATCAGCCATACGAGGGGATTTGCGTTCCCGCTATCGAAATGATTATCGCATAATGGCCTCCGATTCTGCGGTAGAGGCACTGGAAGCGATTAAGGAACTTAAAAATAAAGGAGAAGAAGTAGCCTTGTTCCTCTCGGATCAACGTATGCCGGAAATGTTGGGCGTTGATTTCCTCGAAAAGGCGATGGCCACCTATCCCCAGGCAAAAAGGGTGCTGCTAACCGCGTATTCCGATACGGATGCCGCGATCAAGGCCATAAATGAGGTGCAACTGGATTACTATTTGTTGAAACCCTGGAATCCACCCGAGGAAAAACTATATCCCATAATTGACGATGTGCTTCAGGACTGGTTGGCCAACTATTCTCCACCTTTTGCAGGATTGCGTATTGTTGGGTATCAATTTTCGCCCAATACTCATAATATCAAGGATTTTCTTGCCGGAAATATGTTTCCCTATCTATTCTTAAATGTAGAGAGCGATCCTACGGCCAAAGAACTTGTTGAAAGCAATGAACTGGAATCCAAAGAATTACCAGCAGTTTTTTTTGAGGATGGTAGTTTACTAAAGAATCCTGGTTTAACGGATATTGCACAAAAGCTGGGTTTAAACGTTAAGGCGCGGGAAGACTTGTACGACGTAATTATTGTTGGGGCGGGCCCTGCGGGCCTTGCAGCGGCAGTGTATGGCGGGAGTGAAGGACTCAAGACCTTATTGGTAGATCGAAAAGCTCCGGGAGGACAGGCAGGGACCAGTTCCCGTATTGAAAACTATTTGGGATTCCCTAAGGGTTTAAGTGGTGCGGATTTAGCGAGAAGGGCCATTACACAGGCCACTCGTTTTGGCATTGAGTTTCTCTCCCCGGTGGAGGTTACCAAAATAGAAGTGCAGGATTCGTATAAAATAATACAACTTTCGGATGATAGTAGCATTAAAAGTAAGGCCGTTGTAATTGCTACGGGTGTTAACTATCGCAAATTGGCAAATACGGGAATGGAGGCCCTTACGGGTGCAGGGGTATATTATGGCGCGGCAACTACGGAAGCACACACCTGTAAAGATGGAGATGTGTATATTATTGGCGGTGGAAATAGTGCCGGACAGGGTGCCATGTACCTGTCTAAATTTGCCAGAAAAGTGCATATCGTCATTCGACGCGATTCCTTATCCGCTACAATGAGTTCCTACCTGGTTGATCAAATTGATACTACGGAAAACATTGAACTCATTGCAAATACGGAAATTATTGAAGCCAAAGGTGAAGGCCATTTGGAACGGATTGTGCTTCGGGATAATACCACCGGGGAAGTTAGGGAACGTGAGGCCCGTGCAATTTTCATTTTTATTGGGGCAAGACCCTATACGGAATGGACAGGGCAGGATTTTTTGAAGGACAAAAAAGGATTTCTTTTTACCGGTAGGGATGTGTTGGATAATGGTAATGGCGTAATACAATGGCGACAAAATCAACCCCCTTATCTATTAGAGACAAGTGTGCCCGGAGTTTTTGCTGCCGGAGATGTGCGCAGTGGCGCTATGAACCGAGTGGCCTCGGCTGTTGGGGAAGGAGCCATTTCTATTAGTTTGGTACACAAATACCTGAATGAGCATTAAGTAAAATAAAAGTATTCGTAGCACAATGATCCCATTGCCAATATTGAATCGTGGTGGAGCTGGGTACTATGACAGAAAAGAGGTGTTAATCTTCTCATAAACAATTTTACTGTTTATCGATAATATGTAATTTGTTAAACAAAAATAAAAGATGAAGATCTCTGCCATGGGTGTCGTAGGCTTTACCACCTCCCTTCTTGTGTTGTTAACCCTTATGGTAAGTTTGGATTTTGCCTTTCATTGGGTATTTTATCTCATGGTATTTGGTCAGGCAATGGTAGTCTATATGGTCTATAAAGTATTGACCGACAATTATAAAACTACCAAAACCTTTGAGGATCTCTATGAAGATGCACCAATAAGCAACGACTGAACCAAATTTACACGGCCTCAGCTTCTACCCGTCTCGGTTTCGCTGCAACATGCATGCCCAGTTCTGGGATAACCAGTAGGGGTATTTGCGTGTGAAATGCAGTGCGTCTCACAATAGGTTCCCGGGTCATACGCTCTACATAGCTATGCTGGTAATTTAACATGGCCAACAAATGGATATCCAGTTCCTTGGAAAATACCTCTAACGTACGGGAGACTGAATTCAACTCTGATACGGTATGAACGTAATGCTCCACCTTTGCAAAATACTTTCGAAGTAAGTTTAGATTGAACTGCTGCAATTCGGTTAATGCTTTTATTTCATACTGTACGTGCACTATTCGGATCGTGGCGGAAAATGCATCGGCCAGATCAATCAACGGCTGCAGCTCCGATAATGAATAAAATCGGTTAAAATCTGTTGCAAAGGCAATTTCTGCCGGTGTTATAAAGTCATAGCTTTGCGGGACAGCCAGGATAGGACATTTCTTGGTAGACTTAATGATACGGACAGTATTACTGCCCATAAATATCTCTTCCATTCCGGAAGCCCCTTTAGTGCCGGTAACAATCAAATCTATACCATAAGCATCCACTACTTCTTTAACTTCTTCAACCAAAAGACTAAAGGAAGATAAGGTTTCAAAAGAGTGCTTTTCATTGTTAAACGCTGTTGAAATACGCTCCAGGGTTTTTTCCAACCCTTTTTCTGAAGCAGATCGTACGGCATCCTCCATTTGCATTCCATTTACCATAGGTGCCATAAACCGACTGCTTGGAATTGCTGGAGTGTAGGTGTTCAATAATAGAAATTCGCACCTTTGGTTCTGAAATAACCGCAAAGAATAGCAAATCGCGTTCCATGCGTTTTCGGAGAAGTCTGTAGGTATTAAGATCCGTTTCATCCCAAAAAAATTAAAAGATGGGATAAAATTAGAATTGGATGGATAGTAATACTATGATAATTATCAGCTTTTGCAAGGTAGGGACGTTAAAACCCCTCGGCGAGATCTTTTAGCTTCCTTTCGTCTTTGATACCTATTCTTTTTCCGGAGGTATGGATCAACCCCTTTTTCTTAAATTCAGAAATAATCCGTATCGCGGATTCCGTTGCAGTACCGACTACGTTGGCAATATCTTCCCGGGAAAGTGTGAGTGCCAAAAATCCTTCTGCATCTTCACCAAAATTATTTTTAAGGTAGAGAAAGGCTTCAGCAATACGTTGTTTTACCGTTTTTTGCGACATGTTTACGATAACATCATCGGCTTCCTTAAGGTCATGTGCCATATGACGTAATACTTCCAATGTGAAATTGGGATTCTTTTGTAATGAAGTAGTAATGCTGTCTTTTGGAATAAAACAAACTTCCATATCGCTTACTGCCACAGCAGAAAGATTGGAGTGTTCTTCCGCAATTACGGAACGTTGTCCCATAACTTCCCCTTTAGCGGCCAATTTTACAATTTGATCTTTGCCGTTGGCGCTCAATTTGGAAAGTTTAGAAACACCATTTCGAACGCAATACACGCCATTGAGCTTTTCTCCTTCTTCAAAAAGGGGTTGTCCCTTTTTTACCGTTTTAGTGGTTTTGGAATCAGAGACCCGCTTCAATTCCTCTTTGCTTAGTGCGCGTAAAGAATTGAACTGCCTAACAATACAGTTTTCACATCTGCTGCGATCCATAAAAAAAAATTACCTGACGATTAAAATTAGAACTTTATTTATTAAAAAATGCTGTAATTTTTAAGTATTGCTAATTCTTTCCAATCCTGATTTGGAAAGAATTTGTATTTCGCTTTTTATGGTTTGAATTACCCCTACTTTTTTTAGGTTTTTCAGAAGGTTAATAACATATTCGGGAGAGGTGCCAAGGGCAATAGCCATATCTTCCCTTCGCATTCTGAGGCGAAGCTTGCCAGTGCAATCTGTACCAAACTTTTCGGAAATATAAAGTAAAAGTTTTGCCAGACGCCCTCGAATACTCTTGCTTGGACTAAAGATAACCCGGGTCTGATCACTAAGATTAGCATCCTCTACAAAAGCTTCTAAAAGATCCTTACAAAAGGCAGTGTTCTCCTTCATATGCCGCAGCACCGCTTCTTTCTCCAGACAACAGATTTTGGATGGGGTTAAAGTAGTTGCCACCACTCTTGCTCCTTTTTGAGAAATGAAGGCACGTTTTCCCATGAGATCGCCTTCGCCTAAGAAACGAAGAATGTGCTCCTGTCCGGAGTCGTCAAACTTGCTGAATTTGCAGGCCCCTTTTTTAATACAATAGAGCTTGTTTAAGTATTGATCTTCTTCAAAGACAATACTTCCTTTAGGCAAATGCATCACTTCAGACGATTCTTGTAATTGCCTTTGAGCTGTCATTGAAAGCGCTCGAAAGTCGCGAAGTTGCTTGGTTTGTATGTCAGAACATCTATCCACAACACAAAAATAAAAATCACAACAACTATAAATACTGACATATGTCATGTTTTTACTGTTATTCATACTGCAATTTTGTAGTAAGGTATAATGCAAATGCGTATGGGATCTTCCAACTGCTATCACTGCGGTGATTCTTGTGGCAACACTACGGTACATTTTGATGAAAAAGTTTTTTGTTGCCATGGATGCAAGATGGTGTATGAGATCTTTAGCACCAATGGCTTATCCTATTACTATGACCTGGAGGCCAATGCCGGTATTTCTCCGGACTTTATGCCACACAAATTTGATTTCCTGGATAACCCGGATATCGTAGATCGTCTTCTTGAATTTAATGAAGATGGAAAACAGGTGGTGAATTTTTATATTCCAAACATTCACTGTAGTTCCTGTATCTGGGTGTTGGAAAATCTTAACCGATTACACCCGGCTATTAAAAGTGCTCAGGTTGATTTTCCAAAAAAAAGAATACGGGTTTGCTTTGTCAATACAGCACACACTTTGAAGGACATTGTGGTTTTGTTATCCAAAATAGGATATGAACCCACTATCTCCCTTGAGGACTATTCCAGGAAGTCGACTACCGTAGATCGTAGCTTAATTTACAAATTGGGGGTCGCCGGATTTGCTTTTGGAAATGTGATGTTATTGTCCTTCCCGGAGTATTTTGAGGTTGAAGAGTTCTGGTTAGAACAATATAAAGTAGTTTTTAGATGGTTAATGTTCGCGTTTTCATTACCCGTTGTGTTGTTTGCTGCCCAGGATTATTTTATTTCCGCATATAAAGGGCTTCGTTCCAGGCTGCTAAATATAGACGTTCCTATTGCTTTGGGGATACTAACGCTTTTTATTCGCAGTACGGTAGACATTGTTTTTGATCTGGGGTCGGGTTTTTTTGATAGTCTTACCGGCCTCGTATTCTTTCTGTTAGTAGGTAAATTTTTCCAACAAAAAACGTATGCGTTTCTCTCCTTTGAACGGGACTATAAGTCGTACTTTCCCATCGCGGTGACACGTGTGCAAAAGGGTGTAGGAGAAGAGAACGTAGCGATCTATAAAATAAAAGAAGGCGATACGCTGGTCATTCGAAATCAGGAGATCATTCCTGTAGACTGCCTGCTAAAGAAAGGGCATGCTCAAATTGATTACAGCTTTGTTACCGGGGAGTCTCAGGCCATAACAAAGCGGGTAGGGGATACACTTTATGCCGGAGGGAAACAGCTAGGGGAAGTGATCGAAGTTGAGGCGGCAAAGTCGGTGTCACAGAGTTATCTTACCCAGCTTTGGGGCAACGGCGTTTTTTCAAAGAATAAGGCCTCCGGTTTTCAAACAATAACCGATGCCATTGGGAAACGTTTTACGTTGGCAGTATTGTCCATTGCCGCAATGGCAGCCGGCTTTTGGTTGTGGTACGACCCGGGGAAAGCGGCCAATGTATTTACGGCTGTACTAATTATTGCCTGTCCCTGTGCTATAGCCCTGGCAGCTCCATTTACCTTGGGCAATATGTTACGCATATTTGGTAAGCACGGCTGCTATTTGAAAGACACCAATACCCTGGAACGTATGGCGAAGATAACAGCGGTAGTTTTTGATAAAACAGGGACCCTTACTTCTACAAAAGAGAACAGTATTAGCTATGAGGGGATAGCGCTTAGTTCTGAGGAAGCTACACTGCTGAAAACTACGTTGCGTGGATCCAACCATCCCCTGAGCCGTTCATTGTATGCAATTTTAAAGGAACACGGTATTCAAACCCTGGATGAATTTACCGAAGAATTGGGAAAGGGATTGGCTGGTAAAACCGAGGATCAATCCATTCGTATCGGTTCGGCAGAATATGTTGGGCTGGAAAAACAGAAAGATTTTGCAGAGACCTCAGTGCATATTAGCGCAAATAATGCCTACAAAGGGCGATTTACTTTCCGAAACAATTATCGTGAGGGAATACCTCAACTTTTTAAGGCATTAAAGGCAAAAACAGAACTGTATATCTTATCCGGTGATAACGACGGGGAGCGTCAAAACCTAAGGCGTTTATTGTCCTTCCACGTGCCTATGTTCTTCAATCAAAAACCTGAGGACAAGCTTGAATTCATAGAACAACTACAGGAGAAAGCAAAAGTGATGATGGTAGGCGATGGATTGAATGATGCAGGAGCATTGGCGCAGAGTGATGTAGGGGTTGCGGTAGCAGAAAATGTGAATGTGTTTTCTCCGGCTTGCGACGCCATTTTGGAAGGGAACAGGATAACCGGACTATCTCGTTTTATGGAACTGGCTAAACGTGCTATGCATATTATCAAATGGAGTTTTGTTTTATCCCTATGCTATAATGTGGTTGGACTTTATTTTGCCGTAACCGGTCAACTGGAACCCGTAATAGCTGCAATTCTGATGCCGTTGAGTTCCATCAGTATCGTGGCATTTACCACAATAGCAACAAATTCGGTTGCAAGAAACCTGAGAATTAAAAGCTGATAAATATCATTTTTTTCAGAAGATCATCATAGTAGTTTTACCCTTGAATCCAGGTAGGTATGAGTGTCATTTATGTGTTGTTAGCCATAAGTATAAGCGTTGCTATTTTATTTTTTATCGCCTTCATTATCTCTGTTCGTCAGGGACAATACGACGATGCCTATACACCATCCGTACGCATGCTTTTCGAAGATGAACTCGTAGATGAACCCTCTGAAAATAACTGCCAAAATACAAGTGAAACCGAATAATTATGGAAGTACAGCAATTTCAATACGATAATAAGATCGTACAAAAATTCCTCTATGCAACAATGTTGTGGGGGGTTGTGGGAATGCTAGTGGGGCTTATACTGGCCTTCATGTTTCTCTTTCCCAACCTTACCGATGGTATCTCATGGTTGAGTTTTGGACGTTTACGGCCTTTGCATACCAATGCCGTCATTTTTGCCTTTGTAGGCAACGCTATTTTCGCTGGGGTGTATTACTCCCTCCAGCGCTTGCTCAAGGCCAGAATGTTTAGTGATGCTTTGAGTGCTATTAATTTTTGGGGTTGGCAACTGATCATTGTGGCAGCAGCACTAACTTTACCCCTAGGCTATACTACTTCTAAGGAATATGCCGAACTGGAATGGCCTATAGATATTGCCATTGCGGTAGTATGGGTGGTTTTTGGTTGGAACATGATCGGGACCATTATAAAGCGAAGACAACGGCATTTGTATGTTGCTATTTGGTTTTATTTGGCCACTTTCGTCACGGTTGCTGTACTACATATTTTTAATAGCCTCGAGTTACCTGTAGCTGCGCTAAAGAGTTACTCGGTATATGCCGGAGTGCAAGATGCTTTGGTCCAGTGGTGGTATGGCCATAATGCGGTAGCCTTCTTCCTTACTACTCCTTTCTTAGGGTTAATGTATTACTTTGTTCCCAAGGCGGCCAACAGACCGGTGTATTCGTATCGATTGTCTATTGTGCATTTTTGGTCATTGATCTTTATCTATATCTGGGCAGGGCCGCACCATTTGTTGTATTCTGCACTTCCGGACTGGGCACAAAACCTTGGTGTCGTGTTTTCTGTAATGCTTATTGCACCTTCCTGGGGAGGTATGATCAATGGACTTTTGACCTTAAGAGGGGTTTGGGATAAAGTAAGAAGCGATGCTACCTTAAAGTTTATGGTAGTTGCCATTACAGGCTATGGTATGGCCACCTTTGAGGGGCCCATGCTTTCTCTTAAAAATGTAAATGCCATTGCGCATTTTAGCGACTGGGTCATTGCTCACGTCCATGTAGGGGCTTTGGCCTGGAATGGCTTCCTCACTTTTGGGATGATCTATTACTTAGTGCCACGGATGTTTAAAACCCCGCTGTATTCCAAAGGGCTGGCCAATTTCCACTTTTGGATAGGAACACTCGGAATTGTCTTGTACGCCTTACCGATGTATGTTTCCGGATTTACCCAGGCCTTAATGTGGAAAGACTTTAACCCGGATGGCACCCTAGTGTATGGAAACTTCCTGGAAACCGTACAGCAGATTATCCCCATGTACTGGATGCGAGCTATTGGAGGTACCTTATTTATTATAGGGATGCTGGTAATGGTATACAATGTAGTAGTTACCATACGAAAAGGGAGTTCGGTAGAAGATGAGTTGGCAGAGGCCCCTGCTTTGACCAGGGTAACCCGAAGAAGAGTAGCGGGAGAAACCTTCCACACCTGGTTGGAAAGACGCCCCGTACAACTCACTATTTTGGCTACAGTAGCCATCCTTATTGGGGGCATAGTACAGATAATACCTACTATTCTGGTTAAATCCAATATTCCAACGATAACGAGTATACAACCCTATACCCCACTGGAGCTGGAAGGTAGGGATCTGTATATCCGTGAAGGTTGTGTTGGCTGTCATTCCCAGATGATCCGCCCTTTTAGAAGTGAAGTGGAACGTTATGGCGAATATGCCAAAGCAGGAGAGTTTGTTTACGATCACCCCTTCCTGTGGGGAAGTAAGCGAACGGGCCCAGACCTCTTACGGGTAGGCGGTAAGTACTCGGATAACTGGCACTTGAATCACATGTACGATCCGCAGAGCACCTCAGCGGGCTCTATTATGCCTGCCTACCAATGGCTGGTTAAAAACAAACATGATAGAAGTAGCACCGAGGCAAAGATGAATGCCATGATGCAATTAGGGGTGCCCTACTCCGATGAGGACATCAATAACGCTCAGCAATCTATGGCTGAACAGGCATTGCAAATAGAGGAAAACCTCTACAGTGATCCGGAGTTCGTAAGAACCTATGAAGCCGATAAAAAATATGCTGAAGAAAATGGACTCGAATTTGTTGAGATGCGCGATCGCGAGATTGTGGCCATGATAGCCTATTTACAGCGCTTGGGTACAGATATTAAAGTGAAGGATAACAACGATTTATTATCACAAAACAAAGAGTAAGCGATGTTGAAGTTTGTAAAAGACCATATGGAAAGTATTGAGGGGATAGCTACCTATCCCATGATCTCATTAGTGATATTCTTCTTATTCTTTACACTCCTTTTTTGGTGGGTGTTCACCGCCAGCAAGGCGCATATCAAAGAAATGGGGGAGCTACCTTTAGATATTGACCAACCTCTAAATAAACAAAATCATGATGTCTAGAACACCCTGGTGGGTACGAATTCCGGTACTGTTTTTTATCATTTTCGGATTGATGGAATACTTTGTGGATTCCGGAGACAAACCTGCAATTATTGAATACCCAATTACGCAGTTCTTTATGCTGATGGTATTACTGCTTTTGATTGCAATTGAGGTGATCTTGAAATCTATAGAAAACGTAATGTTTCAAACCTTATCACCAGAAGCTCAGGAGCGGTACTTAGCGGCTAAGAATAAAAAGGTTGAATTTACACGCTTGAATAATTGGTGGCAAGGTGTTTATAAAAGGCTGACGAAAAGCCGTGCTATTGAACGTGAAGGCGAGATCATTTTGGATCACAATTATGACGGTATCCGGGAATTGGATAATGTACTGCCCCCATGGTGGGTCTATCTTTTTTACGTAACCATCTTCTTTGGAGTAGTGTATTTGATCCGTTTTCATATTGCGGGCGATTATGATCAGGAGCTGGAATATGAACAGGAGGTGGCGGCCGCACAAATTGCCATAGAGGAGTACAAGAAAACCGCAAAGAATCTGGTTGATGTAAACACGGTAGCGGTGTTGACGGATGCCGGAGACCTCTCTGCGGGTGAAAATATATTTACCGCAAATTGTGTGGTATGTCATATGGCTGATGGCGGGGGAGGTATTGGTCCCAACCTCACAGATAACTATTGGATTTTAGGTGGGGGGATCAAAAATGTGTTTCGAACGATCTCAGAAGGAGGTCGGGATGGAAAAGGGATGGTTGCCTGGAAAAATAGTTTGAAACCCGTAGAAATGGCTCAAGTGGCCAGTTATATTCTACAGTTCCAGGGAACTACGCCGGCAAATCCCAAGGCCCCTGAGGGAGAGATATGGGTAGATCCTGATGCTCCGGCAACCCCTGAAAATACTGAGGAAGGTCCTGAAGAGCAAGCTAAGGATTCTGCTATTGTTGCAATGAACTAATAGAAAGACTCCGCACAATAGGAATTTTATTTTGTAGGAGAGCGAGGTTGAAGGCAAAGTGCTATGGAAGAAAATTTTAGGGATTCAATCGCCACCGTTACCGCCGAAGGCAAGAGGGCTTGGCTCTTTCCTAAAAAGCCTAGTGGCCGGTTTTACGACTATCGTAAATACGTAAGCTATGGTCTGTTGCTGTTCCTTTTTCTGTCGCCTTTCCTCAAGATCAAGGGCAACCAGTTTCTGATGTTCAACGTGCTTGAGCGTAGGTTTAATATTTTCGGTTTTCCCTTTTGGCCACAGGATTTTCATCTCTTTGTGATCTCTATGATTGTTGGGGTCATATTCATAGCCTTGTTTACGGTAGCTTTTGGCCGGATATTTTGTGGGTGGATGTGTCCACAAACGATATTTATGGAAATGGTATTTCGCAGGATCGAATACTGGATAGATGGGGATCGCGGAGCGCAAATGCGACTGGATAGAGCGCCTTGGAATGCAGAGAAAATACGGAAAAGATTAGCGAAATGGGGTATCTTTTTTTTGATATCTTTTCTGATCGCAAATGTTTTTTTGGCCTATTTGATCGGGAGTGACCAATTGTTGCAATATGTTGTAGATGGACCTCTGGCACACTTCAGTACACTCGTTTCCCTGCTAATTTTTACTGCGGTATTTTATTTTGTTTTTGCATGGTTTCGGGAGCAGGTTTGTATCATTGCCTGCCCCTACGGAAGATTGCAAGGTGTGTTGCTGGACGATAAATCTGTTGTGGTTGCCTATGACCATAAAAGAGGTGAGGGTAAAAAGGGCAGAAAGAAATTTCGAAAAAATGAAGACAGAGCGGCTTTAGGTCATGGAGATTGTATTGATTGTTTTCAATGTGTTCACGTATGTCCAACAGGTATCGATATTCGTAACGGTACACAATTGGAATGTGTGAATTGTACCGCGTGTATAGATGAGTGCGATCACATTATGGAACGCATTGATAAGCCAAAAGGACTTATCCGTTATGCGAGTGAAAGCGAAATTACCAGGAAAGAACGCTTTCGCTTTACCGCAAGGATGAAAGGGTACGCAGCGGTACTTACCATTCTGATTGGAGTATTGGTAGGCATGCTCTTTCTTCGAAATGACTTGGAAGCCAATATTTTAAGATTACCAGGGCAGTTATATGAAAGAAAAGCAAATAACATCATTAGCAATGTATATACCTACAAGTTGATCAATAAAACCATGGAAGATATTGATACGGTAAGTTTTAAACTACTCTCTCATCAGGGTAAGATAAATATGGTGTCGAATGACAGCTTCAAAGTGCCTGCACAGGATTTGGCCGAGGGTACCTTGTTCATAGAGATCAACGGAGCAGCGCTAACGGGAGATAAAGACAAGTTGAAAATTGGAGTATACAGTGGTGAGGAACTAATTGAGACCACGGTTACCCAGTTTTTGGCACCGAGAAGTTATAATTAAAAAGTGTACTATGAAAATTAATTGGGGAACCGGAATCGTTATTGCATTTGTAGCCTTTATAAGCTTCATCCTATATTTTGTAATTCGAATGAGTACAGATGATCAAACCAATCATGAGTTGGTAACCAAGGAGTACTATAAAGAAGAGCTGGCCTATCAAAAACAGATAGATGCGGAGAAAAATGCAGTAGCCCATGGAGCAAAGCTAAAGATCAAAAAATCAGAAAAAGGCCTTGTCATTCAGTTCCCTGAAAATTACACACCCGAAGAAATCACTGGTAAAGTGTCCCTGTACCGACCGTCAAACCGGCATTTGGATGTTAACTTTCCAATAAGTTTATCCAATACACATTTGCTCATACCTGACAATCAGCTGGTAGACGGTCGATGGGACATTGCCATTGCCTGGCAATATAAAGGTACTAGCTTTCTACATAAGGAAAAATTAAGCTACTGAATATGCTGCTTTCTGCTCTTGCTTTAGGATTTTTGGGAAGTTTACACTGTCTTGGCATGTGTGGCCCAATAGCATTTATGCTTCCTTTAGATCGCGATCGTCCTGCCAAAAAGGTCGCTCAGCTTTTCGTGTACCATTTTGGCCGGATTTTATCCTATGGCCTTTTGGGTATTGCTTTTGGTCTGGCAGGTAAGGGACTCCAGTTTTTTGGAGTGCAGCAAAAACTATCTATTGGCATAGGTATGGTAATGATTGTTCTAGTGCTTTTTCCAAAAAAGACGTTCTCTAATGTGCACCCATTGGGAGGAGTGCAACGACTTTTACTACGCTTGAAGTCCAAACTGGGAAAGTCGCTGCAAAAAAAATCCCCGGAAACCTTTTTAACCGTAGGATTCTTAAACGGATTCTTACCTTGTGGATTGGTGTATATTGCCCTTTTAGGGGCCATTGCAGCAGGAGGTCCCTTGTATGGACTAGGGTATATGGTTTTGTTTGGCTTGGGGACCATTCCACTAATGACTACCGCAGTTTATGCCGGAGGGTATTTTAGCGCTGGTTTAAAGGCCAAAATACGGAAAATGGTTCCGGTATTTGTAGTGGTCATTGGCGTGCTATTTATTGTCCGCGGTATGGGATTAGGTATCCCGTACCTGTCTCCTAAACAGGTTTCTCAGGAAATGGTTGCGGCAGACATGGAGTGCCATCAGCCCTGATTGGATCAGGAAGCGTTTGCCCGAATAAAAAAATGAAATACAAAATAAAAAATATCACCATATGAAAATTACGACTGTTGAAGAAGTAGTGGGAATTGTAAAGTCGGGAGACCGGGTGTTCTTTCAAGGAGCGGCTATGACACCCAACGAATTGATTGATGCGCTTTGTGAACGGTACACAGAATTGGAAAATGTAGAAATTGCATCCATTCACACAGAAGGAGGGGCAAAATATACCCTAGAGCCGTATAGCAATGCATTTCGATTGAACTCCTGTTTTGTGGGGGGTAATGTTAGAAAAAGCGTTAACACGCTAAAGGCCGATTACATCCCGATATTTTTAAGTGAGATCCATAGATTGTTTTATGAAGGTATTTTTCCTTTGGATGTGGCTTTTGTCCAGGTTTCTCCTCCGGATAATCATGGCTATTGTTCTTTAGGGGTATCTGTGGATGTGGCACTACCGGCGGTCCGCTCAGCCAAAAAGATCGTTGCACAAATTAATCCTTTTGTACCCAGAACGCATGGAACAGGAATTGTGCATGTGGATGATATTGCTTATGCTTGTGAGGTAAATCGACCAATCCATGAACATGAACCCGTTCCAATTGGGGAGATAGAGCAAAAAATTGGAGCGAATGTCGCTTCCCTGATTGAGGATGGAGCAACCCTCCAGATGGGGATTGGGAATATTCCGGATGCGGTATTGGCCAATTTAACCAATCATAAACATTTGGGAATTCATACCGAGATGTTTTCAGATGGGGTGCTCCCCTTGTTGGAAAGCGGCGTAATCACAGGAAAGAACAAGGCAGTAAAACGAGGGAAAATTGTGAGTTGTTTTGCAGTAGGCTCGAGGAAATTATACGATTTCATTGATGATAATCCGGTTTGTGATTTTAGGGATGCAGCCTATACAAATGACGCATCACGCATACGCCGAAACCCCAAAGTAACTGCAATAAACAGTGCAATTGAGATTGATTTAACAGGCCAGGTTTGCGCTGATACCATAGGAAGTTATCAATTTTCCGGTGTGGGGGGACAGATGGACTTTATCCGGGGTGCGGCACTGTCTAATGGAGGAAAACCCGTTTTCGCTTTTGGGTCTGCTACCAAAAAAGGAGTGTCCAAAATAGTACCGTTTTTGAAGGAGGGAGCTGGAGTAACTACTACGCGCGCCCATGTCCATTATGTCGCTACGGAACATGGAGTAGTAAACCTCTTCGGTAAAAACCTAAAGCAAAGAGCAAAAGCAATGATCTCCATAGCCCATCCGGACCATCAGGAAATGTTAGAAAAAGCAGCGTATGATCGCTTTAACGGAAGTTTAATAAAAAGCTAAACATCTTACGATAAGTAGGGGAAGGCGGATTAAGAAGCGACTGAACAAATAGCGATAGTAATAAAAATGAAAGTATATGGCAAGACCCAAAGACAAATCCCAATTGTTGGCGCAAAGCAGGGCCAACTATGAAAAACTGATACTTTTCATAGAGGGCTTTTCCAAACAAGAGCAGGAAAAGGATTTTCCTAATGGAACCCTAAATCGCAACATACGGGACGTATTGGCTCACTTGCATTACTGGCATTTAATGATGGTGGATTGGTATACGGTTGGAATGTCAGGTCAAAAACCCGATATGCCCGCAAAAGGGTACACCTGGAGAACAGTTCCTGAACTCAACAGGAGTATTCAGGAGCGGTATTGCAAGGTGGATCTGGAAGATTGTAAGGCGCTATTGAAACAATCTTTTAAGATCGTCACAAGAATTATTGAAGCCCATACGGATGAAGAGCTTTTTACCAAAAAGAAATATCCGTGGACCGGCAGCACCTCTTTGGGTTCCTATTTGATTTCCGCAACCTCCAGTCACTATGATTGGGCGTATAAATTAATTAAAAAAGTAAAAAAAGAAGAGGTCATTACCCAATGACCTCTTCTCCTAACAAATCAAATCTCAACCCAGCCGCATGGCACAGCGGCTGGCTGCAGAACAAGCGAATATTTTAATACTGATCTATCAGATAGCGAATCAGATCTGTTGTAGTTACAATACCTACCAGTTTTTTATCCTCAACCACGGGTAAGGCGTGGAATTCTTTTAATGCCAGGAACTGCGCTACTTCCTTCACTGTGGAGGTTGGAGGGACACTTACAACATCTTTTACCATTACTTGTTCTATAGAGAACATATTGTACACCATGGTGTCTACCTCAAACTCATCTTCATCAATAGCATCGGCAAAACTGATCCGCATCAAATCGGTGTAGCTCAGCATCCCCACAATGGTATCACCCTGTACTACTGGAATATGTCGTATGCGATGTTTTTTAAAAAGTTCTTCTGCCGTTACAAGGTCATCTTTAGTAGTTATGGTAACTACGTTTCGGGTCATTATCTGGGATATGGGAACACGTTTTTTCATGATTCAGCCTTTTTAATTCCTACTTCAAGGTACGTTGCTTATTTCGTTATAAACATGATAAAAGTCAGGCTGTGGTCATCAAAAAAGGGGACGTATAAGGTCCCCTTAAAACAATGGTGTTAGTTGTATTAGATCTTAAAGGTTACCACAGGTACTTTACTATGGTTAGCAATGTCTTCGCCAATACTGCCCATGAAGAAGTGAGACAATCCATGTCTTCCATGAGTAGGAATTCCGATCAGATCTGCGGCGTTTTCTTCCGCGTAATTAAGTACGCCCTTCTCAACAGAATAATCGTTATAAATAGCTACCTCAAGACCCAGGTTAGCCTTGTTTAAAAACTTGGATATCCGTTCATAAGCATCCGCTGTACTTAGAAAAGCATCTGCGGGGGTGTTAATATACACCAGCTTTAACTCGGACCCCAGTAGTTTAGCAAAAGCAACCGCTTTCTTTACGGCTTGGATACTTTCTTCTTTAAAATCGGAGGCAAAGACGAAACGATCCGGAGTAAAATTCTCAACCTCGCCCTTAACCACGAGCACAGGAATGTCTGAGTTTCTAACAACACGCTCGGTATTAGAACCGATGAAGATCTCCTGAAGACCATCAACCCCATGGGATCCCATAACAATTAAATCTACATTGTGCTTCTCTGCCAAGTCGTTGACCTCGCTAAAGACTTTGTAGTGTTTGATTATTGGAGTAACATTGACCTCCTTTAAATAGGGTTTATCCAGGAACTCCCCAAAGCGTCTTTCCGTGAGTTTAATTAAGTGAACAACATGTTCTTGAGGAATATATTCGGTACCGCTCATTATAGCTGGAGACAATTCCAACATGTGAAGGACAAATAACTCAGCACTACTTTTTCTAGCCAGTTTAGCAGCTACTTTTAGTGCAATTTCGGATTGCTCGGAAAAATCTATGGGAACAATAATACTTTTCATTATATAAAGATTTTGGGTTATACGGTCATTGAAAACATTTGTGTTTCCGGTTGTTTTCGCTGTAATCTAAGGTCAAAGGCCATACCGATGTTTCTTATGAACGGTTTGCCTTTTTGTGTTACAACCACATGGTTGCCGTTTATTTCAATCAAACCATCGTACTCAAATTCCTTTAGAGCACATTTGATCTGTTCAAAATTTAGGAAATTCACCTGATCTTCACTCCAGGAAGTTGTGAAACGGCACATTAGATTTAGAATATGCCTTCGTATCAATTGGTCTTCCTTGTTTAGCAAATGTCCACGAAAAACCGGAATACAATTCTGAGCTACCAGATGTTGGTACTCCTCAATATTTTTTACGTTTTGTGCGAAAGCGGACCAGCTATCGCTAATACTTGATGCCCCCAGGCCAATTATCAATCGGGTATTGGAAGGGGTGTAGCCCATAAAATTTCTATGAAGGCTTCCCTTTTGCACCGCCTTAAATAATGCGTCGGAAGGCAGCGCAAAATGGTCCATCCCAATATCTTTATACCCCATTTCAGATAAGACGAGCTTACCTACTTTGTACTGGCTTATTTTATGTCGTGCGGATGGTAGGTCTTCATCGCGATACCCCCGTTGTCCGTTCCCTTTTTTCCAGGGAACATGGGCATAACTGTAAAATGCAATGCGATCCGGCATAATCTGAGCAGTGCGCGCCAGTGTTTCTTCTACATCTCTTATCGTCTGAAAGGGAAGTCCATACACCAGATCGTGTCCTACCGAAGTGTATCCAATTTTTCTAGAAATTGCCGTAATCTCTGCCACCTTTTCAAATGATTGTATACGGTTAATGGCAAATTGTACATTGGGATTGTAGTCCTGCACTCCAAAACAAACCCTGCTAAAGCCAACTCCGTACAGTGCGTTTAAGTGGTCGGCGGTGGTATTGTTTGGGTGGCCCTCAAAACTTAGCTGTGCCTCCTTGTCCAAATAGGCATTTTTTAGAATACCTTCTACTAAACGGATAAGGTTTTGCGGCGAAAAAAATGTAGGAGTACCCCCTCCCAGGTGTAGTTCTTTAATGGTCGGTTTGGCCTCTAAGAGATCGCAATACAGATACCACTCTTTTAGAACCGAGTTAATGTAGGGGGCTTCTACCTCATGGCGTTTTGTTATGCGCTTGTGGCAGCCACAAAAAGTGCACATACTCTCGCAAAAAGGTAAATGAATGTAAAGGCTGATACCCGCTCCTTTGCTTTCCGCGAAACTATTCGCTACGCTTTCCTTCCATTTTTGACTGGAAAACTTATCCACATCCCAATAGGGAACAGTTGGATAACTGGTATAACGGGGCCCGGGAACATTATATTTTTGAGTGAGATTACACATCCTGATCTAGTTTGTGCCTCCGAAATTACAGGGGTTACAGGACAAAAAATATGATAAATATCATATGGTTAGGCCTTGGGCAGGCAAGTCTGATAATTATCATGTTTTCAACATAATGCAATGTATAAGTTTGTATGTTAAGTACTGGCCTATGGGAGAAATGATCACCAAAACAAACACAAATGTTGAAGAACGTATGGCGTTTGTGCAGCATTTAATAAATGATGTTAAAGCATTAGAACTCCTTTTAGAAAATGATCAGTTTGAGAACGATATTGTCCGAATTGGCGCAGAGCAGGAACTATGCCTGATCGATCAACATTATCGTCCTTTTGGGATCAATCTCAAACTATTGGAAACCATAGATGATCCTCATTTTACCACAGAATTAGCCAATTATAATATCGAAATTAACCTGGACCCCTTTGAGCTTAAAGCAGATTGTTTTGCAAAGGTAGAATCGCAATTGTTGACGCTATTACAATTGGCAGATAGGAAAATAAGGGCGTTTAATGGCAACTTGCTCTTAACGGGTATCTTACCTACCATTAGTAAAAAGGAGGTAGGGATTGATCATCTTACACCGATCCCTAGATATTTTGCTTTGAATGATATGTTGAAAACCTATAAGGGGGACGATTTTAGCTTAAAAATCAGGGGAGTTGATGAACTATTTCTTAAACATGATTCCGTAATGTTTGAGGCCTGTAACACTAGTTTTCAACTGCATCTTCAAATCCCGTCCTATGACTTTGTGAAAAGCTACAATTGGGCGCAGGCAATTGCAGGACCTGTCTTGTCAGTATGTTGCAACTCTCCAATGTTGATGGGGAGAGAATTGTGGAAAGAAACCAGAATTGCCCTTTTTCAACAAAGTCTGGATACCCGGAAAACCGCTTTTTCTTTGAAGAATCAGACCCCTAGGGTAGGCTTCGGAGATCAATGGGAAACCGGTTCAGTAGCAGAAATATTTAAACAGGATATTTCCAAACATCGTGTCCTGCTTACAAAACCAATTGAAGCGGATGCCCTGGAGCAGCTAAAAAATGGAAAAATCCCGGAACTTCAGGCCCTTAGGTTACACAATGGTACGGTATACCGTTGGAATCGCCCCTGTTATGGTATAGGGGGCGGGAGACCGCATTTGCGAATAGAAAACCGGTATATCCCTTCTGGCCCTTCCGTAGCTGACGAAATGGCTAATTTTGCGTTTTGGATCGGACTTATGAAGGGACGGCCTCCGCGGTATGATACTATGCCTGAAGTCATGGATTTTAAAATGGTAAAGACAAATTTTATTAAGGCAGCCCGGACTGGTAAAGAAACCTTATTTCATTGGGAAGGCGAACCCTACAGTGCAAAAAAACTGGTGATCGATACATTGCTTCCCATCGCCTATGACGGTTTGAATGCTGTAGGCGTAAACAAGGAGGATATAGAAAGGTTGCTGGGTATAATCGAAGAACGTACGTGTGGTAAAGCAGGAGCGCAATGGCAGGTACGGAATTTTAGGGCATTGAAGAAAAAATTCAAAACCGACAAATCCCTGGTTTTGTTAACCAAAGCCATTGAAGAGAATCAACATACCGGAGAACCCATTCATAAGTGGAATGATATAGCCGTTAAAAAAATTACCCGAGTACCTCTACTGGTCAAAGAAATTATGACTACCCATTTATTGCGATTGCAGGAAGACGATTACGTAAGTATGGCAAAAGCGATAATGGAATGGAATGGGATCCATCATATCCCGGTGGAGAATGAGGAAGGAGAGTTTTCCGGCCTATTGACCTGGAGTTATTTGCAAGGAAAAGCAGAAGAAGTGGATTTCTCAAAGATCAAAGTCTCTGAAATTATGATCAAGGAGGTGATCACCATTTCGCCTGTAGCTACGATTGCGGTAGCAAAGCAAATTATGGAAGACAAAAGAATAGGATGCCTCCCTGTATGCGAGCAGAATACCATGGTAGGGATAATAAGTAAAACGGACGTATCCTAATGTACAAAGCCCCCGTTAAAAGCAAGAGGACTTCCAAGGAGGTCCAGCGGATGATTGGACAGGTGGCTGGAAAGCATCCTGGCCCCACTGTGGTGTTTTTTGGTGGCATTCATGGTAATGAACCCGCTGGGGTAATTGCCCTGGAAAAGGTTTTTTTCAAGTTACAATCCCAAGCCTCTAATGATTGTCAGGGAAAATTTATTGGCCTAAGAGGTAATCTCATGGCGCTCAAGAAGAAAATACGATTTGTAGATGAAGACCTAAATCGTATTTGGTTTCCACACCGGCTGGCGAATCTTGAACAACCCGAGAACGATCAAAGCGTTGAAGCCAAAGAAATGCATGAACTTCACCAATGCATTCTGGATATTTTAGAGACGGCTTCCCCTCCCTTTTACTTTATCGATTTACATACCACGTCCGGGGTAACCCAACCCTTTATTGTGGTAAATGATAGTCTCTTAAACCGGCGTTTCACTTCCGGATACCCACTTCCTGTTATTCTCGGGATTGAGGAGTACCTCACCGGTGCTTTGCTTAGTTATATCAATGAGCTTGGTTATGTGGCCTTTGGATATGAAAGTGGCAAGCACGAAGACCCTGCGGCTATTGTGAATGCCGAAAACTTTATCTGGTATACTTTAGGATTAACAGGGTTTTATCCGATCGCTGAAGGAGCTATGGAAAAAGCCAGGCTGATATTGCATAAGACGGGTGAGACTTCAAAACGGTTTTATGAGATCTATCATCAATACCTTATTGGGAAAGGTGCTTATTTTAAAATGTTACCGGGATTTGAGAACTTTCAGATCGTTCCAAAAGGGCAGGCAATCGCAATTAACGGGGGAGGTACAATTTTTACAAAAAAGGAACGACAGCTTTTTATGCCGCTATATCAGGATAAAGGAAAGGAAGGGTTTTATTTTATCCGGAGTGTACCCCGATTTTTTCTGTGGTTGTCAAAGTATTTGCGAAAACGTAAAGCAGATGCGTTACTGGTAGCATTTCCCGGAATTCGCTGGGCCTCTTCTAAAAAGGAAGCGATATTAGTGGATAGACGTATTGCACGGTTTTACGCCAAATCTATTTTTCATTTGTTAGGATATCGTACCCGGGAAGTCGGGAAACATCTTTTTATACTAAAAAATAGAGAACGAAGCTCTAGGCATTCGGAATACGCCCATGCAGGATGGCTAAAAAAAAGGTCCTGAAGTAAATCTACTTCAGGACCTCAAATGCATGTTATGCAACCCACTACTGCATTACAAAGTTTATCGGGATACTATAACCTACTTTTGCCGGACGCCCTCGTTGTTGCCCGGGCTTCATCTGTGGCAATGAAGCGATAATTCTTACGGCTTCATCTTCTAACAATTTGTCTGGGCCTCGCTTTTTAATGTTGGAGACTTTTCCAGTAACATCAATCTCAAATTGTACGAATACCCTTCCGTTAATACCTAACTCAAGAGCGGTCTTGGGGTAGCTGAAGTTGTTTCGAATATGTTCCTGTACTTTTTGAGCAAAACAGTTTTTACGCTCCGCTTCGGTGGCCAGATCTTCACAACCCGGGAAGATCGGAACATGTTCAATTACAGCAAAAGGTACGGAAACATCTTCTTCTATTTCATCCACATCTACATCGTCAATGCTTACCACAACATCCTCGACAAAGGTGTCCTGGCTACTCTCTGTACTTTCAATGACCGTTTCTTCTACCTCTTCAATATCCTCAACAATCTCGATTACCTCGGGAGCTGCCGGAGGTGGAGGAGGTGGCGTTGTACGTATCATTTGTGTAACGGGAACGTCTTCACTCATATCATCAGATACATTCAATACGTTGACGAACTCTTGATCAGATGCATAGGTCTTATGCTCCAAAAGACGCCAAGTGGCAAATAGTACTATAGCTAGCCCAATTACAAAATAAAGGCCACTATTTCGATTTAAATCTGCTTTTGGGTTTTTCTTGGGTTCCATGACATTTGGCATTTAATATTGATAAAAGTAGAATTATCATTCCCCAAAAAACATGATATTTATCAAGTTTTAAATTTTACCATCTTTTTTTT
This sequence comes from Bacteroidota bacterium, assembly GCA_038750505.1. Classification (GTDB taxonomy): domain Bacteria; phylum Bacteroidota; class Bacteroidia; order Flavobacteriales; family Flavobacteriaceae; genus Croceivirga. The sequence continues at coordinate 155,913 of JBCDHD010000007.1, read as the reverse complement.
GATAAATCATCAATTTCCAACGAAAACCTTTGCTGCCGGATTTTTAAGCAGACTGATCTTTAGATGAGGCGTTATCTGAATGCGATCCGCACTTGTATCATTCCCAATGGATTTTGAAATATCCGGCTGCAACTGAAATACCCTTTTATAGGTCCAGGGCCAGACTACTAAAGAATGGATTTGGGTCAATTTCAAGGAAATCATAATTTGAGAAAAGGGCGCCACATTACCCAATCGATGTATAGAAAACGCTGGAGTCTTGCTTAAGATCTTATTCTTTCCCATTAGCGATTGCACGTTCAAACGGAAATAAAATAAAAAGATGGATAGCTGTCGTCTCATTATTTAACTTTTAATTAATGACCCAAATTGACCCGCTTCATACCTTAGAAGAAAAGTAAACTGACATCTGTCATATTTTGCAATAGATACTCCACTTACTTTTGAATTGAAATTGATTGTTTAAGAAAAATTTCAATAGGTATGAGTTTGATCAAGAAAATTTTAGTCCCCTTCGATTTTACGGAGCCGGCAATTGCCGCTCTGGATTACGCCTTAAATTTTGTGGGATTACAACGCCCTATTCAGGTCAATGCTGTCTATGCAAGTACGTCTCCTGTGAGTGAGAATGACAGGAATACTGCCATGGAAAATTTTGCCAGGATTGTGGCTTCCCTCAACAGGCGTACCCACTTGCATCCCGAACTAATTGTTGCTGAAGGCAATCTAGTGGACACAGTGCTGACCACGCGTAAAAATCAAAAAGCCAATTTGGTAATTATGGGAACCTTAGGGGATAACAGTATTGAAGAAAATGTAACCAATACATCAAAATTGGTCTTACATGCGGATTGTCCTATAATAACGGTACCCTTTGGTTCGGAAATTAAAGACCCAATGGAAATAGCATTGGTGCTTGGGAAAGAAGAAATAGAGAATCCCAAGGTATTGAGCCTGCTGTTGGATGTTGCCCGAACATTTAATGCCAAAGTCCATGTACTTACGATCTACAAAGAATCTATTTATGGGGAGAATGCGGTAGTTGAAACCAATGAAGAATCTTTGGAGTATTATTTAGAACATTTTTATTCCGAGCATAATTTTGAAAAAAATCAGGATATCGAAAAAGGGATTTTGGGGTATATCGAAGAAAAGAATATCGATCTCTTAGCCATTTTGCCCAGGAATCATGCCCAGAAGACCTCGCCTTCTGAAGGTAGACTCACTAAATTATTAACCCTCCACTCCAGTGTTCCTGTGCTAACACTGGATTAAGACCTAACCTTAATGGTTACACTCTTAGTAATTCTATTTATAACAATAGTCTTGTTCATATGGGGCAAGTTTCCACCAGATGTAGTAGCATTGATCTCTTTGATCGCATTATACCTATCGGGTATTTTGACCATGGAAGAAGCACTCAGCGGTTTTAGCAACGCCACAGTTATTATGATCGCGGCTTTGTTTATTATAGGAGAGGGACTGTCGCGTACCGGATGGACGGCTCTTGCGGGACAACGCTTTGTTAGCTGGGCCGGAAAAAGTATTCCTAAACTTTTGGTTATTGTAACCTTAGGAGCAAGTGTACTTTCTGGTTTTGTGAGCAATACCGGTACCGTTGCGGCCTTATTGCCGGTTACGGTTTCTGCTGCTTGGAGCGCAGGTACCTTACCTTCTAAGTTATTAATGCCTGTTGCTTTTGGTTCAAATACCGGGGGATTGTTAACACTTACCGGAACACCCCCTAATATTATTGCGAGTAATGCCTTGGTGCAAAGAGGTATGGAAGGGTTTAGCTTTTTTGAGTTCGCCTTGATCGGCATTCCTTTACTCATTATTACGATACTTTATTTCCGATACGTTGGCTATTACCTCTTACCGGCGCATACTACGGATGAGCGTCCTGCAGATATTGATATGGAAATGCATAAATGGCTTGCCAATTACAGTATTGGAGATAATTTGTATCGCCTCCGTATTCGTTCCATGTCCCCTTTTATCAATACGAAGATCGGGGATTGGAATTTTGATGAGGAGCATCAAGTTTCCGTCATGCGACTAAAGCGACGGCATCCCAGTCCACTGAAACAGCGGACGCCTTTATTTGTGGAATTGCCAGACCCGGAAACCGAAATGCGTTATCACGATATCCTGACCGTAAAAGGTGCTCCTGAAGATGTTGACAAACTGGTACTCAAATTTGCTCTTGGCGTAATTCCAAATCCTTCGGAAATGGATGATCTAAAAAACGAATTGATCAATCAGGAAGTGGGTATGGCAGAAATGTTTATTGCGCCGAATTCTGTCTTTGTAGGACGCGTGATCAATTTGGGGTACTATCTAAAACAGACAGGAGTACAATTGCTGGCCGCTTCCAGAGATAATCGCCCCTTAACGGGCAAAATTAAAATAGAGGCGGGGGATGCTTTTGTAATTCGCGGTACCTGGGAAAATATAGAAACCTTAAAATCGCTATATGAGAATGTAGTTATCTCTGGAAGTCCGGAGGCCTTATCGAAAAATGTAGCTGCTTTAAATGCGAGAAGTTATATCGCCATGGGGACATTGTTACTTATGATACTCCTTTTGGTATTTAAGGTCCTACCGGGAGCTATAGCAGCACTAATTTGCGCCGGGATAATGATGCTGACCCGATGTGTTCCTATCTCAAAAGCCTATAAAGGTATTAGTTGGACAAGCGTAGTAATGATCGCCGCAATGATCCCTATGGGTCTTGCATTGCAAAAAACAGGCGCGGCTCAAATGGCAGCGGACGGTTTGGTAAGTGCTTTAGGGAGTGTCCATCCAACAGCACTTTTGGCAGGGATATTTTTATTAACTACTGCTTTTAGCCAAACTATTAACAATTCAGCTACTGCTGTTTTAATGGCTCCTATTGCCATTTTAGCCGCTAGTTACTTGGGGGTCTCCCCAAAACCCTATTTGATAACTGTGGCAGTAAGTGCTTCTACGGCATTTCTGACCCCGGTTGGAACGACAACTAACGCCATGGTGCTAACCGCTGGCGGGTATTCTTTTTTAGATTACGTAAAGGTAGGTGGACCTTTATTGTTACTCTTTTTTATCACAACAATAGTTCTTGTACCCCTGGTATGGACGTTTTGAAACAAACTTTAAAATCATTAAACATGAGTGCTGTTACGGAAAACACAAAAAACTTAGAAAAATACGGGCTGAAGGAAGTTACGGCTCATTGGAATTTAGATCCGGAAACACTTCAGAAAATCACTGTTGAAAAAGAAATGGGTGTAGAGTCGGATAATGGGACTTTAGCCATTAATACGGGTAAGTTTACAGGTAGATCCCCCAAAGATCGCTTTTTGGTAAAGGATGAGTACACTAAAGATCGGATTTACTGGGGCCGTATTAATAAGGCAATCTCTCCGGAGAACTTTGATAAACTGTATAACGAGCTTGTTAACTATCTTTCCGGGAAGGAGATTTACGTTAGGGATGCTGCGGTTTGTGCAGACCCCAGGTATAAGATGAATGTACGGACAATAACAGAATTCCCCTGGTCCAATTATTTCATAAAAAATATGTTTATTCGACTTCCTGAGGAGGAACTTGAGAACTTTGAAGAAGAGTGGCTGGTACTATGTGCTCCGGGATATGAAGCCCCGGATCCCAAAGCCTTTGGAATTATAGCCGGGAACTTCTCTATTTTGAATTATACCAGAAAAATTGCACTGGTGGGGGGGTCCGAATACCCCGGTGAAATGAAAAAAGGCGTCTTTACCGCCTTAAACTTTATTTTGCCTGTAGAAAAGAACGTGCTACCCATGCACTGTTCTGCCAATGTCGGAGAAAAAGGGGATACTGCTATTTACTTTGGGCTTTCCGGCACAGGAAAGACTACTTTATCAGCAGACCCGAACCGTAAATTGATCGGAGACGATGAACACGGTTGGACTGCAGAGAATACGATCTTTAACTTTGAAGGGGGGTGTTATGCCAAGGTAATAGATCTTACCGAAGAAAAAGAACCGGACATTTACCGCGCCATACGCCCTGGTGCATTACTGGAAAATGTAGTGTTTAAAGAAAGTACTAAGGAAGTCGATTATTTTGATAGCACCATTACACAGAATACACGTGTAAGTTATCCCTTGGAACATATCGATAACTTACAGGTTCCTTCATTTGCAGAAAATCCAAAGAACATTTTTTTCCTTACCTGTGATGCTTTTGGGGTATTGCCTCCGGTATCGCGACTTACTCCGGGTCAGGCTGCGTATCATTTTATTAGCGGGTATACCGCAAAAGTGGCCGGAACTGAAGCGGGTATAAATGAACCGGTACCTTCGTTCTCCGCTTGTTTTGGGGAGCCGTTTATGCCTTTGCATCCAACGGTATATGCCGAAATGTTAAGTGAAAAAATGCAGGAAGCTGGCGTAAATGTTTGGCTGATCAATACAGGTTGGAGTGGTGGCCCCTATGGAGTAGGATCCAGAATTAAGCTGAAATACACTCGTGCTATGATTTCTGCAATTCTTGAAGGAGAGTTGGACAACGTAGATTATGAAGTACATCCTATTTTTGGGCTCCATATGCCAAAATATTGCCCTGGTGTACCCACAGAAATATTAGATCCTATGAACACATGGTTGCAGAAAGGAGCTTATATTAGCAAAGCAATTCAATTAGCACATTCGTTCCATATTAATTTTGACAAATTTGCCAGCGAAGCGTCCGAAGAGATATTAAATGGAGGTCCGTTGATTGATTCGCACCATAGTTTGAATGAAGACTTTTAAGTAAATGAATATTGGCAATTCACCTTCTTTTGATATAGAAAGCTTAGGATTGGTAAAGGTAAAGTCCCCCCTGCAGTTGAGTACGGTTAGGGGGGACAATATCTTTAATTTTGTTGATGATCAGGATAAAATGGTATTTGATATTTCCTTAGATTCCTATACCCAATGCCTTGAAAATCAGGAAGCACCAAGATGTCTGGAAAAAGCAGGCCCAAGACAACAAATCTATTTTGAACCAAAAAACACTACGGCAGCAATTGTTACCTGCGGGGGGCTATGTCCCGGTATCAACAACGTAATTCGTGGAGTAGTAATGGCATTGCATTATTTCTATGGGGTAAAGCGGATCTTGGGAGTTCCTTATGGCTACGAAGGACTTAATCCGGAAATGGGGCATGGATTTCTTCCGTTAACACCGGAAAGAGTAAAAGATATTCATCAATTTGGGGGTACCATTTTGGGGTCCTCAAGAGGTGGGCAAGACGTCTCTGTTATGGTAGATACCCTTGCGAACAATAAGATAGATATTTTATTTGCTATTGGAGGTGACGGTACCTTAAAAGGGGTAAATGCTATAGGGGAAGAGATTGAGAAACGCGGAAGTAATATCGCTGTTGTAGGCATACCCAAAACTATTGACAACGATATTGATATTATTGATAAATCTTTTGGTTTTGAAACCTCGTTTGACATAGCAAGCCCAATCCTTAGGGATGCCCATAATGAAGCCAATGGGGCCTATAACGGGATTTCCATAGTAAAGTTAATGGGAAGAGATAGCGGTTTTATTGCTGCATCTGCGGCATTGGCTATGCCTGTGGTCAATTTTGTATTGATCCCGGAATTGAATTTCAACCTTTATGGAGAGCATGGTTTCTTAGAAGCCCTTAAAAAGCGACTGGAAGCAAAACATCATGCCGTAATAGTTGTTGCCGAAGGAGCCGGGCAGCACTTGTTTGATAAGGAAGAGATCCGTAAGGATGCTTCCGGAAATATACAACACGACGACATAGGTATTTTTCTTCGCGATAAAATAAAAGAATACTTTAAGGAGATTTATCCCGTGACCATTAAATATATTGATCCGAGCTACATCGTACGATGTGCCGCAGCCAACTCAGGAGACAGTGTCTTTTGCAGTGGATTGGCCTATCAAGCCGTACACGGTGCAATGGCTGGGAAAACCAAATTTGTAGTGGGTAGGGTAAACAATAAATTTGTGTACCTACCTATTTCCGCGGTTACTTCCAAACGGAAAAAAATAGATCTGGAAAGCGAGTTTTGGTTTGCAGTGCTTCAAAGTACGGGTCAACCTTTTTTAATGTAGTTCCGGTAAGACCTTGTCGTATCAAAATAAGACGAACTAAAATTGTAAGCCCAGTGTTTCAAAGAGACCCAAAAGGTCAAAAACAATGCAAACGGGGATTGCAATTAAAATCACTACAAGAGCAAAGACTACTATTCGTAAAAAACTGTCCAAAAATCCGGTACTAACAGAAGTAGTTTTGGCCATAGTTGTTTGTATTTGTACCTTACAATATAATAAATTATTGGCAGATAGCGGCTTATGCTCGTCTAAGGGTGTAAAATGACTTCTAAGACGTAATCTTCAGCTAGGATAGGCCTTGCTTACTCCTTGTTCAACCCCAGTTTTTTGGCTAAATCTTCCAAGGATATGCCCTTCGTCTCTGGCATAAGGAAAATCACAAATAACAGTTGCAATACCATCATTCCGGAAAAAAAGAGGAAGATGGGCCATGGATTCTCTTTGAAAATTCCAATTTCACTATCGAGAAAAGTAGGGGTCAATAAGGTAATTAATGCGGCAAAGACCCAATGCGTTCCGGTACCCCATGATTGCCCGTAGCTCCTAACCTTATTCGGAAATATTTCGGAGATAAACACCCAAATTACAGCACCTTGTCCAATAGCATGAGAGGCTATGAATACCAAAATAAATACAAGTAACAAGGTAGAATTGGCTGCCGAATAAAAACACCATCCCACCATGGCAAGGCTAATGATATACCCCAGCGAGCCGATATACATGAGTTGCTTTCTACCCAATTTATCGATAAGTGCTATTCCTAAGAGGGTAAATATGAGGTTAATAACCCCGATGGAAATAGAACTAAAAAGGGATTCTCCGGAAGCAAGTCCAGCCCGTTCCAGAATTTCGGGAGCGTAATACAACACAAAGTTTATGCCCGAAAGTTGATTAAAAAAGGCCAGTAAAAAAGCCAGTAACAACGGTTTGCTGTATTTTCCGGAAAACAATTTTTCTTTTTTCTCTTGAACCGATTCAAACAGGGAGACTTTTATTTCGGACAGCATAAGTTGTGCCCTGTTCCCCTCGATACCTAAAAGCGAGAGGGATCGGATCACGATTGTATCTGGCCGCTCTTTTAGTAATAACCATCGGGGGCTGTTTGGGATTTTTGTTACGAATAGGGTGTAGAGCAGCGCAGGAATTCCCTCTACCCCGAGCATCCATCGCCAGGCGACTTCCTCGGAAAATAAAGTACCGATAAGATAGTTGCTTATAAAAGCAATAAGAATACCAAAAACAATATTGAATTGATACATGGCGGTTAACCTTCCGCGGTTTTGAGCCGATGAAATCTCTGAAATGTATACCGGTGCGGCAACAGAGGAGGCCCCGACCCCAACACCTCCGATAAATCTGAAAAAAGAAAAACTATAGGCTTCCGGCGCCAAAGCCGAGCCCACCGCGGATACAAAATATAACACCCCAATCCAAAACAAGGTCTTCTTCCGTCCTAGACGATCACTTGGAATACCCCCAAACAAGGCACCCAACACCGTGCCCCATAGCGCCATGGACATGATAAAAATACCGTGAAACGTAAATACCGAATCCCCTAAAAACCAGTTCGTATCCCAGAGTTCTTTTATAGGTTGGTTAGCACCGCTTATCACTACGGTGTCAAAGCCAAATAGGAAGCCTGCCAGGGCTGCGGTAAGTGAAATGCGTAAGATCCGTTTATCCATGGTACGGGTTGGTTATGGGTGGTTTGCCTAAATAATCTCGGTAATATACTCCATAATCATATTAGTTGCCCCAACTTTTTTCCGGATATAGGAAGCGTTAATTGCTCCGGTACGTTGTGCAAGCTCAGAATAGTTCAGCATTTCAGTAACTTTACGATTAAATTCCTCCGGAGTCCGAACGGGAAATATGCCGTTTTTTTGTACGAGTTCGGAAGCCTCGGCAAAATTGGAATAGTTGGGGCCTATAATTACCGGAATGCCAAAGACGGCAGGCTCCAAAGTATTGTGTAAACCAGTTGCAAAGCCACCCCCTACAAACGCAATATCTGCGTAGGAATATATTTTGGTCAAAAGCCCCACATTGTCAATGATTAGTACTTCAGCTGACGTCAAGGATTGGGCCGCGGTCTCTAGTTCGGAATACAGCAAAGTTTCTCCGGAAATAGCGCCCTGAAGACGTTGGATAGCATTCCTTTTGATCGTATGTGGGGCAATAATAAATTTTACCTTAGCCCTGGTAGTATTTATGAAAGGGAGCAACACCTTTTCGTCTTCGGGCCAAGTGCTGCCCGCCACTAAACAAGGGAAGCCTTCTTTAAAGGAAGCAATTAGAGGCATTCTATTGTCCCGCTCTAAAATTTGGGCGACACGATCAAACCGGGTATCACCGCTAACCGTAACATTTTCAAATCCAAGTTGTTTCAGAAGAATTCTGGATTTTTCATCCTGAACAAAAAAATGGTTAAAATGCCGTAACGATTGCCGTAATAACGTACCGTACCATTGAAAGTACGCCTGCCTTTCCTTGAAGATTCCCGAAACAAGTAGCGTAGGGATGTTGCGTTTTTTAAGTTCGACCAGATAATTGGGCCAAACTTCGTATTTGATGAAAACAGCTAACTCCGGCTGGACCACCTCCAAAAATCTACTGGCATTACCCGCCGTATCTAGTGGTAGATAGGTTACAAGGTCTGCCGGGGTGCTATCTTTCTTTACCTCATAGCCTGAGGGGGAAAAAAAAGTAAGTAGTATTTTATGGTCTGCAAATTGTTTTTTTAGGCGTTCCACCAGTGGAAGTCCCTGCTCATATTCGCCTAAGGATGCCGCATGCACCCATACCGTCTTCCATGAAGGTTGAATCGATCCTTCAAGACGTTTAAAGGTGGCTTTTCTACCCGCTACAAATAGTTTGATTTTGGAATGGAATTTGGCAATTAGGAGTAAGCCGTACCATGCGATTTTTACCGATAGCGAATAAATACTTCTCAACCGTAGCTTTTTGCGAAGGTACATTTCTAAAGGCAGAACCCATTAAACTTCTGTTATTTCTTAATTTTGCAAAAAAAATGGCAATGAGAAAAATTCAAATGGTTGACCTAAAAAGCCAATATGAGGGCATTAAGGACGAAGTGTCCACTTCAATGCAAAGTGTCCTGGAATCATCTGCTTTTATAAATGGACCTGAGGTACATGCTTTTCAGAAGGAACTGGAAACGTATCTGGGAATACAACATGTAATTCCATGTGCCAATGGTACGGATGCCTTACAAATTGCTATGATGGCGCTTGATCTTCGACCAGGGGATGAAGTTATTACGGTGGATTTTACGTTTGCAGCAACGGTAGAAGTTATTGCCTTATTAGGGTTGACCCCGGTGTTGGTAGATATTGAAAAAGACACCTTTAATATTTGTCCTAAATCCGTGGAAAGGGCAATTACTCCTAAAACAAAGGCCATCGTTCCCGTTCATTTATTTGGTCAAACTGCCAATATGGATGCTATTCAGAAATTGGCCAGGGAAAACGATTTATACATTATCGAAGACAACGCACAAGCTATCGGTGCTACCTACACTTCACCAGAGGGTACCCGGAAGAAGACCGGTACTCTTGGTCATGTTGCCGCTACCTCCTTCTTTCCTTCAAAAAATCTGGGCTGCTATGGTGATGGTGGTGCAATTTTTACTGATGATGATGATCTGGCCCACAAGCTAAGAGGGATTGTAAACCACGGTATGTACAAACGGTATCATCACGATGTCATTGGCGTGAACTCCAGATTAGACTCCCTACAGGCAGCAGTGCTCCGCGCTAAATTGAGAAGACTAGACGAATACAATGCGAGACGGCGAGCAGCTGCCGTGAAGTATTCAAAGTTACTTGGTCAAACTTCAGGTTGTATTACCCCAAAAATTATTTATGAAATTGATGGTATCCCGGAAAGTTCCCACAGCCATGTGTTCCATCAGTACACCTTACGAATTTTGAACGAAAAAAGAGACAGTTTAATACAACATCTCAACGATAATGGCGTTCCTTGTGGAGTGTATTATCCCATTCCGTTGCATCAACAAAAGGCCTATGCGGATAGTAGATATAAGGAGACCGATTTTCCGGTAACCAATCAATTGGTAAAGGAAGTAATCTCCTTACCCATGCATACGGAATTGGACGATGAGCAAATCGAATTCATTGCTAAACTGGTGTTAGACCATATAAAAGAATAGTTTATGAGCAACAGAATACTCGTGACAGGAGGATTGGGATTTATCGGGTCCCATACCGTTGTTGAACTTCAAAATGAAGGTTTTGAGGTGGTTATTATAGACAACTTATCCAATGCTGAAGAAGGAGTAATGGATGGAATTGTTGCTATCACGGGCAAGACCCCTGTTCTTGAGAAATTTGATCTTCGGGACAAAGCCAAAGTCAACAACTTTTTTTCGAAATATGACGATATCAATGGGGTGATTCATTTCGCCGCGTCCAAAGCTGTTGGAGAAAGTGTTGAAAATCCTTTGTTGTATTATGAAAACAACCTGGGAGTTTTGACGTACATCCTTCAGGGACTAGTAAACAAAGGTAGCGCTCATTTTATTTTTAGTTCCTCGTGCACAGTTTACGGTCAGGCAGATAGTATGCCAATAACGGAAGACGCTCCTGTACAACCCGCAGAATCTCCGTATGGTAATACAAAGCAGGTAGGGGAGGAGATCATAAAAGATGTATGTAAGGTAACGCCGCAACTGTCTGCCATTGCCTTGCGATATTTTAACCCTATTGGAGCACATCCCACCGCCGAAATTGGGGAGTTGCCTATTGGAATACCTCAAAATCTGGTGCCCTACATTACCCAGACGGGGGCAGGTCTACGGGATCAGTTATCGGTTTTTGGGGACGATTACCCTACACCAGATGGCACTTGCATCCGGGACTACATTCATGTGGTAGATGTGGCAAAAGCACACGTTGCTGCGCTAAAGCGTTTGATTGACGATCAAAACGAAGAGAATTACGAAGTTTTTAATCTCGGTACAGGAAAGGGAAGTTCTGTTTTAGAGGTTATTCAAAGTTTTGAACGTGTCTCCGGTAAAAAATTGAATTATAGAATTGCACAACGTAGATCCGGAGATGTGGTTCAGGCCTATGCGGATACCAAAAAAGCCAATGCGGTTTTAGGTTGGAAAGCACTGTCATCGTTAGATGATGCTGTTCAATCTGCCTGGGAATGGGAAAAGAGAATTCGGGATTATCAGGAGATATCGGTATAATAAGACAGCCGCTAAGAGCTAAAAAAAGAAGAGGATAGCTCTTCCTATTTTTTGTGTCTTTCTTTAGTCACTAAACCAAAGCAAACATAGATCATTTCTCCGATTCTGCTGGTTGTACCCTGCTGCGTTTTTAGGCCAAATAGTGGAAAAAGTAGTCGTTCTGATGAAAAAAGACGAAGAGCGGGTCGCAGGCAACTAAAAATAAACACGCACAAAAGGCACCCAAGGGTCTATGGTAAGACTTCGATTCTCATCAAATAGCACATCATAACGAATTCCGAAGGTAACAGTGTTGGTCCTATACCCTATGCCAAAAAACAAGGAGGTTAACCAATAATTCTCTTCCCGATTCCCACCGTCTAAAGATTCCTCTCGGTTAATCCGCCATTGTTCCAGTTCGGTGGAGAGTTGGATGTTTTGAGTGGGGTTAAACAGGCCTAAAATGGAGCCTCCGTAGCCGATAAACTGCAAATCGCCAAATTGGGCATAATTGAGCTGTAATCCCAGACCTGTAGCAAAATACGGATTCGCTTGGTAGATGGCACTTGGCGCTAGCTGCAAGCTGGAGCCGTTATTGCCGAAACTTAGTCCGAAACTTCCTCCATACCGTACCTTGCTCCAAAAGGCATCCGTTTGTGATTGTTGTGCTTGAGAAGAAGTAATGACCAACAAGAACAATGACAAAATTATGCGGGTCATCTTTTCTTGAATGAATTGTTTACAGTTCGTTCTAAAATACAGGTAAATTATTTGTTTATCGTACTTTTGAGCTAATTTTGTCATAAGTTTCGAAAGAACTTTACCAATGGATAAATATTCCTTTTTAAATGCTGCGCATACCTCTTTTTTTGCGGAGCTCTACGATAGATATACTAAAAATCCGGATAGCGTCGAACCCAGTTGGCGGGCTTTTTTTCAGGGTTTTGATTTTGGCCTTGAAAGTGCACTTGACGAGTTAGATATCCAACCTGCGGTTAACGGAGCTACAGCTCTGGTAAACGGCCAGGAAGTGGAAGTTCCGCTTTCGCTCCAAAAAGAATTTAAGGTAATCCGGCTAATTAATGGCTACCGTTCCAGAGGGCATCTCTTTACAGAAACCAATCCCGTACGTGAGCGCAGGAAATATGAGCCCACGCTTGATCTCACCAATTTTGAGCTGGAAGAAAGCGATTTGGACATTGTTTTTGACGCGGGTGAAATTATTGGTTTGGGATCCAGTTCTCTCCGGAAGATCATACAACACCTACAAAGTATCTACTGCGATTCCATTGGGGTGGAATACATGTATATCAGAAAACCGGAACGAATTGCATGGATACAGCAGTGGTTAAATGTTAACGATAACCACCCCAATTTTTCTGCGGAAGAAAAACGGAACATCCTTCGTAAATTGAATCATGCCGTGTCCTTTGAAAGTTTTCTTCACACGAAATACGTAGGGCAGAAAAGGTTTTCATTGGAAGGTGGAGAATCCTTAATTCCAGCCCTGGATGTTATTATTGAAAAGGCAGCTGAGGCAGGGGTAAAACAATTTGTTATGGGCATGGCCCATCGGGGTCGCCTTAATGTGTTAACCAATATTTTTGGGAAATCCCCTAAAGATATCTTCAGCGAATTTGATGGAAAGGATTACGAGGAAACCATATTTGACGGCGATGTAAAATACCACCTGGGATGGACCTCAAGACGGGAGACCGATTCCGGAAAAGTGGTGAACATGAATATTGCACCTAATCCCTCACATTTGGAAGCGGTAAATTCCATTGTGGAAGGGATTACAAGAGCAAAACAAGATAAGGACCACGCGGACAACATCACTGAGGTACTCCCCATTTTGGTACATGGAGATGCAGCATTTGCAGGGCAAGGTGTGGTATATGAGGTGGTTCAGATGGCAAAATTGGATGGATACACTACCGGTGGAACCATTCATATCGTAGTGAATAATCAGATAGGTTTTACCACAAATTATTTAGATGGGCGTTCCTCTACCTATTGCACGGATGTTGGAAAGGTAACCCTTTCCCCGGTACTCCATATCAATGCAGATGATGCTGAAGCTGTGGTGCATGCCGCTACCTTTGCACTGGAATATCGCATGCGCTATAAAGCTGATGTTTTCCTGGATTTGTTGGGATATAGAAAGTATGGCCACAATGAGGGTGATGAGCCTAAATTTACGCAACCCCTGTTATATAAATTGATTTCCAAGCATAAAAACCCGAGAGATATCTATGCCCAAAAATTGCTTGAGGAAGGCGTAATTGACGACACCTACATCAAAACGTTGGAATCCGAATACAAAAAGAACCTTGAGGAGGATCTGTTGGATTCCCGAAAGATAGAAAAGACGGTTATTACTCCCTTTATGCAGGACGAATGGGGCGGTTTTGAGCGGGTTGCCGAGGCTGGGATGCGAAAACCGGTAGACACCACCTACCCACTTGAAAAACTGGATACCATAGCGGCAAAGATTACGCAACTTCCGGAGGGAAAAAAATTCCTCCGAAAAATTGAGCGATTGGTGGAAGGCAGAAAAAAAATGTACTTCGAGGAGAATCGCCTGGATTGGGCAATGGGAGAGCTATTGGCGTATGGAGCACTTCTCGAAGAAGGGTACGACGTTAGAATGACAGGTCAGGATGTGGAGCGCGGGACGTTTTCGCATCGTCACGCTGTAATCAAAACAGAGATGCATGAAGAAGAAGTGATATTGTTGAATACCTTAGGAGAACATCAAAATGGGGATTTCTACATCTATAATTCGCTACTCTCAGAATATGCGGTAATGGGATATGATTACGGTTACGCCATGGCGAGTCCAAATACATTAATGCTATGGGAGGCTCAATTTGGAGATTTTAGTAACGGGGCCCAGATTGTAATTGATCAGTATCTTTCCTCTGCGGAAGACAAGTGGAAACTTCAAAATGGATTAGTATTGCTTTTGCCGCATGGCTATGAAGGGCAAGGCGCCGAGCACTCCTCTGCTCGTATGGAACGCTATCTTCAGTTATGTGCCAAGGACAATATGTTCGTTGCAGATGTTACCACCCCGGCAAACCTTTTTCACTTGTTTCGCCGCCAAATGAAAGCAAAATACCGAAAACCCTTGGTGGTTTTTACTCCTAAAAGTCTTTTGCGACACCCAAAAGTGGTCAGTACCAAGGAGGAGCTTGCTACGGGAAGTTTTCAGGAAGTAATAGATGATATAAATGCAGAACCCTCAAAAATAAAGACCCTGGTTATCTGTACCGGGAAGTTTTATTATGACCTGCTGGGTAAAAAAGAAGAACTAAAACGAGACGATGTCGCCTTGGTTCGGTTGGAACAACTGTTTCCGCTACCGGTTGAACAACTTAAAAGTTGTATCAAAAAATACAACAAAGCGGAGGAAGTGGTATGGGCGCAGGAAGAACCCCGAAATATGGGAGCTTGGGGCCATTTGCTAATGCATTTGGAAGAAGCTAAAAATTTTAGGGTAGCATCGAGAAGGTTTTATGGGGCACCCGCCGCAGGTAGTGCTGTGCGCTCACAAAGAAGGCATGCCGAGGTAATTGAATATGTTTTTGACAACACAAAGGATAATTTTAGGAAAAAATAAAAACAACCCAGAATGATTTTAGAAATGAAAGTTCCTTCTCCGGGGGAATCTATTACCGAGGTAGAAATTGCAGAATGGTTGGTTGAGGATGGAGACTATGTCGAAAAGGATCAGGCTATTGCTGAGGTAGATTCTGATAAGGCCACTTTGGAATTACCCGCAGAGGAAAGCGGTACAATAACCCTAAAAGCTGAGGTAGGGGACGCGGTAAATGTGGGAGAAGTAGTGTGTTTGATCGATACTAGTGCCGCTAAACCCGAGGGAGCCGCTCCTAAAGAAACTTCCGAAGCTCCCGTTGCGAAAGCGACTGCGGAGAAAGAAGCGGTACAACCAGAAGTTCCGAAAAAGGAAAGCTACGCTACTGGATCGCCATCCCCGGCAGCAAAAAAGATCTTGGATGAAAAGGGGATAGCCCCCTCTCAGGTGGCAGGAACAGGCAGAGATGGGCGCATTACAAAAGAAGATGCTATTCAAGCGAAGGCTGCAATGGGAAGTCCAACCGGGGGTAACCGTAGCGAAACGCGCTCCAAGCTGTCTATGTTGCGCAGAAAAGTAGCTGAACGTTTGGTAGCCGCTAAAAATGAAACGGCCATGCTCACTACCTTTAACGAGGTAGATATGTCTGCCATTTTCGATTTAAGGACAAAGTACAAAGAAGAATTTAAGGAAAAGCATGGGGTAAGCTTGGGCTTTATGTCTTTTTTTACACGAGCATGTATTCGTGCATTACAGCTATTCCCTGCAGTGAACTCTATGATAGATGGGAAGGAAATGATTTCCTACGATTTTTGTGATATCAGCATTGCAGTTTCAGGTCCAAAAGGGCTTATGGTTCCTGTTATAAGGAATGCAGAAAACTTAACCTTCCGGGGCGTTGAAGCGGAAGTGAAACGATTGGCAATTCGAGCAAGAGATGGAGAAATCACTGTGGATGAAATGACTGGGGGAACCTTCACCATTTCTAATGGCGGGGTGTTTGGGTCAATGCTCTCCACCCCCATTATAAACCCCCCGCAAAGTGCTATTTTAGGCATGCACAATATTGTAGAGCGCCCTGTGGTAAAAGAAGGGACAGTTGCTATTGCGCCGGTGATGTATGTGGCCCTTTCTTACGATCACAGAATAATTGATGGGAAAGAATCTGTAGGCTTTTTGGTAACCGTAAAAGAAGCCCTGGAAAATCCGGTGGAATTACTAATGGATGGGGATATTAAAAAGGCGCTTGAACTCTAACTTTAGATCATAAAATTCCGGAATAGCCCTGACCTTTGCGTTGGGGCTTTCTATTGCTATTCTGAACGTTTTGTATTCACCGTTACTGCCGGGGCGCTTCTGAGGAAAAATTACCCTAAAGTTCCTGTGCGAAATAGAAACAAACGCTTTCTGTTGTAATCTATTATTGCCTTTCCTTTTTTTAGAATATCTGCTCCTATGATACCATCAACAGGAGAGGCATTCTGTTTTTCCAAAGCGAGATTGACATGAAATAGATCGATCAATACGATCCGGTGCCTTCGTTTTTCCCAACCACCTATTCCAATTGTATTATTCGTAGAGATCAGAGCATCCATCTCGGAGGAACCGGCTCCGGCCGCCTTAACATCAGTGGACTCGGTGGTAAGTTCAAACCTATCTATTTTATCTATCCCAAGACAGGTGTTGGAGGCTCCGGTATCCACAATGAATCGTCCGGAAATCCCGTTTATCTTCGCTTCTATTTCGAAGTGATTGGTTGCAGTAAGCGCCAGAGGGATGCCAACATATCCCTTACTTTGTAAAAAGCTTTTTAAGGTCTTCATAAATACAGGAAGTTGCACAAAGGCATGGCATGTTACTTTAAAAGACCGCAAAGTTAGCGTTATTTTTGCAGCATGATAGTGACTGATACCCATACCCATCTCTACAGCGAAGCTTTTGACGCGGACAGGAAGGAAATGATACAACGTGCATTGGATAAGGGTGTGAGGCGGTTTTTCATACCCGCTATAGATTCCGCATATACCCGTGCCATGTACGAATTGGAATCTAACTACCCGAATAACGTTTTTTTGATGATGGGTTTGCATCCTACACATGTTAAAGAGAACTATCTTGAGGAACTAGGTCATGTAGAAACGCAATTCAAAAAAAGGAAGTTCTATGCGGTTGGCGAGATTGGTATTGACCTGTATTGGGACAAATCTTTTTTAACACAACAACAAGAGGCATTTGTCTATCAAATCCGACTGGCAAAACAGTATGGACTACCTATTGTGATTCATTCCAGAGCGTCTTTTGATGAGATCTTTGAAATTCTGGATCAGGAAAAAGGAGAGGATCTCTATGGTATTTTTCACTGCTTTACCGGGACGTATGAACAAGCCAAACAAGCGATCGGTTATAATATGAAATTGGGAATAGGTGGCGTAGTTACATTTAAAAACGGAAAAATAGATCAGTTTTTACACAAAATAGATATGCGTCATATTGTTTTGGAAACAGATGCCCCTTATCTGGCTCCGGTACCCTACAGGGGCAAACGCAACGAGAGTTCCTATATCATTCAGGTGATAGACAAACTTTCCGATATTTACGACAGGGAAATAGCTGAAATAGCTGAAATAACCACCAACAACGCTAAAGAAATATTTGGCATCTGATGCAACAAAAGACGAATAAGGCTAGGATTCTTTTGATCTACACCGGAGGTACTATTGGCATGGTGAAGGATTATCGGACCGGAGCACTCAAAGCATTTAATTTTAATGACCTGTTGACAAAGATCCCGGAATTATACCAGTTGGAGTGCAGCATAAGCAGCATTGCCTTTAAACACCCCCTGGATTCTTCCAATATGTCGCCGCTTGTCTGGTCTAAGCTGGCCGAAATAATTGAAGGAAACTACAAGCAATTTGATGGTTTTGTGGTCCTTCATGGCAGCGATACCATGAGTTATACCGCCGCTGCATTAAGTTTTATGTTGGAGAATTTGAGAAAGCCCGTAATTCTTACAGGATCCCAGTTGCCCATCGGGGATTTGAGGACGGATGCTAAAGAAAATCTGATTACGGCGATACAGATCGCATCGCTTACAGATGGAGATGAGGCTGTGGTGCAGGAGGTTTGCCTCTATTTTGAATATAAATTATACCGGGGCAATCGCACAACAAAGATCAATGCCGAACATTTTCAGGCATTTAACTCTCCCAATTATCCTCCCCTTTTGGAGTCTGGTGTTCGTCTTGATACGCGGTATCCTTATCTATATCGATGCAAGGATAGGACGGCGAACTTGGTTGTTCATAAAAAAATGGATGCAAGTGTGGGTGTTCTTAAGCTTTTTCCCGGGCTTAGTATCGAATTATTAAATGCTGTTTTGAATGCCTCCGGGTTAAGGGTATTGGTACTGGAAACATTTGGAGCAGGAAATGCACCTACTGCAGATGGATTCCTTACCGCACTCAGAGAAGCAATTGAAAATGGCCTACACATTATTAATGTAACCCAATGCGTAGGGGGAAGTGTATTGATGGGGCAATATGAAACAAGCGAACACCTAGGTAAAATACAATTGGTTAATGGCAAGGACATTACCACAGAATCTGCAGTTACCAAGGCTATGTATCTTTTAGGAAAAGACACGCCTGACACCCAATTTAAAGGGGTTTTCGAAAGCCCGCTACGAGGCGAAATGCGCCAAAATTAACGCCCCAAATTTCTTTAACTAATTATTTTTTTGTTTATTGGTCGGCCTAACTATTACGAATAGAGAGGTGGCCGAGTGGTTTAAGGCGCACGCCTGGAAAGTGTGTTTCCGCCGAAAGCGGATCGAGGGTTCGAATCCCTTCCTCTCTGCTAAATAAGCAAGTTTTGTAATTGCGAAATTT
Source organism: Bacteroidota bacterium (assembly GCA_038750505.1). Lineage (GTDB taxonomy): Bacteria > Bacteroidota > Bacteroidia > Flavobacteriales > Flavobacteriaceae > Croceivirga. The sequence goes on along the minus strand of JBCDHD010000007.1, from coordinate 137,102 downwards.
TTATATCTTTAACATTATTAACTAACTAAATTTAAGTTTGAACACAATGAAGAAAATATCCTTTACTCTGGCTACTGCCGGAATGTTTATTTTAGGTACTTCTACAGTTTCTGCCGCTTTGTTGCAGGATGAAGCTGGAGCCGAGGCAAGCAAAGGTTTCACTCAGATCTTGAAAGAACAATTCATTCAAGGTGGGCCAGTATTTATGGGTATCGTGTTGCTTTGTCTTATCTTAGGTTTGGCTGTCGCTATCGAGCGTATCATTTATCTTAATCTGGCCACTACAAATTCTGCCAAGCTAAAACAACAAGTTGAAGATGCATTGGCTTCAGGTGGGGTTGAGGCTGCAAAAGAGATTTGCAGGAACACCAAGGGACCCGTTGCTTCTATTTTTTACCAAGGGTTGGATAGAGTAGACGAAGGTTTGGATTCCGCTGAAAAAGCTGTGGTTGCCTATGGGGGAGTACAAATGGGACAACTTGAGAAAAATGTTTCTTGGTTGTCGTTATTTATTGCTATTGCTCCCATGCTCGGATTCATGGGTACGGTAATTGGTATGATTGCTGCCTTCCAAAAAATTGCTGCCGTAGGTAATTTGAGCGCCTCGTTAATCGCAGGCGATATCCAGGTAGCACTTTTAACCACAGTATTCGGTTTGATTACAGCCATTATTTTACAGATTTTTTACAACTATATTATAGCTAAGATCGATAGTATTGTTAACGATATGGAAGATTCATCAATCTCATTGATGGATATGTTAGTTGCTCATACTAAGAAGTAATTGCTTAACACTTAAACTATCGAAAGATGCATAGAATTTTAAAAATTGTTTTGATTGTTATTGGAGTGCTAGCAGCGATCATGGCGTTTTTCATGATGCCGGACCCTGCAGATCCCGATGCGATCAATAGTACAGGCATCAGTGTGATGTTTATGCTGATGTGGATATTATTAGTAGTCGCCGCTGCGGCTGCCCTGTTTTTCGGATTACAAAAGGTTTTTACCTCCCCTGGAGGACTAAAGAAAGCGTTGTTTTCGTTGGGAGGTCTAGCCATTTTGGCAATTATAGGGTATGCTTTAGCAGGTGACGAGCAATCTGTTGTGGATACCATGTCGGGCAGGGGAATTGAAACTTCGGTTGGAACTGTAAAAACGATCGGTACCCTGCTGAATGTGTTTTTTGGAATGGTCATCGTAGCAGTCATATTGATGTTATGGCCAGGGGTTAAAAGAGCAATAGGAAGATAAATTTTAAGTTATGCCTAGAAGAAAAGGAGCACCAGAAGTTAATGCTGGGTCTATGGCGGACATTGCCTTTCTCCTGCTTATCTTTTTCTTGGTGACTACCACCATAGAAACGGATGCAGGCTTGGATAGGATGTTACCACCTATTGAACCACCAGATCAGGATGTAGTGATTAAACAGAAAAATATTTTTACTGTTAATATCAATAGAAATGGGCAACTGTTGGTAGAGGAAGAGTTGTTGAACCTACAAAATTTAAGAGAAGCTGCAATAGCGTTTCTCGATAATGGGGGCGATGGTACCTGTAATTATTGTAAAGGTCGTAAGGATGCTTCTTCTTCAGATAATCCTACCAAGGCCATTATTTCATTAAAGAACGACAGGGAAACCAAGTACAAGACCTATATCACGGTTCAGAATGAACTGGTAGGCGCGTACAACGACTTGAGAAATAGGGAGGCACAGCGTCTATTTGGCCGGGACTTTGTTGATATGGAAGCAGAATTCCTGAATCCTGAGACACCGTCTGCTATACGGGACGACTTAAAACCAAAAGTGAAACAAATTCAGGATTTGTTTCCGCAAAAATTGTCTGAGGCTGAAACCTCAACTAATTAATTAAACGAAAAGCAAATGGCTAAATTCGCTAAGAAAAAAGACGGTGATTTACCTGCGGTTTCTACAGCATCCCTTCCTGATATTGTATTTATGTTACTGTTTTTCTTTATGACGGTAACCACAATGAAAGATAGTTCGCTATTAGTACAGAATACGCTACCTAATGCTACCGAGATTAAGAAGTTGGAGAAAAAAGATAGGGTAATTTATATTTATGTAGGAAAGCCAACAAGGGAGTATCAAAGTGTTTACGGTACGGAACCCAAAATTCAATTGAACGATAAGTTTGCCAGTGTAGACGAGGTGGGTTCTTATATTTTGGCTGAGCGGGCGAAAAAGCCGCAGGAACTACAAAATGTATTGACCACCGCAATGAAAGTAGACAAGGATGCTAATATGGGGTTGATATCTGATATTAAGCAGGAATTAAGAAAGGTAAATGCCTTGAAAGTTAACTATACTACCTACGAAGGAAACGCCTTTAACAATTTACAATAGGTAAGTCAACACAATTCATAGTATGTAAAAGCGCCCCGATCCGGGGCGTTTTTTATTAACATTATTTTTGGAATAGTTGTTGACGTCTTTAAATGGGAATACTCCTGTTCACTAAAGATACTTAAAACTATGTCCAGATGTAGACAGCTGCCAGAGGTCAATGCGGGCTCAATGGCGGATATCGCATTCTTATTGTTGATCTTTTTTCTCGTTACCGCCTCGATCCCAACGGATGAAGGCCTGAGAAGGAGAACACCGCCCTTGGAAGATCAAACTGCGGAAATCAAAGACAAGAACCTTTTTGAAATAAACCTTAACCAAAATAGTGATCTTATGGTAGAAGGTGAAGTAAGGTTGTTTTCAGAGCTAAAGGAAGCAGCGAAAAGATTTATTGATAACGGAGGAATTTTACCCGGAGATTCAGGGTTTTGTTCGTACTGTGGAGGAGCAAGGGAAGCACATTTATCCGACAATCCTCAAAAAGCGATAATTGCCTTAGGTGTGGCCAGGGAAACCGATTATACGGTTTATGTAACTGTGCAAAACGAATTGCAAGGAGCGTATAACGAATTGCGTAATACGGCTGCTATGGAATTGTTTGGATCCACTTATGAGGAGATGAAAAAGCAGTATACTACTGCAGGGGTGTCGCCCGAAAGAAAAAAAGTATTACGATCTAGAATTAAGAAAATCCAGGAAATGTACCCACAAAAAATAGTAGAAACCACCATTACTAACTTTTAACGCTAGATGTATGATACGTTTGAAAACAAACAGAGGGGGTAACTTACCAGCGATATCGACCGCTTCCTTACCCGACATTGTATTCATTTTGCTATTCTTTTTTATGACTGTGGTAACCATTAATGATCAACAATTGATGGTAGAGAACACCTTGCCCTTCGCAACTGAGGCGGAAAAATTGGAGAAAACAGAAAATAGCATAGCAATTTTTGTAGGAAGGCCTAAAGGTGAGCACATAGCTGCTTTGGGAACGACACCACGTATTCAGTTGGGAAATAGGTTTGTAAACATGGATCAAGTTGCTGCTGCGACCCTAGGGGAACTGTACACCATACCCGAACATTTAAGGAATTCTGCTACGATAGCACTAAAAGCAGATCGGACAATTAAAATGGGGGTCATTCTGGATATTAAGGAAGCCTTACGGCAAGTTAACCTTTTTAAGATCAACTATACAACAGTTCAAGGAGATGTTTTTCAAAATATTGAGCAACTTGATTAAAACTGCGTAAGAACATAAAGAAGGTTTTTATGTAATTTGTGCTATGTTTCAACGGGCAATACTACTAGTTGTGTTATGCTTTTGTGCATATGCTGAAATTCGTGCACAGGAAACACCAACAGATCTCACCTATGACGAGAAATATCTCGAAGATCAGTTTTACACTGGATTTTCATATAATTTTTTGCTAAATAAGCCGGATGGTGTCGTGCAGCAAAGCCTGTCTTACAATTTTCAAATCGGATTTATAAAAGATATTCCCTTAAACCAAGGGCGTAATTTTGGAATTGGAATGGGTGTAGGATATGCTACCAATTCCTACTTCACCAATATGGTAAAGGAGAAAATGGATGAAGTGGTAACCTACCGATTTGCTTCGGATATCGAAACATTGAATCGTAGTAAATTGGAAACACATGCCATAGAATTTCCTTTTGAATTGCGCTGGCGTACCTCTAACCCAATTGATTATAAGTTCTGGAGAGTGTACACCGGATTTAAAGCAGAATACCTCTTTTCCCGAAGGGCTAAGATCGTATTTGATGATAAGGATGTTACTTTTTCAAATCCCGACATTGAACAGTGGCAATTTGGCTGGATGATCAATTTTGGCTACAATACATGGAACTTACATTTTTATTGGGCCTTAAGCGATTTGCTAGGGAACAATGCTACGTTTAATGATGATGCTTTAACGATCCGACCCATTCGTATTGGGGTAATTTTCTACATTTTATAACCAGTATTTAAGGACGAGTAACTGAGAGCAACATCCTACCAGAAAACCAATGGTAAGCTCAATTTTTGAATGTGCCTTTAAATAAAGTCGGGAAGTAGCTACCAAACCTGTCATTAAGGTAAAAATAGCAATAGCAAAAGTAATATTGATCTCGAAGTGGATGCTCAAAGCCACCAAATAGGTAAGAATACCTCCCATACCTAACAAATGAATACTGGCTTTTATCCTGGCAAACAAAAGCAACAAGGTGGAAAAAGTTCCGATAAGCAATCCAACAAAAAAATAATAGAGTTCATTGACATAATTCAAAGGGATCACTTTGTACAGGATCATCAGGTATAATACCATACTTAGATATAGCGGATATTTCCGTTCTTTAAGCGTGGGGGCAAAAATAGAGGAGATCAATCCAAGGTTTTTCAGGATGAGATAAAAAATAATGGGAATGATGACGGTTAAGATGAAGATGGGTAAAATGTTTCCGCTTTGCAGTTCCAGCGAGTTAAATTTTGGAGTGATCAGAAAATACGCCAATGTACCACCAATAGGAATAAGCAGAGGATGGAATATATAGGAAACCGCGTAGAATACTAAACGCATCAGATCTGTTTTCGAAGCCGAGCTACCGGAAGCCCTAATTGCTCTCGGTATTTGGCCACTGTTCTTCGAGCGATAGGATATCCTTTTTGTTTTAAGAGCTTTGCCAGTTTATCATCGGTCAGCGGTTTTTTCTTATCCTCCTCGCTAATAACGGTTTCCAGGATCTTTTTGATCTCCCGGGTAGAGACGTCTTCTCCCTGAACATTTTTCATAGATTCAGAGAAGAAATCCTTTATGAGTTTGGTACCATAAGGGGTGTCCACATACTTGCTGTTTGCCACCCGCGATACCGTGGAAACGTCCATATCTATGCGATCAGCAATGTCCTTGAGGATCATGGGTCTTAATTTGCGTTCATCACCGGTTAGGAAGTATTCCTCCTGGTATTGGAGAATAGCATTCATTGTAACAAACAGGGTTTGTTGCCGTTGTTTAATGGCATCAATGAACCATTTGGCGGCATCTAACTTCTGTTTTATGAACAACACAGTATCCTTTTGCGATTTGCTCTTGTCCTTTGCATTCTTATAGCCCATTAACATGTTAGTGTATTCTTTAGACACATGCAACTCCGGAGCATTGCGGCCGTTTAGGGTCAATTCCAGTTCGCCTTCAACTATTCGGATTGAAAAATCCGGCACTACATGTTCTACTATCCGGTTATTGCCCGAAAAAGAACCTCCAGGTTTGGGGTTCAGCTTTTCTATTTCAGCCAGGGCATCTTTTAGTTCTTCCTGAGAAATATTGTGTTTGGCTTGTAGCTTTTCGAAGTGTTTTTTGGTAAACTGCTCAAAAGACTTCTCAATAATAACTGTAGCTAACTCTACTGCAGCAGTTGGTTCCTTTCGCTTTAACTGAAGGGTTAGGCATTCTTCTAAAGATCGGGCTCCAACCCCAGGAGGATCCAGAGTTTGAACGGTTTTAAGCACCTGTTCTATATTGGCTTCATCCGTGTAAATATTTTGGGTAAACGCCAAATCATCCATAATGTCGGACAGTGGCCTTCTGATATATCCACTCTCATCCACACTACCCACCAGAAACTCTGCAATTGCCCATTCTTCATCGTCTAAATAAACAGTGCTTAACTGATTAATAAGATATTGGTTGAAAGATATTCCTGCGGCATAAGGGATACTCTTTTCATCTTCATCAGCACTGTAGTTATTTACCTGGGTCCTGTAATCCGGAATCTCGTCATCGCTTAAATAGTCGTCAATATTGATGTCCTCGGTTGCAATTGTCTCGTTGTCTCCGCTCTCTTCAAAACTATTATCGAAAGCATCTTCCATTTCTCCGTTTTCCGCCTTCCCGCTTTCCAGTGCCGGATTTTCTTCCAGCTCTTGTTTTAGTCGTTGTTCAAATGCCTGCGTAGGAAGCTGAATCAACTTCATCAACTGAATTTGTTGAGGAGAAAGTTTTTGTGAAAGTTTAAACTGTAAGTGCTGTTTGAGCATAGGTTTCTGTATTCCTTACTTTTAAAGTTAAAGAATTACCCTCAAAATTCTGCATTTTGCGGTGTTCTGGGAAAGGGGATTACATCTCGTATATTACCCATTCCGGTTACAAACTGTACCAGGCGTTCAAATCCAAGGCCAAAACCACTATGGACTGCGGTACCAAATCTTCTCAGATCCAGGTACCACCAAAGCTCTTCTTCTTCAATATTAAGTTCCCCTATTTTCTTTTGGAGCACATCAAGGCGTTCCTCCCGCTGGGAACCACCTACTATTTCTCCAATACCGGGGAACAAAACATCCATGGCACGAACCGTCTTGCCATCTTCATTTAAGCGCATATAAAAAGCCTTTATATTCGCCGGATAGTCAAATAGAATTACCGGACATTTGAAATGCTTTTCTACCAAATAACGTTCATGCTCGCTTTGGAGATCTGCACCCCATTCCTGAATAGGAAATTCAAATTTCTTCTTTTTATTTGGTTTTGAATTCCTGAGAATAGCAATAGCCTCAGTGTAACTAACGCGTTTGAAGTTATTGTTTACTACGAAATTCAGTTTTTCAACCAATGGCATTTCGCTTCGTTCTGCTTGAGGTTTTTGCTTTTCTTCCTCGAGAAGTCGTTGTTCCAAAAATTGAATGTCCTCAAGGCAATTGTCTAAAACATATTGTATTACCCACCGTATGAAATCTTCTGCAAGGTCCATGTTGGCATCCAGATCATAAAAGGCCATCTCCGGTTCAATCATCCAAAACTCTGCTAAATGACGTGAGGTATTGGAATTTTCCGCCCGAAATGTTGGCCCAAAGGTGTATACCTTTCCCAGCCCCATGGCATAGGCCTCAGCTTCCAGTTGTCCGGAAACCGTAAGGTTGGTCTCTTTACCAAAAAAGTCGGCTTTATAGTCTACCTGCCCGTCTTCTGTAAGTGGTGGATTCTTGGCATCCAAAGTGGTAACACGAAACATTTCTCCCGCACCTTCTGCATCAGATCCCGTAATAATGGGGGCGTGCATGTAGTAAAAACCGTTTTGCTCAAAGTAGCTATGTACAGCAAAGGCCAACGCTGAGCGCAACCGCATTACGGCAGAAAAGGTATTGGTGCGTATACGCAGATGGGCTTTTTCTCTTAAAAATTCCAGGGAATGCTTTTTTGGTTGTATCGGGTAAGATTCCGGATCTGCTTTTCCGTGCAGGATAAGCTGGCTAACCTGAACTTCAACCGACTGTCCTCTGCCCTGGCTGGCCACCAAAACTCCTTTTACTTTTAGGGCAGCACCCGTAGAAATCGATTTAATGAGTTCCTCATCAAAGTTTTCATAATCTACTACACATTGCAGGTTCTTTAAAGTAGATCCATCGTTTAGTGCAATAAATCGGTTACTTCTAAAAGCCTTTACCCAGCCTTCCAAGATCACTTCTTGCTCCTTGGGTTCTGAGTTAAGTAACTCTTTGACAGAAAATCGAGTAATCATCTTGCGCGTAAATTAAGGGGCAAAGATAAATTTTTAGCGGGAGGGAATCAGCGATAGTGGGTAAAAAAACTAGACATTGTCGGATTCGCTATCGGCTGCAGGCAAGACATCGATCTGTGGTTTTTTAAAGATCTTTTTGTTGGCAATATTTCGTTCCAGAGAGAGTAGTAAAGAGGGGAGAAGGATCAGATTGGATAACATCGCAAACAATAAGGTAGCAGATACTAATCCTCCCATGGCCTGAGTGCCTCCAAAATTAGAGATGATGAATACCGAAAAACCAAAAAATAGTACCACAGAGGTATAAAACATGCTTACTCCGGTTTCCCGCAACGCGTTGTATACGGATTTCTTGATCTGCCAGCGGTTTGCTGTTAATTCCTGCCGGTATTTCGCTAGAAAATGTATAGTGTCATCTACAGATATTCCGAAAGCGATGCTAAAAATAAGAATGGTAGATGGCTTTATCGGAATACCCAAATATCCCATTAATCCGGCGGTTATTACCAAGGGTAATAAATTGGGGATCAGGGAAACAACGATCATTCGAAAAGAGCGAAACAAATAGGCCATAAATAACGAGATAATCCCAACGGCTAACGCCAGGGAGATCAGGAGATTTTTAATTAAGTATTTGGTACCCTTTAAAAAAAGAAGCGCTTTACCGGTCATATACACATTGTAACGTTCCGCAGGAAAGGTCTTGGCTATGGACCGTAAGAGTTCTTGCTCAATTTCTTCCATACGCGGTGTTTTTACATCCTGCATAAAAGTGGTCATACGGGCGATCTGGCCGGTACTATCAACAAAGCTTTCTAAAATAGCTCCGCTGTCCTCAGAAGATTTTCGGGCAACATCCATGATAAAAGTATTCTCCTGGGAAGTGGGAAGCTGGTAATATTTCGGTATCCCGTTATAAAATGCCTGCTTCGAGTACTTGACCACGTTTACCACGGAAAGCGTCTTTGAAAGCTCCGGAATATCATCAATTTCCTGCGCTAATTGTTCCATTCTTCTAAGTGTTCCCAACTTGGTGACACCATTCTTACGCTTGGTATCCACCACCACCTCCACCGGCATTACACCGTCAAATTCCTTTTCAAAAAAGCGAATGTCCTTAAAAAACTTGGCATTCTTCGGTAAGTCCTCAATACGGCTCCCGGTAATTTCTATACGGTATATACCAATAATACTAAGTACTAAAACAGTAACTGCCGTAATATAGACCGCAATGCGATGGTGCCGGACAACACGTTCCATCCAGTTCACGAAAGTGTACATCCACTTTTTGCTTAGGTGTTTCAGGTGTTTATGCTTTGGGATATGCATAAAACTGTAAACAATAGGGATAATACAGAGCGACAGGAAAAAGATACACAGTATGCTTATTGAGGCCACAATTCCAAATTCTTTGAGTAGCTTACTGTCTAGGATAATAAATGTGGCAAATCCCAAAGCCGTGGTCACATTGGTCATTAAGGTGGCATTTCCAATTTTGGTGATCACCCGTTGAAGCGATAATGCCTGATTACCGTGCTTTTTAACTTCCTGTTGATACTTGTTGATCAGGAAAATACAATTGGGAATACCAATTACGATTATTAAGGGAGGGATAAGGGCGGTGAGAATGGTAATCTCGTACTGAAATACACCTAAAATTCCAAACGTCCACATGACCCCAATAATCACTACACAGATAGAAATTAAGGTAGCCCTAAAACTTCTAAAGAAAAAGAAGAAGATTAAAGAGGTAACTAATAGCGCGGCAAGGATAAACTTACCGATCTCGTCGATTATAATTTTAGAGTTCCACGTCTTTATATAGGGCATGCCGGATACGCGAACATCCAGTTGGGTTGCATTTTCAAAGTTCTCTATGAGATTTTCAAGATCTCCAAGAATGAATTCATTCCGTACATTGGTATTCAGGATGTCCTTGTCTAAATAGATAATGGTACGGATGGTACCAGAGGATTTATTGAAAATAAGGCTTTCATAGAAAGGGAGGTTTTCAAAAAGCTTGTACCGAAAGGAGTCGATGTCTTCCTGGGTAATTGTTGAGGATTCCAGCACTGGTTTAAGGACAAAGGCTTGTTTTTCATTGTCCTTAACAAGTTCCTGAAGATTTTCTGTCGAAACAACAACATCTACTTCCGGATTGGCTTCGAATTGTTTACTTAACCTATTCCATTGGTTAAAATTATCCGGTAAAAAAAGTGCACTATCGGCAACAGCTAAGACAATGGCATTATCCTCTTCTCCAAACAAGGATACGAACTCTGCATATTGTAGTGTTTCGGGGTGGTCATCTGGTAAGACACTAGCCTCTGTATTCGAAAAACGCATATGCTTCCATTGGAGCGCGAGGTAGGTGGTACATAACGCAATAACCAAAAGGATAAAGATTCTATTCCGAAGAATCAATCTTGCTATAGTGGACCAAAATCTTTTGAGGAATTCTTTGAGCATTCGTTTTTATTGGCTGCAAAGGTAGAAAATGAAAAAGTCAGCGCCCAAAAACTAATACGCTTTTAAACTTTCATGATCTCGGCTTCTTTTAGCGCAAGTACCTCCTCTACTTTTTTAGTGTAGTTATCAGTTAACTCTTGTACATCGATTTCCGCATTGCTCAAACGATCTTCCGAAATATCTAATTTTTTAAGCTCTTTGTTAGCTTCCTGTCGGGCACTTCTAACACTCACTCGTGCGTCTTCTGCTTCTACCTTCGCTTGCTTTACCAAATCCCTTCTTCGTTCCTCAGTCAAAGGAGGTACATTGATAATAATGCTTTCTCCGTTGTTCATAGGATTGAAACCGAGGTTAGAAGTAAGAATAGCCTTTTCTATCTCTGGGATCATTGCTTTTTCCCAAGGCTGTACGGAAATCGTCCGAGCGTCAGGCGTATTAATATTGGAGACCTGAGATAGCGGGGTTTGGGAACCATAATATTCTACCAATACCGAAGATAGCATTGCCGGGCTGGCCTTGCCCGCTCTAATTTTAACAAACTCTTTCTCAAGGTGTGCCATTGCGCCGTCCATACTCTCTTTAGCGCTATCCAGTATAAATTCTATTTCTTCATTCATAGGAAAACGTTTTCGTTATGAAATCAATTATTATGCCCAATCAGTTGTTGACTACCGTTCCAATATTTTCTCCGCACACAATTTTCATCAGGTTACCTCTGGTATTCATGTCAAAAACAACGATAGGCAGTTCGTTTTCCTGACTTAGGGTAAAAGCAGTGGTATCCATAACCTTTAAACCTTTCGAAAGCACCTCATTAAAGGAAATAGAATCAAATTTTGTTGCCGTCTTATCCTTTTCGGGATCTGCACTATAAATACCATCTACACGGGTTCCTTTTAGAATGACATCCGCTCCAATTTCAATAGCTCTTAGCACCGCCGCAGAGTCGGTGGTAAAATAGGGGTTACCCGTACCACCTCCAAAAATGACAACTCTACCCTTCTCCAGATGTCGGATCGCTCTTCTTCGAATAAAAGGCTCCGCCACTTCGTTGATCTTTATAGCAGACTGGACTCTTGTTTCAACGCCCGCACCTTCCAAGGCGCTTTGTAACGCCAAAGCATTGATCACAGTAGCCAACATGCCCATATGATCCCCCTGAACACGATCCATGCCCTGTCCAACTCCTTTTAGTCCTCTAAAAATGTTTCCGCCTCCAATAACGATGGCTACTTCAACCCCTTTTTCTACAACAGCTTTTATATCTTCAGCATAGTTTAAGGTCCTTTTAGGGTCAATACCGTATTCTTGTTCTCCCATAAGGGCTTCCCCGCTTAATTTAAGGAGGATTCTGTTGTATTGCATGCAGCTTTTTTTGAAGTCCCCGCAAAAATAGTCAAAATTATTTTTGACCTTAAAGGGTTTAAAAGCAATGCAGCCTCGGCTTTCAAAATAAATAAAAAGATTTTTTGTAACCTTTTTTTACAAGAGCAGTATACCTTTTTGAATACTAACAACGTATGCACCAACTAACTGATAACGCGTTAATGCTAAAAGTAAAGTCCGGAGATCTGGATAAGATGGGACTGCTATATGAAAGACATAAAAGACGGCTGTTTGGATTTTTTTACAACATTAGCGGTGATTCTAATTTGAGTGAAGATCTGGTACAAAATGTTTTTATAAGGATGTTAAAATACAAGCACACCTATAGTGGGGAAGGGTCTTTTTTAGCCTGGATGTTCCGTACTGCAAGGAATGTGAAGTACGATCATCATAAAAAGACTAAAGCGCTATTTCAGGCAGATGTTTCTACCCTGGATTACAGGATGGTGGATGATGATAACGTTGTAGTACAACTGGAAAAAAAGGACAATTTGGATCTGTTGCAGAAAGCGCTCTTGCGATTGAGCGAAGAGCAAAGGGAGGTGTTGGTCTTTAGTAAGTTAAAAGAAATGAAATTTAGTGAGGTAGGTGAGATCTTGGGGTGTAGCGAGGGAGCAGCTAAGGTAAAGGCCCATCGCGCCTTGAAAGCGCTCAAAGCAATTGTGCAAAAAATGGAAATTCGATAGTTATGAAGCAGGAAGAATTTGAAATACAGGTTATGGAGTATCTAAAAGGGACCCTGGCTGAGGATAAAAAAAAGGTGTTTGAAGATTTTTTAGAGAAAGATACAAGCGCCAAAAAGCAGGTGGAAGAACTCACTGCCATTTGGGACGCCTTCGGCAAGTCGCAAATTCCAGAACCTTCTGCCCAAATGGATGAACGGTTCTTTGAGCTATTGGATACGGAAATGACAAGAACTACTAAGAAAACATCGTCATGGAGGAAGGAAGTAATGGCGTTGTTAAAGGTAGTTTTTCGCCCGCAGTTAGCCTATGGGATAATAATTCTGGGATTGGGATTACTTGCGGGCTATCTTATCAAATGGGGAGATAGTGAAACGAACGTTCCTATTGAAACAGTAGAGATCTCGGACAATCAGGAACTGAGGGAAAAGCTGGTGCTTACGCTTTTGGAACAAAGTTCTGCCAACCAAAGACTGCAGGGGGTAAGTGAAGCCAGTAAAATTGTTAGGGTGGATGAACAGGTGATCAATGCTTTACTAAAAACATTGAATAATGACCCCAACGTAAATGTACGACTCGCCGCCATTGAATCGCTAAGCAACTATGTAGACAATGCTTTGGTAAGACAAGGAATAATACAGTCTATACCGAATCAGGAATCTCCGATTATTCAGGTAACATTGGCCAATCTAATGTTAGCACTTGAGGAGAAGGGTTCTATAGCCTCGTTTAAAAAACTGTTGGAGAAAGAGGAGCTAGATTCCACGGTAAAAAAGAAGATAGAGAACACCATTGCATCAATCATTTAATTCATAAAACCGTTCCATTGGAACAAAACAATCAAATTACGAACAGTCAAATGTATTACATCATGAAAAAAACAATGATCACAGTACTTGCGCTCACTACGGTTAGCAGCTGGTGTACGGCTCAAAGAAAAGAGTTTAAAGAGACCTTGACCAAGGAAGTTACATTCACTACCGCAACTGCCGAAAATACCTTAGTAGTATGGAATATCTACGGACCGGTAAGCGTGGAGGGCTACAACGGGAATGCTATACAGGTGAAAGTGGAAAAGGAGATTTTTGCAGATAACGCGGAAGACCTGGAAGTAGGGAAAACCGAACTTACCCTCAAGGTTGTAGCGCAGGACAACCGGATAATCATCCATCCGGATGCCCCCTACATACAGTACGATGAGAAAGGCTTGCGGTTTAATTGGTGCGACAACTATGAGGAACCGGTATACCAGCACCGCCTGAGTTTTACAATAAAGGTACCTAAAGGAATTAATCTCAATGTTGCCGCTGTAAATGACGGGGATATCTCCGTAGCGAATACCAGTGGAAAATTTATTAAAGTGAATAATATCAACGGCGGCATTGATCTGGAGAATGTAGTTGGGAAAACCAACTTACACTGTATCAACGGTAGGGTAAATGTGTCATATGCCAGTAATCCGGATGTTTCTTCTAAGTATTATTCTTTAAACGGAGATATCAATATTTCATATCAGGAACCCCTAAGCGCAGATGTTTCTTTTAAAAGTATGAATGGAGAGCTGTTTACGGACTTTGCTATTGAAAAGCAGTACGTGCGTACGAGTAAGAACGAGGATGGAAAGCGAAAAACAAAGTTCAAATATGAATCCACCCCCATAGTACAGATTGGAAGTGGGGGAATTGCTCTCGATTTTGAAACCTTAAATGGAAATGTATTTATCAAAAAAATGTAAGTGTTATGAAAACAAGTAAAGGTATAACCACAGTATTGGCGTTTTGTACAATGGCCTTACTCTCGGCCCAAACAAAGGAGATAGACCTGTTTACGGTTCCCTTAAGTAATCCAAGTGAACCGGGTAAGTTGGAAATAGAACAAATTTCAGGATCCATTTATGTAACCGCTTATGAAGGTAAAGAAGTGATCGTTAAAGCAACCATCCATGAAGGGGACGGTCACTGCGGTGATTGTGGAAAAAAGAGTCAAGGCAGTACCAACGGAATGAAAAAGATATGGGCATCCAGCCTAAACATAGGAGCAGAAGAAGAAGATAACACGGTAAGAATTCAGAATGAACTTTGGAACAAAAAGACGGATTTATCTATTAAAGTGCCTTCCAATTTTGCTTTAGAATTGAAGACCATAAACAATGGCGATATTAAAGTAGAAGGGGTTAATGGTGAAATGGAAATAAGTAATGTTAACGGTCATATTACCCTGGAATCCGTTAGTGGTTCCGTTCTTGCCAATACTACCAACGGGCAGTTAAAAGTCAGTTTTAACAGTATTGCCAGTGGAAAGGAAATGGCATTTAGCAGCTTCAATGGAGATGTGGAAGTTATTTTTCCAAAATCCTTAAAGGCAAATATCAAAGCCAAATCGGATATGGGGGATGTCTATACGGATTTTGATATGGCGGTTTCTAAAAACGAGCCTCAGGTGGATCGGGGTTCGTCTTCCGGGAAATACAAGGTGAAAATTGAACAGTGGATAAGAGGAACCGTCAACGGTGGCGGCCCAGAGATGCTGTTTAAAACCTTTAATGGCGATATTTTAATAAAATCCCGTTAGGCTGATGAAAAGAATCCTATTGTTTTTGGGGCTCGTTTTCGGATCTCTGATGATTACGAGGCCCCAAATCCAGAATGATGGTGAAAAGGCGTGGAGTACAGATTTGGATCGTTATTTAACCGAGACAATGCGCCTCCATGAAATACCTGGCTTTGCGATTGCTGTAATTAAGGATGGGGAACTCGAATATGAAAGATACTTTGGTGTACGCGAAATAACAAAGCAGGAACCCGTAGATAGCCGCACTATCTTTAGAGTGTATTCTACCACAAAGCTCATAACGACTACTGCTGTTTTTCAGCTGATCGAGAAGGAAAAAATTGCATTATCAGATGCATTAAATGACTTTTATGATCAGCTTCCTAAGGAGTGGGGAAAGGTGCAAATCGAAAATCTTTTGACGCATTCATCCGGACTTCCTGACCTGATAAAGTTTGATGCTACCCTTACGGATCAACAACTTTTTCAAGAACTTTTTGCTGAAGAAATGGATTTTTCTCCCGGAAGTCGATTCTGGTATAATCAGACGAATTATTGGTTACTAGGGGAAATTATTGAAAAAGTTGGAGGGACAACCTTTGAAGCGTATGTCTTAAAAAACCAATTTGGCGAGGAAAAGGATGGTGTTTTTTTCTCTTCCAATTCTCTGGAAAAGCGCCCTGATCGTTCTTTCAAATATGGATATGATCATGAAAAAGGAAGCTATACAAAGACAACAAATAATGATGGTACACGCGGGCATCCCGGAAATGGTCTGAACATAACGTTATCCGCATTTGTTAAATGGAACAAAAGACTGGATAGTAATATCCTGCTGGACCAAAAGACGAAGGAAGTAATGTTTAGTCCTTTTAAGTTTGAGAATAATAAAGACAAGTTTTTGTTAGGATGGGGAGATTACTCTCATGGGGATATCGTATCCTATGGTTTTACAGGCGGCGGAGTAAGTGCATTCAGAAAGTTTCCGGAGCATGGCCTAACCATTGTTTTTTTATCTAATGGCTATAAGTTCTATCCGGTTCACAATTATGTAGTAGAGCAGGTAGCCGCTATAGTTACTCCGGAAGTTGCGAATAGATCAATGTTGGTTCAAGATGGGATGTTAACGATGTTTTTAACGGAATCCATTGAAAAAGCAAAACGGTACTACTTTGAGGCTGTTGTTAAAGATCCCAATATTAATTTTGAAGGCACTTTAAATTCCATTGGGTATATACTGATGAGTCAAAATCGCTTAGCAGATGCTCTGGAGGTTTTTCGTTTAAATGTTGCCGAACATCCCAACTCCTGGAATGTGTATGATAGTCTTGGCGAGGGGTACTATAAAACGGGACAACTTGGACTTGCGAAAGTGAACTATCAAAGATCGATCGCGATAAATAGCCAAAACAATAACGGTAAAGCAATGCTAGACCGGATTGCCGAAGACATGAAAAGTCAGTAACAAAAAAAGCCCCTCTTCAGGGGCTTTTATACTTATGATCGCTAATCGCTATCCTAAAGCAACCCTTGAGAAACCAGTAACCTCAAGTGTACTTTCTACAGATTTTACATATTGGGCAACACTTTGCTTGCTGTCCTTTATAAAAGCTTGATTCACCAATGTATTGTCTTTGAAAAAGCGTTTTAATTTGCCTTTTGCGATATTATCCAGCATTGCTTCGGGCTTCCCTTCCTGACGTAGTTGTTCCTTGGCAATTTCGATCTCCTTGTCAATAACGGATTGGTCCACAGCACTTTCATTCAACGCAACAGGATTCATGGCTGCAGCTTGCATGGCCACATCTTTTGCGGCATTTGCAGCACCATCAACATTAGCAGATAATCCTACGAGGGTTGCAATTTTATTTCCCGCATGGATATAAGAACCTACAAAAGGAGCACTTAATTTCTCGAAGCTTCCGATCTCAATCTTCTCACCAATCACTCCTGTCTGTTCGGTTAACTTATCTGCTACGGTCATTCCGTTAAAGGAGGCATCCAGAAAAGCGGCTTTATCCTCAAAACGCAAAGCAAGTTCGGCCAAATCTTGAGCTAATTGTACAAAACCATCGTTTTTAGCTACAAAATCCGTTTCGCAGTTCAATGAAATAATAACTCCAGCGGTGTGCTCTGCATTTACTTTGGCAATAGCAGCTCCTTCAGCAGACTCACGGTCCGCGCGCTTAGCGGCTACTTTTTGTCCCTTTTTTCTAAGAATTTCAATTGCCTTATCAAAATCGCCATCAGCCTCTACCAAAGCATTTTTGCAATCCATCATGCCTGCTCCGGTGGCTTTTCTTAATTTATTTACATCTGCGGCGGTAATTTTTGCCATTTGTTTATGCATTTAGAATTTATGTAAAGTAAAACACAAAATTTGTGTTCTGTTGTAATAGAACTTTAATTTACTCTTCGGAATCTTCTACTCCGCCTTTTACACTGTCTTGCCAGGCTTTTAGTTCATCCCACTTTCCATCGGCAGCCATTTGCGCTTGTTTTGGCCAGGAGGTTGGTTCCAGATGCGCAAGTCTTGGGCTTGCTTCCGTAAGTAGGGATTTGATTGCCTCAGGCGTTGCAGTTGCAAGGGCAGTGTAGGTGGCAATACCATTGGCCTGTAGTGCTTCTGCCGTTTTAGGACCAATCCCTTCTATTTTGGTTAAATCCTCAGAAGTTTCTTTTTCAACGGCTGGAGCTGCTTTGGCAACGGGTTCCTTCGGTGTTTCTTTAGCCGGAGCTTTCTGTTCTACGGCTGTTTCCGAAGAAGACCCCTTCTCTGCTAATTTATCTGCCTTTCTTTCCGCCAAGCCTTCTTCCACAGCACCAGTTACTTCGGAAAGAATAATTTCGATGGATTTCCCTGCATCATCGTTGGAGGGAATTACAAAATCTATGTCCCTTGGGTCAGAATTCGTATCGACCATGGCAAAAATCGGGATGTTCAGTTTCTGGGCTTCTTTTACCGCGATATGCTCCCGCATGGTATCCACAATAAATATGGCTCCCGGAAGGCGGGTCATATCCGCTATAGATCCTAGGTTTTTCTCCAGCTTACCACGAAGACGATCTACTTGTAAACGCTCTTTTTTAGATAGCGTATTAAAGGTGCCGTCTTTTTTCATGCGGTCTATTGCGGTCATTTTTTTTACTGCTTTCCGAATCGTAACAAAGTTGGTCAACATACCACCAGGCCATCGTTCAGTGATATACGGCATATTTACCTTAGCCACCTTGTCTGCGACAATATCTTTTGCTTGTTTTTTGGTCGCAACAAATAGTATTTTCCGCCCGGAAGCCGCTATTTTTTTCAAAGCTTCTTTGGCTTCCTCCAGTTTTGCCGCAGTTTTGTAAAGATTAATTACGTGAATTCCGTTGCGCTCCATGTAGATGTAAGGCGCCATGTTGGGATTCCACTTCCGTGTAAGATGTCCAAAGTGAACACCTGCTTCCAATAAGTTTTTTACTTCAATTTTGTTTGCCATTTTTTACTTAGTTTACGTTCCGTTGAGATAGCAATGCCATGGTGGTCAACGGAATCCGTTTCGCCCTTGACATTTAGATGCTAAACTAATTTCCGGGAAAGCCATGATTTACCCCGGAACAACAACAACTTGATTTTAAAATTTAGTACCGATAATTATATCGGATTTTCAATGAACCTGTAAGGAACAGAAAAACTGATCCTTTGATGTCCAAAACCCGTTGTGCCAGGAAAAATCCTAACGTTTGGAGAATTGGAATTTCTTTCTTGCTTTCTTTTGACCGTATTTTTTACGCTCCACCATTCTGGGATCTCGGGTTAATAGGCCTTCTGGCTTTAAAACCTCTCTGTTCTCTTCATTTATCTCGCACATTGCCCTGGAAAGTGCCAATCGTACGGCCTCAGCCTGACCGGTAATACCTCCTCCGTAAACGTTAACCTTAACATCGTAATTTCCATCAACATTGGTAAGCGAAAAAGGTTGTTTTACCTTATATTGTAGAGGAGCAGTGGTAAAATACTCTTCCAGCTTTTTGTTGTTTACCGTAATGTTGCCTTTTCCTTCGGTAAGGTAAATACGGGCTACGGCTGTTTTTCTTCGACCTATTTTGTGAACTACTTCCATTATTATTTGTAGTCGTTTAAATTAATTGCTCTTGGTTTTTGCGCCTCGTGGCTATGTTCAGCACCAGCAAATACCTTAAGGTTTCGGAATACGTCTTCTCCTAACCTATTTTTAGGTAACATTCCCCGCACGGATTTTTCAATAAGGCGTTCCGGGTGTTTTTCCAATAACTCGGTTGCGGAAGTGGCGCGTTGTCCTCCGGGATAACCAGTATACCTGAGGTACGTCTTATCGTTCCACTTGTTGCCGCTGAGTTGTATTTTTTCCGCATTGATGACAACTACATTATCACCACAATCTACATGAGGGGTAAAATTAGGTTTGTATTTACCACGTAAAATTTTGGCCACTTTAGATGCCAGCCGTCCTAAGGTTTGTCCTTCTGCATCAACCAATAACCACTCTTTATTCACTGTGGTTTTATTAGCAGAAATTGTCTTGTAACTTAATGTATCCATTTCCTCGAGAGGTATTTATTTCGCGTTCACTTTTGGTAAACGGGCTGCAAATGTACAATTATTCAATTGAATTACAAATGCATGGCAAGGAATATTTTACGGTTTAACCGTGTAATTCTCGTATTGATTTTTTATCAGGATTTAAATGTTAAAATAGAAGAAAAATTACATGAAACTGTAACGGTTTATAAAAAGCGAAGTCTTTACTGCACATCAATCAAAGAACGAACTGTCGTGTTTAAACCAACCTTAGGCCTTCTTTCTTTTGCACTATGCGTTAGCACTTTTTCTCAAGATTTGGCGGAAGCTGATACGGATACAAAAAATACTGAAGCCCCTGAAAGTATACCCAAAAAAATATATGTTACTCAAAGTATTGGCGTAGACAACCCGCCTGTAGTAGATGGACTGTTGAATGATCCGATTTGGGACAGTGTAGATTGGGCCGGTGATTATATTGAAAATCGTCCGGATGAGAATACACCTCCTAGTTTTCAAACCAAATTCAAGATCGTTTACGACAACAGGTTCCTGTATATCGGGGTACGCTGTTTTGATGCCGAGCCGGAAAATATTGTAAAACGCATGTCCCGGCGAGATGGTTTTGACGGGGATTGGGTAGAATTTAATATTGACAGTTATCACGATAAACGCACAGCTTTTTCTTTTACGGTTACCGCTGCTGGTGTTAAAGGGGATGAATTGGTTTCAGAAAATGGCAATAATTGGGATGATAGCTGGAATCCTATCTGGTATACGCGAACGAATGTAGATACTGAAGGATGGACCGCCGAATTAAAAATTCCTTTTAGCCAAATAAAATTCGGGAAGGAAGAAGAACAGATCTGGGGCTTGCAATCCACTCGACGTTTTTTTCGTGAAGAGGAGCGCTCCCTTTGGCAACGCGTGCCTTTGGATGCACCGGGCTGGGTAAGTGAATTTGGAGAACTTCACGGATTGAAAAATATCGAATTACAGCGTCAACTGGAAGTTCAACCCTACACGGTAGCCAGTGGGGAGACCTATGAAGCAGAGGAAGGTAACCCCTTTAGAGATGGTAACGAGACTGACATCAATTTTGGATTGGATGCCAAAATTGGGATTACCAACGATCTGACTTTAGACCTTACGGTAAATCCTGATTTTGGACAGGTAGAGGCTGACCCTTCTGCAATTGCCCTGGACGGCTTCCAGATCTTCTTTCGTGAGCAACGTCCGTTTTTTGTAGAGAACAATAATATCTTCAATTTCAATCTTTCTCAATCGCAGGCAGGGAACACCTTCGGATTTGATAACGTTTTCTACAGCCGGCGTATTGGAAGGAGTCCGCAGGGTGCTCCTAATACCGAAGATGGAGCGTTTGTCGATATTCCCGATAACACACAAATTATTGGCGCTGCCAAGTTTAGTGGAAAGACCAAAGATGGTTGGGCTATTGGCGTGTTGGAAAGTGTAACAGCAAGAAAATATGCTACTATTGATACCAATGGGGAACGTAGTAGGGAGATTGTGGAACCCCTTACCAATTATGCCGTGGCGCGACTCCAGAAAGATTTTAATGAACGGAATTCCTATATAGGAGGCATTTTTACAGCTGTGAATCGGGATGCCTTAGCGGAAAACGTCAGTTTCCTGCATAGGTCGGCATATACCGGAGGTTTTGATTTTAAACATCAATGGAACAATCGGGATTGGTATGTAGGGGGAAATATCAATTGGAGTCATATTGAAGGAAGCGCAGAAGCCATTCAAAATACCCAAGAATCCATTACCCACCTATTCCAAAGGGTAGATGCCAATCATGTGCAGGTAGATGCCGATCGCACCTCCTTAACGGGAACAGGAGGTAACTTGCAATTGGGAAAAGCAGGAGATGGCCACTTCATGTTTGAAACCGGAGGCACCTGGCGTTCCCCGGAATTAGAACTCAATGATATCGGGTTTCAACGACAGTCGGATGATATTCGCCACTACACCTGGATTGGCTACAGAACCCTAAAACCCGACAGTACATTCAGAAGAGTAGGTATCAATTACAATCACTGGAGTGTTTGGGATTTTGGAGGGAATCACAACGAACTTCGTTTCAATACCAATAGCTGGCAAAACTGGGATAACAATTGGTTTTCTAATTTGGGCATCAATTATGCTCCCATTCAATATGATAATTTCGCACTCAGAGGTGGCCCCAGATTACGGCGCTCTCCTGAGGTAAGCTTTTGGAATAGTATTGGGACAGATGGGAGAAAAAAACTACGCTTCAATCTCTTTCACAATGGTAGAACAGCCTTGGATAATTCGATTCGGCGCTACAGCGTTGAATTTGGGTTCCGTTATCAGCCCATGGATGCCTTACGTATTTCAGTATTTCCGGAATACAGCCTAAATAACGATAAACTACAATACATAGACAATATTGATACGGATAATGGTGTGCGTTATTTGAATGGAGAGATCGAACAGCGTACTTTAAGCATGTCCGTTCGTCTGAACTACAATATTAATCCCAATCTTACCATTCAGTACTGGGGGCAACCGTTTATTTCCAGAGGGAGATATTCTAATTTTAAACATGTTACGGATCCCATAGCAAGGGAGTTCGATAACCGCTTTTTACAATACGAAACCGATCAGGTAAGTTTTTCCGAAGATACCTACAGCGTAGATGAAGACCTTGATGGAACAACAGACTTTACCTTTGGCGATCCCGACTTTGCATTTGTGCAATTTCGGTCTAACCTTGTTGTCCGTTGGGAATATATACCCGGTTCGGAGATCTTTCTGGTGTGGTCACAAGACGTATCGCAATCCGGAGATCCCGGGGATGGATTATTCGCAAATCTGGAAGACAACATCTTTGGGCAGACCCCACAAAACATATTTTTGCTTAAAGCCACCTACCGATTTGTCTTTTGATAAGGGCACTATAGCTTGTTTTTTTGCGTTTCTTTAATATAATACCCCCAAAAAGAAAACAAATGACAAGAAAATTTACACTCCTCGTATTGGTTTTTGCCCTGGTCTTTGCTTGCTCAACAGATGACTCAGACGACAGCACGAATGACGATGATCAAATCGGTATGGAAGATGACGGTATGATGAACGATGATGATGGTATGATGGATGATGATGACGGTATGATGGATGATGATGATCCGGGCAATTCGACCACTGGAAACCTAATTGGCCTTTGGGCCATTAGCGGTCTTCGTTTTGATGAAACCCTGAATGATGATGATCTTGAATTTGCGGAAGAAATCCTTGATTTTCTTACAGCTCAAGAATGTTATATACTCACTTTTGACTTTATGAATGACGGTACCGTAATTACTGACAGCAAGGCAAATTTTATTCAAGCCAATGTCGGTGTAGGGGGCTTGGAAATACCATGTCCGGACGAAAGTGAAATGATCACGGCAATGTGGTCGCTGGACGGTAATCAACTTACCATTACCGATGAAGATCTTGAAGAAGAAACCATTACCGTTACCTTCGAGGACGACAACACCATTATCATTGATGGCTCATTCGTAGATGAAAACAACTACGATGGCGCAGAGGCGGTTTTCACGCGTCTGGAACTACAGTAGCCATTAGAAATAAGCTAATACTTTAAAACCCGCTACCTTGCGGGTTTTAAATCTTTAAGGGCCTTCACCAGGGCAGTATTCGCTTCCTGATCACCTATGGTTATCCTGACTTTTCCGTGAGCACCAAACTGCGAAACCGGACGCACCATAATTCCCTGCGCCATAAGCCGGTCCGTAAATTCCATTTCAGGCAAGGGAGGGTCGATCAGAATAAAATTGGCCTGGCTCCGCCAGTACTTTATTTGAAGTTTTTCGAATTCCTGATATAGGAATTCCCGACCTTCCTTTACAGTCGCCACGGTCCGTCTTACAAACGCGTTATCATCCAGGGCACCAATAGCTGCTTCAATAGCGGTTAAGGGTAGTAAAAAAGGTTTATGGATTAGTCGTACATAACGGGCAATAGTGGCAGTGGTATAACCATAACCGACGCGAAGGCCAGCCAGGCCGTAGGTTTTAGAAAAGCTATTTAGTCCAACCACATTATGGCCCGCCTGTACGTACGGTAATGCGGTAACATAATCAGGCGCATCTGCAAAATGCCGGTATACCTCGTCATATACAATCAGAATGTTCTTAGGGATTTCCTCAAGGAAGTCTTCGAATACGGCTTGGGGGATATAGGTGCCAGTAGGATTATTAGGACTCGTAAGGAAAATTATCTTGGTGCGCGGGGTAATGGAGTTGAGAATACCATTGAGGTCCAGGGCGTAATCCGGGTCTTGCAATCGAATATCCAATTGCTTTGCACCGTACCAACGGGAAAAAACCGAGTACGGTAAAAAACAGGGATTAGAAAAAATAACCTCATCGTCTTCCTGGATAAAAGCGCGCAAAAGCATGTCAATTAGTTCAGAACCGGAATTTCCAGTAAGGAATTGTTCCGCAGCGAGCGTGCCATTGAAATCGTCCACAAGGGCTTCCCGCAGTCGAATATCGGTTTGATCCGGATATATTGCAATAGTATCTGCCGCTTTTTTCAGGGCTTCTACGGCTTTCGGGGAGGCACCCAATGGGTTTTCATTTGAGGAAAGTTTGTAGATCTTTTTGTCGGAAGGAGGAATATTTTTTCCTCCGGTATATACCTCTTTTGGTTGTAGATGCGGTTTAAAAATAGATGCGATTCCCTTAGCCATAATTATAAGGTTTCGGCATGTAGCAATAGGCTCATAGCCTTTTGAGTATCTCCTTCCTCCAAAATACGCTGTGCCAGCCAATGGAGTTGCGTTTTGTAAAGCTTGGGCGAATGGCCTATTTTTTTTGCCATCATTTTGATCTCATCATCTTCAGCAATGGCTTTAATTTCGGCGGCTTTAGGAAGCTCTTGTAAATTTCCTAATCGCCCCAGATTATTACCGGTCAAAACCACACTTTCTCGTATGCCTTCCGGCAGTGCATCCACGCCAATTCCTTTACTTCGTATGGGTTTGGGGATTTCGAAAAGGGCCTCATCTACAGCTCGGATATACCAATTACCACCCATTCTCCCTACTATATCCAGTTTTTGTGTGTCTAATTTTCCTTCGGTAAGATACGCTTGGTTAATATGGATACGCTCTACTTTGGCCAATACCAGGTTTCCCGCTCCTGGTTCCTGGGCCAATTCAATGGTTTGCTGGACGGTACATTCAAAAGCTACAGGCGCTTCCCCCACACGGGGGGGGCGAATGGTTTCACTGGAAACCGGGGTTAATCCTGATTTTGTAAATTCATCGATACCTCTTTCATAGGCTGTACTTGCCAGCGACATTTGTTCTACAATAGGGTGGTTAACAATATTAATAACCACTTCAGGGACTTCTTTAACATTGAGATAAGAATGCTTATGTGTATTGTCTCGTCCGCTCCGTGCCGGTGAAAAAATAAGAATAGGAGGGTTGGAACTAAAAACATTAAAGTAACTAAATGGGCTTAGGTTAACATTCCCATTTTTATCTACCGTACTTGCAAAACAAATCGGTCGTGGCGCAACAGCAGTAAGTAAAATACTATGAAGCTCGGGTTGAGAAATTTCCTTTGGGTCTAAAGTAGATGTCATCAATGCGTTTTCTGTTGGACTGCTTGTAGCGATCCGGTTAAAAATTGAATAAAACCTATACGAATACCTTGGTTTACGTAGTAGTAAACGAATTTTAATCTGCTGGTAAAACCGTTGTGGCTACCTCACCAAATCCGACACGAATATCGCCTTTTTGTGCATAGCCTCGCATGGTAACCGTATCGCCATCCAGAATAAATTTTCGTTCCGATCCATCCGTTAGGGTAAGGGGTTTAGTTCCCATCCAGGCCAATTCCAACATGGAACCGTAGCTATTTTCATCCTTACCGGATATCGTGCCAGAGGCCATCATATCCCCTACACGGAGGTTACATCCATTTACCGTATGATGTGCCACTTGCTGCGCCATATTCCAGTACATATGCTTAAAGTTGGAATGGCATACCGGGTTAGCTGTACCTCCTTGAGGGGTAATACTCACCTCTAAATGTATGTCATAATTTTTTTCGCCTTCATATTGTAAATAAGGAAGTACCTTGGGTTCCTGAACAGGCCCCGGTACACGGAAGGCTTCCAGAGCATCCAGGGTAACGATCCAGGGAGAGATGGAGGAAGCAAAATTTTTCGCAAGGAAAGGACCTAGAGGAACGTATTCCCATTTCTGGATATCTCGTGCGGACCAATCGTTAAAAAGTACCAATCCAAAAATATAATCTTCGGCTTGCCCGGTAGACAATGCAGTTCCCATTGTCGTATTTTTTCCCACAACAAAACCCATTTCAAGTTCAAAGTCCAGCCGTTGGGAAGGTCCAAAAACAGGGGTGGAAGCGTCTTTGGGCAGTGTCTGTCCTTTCGGACGACGAATAGGGGTGCCGCTAACAACAATGGAGCTTGCTCTACCGTGGTAGCCTACGGGAATATGCTTCCAATTGGGAAGGAGGGCATTTTCAGGATCGCGAAACATTTTACCCACATTGGTCGCATGCTCAATGCTGGAATAAAAATCGGTGTAATCCCTAACGGAAACCGGCATATGCATCTGGGCTTCGGATTGCTTCACAAAAAGTTCTTCCTTGTTGGCCAGGATGGAGGTATCATCCCGGAGCCACTCTTGGATGTCTGTGCGCACCTTTGAGGTGGTGGCGCTCCCAAGCACAATAAAGTCGTTAAGATCTTCCTGCTCCAGAACGGCACTATCAAAGTCAAAAACCCCCAATTTTGCCAAAGCAGCTAGATCAAGGATATGATTTCCAATGGCTACACCGGCACGTTTGCTACGGTCTGTTGTGGAGAATATCCCAAACGGGATATTGTGAATGGAAAAGTCTGAGTTTTCCGGTATGTCTATGATCATTTTTTTAGCTATTAGAAATGAGAATTAAGATAAAAGAGAAGGGGTAGACCGTCTTGTTACTTTTATCTGCCTTCTAAGTTCTTTTAATTACTCTACCCAGGATCGATAATAGGTTCCATCATCAATGTTAAGGGCATTTTCCGTGAGCATTAACGGTTTGAAGGTATCGATCATTACCGCTAGTTCTTCTGTTCCCTTTTTACCAATACTGGCTTCATAGGTGCCGGGATGCGGACCGTGCGGAATACCCGCAGGATGTAGCGAAATATATCCGGGCCCTATACCTTTCCGGCTCATAAAATCCCCGTCAACATAGTACAGTACCTCATCGGAATCGATATTGGAGTGATTGTAAGGGGCGGGAATCGCTTTTGGATGATAATCGTATAATCTTGGGCAGAAGGAACAGACGACGAAAGCGCTTGTTTCAAAAGTTTGATGTACCGGAGGTGGTTGATGTACCCTCCCGGTAATAGGCTCAAAATTGTGAATGGAAAATCCATAGGGATAATTGTAGCCATCCCAACCGACCACGTCAAAAGGATGTGTGGCATAAACAAGGTTATTTATAACTCCTTGTTTTTTGACTTTCATAAGGAATTCTCCTTTTTCGTCTACTGCCACTAAGTTTTGCGGTAACTTGTAATCCCGTTCACAAAACGGTGAATGTTCCAGCAATTGCCCAAACCAGTTACGATATCGTTTTGGGGTATAGATAGGATGGAAAGATTCTGCATATAGCATACGGTTATCGGCAGTGTCAAATTCAATTTGATAGATCATTCCGCGCGGAATGACCAGATAGTCCCCGTATTCAAATGGAATGTCCCCTACAAAGGTTTTCAGGGTTCCCGACCCTCTGTGAATAAATAACAACTCATCGGCGTCAGCATTTTTATAAAAATAGTCCGTAAGCGATTTTTTAGGAGCGGCAAGGCCAACATGAACATCACTATTGACCATAAGAAGCTCGCGCGCTTCGAGAAAATCATCTTTAGCCGGAACATCAAATCCAATCAATTTTCGGGAGGTGATGTTTTTAGCTACTGCTATTTTTGGACTTACATCCACAGGCGTACCTACTTCTTTTACTTGTGTAGGCCGATGTATATGATACAGCAGTGAAGACATCCCGTCAAAACCAATGGTGCCAAACAGTTGTTCATAATACAAACCCCCTGTAGGTTTTTCAAACTGGGTGTGTCGTTTTTGCGGAATCTTTCCGAGTTGATGATAGATCGGCATAATTTTAGATTTGATTAATGCAGAGTGCCACGTAATTCCTGCTCGCGTTCAATAGCTTCAAACAACGCTTTAAAGTTACCCTTTCCAAAGGATTGTGCTCCTTTTCTTTGAATGATTTCAAAGAACATAGTAGGCCTGGGTTCCACAGGACGTGTAAAGATCTGCAACAGATAGCCTTCGTCATCCCGGTCTACCAATATGCCCAATTCCTTTAGGGGAGCTATTTCTTCATCGATCGTACCAACACGATCCGTTACGGCATCGTAATACGTTGCCGGTACGCGGAGGAACTCTACCCCCCGACTGCGCAATAATCTGACCGTTTTGATAATGTCATTAGTGGCAACAGCCACATGTTGTACCCCCTCTCCTTCATAAAAATCCAAATATTCTTCTACCTGAGACTTCTTTTTTCCCTCGGCAGGCTCGTTGATCGGAAATTTGATCCGGCCGTTACCATTGCTCATTACTTTACTCATGAGGGCGGTATAGTCCGTGGAAATATCATTGTCGTCAAAGGAAAGGATATTCTTGAAACCCATCACGTTTTCATAAAAAGATACCCAATAGTTCATTTTGTTCCACCCCACGTTACCCACCATGTGATCTACGTATTTTAGCCCTGTTGGCTCCGGATTGTAGTCCGGAGTTTCCCATTTTTTATACCCAGGTAAAAATATCCCATTGTAGTCCTTTCGTTCAACAAAAATATGTACCGTTTCCCCATAGGTGTAGATGCCCGAGCGGATGACCTTGCCTGCGGTATCTTCCTCTACTTTGGGAACCATGTAGGATTTGGCCCCTCGTGAAATAGCCGTTTCATAGGCATATGTGGCATCATCTACCCATAGGGCAACTACCTTTACACCATCTCCATGCATATCGATATGTTTCCCAATTTCGGTACCGCTCCGTAAAGGAGAGGTCAATACCAACCGAATTTTATCCTGGATCACCACATAGCTCTCACGATCCTTAAGACCGGTTTCTAAACCAGCATAGGCATGGGATTGAAAGCCAAATGCAGTTTTATAGAAATGCGCAGCTTGCTTGGAGTTGCCCACATAAAGTTCCACATAATCGGTACCATTGATCGGCATAAAGTCCTTCGCTTCGCCTTGGGGTTTAGGTAATGTTGATGTTTCCATGACACACTATTTTAAGGAAAAAACTCATTTTGTTGTTAATGCAACAAAAATACGTATTTTTGAATTACAAAAGCATTTTGGGCCCAATTTTTAGGTTAAAATTTGGTCTGTTATTTTTCGTAGACCTGCTAGCATTGCCACAAGAGAAATGCTTCCTGACGAGAAGATAAAAACCACATCATGCTAAGTCAAATAGATGAGATACAGGGTATAGGGCTCCATTTGGATCAGGTGTTGCGAAAAATACAAGACGCTTACTTGCGGCAATTCGAAGCGCTGGGAGTAGTAATGACCATCGAACAATGGGTTATTTTGCATCAAATTTATAAGATGGGAGATACCGCATCGCAACGGGACATTGTGCAGTCCAATTTTCGAAACAGGGCTACAATATCCAGAGTAATTGGTGGCCTTGAACGGAAAGGATGGATCAAAAAAAGTCGATTCGATGGAGATCAAAAGCGTTTTAAACTGGAATTGACATCAAAAGGACAGGATATTATCGCTACGGTACTTCCTCATGCGATTACGCTTCGTAAACAAACGATCAAAGGATTGGATATCTTGGAATTTGATACCTTTCTTAAGGTTTTGGATCAAATTGGGGTCAATTATGAAACGTTTCAATAGTGTATTGTTTTTTGGATCCTTTATTTTTCACATCGTTTTGGGTTGCGGGGATGGTGTTTCATCTGCCGAAAAACCACCTACGCTAACCTCGGAGACACCCCTGAAACAGCACGAAAGATATCTGGATGAGATCTCAAAGTTACCACGAAGAAAGCATCGGGATCCACTCCAAGGTATGATCCAAATTAAAGGGGGAGCATTCCTAATGGGCGGGGTTTCTAGCCAGGCAAGGCCAGATGAGTTTCCCAGACATTCCGAAACTGTTACTACCTTTTGGATGGATAAGACCGAAGTTACGAATGCCCAGTTTAAGGAGTTTATTGCGGCAACGGGTTATGTCACAACTGCGGAACGGGACATTGAACTGCAAGGACAAACCTATGATCCGGGAGCTTTGGTATTTGACCCGACAAATCCGCAGCAATGGTGGCGTTTTCAAAAAGGCGCGAATTGGAAGCACCCCTATGGCCCCGAAAGCTCTATTGCAGGAAAAGAGGACCATCCTGTGGTGCAAGTATCCTGGTATGATGCCACGGCCTATGCACATTGGGTGGGCAAACGCCTGCCTACAGAGGTGGAATGGGAATACGCCGCCCGTGGAGGTGAGAAAGGGCGTGTCTATTTTTGGGGGAATAATTTTGAGGTGGCTACGCAGTACGCCAATTTTCACCAAGGTAATTTTCCGGTGGAAAACACACGCAAAGATAATTATGAAAAAACAGCTGCGGTGGGAACTTTTCCTTCCAACGCATTTGGGCTCCACGATATGGCCGGTAATGTCTGGGAGTGGTGCCTGGATACCTATCATCCCAATGCGTATGAAATGCTACACAGAAGACAAGAAGGCTATTTTAAGAACTACCTCAACCCCGATCAACAGAAAGTTATGCGAGGGGGGTCTTTTTTATGCAGCGAGAGCTATTGTACCGGCTACCGCGCATCTGCACGAATGAGTTCCACTCCGGATACCGGTCTGGAACATACAGGATTTCGTTTGGTGTATGCGGAATAGCGCGTTATTTTGACACATAGGTTGTTATAGCGCTCCTTTCATAACCCAGGCGATGCGCAATGGCTTCTATTTGGGTTCCGGCTTTAACACTTAAAGGTTGTTCGTAAACCTGCCAACTTTCGGAGGACGACCCGACAATACGATACCCTATTGAGGCACCTCGAGTAGCACATTCGATCGCTACACCAATTGGGGTAACCTCCAATATGGGTTGGGCAGTTACCGGCTGTATGCCGTTGGGCCAAAAACGTTCAATAAGTTCCTGTTCTGGTCCTAGTCCGGTATCGTTTATGGTATTTACCCAATTGGAGCACGCATTTCGCAATCGGAGCAGGTCGTTTTCGTACGCTTTTTCCTTAGCGAGATTTCGTACTTCATGAGGATCATTGGTAATATCGTATAACTCCTCTTCAGGCTTAGGTTGTTGAAACCAAAGGGCTTGTTCCGGGCTAAGTTCGCCGTCTTCCCACAGTTGAAGTAATTCCTGCATTACGGGCATATTTTTACGGTAGGCTACATCGGCATACAAGGGTTTTTGGGGATGGTAGTTTTTGATGTATTTAAACTGTTTGTCCCGTACGGAACGGATGTTATCCGAAAACTCATCAAAACGATCTGCCGCACCAAATACATAGTCCGGCTCTTCCGTACGCAGATATTTTCCTAAAAAGGCAGCACCTTGTATATGGTCCGGAGGGGGAATATCGAAAAGCGACAGCATAGTTGGTGCCAGATCAATAAAACTGATCATCCGATCGTCCCGCTCACCGGCGAATTGACCGTTTGGAAATCGAATGATCATAGGTACCTTAGTTCCGCTATCATAGAGCACTCGTTTTTGCCGGGGTAAGGGCCCTCCGTGATCGGTGAACCAAACTACTATAGTGCGGTCCAACAAGCCATCTGCTTTAAGTTCCCCTAAGATCCCACCTACCTTAGCATCCATTTCCAAAATGTTGGAATACATTCTACGGATATCTGTCTTACCCACTTCGGTATCGGGGAGGTAGGGGGGTATAGGAACTTCCAGATTTTCATCGACCCAAAGAGAATCTTTGGCTTTGGCCCATATCTGTGATTCATGTGTCACCCCAATGTTGAATACCGAAAAGAAAGGGGTGTTTTTTGGGCGATTACGCCAATGGGCTTGGGCACTACTCTCGTCCCAGGCTGTCATGGTCTTTATAAACTGATAGTCCTCTTTGCTATTGTTGGTACAATAATATCCGTTAGCGCGTAGGTATTCAGGGAACATTCTTACTTGCGGCGGCGGTACAGCTTCATAGGGAATGTTCTCAGCGGGAAGTGATTTGTAATTCTTGATCACATCTTCGGGAAGCTCTTCCAACATCCAGGGCCCGGTGCGCATATGGCTTGCACCAATACTGTTGGCATACATTCCGGTGATGGTCGCAGCCCTTCCCGGTGAGCAGACCGGATGTGGACTAAAAAAATTGTCGTAACATACGCCTTCTTTGGCCAATTGGTTCAAATGCGGCGTAGATATCGTACTATCTCCAAAAGCAGGGATGTAGGGACTCATATCCTCCGCAACAATCCACAGAATGTTTGGGGTAAAATCGAGATGAGGGTTGCGAATTTGTGGCGAGGAGGCTACATCCGTTCGAACCGATTGTTCTTTGCAACCCAAAAGGAAGCAAAAGCTTAGAAAAATTGGCCAGAGATATCTCATATATGCTTTTTTTCTAAAGGTAAAAAAGCTTCTTGAATATTAGTTGATCATCATTTTTATAGCAATTCTGATGTAAATTATCTTAAAAAGATGCTAAATAAGGTTTTTTGGGGTAAAATAGCATATAAAATTGGTAATTCTGTTGTTGTGATGGTGTAGGGTTTGGGGGAATTTTGCGACTCATTTGATTCAAAAAACAGTAGACATGAAAAAGTTAGTACATTATCCAAACGTATGGCAGACGTATCCATTTTCAATGGACTTGTTTGCTCATATGGAAAAGGAAGCTCGTCTAAGGGAGAGCGAAAAAGTAAAGAACAAAAAGAAAACAAAGTTTAAACTAGCTTTAGGCTGGTAAGCGAAAAATGAATGGTTAATAACAAAAGGCGTTGAACGATCAACGCCTTTTTTAGTTGGTAAAGGATCTAATGGCATTAAGGATATCCGCTTTGTCTTTCTCCAGGTTTTGTGCAACGCTTCTGAAAAACAGCTGTCGTTCCCTGGGATACGCTAACCTAAAGTCAACGGGAACACCTGTATTTTCAAATAGCCTGTCTTCCAGATCCATGTATATTTCGTTAGAAAGTGCAAAAGACCAACCATTGGGCAATTGCTTTTCTAATGCAGTGGACAGCGCCCCGGAGGTAGCCGCTCCAATGCGTTTTGCATGTGGCAGAGATAGGGTTGCAATGGTAAACGCTTCCGCAGCACTACCGGTTTGTGGAGAGGTTAGTATATATATTGGTCGCGTGAATGCATTTTCCATCCCGTCCAGTTCAAGGATTGTGGTAGGAGAAAATCCCGATCCATATTTTAATTTTTGATGTACAATAGGTCGCTTTTCATCATTAAACCAACGCAGGATCTCAAAGCTTACGGCATCTTGTCCGCCACCGTTAAATCGAACGTCCAAAACAATGGCATCCATGTCGGATAAGTCCGCCATGACCCGCTGCATGGTTTTCCGTATTCCGGCTACCTCCTTGTCAATATAATCCCCTTCATACATATTTTGAAAGGTCTGTACATAGGCTCCTACAAAGCCTTCGCTTTCTATCAACCTTGGCGAAATCTCGAGATCGGCATGCAACCACATGGATTTAATTTGGATATAACCAATAGCATTTTCCAACGCTCCCCAATGCAGCAGCCAAGAATCCTGTGTCATCTCTTTTTTTAGGTGGTGCCGGGCGACCTGCTGCGCAATCTGAAAATCGCCAATTTCAGGTACATCACTTTGAGCAACATCCATTTCTTCCTGTACTATCAAAGCCTCCAAAGCAGCATAGGTTTGGTCATCTGCCTCCAGGTAGGCATGATTATCATTGAGGCGTTCCTGGGTTTCTTCCAGGACGGTATACAGGGTTGTGTTTGTTGGGTTGGCCAACAGTTTTGCTTTTTGCTCAGTGTATAGGGCTTCCCAGGAAAGGTGGTTTAATTCCATAAAGGCGTAGTTTTCCTGTACGGTTTCTGCAAAGACCTCAAAATTGTATATCGGGTCTTTCTTTTGGGCATCGGAAAGCACTTGTTGACAAGGTGCAGGAACCTCGGAGGTTCTGGTAAAATAATAGGTAATCGCTCCTTTTTTCCAGCGGAGGGTATCTGAAACCATTTGAAGCGCAGGTAGGATCTCAGACAACTCAGCCGAACGATTAGGGAAACAAGTGCTAGTAGTACGATCATAAAGCATATATTGAGTACTATCCTGAATGTGTACTACCCAACCGGAACCAAGGGATTGCCAAACACCATTTACAGAAGGTCGATTTTTTGGGGATTGACAGGCGAAAATTAGCGTGCAAACCGCGAGTGAGCAGAATAGTTTGGTCATAGCATTGATTTAGCTAAAGATGTGCGATGCACAGAATCGTTACAGGAAAGTTCAAGAAAAGTAAGGAAAACAAATAGTTGCTCAAGAAAAGACCCACTTGGTTCGTCTTTTTTCTTACTTCCAGGCTTCAATGACCTCAATAAAAAGGGGATGCACCTCTTCTCCAAGTTTTAACTTGATCGCAGACAAGGACATTTTGTCCTTAAAGGACTCGTCGTATTTCACAATGAAATCATTTAATGGCTTTAGTACGGCATTGCCAAGACGATCTATTATGTTTTGGGCGGTTTTAGTAAATCGCATTTGATACATCCCATATTCACCTGGGGTCATGTTGTAATAATTGGTATCAAAATCTTCCAGGGTGCTGAACTGGGTATTGGGCGGAGGATTGTTTATGCTAAAATCTACCAAAGTGGTAATGTATTTAAGCGCTTCAGGACGTTTACTTTTATAATAGGCATAAAGGCCCATATTGGCATGAAGCTCTTCCAACCATCTACTTACGGAATAGCCACTTTGGTTATTAGGATCTTGAAAATTATGGGTGAGTTCGTGAACCGCCAGTTTATCAAAAAACAATTGCATATCTAGCCGCCCTGCCTCGTTTTGGTAGACCTCATAGAGGGTTGCTGTCATTTCCTTTGGAAAACTGCTCAACATTTGTGCATACTCATCGGCCATTGCATTTTGCCCTGCACCCACGATAATGTTGCCTTTGTAGTATTCCGGCAATCCTGGTACGGGCGTATAGGCATTTCTTGACCAGTCTTCTTCCGCTACCACCAGCACGCAAAACTCTGTTTTTTCCCCCATAATTCCGGAAAGGAATTGGTAGGCATCAGCAAGTAACTCAGCTTGTTTTCTGGCTGCTTTTTCGTAGCCTTTGCTATATAAGACCTTTAGCGAGCTATCCGAAGTTAGTTCCACTAAACCTTTATGTTTGCTTTGGTCTACAGGGATACTATTGGTTTGGGTCCAAACTAAAGTAGACACTAAAAAGGCGAATACCAGTACGGCAATAGTTTTGTTGGGCGCTTTCATCTGACCACAAGTTACAGTATATGAAGTAAATGCAACGTATTTATGTATGGTTGACGTAAATTAATGTGCCTCTAGCCAATTTTCTCCTATTCCGAGTTCTACATCTAAAGGAACCGCCAATTTGTAAGCACTTTCCATTTCGGTTTTGATCAATTGTGACACTTTTTCCAGTTCCGGTTTGTAGGCATCAAAGACCAATTCGTCATGTACCTGTAATAGCATCTTGGTCTTGTAGTCCCCCTCGGAGAGCCTTTTATGAATGTTGATCATTGCAATTTTGATAATGTCCGCAGCACTTCCTTGTATGGGAGCGTTTACAGCATTGCGTTCTGCGCCTCCACGTACTACCTGATTCCCGGCATTGATATCTTTTAAGTATCTTCTTCGTCCCAGAACGGTTTGAACGTAACCGTGTTCCCGGGCAAATTCGATCTGATCACCGATATAGTTGCGCAATTTAGGATAGGTCTTATAATAGGTTTCGATCAGTTCTTTGGCTTCGGTGCGACTTAAATCCGTCTGATTGCTTAGTCCAAAAGCCGATACCCCGTAAATAATCCCGAAGTTGACGGTTTTGGCATTGCTCCTTTGCTCCCGTGTCACCGCATCGATCGGTACATTAAAGACTTTTGAGGCGGTGGATGCATGAATATCTTCCCCATTTTGAAAGGCCGAGATCATGGTGTCCTCTTCGCTAAGCGCGGCAATGATCCGCAATTCTATCTGGGAATAATCTGCTGCCAGCAAGACATAATTTTCATCTCTTGGGATAAAGGCCTTGCGTACTTGCCGGCCGCGTTCCGTCCGGATTGGAATGTTCTGTAGGTTCGGGTTATTGCTGCTTAATCGGCCGGTAGCCGCTACGGTTTGCATATAATCCGTATGAACACGCCCTGAAGATTCTACCTGTTCCGGGAGTGCATCTACATAGGTGCTTTTCAGTTTGGTCAATCCTCTGTAGTCCAGTACATTTTGAATGATTTCATGGTCTTTTGCCAAATACGACAAGACTTCTTCTGAAGTGGAAAACTGTCCGGTTTTGGTCTTTTTAGGCTTATCGACCAACTTCATTTTTCCAAAGAGGATATCTCCCAATTGTTTGGGCGAAGCAATATTGAACTGTTCGCCCGCCTGCTCATAGATTTTTAACTCCAATGCCTCAATGTCCACCTCGAGCGCGGTAGAGAGATCGTTCAAAAAGGCCTGATCCAGGTTGATCCCCTCACGTTCCATATCTGCCAATACCCGGAGCAGCGGCACTTCAATCTCTTCAAAAAGTTTATCGGTTTTTGCGGCGGCCAGTTCAGGTCTGAAATGATGAGCCAATTGCAGGGTAATGTCGGCATCTTCCACCGCATATTCGGTTTGTTGTGCCACCGGTACCTGTCGCATACTGCGTTGGTTTTTCCCCTTTTTACCGATAAGTTCAGTAATGGATACCGGGGTATAGTTGAGATAGGTCTCCGCAAGCACATCCATATTGTGCCGCATATCGGGGTTAATTAGGTAGTGCGCCAACATGGTGTCGAATAGCTTCCCCTGCACAATTACCCCGTAATTTTGTAGCACCTTGACATCGTACTTTAGATTTTGCCCTATTTTTTCGATCCCTTCCGCTTCAAAGAAGGGACGAAGAAGATTAATCTTTTTAGCTACTTCTTCCCGGTCTTCAGGGAAGGGAAGGTAAAACCCTTTTCCAGTCTCCCAGCTAAAGGCAATACCTACCAGTTCGGCTTCCAGGGGATTAATGGAAGTAGTTTCGGTATCAAAGCAAACAGAGGTCTGCTGTAGGAGTTTTTCCAAAAAGAGCTGCATGCCCATGCCATTTTCTATAGTTTGGTAGTAATGGGAAACGTCGGCAATGGTTTTTCTACTACTTACGTCTTTAATGGTGGCTGCTGCTTCCGTAGGATCGCCTCCAAACAATGTAAATTGTCCGCTGCCGGCCACTTTTGCCTCCTGTTTTGCGGTTTCGGTAGTGCTGATCGGGGTGGCGTTTTCCGCTTCTCCGGAATACAGTTTAATAAATTGTTCTTTTAACCGCCGAAACTCCAATTCCTCAAAGATCTCCTGCACTTTTTCGGCATCCGGAGGACACATTTCAAAATCTTTGGCATCAAAGGAAACATCGCAGTCAATTTTAATTTCCGCAAGTTTTCGCGACAATCGCCCCAGTTCCGCATTGGCTTCGACCTTCTCCTTCATTTTTCCTTTTAGCTGGTCCGTATTCTCCAATAAACCTTCCAGCGAACCAAATTGCTGCAGGAATTTTTGTGCCGTTTTATCCCCAACCCCAGGAAGTCCGGGAATATTATCACTGGCATCGCCCATCATCCCCAAATAATCAATGACCTGCTCCGGGCGTTCCACCCCAAAGCGTTTCTGTATCTCCGGAATACCCCAGATCTCAATACCATTTCCCATTCGTGCCGGGCGGTACATAAAAATATTTTCACTGACCAACTGCCCAAAATCCTTATCAGGTGTTACCATAAAGGTTTTAAACCCTTCTTTTTCGGCCTGTTTGGCCAGTGTGCCAATAAGATCGTCTGCCTCATAGCCTTCTAACTCAACTACTGGAATTTTAAGCGCTTTCAGGATTTCCTGGATGTAGGGAACGGCAATAGTAATGGCTTCTGGGGTTTCATCACGATTGGCTTTGTAGTCTTCGTACATTTCGGTGCGTTCTACACTGCCCCCTTTATCAAAGGCTACCGCCAGATGATCTGGTTGTTCCCTTCGGATAACATCAAATAAGGAGTTCATAAACCCCATGATGGCAGAGGTATCCATGCCTTTGGAATTGATCCTGGGATTTTTAATAAAGGCATAATACCCCCGAAAAATAAGGGCATAAGCATCTAATAAGAAAAGTCGTTTTTGGTCAGACATGCTGTTGTAGTTAGAAGTACGAAGTATGAAGTTTAAATGTACGAAGTTTGAATTAATAGGTTAGATGACCGAGATATTTTATGGATATGCTCTCCGTTCGCCTCAGTTGGTTTTTAAATAATAGAAGGGAATATCCCATTGCTTTTTAGTACCCAGTTCTTTGACTACTTTTAACGTACGGGTGCCCTTTTCAAAAGCAGACAGATCTATAAAGCACAAAA
Source organism: Bacteroidota bacterium (assembly GCA_038750505.1). Lineage (GTDB taxonomy): Bacteria > Bacteroidota > Bacteroidia > Flavobacteriales > Flavobacteriaceae > Croceivirga. Next base: position 98,906 of record JBCDHD010000007.1, on the reverse strand, counting down.
TGCCAAATTGCCCTGTATCGGGATGGTCATACTTCACAAAATTGACGTTCATGGTTGTATCGTCGATGCGTACAGTATGATACTTCTGGTAGCAGGTCAGGTAGAGAGCTCTGATCTTTTCAATCGCTGTTTTGTCCGATGTAAATACATTTTTTGGCTTTTCAAAACCGCAACGATTACGGAACGTTTCAAGTTCATTATCAAAAATAGGTATGAACAATTGAACTACCTCTTGCTGGATGATGTCGTCATTGATTTCAGGCGCAAATAGAAAGCTTGATTTTCCATTGTTTTGGGCATAAAAATACGGGTGACTTTTGGTGCTGTCATTTTTTTTATACTGGGTCAAAAGATGGAACAAATTGGTCTTTTCCGCTTGAAATCCGGAAAGCCCTGCACCCGTCATGAAAAATACAAGTACCAAAATGACCAGCCCCTTTTTTTTCTTAAAGTTGGAGCCAAATATCATGGCAACTTGCAACAAGTTTTTTGATAACGGGCCATATAGCAAAAAGCTGGAGAACTTCACTACAACAAAAAATAGGTGTTGTATCCTAGTATTGGTCTTAAATCTTTTGATATTTCCAATGATATTCAGAATAATTTGAGCCAAAAATAGGAGCGCCACAAAGTAAAGGGGTAACATCAGAATTTGGTGTGGTACAATATCCTTTAAAGTGTTGTATACCAAGAGATAGATCGTACTGATAATTGCGATATAGGTGTAAGTGCCCAGGATGGTAAATGCTGCGGAAAAAATAACACTGCATAACTCATCGATGACATCAATAGTTTTAGTAAGTTTTGGAAGATAATCGGTCATTTTTTTGGTATAGATCTCAGAATAGGCACTGTCTTTTAAACTGTAGTCAGGGAATACAGAGTTCAGACCCACCAGTCCAATCCAGTAGGAACGCAGCACAAAGTGAATAATGAACATAGTTGCCAAAACGCTAAGGGCTAAAAGCCCCAAAAACGCAATAAAATACCCGACAGGATATTGCGCTTCGTCCAACTTATTTATCAGAAAATTAATTAGAAAATCAATCAATGAAAAAGACTGGAAAATACCATAAATAGCTACGGCAGAGACCAATAATTCGGCTTCCCAACTTTCATCTTTTAGCCGTTGGAGCCATGATTTTGATTCGGATTCGTGCATGGTTCAGTGTTTGAAAAAACGATTATTGTGCTGTTGCCTTAAAAATAGAAAAAGACCTAAAGCTGTAGAAATGCGATGTAACTCTTTTGCCAAAACCTTGCTTTACGAAATTACATGGTCTTCCGTAGTCGTGTAGAAACTGTCCGAGGTAATATTCTCATGCCCACTTTGATCATATTTTCGGTAGCTAAATCCAGGATGTACACAAAAGGCCCCGGTCTCTCCCTTTGTATTTATCGCCAAAAACCCGATCTGAAAATCGGTACGGCCTGTATTCTTTTCCATGATGCGCTTTACCCCTTCTTCGCAAGCTTCCTGGGGCGATTTGCCCTGTCGCATAAGTTCCACGATCAAAAAACTCCCAACGGTACGAATAACTTCTTCTCCAACCCCTGTGGCCGTAGCGCCACCTACTTCATTATCAATGAATAGTCCGGCACCAATGATAGGGGAGTCCCCAACACGCCCTGCTACTTTGTACGCCATACCGCTAGTGGTGCATGCTCCTGCCAAGTCGCCTTTTTCATCAATGGCCAGCATACCAATAGTATCGTGATTTTCAATGTTTATTGGCGTTTCGTATTTGGAGGTCTTTAACCATTCCTGGTATTGTTTTTTGGTACTCTCCGTAAGTAAATCCTCCTTTTCAAAACCTTGTTCGTAGGCAAATTGTTCCGCACCCTTTCCAGCTAGGATGATATGTGGGGTCTCTTCCATTACCTTTCTTGCCACTGAGATGGGATGTACGATATTTTGTAGGTAGACCACAGCACCACAATTGCCCTCCTTGTCCATGATACAAGCGTCCAGGGTGACATTACCATCACGGTCGGGTCTACCTCCTTTGCCCACCGTTTCATTATTGACATCCGCTTCTTCAACACGCACGCCCTGTTCCACGGCATCCAGAGCATTGCCTCCGATATTCAAAACGTCCCAGGCCTTCGCCGAGGCGTTTTTAAAATCCCATGTACATACCACAATGGGTTTGTTTGGAGCTGTTATTTCTTCGCTAACAAGTGGTTGGGTCGTATCCTTACAGGAGGGGATTAAGGACGCCGAAACGATTCCGGCAGCAGAAAGGCCCGAATTTTTTAAGAATTTACGTCGTTGCATTTTTTAGTTGATTTGAACAACGGTCATTTCGAGTTTTTCGATGGTACATCAAAACCTATCGTGAAAAAGGTGGCTATTTATAAACTATTCGTTCCCACTACCACCTGACCTATTTGTCAGGTCACTCGAACTGACGTAGTTTTAGTTCCTAAATATACCTAAATGCTAGTAGAAGTTTGCGCCAATAGTCTACAATCCGCTATAAATGCAAAAGAGGCAGGGGCGGATAGAATTGAGCTATGTTCCGAGTTGGGCGTCGGTGGAATAACACCTTCCTATGGGCTTATTCAATTGGCGAGGGAAAAGTTGTCCCTTCCAATCCATGTTTTAATACGCCCAAGAAGTGGTCATTTTACCTACTCCCCAACCGAATTTGAGGTCATGCGAAGGGATATTGCCATCTGCAAATCCATTGGGGTCCATGGTATCGTTTCGGGAGTATTAAGCTCCGATGCTCAACTGGATGTTGTGCGTACACAACTACTGGTGGAGCTTGCAAAACCTTTGCATTTTACGTTTCATCGGGCCTTTGATTGGGTGCCCTATCCGGAGAAGACGTTGGAGCAATTACAAACGATTGGTGTAGCAACCGTTCTAACTTCAGGACAGCGGCATCGTGCGGTGGAAAGTGTTGAAACGTTAAAGCAGTGGCAGCAAAGTACCTCCATGGCAATTATGGCCGGGGGAGGGATTGGCCCGGAAAATGCTTTGGAATTCAAAAAGGCCGGGCTACAGGCCCTTCATCTTTCAGGAACAACCTTTGTACAAGGGGTTACTATGGATAGAAAAATTCCCATGAATTCAGAGAAACAGCTTTCGGAACATCAGGTGGCTGTAACGAATTACGATGTCATCCGTCAAACTATTCAGCGCATTACGTAAGCGCTAAAAGAAATAGCTTTGTAAAAAGATTTTTCATGACCCGTTTTATAATTCTTCTTTCTCTACTTTATATTGTTTTGGCCATCTATGGATTTCAGGCGTTCAAAACCCTATTTAAAAGTCCGGTGGTCCATGTGGGGTATATCCTATCGTATTTGGCGGTTTGGGGGTATCTGGTAGTTAAACTGCTTACCTATGTGCCCGGTTCGGCCATGCGGGGCAGCATTGCCATAGCCGGAGGGGTCTTTTTCTCCTTTTTTCTATTGGCGCTATTTTTGGGATTCTTTTTGCTCCTGGAAGATGTTGTTCGCCTTTCGGTGTATGGCTTTAACAAGATTGCAGGAGTATCTGACGAAAGCGCTACCTCTTTTCCCTCGCGAAGAAAATTTGTGAGCACCATAGGATTGGGTCTGGCGGCATTACCCTTTGGAGCGCTGCTTTATGGTATGTACAAAGGGAAGTACAACTATCAGGTATTGCGGTACGAATTGGAATTTGAAGATCTCCCTGAAGCTTTTGACGGTTATCAGATCACACAGATCTCTGATGTGCACAGCGGAAGCTTTGACAATGCAGAAAAAGTGGCGTACGGGGTAGATCTGGTTAACAAACAGCAAAGTGATGTGATTTTGTTTACCGGAGATATTGTTAACGATCGATGCGATGAACTACGGCCCTGGGCAGACACCTTTTCCCAACTAGAGGCCAGCGATGGGGTGTTTTCTATTTTGGGCAACCATGATTATGGGGATTATACCCAATGGCCCTCTAAAGAGGCAAAAGACATGAATCTGGAAGACCTGAAGCAACTACAGCGGGAAATCGGTTTTGATTTGCTGTTGGATGACCACCGGTATTTGGAGCGAAATGGGCAGCGAATCGCCTTACTTGGAGTAGAAAACTGGGGCCGGGGCCGCTTTAAAAAAGCAGGGGATCTGCAAAAAGCGAAAGCCGGTATTGCCAAGGACGATTTTAAAATACTGATGAGCCATGATCCTTCGCATTGGGAAGATGAAGTAATACAAGACGACTATCATTTTCACCTCACCCTAAGTGGCCATACCCATGGCATGCAGTTTGGGGTAGAAATTCCGGGTTTTATCAAATGGAGTCCGGTAAAGTGGCGTTATAAATACTGGGCCGGAATCTACAAGGAGTTAGGGCAGTACATCAATGTAAATCGCGGTTTTGGTTTTATAGGATATCCGGGCCGTTTTGGAATTTGGCCGGAGATCACAGTAATTACACTAAAGAAGAAAGCTTTAACGTGAATTTAACCCAAATCAGTGGTCTAAAGCATTTACTTCAGGTTTTACTTTAACAAATTTTGTTACTTTTGGACAGCTAATGCCTATTTTCCATGTCCAAATTTGGTGAACTCATTGACCTCGATATTCCGGTTCTACTGGATTTTTATGCGGATTGGAACGAACAATCCACCGCCATGCACCCTGTACTTCGCGATGTTGCTGCTGCCCTTGGCGATAAGGGAAAAGTGATCAAAATAGATGTGGATAAGAATAAGGAACTCTCCCAGGCACTACGTATTAAAGGATTACCCACCCTAATGATCTACAAAAGAGGGGAGATGGTCTGGCGGCAAAGCGGAGAACAAGATGCCAACACCCTTATCGGTATCCTGAACGAATACACCTAGGTCGTCTAAGCGGTATTTTATAGTTATTCGATACTGGAGCTGTCTTCAGCTTCTGACGCTACGGTGTCTACAGGAATGGAGTCGATAACCTCCGGTTCCGGGGTCAAGGAGTCTTCAAAATATTCCTCACTACCATCAATAAAATTGTCGAATAACCCAATATATTCACGGAGTACCAAGGATTCCTGTTCTGAAAACGCCAGGTCCTGATTGTCTTGTGTTATATAGACGATCCGCTGGTAACTTTCAAGATCGGCAAGGATGTCCTCGATCCTGGCATACTGCTCATCCCTTGGGACACCCGAATAATACTCCAGTCGCTCCTGATATACTTTTTTCAGCTTTTCAAACAAAGCCCTCGCCTTTTGTTGCTCCCCTACCTTGTAATACCCATCCAGAAAGGGCTCTACAAAGGCGTAAAAGCCAAAGTTTTCAAAAGGCATTTGCGTCATGGCCATATCAATAATGTTGTTAGCCTTGTCTATTTTGTTCTCCTTAATTAATTGCTCGCTCAAACGCGCCAGATTACTTCGGAACGAAAGCCCCTGGGAACGTGTTTGCGGATCGTGATAAATAGTAGGATCAGAAGAATTTCCCCAGTCCCATTGGTTAACGATCGCATACATTAGATCCGTATCGATCCTACCCATCTCAAAAGGGCTTTCATTTTCAGTACGGATCGGCACCAGTTTGTAGACCAATCCGTCCAATTGCAGATAGTCCTTCATCCAAAGGTATTCCGCGTTGTCAAAACTACCTCCGGAGAAGTAAATAGGACGGTTCCAATCGTTATTGGCCAAAATATCAAGCATCAGGATACGCTGTTTGGTTAAAGCACTTTGCGGAAGATCAATATCAATATAATCGACGATCAAAGCCGTGTCCTTGGCTTTCACCAGGCCGCTTTCCAGCACATTCTTTTTGTTTACCGGCACCCGGATCTTATTTGTGGGGTAGTACACGATATCCAAATTACTTTCGGAAAATGCGCTAAGGTCGCGACCCTGTTTTTCCAGTAAATGCTTGAATTTGGTCTGCGGCTTGTCGCTCGCTACCCAATTCATAAAATCCTTAATATTCCATCGGCTTTCGGTTACCCCTTGGTAATAAATAGCATCCCGGGTGCCATAGCTATAAAGATTATGGGTCAATTGTGAGGGAATAGGCTCACTTTCATACGCTTTGCGCTTCATCTGGTCGATATACCAGTCCGTAGCAAAAAGGCTGGTGTTTACGATACGCACATCGGTTCTGTACCCTTCAATTTCCTGAGCATACCAAAGCGGAAAGGTATCGTTGTCCCCAATGGTAAAAAGAATGGCTCCGGCATCTTCCTGGCACGAATCGAGATAGGCCATGGCCGTAGAACGAGCCGTATATCTTCCGGATCGATCATGATCATCCCAGTTTTGAAAGGCCATCAAGAAGGGTACTGCGAGCAAGCAAAGTACAGCGACAATGGGCGCTGCCAGTTTGGGTTTGATCAATTTTTTCGCCTCTTCAAATAGACCATACACCCCAAGACCAATCCAGATACAGAAGATAAAGAAAGAACCTACCAGGGAATAGTCCCGTTCCCGGGGTTGAAAAATATAGGGATTGGTATAGAATTGGATGGCAAGGCCGGTAAACATAAAGAACACAAACAGTACCCAAAACTGCTTGGGATTTCTGGAGATCTGAAAAACGATCCCGATAATACCCAGTAGCAATGGCAGGAAGAAATAGGTGTTTCTGGCCTTATTATTCAGGATCTCACCAGGGAGGTTATCCTGACTTCCCATTCGAAGGCCATCTACAAACGGAATACCGCTGATCCAGTGGCCATTTTCGTCATACCGCCCTTGGGTATCGTTTTGTCGCCCGACAAAATTCCACATAAAGTAGCGCATGTACATATAGCTCCACTGGAATTCAAGGAGGTACTTCAGATTTTGCCCAAGTGAAGGCGGTTGTACTTCGATATAATCCGAAAAACTGCGCAAGAACTGCATGTATTGCTCCGTATCAATCTCTCCCTGGGCTTCTAATTCCTTGAACTGATTTACAGCATCGCGCAATTCATTATTGGAAATGTATTCTGCTTTGATCCGAAAATCGAGTCGGCCAAAATAGCGCATGTAGTTCTCCGCATGTTGCTCGCTCCACAAACGCGGTAAAACACCTACGTGCTTTTTATTGGGGCCCTGTAAGGCATTTTTATAGTTGTTTACGATGACGTATTTGCCCAGTTTCTCGTCTTTCTCGTACTTGGGTTTGTCGTCTTTGTCTTCCCCGGGTTCTGCAAAGGCATTGGAAAAATAGGCTCCATATACCGGGCTGTCCACCCCTGGATATTGTTCCCGGTTATAGTAGGCAAGTAGGGAACGTGCATCTTCCGGATTGTTTTCGTTGACTACCGTTTTTGCATTAGCGCGGATCGGCAATAGCAACCAGGACGAAAAGCCAAGAATAAGGAACATCATGCAGAGCACAATAAGGTTGCCGGTTTCAAAACCGTTTTTACGGGTATAGCGCAAGGCAAAATAAAACACAGCTACAAATAGCGCGCCCATGATAAGGGTGCCTGAATTGAAGGGCAAGCCTACCTGGTTAATAAAAAAGACCTCGCTCCATCCAAAGAGTTTCAATACATAGGTAAGGGAAAATTTATACACCAACAGCAAAATCCCAATTACTATGGCGTTGGCGATCAAAAAGTTCCGGACGGTAACCTTGTTGTATTTTTTAAAATAATACAACAAGCCAATGGAGGGTATGGCAAGGAAGCCCATAAACTGTATGCCAAACACCAGGCCAACCATAAAACAGATGAGCAACAACCATTTGTTCCCCCTGGGATCGTCCAGGTGATCTACCCACTTTAAGCCCAACCACAACAACAGCGCCATAACAAAACTCGCCATGGCGTAGACCTCGGTTTCTACGGCATTGAACCAGAAACTATCGGAAAAGGTAAAGGCCAAAGCACCGATCAGACCACTTCCTAAGATCGCTAGTGCTTTGCTTTCGGACAGCTTGGATTTTTTCAGCACTAATTTTTTTGTCAGATTGGTAATGATCCAGAAGGTAAACAATACAGCGAAGGCGCTGGAAACCACCGAAACAATATTGACCATCAAGGCAATTTTAGAAGGGTCCCCAAAGGCAAACAAGGCAAAAACCGCCCCCAACATTTGCAGCAAGGGTGCTCCGGGGGGGTGTCCTACCTGCAATTTCGCAGAAGTAGTAATATACTCTCCGGCATCCCAAAAACTTCCTGTGGGCTCAACCGTTAGTAAGTAGGTGATTAAGGCTATCGCAAATGAACCCCACCCCAAAATGGTGTTCCATTTCTCATAGTTTTTAGCGAACATGCAGTACGTGATTTACCAATCGGGGCGAATTTACCAAATTAAACACAGACGTCTCCCAATTTTAATGAAAGGTTTAACAATGGGAAAATGGGATTGTCCCTAAAATAATTTGCTTGGATTAAAGTTTGTCTTAAATTTGCACGCTCAAAAGTTTTCGCTTTTGATCGGTACTGGCCTATGGTGTAATTGGCAACACTACTGGTTTTGGTCCAGTCATTCTAGGTTCGAGTCCTAGTAGGCCAACGAAGTTGGACAAATCCCATCGCATGATGGGATTTTTTGTATAACAAAAATGAGGATGAGAAGTTTATCCTGAGTGTTATGCCGAGCCGGTCGAAGTGCACAATCGAAGGAAGTCCTAGCTTGCCCGTCCGAAATGGAATGGAGGCGGGTAGGCCAACAAAGTTGGACAAATCCCATCGCATGATGGGATTTTTTGTATAACAAAAATGAGGATGAGAAGTTTATCCTGGGTGTTATGCCGAGCCGGTCGAAGTGCACAATCGAAGGAAGTCCTAGCTCGTTCGAAGCTATTCCAGGAGTATTTAATTTCTACCCTGGACTACCCCGTTTCCTGCAACTCAAACGCGTCAATCTTTAGTACCGCCTTAATACCGTCCTGATACTTCTATTTTACAAAGGTACAATCGTCATTGGCTTCGGTAAAAGATAATCGCGCCCTCCTAGGTTTTGGTAAGTGTTGCATTGGACATTCCCTTTGCGGTTGGTGGGCGCTAATCACATCAAGACCTAAAAAAAGCGATTTGAAAGTTCTACGGCTTTCAACTACGTCCTTAAAAAACAGAAAAGATATAGTACCAGATGCATGGATCACGCTGTGGACGGACTGCTTATACTAATGTCCATGTAGAAACAAAACTCGGGAAGGTATGATGATCTGGCTCAAATTGCAGATAACTTAAATAGTGGTGAAAAAGTGGTTTTAAGTGGGGTAACAAACAAGATGAAGTGCGTATCGATTTCTAAATGTTTTTGCTTAATTGATAAAAACCGTGTGATTTTGATTGCAAATAGTGAGACTAAATTAAATTTTGATCAAAAAAAAGAGAATTATGTAAAATTAATAGTATCTTAATGTATATTTCTTTTCTGAAAGAAAAAGATTACATGAGTAGAAAAGAGATGCCATTCTTTCTATTTTGTGGTTGTTAAATGAGATTGTGTAATGATTCTTAAGAGTTCTATTCTGGATTACACTTAAGTGATTTTTTTGATAGCAATGAAGTGTAATTTGTAGAAAAAAACACTGCAGGATTTATGAAAAAAATTAATCAAGAAGAATTTGAAAAGCTGTATAAGGAGAATTATATTCCTCTAGTTCTCGTTTCGTTAACCATTGTAAAAGACAGAAGGGTTTCCGAAGATATTGTCCACACTTTTTTCGAAACGGTATGGAAAAAAAAGGAAACTTTGGTAATTCGAGAAAATTTCAAATCCTACGCAAGTTCAGCAGTCAAAAAACTCTGTTTAAAACAGCTTCAAACAAAAGAAAAAAGAAGAGAGTCCTTAAGCAAGCTTATACAGTATAACGCGCTTCTACCCAACGAGAATAGTACTTCAACAAATGACCAGGTGGATAAAATGCATGAAATAATTCAATCTATTCCGGAATCACGAAGAAATATTTTTTTGGACTATGTTTTAGGAGGGCTCAGTTATAAGGAAATTGCCGAGATGCGCAATATTTCCTTAAATACAGTAAAGGCACAAATGCAAAGAACATATGCGTTCTTAAGAAAATTGGAAATGGACAAGGTATCGGCCACCATTTTTCTTATTTTTTTCCTGAGTTACTTTTTTTAATATCGATTTATTTTTCCTTACCATCTTCAAAATTGGACCTGTTGATTTGATAAAAATAGGGCCGTACCTTTTTATGTTCCCCTTGTGCTCCATCAATAAATTCAAAAAAAATTAATTTGTTGTAGCTATTTTTTAGTTGCTGAGGAACCTATATATAGTACATGGATAAAATAAACACTTTCCACAGCGCGTTACGTCAAATTTTTGATGAGGGAAGCCTTTCAGATGCATTAAGGTCTTCTTTAAGCAAAGAAGAAATTGAACTTCTCGTAAAGCTTCAGGAGAACGGATTGATCGAAGAGGCTATAACAATACTAGCTACCACAGATTTGGAGTTCAACTGGGAGTTGTTAAAGAATAAACTCGATATCAAGGATAAACCTAAAAGTAGCGCGTTATTCCTCAACAGCAACCGACTATTAAAATATGCCGCCGTATTCACAGGTATAATTGTCGCATCTATTTCTTTTTATTATTGGCAAACCTCCAACACTAAGGATATTGCCCCTATCCCGGATTTGGGAAAAGATCGGATAATCTTGACACAAGCGGACGGCAGTAAAAAAGTACTATCTGAAGAACAGGATTCAGGATTTATTATGTTTGACAAAGACGGGAATACCGTTGGCGTTCAAAAAGGAAAAGTACTTGACTATTCCCGAGATGGGACAAAAAGGACAGCAGGTGAGCTGGTTTACAATGAACTCACGGTTCCTTTCGGGAAAAGGTTTGATGTGATATTATCAGATGGAACCAAAGTAAGCTTGAATGCCGGTACTCACATGAAATACCCGGTGGTCTTTTCCAGAAAGGGCAATAGAGCTGTCACCATTACCGGAGAGGCCTATTTTAAGGTAGAAAAAGATAGTACTAGACCCTTTACGGTTGCCTTCTCTAATGGTTTCAATATTGAAGTGTTGGGTACGGAATTCAATGTATCAACCTATGCTGAGGGGGTTGACGTTGAAACTGTTTTGGTAGAAGGTTCGGTGGCCCTTTCCGGAATTGATTCAAAACAGCAAGGGGTGATCTTAAAACCCGGTCATAAAGCGGAATGGAGTAGCGATAGTCAGAATATTGACATCGCCTCGGCCAATATTAGAGTATACACAAGTTGGATCAACGGAGAACTTATTTTTAAGAATAACAAATTTGAAACCATTGTAACAAAACTAGAGCGGGCCTATGATGTAAATATTGACTTCAATGCCCAAGATTTTAAGAATAAAAGGTACGATGCCACATTCGATATTAATATAGAAGATGTAGCGGAAGTGATGCACCACCTGGCCAAGGTGGTACCCATTGATTACCAGGTTATCGGAAAGGAAATATCAGTGGTAAAACAACGAACTAAATCAAATTAATAGAACTAAAATAGTAGCCAATGAATTGAAAGAAACCGGAAAATAGTACGAGTATTTCCCGGTTAAAATTTTGGATTAAACGAAGTATTAACATTTAAAACCAAACCAAAAATATGGAAAATATTAATGGGAAGCCATGGTTTAAGAGGCTTTGCCACTTAAATTATGTTTTGAAAATGAAACTCACTTTTACCATCCTCATAGTTTCGTTTTTACATGTTCAAGCAACAACCTATACCTACGCACAGAACACCAAACTGACTTTACAAATGAACGAGGCCAAAATAGCCGAAGTCATTGAAACGATCGAATCAAAATCTGAATTTAGATTCTTATTTGATAGAGACATTGTAGACCTGGAAAGAACGGTTAATATTGAAGTTAGGGCTAAAAAAATTGGTCATATCCTAAAGCTTATGTTCAAGGGTTCGGACGTAGAATACGATGTTGAGAATCGCCAAATAGTATTGAACAAATCGAAACAACGAAAAAAGATTCAAGTTCCAGGCATTGATGACGAAGCGGCGCAGCAGGAATTTCAGGTAACGGGAACAGTAGTGGATAAAGACGGAAGTCCCCTGCCAGGGGCAACGGTGTTGGTAGTGGGGACGACGCTTGGTGTACAAACTGACTTTGACGGAAACTTTGAAATTACTGTTCCGGACGGTGGAGTTTTGGAAATCTCATATGTTGGCTTTGCACCACAACGGTTTACCATTACACAAGAACAGAATCTTCAAATTCAACTGGAAGAGGATTTAGCTGCATTAGACGAGGTAGTAGTAGTAGGCTATGGGGTACAACGAAAGTCCGATGTTACGGGTGCTGTGGCTAGTGTAGACGGCGATGCTATTTTGCAAAGACCGGTTGCCAATGCTATTCAGGGCCTTCAGGGTCGAGTAGCCGGGGCAAATGTATATCTGAATTCCGGAAGCCCAACCGCCCAGCCCAGAATTATTATCCGTGGTTTGGGGACCATCAACTCCAGTTCTAATCCTTTGTTTGTTGTGGATGGAGTGGTGATGGAGGACTTTCAGTTCCTTAATCCTAACAATATAGAGAGTATAGAAGTACTCAAGGATGCCTCTTCAACTGCCATTTATGGGGCCCGTGGGGCCAATGGGGTTGTTTTAGTAACCACCAAACGCGGTGGCAAAACGGAAGGGATCACAGTGTCCTATGACAGTTTTTTAAGCATAGGTCGCTTGCGAAAAAAATTGGACCTCTTAAACGCTGAAGAGTTCCTGGAGGTGGTAGAGACCGGTTTTGCCAATACCCCGAAATATCGGGACGATGTAACCGTAGCTCCTATACTGACAAGAAATGATCCCCGGCTCTTTGATGCTCAGGGTAACCCGCTTTACGATACGGATTGGCAGGAGGAAGCAACCCGCACGGCCATTACACATAATCATCAGTTGGCCATACAACAAAGTAAGGGGAATTCTTCCGTGGGCGCTTTTTTCAATTTTTCTGACATTGAGGGGATTATGCTCAACAACGACTTGGAACGCTGGAATGCAAAATTGACCTATGATGCAAAAGTAAATGATTGGCTGACCTTTGGGGCCAATCTGTTGGTAAACTACACTATAGAGAACTCCTTTCAGGAAGATGGTGGCAACCAGAATCCGCGACGCACCATGATAGAAATGCCTCCCATATTTCCGGTACGTTTTCCTGAAGACGGTAGCTGGTCCAACAGCCGTACTATTACTGATAACTTCAACTTGGAAGCCATGGCCAATCCTGTACATGTTTTAGAGACTGAGGTACGGCGCAGGTTAAGGAATCAGGTTTTTGGAAATGTTTTTTTTGATTTCAAGATTGCGGACGGCCTAACATTTAGGACCCAGTTTGGTATTGACAGGCAGGACCGTACCTTTCAAAATTTTCAACCTAATGATTTGCTCAATATTTCCGCGCCTTTGGGTCAGGCGGATGTTTCAGAGGAAAAAGTTACCTTTTGGCAACAAGAGAATTTCCTCACCTACAATAAATCCTTCGAGAAATCTCGAATCAATGCCGTCTTGGGTGCCAGTTGGCAAGCACGTGAATTTTTTAGTTTTGGTGCACAAAGCCGGGGTTTTCCAGACAATTCCCTTTCGTTTTATGGCCTTTCATCAGGGAGTATTATAGATCCACCCTCATCCAACTTCGAGGATTGGTCCATAAATTCCTATTTTGCGCGTGTTGGCTATACCTATAATGATAAGTATCTGTTGACGCTAACGGGTAGAGTGGATGGATCCTCCCGTTTTGGATCCAACAATAAATACGGCTTTTTTCCTTCTGTAGGGTTGGGATGGGTGTTGTCTGAAGAGGATTTCCTTTCAGAATCTTCCTTTGTAGACCGGTTAAAGCTCAGGACAAGCTATGGCGTAACGGGGAATACGGAAATAGAGCCCTACTCCACATTGTCTACCATAGGCTCCGGCACTGTCCTTATCGATGGCCAACGGGTAAATGAGAGTTTTGAAACGCGTATCCCCAACCCGGATGTAGGCTGGGAAACCACTACCCAATTTGATGTGGGTTTGGAGTTAAGTACCCAGACGAATCCACGGATCAACCTGGAGGTAGATTACTACTATAAGTTAACCGAGGATCTCTTACTTAACAGGCCTATACCGCTGTCATCTGGTTTTTCCAGTATTCGAGACAATATTGGATCCATATCCAACAGGGGAGTAGATCTTTCCATAGGATCCCAATACAACCAGGATAACTTCTTTTGGGAAGCTGTTCTTAACCTGAATTACAATAAAAACCGGATTGAAGAACTCGGTGCCAATGACGAGGACATCTTCCCTGGCCCAAATTTCGTTTCGGGAAGTAATACCATTCTTCGCGTAGGGGAACCAGTGGCTTCTTTTTGGGGTCTGGAACGTTTGGGTATCTGGGGTACAGACGAAGCAGCCGAAGCTGCGGCTGTAGGAGCGCTGCCCGGAGAGGCGAGGCGATCCGCAGAACGAACCATTATCGGTAATGGACTTCCTATTTGGACCGGGAGTTTTATCAATAATTTCCGTTTTGGCCAATTTGATTTTACCGCTGACCTGCAATTTGTTTTTGATGTGGACATTCTACAGCAAGCCCTACATTCCACGGAAGATCGTTCCGGTATTGCCAATGGTCTTCGCACCATCCTCACCGAAGGTTGGACGCCAGAGAACCAAAATACCCAAGTACAGGAAATTCGAAACCAAGGTACTTCGGGCCAGAACAGTCAGGTAGACAGCCGCTGGGTGGCGGATGGTTCCTATCTGCGGGGTAATCTGTTCACTTTGGGCTATACCTTCTCGGATACCTTTGTGAATTCTCTTGGCCTTAAACTGTTTCGGGTTTATGGCAGTGTAGACAACGCCTTTGTAATACAGTCCGATGAATTTCAAGGGTTTGATCCGGAGGGATCTAGCTATGATTCATCTGGAAGCGGTGGGCAATTCGCACAGAATATTTTCTTTTTCCAATATCCGAGACCCAGAACGTTCACCCTTGGTTTTAACCTTAAATTTTAATAGCTATGAAAAATATAAAAATAACTAGCTTTCTATGTGTTGTACTGTTCATCATGTCCTGTTCGGATTTTTTGGAAGAGGAACCGAGGGATGAACAGAGTGTGGATCAGTTTTTCTCAGAACCTGGACAGGCAGAGAGTGCCGTAAACTATCTATACCAATGGGGTGCTACCCAAATGCATATTAACGCAGGGGTTTTTACCGGATCCCGTGCTATGTACTTGCAATATCTTACGGGATTCTTTGATAACGAGTTCAGTGGTCAGGAACGTCAAGTGGATCTTGCGCAACAGCTAAATATATCACCCACGGAGATAGATGATACCTTAAATGATATTTGGATTGGTCTCTATAGGGGTATCGCTGCGGCCAATTTGGCCATTACCAATGTACCTAGTACTCCTGGCCTTTCAGATGCCGAGATCAACAACTTGGTCGCCCAGGCCAGTTTCTGGAGGGGGTTTGCCTATTTCTACCTGGTACGCATGTTTGGAGATGTTCCCTTGTTCACCGATCCTGTGGAAGGCCTGGACGATATTTTCTTACCACGTTCTCCGGTTGCTGAAGTATACACCCAGATAGTAGCGGATTTAACACTCGCTGCCACTCCGGGAAGTCTTCCCAATGGGAATATGGTAGATAACAGCAATAGGATTACCCGGGAGACAGTACAGATGCTCCTGGCCGATATATATTTGACAATGAGCGGATTTCCCTTATCACAGGATAACTACGCCAATAGTGCTACGGCTGCCCGTGCCGTAATAAATAGTGGCGCTTTTTCATTGGTTCCTCATGATTTTGACGGTGATGGAAATGTTGTCCTGGAGAACAGTGCTTACAATAAAATGCGTAATGCCAAGACACTGGCCAATGACTATATCTGGCAGGTAGAATTTGAGGCGGGTATCCGTTCGTCTCCCTATCCGCAATGGTCTTTTCCAGCTTCAGTGAGCGGATCTGTGGGTTCTACCTACGCCAATATTCAGAATGCCTACGGCCCCCGGCCAGAGCTTTACGCGCAATATGACCAGGACCTGGATCTCAGGGCACAGGAAAAGCAATATTTCCACACCACCTTTACTACAGCAGATAATGAGGAAATCACTTTTCCTGTAACCCCCTACATTTGGTTGGATGAGGATCCGTTTTTCAATACGGCACAGTCCTCCAAGAATTTAAGGGTGTACAGCTACCCAGAGGCGGTGTTGATTGCGGCGGAGGCCATTGCCCGATCCGAAGGGGTCACCGCGGAGGCGGTAGATTATCTTACTCAAGTTCGGGCCAGGGCGTATTGGACTACGGATCCGGAAACAATTCGTTTAGGTTTGGCAGCCCTTTCCGTTAACGATTTTGTTGCGGAAGTCTGGAAGGAGCGAAACCGCGAACTGATCTTCGATTTTAAACTTTGGTTCGATATGGTACGCACCCGATTGTATCCGTCAGGGGCCGATGGTGATGTTACCTTCACCGATTTCGTGGGAGCGCAGAACACCTTTGGACAAACCTTCCTGGAAAGACACCTTTTATTACCCATTTCAGCTTCCGAAATGCAAAGGAATCCGGAATTGGTTCAGAACCCTGGATATTAGATTTAAGCGACACTTAACGATTTACATTTAATCAGCTGTGAATACAAAATGCATACGAAGCTTTTTAGTTTGTTAAGTTAGAGTTAGTTGGAAAACCGGTATACGTTTCGTTGCCGGTTTTTTTGGCTTAGATAGACGGTCAAACACCTGAAGTCTTCATAAAAAGGATCGGGTAAAGAAATTATAACATACGGACCAATGGTTTTACGGCACGTTTATTATGTATATGGCCCTTTGGGGTACTGGAGCCCGCTGGTCTTTTGCGGTGATGACTACCTTGGTAGGGCCAGTGATAAACGATATTTTCAAGGAAAATCTTTGGCTGATCTTTACAGTTTTCACGGGGAAGATGGTGCCCCCGTTGTCATTTGCATCGTGTATTATGCCAGAGACCGAAGGAATATTCCTGGAAAACATTCAGGAGAAAATTGACCTCCAGAGATTAAAAAAGTACAAGAATTCACGGATTAAGAATAACAAGATCAAAACCTATGAACAGATTACCTTTCTATATCGAAAGAATAGCGGTCCAAAGCAGCAGTACAGTATTGATGCTCTCGTACCTATTCTTTCTGTCATGCAGTTCCAATACGTCTGAGCCAAAAAGTAGTAAACAAGTACAAAAGCAAAGCCTGGTTCAGTATGTAAACCCGCTTATGGGAACGGACTCAAAATATAGCTTATCGAATGGTAATACCTATCCGGCCATCGCTACGCCCTGGGGTATGAATTTTTGGACACCTATGACCAGTAAGATGGGAGATGGCTGGACCTATAAGTACAACGAAAACAAGATCAGAGGCATAAAGCAGACCCACCAACCCAGCCCTTGGATAAATGACTATGCGGCATTTTCCCTAATGGCCGTGACGGGAGACTTAAAGTACCAGGAAGATGAACGAGCATCGTGGTTCTCACATAAAGCTGAAGTATCCAAACCGCATTACTACAGTGTTTATCTGGCGGATTACGATGTAACTATGGAAGTAACACCAACCGAACGTGCCGCCCAATTCAGGTTTACCTTTCCTGAAGAAAACGCCTCCTATATCCTTCTGGATGCTTTTGAAAAGGGATCGAAAGTAAAGATCATACCAGAGCAAAGGAAAATTGTAGGATATTCACGAAACAATCACGGCGGCGTTCCCGAGAACTTTCATAACTATTGGGTAGCCGAATTTGATCGTGATTTTGAAATAACCCACACGTGGAATGATAATTGGGAACTTCAGAAAGACCAGCTCGAATCAAAAGGAGACCATGTAGGTGCAATCATAGGTTTTAAAACCCAAAAGGGTGAGCAAGTACATGTGAAAATAGCTTCATCATTTATCAGTGAGGAGCAAGCCCAGCGTAATCTTAAACGGGAAATAGGAGATGATCCATTTAAAACGACCCAACAAAAAGCACTTGATACGTGGGAAAGAGAATTGAGTAGGATTACCGTAGAAGATGATAACATTGATCACATCAGGACCTTTTATTCTTGTCTCTACAGGGTATTATTGTTCCCAAGACAGTTTCATGAAATAGATGCCAATGATCAGTTGGTGCACTATAGTCCGTATAACGGAGAAGTGCTTCCGGGCCGTATGTTTACAGACAATGGGTTTTGGGATACTTTCCGGGCAGTATTTCCATTTTTCACACTAATGTATCCGGAACTGAATGCCCAGATTATGGAAGGCCTCGCCAATACGTACGAAGAGTCCGGTTGGCTACCCGAGTGGGCCAGTCCTGGCCACCGGCGCTCAATGATCGGATCTAATTCAGCGGTAAACATCGCAGACTCGTATTTGAAAGGGATAAGAGGTTATGATGCAGAGAAGCTGTACCAGGCCATGATCAAGAATGCTACCACAGATAAGGGAAGGCCTACTGACCGAAGGGGAGTAATCCGATCAGTAGGCCGTGAAGGGGTGGATTATTATAATTCACTGGGGTATGTCCCGTATGATGTAGGGATAAATGAGAATGCTGCCCGCACTTTGGAATATGCGTTTGCAGATTTCAACATAGCGCAAATGGCTAAGAAATTAGGTAAGCAAGAAGATGCCGAATTGTATTTTGAGCGCGCCGGGAATTACAAAATGGTCTTTGACAAAGCATCCGGTTGGATGCGCGGAAGAAATAAGGACGGTACTTTTCAGTCACCCTTTAATTTGCTGAAATGGGGCGACGCCTTTACCGAGGGCAACAGCATGCATTATTCCTGGTCTGTCTTTCACGATGTTCAGGGGCTTATCAATTTGATGGGAGGAGATGAGATCTTTGTATCAAAGCTGGATGAAGTATTTACAATGCCCCCTGACTTTGATGATTCCTATTATGGACATACCATCCATGAGATCAGGGAAATGCAAATCGTAAATATGGGTAATTACGCTCATGGTAACCAACCCATACAGCATATGATCTATCTCTACAACTATGCCAACCAACCCTGGAAAACTCAGCAGCGCATTCGCGAAGTATTGACCAAACTATACGCTGCAACTCCCGATGGTTATTGTGGGGACGAAGATAATGGACAAACTTCTGCGTGGTACGTATTCAGCGCAATGGGTTTTTATCCGGTAACCCCTGGTACGGACCAGTATGTATTTGGCAGTCCTTTGTTTAAAAAAGTAACGCTCAACTTTGAAAACGGGAACCAACTTACCATCGACAGCCCCAATAATAACAACACTAACTTTTACCTGGCCGGAGTAAAGCTTAACGATAAGAAACACAGCAAAACCTGGATAAGCCATAGTCAGCTTCAGGCGGGAGGAAAGCTGGAATTTGAACTAGTGGATCAACCGAACTCAAGCTGGGGAACGACGTATACATCCGTGCCGTTTTCAATGACCAAAAAATAAGATGTCTTAAGAACGGTTAAGGATCACTACTTCACCCGATAACGATAGGACAATAACCAACTGAAATTCAAGATTTTGGTAAGGTAAAGCATCTAAAGCGCATGCAAACTAGTACAGGAAATACAAGCGTTTGGTATGAAAGCATTTTTAAAGTATTCCTCCGGTTGAAATAGTAAAGAAGAATGCAAAACCCAGGTGGAATGGATAAACGTATTGTAATGACCTTGGATGCCGGAGGGACCAATTTTATCTTTTCGGCAATCATGAACAACAAACCGGTAATTCGTCCCATTCGCTTTGAACCCTATGCCCATAACCTCAAAAAATGTCTGGAAACCATAGTTAAAGGTTTCGAAGTTGTCAAAGAAAAGCTTCCTGAAGCACCATTGGCCATAAGTTTTGCCTTTCCAGGCCCAGCTGATTATTCGAAGGGTATCATAGGTAACCTACCTAATTTTAAGGCTTTTTCAGGTAGTGTTGCTCTTGGTCCAATGTTGGAAAACCATTTCCGGATCCCTGTATTTATTACTAATGACGGAAATCTCTTTGTTTATGGTGAGGCACATCACGGATTTCTTCCGGAACTCAATCGCGATTTAAAACGGGAAAAAAGCCCGAAAAGATTTAAAAATATAGTGGGTATTACCCTGGGAACCGGTTTTGGTGTTGGTGCAGTTAGCAACGGCCAACTCATTGAAGGAGATAATTCAAATGGTGGGGAAGGATGGCTACTACGTGACCTGGTTAGCCCCCACAGTTATGTAGAAGAGCATATAAGTAGAGAAGGCATACGAAGAAGTTACGCGAAAAAATCAGGACTTCCTTTGGATAAGGTAGGGTCTCCTTTGGATATTTATCAAATTGCTTTTTTAGGACAAAAAAACAACAGGCAGGCTGCAATTGAAACATTTGAAGATTTTGGAACTGTTTTAGGGGAGGCCCTGGCTAATTTAATCGCAATTGTGGATGGTATAGTAGTGCTAGGCGGGGGCATTTCCAAGGCATTTGATTTATTTTCGCCAACAATGTTCAAACAGTTAAGGTCCTCTTACACCTTACCCGACGGGGATACAATAAATCGATTGCCCCAACAGATTTTCAATCTGGAAGATCCAACTGAAAAAAGAGCATTTTTAAAGGGGCACCCAAAAAAAATAAATATACCCGGGACCAATAAAAAAATGATATACGATCCCTTTTTTAAAATTGGTATCGGTGTATCAAAATATAACACTGGTCAAATGATTGCCATCGGAGCTTATAATTTGGCCTTATACAAGCTCAAAAACGGCGAAGCCTAAACGATTTGATTTTTCATATTGTTTCTGGCAATCCCTGCCCTGTTTTTTCACAGAGTTCTAAAATAATTACAATGTCAGGTATGAACAAAGAGTTCATATAGCTATCAAGCGTTTTCCCCGTCTTTTTTATACGGTTGCAATTCCTTGAGAAGATTCATGATCCTAAAGCATTCGGTGTCCGGTGAAACATCTACCCGTTTAAGAACGCTCAACTTTTCCATTTTGGTCAATCGTAAACTGAACGGTAACCTTTCCCCTTTTGTCATACTATTTCCAAATGCTGTAGGGTTGGTCACTAATATATGACTTTTCCCAAATTTTTTGGCCTGTTTTTACTCTGGAAAATAGTACAGCAGTAAGGCTGTCATTTAGTTTTGTGATCTCCTTTTAATACGATCCTCGCTCGACCTCTTTAGATCCATATTTATCAGAATACTATGTGATCCCGGTGGGTGTTTGTGCTCTGGTAAGGAAGGTGAGAAGTACAAAAGCAATCCTTGCTGTTTTTTTATTTTAATTTAAAACTTCAGCCAATATTCTTGGCGATACGTTGAAGCCATTACTTATACCCCTTATTAGGATGTTTTGTTATCCACTTGATCGCATTTTGAGACATCTTTTTATAATTGTGCCCTACATTTTTGACGGTGTCTATTTTCCAATTGAATATCCAGCCCTGCTTTGCGGTCAGCTCCTTATTGGTAATAAAAAAATTCGTTCCGCGTTCTAATCTGTGCGCCCCTTGTTCCATAGCCAATTCAGTTGTTCTGAATGTCCCTAAGCTCGGGTCGTTATCCAATTCTCCCAGTTGAATAATTAGTCTTTTCTTGTAGGCTTTAGGTAAATCGGTTTTTAAACGGATATCCGTATTCTTGATCCCGTAAGGAAATTTAAGGTTTTCGTTAGGAAAGCTATACAACCCGGCATTGGCGGCAACCGCTGTTTCAATACGTGATTCGGGCATTAGTAGTATCATTCTGTGAACGAACTGCCCTCCAGCCGAATGCCCGAAAATATCGTATCGTTCATTGGTAATAGTGTTCACTGATTTAATATGGTCAAAGATGTTTTCAATTACCTGGTATGCCCATTCGCTCTTCGGATTTTCGGTGCCGAAAAAGGTAAATAAATTCCCCTCTTGATAATCATTCGTGGTGTATTTTGAAAACTTGTTTTCAAATTCCGGGACTATCACAAGCAAGTTATTAGTGTTAGCCAGTTCTACCCAGGCACGGAGATAGTCATCCGCATTGCGTCCTCCACCGTGCATTACAAAAACTATTTTATCTTGATCTTTCCAGTTATCAGGTTTATACGTCCATACTTTAATGGATTTACGTGTACTATTCGTATGGGCGTATATAACGAATGTATCTATTCCATTGGTAAGGGTAGTAGTCTTTGTGATCTCAGGGCCTTTCGGAACCACATAGAGGTAAATATAACCTGCAACAGTAAGAAGGAATAGGACTAGCAGTAGCGATAAAAATGTCTTTTTTACTATTCTAAACGCGCTTTTCATTTTTGATGTTCAACTATTGGTTTACGTTAATTCAGCTACACAAAGTTCCTGCCAAAGCGAGGGAAATGCCGTTTCTCAGCAAAAAAAATACCTGTAGCGGCAAAGTTTCACGTGTCTGCATTTAGCGGGAACTTTCCCCAGCGCTTATCTTTCAAACCAAAGCACTGTTGGTTCCGTATACCTCGTATACCACTTTTCGGAGGTAGAGATAAATGTCCGGTGCGTTGGTATTACCATGCTTTTATGCGTTTTGTCCTGGCATTCCTGATCATTGTAATTCCAATGGCAAGCATAAGTGCACTTATAAGGATACCAGACGTCCCAAATTGATTGGAAAGATGGTACTCATCAAAAGTAGTTGTGGCATAGTTTACAACAGCTATGCCTATTCGGATCAGGGACCAAACAATGAGTACACCCGCCCATATTCTGGAGAGGTATAAAAATAGCGTTGCATTCGCCCGTATGGTAATGGACATCAAGACTACAAACAATGCAATTACAAGTAAAGGAATATAGCTTCCCAGAATAGCATACTGAATACCCTTTCTCAAAAAGAAAAGCAAGGATAAGAGTAAGGGAATAAAAAGGAAGCTGTTACTTCGTATTGCTTTGATCATGTAGTAGTTCTTTAATTACTTCGAACGCGAGTTGGCTGGAAGAGGCTAAATACTCAAAATTGACCAAATGATACGTATCTGCTGGTGAATCCTTCTTGCCAGAGGTATCGCCCTTAGAAATAGCTTGGCTAATTCCCACGGCATTTATGCCCGCTTTAATAAAGGAATAGAAATCACTGGAGGTAGCTTTGGTAACATAGATTGGGATCCCTAGGCGATTTGCATGTTTTTTGTAGATATGTGCTATGGCCGCACCAGGACGTTCCAATTCAATTTCTTTGTTATTATCTCCATCCCAACCTATCAAATCATAAGAATGAACCGAGTGCACGTCATACTCCCTTGCTTTCAAAAACTTTGCAAAAGCGATACTTCCGGCAGAGATGTTTTCTTCCTCCTGATCAAAATAAACAACCATTAGGTTTTTGTGTCTGTGCTTTATTTCTGTTGCCCTCCGTAAGACGCTGGTTATCAATGAAACTCCCGAGCCATTGTCAAGTGCCCCCGGGAAATTTTTTCCATCGGTATCATAATGCGCACCAAGGATTACATATTCCTCGCTACCATTTGTTGAAGGTAAAATGGTGTAAATGTTAACTCCTTTCAAGGGTTCAATTAAAAAGTCGATCCCAAGGTTGGAGTTGGGCATGGTATAGTAATGGCGATAAGGCGTTACACCAAGTTGGTTAAATAGTGCTTCAAAGTATTTTCTAGAGACCTCCCGTTCCTCAGTATCCCAGCGACTGTTTAAATACAGACTTTTTCCCGCAACGGTTTTTATTGGATCCTCTCCTGAAAGTTGTCTAATGATCATTTTTTGAAAATGCATTTCATCTTTGGGTAGCAACCCAATATCTACTTGTTCTTTTGTAGAACAACTCAGCAAAAGGATTGTGATGATCAATAGGACCTTTTTCATTATTCTTGTGGATTGACTAAGCGAGGGCTAAAAACAATAGTGGTTATTCCTTTTAGATCTGCAAGATAAAACATACGCTGCTCCATCGGTTAAGTGAAAATCCTCACACTGTGCGCTAAGGGTTCAATTGTCTGCCTACCCTGGAAACTTTCCGCTGTAAGAGGTTTACCTCTAAAAATAACCTAAAAATGATTTACCCGGTAAAAGGACACCAATTAAAAATGGTAATTTTCCAATTTTAGAATTGATTGAAGCATATGACGAAAGCACTTTATATTGCTACGCTTGCCGCTCACAGTGGTAAATCCTTGGTAGTATTAGGATTGATGCGGCTGTTACTGGGAAAAATGGCAAAGGTAGGCTACTTCCGGCCGGTGATCGATGATATTAAGTCGGAAGGTATAGACAACCATATTAGTACAGTGATCTCTCATTTTAATTTAGATCTTGAACCGGAACACATTTATGCAATGACCCAAAGTCAGGTCATTGAACTCTTCAATGACGGAAGGCCAGGAGACATTCTGGACCATATCATCGAAAAGTACAAACAGCTTGAGGAAAAATTTGATTTCATCCTGGTAGAAGGAAGCGATTTTGCAAGTGCCGGTAGCATTATTGAATTTGACCTCAATATTGATATTGCCAAGAATTTGGGTATCCCGGCTATTCTAGTGGATAACGCAAAAGGAAAAACACTTGAAGAATTCTGTGGTAATCTTGAATCCGCTGTAAACAGTTATCAACAAAAAGGGATTGATGTATTGGGTGTGGTTGCTAATAAAGTACGGCCGGAGAATCTCCAATTGGTATACAACCGACTGCTGGAGGAACTGCAAGGGAAAACCACCCCGTTTGTTGTGCCCCGGGTAAAAAATTTATCCCATCCTACCATTAAAGAAATTGCGGATGCCTTACAAGGGGAAGTCCTTTTCGGTAAAGAGAGTTTGAACAACCAAACGGGGAGCTTTGGTGTCGGTGCTATGAGTCTGCACAATTATTTAACCTATTTACGGGATAATTGTTTGGTCATCACCCCTGGTGACCGTTCCGATATTATTCTCGGAGCATTGCAAGCGAATCTATCTGAAAACTATCCGGCAATTTCCGGTATTTTGCTAACAGGGGGTATCGTTCCGGAGGAACCCATTCTACGATTGCTTCAGGGTTTTGAAGCGCATGTGCCCATCATTTCCGTACAGCAAGCTACGTTTGAGGCCACCAATGCCGTGGGCAACATCCAATCCAAAATATATGCTGCAAGCAAACAAAAAATAGCAACGTCAATCGCCCTTTTCAATGAACATATTAATGGCGAACTTTGGTTACAGCAACTGGATACTTACCAGCCAAAGGGATTGACGCCCCGAATGTTTCAATACAATCTGCTCCAACGCGCAAAAAGGGACAAAAAGCACATTGTGCTTCCTGAAGGTGAAGATGCCAGGATCCTCGAAGCCGCTATTGAACTGAAGGCTTTGGGTGTGGTAGATATCACACTTTTGGGAAACAAGGAACAGATCGAAAAGAAGGCATTGACCCTAGGGATGGATATTACCAATTTGGACATCATCAATCCTGCCGCCTCCGAAAATTTTGATGCCTATGCGACTACGTTTTACGAATTGCGAAAGCATAAAGGTGTCAATATGGACATGGCCAGAGACAGCATGCACGATGTCTCTTATTTTGGAACGATGATGGTTTACAAAGGACATGCGGATGGGATGGTCTCAGGTGCGGTGCATACCACACAACATACCATACGTCCCGCCTTGCAGTTTGTGAAGACCAAGCCCGGAATAGGCGTGGTCTCATCAATTTTCTTTATGTGTCTGGAAGATCGGGTCTCCGTTTTTGGGGATTGTGCCATCAATCCCAATCCAACTGCAGAACAGTTGGCCGAAATCGCTATTTCTTCGGCTGCTTCCGCGGAAGCTTTTGGAATAACTGCAAAAATCGCAATGTTATCCTATTCTTCCGGTAGTTCCGGCAAGGGTGAGGATGTGGACAAAGTCCGCAGGGCCACCGAAATCGTAAAGGAAAAAGCGCCACAGTTGCGGATTGAAGGTCCTATCCAATATGACGCTGCTGTAGATCCCTTAGTGGGCAAAACCAAGCTACCCGACTCCGAAGTGGCAGGGCAGGCCTCTGTGCTCATATTTCCGGATCTGAATACCGGGAATAATACCTATAAAGCAGTGCAACGCGAAACCGGTGCGTTAGCTATTGGCCCGATGTTACAGGGGCTTAATAAGCCGGTGAACGACTTAAGCCGTGGTTGCACGGTTGATGATATTTTTAACACCGTAATTGTCACTGCCATTCAGGCACAAGAAAATTAAGGTAAAATGAATGTATTGGTCATCAATTCCGGCAGTTCTTCCCTGAAATTTCAAATTATTGAAATGCCTCAGGAAAGGGTACTGGCTAAGGGTATGGTGGAACGTTTGGGGGAACCACAAAGTGCACTACACTATCGGAAGGGGGAAACCTCCGTACATCGCGAGGCTGCTTTTAACGACCATGCTGAAGGCTTACGAGCGGTTGTAGCACTACTGATGGATAAAGAAATTGGGATCATTCAGAAACTGGAGGATATCCATGTGGTAAGTCATCGCGTGGTCCATGGCGGTAATGCATATGACGCCCCGATAAGAATAGATCCTACTGTTTTGAGATCAATTAAGCGCCTTTCTCTTCTGGCCCCATTGCACAATCCGGCCAATGCCAAGGGAATTGAAATTTCACAATCCTTATTTCCCGGTGTTACACAGGTTGCGGTTTTTGATACAGCTTTCCATCAGACCCTACCCAAAAAGGCCTACACCTATGCCATCCCTAAAACGATAACAGCGCAGCATGATATAAGGGCCTATGGTTTTCATGGTACCAGCCACAAATATGTAGCTGAGAAAGCCATTGCGTATTTAGGGAAAGCGAATTCCAAAATAATTACCATGCATCTTGGTAATGGCTGTAGTATGACTGCTGTTAAAAATGGAAAAAGTATTGAACATTCTTTGGGCTTTGGTCCTTCCAACGGATTGATCATGGGTACCCGAAGTGGTGATATAGACCAATCCGTCATATTTTTTCTAATGGATGCTTTAGGAATGGATGCAGGAGAGATCAACACCATGCTCCAGAAAGAGAGCGGTCTTCTGGGATTGACCGGCTATTCAGACCTGAGAGATATTCAAAAGCACGCGGAACAAGGCAACGAGGATTGCCAATTGGGGGTACAGATGGTAGCCCATCGCATTAAAAAATACATCGGCGGCTATAGTGCCGTTCTCAACGGACTGGATGCTCTGGTTTTTACCGCTGGGATTGGTGAAAACTCCGTTTTGCTCAGAAAGATGATTTGTACGGATATGGACTATTATGGAGTACACCTGGATGATGATAAAAACGGGAGTATTGACCCTTCTCATGCGGTTGCCGAAATTCAAGCTGCCGATTCTGCTGTTCGAATTATGGTTATTCCAACAAATGAAGAACTGGAGATTGCAAGACAATCCTTTTTGCTGCTTTCCAATGCTACAAACCCTTAATTGGTCTCAGTAATTTTATGTTCAAATCCTGTAGGACAACATAAAATGCGATCTATATAGGGCTTCCCCATTTTTTAATTTCCACTGTACTTTCACCACTGCAAACTTTTATCCTGGTATGATAGGAAAGTACAATAGGCGAGGTCCTTGTTTTTAGTGTATTTAGGAGGCATGAGCCCTTGTACTTTACTCTTTTGCCTTAGTCGCTATTCTGAATCCTAAATCGTCTATTTTAAATGAGAATGGGTGGCTTCTTCTGCGTGTTGTTGCCATAACACTTCTTTCCTGGTCACACCAACCACCACCTCGGAAAACACGGTAGGTTTTATACACTTTTTCATCATATACATCGGAGCACCACTCCCAAACATTTCCCAACATATCATACATCCCCCATTCATTGGGTTGTTTACATCCCACTTCTTGAGTTTGGCTATTGGAATTGTCTTTAAACCATGCAATTTTGTCTAACTCTCCGTATCTAACAGCTTTCCTACCCGCCTGGCAAGCGTATTGCCATTCCGCTTCTGTCGGCAACCTAAATCCGTTAGCTTTTGAATCCAATGTTACTTGTTCTGTTGCAAAGTCAATTGTGTAGCATTGGTCTTTTCCCAATGCTTCGGAAAGACGATTACAAAAATGTACCGCGTCAATCCATGAAACCGTTTCAACGGGTAATTTTTTACCAATGAATGCAGAAGGATTCTCATCCATCACAGCGGTATAAATTTCCTGTGTTATTTGAAATTTACAGAGCGCAAAGCTAGCTACCTCAACCGTCCATATCGCAGTGGTTCGGTCGTCTCGCATGGTCACATTTCCTTTTGGAATAGTAACAAACAATTGGTCTATTACCTCCTTATCTATCTTTCCCACTTTGGTTTTTAAGTAATCGCTAACGTAGCAATAAAAATGGTAATTTTTGTTCCATTGTCCATGCAAGATATCACATAAGCTAATTGGTATGTGGGTGAAAAAATTTTGCATTTCTAAAAAAAAACCATTTCCAAAGGGTTTAAAGAATTTATTCCCAACCCAAAGCGATATTGCGCTATCTTACGCCATCCAAAAAACAAGGTATGCGCAGTTTTCAATTCTTAGTCTTCGTCCTTATTGCGAACATAACCATCGCACAAGATTTACCAAAATTGTATAAAGAAGTAAGCTCCTCTGTTGTGGTGCTTCGGGCAGAAGTATTAGCTCCCTCTTCCTCAGAGGGCTCCTTTTATATGGTTGAGGAAGTCTCCCAGGGATCAGGAGTATTGGTATCTGAGGAAGGACATATTTGGACAGCCGCTCATGTAGTGCAATCTGCTGAAGAGGTTGAAATTGAATTTGTAACCGGGGAGGTGTACCAGGGAGAGGTAGTAGCTTCAAGTCCCCCCGGAGACGTAGCACTTTTAAAGATCGTAGGTTCTTTTGATCCCGAGGGTAAGGCCGTTGCTACCATTGGGGACTCGGATGCTTTGGGTATAGGGGAAGATGTTTTTGTACTAGGTGCCCCACATGGATTTGCGCAAACCTTGAGCCGAGGGATTCTAAGCGGCCGGCATTTCCCTGAAAGTTTAAGTAATGACTTTGAACAGATCGAATTTTTGCAAACGGATGCTGCTATTAATCCTGGAAATTCCGGAGGGCCAATGTTTAATAAAAAGGGAGAAGTAATTGGTATTGCCAGCAGTATTTATACGATATCTGGAGGTTTCGAAGGCATCGGTTTTGTTACGGCCTCCAATACGGTAAAACAACTCTTAACCACAGAACCCAACCCCTGGACTGGGATGGAGGCTATGCTTTTGCCGGAACGGCTGGCCCGGGTATTAAATGTACCCCAGGAAACCGGCCTTTTGGTCCTTTCCATCTCTTCAAAAGGATCCGCAGCCCAACTGGGTTTACGGGGTGGCTATATTCCCGCGGTAATAAATGATGAAGAGATTTTATTAGGAGGAGATGTGATCTTAGAGGTGGCCGGAGTAAAATTTGTGGATAATAACGCCCCTTTTTTGATTCGAAAAAAAATTGCCTCCTATCCCAGTGGGACGGAAATCCCTATCGTTATTTTACGAGAAGGACAGATTGGGAAAGCCAGCTTTCCAAAGCCGTAACGGATCAAATGCGTTAATCATTATCTTTAAAGGAAACTAAATCCCAGCAAAATGACAGACCGTAGAAAATTCCTCCAAAATGCCTCCGCTTTAGGTGTGGCAACCGTACTGGGCGCCTGTACTTCTCCCGAACCGAAAACAGCGCCTAAAGCTGAAAACCAAGATACTATCAGAAGAAACCCTATTGGCGTTTCAACCTATTCATTCTGGCAGTTTAATGGCCCCAAGGAAGATGTACCGATCGAAATGTGTATTGATAAAGCAGCCGCAATGGGTTTTGATGGTATCGAACTACTGTTGGTACAGATGACTTCTGAAGAGAATGGCTATTTACAAAATCTCAAGAAGCGTGCCTTCCACGCTGGATTAGACCTAATGGGGTTCAGTACACATCAGGGCTATGTGTATCCCGAAAAAGAAAAGCGTGATGAGAATATTGCCAAAACAATAAAGCAGATAGAACTGGCGTACGCGTTGGGTATACCCACCATGCGATTGAATACGGGGCGCTGGGGAACCTCAAAAGACTTTGACGATCTGATGGCCAATAAAGGTATTGAACCGACCTTGGAGGGCTATACCGATGAAGATGGTTTTAAATGGGTGATTGATGCTATCACAGCATGCATTCCAACAGCAGAAAAGTGCGGTGTGGTCCTTGGCCTGGAAAACCACTGGGGACTTGGACGTACTGCGGAAGGAGTGAAACGAATTGTGGACGCCATTGACAGTCCGTGGCTACAAATGACCTTGGATACAGGGAACTTTTTAGAAGATCGCGAGGAGCAGCTAAAACGTATGGCGCCGCAGACCTTCCTTGTGCAAGCCAAAACCTATTATGGGGGTGGCAAATGGTATTCTTTAGACATCGACTATCCTGCTATTGGTCAAATGATGCGGGATGTAGGCTACAAAGGATGGATATCACTGGAGTTTGAAGGTCTGGAATCCCCGGATACTGCTATTCCCAAAAGCCTGGAGGTATTGCGCGATGCATTTTATTATAACGTATGATCGGGATCAGGCACTATTGAAAAACGAAAAACGCAACATATTCGTTCCAATCAGAAACTTCCGGTGGTCAGCGATTAGTACAAAGTAGCTATTTTCCTTTACAAGCGCACAAGGGTTTCTTATACACAGCGTGGAAGACTTTTAATGATTACTACCGGCATGTTTGTAGCGGTGCTGTTTTTTGGTGCGCCACTACGTAGGGTCACTTTTCCACACCCGAAAGCTAAAAAATAGCGCCAAAAACGTCCCAAAAAAGATGAGTACGCCCCAAATATCAATCCGCCCGATCATAAAAGTCGCAAATAGCGCCCCCAGATCAGCAAGGCCACCAACAATTGTGGCAATTAACAAGGCTGTTTTGTGTTGTTTTTTCCAAATCCATATAGCACATAGTAAAGTAACAAGACCAAACCAGAACAGATTGAAACCGTGCTGACCAAAGGTTACTAAAACGGCGTTTACCTCTTCAGGATAATCGCTTGTCATTGCAGATGGATTGGTTTCCGGAAACAAGAATTGGATAGAAGTTATGTCACCAGATAGGGCATTGCTCATTGAAAAAATACCTGGAACAATATGTAAAAGCGACCATACAAACCAGAGGAGCGCTATTATTTTGTATATGTTTTTATTTTTCACGGATCACTAGATTTTGTTGCATCAAATATCTACGTATAATGCTGACTGTGCATTAGTCTAGATTAAGAAATTCCGTTTCCTATTCCCTTGTTTGTGCCTCAATTTCAACCCAATTGCCCTGCAGCACTTCATGCCTACTTGCTATTGCTCTTTGACGATGGTCCGCTACGCTACTTTTATTGATAAAATCCCTTGCCGGAACGAAACGGAACGGTTTTGCTGCAACCTAGCCTGCTTCTTGAACCCTCGGTTAAATCTACCCACCCTGTTGGCGCACAAAACAAAAAAAGAATATCTTCCCGCTTTGCTATCGTTATGGATTATTTTGTCATTACCAGTATCCTGGTGTTTATTTCAGCAGTCTTTGGGTATTTGAACGTACGCTTTATTAAGTTACCCAATACCATTGGCCTCACGTTAATTACGATCTTGTTTACCTTGGCGGTTTTTGCCTTAAGTTATGTAGATGATACCTTACTAAAAGCAGAGCGTTTTATCATTTCTAAGATCGATTTCAAGGTAGTGCTGCTTGATATCATGCTGAGCTTTTTGCTCTTCGCAGGGGCGTTACATACAGATTTGCAGCAACTCAAAGCACAACGATGGCCGGTTCTGGTTTTTGCCACTTTTGGGGTCTTGGTTTCTACCTTTCTAATAGGTGCCGGGGTATACTATGTTTTTGGTTGGATGGGGCTGGGGGTTAACTTCATCTACTGTCTGCTTTTTGGCGCTTTGATCTCGCCCACTGACCCCATTGCAGTATTGGGGATACTTAAAAAAGTGGGAGCACCTAAAAAACTGGAAATCAAAATTGTGGGAGAATCGCTCTTCAATGATGGGGTAGGCGTTGTCGTGTTTTTAACCATTTTTGGTTTGGCCAGTGGTGATGGCTCCGATTTTTCATTAACCGGTATTCTGGAACTTTTTGTAGTTGAGGTTTTTGGTGGTTTGCTTTGGGGGCTTGCGTTGGGCTGGCTTACGTATTATTTCCTAAAAAAGATCGACGATTACAATATAGAGGTCATCATCACCTTGGCTACGGTAATGACAGGGACAATCGTAGCCACCCATTTACATGTTTCCGCACCCTTGGCTATGGTAGTGGCAGGCTTGTTCATAGGAGGAAACAAAACCAGAGCACGTGCCATGTCCGAACTGACAGAGGACTATGTAGATAAGTTTTGGGAGCTCATAGATATTTTATTAAACACCATATTATTTGTACTGATTGGGATGGAAATGCTGGTGCTGGAGTTCAAACCTCAATATATTTATGCAGGGCTATTAGCCATTCCGCTGGGGTTGCTTTGCCGTTACCTTTCTTTGGCAGGTCCGGTGCAGCTTTTTCAAAAACGGCTGGATTTTGTGCCAAATACAGCATTGATCATGACCTGGGGAGGTCTCCGGGGCGCTATTTCAATTGCTTTGGCTTTAGGACTTACTAATGCTATGCATCGCGACTTGTTTTTGGTGGTAACCTATTGCATGGTTATATTTTCCATATTAGTTCAGGGATTGACGGTAGCGGGATTAATAAAGAAACTAGGGTTGTAACAGTAAATAAACGGCACTAGTATGAACGGCTCAATGTCAACTAAAGTAAAAGAAACATTCGAATGCTTTATCCAGGCAAATGTTACCAATCCTAACAAGGAGGAGCTAGCGGCAATACTGGAAATTTTTCAGGAAAGAAGCTACGACAGGGGAGGTGTCTTCAAGCATCATAATGAAATTTGTAAAGAACTCGCTTATATTGTTGACGGAAGTGTACGACTATATGTGGTGAAGGAGAATGGCGAGGAAATGACTGGAAATATTGTTTCGAAGAATAATATGGTCACCGATTTTATCAGTGTACGAGACAACCAAAAAACACCGATGTCCATAGAGGCTTTGGAACCCACAACCCTTTTGGTAGCCTCCACCGAAAATCATATGAACCTTTTAGAAGTTAATCTGACTTACAATCAATTTATTCGGGAACATCTTGCAGACAGCGCGATGAAGCTTGCAAAATTGCATATGCTCTTCCTAACGAGCAGCGCCAAGGAACGGTATCAATTTATATTGGAAAGTAACCCGGATCTACTAAAAAAATTCCCGCTCCGTTTTATCGCAACCATGATTGGCATCAGTCCCACACAATTAAGCCGGATACGAAAAAACAATTTGACCCACTAGCCTATTTCTCAACATTTGTTGAGGAATTCCGCTAACCCTACTTCATAAGTTTGCAATGCAAGGAATACGTGTAAATTATGAAGCCGTTACTTTTTATGCTGTTGGTACTACCAGCGACCTCCTTACTTTTCGCGCAGACAGACCAAGCCAGATTTTATTTGGGAGCTTCGTATGGTACCTCTTTTTCAATGGGTGATTTTGATGATGCAAACTTTAGCAATCCGGATGCTGGATTTGCAGATAACGGTGCTAAACTGGACTTTTATGGAGGCTATTTTCTGGATGAGAAATTTACACTAATTGGCACCTTTAGATACCAATCCTTTGCTACTGAAATTGAAAATAGTATCAATTCGTTGAACGATACGAATCCAGGGGCCGATTTTTCCGGGAGTTCTGAAGATTGGCAGATCTATTACCTTTTAGCCGGTGTTGCGTATCAGGTGAATATTACCAAAAATTTCGCGATACTTCCAAGAATTGCATTAGGCCCGATGTTCCTTACTACACCTGGCATAGACATAAATTCTACAGCAACGCCTTTTGTGCAAAATTTCAGTAGAAGTTCCGAAACCGGTCTGGGTCTGGGATATGAATTGGGCGTTGGCCTTCGTAGAGATTTAGGCAGGCGCTTCAGCTTGTTGCCCACATTTAGCTTTAGTGGTGGGATCGCTACCATTACCGATGTGGAAACTACCACCGATAATGTAGTAGTAACCGGCGATTACAATCCCAGGGTGATGTCTTTTACTTTAGGATTATCCCTTGCCTACAGATTTTACTAATACTATTGCAATACATTAAAAATGAGAACAACCACATCAATGCTGCTCCTGCTTCTTTCTGCATTCGTTACGAATGCGCAAAATATCTTGTCAGGAATATATCGCACAGGAGAAAACAATACCAAAATTGAAATCAAGGAAAACGGAGGGGTATATAGCGGCATAGTAATCGCCTCAGATAAGGCTGAACGGGGAATCTTGATCCTCAAAGATATTACCCCTATTGGCGGAGAATGGAAAGGACAACTATTTAGCGCAAAAAAGAAAAAATGGTATAAGGCCGTGCTCAAGAGAGAAGAGGATCAACTTTTGATTACCGTAAATGCCGGAATTGCGAAAAGAACCGTACGGTGGTCCAGGGAGTGATGGAACGTAAGCACAAAGGGCCACCGATAACATGCCTGGACTACTAGACACATCCTGTCTGCAACCCGGTTTTTATCTGATAGATTCCCGTTCGTATCTTATCTTTTAGATCGGCATTTGTTTGTTTTGTCTAGCGAATTATCCCAATAGGTAGGGATTGTGAGGAAATAATTAAACAATTCCTGAAAAATTCAAGTATTTTAAATTACTTAAAGTGTCCGGCGCTTTTTTTTGCTAATTTTCGCGGATCGGGTAGGGGCATACCTACTTGGTTTAGGTTATGATACAGCAATTAGGGACTGATTAAAACACCAACCTATGAAAAAAAACCTTTTGTGGCTATTGTTACTGTTAACCACTTTAGCAGTTGCCCAAAACAAACCTACCGTTAGCATTGGAGTGCTGGTAGACAGTCGCTCCTCAAAAATATTGCCCTTATATGAACAATTGAAGAATGAGGTTAAGGCGGTAGTAGGGGAAGATGCAACCGTTGTTTTTCCGGAGGAAAGTTTGCTTTTTAGTGACTTCAGCCTTGAAACTGCACAAAGGAATTACGATCAATTGATCACAGATGATACGGTTGACCTGATCATTGCGTTTGGTGCAATCAACAACCAAATTGTAAGCAAGCAAACTGTGCATCCCAAACCAACGATCCTCTTTGGAGCAGTGAATAGGGACTATAATTACATTGATCTTGACAAAACAAGTTCGGGCATTGAAAATTTCACTTATCTGATCGCCTCAGAATCGTTTCAAGAGGATCTGAAAACCTTTAAAGAGCTCACCGATTTCCAAAATCTCGGGGTGGCCATGGAAGCCTCTTTGATTGAGATCTTACCGGTATCCGAGACTTTTGATAAAATAGCAGAGGAACTGGAAATCAAGTATAAACTACTCCCATTTACTACGATTTCGGATATTACGAATACGCTCGAGGGTCTCGATGCCATCTATATGGCTGGAGGATTTTTCCTTACCAGGGAAGAAAACCAACAATTGGCGCGGGCCTTTATTGACAATAAATTGCCCTCTTTTAGTACGAACGGGCCGGATGATGTAGTGGATGGGATGCTGGCTACCACGCGATCTAATGACGATCTCGATCAATTTTTTCGAAGGATCGCCTTAACGGTTGAAGCCTATATTTCAGGAGCGGAACTCTCGGAACTTGACGTTTACATTGAATACACACCACGCTTAACTATGAATTTTAATACGGCTGATGCTGTAGAGGTGCCGATCAAATACAGCTTGATCAATAAAACAGATTTTGTGGGTGACCCTAAAAATGTCTTGGCTGAAAGGCGATACAATCTCATAAACGTGATCGAAGAGACCATTGCGCGTAACTTATCCCTACAATCCAATCAAAAGGATGTGGATCTTACCCAACAAGATGTGCGTACCGCCTGGAGCAATTATTTGCCCGATGTTACAGCATCTGGCACAGGCACATACGTGGATCCCGATCTGGCCGAAGTTAGCAATGGACAAAACCCCGAGTTTTCTACTTCAGGTGCAATTACCTTAAATCAAACGCTGTATTCCGAAGCAGCCAATGCTAATATCACTATTCAGAAAAAATTACAACAAGCCGAACAAGAAAACTTCAATGCCTCGCAATTGGATGCCATACTCGATGCTTCTACCGCTTATTTTAATATTCTGATCTTAAAAGCAAATACGGCCATTCAGCTACGCAACCTCAATCTCACCCAAACCAACCTGAAAATAGCGGAACAGAATTTTGATGCAGGGGAATCGGGCAAATCCGATATGTTGCGATTTCGCAGTGAGATGGCCCAAAATCAGCAGTCCTTGATAGAGGCCATCAATCAATTGGAACAGGGCTTTATAGTGCTTAACCAGGTGTTGAATAATCCATTAGAATCCCAGATCGATGTAGAGGATGTTATCCTTGACCAAGGGGTATTTGAACGCTATAACTACGATGAACTCAAAAAATTTCTGGACGATCCCAAATTACGCGAGCCTTTTATAGGGTTTTTAACGGAGGAAGCTTTTCGGAATGCCCCGGAACTAAAATCATTGGGGTATAACATTGAGGCTGTAGAACGCAACATCCGCTTAAGCGGCACGGGTCGTTTGGTGCCTACTGTAGCCCTCCAGGGAAGTTATAACAGTGTGTTTAACAGAAGCGGGGCAGGAAGTACCGTTCCGCCTAATTTGGGTTTTGGACTGGTAGACAATAGCTACAATGCCTCCTTGAGTCTTTCCTTGCCCATTTTCAATCAGAATACAAATAATATCAACAAGCAGATTGCCACCATTCAAAGGGATCAGTTGGAAATCAATAAGGATAATACGGAATTAGCCATTGATGCCAATGTTCGTAACGGTGTACTGAATTTGATCAACCAGGTCTCTAATATTGAACTCTCAGGAGTTTCTGAGGAAACCGCTGCCGAAGCGTTGGAACTCACCCAGTCGCTGTATACCAATGGTGCGGTAAACATAGTGCAGTTACTCGATGCACAGAACAATTATCTGAATGCCCAGTTGGCACGCGTGAATGCCGTCTACAATTTTCTGATCAGTTCCCAGGAACTGGAACGTTCCCTGGGGTACTTTTTTCTTCTCAATACCGAAGCAGAAAATGAGGCCTTCCGTCAACGTTTTTTCGAATACATAAACACGAGAAATTAAATAACCGTAAAGCCGCAAAAAATGAAATACAACAGTAGAATTTGGGGAACACTAGTCATGACCGTGTTGTTATGTAGTTGTGGAGGGAAAGAGGAAACTATAGAAAAGACTTTGCGTCCTGTAAAATTTCAGGAGGTTGGATTTTTAGGTGGGGAGAAGGTGCGTACGTTTAGTGGAACTGCACAAACAGATAAAATCGTGAATTTGAGTTTTAGAAGCTCTGGTATCATCGTGGTATTTGACATGAAACTGGGACAAAAAGTAAAGAAACGGCAACTTCTGGCACGGTTAGACAATGTGGCCTCTCGCCTGTCCTATGAACAAGCCGTTACCAGTTTAAATAGTGCGGCCTCCCAAATGAACACCGCAAAACTTAGCTTAAATCGTGTGCGGGCGCTGTATGAGAAAGGGAGTTCCTCGCTTAGCGATTTTGAAGCGGCTAAGAATTCCTTTAAAACAGCCGAGGAAAGTTATAAATCCGCGAAAAGGGGGGTAGATATTCAGGCCGAGCAGATTCAGTATGGCTACATTTATGCTCCGGAAGAAGGTACCATAGCCTCAATATCCGCTGAGGTGGATGAAAACGTGCAGGCCGGACAGGCCGTTGCTGTATTAAATTCGGGAACGGATATGGAGATATCTCTGGGCTTACCGGAAAGTGTGATCAACGGGGTTAACCCGGACATGGATGTGGAAGTTACCTTTTCAGCCCTGGAAGATCAGACCTTCAAGGGAAAGGTAACGGAGGTGGCCCCTTCGGTTGATTCAAATTCGGCTACCTATCCGGTTCGGGTGGTGGTTACCAATCCCAGTGATGCTATTAAAAGTGGGATGGCGGCCAATGTTACTTTTGATTTTGGAGAGGAAAAAGTAAAAAATACGGTACTCGTGGTACCCACGCACGCTGTAGGAGAAGATAGTGAAGGCCGTTTTGTTTTTTTAGTGGACGACCAAGGCGAAGTGACCACCGTAAAAAAACAACTGATCACCGTTGGAAATTTGTCCGCTGAGGGCTTTGAGGTTATGGAAGGGCTGTCTGCCGGACAAAAGATCGCGGTAGCAGGACTACAGACCTTACTCGATGGTCAGGAAGTAAAACTACAATAACCAACACCATTGCTAATTTTATGAATCTCGCAAAATTCTCGATAGACAAGAATCGTATCACCTTTATGGTGCTGGCAACCATTGTCCTTTTAGGTATAAATATGTATTTCAACCTATCCCAGGATAGTATGCCCCCTTATACCGTTCGTGTCGCTACGGTGGTGAGTCAGTTTCCAGGCGCTAGTCCGGAACGGGTAGAACAGTTGGTAACCGACAAGATTGAGAAGGTAGCGCAAGAGCTTCCTGAGCTGAAGGAGGTAAGCAGCACTTCTCGAACCGGTCTTTCCGTAGTAAGTGTCGAATTAAAAGATGAGGTTTCCCCGGAAAACTTGCAATCGGTTTGGGATCGTTTGCGAAGAAAATTAAATACCATCCAGGGGCTCCCCTCCGGAGTAGCGCCCAGTTTAGATGATGATGGAATTGGCGATGTATATGGAATTGTTGTCGGGTTGACCTCCGATGGATTCACCTATGCAGAAATGAAGGAGTATGCCGATGATATAAAAGATGATTTGATCAAACTACCTGATGCGGCCAAAGTGGAACTTGGGGGGGTACAGGACGAACGGGTCTTTGTGGAGTTTGACAATACCAGACTAAAGGAATATGGCCTATCAGCCTCCAAATTGCAACAAAGTATAGGTGCTACCAATATTCTGAGTTCAGGAGGTCAGATCAATGTTGGCGATGAACGTATCATCCTGGAACCGACTGGGAATTTCGATGCCGTTGAAGATATTCGGAATATGCTAATTGCCGTTGGGAATGGGTCCCAACTGGTGAAGCTGGGCGACATTACAACGGTAAACAAAGGGTATATCGATCCGCCAAAGCAAATTGTTAGTGTTGACGGAAAAGAGGCAATTACAATGCACGTCAATCTCAAAGAAGACAAAAATATTGTCTACTTAGGCGAAGCGGTAGACGGCGTGGTAGCCCAATGGCAAAATCGTCTTCCCTTGGGATTGGAACTGACACGGGTGTCTTCTCTGGATAGCTACATAAACCTTAAGGTAAGCGATTTTATGGTGAATCTCCTACAATCCATTTCCATTGTGCTGTTGGTAATGTTGGTATTCTTAGGATTCCGTACCGGTTTTGTAATTGCGAGTTTGATCCCCATTGTGACCATCATGACCTTAATGCTCATGGGCTTTATTAATATGGGACTGAATCAGGTAACCCTGGCTGCTCTCATCATGGCATTAGGGATGTTGGTGGACAATGCTATCGTGGTAGCAGAAACCATAATGGTGAAACTCGAACAAGGCGTAGAAAAATACCAGGCCGCTATTGAGGCTTTTTCCGAGCTCTGGATGCCGTTATTGATTTCAACCTTAACTACCTCTGCAGCCTTCCTGGCCTTTTATCTTTCTCCTACCACAATGGGGGATATCGTAGGCCCAATTTTCGTTGTAATAACCATTGCCTTAATGTCATCCTGGTTGATCGCACTTACGGTAATTACAATGTTCTGCTATCTGTTTCTTAAGGTAGCGCCTAAAGGTGAAAAAAAACCAAGTCTTGTCGATCGCATTATCAACGCAGCGAAACGGTACTACAAAGATTTGATATTATTGGCCTTGCGCCATAAATATAAAGTGATCGCTGGCATCTTTTTGGCGTTCTTTCTGTCCTTGTTTGGCTTTGGGTACATCCCCTTCATCTTTTTCCCTGATAGTGATCGCAATATGATCACTATCGATATTAATCTACCGGAGGGCAATAGAATTGAGCGCACTACCGAAGTGGTACAACAGATAGAAAGCTTCATGACCGATTCCCTCAAAATAAATGAAGCTAGGGACAAAGGTATTGTAAGTTGGTCATCGTATATCGGAGAAGG
Source organism: Bacteroidota bacterium (assembly GCA_038750505.1). Taxonomy (GTDB): domain Bacteria; phylum Bacteroidota; class Bacteroidia; order Flavobacteriales; family Flavobacteriaceae; genus Croceivirga. The sequence continues at coordinate 58,936 of JBCDHD010000007.1, read as the reverse complement.
TCCGGAATCGTACGATTTGGGATATTCGCCCGATGAAGCCAATTCCAATTATGCGCATATTCTTGTGAACACCACCACCTTCGAAGAGAATGTAGAGATGGTAAGACGTCTGGATGCATATGCTTTTCAAAATTTTCCTAATGCGGATATAAAAGTAGGCCTCCTTGGGTCCGGTGGCGGGGGAACGCCTATAGAAATTAAAGTGTCTGGACCAGAGCCTGACGACTTGGCCAGTATAGCCGAAAGTGTAAAACAAAAGTTATCTAGCGTTGCTTTTACCAAAAATGTAAAAGATGATTGGGGGCCGAAGAGTAAAAAGTTTTTGATCGAGATTGATCAGAACCGTGCACAAAATGCGGGGATAACCAGTTCCGATATTGCCACATCACTGCAAACCGTTTTGGATGGTTTTCAAACCGGAGAGTACAGGGAGGATAATAAGTCTATTCCGATACTAATGCGAAGTGGGGATAGCCAGCAACAAACATTGGCCTCTTTGGAGACCTTAAATGTGTATTCGCAAAACAGTGGGAAAAGTGTACCGTTGTTGCAGGTAGCTTCAATAGTACCCTCATGGCAGTACGCTAAGATCAAAAGACGTGATATTAAGAGAACCATAAACATTAGTAGTGAATTGCGCGATGGTGGAAATGCCTCATCCATCATGTCTGTGGTAACCCCCTGGCTGGAGGAACAAGTGAATGGGGTTTGGCCGGAGGGCTATACCTATGCGCTGGGAGGGGATGCTGAGCAAACCGCAGAAAATATGGGCCCCATTATCGGGTATCTTCCTATTTCCGGGTTCATCATTCTCTTGTTGCTGATCATTCAGTTCAATTCGGTTCGAAAAATGGCTATGGTAGTGCTAACCATTCCGCTAGGTATCATCGGAGTGGTTGTTGGATTACTGGTGTTTCAGGAAGCCTTTGGCTTTATGCCTTTTCTTGGCGTTATCTCCTTGGCGGGTATCGTAATTAATAATGCTATTGTACTTATTGATCGTATGGAAGTAGAACTGACTGCCGGTAGAACCGACCAGGATTCAGTTATTGCTGCTTGTTTACAACGGTTTCGACCGATATTATTATCTACCTTTACCACAATCTTGGGTCTGGTGCCGTTGTATCTTTCTGGAGGTGAAATGTGGGAAGGTATGGCGGTTAGTATTATGATCGGTCTCTTATTTGGAACCGTAATTACCTTGCTCTTTATTCCTTCGTTATATAGTGCCCTTTTTAAGGTTAGTTACAAAGGATATGAATTTGATGATGCGTTGTTGGAAGTTTAACACTTATGAAACGTGAGTTGAAGCATTTTTTAAAGCTTCTTTGGCAGTCCGCTTTTTTTTGGATTATCGCCATTGCACTTTTTGCCGTTTTCAGATATTATGGCCTCGAAGAAGAAGAAGGTATAATTGTTCCTCCCCAGTACGGCTTTTCCCGTGCATTGTATATGTTCTTACTTTTTGGTTTGTTAATTGGTTTATTAAGCGCTATTGTAGAATTTCTTTTGGATAAATACCTATCAAAAAGAATATCCATCGGACTTACTTTACTTATCACTTTCGTAATATATCTTATTTTAATTATCATCCTTTCAACCTTTGTTATTGAAATAACAAATAGGTTCTATAACATGGGCCTTGATAATCAACGCGGGTGGTGGATACAGGACAAAACCTTTTGGGCGCTAGTTATCTACATCATTTTTTCTGCTTTGATTTTTTCCTTTATTGAAATTGCCAATGACAAGTTTGGGAAGGGCGTCTTCTTAAAAATGCTCTTTGGTAAATACAAGGAACCCAAAGAAGAGAAACGTATTTTTATGTTTTTGGATCTTAAATCATCAACAGCAATTGCCGAGCAATTGGGACATTTGAAGTATAGCCAATTGATTCAGGACTGCTTCTATGATTTGAATGAAGTTGTTCCTGAGTACGATGCCGAGATCTATCAATACGTAGGGGACGAAGCTGTGTTGAGCTGGCCGTATCAAAAAGGATTATCGAATAATAATTGTGTCAAACTCTTTTTTGCGTTCAAGCAGAAACTTTTGGAGAAGAACAGTTATTATATTCAAAAATACGGTACTTCACCCGTGTTTAAAGCAGGTTTACATGGGGGCGTTCTTATGGTTGCTGAAGTTGGGGTGGTAAAAAAAGAAGTGGCGTATCACGGTGATGTCATAAATACTTCAGCGCGAATACAAGCGGAATGCAACAAACACGAGGTACCTATTCTCATTTCAGAAAAGTTACTGAACGATTTAAAAACCGATAGTTTTTTTGTCTCCAGGTACCTTGGTGATGTGCTGTTGAAAGGAAAGCAGAAAAAAGTGAATATTCATACAGTAATGGTAAATGCTTAAAAAGTTGTATCAACTCCGCTTCGAGATCTTTTTGGTAATTCAACTGGCCATTCTTTTTGGATCCTTGTTGGTACCCCCCAACCTTTATGAGTTTGCTTTGCTTCCCTTTTTATATCTGGCTAGTATACTGGCCGGAATCTTGATCATTTCAAAAACGAAATGGATCACCCGGCTTTTTATCTTACTCTTTGCACTGGCAGCTTTTATTTTCGGCAGTGCTATGATAGACAGACACGAATCTGAAACAAGTGTTTTGATGCGGCTTACCGTTTTTTTTGTCTTTCATATCGTGGTGACATGGCATATTGTAAAACAGGTCTGGCAAGCAAGGCATGTTAGCAAGAATGTTATATTGGGATTGATGAGTGGATATATCTCCCTTGGGTTCCTGGCCTTTTTTTTATTTATGTCCATTGCACTTACCTACCCCGGTGCTTTTCAGGGTATTTTACTAGATACGAACGATATGGTACTTTTTAGTGAAGGGATGCTGTACTATGCCTACATCACCTTATTGACCATCGGGTACGGGGAAATTGTACCGGTCATTCCTATAGCACAAAAAGCGGCCATACTGGTTGGACTTATGGGACAGTTCTACCTTGTTATCCTTACTGCTGTGGTCGTAGAAAAGTATATTCGGCATTCGGCAGATAAGTAATGCCTTTTCCGTAACTTCCAAATTTGAGAATAGTTACGGCCTATGACAAAAAGGATCACGGTAAAAAAGGGAACCATTTTGCAGCTACCAGGAGACACAGACACTAAAGTGTTTGTGGTGAAGACGGGCCTGCTCCGCAGTTACTTGATCGATGAAAAAGGGAAAGAGCATATTTTTCTTTTTGTAGCAGAAGGAGCAGTCATGACGGATCACTTTCCTCCCGATCTTCCGGCAGAATTATATATTGACGCTTTGGAAGACACCACAGCCTTGATTCGCGAAAAGAATTTGACCTTTGCTAGACAGCATGCTCATAAAATGGCGCTTCAGATGAGTTTGTTGCAAAAACGTATGGTAATGCTAATGAGTTCTTCTATTATTGAACGTTTTCAACACTTTGTAACCACCTATCCGGACCTTGTGAATCGCGTACCGCAAAAGATGATTGCCTCCTATCTTGGCGTTACCCCGGAAGCCCTAAGCAAATCAAAAAGTCAATACCTGCAACAGCGATAATGCTTTCTTAATTTTGATTAATGCACAGGGGTTTCCCTGGGATTACTTTAGCGCTTATTTTTCTTAATGAGCACAATAACCCTAAAGAAAGGTGATATTCTGCAACGTGCAGGAGATCTAAATTCCAAAATATACCGTGTAAATTCTGGCTTGTTGCGAAGTTACTCCCTGGATAAGAAAGGCAAAGAACACATTTTCCTGTTTGCTCTGGAAGGCACTATCATGGTAGATCATATCCCGCCAAATGTCCCGGCAGATCTGTTTATTGACGCCTTGGAGGACTCTGAAGTTAGCATTTTGGATAAGAATTTTTTTAATAGCCATCAGAACATGTCAGAGATGATCCATCGTATTGATGGCCTTCAAAAGCGTGTTATTATGCTTATGGGGGGGTCCATCCTGGATCGCTACCAACATTTTGTCGCTACCTATCCTCAAATTGTGAGTCGCATTCCGCAAAGGATGATCGCTTCCTATCTGGGGGTTACCCCCGAAGCTTTAAGCAAGGCAAAGCGCAAAAGGTAAAAAACACAAAACGTGAAGAAATTGTAAAATCTATAACGTCTTAATTTGGATTAATGCACAGGACAGGTGCTCAGGCTAACTTAGGTGGTAATGTAAAAGTAACCAACCAAAGCTTTGAGAATGAGAAACCTGAAACGCCTTTCCCTCCTCTTTTCCCTTTGTATTGTCTTTGGGATACAAGCCCAAGAGGAGCAGCAAAAGGCACCTCCGGAATTTATGAATGATAGCGCCGATGAAGACTATAGCTATCTGCAAAATGAGGAGACGGTCATGGAATATGAACAGATTTTTGCACAAGGGCTAAAATATATTCCCTTAACCAAAAACAAAACCATTTACCTTACCCTGGGCGGGGCCTACCGACCTCGTTTTGAAAGTACTATTAACGAGGACTATACCGAAGAAGATGATAGTTATTATTCCCAACGCCTGAATTTGAATTCCGCAGTGCATTTTGGTAAAAACATCCGGTTATATGCCGAACTGTATCATGGTTTTACCAGCGGAGGTATTGATAGAACATTAGAAGATGATCAATTGGATCTTCATCAGGCTTTTGCCGAATTTACGATTCCACAAAAAGAGAATGCTTTTGTCTTTACTTTCGGGAGAAAGCAATTGACTTTTGGAGCGGGAAGATTAGTAGATCGAAGAGATGGCCCCAACATCCGAAGGAGTTTTGATTTGATCAAAACCGATTACCGGTTTGATCAAAGTTCTATCCAGGTATTTTATGGGAGTGAAGTGCAACCGCAATTTGATGCTTTTGATAATGAATTTAACTTGTTCGATGACGCTGCTTCCAATCCAACCATGTGGGGCGCAGTGGCAGATGTAAAGTTGGGTAGAATTCTTGGGAAAACGGAAGTGTATTATTTGGGGTTTCACACAGATTTTGCCAGCTTTAGTGATCTAAGTGGTGAAGAAACCCGACACTCCATAGGCATACGGCGTTACGGAACTTTGGGGAAACGCATGGTGTTTAATACCGAACTGGTGTATCAATTTGGCGAATTGGGAGATGCCAACATACGTGCTTTTAACTTCGAATTCGATTATAAGTACATTTTAATCAACAGGCCGTGGAAAACCACTTTTGGATTAAAGTTCGATTATTCTTCCGGCGACAGGGACAGAGGAGATAATACATTACAAACCTATAATCCGTTGTTTGTCAATCCTGCCCTTTACAGTTTGGCCGCGGTAAACACCCCGGTAAACCTAAATGGCCTCCACCCCAACTTTAAGATCTACCCTTTTGAAGGCTTTTCTATTTATATGGATTACGCCTTTTTCTTCAGGTCGTCAAAAGAAGACGGCTTATATACGCCCCCGCGTTTTCAAATTCGTGATGCCACTAGCGGGTCCAGTGCCTACATAGGAAGTGCAATAGGTATGAAGATACTCTACGAGATCAATAGAAATATAGAGTTTGAATGGCGGTCCACCTATTTTGTGGCAGGTGATTTTGTAAAAGAATCGGGAGCGTCTAACAATATATTTTATACAGGACCAACCTTAGAATTCAAGTTCTGATATCCAATAGAATTCCGAAATAAATTTTTAATCTCTAAAACAAATCTATTATGAAAACTGCAAGAAAGCTTAAACAGCACACAACGATTTTATTCCTGGTGATGGGGATGTCAATGCTTGCACTACAAGCACAGGACGATACTTTAGCCGAGGCGGAAAAGTTGAATACGGGTATGAATAAAGAAGTGTACCTTTATGTAACTGAGCCTGTGGTGTCCTTTGAAGAAGTGGCCAAGATATTACCAGATCACATGGATTTTGTACATAAAATAGAAAACCAGGGAACCATGATCATGGGTGGGCAAACCACAATTGAAGGGGCCTCGGATGCAGGAGGTTATGGTGCGATCATGATACGGGCCAATTCTTTTGAAGAAGCCAGGCGCATTGCAGATCAGGATCCCATGCATAAGACCGGTGTACGGAAGTATACGCTGTACAAATGGAATATCAATGAGGGGGAACTAAATGTTCGGCTAAAGCTCTCTGATGCCTCGTTTGTTATTGACTAATACAGCACTTAATTCTTGAATATCATGAAAATACAACTTACAGTATTTGGCCTACTAGCCGTACTTATGAGCTCCTGCAAGCAGGAAAAGGAGGCGGATATGGCAATTTCAGAAGCAGCAGCTAAAACCGCCAGTACGGAACTATTTGCAAATGCAACACTTTCCGGGGCCAATGTTCTGGCCTTTGGCCCTGGAAATGTATTGTTTATAGGAGATAGCAAGGGAGGGATGATCCATGCGGTAACAACAACCGCCGAAAAAATGGAAGATGCCGTTCCGTATAATATGGAAGGTTTTGATGTTACGCTAGCGCAAAAATTGGATATCGCAACCCGAGATGTGGTTATTAACGATATGAAAATCCATCCGGTAAGTCAGGAGGCCTATGTTTCCATCAAATTAGGGCATCAACCGGAGGCAAAATCCGTGGTAGCTATAGTGCATCCTGTTACAAAGGCCATTCGATTCTTAGCAGTAACCGAAGATAATAGCAGTAGTATTGCACTTAGTGATCCAGCTTCCGCCGAGTTGGTATTTTGGGAAGAGACACCGGCTACAGCCTTAAGTATTACGGATATTGATTACAATGACGGATATATCTATGTGGCTGGGTTGACCAATAGCGAATTTGCCTCCACCTTGCGAAAAATAGCCTATCCGTTTACTGCAGATCCAGAGGCGGTAAATAGCATCGAGATCTACCATGCGGTGCATGCCCAAACGGAGACCCGTGCCCCAATACGAACCATGCTATTTGATGAAGTAGATGGTGAATCAATGCTATTGGCAAGTTATACCTGCACCCCTTTGGTTACCATTCCAACGGATCAGATACAGGCCGGTGCAGATATCAAAGGAAAAACTATTGCAGAACTGGGTTACGGAAATGCCCCTATCGATATGCTTACGGTAACTACCCAGGAAATGGATGGTTCGCTAACCAAGAATTTACTGGTTACCCATAAAAATCGGGGAGGGACCATGGTGCCTTTTGCTTCTGTGGTGGCCGGATCCAAAGGAAACGGAATGGCTGGTCAACAGCAGATGTTTGCCTCGGGCCTGGAAGGGATACAACAAATTCCCACCGCCAATGTCATGCAAATAGATATGCAAAATCCACAAATGCTTGGAGTATTACGTAGAAATATTGAAACCGGGGAGATCGATCTTGTCTCAGAACTTTCCGGGGTTTACTTACGACTGAGCGACTTTATCTCGGAATACGATTTTCCCGATTATCAATATCCCGAATCTCAGGCCTTTACAAAGCAATACCATGATATGGCAAAACAAATGGAAGGCTATCCTAACCTTGTTTCAAAGAAAATGGATAGATAACTACTTTGTAATTTATATGAGGGTGAGAGCGTTTCCTTGGTATTCGTTGCTGTTTTTAATGGTAGCATGGAACACGGCTTGTGAACAAAGGGCCAAAGGTCCTATGGTGCAAGCCGTTTATCCTTCGGCCGAGCTGCTTCCCGAGAATCTCCTTCGTATGTACGTGCAGTTTTCACAACCAATGAAAACCGTTGGGAATCTGGAAAAGATAAAGCTTGTGGACGAAGAAGGCCTGGAACTTAAGAACGTTTTTTTTAATAATGTCCATGAGCTTTGGAATCATGAACAAACGCAACTTACCTTGATCCTGGACCCTGCTCGGGTAAAGACAGGATTACAAGCCAATACAACATTTGGGCGGGCATTGCAGCCGCAAAAAAAATATAGGCTGGTCATTGCAGATCTGGAGGATGCTTACCATAACAAGATGGAACACCCCTTTGAAAAGAAAATTGAGGTAACCGCAGCCGATCTTCAAGCCCCGGACCCAAGCAACTGGCATGTAGTGATACCAAAAGCAAACGATACAACGGTCTTAAGAGTGGAATTTGAAGATATGTTAGATTATTATTCGGTACAACAACGACTTATTATCACCGATTTGGAAAACCGACCCGTGAAGGGCTCGGTTACCATCGAAAAACAAGAAACGGAATGGTGGTTTACACCTTCAAATCCCTGGGAGAAGGGAGATTATCTGTTACAGGTGAACACAAGACTGGAAGATCCAGCTGGGAATAATCTCAATGGTCTTTTTGACCATGAGATCGGGAGCCTTAAATATGCCAAAGAAGGTATGGTAGAGCAGATTCCGTTTACGATCAATTGAATTACTGTGAGAAACATTGTATGAAAAATAGAATATGAAATCAGCCGCTTACAAAATTCTAGCCTTTGGTGCGAGCAACAGCCGTACCTCCATTAATAAGACCTTTGCTACCTACGTCGCCAATCAGTTGACGAATACAGAGGTTATTGTTGCGGACTTAAATGACTATGAACCCCCTTTGTACTCTAAAGATCTGGAACAGCAAAACGGAATTCATGAAAATGTGCTTCGCTTTTATGAATTGATCAAGGCTAGTGATGGCATCGTTGTTTCAGTGGCCGAATACAATGGATTGCATACCGCTGCTTTCAAAAATTTATGGGATTGGCTCTCCAGAATTAAAATGGAAAAAGCGATGAATATTTGGGATGGGAAACCCATGTTCCTTTTATCTGCAAGTCCTAGCCGAAGACCAATGAACAACGTGCTAAAAGTATCTAAGGAATTGTTTCCTTATTTTGGTGCTAAAATAGTTGCCGATTTTTACCTCCCTTCTTTTAATCATTTCTTTAAAGACGGGAAGATCGTTGAGGCAACCTTCGAGGCCAGATTTATAGAACAAAAAAAGCAATTCCAAAGGTATTTGGATACGATCTAAGGATAAGAATGGAAATAGGAGTAGACAGTTTTGCAGCTTCACCGGAAGGGCATATGATGCCCGAGAAAGCCATAGAAGCGCTTTTAGAACGAATTGAATTGGCAGATACGGTTGGGCTTCATGCCTTTGGCATCGGCGAGCATTACCGAAAAGAATTTTTGGATGCCGCTCCAGCCACACTATTGGCTGCCGCAGCTGCACGAACAAAAAGGATTAAACTAACCAGTGCAGTTACGGTATTGAGTACTTCGGACCCTGTGCGTGTGTTTCAGAATTTTGCAACTATAGATCTGATCTCGAAAGGACGAGCCGAGATGGTAGTGGGGCGAGGTTCATTTATAGATTCGTTTCCCTTATTTGGGTACAATCTGAATGATTACGATGCTATTTTCGCGGAGAAATTAGAGTTGCTATTAAAGATACGAGACAACGAAGTCGTTTCCTGGTCAGGGATCTTCCGTCCTCCGCTGAGAGAACAAGGTATTTATCCCAGACCGCTACAAAAGAAGTTGCCGATTTGGTTGGGCGTTGGTGGCACGCCCTCCTCTTTTGCACGGGCAGGGACTTTAGGGTTGCCCTTAATGGTCGCGATAATAGGAGGACAAACGCATCGCTTTCGACCACTTATCGACCTATATCGGAATACCGGCGAAAAGGCTGGGTTTACCCCCAACGAACTAAAAGTAGGTGTCCATTCCTTTGGTTACGTGGCCAATTCCAGAGAAGAAGCCATTGCGGCGTTCTTTCCGCGGTACGTGGAAGTGATCGCATCAATGAATAAAGAACGAGGTTGGGTACCTCCAACCCGTGAACAATTCGAACATTTAATCGATGATGAAGGTGCTATCGTCATTGGAAATCCCGAGGAGGTAGCGCAAAAAATCATTCGCCATAGTGAAGCCCTTGGGGGAATATCACGATTTAATTTTCAAATGGATGTGGGGTTATCCCATGAGCAGATGAAACAATCCATAAACTTGATAGGCAAGGAGGTGATCCCATTGCTTAAAAAGCAAACCGCAAAGACGCCATAAAGTAGTTTTACGTTTTAATTGTTGGTAGCAATACTTTCTTTCAGCAACGCCCTAACCAACTCCTTAGCATAGTTTTCCGCAGTCTTACTTATGGAAGATGGGTCCTTTAATTCAAATCGTCCGATCCATTGGATATTATCTCCGGGAGCATCGGCAAGACGATAAAAGCTACTTTCAAAAATGTATTTAGTGCCTGATGTCAATTGGTCCGGTTCCCAGTAGGTTACAGGATAGTAGGTATAATACCGTCCAAATCTGCCCACCCTTCTTGGGATATAGGCCGCGGAGCTATTTCCGGGAATAACGTCAGTGTACTGCTCCGTATTAATTAGATTAGTCACAATAGCACCATCTACTCCATCGGATATGAGTTTCTTTTTGAATTGTGCTATCTGCGCTTCGGTGTATTCTTCGGTAATGTTCTTTGTACCGGCCATGGAGTAGGAAGAAACAGCGCCAATCCCACTTTCCTGCAATTGCTCCACTACACTATTCTCAAACTTTACACGTGCAGTGTTGTCTTTAGAGCGACCAATGACCAGGACCTTGGTATACGATTGCTTTGTATTGCTAATGTTTTCTGCCGTAGTGAGATACGAAGAACATGCGGAGAGTAGAAGGCAAAAAACCCCTGCCCTTGCCAGGGTAGAAATATGCATAGTGTAATGGTTTTAGTAGCGATGACAAACATAACTAATCTTTTATCATTTTCCCCGACTTCAAAGGAGGTAAACATTGGAGACAGCCTCAATAGGGGAGTAAAATACGCCTATTCCCTATCGTAGTCGGATAATTGCGACCTACTTTTAAAAATCTTATCAAAAGGTAAAAAATCACAGGAATCGATCCCTGATTTGTTTTTATTTTTAAAAAAGAACCAACGAAATAGTGGAAAAAGGACTTCCCACTTTCGTAACAGCGCTTATACAATAGTGCAAACAGCTAGAAGGCCATGCTAAGAAACAAATTGTATTTCAGAAAGCTACTCATTGCCGCTACCGGTCTGTTCCTTTGTCTTTTTTTGGTAGTTCATCTATCGGCTAATCTCATTCTGGTGCTTCCCGAAGACATGGCCAGAGGCCTTTACAACGCCTATTCCACCACCTTACGGGAGAGCCCGTTGATCAAAATAGTTGCCTATGCCCTTTATATATCTATCATTGTGCACGTAGCCTATGCTCTGGTTATTACTATACATAATAGAAAGGCAAAGCCTCAAAAATACCTGTTGAATCGCAGCAATGAAAACAGTACCTGGACTTCTCAGAATATGGGTATCCTAGGTACCCTTATTTTGATTTTTATTGTGATTCATTTGGCAAATTTTTGGGCACGGATCAAATTGGGCCTTGGAGCAGAAGTAGGCCTGGATGCTGACGGCCATGTGGATGTATATGAGGTGACCTATAGTCTGTTCCAAAATGTGTATTATGTTATTTTTTACACCCTACTGGCCATTCCATTGGCGTATCATCTGCATCATGGATTTAAAAGTGCTTTTAAGACCTTGGGCTTTTATCATAAAAAAGGACTTCGGCTTGTAGCTAAGGCGAGCTTGGTCTATGCGCTGATCATGGGAATAGGCTTTGGGATCATACCCATTATTGTGTTTTTTAAGTAAGAGATATGATGGCATTAGACGCAAAAATTCCAGAGGGAAGGTTAGAAGAAAAATGGCGTAATTACCAGGTGACCTCGCAATTGATAAATCCTGCCAATAAAAAAAAGCTTAAAGTGATCGTTGTAGGTTCCGGGTTGGCGGGTGCTGGGGCAGCGGCTACCCTTGCGGAATTGGGGTACGATGTACAGTGTTTTTGTTATCAGGATTCTGCCCGAAGAGCACATTCTGTAGCCGCACAAGGGGGAATAAATGCTGCCAAAAATTACCAGCATGATGGCGATAGTGTTTGGCGGATGTTTTACGATACCTTAAAGGGCGGCGACTTCCGCTCGCGTGAAGCCAATACCTATCGATTGGCAGAACTCTCCGCCCCACTTATCGACCATTTTGTACAACAAGGAGTGCCCTTTGCACGGGAGTATGGAGGAACCTTGGTAAATCGAAGTTTTGGAGGGGTACAGGTACAGCGCACATTCTATGCGCGCGGGCAAACCGGACAGCAGCTCTTACTGGCGGCGTATTCGCAATTGTATAAAATGGTGCGTGCTAAAAAGGTTGAAATGTTACCACGCAGTGAAATGTTGGATCTGGTGGTCATAGAAGGAAAGGCCAAAGGGATCATTGTTCGGGATCTGGTAAGTGGGGCGCTGAAGCGCTATGCCGCTGATGCGGTTGTGCTGGCTACGGGAGGGTATTCCCGCGTATTCCGATTGTCTACTTTAGCTATCGGATGTAATGGTAGCGCCATTTGGAAAGCCCATAAAAAAGGGGCCTTTTTTGGGGCTCCCAGCTTTACGCAGATCCATCCGACTGCCTTGCCACAGTCCAGTGAATCCCAATCCAAATTAACCCTAATGTCCGAGTCACTTCGGAATGATGGCCGTATCTGGGTGCCCAAAAAGAAGGAAGATGCTAGAAAAGCTAACGATATCCCGGAAGAAGAGCGGGATTATTACCTGGAACGTCGGTATCCGAGTTTTGGCAATCTGGCACCACGGGATATTGCTTCAAGGGCGGCCAAGGAGCGGATCGATGCCGGGTATGGCGTGGGTCGATTAAAAAATGCGGTCTATCTCGATTTTAAACATGCTATCGAAAAATTTGGGTTAGCCACGGTACAGGATCGGTATGGCAATCTCTTTACCATGTACAAAAAGATTACCGGGATAGATGCGTATCACGAACCGATGCAGATCTCTCCCGCAGCGCACTTTTCTATGGGAGGCCTTTGGGTGGATTATGAGTTAATGACCACAATTCCGGGGCTGTATGCAGTAGGGGAATGTAATTTTTCTGACCATGGCGCCAATCGTTTAGGAGCCAATTCGCTCTTACAGGCAAGTGTTGATGGGTACTTTATTTTACCCAATACCATAAACAACTACCTGGCCGGAACGCTGAAAGAAGCACATCCTACGGTAGATCATCCGGAATTTGAAAAAGCGGAAACTGCAGTTCAGGCCCATATAGATCATATCCTTGCAGTGAATGGAACGCAAACCGTGGACCATTTTCACCGGGAATTGGGGAAAGTCATGTGGAAGGAATGTGCCATGAGTAGAAATAAAAAAGGATTAAAAAAAGCCATCGGCAAGATCCAAAAGATCAAGAAAGACTTCTGGAATAATGTTAAGGTCACCGGAGGGGATAAAGAATTGAATACCGAATTGGAAAAGGCGTTGCGTTTGGCAGATTTTATTGAATTAGGCCTGCTGATGTGCACAGATGCTTTGCAGCGGGAAGAATCCTGTGGCGCGCATTTTCGGGAAGAATATCAAACAGAAGAAGGAGAGGCGGTACGTGTAGATAAGGACTATGCCTATGTATCGGCCTGGGAATATGACAAGGGTAGCTTTAAGCTAAACAAAGAAGAACTGGAATTTGAATTTGTGCAACCCACCGTTCGAAGTTATAAGTAACCATACCTTATGCAAGTTATATTTAAAATTTGGCGGCAGGAGCATCCTAAGGCAAAAGGAGAAATTAAATCCTATCCGGTAAACGGATTAACAGAAGATATGTCGTTTTTGGAGGCCCTGGATCACCTCAATGAACAACTGGTGGTACAAGGCGAAAAGGTGATTGCCTATGAATACGATTGTCGCGAAGGTATTTGTGGGCAATGTGGGGTGTTTATTAATGGTAGGGCGCATGGCCCGCATGACCATATGACTACCTGCCAGCTGCACATGCGAAGCTTTAAAGATGGGGAGACAATCGTAGTAGAACCTTGGCGAGCAGCAGCTTTCCCGGTAATAAAGGACCTGATCGTGGACCGCTCTGCATTTGATCGTATAATTGAAGCCGGCGCCTTTGTGAGTTCCAAAACCGGTACAGCTCCTGAAGCTAACGCTATCCCGGTACCGAAAGGAGTAGCGGATAGAGCTATGGACGCTGCGGCCTGTATTGGTTGTGGAGCATGTGTGGCTACGTGTAAAAATTCCTCCGCAGCACTGTTTACTTCTGCCAAGATCAATCATCTGAACAGTTTGCCGCAGGGAAAAGGCGAACAGCATCAACGCGTTGCCGAAATGACCTATCAAATGGAAGAAGAGGGTTTTGGGAGTTGCACCTTTACCGGAGCCTGTGAAGTAGAATGTCCGGAGGGGATTTCCATTGTTAACATCGCTGAGATGAATGCGAGAATAACCAAAGCGAAGCTATTTGGATAGTACTTCGAGCGGTTTTTTGAAATATTGAATTCCGGTCATAAATTTTTGTTCGAACGAAGCTTTTTGCAAAACCAAGATTTGTGCTATATTTGCACCACGCAAATGAAATACACCGTATTCAGGAGGGGACCGCAAGTCCCCTCTTTTATTGCCCGAAAGTATGTTCAGAGAGAAGGTTGAGGCGTTATTACAGCAGGCATTGGACCAGCGGGAGGACCTCTTTTTAATTGAGGTTACGGTAGGAGGGGACAATTCCGTAAAAATTGTCTTGGACGGAGATAAGGCGGTAACCTTAAATGACTGTATGGAGGTGAGTCGTGCAGTGGAGCATAATTTGGATCGGGAGGAGCAGGACTTTTCATTGGAGGTAACTTCAGCAGGGGCAACCGCTCCTTTGCGTTTGCCAAGGCAGTACCGGAAGCATGTTGGTAGAAATTTAGAGGTAAGGACCTCTGAAGACGCCATTAGCGGCAAACTCTCAGAAGTTGGTGAAGATGGAATTACGCTCACCTGGAAATCCAGAGAGCCAAAGCCGGTGGGGAAAGGAAAGCATACGGTGCAGAAAACGGAGACGATCTCGTTTGCGACAATACAGGAAGCAAAAGTGGTTTTAAAATTTTAATAGTGAGCTGACATGGAAAACTTAGCGCTTATTGAATCCTTTTCAGAATTTAAGGATGATAAGTTTATTGACAGGGTAACGCTGATGGCTATTTTGGAGGAAGTGTTTCGCAATGCGCTGAAAAAGAAATTCGGATCGGATGAGAATTTTGATATTATCATTAATCCGGATAAAGGAGATTTGGAAATTTGGCGCAACAGGATTGTAGTTGAGGATGGCATGGTAGAAGAACCCAACGAAGAGATTTCACTATCCGAAGCACAAAAAATTGAACCGGATTTTGAGGTAGGAGAAGATGTATCCGAAGAAGTAAAGCTGATGGATCTCGGGAGACGCTCTATTTTGGCCTTGCGTCAAAATTTGATCGCTAAGATCCATGAACATGATAACACCACCATTTACAAGCAGTTTAAAGATCTGGAAGGTGAGATCTATACTTCCGAAGTACATCATATCCGGCATAAAGCCATCATTTTGCTTGATGATGAGGGTAACGAGATAATCATGCCAAAGGAAAAACAGATTCCCTCAGACTTTTTTAGAAAAGGGGATAACGTGCGTGGGGTGATCGAAAGTGTTGATCTAAAAGGAAATAAGCCGGCTATAATTATGTCCAGAACCTCTCCAAAATTCCTGGAACAATTGTTCTTTCAGGAAATCCCTGAGGTATTTGATGGCTTGATCACCATCAAAAAAGTGGTACGCATTCCTGGAGAAAAGGCAAAAGTAGCGGTAGACTCCTATGATGACCGAATAGACCCTGTCGGCGCTTGTGTGGGTATGAAAGGGTCTCGTATCCATGGCATTGTCCGTGAACTGGGGAATGAAAACATAGACGTGATCAATTGGACCAATAACCCACAATTAATGGTGACTCGGGCATTAAGTCCCGCACGGGTGTCCTCGGTTAAACTGGATAGTGAAAAAATGACGGCTCAGGTCTACCTTAAACCGGAAGAGGTTTCCAAGGCAATAGGCCGGGGAGGACATAATATTCGACTCGCAGGGCAACTTACAGGATATGAAATTGATGTCTTCCGAGAAGGGGTTGAGGAAGATGTGGAATTAACCGAGTTTTCAGATGAGATCGATTCCTGGATAATAGAGGAATTCAAGAAGATTGGTCTCGATACGGCGCGAAGTGTGCTGGAACAAGATGTTGAGGATCTGATCAAGCGAACAGATCTGGAAGAAGAGACCGTGTATGAAGTAGTGCGCATACTCAAGGCAGAATTTGAAGATTAAATTATATTTGCACGAAATTTAAGGGAGTAAAGAGTATATGGCAGGAAATCCAACAATACGATTAAATAAAGTACTTCGAGAATTGAACATCTCTTTGGACAGGGCTGTGGACTATCTCGTGTCTCAGGGGCATGAGATCGAGGCGAGGCCTACGACCAAAATATCTGATGAGGTGTATCAAGTGTTGTTGGATGAATTTCAGACAGATAAAAGTAAGCGTGTTGCTTCCAAAGAAGTAGCAGAGGAAAAACTTAAGGAGAAGGAGGAATTGCGTCTGCAAATGGAGCGGGAGCAGGAAGAACGAAGGCTTGCTCGAGAAAGAAGGCAATCAGCTGAGAATGTGATCCGTGGAAAAGCAGAATTATCCGGTCCGAAAACGGTGGGTAAAATTGATTTGGACAAGAAACCGGAGCCCCCTAAAAAAGAGGTCAAACCTGAGGAACCTGTTCAGGTAGAAACACCAGCACCGGAACCCGTTGTAGAACAACCAAAACCCCAGAAAGCAAAGGTTGAAGCGCCAAAAACAGAGGAAGCGGAAGTAGCGAAAACGCCAGAGGCTATTCAAACGAAATACCAAAAGCTTTCCGGTCCAAAATTGACAGGAGATAAGATCGATCTCAGCAAATTTGAGAAACCTAAGAAAAAGAAAGAACCCGAAAAACAGGCGGAAAAAAATACCCCTGAGCGCAAAAAGCGCAGAAAGCGGATAGTTTCTAAGACAGATAATGGTGGGGCTAACAATCGAGGAAGAGGGAATAATATCCGCAAAGGAGGGCAACGCTCAGGAGCTCCGAAAGTGGAACCCAGTGATGAGGAAATCCAAAAGCAGGTAAGAGAAACCCTTGAAAAACTTCAAGGGAAAACCAGTAAGGGAAAAGGAGCAAAATACCGACGAGAAAAACGAGATCTTCACCGCCAACAGTCCGAGAAGGAATTGGAATTACAGGAGAAAGAAAGTAAGTTGCTTAAGGTTACCGAGTTTGTTACGGTAAATGAGGTAGCTACCATGATGAATGTTTCCACTACAGATATCATTTCTGCCTGTATGTCCCTGGGGATGATGGTAACCATGAACCAACGCCTGGATGCAGAAACACTTAGTATTGTCGCTGAAGAATTTGGTTACGAGGTGGAATTCATTACTGCGGAGATAGAAGAATCTATTGAAGTTGAAGAAGACAAGCCGGAAGATTTGACTTCCCGCGCACCCATTGTTACGGTAATGGGGCACGTAGATCACGGTAAAACCTCATTGTTAGACTATATACGGGAAGAAAATGTAATTGCTGGTGAAAGCGGTGGTATTACCCAGCATATTGGGGCGTATGGCGTTAGTTTATCTGATGGGCAAAAGATAACTTTTTTAGATACACCGGGTCACGAAGCTTTTACCGCTATGCGGGCAAGAGGAGCGCAGGTCACAGATATTGCCATTATTGTGGTGGCCGCTGACGATGATATTATGCCGCAAACCAAAGAGGCAATTAGTCATGCCCAGGCTGCAGCAGTACCTATCGTTTTTGCCATAAATAAAATTGATAAGCCCACGGCCAATCCGGATAAGATCAAAGAAGGCCTGGCAGCAATGAACCTTTTGGTTGAAGATTGGGGGGGGAAGATCCAAAGTCATGATATTTCTGCGAAAACCGGTCAGGGGGTTAAGGAATTACTCGAAAAAGTACTGCTTGAGGCGGAGTTACTCGAATTAAAAGCCAATGAAGATCGTTTGGCTTCCGGTACCGTAGTAGAGGCTTTTCTAGATAAGGGAAGAGGGTATGTTTCTACCATTTTAGTACAAAACGGAACGCTTGGCATTGGAGATTACGTGCTGGCAGGGACGTGCAGTGGTAAAGTAAAAGCCATGCAGGATGAACGCGGTAAGAATATCAAGAAAGCCGGTCCTGCTACTCCAATTTCAATTTTAGGCCTTGATGGTGCACCCCAGGCAGGAGATAAGTTTAATGTGTTGGAAGATGAAAGGGAAGCCAAGCAAATTGCATCCAAACGCTCACAGTTGCAGCGGGAACAGTCCGTGCGGACACAGCGGCATATTACCTTGGATGAAATTGGAAGGCGTATCGCATTGGGCGACTTTAAGGAATTGAATATAATTCTCAAAGGAGACGTGGATGGCTCCGTAGAGGCTTTGACCGATTCCTTCCAAAAGCTTTCCACGGACGAAATCCAGGTAAATATCATTCACAAAGCTGTAGGGGCCATCACCGAATCCGATGTCTTGTTGGCGAGTGCTTCAGATGCCATTATTATCGGATTTAACGTACGCCCGATGGGCAATGCGCGAATGGTCGCAGAAAAGGAGGAAATAGATATCCAGACCTATTCTATCATCTATGATGCCATTAACGATCTGAAAGACGCTATGGAAGGCATGCTTTCCCCGGAAATGAAGGAGGAAGTAACAGGAAATGCCGAGATCAGGGAAACGTTCAAGATTTCCAAGATTGGTACTATAGCCGGTTGTATGGTAACCAGTGGGAAGATTTTCCGAAACTCACGGATCCGCCTTATACGGGATGGTGTAGTGGTGTATACCGGAGAATTAGCTTCCCTGAAGCGTTTTAAAGATGACGTGAAAGAAGTTTCCAAAGGCTATGATTGCGGGCTTCAGATCAAAAACTACAACGATATCCGTGAAGGAGACCTAATTGAGGCGTTCCAGGAAATTGCCGTGAAGAAAAAATTGTAGAAAGACCAATATAAGTGTTGAAGAGCGGTAAAAGCGTTTGGCGCTAAGCAGCGATAAGGCTACTTTCGAAAATCTAACGGGAGGTGTTCTCGGGATCCAAAAGCATCGCATTTGGATATTTTTCCCGTACTTCCCTAAATCGACGTTCCGCTTCTAACTTATCCGGAAATTTACCCAATCGGACGCGATACGTAGGCTCTTGAAATTCTATTTTGGAATACCAGGTTGGGAAATCGGTTTCTACTTGTGACTTTAATTCCAAGGCCCGTTCATAGCTTCCAAAACCGACTTGAATTTGATAATATCCCTTCTTAGAATTCACCTTGTTGTAGAGGGTGAGTAACTGATCAATTTTAGCGTCTTGTTGAATGCGAACTACCCCTTCCTGAGCCATTAAATTGAAACAATATAAGAAGGCGCATGCCGTTATTATAGTGACTTTAAGCATATTCATATCCTACATAAGATTACCGGGAGTAAAGGTAATTTTTTAAACCTTAAACAAAACGAATATAATCTATTTAGAATCGATATAAATTATAGATTATAAATCCCTTAACATTTTAAAAAAGTAAGCTGTATTGTATTTTTGTCTCCGATTTTTAGTTCTGAAAAAGCGTACTTTTACGTAGGCCGAATTAAGCACAAGCTAAAAATTAAGATAACAATCACGTTATTATGAGAAAAGTGTTCAACCACGTTGAATTTTCTAAATTTTTTGGTCTAAGTTTTCTGTTACTTTTCCAAGTACTATTTACACCGCTTTTCGCCCAAGAAGAATCTGTAGAACCTGCCGAAGCCGAAGCTACAGAGGCGGCAGCTGACTTAGGTGGCGACCCTGCCAAAGGAAAACAACTTTTTAACCAAAATTGTGCGGCATGTCATGCATTGAACCGAAAGATGACCGGGCCGGCTTTGGCAAATGTGGAGACACGACTGTATGAGGAAGAGGGGTTAGACAAAGAGTGGTTATATTCTTGGATCAAAAACAGCGCAGGGATGATCGCTTCCGGAGATGCCTACGCTGTCCGTATTTATAACGAATACAATCAAGCGGCTATGACCGCTTTCCCTACCCTTTCCAATCAGGATATTGATGATATTTTGGCATATACTGCAGCTCCTCCGCCTGCACCCCCCACCACAGCAGTGGCAACAGCAGATACGGGTGGCGGAACAGGAGATTCCGGTGGGATATCAAATCAAATCATCCTTGGGGCTTTAGCTGTCGTTTTCGGATTGTTGGTAGTAATGTTGTTCTTGGTGAACCGTACCCTACGACGCATTGCTGAGGCAAACGGGGTGCAACTCGCAAAAGAAACTGTAGCAAAGCGAACGCCTATCTGGAAAGCGTTTGCGCAAAATCAATTTTTAGTGTTTTGTACGGTAGTGTTCTTTCTGCTCGGAAGTGCGTACTTTGCCTATGCTTGGATGTCCCAGATTGGGGTAGACCAAGGGTATGCTCCTATACAACCCATTCATTATTCGCATAAAATTCATGCGGGCGAGAATAAAATAGAGTGTCAGTATTGCCATTCCTCGGCGCGGGTGTCAAAACATTCCGGAATCCCTTCGCTCAATGTTTGTATGAACTGCCATAAATCCATTTACGAATACAAAGGCAATCCCGAAGGGCCCTCTGCAGAAGATATTGCCAATGGCTATACAAATGAGTTTTACACCAATGAGATCAAGAAATTGTACAAGGCAGTTGGTTGGGACGAAGAGAATCAGCGTTATACCGGAGAATCGCAACCTGTGGAGTGGGTGCGAATCCACAATTTACCGGATTTTGCGTATTTCAACCATGCACAACACGTAACGGCCGGTAAGATTGAATGCCAGACCTGTCATGGTCCCGTGGAGGAAATGGAAATCATGTATCAATATTCGCCCTTGACCATGGGATGGTGTATAAATTGTCACCGGGAGACAGAAGTCCAGATCACCGATAATGGCTATTATAAGAAAATCCATGATGAGTTATCGAAAAAGTATGGCGTTGAGAAGTTGACAGCAGCTCAGATGGGTGGATTGGAATGTGGTAAGTGCCACTATTAAGTATTGTAGAAGTTATTCTTTAAGAATTATATGGCATCAAACAAAAAATATTGGAAGAGTGAGGCGGAACTCAATCCCAACGATTCCATTGTTGAGACGCTAAAGCAGAATGAGTTTGTTGAGCATATCCCTGTAGATGATTTTCTTGGTGACAAGGAAAGCCTTGAAGGTTCGAATACAAGCCGGAGGGACTTTTTGAAATATGTGGGATTTAGCACAGCGGCAGCAACCATGGCTGCCTGTGAGGGTCCTGTACATAAATCGGTGCCTTATGTAATTCAGCCGGAAAACATCGTGCCTGGCGTGGCCAACTACTACGCGACTACCATAGCAGATGGGCTTGATTTTGCCAGTATCCTCGTAAAAACGCGAGAAGGACGGCCCATTTTAATTCAAAATAACGACAGAGCTACGGTAATGGGGGGCGCAAATGCCAGGGTCAATGCTTCTGTACTTACTTTATACGATAAGAAAAGGGTGCAAGGGCCAATGGCGAACGGTGCGCCCATTGAATGGAGTACTTTAGATGCCACGGTAAAGGCAAAACTTGCTGGCTTACAAAACTCAGGCAAGCAAATTGCCTTGCTTACCCAAACCTATGCTAGCCCTTCTACGGAGAAGTTACTAGCAGAATTTTCGGAAAAGTTCCAAAACGTTACGCACGTTGTTTATGACGCCATTTCCGAAGAAGGTGCACTAAACGCCTATCAAGCCGCATATGGCGAGCGTGCATTAGCCGATTACGATTTTGGTAAGGCAGATCTAATTGTTTCATTTGCTGCTGATTTTCTTGGAGATTGGAACGGAGGTGGTTACGATTCCGGTTATGCTAAGGGTAGGATACCGCATCACGGTAAAATGTCGCGGCACATTCAAGTAGAGGCCAATATGTCCCTAACAGGTGCTAACGCGGATACACGTATTCCACTGAAACCGTCCGATCTGAAGGTGGCCCTGGCCAAACTCTACGGTAAACTAAATGGAAGTAATGTAGGTGGCGGGAACTCTGAAATAGATGGCCTGGTCGAAGCTATGGTCAAAGAGATCCGTAAAGCGGGTAGTAAAGCAGTAGTAGTTTGTGGATTAAATGACAGCAATGCTCAACAGGTAACCCTGGCCATTAATACATTATTACAAAGTGAGGCCTTCGAGCCCAATGTGCCCAGATATGTGCGGAAAGGAGAGGTAAGCAAGCTAGATAAATTGGTGGAGGACATGAATTCGGGCAAGATTGGGATGCTAATAATAGATGGGGTAAACCCTATGTATTCACTACCCAATGCCGACGAGTTCGCTTCTGGATTAGAAAAAGTAGATACCTCTGTTTATTTTGCGTTTAACAATGACGAAACTGCCCAGTTGGTTACCCATGTGGCAGCTGCATCGTATTATTTGGAGTCTTGGGGCGATGCAGAATTGAAGAAAGGCCATTACAGCTTAATGCAGCCGGTTATTCGGGAACTTTTTGATACGCGCCAATTTCAAAGCTGTCTGCTGAATTGGATGGGTAACGAACGAAGCTACTACAACTACGTAAAGGAAAACTGGTCCACCAATATTCTGAATGGTTCCAGTTGGAATAAGACCTTGCAAGACGGGATTTTTCAAAAAGTAGTACCTACCGATGTTGAAGGCGAGGAAGCGAGTCTCACCGCCACCGATGTTGCAATGGAAGATATAGCGACAGAACAAGCGGTTTCTACTGTTTCCTCCATTACAGCCGCCTTACGCGCGCTTTCGGGTACTACTTCCAACAACGGTATGGAACTTACCTTGTATTCCAAATTGGGTATGGGAGATGGCAAGCAGGCAAACAACCCTTGGTTGCAAGAATTCCCGGATCCGATCTCCAGAGTCTCCTGGGACAATTATGTTACAGTTTCCAAAGCAGATGCTATTGCTATGGAACTTGAAAACTACAATGTAGCCAATGGAGGGCTAGATGGTAGTTATGTGAATGTTACGCTGGACGATACAACCATTGAAAACGTGCCGGTGATCATTCAACCCGGTCAGGCAAAAGGTACGGTTGGGCTATCCTTTGGATATGGCAGGCAGGCAGGAGTGCAAGAGGAAATGAAAACAGGGGTTAATGCCTTCTCATTGTATAGAGGATTTAACGAAGTGCAATCGGTTAATCTTACGAAAGCTGAAGGTATCCATGAGTTTGCCTGTGTTCAGTTGCACAATACCTTAATGGGTAGAGGGGATATTATAAAAGAAACCACACTTAAAGAATTCAATACCGAAGACCCGGAAGTATGGAATGTTGTCCCGGTAGTTTCGTTGGACCATCAAGAGGTTCCGGCAACATCGGTAGATCTTTGGACCGAATTTGACCGCTCAATTGGACATCATTTTAATTTATCTATTGATCTTAATGCTTGCACGGGATGTGGTGCATGTGTCATCGCCTGTCATGCAGAAAACAATGTCCCTGTGGTGGGGAAAAAGGAAATGCGCCGCTCCAGAGACATGCATTGGTTACGAATAGACCGCTATTATTCTTCGCAAGCTACTTTTGGTAGTGACGTGGAAGAAAAAGAAACGGCTCCTGATGGGTACCGAACTACCATGTTGGATCTGGAGAATCCAGCTGAAAACCCACAAGTGGCCTTTCAACCGGTAATGTGTCAACATTGTAATCACGCGCCTTGTGAAACGGTTTGTCCGGTAGCAGCTACCATGCATAGTAGACAAGGGCATAATCACATGGTATATAACCGATGTGTAGGTACGCGCTATTGTGCGAATAACTGCCCGTATAAAGTACGACGGTTTAACTGGTTCTTGTACAACAACAACGATGAGTTCGATTACCATATGAACAACGATCTTGGAAAAATGGTGTTGAATCCGGATGTAAATGTGCGATCCAGGGGAGTTATGGAAAAGTGTTCCTTCTGTATTCAGTCTACCCAGGCCATAATATTAAAGGCCAAAAAAGAGGGTAGGCCGGTACAAAAAGGAGAGTTTAACGATGCCTGTGCTTGCTCTGCTGCCTGTACCTCAGGGGCCATGCACTTCGGAGATGTCAATGAGGAGGGAAGTAAAATAGATACCCTTAGTAAGGATCCCAGGGCATACCATTTGTTAGAACATGTTGGGACCAAACCTAATGTATTTTATCATGTAAAAGTGAGGAATACGGATGAAGAATAACGAGTAAAATTAGAATACGATATATGGGATCGCATTACGAAGCACCGATACGAAGACCCCTTGTCCTGGGCGACAAGAGCTACCACGATGTTTCTGTGGATATTGCCAGACCCGTTGAAGGCAAAGCCAACAAACAATGGTGGATAGTTTTTACCATAGCATTGGTGGCTTTCTTATGGGGATTAGGATGTATTATCTATACCATTTCTACGGGGATCGGGGTTTGGGGCCTCAACAAAACGGTAGGATGGGCCTGGGATATCACTAATTTTGTATGGTGGGTAGGTATTGGTCACGCGGGTACCCTGATATCTGCCGTATTATTGCTCTTCCGTCAAAAATGGCGTATGGCCATCAACCGCTCCGCGGAAGCGATGACTATCTTCTCTGTTATCCAGGCCGGATTATTCCCAATCATTCACATGGGTAGGCCATGGATGGCCTACTGGTTTGTTCCCATTCCCAACCAATACGGATCACTTTGGGTAAATTTCAATTCCCCCTTGCTTTGGGATGTATTTGCTATTTCAACCTATCTCTCTGTATCACTTGTTTTCTGGTGGACGGGGTTACTTCCGGATTTTGCGATGATTAGAGACAGGGCGGTTAAACCTTTTCAAAAGAAAATTTACAGCTTATTAAGCTTTGGCTGGACGGGCCGTGCCAAAGATTGGCAACGTTTTGAGGAAGTATCATTAGTCTTAGCAGGATTAGCCACACCCTTAGTACTTTCTGTGCATACTATTGTATCGTTCGACTTCGCCACTTCAGTAATTCCCGGATGGCACACCACCATATTTCCGCCCTATTTTGTGGCAGGAGCGATCTTCTCCGGATTTGCAATGGTAAATACCCTGTTGATCATTATGCGGAAAGTGTGTAATCTGGAAGCTTACATTACGGTACAGCACATCGAATTGATGAATATCGTAATTATGATCACAGGTTCCATTGTGGGTTGTGCCTATATTACAGAGCTATTTATCGCTTGGTATTCCGGTGTGGAATATGAACAATATGCCTTCCTGAACCGCGCAACAGGACCTTACTGGTGGGCCTATTGGTCTATGATGACCTGCAACGTATTCTCCCCACAATTTATGTGGTTTAAAAAATTACGTACCAGTATCATGTTCTCCTTCTTTATTTCAATAGTGGTGAATATTGGGATGTGGTTTGAGCGCTTTGTGATTATTGTAACCTCATTGCATCGCGACTATCTACCGTCTTCCTGGACGATGTTCTCGCCTACATTTGTGGATATTGGAATATTTCTTGGTACCATCGGGTTCTTCTTTGTATTGTTTCTGCTGTATTCCAGAACCTTCCCGGTAATAGCACAAGCCGAGGTAAAATCGATCTTAAAAGCCTCCGGAGAACGGTATAAAAAGCTTCGGGATGCCGGAAAACCTTTATATACTATACCAAAACGTGGCGTAATAATCGAAGTAGATCCGGACTCCGAGGAAGAAGTAGCTCCTGAACCGGAAAAAGCGCCTCAGGGACAACCGGTAGTACAGTTGTTGGATCGTATTGGAAATTTTGATGTTGGTAATCAAATTCCAGACGATCTGAAGAAAGTGAAAGGTATTGGGCCTTTAATGGAAAAAACACTAAATAGGCTTGGTATTTTCTCCTTTTTGCAAGTGAGCAAAATGACCGATAAAGAATATAGCCTACTGGATGCCATCACAGGTGCGTTCCCCGGAAGAGCGCAACGGGATGATTGGGCCGGACAGGCGCGAAAATTTATTAATCTAGATTAGGATCATGGCCGCAACAACCTTATACAAGGCATTTTATGATGATGACGACATCTTGATGAATGCTGTTAAGAAATTAAAAGCGGAGAAATACCATATCGAAGAAGTGTATACGCCCTTCCCGGTACATGGTTTGGATAAGGCCATGGGTCTTCCGCACACAAGACTGGCGATAACCGCTTTTTTGTATGGCTGTTTAGGACTTGCCGTGTCGGTTACTATGATGAATTACATCATGATTGTGGACTGGCCCAATGACATTGGAGGAAAACCGAGTTTTACCTATCTGGAAAACATGCCAGCTTTTGTACCTATTATGTTTGAATTAACGGTATTTTTTGCGGCGCATTTAATGGTGATCACCTTTTATTTACGAAGCAGAATGTGGCCCTTTAAAGATGCGGAAAATCCTGATGTAAGGACTACGGACGATACGTTTCTGGTAGAAGTAGAGGTAAAGGGTGATGAAGAGGCACTAAAAGAGTTGTTATTGGATACGGGCGCAATTGAGGTCCATGTACCAAAAAAGTAGGACTATGATAAAAAGGATTTCAAAAATAATTTCGTTGATGCTCCTTTTGGTTGGGGTTGCTTCTTGTTTTGACAAGAATGAACCCAACTACCAGTATATGCCAAATATGTATGAGTCTGTGGGATATGAGACCTATGAAGGGAATGACAATGGACTATTTCCCCAGGGTACTGCGGCAATGTTACCTGCTGCAAATACCGTATCCCGAGAGTGGTTGCCGTATGAATTTGATAACACGCCGGAAGGAAAAGAACTCGCTCGTTTACAACCCAGTCCTCTGGATTCGCTAAAACGGGAAGAGAATCTGGCAAAAGGCAAAGAGCTCTATGACGTTTACTGTGCTATATGCCATGGTAACAACGGTGCAGGCCAGGGAACTTTGGTAAAAAGAGAGAAGATACTGGGCGTTCCCAGTTATGCAGATGCGGCAAGAAATATTACGGTAGGGAGCACTTACCACACCATGTATTATGGATTGAACTCTATGGGATCTTATGCTTCCCAGATGAGTACGGAAAAAGAATTATGGCAGGTGGCGGAGTATGTAATGCAATTAAAAGGCGACCTATCCAAATAAGCGCGTAAGAATGAAATATACTTTTTCAAAAAGACTAAAAATTGGATCGTACATAGCAATGGCGCTTGGTTTTATCATGTTGGTTACCGGGTTTATGACTACGCCTGCCAATGTGGAAGAAGCTAAGGAGATGGTGGCGGCAAGTCATGGTGATGGACATGGTGGTCATGGTGAAGCAGCAGGAACAACCACCGGTCATGATAACACAGATGCTCATACTGCTGCGGCACATCATGGAGAAGAGGCACACGGGGCAGGGGGACATGCTGGCGAAGGGCACAGCGCAGCGCACGATGAGCATGTATACCATCAACTAAAGAATAGGCCGTGGGCAGCGCTTTATGTAGCAGCTTTTTTCTTCTTTATGATCGCGTTAGGTGTATTGGCATTTTATGCGATACAACATGCTGCACAAGCCGGATGGTCACCCTTGTTATTCCGAATTATGGAAGGAATTACCGCCTATCTGGCGCCTGGTGGAATCATAGTTTTTGTGATTCTTGTCCTATCCGTATTGCATTTTAATCACTTGTTTACCTGGATGGACGCCGAAGTGGTAGCACACGATGAATTGTTGCAAGGGAAAAAGGGATATCTTAATGCTACTTTCTTTCTGGTTCGGGCGGCTGTATTCCTGGGTGGTTGGATCGCTTACAGACAGATCTCAAGACGCTTAAGTTTAGCGCATGATGCTTCCGAAGATAATTCCAATTTCAAAAAGAATTTTAGATGGTCAGCAGGATTTTTAGTGTTCTATCTGGTTACTGAGTCTATGATGTCTTGGGATTGGATCATGAGTTTGGACCCACACTGGTTTAGTACCCTGTTCGGGTGGTATGTATTTGCCAGTATGTTTGTTTCTGGTATTACGGTCATTTCCATGGTCGCTATTTATTTAAAATCCAAAGGGCATCTGCAAGAAGTAAATGACAGCCATATTCATGACCTAGCCAAGTTTATGTTTGGGATCAGCATTTTTTGGACCTATTTGTGGTTCAGCCAGTTCATGCTTATTTGGTACGCAAATATTCCGGAAGAAGTTACGTATTATGTAATACGCTTCGAGCATTACAGATTGCCTTTCTTCGGGATGTTAGCCCTTAATTTTATATTTCCGTTATTGGTGCTAATGAACAGTGATTACAAACGTGTCAATTGGTTTGTGATCATGACAGGTATTATCATTTTATTTGGGCATTATTTGGATATTTTCAATATGGTGATGCCCGCAACGGTAGGGGAGAATTGGCATCTGGGAATACCTGAAATTGGAGGGATATTGTTTTTTGGCGGTCTGTTCACTTTTGTAGTGTTTAATGCGCTGACGAAAGAAGCACTAGTACCGAAACGCCATCCATTGCTAGAAGAAAGCAGACAGTTCCACTACTAAATACGCAAGAGAAAGGATTTAGAAATGACGACATTATTAGTTTTAACGATTTTGGTTTTAGTAGCTATTGCAATTTGGCAGCTAACCAAGATCTTTGAATTATCGCAGTTGCGGGTAGATACTTCCAGATCGGAGATCGCGGATGATTCAGATAACCGAACCAATGGATATTTGCTGTTTGGTTTTTTGATATTCATTTACGGGATCACCATTTTCAGCTTTACCAAATACACAAAAGTTCTACTACCCGAAGCCGCATCCGATCACGGCGGGGAATACGATACCTTGATGTGGGTCTCTTTTGCGGTTATTTTCTTTGTGCAGACCATTACGCAGGCGCTATTACATTATTTTGGTTATAAATACAGGGGCGAAAAAGGTAAAAAAGCACTTTTTTACGCGGATAACGACCGACTGGAATTTATATGGACCATAATTCCGGTGATTGTATTGGCAGGACTGATCATCTCAGGACTGTATTATTGGACCAACATCATGGATATCAATGAGGACGATGATCCGTTGGTGGTTGAATTGTATGCGCAACAGTTTAACTGGACGGCACGCTATGGTGGGGAAGACAATGTTCTTGGGGATGCCAGTGTTCGTTTAATAGACATCAACCGGGCAAATGTGTTGGGACTGGATGAGTCCGACCCTAATGCTTCGGATGACGTTATTGTAAAAGAGTTACATTTGCCTGTAGGGCGTAAGGTAAATTTTTATATGCGATCTCAAGATGTGTTACATTCAGCATATATGCCACACTTCAGAGCGCAGATGAACTGTGTTCCTGGAATGATCACCCAATTTTCCTTCACCCCTACCATCACTACTGAAGAAATGCGATTGAATCCTGATGTGGTGGATAAAGTAAAGCGAACGAACGCAATTCGGGCACAATGGGCCGCAGAAGGAAGACCGGATTCGGATCCCTGGGAATTCGATTATGTGTTACTTTGCAATAAGATATGTGGAACGTCGCATTACAATATGCAACTGAAGATCATTGTAGAGACAGAAGAGGAATACAATACTTGGATACAAGAACAGATGACATTTTCTGAAACAGTAGCGGTAGCCGATAATACCTCTGAACCGCAAGTTACGGAAGAGGAGACAACCGAAACTGTTGCAGCTAATGAATAAAAAATTTGCTAGAAAACGAAAATTAAATTAAAACCGATTGGATTATGTCTGCAATTGCACATGCACATGCCGAAGATCACGCCCATGACGACCATGGGCATCACCATAAAGAGACGTTTATAACAAAATACATTTTCAGCCAGGACCATAAGATGATTGCCAAGCAATATCTTATCACTGGTTTGATTATGGGATTTGTAGGGATAGCAATGTCCTTGCTATTTAGGATGCAACTGGCATGGCCTGGTGAATCCTTTCCTATTTTCGGAGCGCTTTTAGGGAAGTGGGCGCCTGACGGAGTAATGAGTGCCGATGTCTATTTGGCCTTGGTAACCATCCATGGTACTATAATGGTATTTTTTGTATTAACTGCAGGACTGAGCGGTACCTTCAGTAATCTCCTAATTCCCTTACAAATTGGAGCACGAGACATGGCCTCCGGTTTCTTAAATATGCTTTCGTATTGGATGTTCTTTCTGTCCTCTTTGATCATGGTCATTTCCTTGTTTGTAGAGGCAGGGCCTGCTGCCGCAGGTTGGACAATTTATCCACCATTAAGTGCCTTACCTATGGCACAGCCCGGTTCTGGTGCGGGAATGACGCTATGGTTAACCTCTATGGCTATCTTTATTGCCTCCTCCTTATTGGGATCATTGAATTATATCGTTACCGTAATCAACTTGAGAACCAAAGGAATGTCTATGACCCGTTTACCCTTAACGATATGGGCATTCTTCGTTACAGCGGTAATAGGGGTGATCTCTTTCCCCGTGTTGCTTTCTGCAGCCCTGTTATTGATCATGGATAGAAGTTTTGGAACGTCATTTTTCCTATCGGATATTTTTATTCAGGGAGAAGTCTTGCATTATCAAGGAGGATCACCGGTACTCTTTGAGCACTTGTTCTGGTTTTTAGGACATCCAGAGGTATATATTGTATTATTACCAGCTTTGGGGATCACTTCAGAAGTGATGGCCACAAATGCCAGGAAACCGATCTTTGGATACCGCGCCATGGTAGCATCTATTCTTGCTATTGCCTTCCTTTCTACCATTGTATGGGGGCACCATATGTTTATTTCCGGGATGAATCCTTTCCTGGGCTCGGTATTTACGTTTACTACGTTGCTAATTGCTATCCCATCTGCGGTAAAAGCATTTAACTATATCACCACCCTGTGGAAAGGGAACTTACAGCTTAATCCTGGGATGTTATTCTCTATCGGTTTGGTGTCTACCTTTATCACAGGAGGCTTAACAGGAATAATTCTTGGAGACAGTACTTTGGATATAAACGTGCATGACACGTATTTTGTGGTGGCACATTTCCATTTAGTGATGGGGATATCTGCCTTATATGGCCTTTTTGCGGGAGTATACCATTGGTTCCCAAAGATGTTCCAGGGCCGTATGATGAACAAGAATTTGGGGTATATCCATTTCTGGATAACTGCTATTTGTGCTTACGGGGTCTTTTTCCCCATGCATTTTGTGGGGATGGCAGGAGTGCCCAGGCGGTACTACCAAAACACGGCCTTCCCAATGTTCGATGAGTTGACGAATGTGCAGGTGCTAATGACCGTATTCGCAATTATTGCCGGTTTGGCACAGCTGGTATTTGTGTACAATTTTGTAAGTAGCATTTTCTACGGAAAGCGAGGGCCACAAAACCCATGGAATTCCAATACATTGGAGTGGACAACGCCCCAGGAGCATATTCATGGTAATTGGCCTGGTAAAATCCCAGAAGTACACCGATGGGCATATGACTACAGCAAAACGTACGAAAACGGCGAATATATCTTACCGGGACAAGATTTTGTACCCCAGCATATTCCACTGCAGGAAGATGAGGAAGAACTGAACCACTAAATGGAGTATTTGGAAAATAAAGAAAAAGACCCATCCTAACCGGATGGGTTTTTTGTTGCTACTTTGGCACGCTTTTTTATGTAATTTGGGGATAGGGATATGATATTGTCTGGAAATACGTTGAATTTTAGAACACCTTAACGAATGAAAATGAAAAACCGCTTCTTATTGTTGTTAGTACTAACTATTCCTTTTGTATTGGTGTCACAGCGAAAACCTAAAATTAAAGGGAATCGCTCAGTTACCGAAGTAAACGAAACGCTACCTGCTTTCAGTGCTATTGAACTGAATGATGATTTGGAGATCCGGTTAAAAAAGTCATTTGGTGAAGGCTATGAAATTGTTGCAGACGATAACCTTGTAGATGTGTTAAAGTTTGAGGTGGTAGATAGTACGTTGATCATCTCTTCCTTTTACAGCATAGTATCCCGAAAAAAATTGGAGATTACCGTAAACTTTAGAGAACTACGGGCTATTACGCAAAAAGATGGAAAGATTTTTAGCGACACCATGATTGAATCCGATGCACTTTTCATAAATACTTTTGGGAATTCCGAATTGGATATAGACGCCAGCGGCTTTACAGCTAATGTGAATGCAGAAGATAGCAGTAGAATAGATCTCAATTTGGATATCGATTCGCTCAATGTTTCACTAAAGGACAAAACGGATGCTATCATTTACGCTGTGAGCGGTGCGAAAACGGTGAATTTGCAGCATACGGCTTCACTAATCCTAGAGGGGACTACCGAGAATTTAAGGGTAGATATGTCCGGGAATTCCAAACTAAAAGGAGATAAACTTGAGGCTGCGGAAGTAGATCTTACCATCCAGGAATCTTCGTTTGCCCGCATTTATGCCTATAGAAACTTCGGGCTCAATTCCAGTGGTTCCGCAAGAACATTTCTCTACGGCACACCCAAGGTGGCCATAGGGGATTTTTTAGATACCTCTCAACTTCTTAAAAAAACAGATTAGCCCACAATAGGGGCAGTAAGCAGGTGTTCCGGGATTCCAAAGCCATCTACAAGGGCATTAACATGAGGCCGGAGTTCCGTGGCTAAACGTTCCACGCGTTGGCGAATGGCCTTGGATTTGGTACCACCCAGGTACCCCTGTTCCAGATACCATGCGGCATTTGCTCGGATAACCGTAAGGCTGTGAAGTGCACCGAGTTGGTAAAGTAGGGATCGATACGGATCCTCAGGGAGTTGCTCAAGTTTTTGATAATACCATTTGATGGCCAGGACATCGCTATAGGCTTTACCCAATTCCAATAGATGCGTCTGCGTTTTTAAAAATGCCTGGTAACTGGGGATGCCTTTTTTAATATAGTTTTTTATTCGCAAGGCAGCAGAATAGGTCAATCGGCGAAGCCGAAAATCGAGTGCATGCAAATGAAATTTCGGATGGTACAAATGCGCACTGTCTACCTTGTTGGAATAGGCGGGATTGATTGTAGCAAACTTGTCGGAGAGTTGCGTCCCTAAAAAGCGCAGAACGCTGGGGAAACCTCCTGAATTGAATTCTGAATTAAAATCAGATAGTACCCCTTTTGCGGCCAATTGCAAGAGCACCGTGTTATCGCCTTCAAATGTGGTAAAAATATCGGAATCGTTTTTGAGATCGGCAATCCGGTTCTCCAAAAGATATCCTTTTCCACCACAGGCCTCACGGCTCTCCTGAACTGTGGCTGTCGCAAACCAGGTAATGATAGCCTTTAAGCCCGCTACTTGGGTTTCAATTTTTCGCTTATCATCACTTGTATTGCCCGCATATTCCTTCATGGCGCGTTCCAATGCAAAGTGATAGACATACGAACTTGCAACTTTTGGAAGTAATCGCAACTGATGGCTTGGGTAGTCTAACAGTAGATCTTCTTGTATTTTAATATTGTCGTTAAACTGTCGCCTTCGCAAACCGTGCTTTACGGCAATAGTCAACGCCATTTTAGCGGCAGCCAGGGCGCCTTTGGCTACGCATATACGTCCACCTACCAATGTACCCAACATGGTAAAAAAGCGCTTGTTGGGGTTCTTGATTTTGGAATGATAACTCCCGGTAGCATCGATACCGCCATAGTGATCCAAAAGATTTTCCACGGGGACCTTAACCTGGTTGAACCATATTTTGCCATTGTCCACGCCATTCAGTCCAAGCTTGTAGCCATTGTCTTCTATAGTTATGCCATCGTATACCTGGTGCCGGGCGTTTCGTAAGGGAACAAGGATAGCATGTACGCCTTCATTCTTTCCATTTACTAACAATTGGGCAAATACAGTTGCCATTGTAGCGTGCAGTGCATTTCCTATATATTCCTTGTTGTCGTCCTTACCCGGAGTATGGATAACCAGACAGCGTTCTTCAGGAAGGTAGGTAGCGGTGGTCTTTATCCCCCTCACATTACTACCATGCCCGGTTTCTGTCATAGCAAAACATCCGAGAAGAGTTGCTTTTCCAGCCGCCGTTAGGTACTGCTTTCTTTGCATAGCATTACCAAGATTTTGAATACTACCACCAAAAAGTCCAAACTGTACCCCAAATTTTACAGCGAGGCTTCCATCTACATACACCAGATGCTCAAAAATAGAGGCATACGTTTCCAAGTTCTCCATTCCTCCGTTAGCGCTCGGATAGGCATACGCTCCCCAACCGTGTTTGGCCAGTAGTTGCAATTGATCAAGCACCTGTTCCCTAAATGTGGACTTCTCCCGTTGAACCGCCCAGGTAAAAGTATCCTGTTCGAGGAATTTCCTGAATTCCAGAATTGTGTTCCACCCCGTTTTGTTTAGTACTACGTCCAGTGAGGTACCACTGTAGGTTGTAGCATAAGGTTGATGTACTACCTCAACATGAAACAAATGATTGTAGTGATTGGGTTGAATGCCAAGATTTCGCTCTATTTTCTGAAGCTGTGTATTGTGCTGATCCCTCCCGTTATAAAACTGGGCCACTTTTAAAGAAAAGGCTTCCAGGGGATGGGTTTCCGATTCTATCAATGCCACCCCACTTTTTGAGATCAGTTGTTGCCAGGATTTGATCTCTGCATTTTCGGGGGGATGGCTTTTATCTAACCATCCAAGCAACTGCCGTTGTTCGTCTGCACTTAGGGAAGTGTCTTCGGTAACAGCGGTCTGTACCACCTGAATTTCAGAAGCCGATAATAAATCGTCTGACCAGATCACATAGAAAAAAGGGATATACGGCAGAATACCGGGACTATAGGTAGCTACTAACATAGGTATGAATTACTACAAAATTACGGCGAATCCTGGACATTTCAATTTGAGAAGGGTGAGGGGAATTGCCGTATATTTGAGTTATGAATGAAAACCTGGATCCTAGCAGCGCCCATTTTTCTCCGGAAGAGCTGGATATTGAACGGGCATTGCGGCCAGTAAATTTTGACGATTTTACCGGACAAGAACAGGTTTTAGAAAATTTAAAGGTCTTTGTCCAGGCAGCTAACCTACGGGGAGAGGCGCTGGATCACACCTTATTTCATGGTCCGCCAGGCCTGGGAAAAACAACACTTGCCCATATTCTGGCGAATGAACTGGGGGTTGGGATCAAAGTGACTTCCGGACCGGTCTTGGACAAACCCGGAGATTTAGCAGGCTTATTAACCAATCTGGAAGAACGGGATGTCCTATTCATTGATGAAATACATCGGCTAAGTCCCATCGTGGAAGAATATCTGTACTCGGCTATGGAAGACTACAAGATAGATATTATGCTGGAAACAGGGCCAAACGCCAGAACCGTACAAATTAATTTAAGTCCGTTTACCTTGGTAGGGGCCACAACACGTTCGGGCTTGTTAACCGCACCTATGCGCGCCCGTTTTGGGATTTCCAGCCGACTGGAATATTACAATACCGAACTGTTGTCCACTATTGTACAACGCAGTGCTGCGATTCTCAAAGTACCGATTACCAATGAGGCCGCTATAGAAATAGCCGGGCGGAGCCGGGGAACACCACGGATCTGTAATGCCTTGTTGCGAAGGGTACGGGACTTTGCCCAAATAAAGGGCGATGGGAATATCGACATGGCCATCTCAAAGTTTGGACTAAAAGCCTTGCATGTCGATGCCCATGGGCTGGATGAAATGGATAATAAGATTCTCTCTACAATAATTGATAAGTTCAAAGGGGGCCCTGTGGGGATAACAACGCTGGCGACTGCTGTTGCTGAAAGTGCCGAAACGATCGAAGAGGTGTACGAACCCTTTTTGATCCAACAGGGATTTATCATGCGAACCCCAAGGGGCCGTGAGGCTACAGAATTAGCCTACAGGCACCTCGGAAGAGTAAAAGGGGGTATCCAGGAAGGATTGTTCTAATACCTCAAGTGCAACGTATGGCGATACCTGAAGTTTCATTTTTTGACTTTTTGGCCCGGGCACCTGAGATCGTAAAAAATCCCTTGCCCTTTCACCACGATAATTTTGAAAAAAAAGGAGATACTTTTCGCCTCCAACTTGGCCTGAAAAAGCGGGTGATCTTTTCTAGAAATCCCGAGCTCCTGCAATACACTCTGCAGAAGAATCAAAAAAACTACACCAAAACGGATATTCAAACCAAAGAAGTAGCCAAATACATTGGAAAAGGCTTGTTAACGGCGGAAGGTGATCTTTGGAAAACCCAACGCAAATTGATACAACCTGCGTTCCATAAAAGGCATTTGGCCCAATTACTGGGAACAATGCACCAAAGCATTTGTAAGGAGATCACGGCATTCCCGGTAGAAACAAATGTGGATATCACCCCGCTATTGGGTAAACTCGCTTTTGAGGTGGTCGCAAAGGCACTTTTTAGTGGCGCAGTGAGGGAGAAAGAGATACAACGGTTACAGGAAGTTGTGGAAGCCTCCCAGAAAATGCTGGTTCGGGAATTGCGACAACCTTATCTGGGATGGTGGTTTAAGTACGGAGGCTTACTGCATAAGCACCTTAGCATGGTCCGTGAAGCAAGACAATTGATCAAGGCCCTTATCCTGGAGAGAAAGAAATCCGGAGTGCATAGGGGCGACTTGCTGGATATGTTGTTAGCAGCCCGATATGAGGACGGTACGGCTATGGCAGAAGCGCAGATGATCGATGAGATCATGATCCTATTTACGGCCGGACATGAAACCACAGCAAATGCCCTCTCGTTTACCTGCCAACTCCTGGCAAAATATCCGGAGTACCAGGAAAAGATCTATCAGGAAATACTGCGTTTGGAAAAAGGGGAACTCATGGAACAGCTGAGGCAACACCAACAAATAAAAAATGTGTTGGAAGAGTCCATGCGCCTGTATCCCCCTGCCTATTTTATTGACCGATTAAATTTGGAAGCGGATGAATTCGGAGAAATGCATTTTGAGCGGGGCACTTCCTTGCTATTCTCCGTAATGGAGATCCATAGACACAAAAAATATTGGAAGTCCCCCGATGATTTTAAACCGGAACGTTTTGAGGGCCCTCCCAATCAGCATTCTGGCTACTATTATCCTTTTGGCGCAGGACCACGCATGTGTATCGGGAATAACTTTGCGATGTTCGAAATGCAATTGGTTATTGCTGAGTTACTGAAACATTTCAAAATTTTACCGGTAAATGAGACCATTGAGATCCTTCCCCTAATTACCTTGAAACCTAAAAATGCGGTAGTGCAGTTTGGAAAAAGAAGTGCCTAGGACCTAAAAACAGGAGGCTAAGCATTTTATTCGGAAAAACAAGCTTTTAGCACCATTCTAAAAGCCCATTGTAAGGTATCTTTTGCTGCAGTACTATCCAAACCACAGACATCTTTACTGGCAATAATGGCCTCAATACCCATTAAAAGTACGGACACATGGGTAAGTTTTTCTTTGATCTCACGCTCCGGTTGTATATCCTGGAAAGCAAAATACTGGCGTGGGTTGAGATCCTATTTTGCCCGCGTTCCAATTTTGGATCGGAGGAAGATAAAAAAGCACCCAAAAATTTTTTTGAGACGTATGGGATCGCCGAGCAGGAAAAGAATGCGGACCAAAAGTCGTTGGATCCCGATATTATAAAGTCGGTATTGGCTACTGCGCTTGATTTTGATATGATCATACCCCCACTAGTTTCCTCCGAGTCGTAAAGCTTTTGTAATTTGTCCATCCATTGATCGGACAAATTGAATGCTTTACAAAAAAATGCGGACCGAATTAAGACCGAAGCCCTACGCCTTGGTTTTATGTCTTGTGGGATATCTAAAGCCGAATTTTTAGAAGAGGAAGCCCCCCGTTTGGAAAACTGGCTCAATCAAAACATGCATGGCGAGATGCAATGGATGGAGAATCATTTTGATAAGCGCCTGGATCCCACAAAATTGATGGATGGTGCCAAATCGGTGATTTCTGTGCTTTTAAACTACTATCCGGAACAAGCTCAGGCAGCGGACACTTATAAGATAGCAAAGTATGCTTACGGTACAGATTATCACTTCGTTATCAAGGACAAATTAAAACATCTCCTTCACTTTATTCAGGAAGAAATTGGTGAGGTACACGGGCGTGCTTTTGTAGACTCAGCACCGGTTTTGGATAGGGCCTGGGCGGCCAAAAGCGGCTTGGGCTGGGTGGGAAAAAACAGCAACCTATTAACCAAAAAAGCGGGTTCATTTTATTTTATTGCTGAGCTTATCGTAGATATGGAATTGGAATATGACACCGCCATAACGGACCACTGTGGAAGCTGCACCAAATGTCTTGATGCCTGTCCTACCGAGGCTATTGTAGCTCCTTATGTAGTAGACGGCAGCAAGTGTATTTCCTATTTCACCATTGAATTAAAAAATGAAATTCCAACTGAATTTGAAGGGAAATTTGGGGATTGGGCGTTTGGTTGTGATGTGTGCCAGGATGTTTGTCCGTGGAACCGTTCTTCAAAACCGCATAGGGAGCCATTATTTAACCCCCATCCTGAGTTATTGTCCATGACCAAAAAAGACTGGGAAGAAATAACCCAGGACGTTTTCCAAAAAGTTTTTAAAAGATCCGCGGTGAAGCGTACAAAATTTTCCGGATTGCAACGTAATATAGCGTTTCTTAAGCAATAGACTGCCTTTTACATACTGTGGAAAACCATTGATCTTGGCCGGTCGCTATAAAATTTGTGACCAAAAGTTGAAAAACCTTATCTTGGAAGGTGATTTTAACGGCTATACGTTGTAATCTTAACCGTAACTAACTAAACTTCTTTTGGGCATGATGAAAATTAAAAAACCCCAACTCTCATTTTGGCAAATTTGGAATATGAATGTTGGGTTTCTTGGCATTCAATACAGTTTTGGACTGCAACAGACCGCTATTAATCCCATATTTCTTTTTTTAGGCGCCAAAGAAGAACTATTGCCCATCTTAAATATCGCTGGCCCCATAACGGGTCTTATCGTACAACCCATTATCGGTGCGATTTCTGATAAAACATGGTCACCGCGATGGGGTAGAAGAAAACCCTTCTTTTTAATAGGGGCAATTTTGGGCAGTTTATGTCTTTTTGCCTTTCCTTTAAGTCCTGCATTGTGGTTTGCCGTTGGTCTTCTTTGGATACTTGATGTGGGAAATAATATGGCCATGGAACCTTACAGGGCCTTTGTGGGCGACAAACTACCCGATAACCAATTAAGTCTGGGCTATCAAATGCAAAGTCTATTTGTAGGGGCGGGAATACTGCTTGCCAATGCTTCCATTTTCCTGTTTCAAGATTGGTTTGGAGGGGGCGAAGAGATTTCCGGACAAATTCCCAAGTGGCTCTATTATTCTTTTTTTATAGGTTCGTTTCTTTCCATAACAACAATCTTGTGGTCCGTTCTAAAAACCCCTGAAATTCCGCCTCCCGCCGAGGAGCTAAAAGAAATTGAAGAAAACCGAAAATTACCTTTTCCCGAAAAGCTAAAAAAACCTTTTGTGGAAATTAAAGATGCGGTAAAAGAGATGCCAAAATTTATGTGGAAACTCTCCGCCGTCTATCTATTTCAATGGTATGCCCTCTTTGTTTATTGGCAATTTATAACCCCTTTGTTCCGTACTACTATGGGTTTTGATACCTCACAAGCGGCAGCTCAAGCAGCTAAAATGAGTACCACCTACAATATTGTTACGGCTGTAGTGGCATTAATTCTGGTCCCTTTGACCATGCGGTTTGGCGGTAAAAAAATATACGCCTTAAGTCTTTTTGGAACGGGCTTGGCGCTATTGGCTATTCCAAGTATTACAGACCCTGTTTATGTTCTTTTCCCTATGGTCTTATTTGGTATTGGCTGGGCCGCGATGATGGGTATTCCCTATAGTATGGTTTCCAAAATTGTGCCTCAGGAAAGGCGGGGTGTATATATGGGTATTCTGAATATGATGATCGTAATTCCAATGGGTATTCAAACGCTGACCTTTGGACCCATATTTAAAAATCTTTTGGGGGCAAATGCAGTCAATGCGATGTACTTTGCGGGTAGCTTCTTTATCATTGCCTGTATTCTGGCGCTGCGACTAAATGTTACCAAGTCAGAAAATGAAACAGTGACTACCTCCTAAGCGTACCGCATTTCACTTAGGATAAAGCAGGTATTTCCTTTGAACCGGAATACTCTTACCTTTATCCCCCAATTCAGTAATGCATGAGCAAAGAAAAACAACGGCGAGAGGCTTTGGTATACCATGCCAAACCGCAGCCCGGGAAGATAAAAGTGGTCCCTACAAAACCCTATTCTACCCAAAGGGACCTTGCGTTGGCCTATTCCCCGGGGGTAGCCGCGCCCTGTTTGGAAATTGAAAAGAATGCCGAAGAAGTCTATAAGTACACTTCCAAAGGGAATACTGTGGCGGTTATCTCCAACGGTACGGCGGTATTAGGGCTGGGGAATATTGGCCCGGAGGCCGCTAAGCCGGTTATGGAAGGAAAAAGCCTGCTCTTTAAGATATTTGCGGACATTGACGGGATTGACCTGGAACTGGATACCGAAGATGTTGAAAAGTTTATAGAAACGGTCAAAATTATTGCCCCAACCTTTGGTGGGATCAATCTGGAAGATATTAAGGCCCCGGAAGCCTTTGAGATTGAACGCCGTTTAAAAGAAGAGTTGGATATTCCGGTAATGCATGACGACCAGCATGGTACAGCAATTATATCTGCTGCTGCCTTGCTAAATGCTCTGGAATTGGCAGATAAAACCATGGAGGAGGTTAAAATTGTGGTGAGTGGTGCCGGAGCAGCTGCAATCTCCTGCTCACGGTTGTACCAATCCTTTGGAGCAAAAAGGGAGCATATCTTAATGCTGGATAGTAAAGGGGTAATACGGAAGGACCGGAAAAACCTGACACCACAAAAAGCGGAATTTGCAACAGCTAGAAAAATAGACACCCTGGAAGAAGCGATGAAGGATGCCGATGTATTTATCGGTTTGTCCATGGCCAATATTGTAACACCTAAAATGCTTTCGGCCATGGCAAAACATCCGATCGTATTTGCCATGGCAAATCCAGATCCGGAAATTGATTACGATCTGGCCTGTGCCACCCGGGATGATATCATTATGGCCACCGGGCGTTCGGACCATCCCAATCAGGTCAATAATGTATTGGGATTCCCTTTTATATTTCGCGGCGCTTTAGATGTTAGAGCAACCAAGATCAATGAAGCGATGAAAATGGCGGCTGTACGCGCTTTAGCCGAACTTACCCGTGAGCCTGTTCCTGAACAGGTGAATATTACCTATGACACCACGCGACTTACCTTTGGAAAGGAATACATTATTCCCAAGCCATTTGATCCCCGTCTTATTGCCAGGATTCCGCTTGCGGTGGCTAAGGCGGCCATGGAGAGTGGGGTGGCCAAGGCACCCATTAAAAACTGGGACGTATATGAAGAACAATTGATGCAGCGTTCCGGAAACGATAACAAGGTGGTTCGTATGTTGCATAACCGGGCCAAGGTAAATCCCAAACGCATTGTCTTTGCAGAAGCAGAATTGTTAGATGTACTTAAAGCCGCTCAAATTGTACATGAGGAAGGCATTGCACAACCCATCCTGTTAGGGGATAAAGCAATTATAGAACGGCTGAAAAAGGAGTTGGATTTTGATGCAGCAGTCACCATTATTGACCCGCGTTCTGACGAATTTGGTGAAATACGAACACGATACGCCTATAAGCTGTGGGAGTTACGCAAACGCAAAGGAGAGACGGAGTACAGTGCCCGTATTAATATGGGAAAGCGAAACTACTTTGGAGCAATGATGGTACTGGACGGCGCTGCAGATGGGATGATCTCCGGTTATTCCAGGGCCTATCCCAAAGTATTGCGACCGGTCTTTGAAGTGATAGGCAGAGCCCATGGAGTTGGCAATGCTTCCACGGTAAACATTATGATCACCTCGCGCGGGCCCTTATTTTTAGCGGATACCTCCATTAACATTGATCCCAATGCCGAAGAACTGGCAGAGATTGCACAAATGACAGCCAATGTGGCTAAAACCTTTGGTTTTGAACCGGTAATGGCCTTACTGTCGTATGCCAATTTTGGATCTTCCAACCATAAAGAAGCCCAAAAAGTCAGGGAAGCTGTACGTTTGTTACATGAACGCAATCCGGAACTTGTGGTAGATGGGGAAATACAAACAGATTTTGCCTTGAACCAGGAACTCTGTCACAATAACTTTCCGTTTTCCAAATTAGCGGGAAAAAAGGTGAACACTTTTGTCTTTCCCAATTTGGACGCAGCGAACATTACTTACAAATTGTTGAAAGGCCTTAATAATGCCGATTCCATCGGTCCTATAATGGTAGGACTTCGGAAATCCGTTCATATTTTGCAATTGGGGGCCAGTGTAGATGAAATGGTAAATATGGCTGCAGTCGCAGTAATTGACGCCCAGGAAAGGGAAAAACGAAAAATGGCAAAAACCCACAGCTAAAATCAGCCCTATGATCACGCATTTATCCGGACGACTAGTAGAAAAAAACCCTACCTATATTGTAGTGGAATGTGGCGGCGTGGGCTATCTGCTGCATATTTCCTTGCATACGTATTCCTTGCTTCCCGAGGATGAGCAAATTACCCTCTATGCCCACCTTCAAATTAAGGAAGATGCCCACACGCTATTTGGATTTGCAGAAAAAGTAGAGCGGGAACTTTTCCTCTTGCTTATTTCTGTTTCCGGTATTGGTCCGAGTATTGCCAGGACCATGTTGTCTGCACTTTCGCCCACCCAGGTTAGGGATGCTATTGGGGGAGGAGATGTCGCCACTATTCAGGGAATCAAGGGGATAGGGGCGAAGACCGCACAGCGGGTCATCGTAGATCTAAAAGATAAAATTTTAAAGGTCTACGATATGGATGAAGTTTCCCTTCCATCAAACAATACAACCAAGGAAGAAGCGTTATCTGCTTTAGAGGTGCTTGGATTCACCAGGAGGCAGTCAGAAAAGGTCGTAGACCGTGTGCTTTCCCAAGATACCTCCCTTAGCGTCGAGGATACTATTAAACAGGCGCTGAAAAATTTATAACAAGTTTGAAAAGAGGGGCATTACCACAACTTAAGCCACTTTGGCTTAGGGCACTATTCTTTTTTATCGTGTTGTACGCTATGGGCCAGAACCTTCAGGCCCAGGAGGGTAATCAGCAGGAACAGGATTCCGTAAAGACCGGAATAGCACTGGGCAAACTACTTTTAGACAACCCGGACAGCATTGTTTCCAAATATGAATACGATCCAAAGATCGATCGGTATGTATATACCGAAAGTGTGGGCGACTTTAATGTAAACTATCCGCTTTTTTTAACGCCTGAACAGTACTATGAGCTGATCCAAAAGGAGAGTATGAAGGCCTATTTTAAAGAGAAAATAGATGCCTTTAGCGGTAAAAAAGAAGGGAGTGAAGAAGCCCGTAAAAATCTGTTACCCAACTTTTACGTAAACAGCAGCTTTTTTGAATCCATTTTTGGGGGCAATACGATAGAAGTAATTCCACAAGGATCCGTGGCCATGGACCTCGGTGTGATTTGGCAAAAGAATGACAATCCTGCGCTTTCCCCACGTAACCGTACTAACCTTTCCTTCGACTTCGATCAACGCATAAGCCTTAGCCTTCTGGGGAAAGTAGGAGAACGCCTCCAGGTAACGGCCAACTATGATACGGAAGCAACCTTCGATTTTCAAAATCTGGTAAAACTGGATTATACCCCAA
This sequence comes from Bacteroidota bacterium, assembly GCA_038750505.1. Classification (GTDB taxonomy): domain Bacteria; phylum Bacteroidota; class Bacteroidia; order Flavobacteriales; family Flavobacteriaceae; genus Croceivirga. The sequence continues at coordinate 15,450 of JBCDHD010000007.1, read as the reverse complement.
CAGAAGACGATATTCTCAGAAAAATTGAAATCGGTAATGTGAACATGCCCCTCAACAGTTCACTGATCACTGGTGCGCAGAGTCTTTTTGGTGTAAAGACCCAGCTTCAATTTGGGAGAACCACCGTTACTGCGGTATTCTCGGAACAACGTTCGCAGAGTAATACCGTGGTAGCACAAGGTGGCGGTACCATTAACGAATTTTCGCTTACTGCCCTCGATTATGATGAAGATCGGCATTTTTTCCTCGCACAGTATTTCCGGGACAATTATGACGCGGCTTTGGAGAACTATCCTTTTATTCAAAGCCAGGTACAGATCACCCGACTGGAGGTCTGGGTAACCAACCGAAACCAACAGACCTTGAACGTTAGGAACATAGTGGCCCTTCAGGATTTGGGAGAGGTGCAGTTTAGCGCCCCACCGAATACCAGGGAATTAACACGGATAGGAATTGAAACACCAGGAGCATTAAATAATTTTTTCTTTGATACCGAATTGGGTGCACTTCCACAAAATTCCGTGAATGCATATGACCCCGCGCTGATTGGAAGTGCTAGTGGTGCGCTGACCGAAGGCATACGGGATATTGCTACGGCAGCTCAGGGTTTTGACCTTGGGGTAACCGGCGGATACGGCCCGAATGAAGGATTCGATTATGCCGTGCTGGAAAATGCAAGAAAACTAGACGTAGGTAGGGACTATACCTTCAATTCACAACTGGGCTATATTTCATTAAGTCAGCGTTTGAGCAATGACGAGGTACTGGCCGTAGCCTTTCAATACACCTTTGACGGCGAGGTCTTCCAGGTGGGTGAATTTGCAAATGGAGGGATTGATGCCACTACCGTAAGTGGCGGTGCAAATCCCATAATCGAAAACAATACCCTGGTCTTAAAGCTATTGAAGAGTAATATCACCAATGTAGACGATCCTATCTGGGATCTAATGATGAAGAATATCTATTCCACGGGGGCTTTTCAATTGAGTCAGGAAGATTTTCGGCTAAACATCCTGTATTCGGATCCTACCCCGAGAAACTACATCACCCCGGTAGAACCTTTTCCACCTGCTGCTTCATTGGCAGGAAGGCCCCTGGAGGAACGTATCTTATTAAGTGTTTTTAATCTGGATCGGCTGAATATATATAACGATGTTCAGGTAGGTGGGGATGGCTTTTTTGACTATCTCCCCGGAATTACCGTAGATCCGCAAACCGGGCGTATCATCTTTACCAAAGTAGAACCCTTTGGAGAATTCCTCTTCGATCTGTTAGGAGGAGGGACCTATGACGTGGACAATGACCAGGGCTATAACGCCAACCAACAGCGCTATGTGTTTCGAAACATGTACGCCAGGACCAAAGCAGCTTCCTTGCAGGATGCGGAAAAAAATCGCTTTCAGATCAAGGGGCGCTATAAATCGGAAGGTAATAATGGTATTCCTATTGGCGCATTCAACGTCCCCAGAGGATCGGTTCGTGTAACCGCTGGAGGACGGCAACTGCAGGAGGGGATTGATTATACGGTGAACTATCAGGCGGGAACAGTACAGCTTTTAGATCCCAGTTTGGAAGCCTCGAATACCCCTATCAATATTTCGGTGGAAAACAATGCGGTATTTGGACAGCAAACCCGCCGTTTTACAGGGATTAATGTGGAGCACCAGGTGAATGAGAATTTTGTGCTGGGGGCTACCTTACTTAATTTAAATGAACGCCCGCTAACGCAAAAGGCCAACTTTGGTATTGAGCCCGTAAACAATACCATCTTTGGGTTTAATGGGAACTTTAGTACGGAAATCCCGTTCCTGACCCGACTGGCAAATAAACTGCCGAATATTGATACCGATGTTCCTTCCAATCTATCCTTCCGGGGGGAAGTAGCGGTATTGCGCCCCAATTCTCCAAAAAATGCAGATTTTCAAGGAGAGACGACCACCTATTTGGACGATTTTGAAGGGGCCCAGGCGCTTATTGATATCCGGTCTTCCTTGGGGTGGGCATTGGCGAGTCCGCCGGAAGAATTTGCCGAAGGGCTTTCCGATCTGCAAGTCGGTTTTCAACGTGCAAAAATGTCCTGGTATACCATCGATCCTATTTTTTATACCAACCAACGCCCGGCGAGCATTACGGACAATGATATTTCTTTGAATACCACACGAAGGGTGTTTATTGATGAGGTCTTCCCCACTGTAGATATTGCTCAGGGACAAACCACAGTACAAGGCACCCTGGACATTGCGTACTACCCGAATCAGAAAGGGCCCTATAATGCGAATCCAAATTTTGATGGCACCCCTCAGGACAATTGGGGAGGGATAATGCGATCCTTAAGCAGTACCAACTTTGAGCAATCCAATGTGGAATTTGTACAGTTTTGGGTGCTCGATCCTTATGTGGACGGCCAGACCACGGCAGGTAATGTTGGGGAACTGGTGTTGAATCTCGGGAATATTTCTGAAGATATTCTAAAGGACGGTAGAAAGCAATACGAGAATGGCCTTCCAGGAAGCAGCAACAACGAAGTGCCCAGGGCTACGGTATGGGGGCAGGTACCCTCCACCCAGGCGTTGGTGTACGCGTTTGATGCTAATGAAACCAATAGAACGGAACAGGATATCGGATTTGACGGGTTTGACGATGCTCAGGAAGCCACCATCTATAACGGGCCAGCGAATGACCCGGCATTGGATAATTATGTCTATTACCTGAATCGCGAAGGGGGTATTTTAGAACGTTATTTCGATTTTAATAACCCACAAGGGAACTCGCCGGTAGCGGTAACCAATACCAATCGGGGGTCTACTACCTTACCGGATGTGGAGGATATTGACCGGGATTTAACCATGAATACGGTAAATAGCTATTATGAATATCGCATTCCGATCCGTCCTAATACCAGTATTGATGACCGCTATGTAACCGATATTCGCGAAGGGCAAACCCCTACCTTACCAAATGGAGGGCAGCTGAACCGAAGATGGATTCAATACAAAATACCGCTTAGTGATTTTACCGAGGCTATTGGTGGGATCACGGATTTCAGATCCATTAGTTTTATGCGCATGTACCTCACCGGATTTTCCCAGGATGTGGTACTGCGTTTTGCCACTTTGGACCTGGTGCGTGGCGACTGGCGTACCTATACCAATACCTTACAACCCGGGGTGGATGATATTCCGGATGATGATGGTACCATAACCGATGTGAATACCGTAAACATCGAGGAAAATAGTGGCCGAACCCCGATACCGTATGTATTGCCGCCTGGCGTAGTTCGGGAACAATTGAATAACAATAACACCATTATCCGGCAGAATGAGCAATCCCTTTCCTTTTTAGTGGAGAACCTGGAGTCTCAGGATTCCCGAGGCGTTTTCAAGAATGTAAATATTGACGTGCGGCAATACGAAAGCCTTAAAATGTTTATGCACGCTGAGAAATTGTTCGATAGCGATTATGCTGACGACGATACGCCTTTGGTAGGATTCCTTCGGATCGGAACGGATTTTAGTGAGAATTTCTACCAGATCGAAAGGGCCTTGCAGTTTACACCCTTTGGTACGGCAACCGCGGATGGCATTTGGCCCGAAGTGAATGAGATCGATATTGCTTTTTCAGATCTTAACCGGGTGAAATCGCTGCGTATCGCCCAACGCAATGATGGCGTTCCTTTAAATGAACTGCGCTATTATGAAGTAATTGGCGGAGAAGTAGTAGAGGTCAGCGAATTTGCCCCCAGGACCGTAGGGCGCAATCGGATTGGAATAAAAGGAAACCCATCGCTGGGAAGCCTTAGAGCAATGATGGTGGGCGTGAAAAATGCCGATGATCTGCCGGCCAGGGGCGAAGTGTGGTTTAACGAATTGCGATTAGCAGGCCTCGATAATAATGGCGGATGGGCCGCTACCGCAGCACTGGACGCCAATATGGCGGATTTTGCCAATGTTACTGCCACAGCGAACTTAAGTACTTCAGGATTTGGTGCAATTGATCAGATCCCAAATGAACGGGCCCGGGAAGATGCTATTTCCTATGATGTGGTGACCAATGTGAATGTAGGGCAGTTGTTCCCTCAAAAATGGGGCTTACAGATCCCCTTTAATTTTGGGATTTCGGAAACGCTGATCACCCCGGAGTTTGACCCCGTTTTTGACGATCTCAAGTTAGACGATCTCATAGATGCCGCCCAGACCCCTGAAGATGCGGAACAAACCCGGACACAAGCGGAGGATTATACCAAGCGGAGAAGTGTAAACCTTATTGGTGTTCGTAAAAACAGAAATGAAGAAGCCGATGCCAATTTCTATGATATTGAGAATTTCACCTTTAATTATTCGTATAACAAAACAAATCACCGGGACTTTGAAATAGCCGACCTGCAAGATGAAAATGTAAATACCGGTTTTGTATACAATCATAACTTTAAACCGGCCCCGGTAGCACCTTTTGCCAAGTCCGATTCTCTGCTCACAGGAAAATACTGGCAGTGGCTCAAAGAACTGAATTTTAATATACTACCCACCAGCGTCTCCTTAAATGCCAACTACGACCGTTCTTTTAATCAACAACGGTTCAGGGATGTATTGGAACCTGGAGTGGAGGCTTTGGACCTGCCCTTACTGCAACAGCGAAATTATTTGTTCAATTGGCAATATGCATTGAATTACAGTATTACCAGATCGCTACGACTGAATCTTACCGCCTCCAACAATAATATTGTGCGAAATTATTTTAATGTAGAGAACGATCCGGATTCCGGAATTAATCAGGCTCTGGACCTTTGGGATGGCTTTTTTGATGTGGGAGAACCCAACCGGCATTCGCAGCAAATGCAACTGAACTATGAACTGCCCTTTAGCAAGTTCCCTTTCTTGAGTTTTATCAATGCGCAATATACCTACACGAGCAACTTCGATTGGCAACGGGGCGGGGATGCCTTGATCGAAGTGGCCGGTGAGAGTATTAATACCGTACAAAACGCCAATACCCATAACCTTACCGCTAATTTGACCATGCAGAGCTTTTACGATTTCATAGGTCTGAAAAAGCGGGATGGCAAACTGCCCACGAATACCGCTCCGGTTCGGGTGGATAAGGCGGGGAATCCCAGAGAAGGCACTGATGAAAAACCCAAAGGAAAAACAACTAAGACCTGGAACACCTTGGTGGATATTTTAACGATGGTGAAACGGGTGAATGTCAATTATAGCGAAAACAACGGGAAAGTACTACCAGGGTATACGCAATCTATTGGTTTTGTGGGAACTACACGGCCTACCCTAGGTTTCGTTTTTGGAAGTCAGCGCAATGTGCGTTTTGAAGCCGCCCGGAACGGATGGCTCACCAATTTCGAAGAGTTCAATACACAGTTCATGCAGAACAGTACCAAAACCCTGAACATCACGGCAACAGCACAACCCACCCCGGATCTGACGATCGATCTCCTTGCAGATCGCCAGATCAATAACAGTTTGCAAGAGAACTTTGTGCCCGACCTATGGGCGCAGGACGAGAACGGCTTGATCAATAACATTGGGAATTTCAGTATCTCCACGATGATGATCGGTACTATTTTTAACAGAAGCGATGAGTTCGATTCCCAAACGTTTGAACAATTCAAAGACAATCGTTTAACTGTAGCCAACCGGATCGTTTCGGACCGGCGTATTAACGTACAGGAGCGGGACGACGAAGGCTTTCCTGTGGGGTATGGCAAAACCAGCCAGGAAGTGCTGTTACCCGCCTTTTTTGCCGCCTACACCGGTCAGGACGCGGATCGGGTCAATTTGGACGCCTTTCGAGAGATCCCCATCCCTAACTGGAACATCAAGTACACGGGGCTGATGAAAAACAAATGGTTTAAAAAGAAATTTACGCGCTTTTCCTTGCAGCACGGGTATCGCGCAGCCTACAGTATCAATTCCTTTCAAACCAATTTGGAGCGTGAGCAACTGCTAAATGACGGTCTGCCGGCGGTGAATGCGGAGACCGGAAATGTCTTGCCTGAGAATATTATCAACAACGTGGTGCTTACCGATGAATTTAACCCTTTGATGCGATTGGACTTTGAAATGAAAAATTCCCTGAGCGTACTTGCAGAAGTACGTACGGATAGGACCCTTTCCCTGAGCTTCGATAACAGCCTGCTTACCGAGATCAACGGCCAGGAATATACGCTGGGACTGGGGTACCGGATTAAAGATGTAAAATTTGTGACAAACATTGGAGGGGAACGTACCCGTCTCAAAGGGGATCTGAATTTAAAGGCCGATCTTTCCTTACGGGATAATATTACCATTATCAGAAATCTGGATATTGACAACAATCAGATCACAGCCGGGCAAGAGTTGTGGTCGATCAAGTTTACCGCAGATTATGCCCTGAGCAAAAACCTGAATGCCTTGTTCTTTTACGATCACAACTTCTCCCAGTTCAAGGTGTCTACCGCCTTTCCACAAACGACCATCAATGCCGGCTTTACCATTCGATACAATTTTGGTAACTAGTAGAGAGCAGCAGCGAAGGAGTGAAGAAAAGGGGTGAAATTCCTTTGATAGGAAACAGATTCCGTTAACTTTGTGCGTAGCGATAAACGATACTACAATGAACATTCCTGCAGAATTAAAATACACTAAAGACCATGAATGGGTGCGGCTAGAAGGTGATATTGCCACAGTTGGGATCACGGATTTTGCACAAGGCGAGCTAGGCGACATTGTCTATGTTGAAGTGGAAACCCTGGATGAGACTTTAGAAAAGGACGAGGTATTTGGCACCGTGGAAGCCGTGAAAACAGTTTCGGACTTGTTTTTGCCGTTGAGTGGTCAGATCGTGGAGTTTAACGAGGCCCTGGAAGACGAGCCCGAAAAGGTGAATGCAGACCCCTATGGGGAGGGTTGGATGATTAAATTAAAAGTAGCCAATCCCGATGAGGTGGCTACCTTATTAGCAGAGGCAGATTACAAGGCATTAATTGGTGGGTAAGAACTATAGGTTTACCCTCTTGTATATAAGCTGGATGGTGTGCATTACACTGCTCAGCTTATTTTCGTTTTCAGCTGCAGATGATTTCGGTTTTGAGTTCCCGCATAAGGACAAAGTGGTCCACGTTATCTTCTACTTTGTGGCTACGATCCTGGGTGTTCGTTGTCTGGAGGAACACTCCGAAGGGAAGCAAAATAGCAAAAACAATATATTTCGGGTAATCGTATTTTCCATAGTTTTTGGAATGATTATTGAGGGATTGCAATGGGTAATGCCCTATGGGCGTGAGGCTGATTTTTGGGATGTTCTTGCCAATGCAATCGGTGCCATTACGGGCGGTTTACTCGTTCAGAAGTACCGTTCACTCAATACCCGGGGAAATTGAAGGGCGAAATTGCCGGAGTTTTAAATATTTAGTTAAATTAGCACATAACAAATTCAAAGAGACATGGAACCAAAAAAGAACCCAAAAGCGGATGTAGGAAGGAACAGCGGCCTGTACTTTGTCATCGGTCTTGCCTTGGTAATGTTGATCGTATGGAGAGGTTTGGAATGGAAGAAGTACGACAAAACCAACGATTATGACATTGCATTAAATGTAGAGGACCAGTTGGATGAGGAAGTGCCCATGACGGAGCAGATCAAAACACCGCCACCGCCACCGCCACCGGCAGCACCTGAGGTCATCGAGGTAGTGGAAGATGAAGAAGAAGTAGAGGAAACCGTTATTGAGTCTACGGAGACCAGCCAGGACGAGGAAGTAATGGAAATTGAAGAAGTGGAAGTAGAAGAAGTAGAAGAAGACATTTCCGTACCCTTTGCCGTAATTGAAGACGTGCCGGTTTTTCCGGGCTGCGAAGGGGCGAGCAATAAAAAGCAATGCTTTCAGGAAATGATGCAAAAGCATATCCGTAAAAACTTCCGCTATCCGGAAATTGCCCAGGAAATGGGGATCCAGGGAAGGGTAGCTGTGATGTTTACCATTCAAAAAGACGGAAGTATAGGCGATATCCGAATGCGAGGTCCGGATAAGAATCTAGAGGCAGAGGCTATGCGTATTATCAACAAGCTCCCTAAAATGACACCAGGGAAGCAGCGGGGTAGAGCGGTTAAGGTTCCATTCAGTATACCGATTACCTTTAAGTTGCAATAAGCAACGCAATAACAAATACAGAAAAAACCCGGCCCAAGCGCCGGGTTTTTTAATCCACTTTCCTTTCTACCCGTATAACTGGAATACTACATTTTGTATAGTTCTCGTAGGAATAGCGCACTGAAGATTTCAGAGAAATAGCGGTACAGTAAACGGAGATGCGTTTTGCATTGCAAAAAAGAGCAGCTACTGCAGACTTGAAGCGGAAGACCCCGTAAAGAAAATAGAAAGAAGAAATCACTTCTTTTGCTTCTTGTTCCGATACGTCTGATCTACCATAGGCCCCAGGGGCATACCCCCCATAATATGCATATGAATATGAAAAACGGACTGTCCGGAGTCTTCATTGACGTTAATGGCCAGGCGATAACCGGATGCAGCGATCCCATGCTCCCGTGCAAGTTGTTTCGCTACCAGGAATAGTTTCCCCAATAGCGCCACATCTTCTTCTGCTACGTCATTAACCGTGTAGAGTTCTTTTTTAGGGACGATCAAAAAGTGAACGGGCGCCTGTGGCCGTAGCGGTAAAAAGGCAATAACCTCCTCATCCTCATAAACAATGGTCGCCGGAGCTTCCCGCTTTATGATCTTTGTAAAGACCGAGCCCGATGCGATCTTGGCCTTCTTTTGGGCTTCATATTCAGGGCTTTGCGCAACAGTATACAAGGGGAGGAGCAATACAAGAAAAGTTACAACCAAAAAACAGAAATGTCGTTTCATGAACAGTAGGATTTTATCCCTATGAAATTACAGTAAGATTTTAGAATAGAAAGGGGAAAGAGCGACGTAAAAAGCGATAAAACTGCCTGGAAAATCCTGAGAAAACTCCAAATCTCTAGCGCTGCGGTACCTGTCTGTAGCATGTTGTATTGCCGGGGCACAAGTAGCAAAGATAAACTACGCGAATCCCTTCGCTGGATAGCGGAAATAAAACAGTGCTAAAAAATGGATAGCAGGCTTCCAAAGCCTATCAGAACCCCACTACCTAGCGTAAAAGCGAAGCGATATTGTTTGCCGGAACGACGTTTAGGCATAGAAGTACAAGTGGATTAGGCATCTTATCCTAACACACTACTTAGTTTAAACATCGGTAAGTACATCGCCACGAGGATCACTCCTACAAAGAGGCCTATTACTACAATGATCAAGGGTTCCATTAGGGTGGTCAATACCTTGGATCTTTGCTGCACCTCCTGGGCATATTGCTGATTCAACTTTTCAAATATGTATTCGGTTTGGTTGGTCTCCTCAGCCACTTTTATCAACGCTGCCATTTTATGATCAAAGATTTTTGTGCCTTGAATACTTTCATGAAGGGCCTTTCCTTTCACAATTTTAGCTTCCATCATGGACAAGGCATCGCGCAAAGGATAGAACCGGATCATTTGCTTTACCATTTGTATACTGTTCAGCATGGGCACCCGGGAAGCCGTAAGTAAGGCCACAGCTTGAGTAAACTGGGCCAGGTATACGGTTTTGATAAAATGGCCCAGATACGGAATTCCCAACAGCAACTGGTCGCGTTTTCGTTGTATCCGCTCAAGCTTCCGCAGAAAGCGCTGTGCCACAACGCCTCCGATACCCAGCAGTACCATTAAAATGCCGTAGTCCCGTATTAGATTGGAAAAAGCAATAATCCCCTTGGTAATTGGCGGTAATTCCACACCATTTTGCTTGAAAATATCTTCAAACATGGGCACTACCATACTCAACATGAAAATCACTACCAGTATTGCGGTGCACAAAATAATAATAGGATAGGTCATGGCATTGACCAGATTGCGGCGTTGTTCGTTCTTTCCCGAAAAAAAAGAACCCAATTCGGCAATGATCTTGGCCAGGTTGCCGGTCTCTTCCCCGATCTGAACAGAATAATACTCGTATTGGGTAAATTCTTTTCGCGCTTGTAGCACTTCAAAAAAGCTACTTCCCGCATCCAGATCCTCCAGCATTTGAGTATAAAAATCCTTAAGCTTTACTTTCTTTTGATTTTCGGTTTGCAGGGCCAGGGCATCCCGCAAATGGATCCCGGCATTCAGCAGTATTGCCAGTTCCGTATAGAAGGCCTCCTTCCGCTTTCCATTAAAGAAGGCGCCAAAAAGGTGTATCTCTTTTTTCAGCAGCTGTTCCCAGCTGTCTTTCTGCGAATTTTCCGCAAAGGAAGAGGTCAACTGTTGGTCTAGTTTAAAACCCATAGTTCGTTATTTAGAAAAGCGGTTGCTGCATTTTGTTTATAGACAAACAACGATTGCCCACCACTTTCCGGAGATAGTAACAGATCAATAGCATCGATCTCTCCCCCCAGGCGGGGCTCCCCTGTAAAAAAGGAACTTTTGCTGATTACCTTTATCCGGAAGGTATCTTGCCCTTTGGTAATATAATCGGAATGAAAAGCATACTTAACCTCCCGCAGTTGGTTAACACAGGCTAACTCCGCACCTTGGGCATCGTACCATATGTTCTGGGATTGATTAAAATCGATCCAAAGGCTTTGCCGCAATAGATTCACTTCTGAATGCTGTTCATAATTTGTTGCGATTCCCTGCATTTGTCGTTGTACCAGCTGTAATACGGAAAAAGCCATACCCACAACAAGGGTTGTGAGCAATAGTACAACTACCATTTCGCTTAGCGTAAAACCCGGTATTTTGTTCGCATTACTCATCTATCCTATTAACGAGAAGTTCTTTTCCGGTGGCTGTATGTCTGGCCGAAATTATGATTTGGCTTTTGGAGGCCCAAACGCTCTTTTCTACGCTGATCTCCCAACCCGCTTTTTCAGTAGCATAGGGCACTTCTAACCTATGGTTTTCATAGCGGTACTGTAAGCGCAATACCTCCTGACGTAACTGCGAATCGTCCTGTCGAATGGTAGTGGCGAACAGCGTGTTCATGAGTTGACTGGCCAGCATAAAGAGTACCACAATGAGTACGGTAGCCACCAGGGTTTCCATTAAAGTAGCGCCTTTTATCTTCTTTAGTACAACCATTGTATTACTTGATTCATATGATGCCCGTTATAGCATAAACCCCCGTATTCCTGTGGTAACACAGTGCTGTCAATGGTGCCATTATATAGGTGGTTCTGGTAACTATTCCCATTTTCCATGGCTAGAAAACCCCGGGTGGTAACATTGCCATATACCGCACCTTTCAGCTCCAGATTCTGTGTACAGAATACCTCTCCATAGACCCGGGCGTTGGTAGCGATCCGGATATGCGGGACATAGCGCTTGTCTCTTCCCTGGTCCTGGTAGATCAGTATTCCACGGACTTCGGCATCAGTATCCAGGGTAATCGGAGGGATCCAGGTGGGGGCTGTATTGGAAGACTGTGGTGTACCCTGTACGGCTAGTAGCGAAGGATAGGTCAATCGGCTGCCTTTACCCACGGCGATCTTTTTTTGGGCAACGGCCTGAAAATTCCCATACACTCCACTTTCGATGGTAATGTTGGGGGCCAGGAGTACGATATCGTTGAGTTGCGCAGTGGAGGGAACCACAATCTGCTTGCTCGCCCAGACCATTACATTGCCTTTTAAGGAAGCCTTGTCCAGGATCAGTGTTGCTCCTTTGATGATCTTTGTGGGTGCTCCAAAACTGTTTTTTATCGCCATCCCCGATTTGAAAGTGATGACTTCGCCTTGCGGATCAAATAGGGGTCCGGTGAGCTGTTGTAACTGTGCGGTCAATGCGTTGTCCAAATCCGGCAATCGGGCATCACTTTTTCTGGTCTTACCGAAGATCAATTGGGAACCCTGATAGCTGTGCCCATAAATGTTCCCCATTTTTACCCCACGTTCCGGAAGGTAGGCGGTGCCGGTAATGCGAGAATTCCCTGCCACTACCAGGGGGAATTGATTATCCTTTAGATAGAGTGCCGGAAGTTCCGGGCGTGTATGCCCTACAACCGCCCAACGTTCAAATTGTACCGCCCCTTTTTTGGCCCATGCCTTGCGCAGTTGAAACAGCCCCCAATACCTTACGGCTACTTTATTTTCAATACCAAGTGCATTTTCCCCGGGCGTGTGCGAGGTAGCCGTGGGATCAAAAGCGTCCTGTAAAGAAGTTTGTAACCCACTATGGGCGGCCTGAATAAGCGCTACGGTAAGATCTGTCTTTTTGTGAAAAAGTTGATTGGAATACGCGAGGAGTACAAAGCAGAGCAGTACCACAGCAATAATGGCCCCTACAAAAAGCACCAGTTGCAGGGCTCCGGCTTGTATTTTTTTTGTGACCCTCATTGTTGCACTGCTATGGTTTCGGTATGGCCGGGGTATTTTACCCGAATTGATTCAGTGTTGCCCCATACCAGGGTCACCTCATTAATCTTTTCCGCTTTGGACATCATATGCTGTTGCCCATCAATAGTTACAAAAAACATACGGTTGTTGGAACCGTTCTGTGCTATGGAACCCAGGTAGGAGATCTGCTTTCTGGGTAGGGTAACTTTAGGTCGCGAAGGCTGCTTTCTTTGAGGCGTTTCCGCTTTGGGCAAGGTCCCCAGGAAGGGGTCGCGATAGTCCCCGGATATACGAAAAGTATCTCGTTTTTCAATGGTCACAGGCGTTGCTTTAAAAACGACCGCTTCCATAGCGGGCGTAGTTTCGGTAGGACGTAGCGCCCCTATGATCTTAACCCCCAGCACACCCCAGATGGTAAGGACGACACCCAATAGCAGGTATGTTTTTTTGTTTTTTTTCACCGGCCCGTCGTTAATCCGAGGAGGTATCCACGGTAAAGTCATTTACAAAAAAGGCCGTTTCAAAATCGCTGTTCTGTGCCCGTACCCGCCATTCGTAAGCAGCACTGGATAAAGTACGGGAAATACGAGTGCCTACGAACGTGGAATCTACCACCAGAGTACTGTCCAGCACAAACTGGGCTGCATTTTGAAAGTTGGGCGTAGCGATCTGTATGTGATAGGCATTGGCAGCGTTGACGGGGTCCCAGTTAAAGTTGACTATAGTATCCGTTACCACACTCCCGGAGGTGGGGGACAATAGTTGTACCTCCTGCTCGGAAATATCCTGTACTTCAAGGATCTCCTCGCAGCTTAGGAATACACATGTAAGACTAAGGAGTAAGCCGAATTGTTTTGTCATGGTTGTAGTTTTAAATACACTTTGGTGTCGTCAATCTTAGACGCATCCTTTTCCAAATCCGGAGGGCAACCCGCTCCTTTTGGAACGATCAATGCAATTTCAGGTTTGCCATAGCGGTTGTTTTGCCAGCAAAAACCAGAGGTATTGAAATCAAATACCTGCAAGGCAGCCATAGGGATCGTTGTTTTGTGCTTTCCTGTTTTTCCTTGCAGCTGCAATTCTCCGGCATTGGAGGTAAGGTAAAAATGAACCGCTTTTTGTAATTGCAAAGCGGTTGCCTCATCTGTAACAAAGGAAACTCCGGATAGCAATAAATGCTGCCGGTCCTGCATGATATAGGTTCGTAAGCTACGGTTGCGTTCGGTGTTCAGTTGTTCAGTAAATTGGACAACATTGGAGAGCGCCAACTGAAAAAAACGCGGTTTTGTGTCCAGCGTATCTACATATTCCAGGGTGACTTCCTTTCCTTGAGCAGTTCTGAATTTTTTATAGGCGGTAAATGTGGATCGATCAAATGCCATCGACTGGATCTGAACAGCAATGGGAGCGCTCAGCTCCGGAGCCCCTACTTTTACAAATGCCTTGGAAAAAAAGGAAGCATGTGTTGTTCCTATGGCTCCGATACAAGGAATTGTGGTGGTCACTTTCTTACCGCCGGTAAAGGTAGCACAGGCAGCTAGGAGTACCAATACGGACAACGCGTAGAACTTTCGCATAAGTCATGTATGATTTGGATTACTATAACGGAATTTTAAGGGATCTGTTGTTTAGAATTCGATAAAGCGCATGTTAAAAATTAAGGTAGGTATCAGGGATGGTGATTACCGTGTTGTACTCACGATTTTACCGGAATTCCGCCACAATAGTGTGCACTGGTTCAACCCCAAGCTATTACACGAGTCCCTACTTGTAGCAGGCAAGCATTCGCGTGGGTAGTATATTTAATGATACTCAAATACCACTATGTTTTCCAGAAGTCCCTGCTCCCCTGCATAATCAATTGCGCTGCTGTACACATAATCCTCTGCTTTAAAAACCAACCCTGCCTCAACGGGATTTTGATGAACGTAGTTCACCTTCTCCCAGATTACCCCTGCTACCGCGCGAATCCCTGCTTGCAGCAGGCAAGCCTTCGCGTGGGTAGTATATTTAATGATACTCAAATACCACTATGTTTTCCAGAAGTCCCTGCTCCCCTGCATAATCAATTGCGCTGCTGTACACATAACCCTCTGCTTTAAAAACCAACCCGGCCTCAACAGGATTTTGATGAACGTAGTTCACCTTCTCCCAGATTACGGGATTGCTCCAAAGCGCAATAGGTTTGTTGTCATATCTCCAAAATTGATAATGCTTTACATTGGATGACCGTTGGGCAGCCCTTTTAAATTGGTCCAGCAGAAACTCCTTTCGGCTTTCTCTTGGATTTCTGTCGATTGCCTTTACCTAACTGATTGCTGGTACATCTTTTGAAATCTCCTAAAACTTTTTCTGGCGGCTCAGAACCAACACACCTAAATACCAAATGCACATGATTGGTCATAATGCACCAAGCTACTATTTCCATTCCCTTATTTGCTTGACAGAAGGAAAGACTCTCGAGAAGAATATCCTTATACTCGTTTCGTGTGAAAACATCCATCCATTCTACCACAGCAAAGCTCACAAAATAAAGGCCTTCAGGATTGTGAAACTTATAGTTCCTGCTCATGCCTAAATTTAAGTCTTTAAAGGAACTTCTTATTATTTATAACTACCACACGATAGGAATCGTGCGGTAGCGGGGGCCTATCAACTTATTTACTAGCGGCCTAATATTTTCTGATGTCTTTCTGCCCACAGAGAAATCTACTACCATTCTAGTATTTCTTTCTACACTGTAAATAATCCATACTGCATTTTTCTTGGACCCAACGAAACTCCAAAGCTCATCTACTTCAAATTGGCATCCCAATTGATCAAAATCTGGGACTTTGATCTGTTCTCCAATTTTTAGTATTCTTGATAGCACGGTCCCTGAGGAAATATTTAAGATCCTGGAAATACTTCTAACCCCACAACCTTCTTTAAGCAATAGTGTTGTAGTACTATTGATATTGGATTTATAGGCTTGATACACATAGCTTTCCTGAAAGTATAGGTGACAGCTTTTACAGAAATACCGTTGTTTTTTATCGCGTTTCCCTTTCTTTATACAGTGGTATTG